>NZ_JBEPML010000017.1:0-104272 GCF_040545735.1 Aquamicrobium terrae
ACCGGTCGCCTGCCGCCGAGGCTGCGGGTTTGCAGGCCCGCAGCCTCGCTGCTCAACCTACCCCATATCGATCAAACAATCCCGGAAGCCGAAGCAAAGCGGAGGCTGTCCGGGATCCATTCCGGAACATCGCGGCGGCCCCTGCGGCACAGGAACCGGTACGGGCCTACGCCAGTCCGCGCTTCGCCATCATCGCCTCGGGCGACGGCATCTTGCCGCGGAAGGCCGTGTAGAGCTCTTCCGGGTCCTTAGAGCCGCCGGCCGCGTAGATGTTGCGGCGCAGACGTTCGGCCAGTTCCGGGTTGAACGCGTCTCCCGTTTCCTCGAATGCGGAGAACGCATCGGCGTCGAGCACCTCCGACCACATGTAGGAATAGTAGCCGGCCGAATAGCCGTCGCCGGCGAAGACATGGGAAAAATGCGGCGTGCGGTGGCGCATGGCGATGGTGTCCGGCATTTCCAGCCCCACCAGCGTTTCGGCCTCGAAACGAAGCGGTTCCTGCGGGGCGTCCGGCCGCGCGTGATAGGCCATGTCGACCAGCGCCGAGGCGGTGAACTCGACCGTGGCGAAACCTGCTCCGAAGGTCTGCGCCGCCAGCATCTTGTCGAGCAGCGCCTTGGGCATCGGCTTGCCGTCGCGGTAATGCAGCGCGTGCTTTTCCAGCACCGCCGGCACTGTCAGCCAGTGTTCGTAGAGCTGCGAAGGCAGTTCCACGAAATCGCGGCTGACGGAGGTGCCCGAAACGCTCGGCCAGGTCACGTCGGTGAGCATGCCGTGCAGGGCGTGGCCGAATTCGTGGAACAGGGTCTTGGCCTCGTCCATCGAAAGCAGCGCCGGCTCGCCCCTGGGCGGCTTGGCGAAATTCATGATGTTGTAGATGACCGGCGTCGAGCCCTCGCCGAGCTTGTAACCGGATTGCAGCGAACTCATCCATGCGCCGGAGCGCTTGGAAGGCCGCGCGAAATAGTCGGCCAGGAACAGGCCGCGTTCCGAGCCGTCCTTGTTCTTCACCACGAAGACGCGCACATCCTCGTGCCAGGCCGCGATGCCGGTCCTTTCCTCGAAGCTGATGCCGAACAGGCGTCCGGCCACGTCGAAGCAGGCGGCGATGATATGGTCGAGCTGGAGATAGGGCTTCAGCTCCGCCTCGTCGAAGGCGAATTTCTCGGCGCGCAGCTTTTCCTGGTAGAAGCGCCAGTCCCACGCCGCGAAGGCCTCGTTGCTGCCCGCCCCGGCCGCCAGCCGCTCCAGTTCCTTCTGGTCGCCGGCGGCCTTCTCCAGCGCCTTCTTCCACACCGGGTCGAGCAGGTCGTGCACCGCCTTCGGCGTCTTGGCCATGGTGTCGTCGAGCTTCAGCGCCGCATAGCTGTCATAGCCGAGCAGCTTCGCCTTCTCGGCGCGCAGCCTCAGCATGTCGCGCACCACCTTCGTGTTGTCGCTGGCGCCGCCGTTCTGGCCGCGCATGGTGAAGGCGCGCCAGGCAATTTCGCGCAGGTCGCGCCGCTCGGAAAAGGTGGTGAACGGCTCGTAGATCGAGCGTGACAGCGTCACCGCATAGCGGCCCTTCTGGCCGCGCAGGGCGGCGGCCTCGGCCATGGCGCTTTTCAGGAAGTCCGGCAGGCCGGCAAGGTCGCCCTCGTCGAGGAACAGCGCCCATTCGCGCTCGTCGGCCAGCACGTTCTGGCCGAAGCCGGTGCCGAGCGACGACAGTTCCTCGTTGATGGCGGCCAGCCGCTTCTTGCCCTCGGCATCCAGCTTGGCGCCGGAGCGCACAAACCCCTTCCAGCTCTTTTCCAGAACCCGCAGCGTCTCGGCGTCGAGCCCGAGTTCGTGGCGCTTCGCATGGAGCGCATCGATGCGGGCGAACAGTTTCTCGTTCATCGAGATGGCCGAGAAGTGACGCGCCATCTTCGGCGAGATCTCGCGCTCCAGCGCCTGGATCGTCTCGTTGGTGTTGGCGCCGGCCTTGCACCAGAAGATCGACGAGACCCGCTCCAGCGGCTGGCCGGAAAGCTCCAGCGCCGCCAGCGTGTTTTCCACGGTCGGCTCGGCCTTGCCGTTGGCGATGGCGTCGATGTCGGCTTCGTGCGCGGCGAGCGCCGCATCGAACGCCGGCTTGAAATCGTCGTCCGCAATGCGGGCGAAATCGGGCAGGCCGAGCGGCCCTTTCCATGCCGTAAGCGGATGAGCGGCAAGGTCGACGGTCTTTTCAGGGGACATGGAGCAGCTTTCGGCGGTTGAAGTCTCGTACCGCCGATGTAGGCCTGTCACCGCCCCGGTGCAACCATGGCAGGCACCGGCTCAGTAGGCGTCGCAATTGTCGGCGACTTCGGCCTGCGAGCTTGCCGTGATGCGGCCGTCGCTGACGGCGAAGGTCTCCTGCATCAGCATCCGGTTGTTGGGAAAGTCGTAGCAGACCATGACGGTGGAAACGCCGTCCTCTTCCTTTTCCAGGCGATGGCGAATGGTGCCGCCGGCCACGGCGTTCTCCCACTCGTCCATCGACTCCAGGAACTCCGCCTTGGTCTGGACGATATCAAGATCGTCGAGGCTGATGCGCGCATCGTCGGTCAGCAATTCGGCCAGAACCGCGCGGTCGGCCTTGAGCAACGCATCGTACCAGCGGTCGATCACCGCCTCATCGGCGCGCGCCGAAATCGCCACCAGCAGGACTGCGCCTGCAAGAAGCCCCAGCACCATGCGCATGACCGGCATGCCCTCTCCCTCCCGGCATGAACGAACATCGCGCACGCCGCCTCACACGGCGTGCTCTATCTGTAACGCGAAAGGCTCAGCCCAGTTCCGGCCGCTCGAAGTCGCCGGTATCCTTGTTCATGACCCACAATTCGCCGGTGGAGATGTCGAACCAGGCGCCGTAGAGGTTCAGCCGCCCCTTGCCTTCCAGAATGCTGACGCACGGGAACGTGCGCAGATTGGCCAGCGAATAGCGGATCGAGATGCGCTCCAGCGCGGTCTGGCGCTCGCTGGAGGTCATCAGCGTGCTGGCCGACACGGCTTCCGCCGCCGGCGCGATCAGGCTCATCCACTTGCCGATGAAGTCGCCGGGCGAAAGCGGTGTGTTGTCGCTGCTGAGCGCGGCCTTGATGCCGCCGCAGCGGCCGTGGCCCATGACCACGATGTTCTTCACCTTCAGGCTCTGCACCGCGAATTCAAGCGCCGCCGAGGTGGAATGGAACTCGTTGTCCGGCTCGTAGGGCGGCACCAGATTGGCCACGTTGCGCAGCACGAACAGCTCGCCCGGCCCGCAGTCGAAGATGGTTTCCGGCGCCGAGCGCGAGTCGCAGCAGGCCACGATCATGGTCTCAGGATGCTGCCCCTCGCGGGCCAGCGAGGCATATCGCCCGCTCTCGGCAGTGTATCTGCCTTGCATGAAGCTGCGGTAGCCGTTGAGGAGGTGCTCAGGAAGATGCGACATGGCCGGGCGAGTGCTTTCCGTTTGGGATGGCGGTAGCCTGATCGGGCTGTGCCCGGTCTAATGGCAAAAAGGCGCCACGATCAACGAAGAATCGCAGATTCGGCAAAGAAAGTGCCGGAAGCCGCGGCTAGAGCATTTTGCAGCCAGACGGAATCGTCTGGCGTTGCACAGCAGCGGCTGGAAAACCAAGCCAGAGCAGCGGCCGCATTCGTCAGAACGCCCGCTCCTCTAGTGCTGGCCGACCGGCTCCAGCCGGCGAAGTAGGATATCGGCGGAAGGGTGCAGCAGGCTGCGCGCGTCCGTCTCGATCTGCAACTCGTTGCTGCCGCGCTGCGCGGCCCGGCTGAGCACCTCGTAGACGGAGGCTGTGGTGGAATGCAGCGCCTGCTCCGCCGTCGCCTGCCCGAGCATGCGCGCCAGATAGAGCGAGGCGGTGAGGTCGCCAACGCCGTTCGGCGGGTTGTCCACCAGCGCGTGCTCGGCAAACAGCGCCTGCCGGTCGTCGACCAGAAGGTTGCCGACCCTGCCGCGGGCCGCGGCCGGCGAGGAGGTGACCAGCATCGTCGCCGGCGGCGCGGTCCGGGCGGCATCGGCCAGCGCCGGCAGGTCGGCCAGCTCGCGCCCGGCCATCCATGCCAGCTCGTAGCGGTTGGGCGTGGCGATATCGGCGAGCGGCATCAACTGGTCGCGCATCGCCTCGGCCACCGCCTGCGGCACATAGAGCCCGTCCAGGTCGCCCATCACCGGATCGCAGACATAGAGCGCGTCGGGATTGCGCCCCTTCACCGCCCGCACCAGAGAGGCGACCGCCTCGGCCTGCCGGCAATCTCCGAGGAAGCCGGACAGCACGCCCTTGACTTCGCCCAGCCAAGGGCTGCCTTCGAGATCCTTCATGAGCGAGGCGAACTGCTCCGGCGGCGCGACGATCTTCGTTCCCGGCCCGTGCCCCAGATGCCACGGCAGCACCACCGTCGGCACCGCCCAGACCGGAAAGCCCAGCGTCTCCAGCGCGAACACCGCCGCGCGGTTGCCGACCGTGCCGCGCACGACATGGCTGGAAATGACGATGACCGCCGGCTTCGGCGCGGGAAGGTGTGAGGTCATGCTTTATCCGTTGCTGAAGACGAGGCGGAACAGCCACACGGCAAGGCCGATCATGATCACCATGCCGAGCACGCGACCGATGCGCGTGCCCCAGGTCTCGATGCGGTCGGAGGGATCGGAATCGGCGGCGCTCAGATGATCGCCCACCCTTTTTGCGGCCCGCCCGGCAAGCGACGTGCCCGAAGGATCGGTCTCGCCGGCGACGCCTTTCAGGATGCGCCGCGATTCCTGCTCCCGCTGCCTGTCCCTGTCTGTGGCCATGGCTTCGAACCCTTGCCTCAACCCTGTTGCGGAGCCGATTGCCGCTGTCTTTCGCCTATAGCACGGCAAGGACGCATGGCAGGCATTTTCTCCGCGCTTCTTTGTGCTATTTCTTGGTCCACCATTCACAGTTGAGGGACATCCTCCATGCTCGCCCAGCGTCTCGCACTCCCCTCCCCGCTGCGCAACCTGCCGGCATTCCTGGTCATGGCCTTCCTGCTGCCGCTGCTGGCGGGGTGCGGCTACAACACCATTCCCACGGCGGAAGAAAACGCCAAGGCGGCATGGAGCGAAGTGCTCAACCAGTATCAGCGCCGCGCCGACCTCATTCCCAATCTGGTCGAGACGGTGAAGGGCTATGCCAGCCACGAGCGCGACGTGCTCGAAGGCGTGGTCGAGGCGCGCGCCAAGGCGACGCAGGTGACGGTGTCGCCCGAGAACCTCTCCGATCCGGGGGCCTTCAAGGCCTTCCAGGACAATCAGGCCGGCCTCACCAGCGCCTTGTCGCGGCTGCTCGCCGTGGTGGAGAACTATCCGGACTTGAAGGCGAACCAGAACTTCCTCGCCTTGCAGGCCCAGCTCGAAGGCACCGAGAACCGCATCGCCGTCGCCCGCCGCGACTACATCCAGGCGGTGCGCGACTACAACCTCACCCTGCGCACCTTCCCCTCGGTGATCTGGGCCACGCTGTGGTTCCGCTCCAACGAGCCGTTCCAGAACTTCACCGTGGCGGAGGACAAGATGGAAGCCCCGCAGGTCAACTTCGGCACCGGCCAGGGCGGCTGAGCCGCAGATGCGCAATCCGGGCCGGTAGGCAGGACGTGACGAGGCAGCATCCCCTCGCATTCGTGCGAACCCATCCTCCCGCCTGGCGGAGGATGGCAGCCGTGCTGCTGGTCGGCCTGTTGCTGCCGATGGCAGCGCTGGCGGCTGCCCTGCCGGCGCTGACCGGCCGCGTCGTCGACCAGGCCGGCATGATGGACGCCGCCACGCGTGTCCTCATCGAGCAGAAGCTGGCGGATTTCGAAAGGCAGGGCTCGGACCAGATCGTCGTCGCCACCGTCGAAAGCCTCGACGGCGAGGCCATCGAACCCTACGCCAACCGCCTGTTCCGCGCCTGGGGGCTGGGCCAGGCCGGCGAGAACAACGGTATCCTGCTGCTGATCTCGCGCGACGACCGCAAGATGCGCATCGAGGTCGGCTACGGGCTGGAGGGCACGCTCACCGACCTGCACAGCAAGCTCATCATCGAGAACGACCTGGTGCCGGCCTTCCGCGCCGGCGATTTCTCCGGCGGCATCGAGAAGGCCGTCGACGACATCATCATGGTGCTCCAGGGCAATCCCGAGGAACTCGAGGCACGCGGCGCCCGCAACCAGCGGAGCGGCGACATCGACGACTGGATACCGGTCATCTTCATCACCATCTGGGCGATCCTGTTCTTCGGCGGCTTCGCCATGGCGATCCTGCCGCCGATCTTCGGCGAGAAGATCGGCCCCGGCCGCTATCGCTGGCTGGGCATGGTGTTCGAGGTCAACAGGAGCGGCTCCTCGCGCCGGTCAAGGCGCGGCAGCGGCTGGTCCGGCGGAGGATGGTCGTCGGGCGGCGGGGGCTGGTCCTCCGGCGGCGGCGGATTCTCGGGCGGCGGCGGTTCGTCCGGCGGCGGCGGCGCATCGGGAGGCTGGTAGATGGCGACACGACCCATAGGCGAGGCCGACCGCGCGCGTGTCGCAGCCGCCATCCGCGCCGCCGAGGCGAAGACCGACGGCGAGATCTACTGCGTCGTCGCCCGCCAGAGCGATGGCTATTTCTTCCCGGCCGCCTGCATGGCGATGATCGGCATCCTGCTGGCCAGCCTCGCCGTCGCCTTCGTCTCCGAATATTGGTGGGTGTCGATCCGCCTGCCGCATTTCATCATGAAGCAACTGGCCGCCGCCGTTGCCGTGCTTGCGCTGCTGTGGCTGGTGCCGGCGCTGCGCATCCACCTCGTGCCCTGGCAGATGCGCCATCGCGCCGCGCACGACAATGCGCTGCGCCAGTTCCTCGGCCGCAACGTGCACAGGACCGCTGCCCGCACCGGCGTGCTGATCTTCGTCTCGCTGGCCGAGCACTATGCGGAAATCATCGCTGATGTCGGCATCGACAGCCGTGTCGACCCGGACCTGTGGGAAGACACGGTGAACGACCTGACCGCCCATGCCCGCCAGGACCGCCTTGCCGAAGGCTTCGTCCGGGCGGTGGAGACCGTGGGCGCCGTGCTCGCCGTCCACTTCCCCGTTTCGCCCGGCGACGCGAACGAACTCGACGATCACCTGATCGAGATCTGACCTCACGTCGGGCCGCCGTGCAAGAATGCGCCGGATGTCCGGCTCGCTCTTGCCTTCGGCCGATTCCGGGGATTATGGTTAAGAAACTATGAACACCTTGACCATCGACATCCGCAGAGCCGAGCCGCGCGACGCCGTCGCGATCGCCAGCGTGCACCTGGAGGCCTGGCGGGGCGCCTATGCCGGCATCATCCCCCACAAGGCGCTGACCTCGATGATCAACCGCCGCGGCGTCGACTGGTGGGCGAATGCCATCCGCCGCGCCGCCACGGTGCTTGTGGTGGAGATCGGCGGCGTCATCGCCGGCTATGCCACCATCGGCCGCAACCGTGCCCGCGAGCTTCCCCAGCAGGGCGAGATCTACGAGCTTTACCTGCGCCCGGAATACCAGGGCATCGGCCTTGGCAGCCGCCTGTTCGCCGCCGCCCGCCGTCGCCTCGCCGACCATGGGCTCAAGGGACTTGTCGTGTGGGCGCTGGAGGAGAACGACAACGCGCTCGCCTTCTATGCCGGTGCTGGCGGCCGCGACATCGCCGAGGGCGTTGAGGTGTTCGAGCACAAGGCCCTGAAGAAGATCGCCTTCGTCTGGGAATAGGGCGGCCCGACGATCTCCAAACGGTCCCCGCATCCGCAATCGCGCCGTTTTCGTCGTTTTTCCGGCCGAATCCGCAGACTGTCGGCCACATCGCATTGCCTGCGGCGCCAAGCCCCGCTATTGCCACCCCCAGGACGTGCTGCTTCGTCAGCGAATGCAGCCTCCCTGATTTCCACCTTCATTCCCGCAGCGACACCTGCCGGTGCCTTCCGGGAATTCAGCAACGTCATGAGGCCCAGACATGCGCATCGACGCCATATCGACCGGTAACAACCCGCCGGAAGACGTCAACGTCATCATCGAGGTCCCGGTCGGCGGCGAGCCGATCAAGTATGAAATGGACAAGGAGGCCGGCACGCTGTTCGTCGACCGCTTCCTCTACACCCCCATGCGCTACCCCGGAAACTACGGCTTCGTGCCGCATACGCTGTCGGGCGACGGCGACCCGGTCGACGTGCTGGTGTGCAACACGCGCGCCCTGGTGCCGGGCTGCGTCATCAATGTGCGCCCCATCGGCGTGCTGATCATGGAAGACAATGCCGGCGAGGACGAGAAGATCATCGCCGTGCCCTCCCCGCACATCACCAAGCGCTATGAGAACGTGTTCGACTACACCGACCTGCCGCAGATCACGCTCGATCAGGTCGCGCACTTCTTCGAGCACTACAAGGACCTGGAGCCCGGCAAGTGGGTCAAGATCGGCGGCTGGCACGGCGTCGACCGCGCCCGCCAGATGATCCTCGAGGGCATCGAGCGCGCCCGCGCCTCGAAGTGAGATATTGAGGCGGGCCCTGCCATCAGGACAGGGCCTGCGCCAGCTTCTGCTGCAAGTGCTGCGGCACGCCGCTCACCCGCACCGTCTTGAGCCGCGCCGTTCCCCCGGCCACCACCGCCACGGTGGAGGCCGGCACGCCCAGGCTTCTGGCCACCAGCTTTTCCAGCGCCGCATTGGCCGCGCCCTTTTCCGGCACCGCCCGCACCCGCGCCCTGGCGTGAACCTTGCCGTCGGCGGCCGTCTCCACCCCGCACAGCTCGTCCTTCGACGCTTTCGGCGTCAGCCGCACATAGAGATCGAGCCCGTCGTCGCGGAGCCTGCAAGGCAGGTTCACCGCGCGCCCTAGAGGAACAGCGGCGCCACGCTCATCAGCAGGAACTGCCGTATGAAGAAGATGGCCAGCAAGAGGATGATCGGCGAGATGTCGATGCCGCCGAGATCGGGCATGAAGCGCCGGATCGGCCGCAGGGCCGGCTCTGTCAGCCGGAACAGCATGTTGCCGATGGTGCCGACGAACTGGTTGCGCGGATTGACGACGTTGAACGCATAGAGCCAGGAAAAGACGGCCGAGGCGATGATGATCCACCAGTAGAGATCGAGCGCCAGGACGAGGGTCTGGATGAGGGCGATCATGCAGGTCTCCAATTGTCGTCGACATGTAGCCATTGCAGCTGGACCGGGCAAGTCCCCGCCGCCGGTTGCAGGAGCGCGGGAAAGACGCAATTGCTCGCTTGACAGGCCCTGCCCTCGGCCCATAAATGCGCCATCCCTCTGGATGGGGCTGTAGCTCAGCTGGGAGAGCGCGTCGTTCGCAATGACGAGGTCAGGGGTTCGATCCCCCTCAGCTCCACCAATTCTCCTTCCGCATTCGTCGTTTCGCATCGCCGCAGAAGGTGATCGGATGACCTTTAGTCATCCCGTTAATGCGTTCTTCAACCTGCTGGCCTATTGCGGAGCGCAATGGGATTCATGAAGCGTGCGGGCACGATGCCAGCCAGACACAGTGAAGTGCAACTGGGCGTGCTGCGCGATCTGCTCGCCGACCTGCGCAACAGCCTGCTGATTTCCATGCCGATCAGCACCGCCCTGTCGGTGCTCATCCTCATCGTCAAGCTCATGTCCGGGTTCGACTGGTTCGCCCTCCTGTGGTTCGTGGCCGTCAATCTCATCAACGGCGCGCGCATCGTGCTGGCGCTGCGGCAACCGCACGGCGAAGCCCTGGAGCAGGAACAGGACTATGCCGGCCTCTCCCGCTGGCTGCACAGCTACATGGTCCTCGCCTTCATGGGCGGCGTCGCCTGGGCCCATGTCGCCATCCTGTCGGAAGCCTTCACCGTACCGGAAGCGCCGGTCTATCTGGTCATCCTTGCCGGCATATCGGCCGGCGCGGTGTCCTACAGCGCCTGCTATGCGGCGCTGCCCATCCTGTTCATGGCGCCGCCGCTCGCCGCGGTCACGGTCTGCATGGTCATCCAGGGCGGGGTGGAGGACTACATACTGGCTTTCGCGGTGGTGCTGTTCTTCGGCGGCCTGACCAAAAGTTCCTTCCTCGGGCAGGAGAGGTTCCGCGAGACCAGCCGCCTCAAATACGAGGCCAGGCAGCATGCCGAGAACATGGAGAAGAATTCCCGGGAAGACCCGCTGACCGGGCTGCTCAACCGGCGCGGCCTCGAACAGGCGGTCAACCGGCTCGAGCGGGCGCAAGGCCCCTTTACGGCCATGCTGATCGATCTCGACGGCTTCAAGTCGGTCAACGACACCTACGGCCACCGCGTCGGTGACGATCTGCTGCTGAAGATCGCACGCCGCATTGACGCCGTGGTGCCGCCGGGGGTCACGCTGGCGCGCATCGGCGGTGACGAATTCACGCTGCTGTTCGTGGCCGCCAGCGCCCCCTCCAGCCCCGAGCATCTGGCCAGGCAGATCATCGCCGCCATCATCCGGCCCTATACGGGCATCAACTCCGTGCAGGTCGGCGCCTCCATCGGCATCTGCATCTCCGAGCGTCCGTGCCTCACCCATATGCTGCTGCGGGCCGACTTCGCCCTCTATACAGCCAAGAACCGCGGGCGAAACGAGCTGTGCATGTTCGACGCCGAGCTTGAGGGTTCGTTCAACCGCCAGCAATGCATCGAGCGGGATTTGAAGGCCGCGCTGCAATCGGGGGAGTTGCAGAGCTGGTATCAGCCGATCGTCAGGCTCGACACCCGGCAGATCGTCGGCTTCGAGAGCCTGCTACGCTGGCAGCATCCGGAGCATGGCCAGATCTCGCCGCCGGAAATCGTCACCACCGCGCGCACCACCGGCCTGCTGCAATCGCTCACCGAAACCGTGTTCCGCAACTGCTGCACGATGATGGAGCAGTTGCAGCGGGGCGGGCGGGCGGACCTTCGCGTCGCCATCAACGTCTCGCCGCGCGAGCTGGAGGCCGCCGACATCGACAGCATGATCCTCCAGGGCCTCGCCGCGCGTGGCCTGCCGCCTTCCATGCTGGAGATCGAGATCACCGAGGAAACGCCGGTCGATCCCGAACGCGTGGGTGAAAAGCTCGCCCGGCTGGCGCAGGCCGGCATCTCCATCGCGCTCGACGACTTCGGCGCCGGCTTCTCCACCCTCGCCTCGCTCAAGGACGGGCGCATTTCGAAGGTGAAGATCGACCGCAGCTTCACCAAGGATCTGACATGCCGGGCGGAAAGCCGGCTCCTGATGAAGGCGACCATCGACCTTGCCCATACGCTCGGCATGGAGGTGATGGCCGAGGGCGTGGAAACGACCGACCAGGCGCAGATCCTCCAGTCGCTGGGCTGCGCCTGCGCGCAAGGCTATCTGTTCTCGGCCGCCCTGCCGCTGGAGCAGGCCTTGCGGCAAGGCCAGCCGCAGCCGAGCTGAGGCTTCCGAAGCCGGGCATCACCGCAGGCCTCGCGAAAGAACAGCAAAAACAAACATATAAGAATGCGTTGCAGCTTCACCGGCTGCCCGCCGCCCGGCTGACGGCGCAGCGCTTCCCATGCCAAATTGTCGCACTGCACACATTGTTTGCGTTGCAGCAAAGAGCCGTCACCCGCCTGCGCCTAGCCTCCTGATTGTAACAAAAGGCAACACAATGCCAGAAGGAGATAAGAACATGTTGACGCGTCGCGAAGCACTGCTGGGTACAGCCACGGGTGCGGCAGCGGCCGCAATCCTGGGCTCGATGGTGGCGACCCCCGCCCTGGCGCAGGCCCGTGCGGGCGACATCGCCAGCCTGCCGCGGGTCAAGGTCGATCTCGTCCCGCCGCCCTTCGCCCATGCCCACGAGCAGGTCGCCACGAGCGGACCCAAGGTGGTCGAGTTCAGGATGGTCATCAAGGAACAGCCCATGGTGATCGACAATGAAGGCACCACCTTGCAGGCCATGACCTATGAGGGCTCCATGCCCGGCCCGCTGATGATCGTGCACGAGGGCGACTATGTCGAGCTCACGCTGGTCAATCCCGAGACCAACGAGATGCCGCACAACATCGACTTCCACTCCGCGACGGGAGCGCTCGGCGGCGGTGAACTGACCCACGTCAACCCCGGCGAGCAGGCGGTCCTACGCTGGAAGGCGACACGCACGGGCACCTTCGTCTATCACTGCGCGCCGACGGGCATGATCCCGTGGCATGTGGTGTCCGGCATGAGCGGCGCCATCATGGTGCTGCCGCGTGACGGGCTGAAGGACGAGAACGGCAAGCCGCTGAAATACGACCGCATCTTCTACATCGGCGAGCATGACCTCTATGCCCCGCGCGACGAGAGCGGCAACTACAAGCGCTACGAGTCGCTGGGAGACAGCTATGACGACACGCTCAAGCTGATGCGCGGCCTGATCCCGACCCACGTCGTGTTCAACGGCAAGGTCGGAGCCTTGACGGGCGACAATGCGCTCAAGGCCAAGGTCGGCGAGACGGTGCTGTTCATCCATGCCCAGGCCAACCGCGATACACGGCCCCACCTCATCGGCGGGCACGGCGACCATGTCTGGGAACAGGGCAAGTTCTCCAACCCGCCGGCCAGGGACCTCGAGACCTGGTTCATCCGCGGCGGTTCCGCGGGGGCTGCGCTCTACACCTTCCTGCAGCCGGGCATCTACGCCTATGTGAACCACAACCTGATCGAGGCTGCGGAACTCGGCGCGACGGCCCACGTTCTGGTCGAGGGCGAATGGGACAACGACCTGATGATGCAGGTCGCCGCTCCCGGCCCGATCCCGACCAACTAGGCTGCCGCGCGGCAGAGAGGCGGGCCACCGCCTGACCAGACTGGCCCGCCGGCGTTCCCGGCGGGCCTTTTTCTTGGACCCCCGGCTTCCCGGGTCCCGGGCAGAGAGCCCGGGGTCCAAATGAGCAGAAAAGACCCTGTCATGCGTCAATCGAGACGCATGACGATCTGGCAAGGACGCAACCATGAAAAAACATGTCCTGTTCGCAGCCGCCGCCCTGGCCATTCCGGCCGCGGTTCTGGCCGCCCGCATTCCCGCGCATGTGCCGGTGGCGGCGATCGCCACGCCTGCGCCCATGCCCACCCCCATGTCCACCATTGCGCCGCAGACCGTGACCGTCAGCCCCGGCAAGCTCTCCTACCGGCTGCCCGGCGAGTTCCAGCATGCTGAGCGGCCCGTGGACCCGCCCGCCGACCATGTCCGTTTCCGCCGTGCCTTCGAGATCATGACCTATCAGGTCAGCGCCCGGGACTATGCCCGCTGCGTCACCGAAGGCGCCTGCGAGGCGGTGCCGCCGGCACCTGCCGATGGCGACGACCTGCCGGTGACGGGCGTCAACTTCCGCGACGCCACGGCCTATGCCGAATGGCTGTCGAAGAGAACCGGCGAGACCTGGCGCCTGCCCACCGACGAGGAATGGGCCTATGCGGCGGCCGAGCGCTTCGACGAGAAGGCGCTGGAGATCGAGGACACCGCCAACCCCGCCACGCGCTGGATCGCCCGCTACCTCAGCGAGGCCGAGGCCGCGCGCGGCAGCGATCCCCAGCCGAAGCCGCAGGGTCACTTCGGCCCCAACTCGAACGGGATCTACGACGTGGCCGGCAATGTGTGGGAATGGACCAGCACCTGCTACCGCCGCGCCGCGCTCGACCAGCGCGGCCGGATCGACGCCAGCACCGACAATTGCGGCGTGCGCGTCGTCGGCGGCCGGCACCGGGGCTACATGTCCTTCTTCATCCGCGACGGCAAGAGCGGCGGCTGCGCGGCCGGCCTGCCCCCGGACAATCTCGGCATCCGGCTGGTCAAGGAACGTCCTTCCAGGCTCGCGGCCTTCCGCGCCCTGTGGCGTCGCGACGTGCTCTAGAAGCCTGACCACCCGCAGCTTGGAAAACCGACCCCGGGAGCTTCGGCCGAAACTCCCGGGGTCGGTGATTCAGGCCCGGCACTACCGATGTCGTAGGCTTGCAGGCAACGAAAAGGCCGGGTGGAAGATGTCCCACCCGGCCTTTTCGCGAGAGCGCAGCAGTCGCTCAGTTCGTGGCGGCGGCCTGCTCGAGCAGTTCGGCGAACACCTTCTTGGCCTTGCCGACCTGCTTGACGGCCTTGGCTTCCTCGAGGTTGACGGGCTTGCCGACCACGATCAGCGCCACCATGCCCATTCCGTAGTGGGGGGTGCACTTCACGCCGTAGACGCCTTCCTTCTCGACCGTAACGGTGATCTGCTCGTTGATCTTGCCCTTGAACGGCTCCGCGCCTTCCGGGATCATGCCCTTGATGCTCTCGGCGTCATGGGACTTGTCGGTGGGCACGAACGTCACGGTGTCGCCGGGCTGGGCCACGATGAAGTCGGGCTGGAAGACCATGGAGCCCTTCTCACCCTTGTTCAGCATCTGCACCTGATGGTCTGCGGCATGGGCTGCGCCTGCCAGAAGGGCAACGGCGAAGGCGGCAGCGATGGTGGTGATCTTTCTCATGGTCTTGTCCTTTTTTCTTGCTTGACGGGGTGAACCGTTGGCCACTGTCTAGGCTCGGCGGGCGGCCATAACGTTGATGTAGAACAAACTTGATCCGGAATGCCACCTTTAAGGCGGCTTGCCCGGCCACCATTGCCTGTGACATTGTGGCGCCGGCAGCGGAAACGGTTCGGGCGCGGGGTTCGAACGACGCTGGGAGACGCAGCATTGAGCCGACTGGACCGGTCCCTGATATCGGAACTGCCCCTCTTCCAGGGCATAGAGCCGGCCGATCTCGACGGCATCGTCGGGCAGGCGCGCTCGCTGCGCATCGCGCGCGACCATACGGTGTTCGACCAGGAGGGTGAAGCCCACTCCTTCTTCCTGCTGCTGGACGGCCGGGTGCGCGTCGTCAAGACGACGCCCGAGGGCCAGCAGGTCACCGTGCACTACATCAGCCCGGGCGAATTGATGGGCATAGCGCATGCGCTGGGCCGCACCACCTACCCTGCCACCGCCATCGCCGTGGTCGATTGCGTGGTGCTCGCCTGGCCGGGAAATCTGTGGCCGGAACTGGCCGCCCGCTTCCCCAATTTCGGCGCCGGCACCTTCCGCACCGTGGGTGCGCGCCTGCAGGAGACCCAGCAGCGCGTGATCGAGATGGCGACCGAACAGGTGGAGCAGCGCGTGGCCCATGCCCTGCTGCGGCTGGTCAAGCAGACCGGCAGGAAGACCGACGAGGGCATCCTCATCGACTTTCCCATCTCGCGCCAGGACATCGCCGAGATGACCGGCACCACGCTGCACACCGTCAGCCGGCTTCTCACCGCATGGGAGGAGAAGGGCCTGGTCCGCAGCGGGCGCCAGAAGGTGACGGTGGTGGAGCCCCACAAGCTGTTCGCCTTGGCGGAAGGGCGCGGCAGCAAGGGCTGACCGGGCTCATTCCATCGCCCGGGAAAGCTCGTCCACCAGCGTCTGCTCATCCAGCGCATGCTCGCGCACCGCATCCGCGACCGTATGGAACGGCGCGATCGGGCAGCCGACGCACAGCATGCCGTTGCCGAGGATGACCCGGATCGTGCCCGGCCACCGGCGCATGATGGCGTCCATCGTCATGTCATGGTCGAAATGTCGCTTCATGATCCGCTACCGCCTGCAAAGCCTGAAGCGCGTGGCGATCTTTCAGCGTCGCTCGGCCCGCTTCAGGCCCGTGTTTCCATGCATGCTTCAGTCCCGAAACCGGTGGTCACTTCCGGGTGATGTATTTTAATTATGAAGCATCGGGCAGGCAGGATCGTTGCGCGCGCGCAAACTTGAGAAGCCTTCTCCTGAAAACCTGTTTCAGGCCGAAAGGCGCGGAAAGAAGATCGCCCGGGCCGGATCGAAATCGTAGCGCGGCTCGTAATCCGGCGCATCGGCGGCCACCTGCTTCACCGCCTCGATGAGGTAGTCAACCTTGGCGTCATCGAGCAGCACGCTGAAATTGAGCCGGGTGAAACCGGGCTTGGCCATCTCGTCGCCGGCAAGGATCGCCTGCCGCAATTGCTCCGCCTGCACGGCATCGATGCCCAGCAGCCGCAGCACATAGGGGCCGGCGCAGGCACAGCCCCCGCGCGCCTGGATGCCGAACCGGTCGCTCAGCATGCGGGTCACCAGTTGCTGGTGGACATGGCCGCCCTTGCCGTCCCGCACGCGGAAGGAAAAGATCGGCAGCCTGTCCCCGGCTTCCGGCCCGAGCAGTTCGAGATTCGGCACGTCGCGCCATGCCTCCATGGCACGCCGGGCGAGTTCGCGGTTGCGCTCCCCTGCCCGCTCCGTCCCGATCGCCTCCTTGACCAGCAACACCAGGGCGGCGCGAATGTCGCCGACGACATTCGGCGTGCCCGCCTCCTCGCGCGCCTCGAGGCTGGAACTGTAGTCGTGGCCGGCGGAGGTGACGAAACGCACCGTGCCGCCGCCCGGCAGGGACGGCCTGTCGATCACGGTGGCGGCGCGCCGCACCACCAGCACGCCCGAGGCCCCCGGCCCGCCGATGAACTTGTGCGGCGAGAACACGATGGCATCGACACAAGCGCCGCCATCGCCCGTCATCGACATCGGCAGGTAGGGCCCGCCGCCCGCATAGTCCCACACCATCAGCGCGCCGGCGGCCTTCACCGTCTTCGTCAGCCCGGCCACGTCGGCGACGATGCCGGTGACATTGGAGGCGGCCGAGAAGGCGCAGACCGTCAGTGCCACGCCCGGCTCGCGAAGCGTGGCCTCCAGCGCGGCGACGTCGGGCCCGCCCTGCGGTCCCTCCGGCAGTTCCACGATCTCGGCCCCGCTCTCGCGCCACGGCAGGATGTTGGAATGATGCTCATAGGGGCCGATGACGACCCGCGCCCGCTTGCCGGCACGCACCGCATCGGCCACGCCGAACAGGCTGACCAGCCGGTTGATGCCGGCCGTGGCGCCCGAACCGGTGAAGATGACGGCGTGGTCCTCGCCCGCGCCGCAATGGCTGGCGACGACCGCCCGCGCCTCGCGCCGCAGCCGGGTCATGAAGCCACCGCACCAGGAGGCCTCGGTGTGGCTGTTGGCGTAATAGGGCAGCACCTCCTCCAGCACGAAACGTTCCACTTGGCTGAGCGCCCGGCCGGAAGCGACATAGTCGGCATAGACCATCGGCTTGCGCCCGAACGGCCCGTCGACGGTGGCGTCTGCCCCGATCAGGCCGGCGCGCAGCCCGGCCACGATGTCCTCCATCGCCAGGCTTTGCCGAAAGCGATCCAGCAGGCTGCCGCAAAACTGTGCCGAGGCCGTCATTGTCTCCATCCCTGTTCCGCGAGGAAATATTGGGATGGATTTTACGCGGATTTCTGGTTGAAACCTCACCTGTTTAATGCACGAATATCTAAATATTGGGTCATATGATCGAGATATGAGCAAAATCGACCGGATAGATTTGAAAATCCTGAACTGCCTCCAGCAGCAGGCCGGCCTGTCCCAGCGCGAACTGGCGGAACGGGCCGGCATTTCGCAGAACGCCTGCTGGCGGCGGCTGCAACGGCTGGGTGCCGAGGGCATCCTGCGCGGTTCCCATGCCGACATCGACCTGGCGGCCCTGGGGCTCAACCTGACGGTGCTGGTGATGATCCGCACCCGCCATCATTCCAAGGAGTGGGCGGACAGCTTCCGCAAGCATGTCGAGCGGCTGCCGGAAGTCATCGACTTCTACCGCATCGGCGGTGACTGGGATTACATGGTCAAGGTCGTCACCCGCGGCATGGCCGGCTACGACGCCTTCTACCAGAAGCTCATCACCGACTTCGATCTGGCCACCGTCACCGGCCACTTCTCCATGGAGGCGATCATCGACAGCCGCCCCGTGGACCTGCTGCGGGTGCGATAGAGCATCAGCTTGAAAAGTTGCAGGCTTTCGGACCGATCAGTCGCCGGACTTCGCGGCCGGCGGCGGCGCAGCCTCGGCCGCCTTGGCGGCATCGTCCATCAGCTCGTACCACATGGCGTTGAGCACCGCGAAGGCGGCGGCAAGCGGCAGGCCGAGCAGCCAGGAAAAATACCACATGTCGTTCTCCTTCCTCAGTAGGCGTGGCCGCTGCCGTCGCTGATCGACTTCTCGTCCACCTTGCCCCACAGCACCCGGTAGACCCAGCTCGTATAGGCGACGATGAGCGGGATGAAGATCGCCGTCACCACCAGCATGACGAACAGCGTGAGATGGCTGGACGAGGCATCCCAGACGGTGAGGCTGGAGTTCGGATCGAGCGACGAGGGCAGGATCATCGGGAACATGGACACGCCCACGGTGGCGACGATGCCGAGCACCGAAAGGCCGCTGGCCAGTTCCGGCAGCACCTCGCGCCGGCTTTTCAGCAGCACCAGATTGGCCAGCGCGCCAAGGAAGCCGAGCGCCGGCGCGATCATCATCCACGGATGACGGCCGTAATTCTCGAACCAGATGCCGGCCCCGCGCTCCACCGTCTTGGCGAGCGGATTGGACGGGCCGTCGGTCACCACGGCGCTGGCGATGCGGTAGCCGTCGATGCCGGCCCATAGCCACAACCCGCCGAGGGCGAACAGCACGATGGTCGCCACCGCCGCCACGGCGCCGAACCGGCGGGCCCGCGCCGCCACGGCGTCCTTGGTCTTCATCGCCAGCCAGGAACCGCCATGCATGACCAGCATCGCCACCGACAACAGGCCGCACAGCAGGGCGAAGGGATTGAGCAGCTCGAACAGCGTCGTGCCCTCATAGTAGATGCGCAGGTCCGTGCCGAAGCGAAACGGCACCCCCTGCAGCACATTGCCCACCGCCACGCCCATCACCAGTGCCGGAACGAAGCCGCCGATGAACAACGCCCAGTCCCAGCCAGTGCGCCAGGCGACGCTGTCGCGCTTCGACCGGAACTTGAAGCCGACGGGGCGCAGGATCAGCGCGAACAATATCGCGAACATGGCGAGATAGAAGCCGGAGAAGGATACCGCATAAAGCGGCGGCCAGGCGGCGAAGATGGCGCCGCCGCCAAGGATCAGCCACACCTGGTTGCCTTCCCAGACCGGGCCAACCGTGTTGATGACGACGCGGCGTTCGACATCGGTCCTGGCCACGAACGGCAGCAGCATGCCGGTGCCGAGGTCGAAGCCGTCCATCACCGCAAAACCGATCAGGAGGACGCCGAGCAGCGCCCACCAGATGATCCTCAGGGTCGGATAGTCGAGGAGTTCGTGCAGGATCATGTCTTCTACTCCGCCGGTGCGAGGGAAGGAGGCGCCAACCGGGCGCGCGGTGCATGATCGGGCTCCGGTCCCTTGCGGATCGCGGCCAGCATCAGCACCATCTCGATCACGAACAGCACCGAATAGATCAGCGAGAAGCCGACGATGGTGAACAGCACCGTGCGCGCGCCGAGGCTGGACACGGCCACGGCGGTGGGCAGCACGCCTTCGATCACCCAGGGCTGGCGCCCGAACTCGGCGACGATCCACCCGCATTCGGCCGCGATCCACGGCAGCGGGATGGCGAACACCGCGACCCGCAGCAGCCACGGATAGCGGTCGAGCCGGTGCCGCGCCGAGAGATAGAAGAACACGCCGGTCAGGACGATGAAGAAGAAGCCGAGGCCGACCATGATGCGGAAGGTCCAGAACAGGGTTGGCACGTTCGGCACCGTATCCCACGCCGCCTGCGCGATCTGCTCGTCGCTCGCCTGCGTCGGGTCGTCGAGATAGGGCTTGAGCAGCAGAGCGTAACCGAGGTCGGCGCCGTGTTCCTCGAAGGCGGCGCGCGCCGCTTCCGGGATCGCCGCATCGCTGCCGGCGGCGCGGATCTCCTGCAACGCCCCATAGGCGATCATGCCGTTGCGGATGCGCGTCTCGGCATGCTGCACCAGTTCCTCGATGCCGGGGATCTCGGTGGTCAGCGAGCGCGTGCCGATCAGGCCCATCGCCCAGGGGATATGGACCGCATAATGGGTCTTGCGCGCTTCCTGGTCGGGGAAGCCGATGGCTGTGAAGGCCGCCGGGGCCGGCTCCGTCTTCCACATCGCCTCGATGGCGGCGAGCTTCATCTTCTGGTGCTCGGTGGAGAGGTAGCCGCTTTCATCGCCGAGCACGACCACCGACAGGGACGCGGCCAGCCCGAACGAGGCCGCGACGGTGAGCGAACGCTTGGCGAGTTCAAGGTGCCGGCCCTTGAGGAGGTACCAGGCCGAGACGCCGAGCACGAAGATCGACGCGGTGACATAGCCCGCCGAGACCGTATGCACGAACTTCGCCTGCGCCACCGGGTTGAACAGCACGGCGAAGAAGTCGTTGACCTCCATGCGCATGGTCTGCGGGTTGAAGGCCGCGCCGACCGGGTTCTGCATCCAGCCGTTGGCGATCAGGATCCACAGCGCCGAGAAATTGGAGCCGATGGCGACGGCCCAGGTGGCGGCGAGATGGCCGAGCCGGGACAGCTTGTCCCAGCCGAAGAAGAACAGGCCGACGAAGGTGGCCTCGAGGAAGAAGGCCATCAGCCCCTCGATGGCCAGCGGCGCGCCGAAGATGTCACCGACATAGTGGCTGTAATAGCTCCAGTTCATGCCGAACTGGAATTCCATGACGATGCCGGTGGCCACGCCCATGGCGAAGTTGATGCCGAACAGCACGCCCCAGAACTTGGTCATCTGCCGCCAGATGTCGCGGCCGGTCATGACATAGACCGTCTCCATGATGGCGAGCAGCACCGACAGGCCGAGCGTCAGCGGCACGAACAGGAAGTGGTAGAGGGCGGTGATCGCGAACTGCAATCGTGACAGGGAGACGATGTCGAGTTCCATGGCTAAGTCCGGCTTTTCCGGCCTCCTTGGCTAGTGCGGCGCACTCACCCGGCGCCGTCATCACCTGCTCAATCCGGCCGCAGCCGGCCGAGCAATTCTTCGTGCCCCTCGCTGCCGCGCGCCGCATCGGCCACGATCCGGCCGCCCTCGACCAGCACGATGCGATCGGCCAGTTCCGCCTCGCGGCGGACATGGGTGACGATCACGAGGGCACGGTCCTGCGCGCGCGCATCGAGACGCTCGATCACGTCGCGCGCCGTCGCGCCGTCGAGCCCTTCGGTCGGCTCGTCGAGCAGCCACACGCATGTATCGCGCAGCAGCAGGCGGGCAAGGGCCAGACGCCGCGCCTGCCCGGCCGACAGGCCGATGCCGCCCTCGCCGAGCACGGTATCGAGCCCGTCGGGCAGGCTGGCCACGAACGGGCCGAGGCCGGCGGCATGCAAGGCATCCAGCATCCCGGCCTCGCCGGCATCGGCGCGCGCCAAGGCAAGGTTGCCGCGCAGCGTGTCGTGGAAAAGCTCGCTGCGCTGCGTGAGCAGCGTGGCGGGCAGCGTCGCGACCGTTCCCGCCTCCGGTGCGATCTCGCCCGCGATCAGGGAAAGCAGCGTCGACTTGCCCGCCCCGCTGGCGCCGATCAGCGCGACATGCTCGCCCTTGCCGACGATGAGCGACTGGCCGGCGAGCACCGGGCACCCGGCCGCGTCATAGCGCACCGTCACGCCGTCGATCTCGACGGCGTGGAGGAGGTTCGACGGCATGGAGGGCCGCGGTGATGTCCCGGCGGCTTCTTCCAGCTTCGGCCTCAGCCGGCGGGCCGACAGCAGCACCCGGCCGAACTCCAGCGCGCCACGGCGCAGCGCCGTGAACGGCTCAAGGCTGGCCAGCGCCACGAACACCGCAAGGGCCGCGACCGACGCGCCGATGGCCCCGTTTTCGGCCAGCATGGCGGCGGCGACCAGCGTGACGGCCACAAGCCCCGCGCCGGCAATGGCGAAGGCGAGGCCGGTGCCGGTTTCGATCCGGTTCAGCGCATCCTCCGCCCCGGCCAGCCGCGCGTCGGCGGCGGAGACGGCGGCGGCCTGCGCCGCCAGCCGGTTGGCCATGACGAGGTCGGACTGGCCGCGCATCAGGTCGATGGTGCGCGCCCGCAGCACCTCCAGCGCATGGGCGCGTCGCCGCGCCGGCTTCTTCGCACGGGCGGCCGCGGCGGCAGGGATCGCGAGCCCGGCCACGATCAGCGCCGCACCGATGCCCGCGCCCAGAACCGGGGCGATGAGGCCCAGCACCAGCGCGGTGACAAGGGCCGAGCCAACGGCAGCCGCCAGCGGCACGACGACGCGCAGGTAAAGCGAATCCAGCGCATCGATATCGACGGTGAGCCTGAACAGCAGCCGTGCCGGCCGCGCCGCCAGCCTGCGCGCCGCCTCGTCACCGGCGAAACTGCGGAACAGGCGCTCGCGCAGCCTTGCCAGCACTTGGAGCGTCGCATCATGGGTGACCAGCCTTTCGCCATAGCGCGAGGCGGTGCGGGCAAGCGCCAGGAAGCGGATGCCGGCAGCGGGAGCGAACACGTCGAAGACCAGAGCCGTCGCCAAGGATGCACCGGCGATCGCGGTGGCGGTGATGAACCAGCCGGAGAGGCCAAGCAGGGCGATGCCCGCCAGGGCGGTCGTCAGGGCCAGCGCGGCCCCGGCGGCCAGCATCGGCCGGTTGCCGGACCAGAACAGCGCCAGAACGGTGCGCAGGTGCCGCATGCCGCTCATGCCCGCTCCCTTCCCGCTGGCACATTGCCCAGCGTGACGATGCGGTCCATGCGCGCCGCCAGCACCGGATCGTGCGTTGCGACGATCAGCGTCCGGCCTTTGGCGACCTCCAGAAGCATGTCGGTGATCTCGTCGGCGGTGCGGCGGTCGAGATGGGCGGTCGGCTCGTCGGCCAGCACCAGGCCGGCACCTTGCGTCGCCGCCGCCCGCGCGATGGCCAGCCGCAGCGCCTCGCCGCCGGAAAGGCCGGCGCCGCCTTCGCCGAGCACCGCGCCTGCGCGCCTAAGCGCCACCGCGCCCAGCCGTGCCGCTTCCAGCGCAGCGCCGGCTTCCCGCTGCCCGATGTCCGGCCGCCCGAGCGTGACGTTGCGCCGAAGCGTGCCGGCGAAGATGTGCGGCATCTGGCCGATCCACGCCATGCCGGCGCGCAGCCGCCCCGCCGTGTCGGAGCGCAGCGGCTCGCCACCGATGCGGACAGTGCCCGCCTGCGGCACGGCCAGCCCGCCGATCAGCGCCAGCAGGGTCGACTTGCCGCCGCCGCTCGGCGCCATAACAGCAACGCGCTCGCCCGGCCGAATATCGAGCGACAGCCCGTCGAACACCTTCCGGCCCTGCCCGGCATGATGGAAATGCACCTCGTCGAGCGTGACGGACGCCGCCCCGCCGGCTGCGGCCGGCCCGGTCCCCGTTTCATCGACCGGCACGATCGCCTCGCCGGCCGTCATCACCTTCTCGAGCGCCTCCAGCGCCGCCACGCCGGCGGCGCGGTCGTGCCAGACGGCGGAGAGGTCGCGCAACGGCTCGAAGAAGGCCGGCGCCAGCATCAGGATGAACACGCCCTGGCCGAGCGACAGCTTGTCGCCCCAAGCGCCGAACTCGAGCTGGCCGAGAAAATGGAAGCCGACATAGACGGCGACCATGGCCACGCCCAGTGCCGAGAACAGCTCCAGCACTGCCGAGGACAGGAAGGCGATGCGCAGCACCGACATGGTGCGGCGCCGCAGCAGATCGGCCTCGTGGCGCAGCCGGACCGCCGTGCTGTCCACCGCATCGAAGCTGCGGATGGTGGCCAGTCCGCGCAGCCGGTCGAGCAGGAAGCCGTTCATGTCGCCCATCTTGGCAAGCTGGCGCTCGCTCGCCTCCCTGGCCCGCCAGCCGATCAGCGCCATGAACACCGGGATCAGCGGCATGGCGACCAAAAGGATCAGCGCCGCCACCCAGGACAGCGGGAACACGCAGGCGAAGATGGCAAGCGGCACGATCATGGCGCGCCAGCGCAACGGCTGGAAACGCGACAGGTAAGGCACCACCGCCTCGGCCTGCTCGGCCACCGTGCTGGCGACGAAGCCGGAGGACGGGCGCGACGCATCGAGCGGCGAGCGCGTCGCCAGCGCCGCTATGGCTTCGGCCCGCAGCCGGGCGAGCTCACGCCGGGCAGCCGTGAAGGCGAGCCGCGATCCGGCCCGGTCGAGCACCGCGCGCACCACGCCGAGCACGAAGACGGCGACGGCCGGTGCCACCACTGCAGCCGCGACGCCGCCGGCGGCGATGTCGCCGACGGCCATCGCCAGCAGGCCCGCCTGCGCGATCCAGATAAAGGAAGCGGCGATCTGCAGGCCGATGCTCAGCCTGCCGGGCGACCGCACCGCCGGCCTCGTCTTGCCGGGCCTCGCATCGGAACGATCCGGGCGGGCGGATGCATCGGCAGCGGGCCGGTCGGGAGCCGCGCGACGGGCGATGGCTGTATCGAGCGCAGTCAAGTCTGTCCCTTGCGCTTGCGGCCGATGGAAACGATGCGGTCCTTGGCGTCGAGCAGCTTCGTCACCTTGGAACCGAGGCTGAGCAGCATCGCCAGCCTTTCCGTATCGAGCCGTTTCACGTCATCGTACCAGTTGGTGAGCTGTTCGATGAGTCCGTTCATCTCCATAAGGCGCGACTGCGCAAAGCGTTCCTCCGCGCTGCCGGGCTGCTGCATGAGCAGCTCGCGCAACATCGACAGCGTGGGGTCGACTTCGCGCTTCTTGCGCTCCTCGGCCAGGGTGCGCAGGATCTGCCAGATGTCGTCGGGCGCGGTGAAGAAATCGCGCCGGTCGCCGGGAATGTGCCGCAGCACGACCAGGTTCCAGGTCTGCAATTCGCGCAGGCCCATGGAGACGTTGGAGCGCGACACGCCGAGCGCGTCGACGATCTGGTCGGCGCACAAAGGCTCGGCCGAGACATAGAGCAGCGCATAGATCTGACCGACGGTGCGGTTGATGCCCCAGCGGCTGCCCATTTCGCCGAAATGCAGCACGAAGGACTGGATGAGCGGAGGAAGATTCATGGCACACAGTAATTTCAGAAATTTCTGAAAATTCAGTACGCCTGGACATGACAAAAATCAAGGCAGGCAGCATGTCGCACCCGCATGATGAAGGGTCGCCGATCCCCGAATCGGGATCGAACCTGTTGTCATTCTTGGGAAATACGCCCTGAGCATGGGCTGCGGCGAACGCTGCCCGCTGTTCCCGTACGTTTGCCTTAGCCGCATTTGCGCAACGCCAGACGAGTCCGTCTGGCTGCAAATAAGGCTTCAGAAGCCGATCGTTTCCTCGAAGCGATCCCAGGAACGATACATCTCGTAGCGCCCGAGACCCTCGATCGGCACATGGCCGTAATAGGGCGAAAGCTGGAATTCGGCCGCCATCTCGCTGTGGCCGGCAACCGCGCCGGCGTAGATGGCCGAGGCCAGCCCGGTGCGGTTGGCACCATGGTCGCAATGCACCAGCAGCGGCTTGGGCGCATCGCGCATCAGGGCCGCCAGTTCCTTCGCCTTGGCGACGGGCAAGCGCCGCGCCGAGGACATCGGATAGTCGATGATGCGGATGCCGTGCCGCTCGGCCTCGGCGCGCGCAGCCAGCGCCTCCGCATCGGGCTTCTCGTCGCGCAGGTTGAGGATGGTGCGGATGCCGTAGCGCTCCGCGTAATGCGCGACATCGTCGTGATCGGGCTGCCCGGACCGGTAGAACTCGCCCGGGATCACCTCATGGAAATTGCCGAGCAATTGCTGCACGCCCATATGGGCCCCCATCAGCGCCGGCGCGCCAAGCAGCACGGCAAGGAGAACCCGCAATCGTCGCAAACCAGCCAATATCGGCTCCCTCAACATTTCCGGCCAATCCCTGGCACGGATTTGCGACAGGAAAAAGAACTGGTCCGCACAAAAAGCGCGCGCTCAGTCGGCAGCCCTGTCTTTCAGGCGCGTGAAATGGCCCATCTTGCGGCCGGGGCGCGCCTGCGCCTTGCCGTAGAGATGCACCATCACGTCGGGCTCCGCCACCAGTTGCGGCATCAGCGCCACATCGTCGCCGATCAGGTTTTCCATCACGCAATCGCTGTGGCGGCGCGTTTCGCCGAGCGGCAGGCCGGCGACCGCCCTGATGTGCTGCTCGAACTGCGAGACGGTGCAGGCGGCCTCCGTCCAGTGGCCGGAATTGTGCACGCGCGGCGCCATTTCATTGGCCAGCAGCGAGCCGTCGTCCAACACGAAGAACTCCACGCCGATGACGCCGACATAGCCCAGCGCCTCCAGGATGGCTGCCGTCGCGTCGCGCGCCGCCGTCGCCGTCACCGGCGCGATGGCCGCCGGCACGGTCGAGCTGCGCAGGATGCCGTCGCGGTGCACGTTCTCGGCCGGCGCGTAGGTCTTCACCTTGCCGTCGGCGCCGCGCGCCCCGATCACCGAGATTTCCCGCTCGAACGAAATCAGGCCCTCGAGGATCAGCGGCACCGAGCCCATGGCCTCGAACACGCCGGCATAGCCGCCGGTCAGCATGTTTCGGAAGACGCGCTGGCCCTTGCCGTCATAGCCCATGCGCCGCGTCTTCAGCACGCCGCTGCCGCCGAAGGCCTGCAGGGCGGACGCCAGCCCGGCATCGCCGTCCACCGCCAGGAACGGCGCGGTGGCGATGTCGATGCCGTTGAGGAACTGCTTCTCGACCAGCCTGTCCTGCGAAACCTCCAGCGCGCGCGGCGGCGGCAGCACCGGCACGCGCGCCGCCAGGGCCTCGGCCGCTTCCACCGGCACGTTCTCGAACTCATAGGTGACGACGGCGCTGATCGAGGCCAGTTCCGCCAGGGCGGCCGGATCGTCATAGGCGGCGACGATCTGCCGGTTGGCGACCTGTGCCGCCGGGCAGTCTTCCTGCGGTTCCAGCACCGCGATACGGTAGCCCAGCCTTGCGGCCGCCATGGCCAGCATGCGGCCGAGCTGGCCGCCGCCGACGATGCCGATGGTCGATCCGGGGCCGATGGTCGATCCGGGCGTCAGCATCACGCATCATCCTTCGGTTCGAGGGCAACCTTGTCCGTCTGCGCCGCGCGCCAGGCTTCCAGCCGTCCGGCAAGCGCCGCATCGGTGAGCGCCAAGACGGCGGCGGCCAGCAGCGCCGCATTGACCGCCCCCGCCTTGCCGATGGCCAGCGTGCCGACCGGGATGCCGGCCGGCATCTGCACGATCGACAACAGCGAATCCTGCCCCGACAGCGCCTTCGATTCCACCGGCACACCGAACACCGGCAGCGGCGTCATCGCCGCCGTCATGCCCGGCAGATGCGCCGCACCGCCGGCACCGGCGATCACCACCTTGTGGCCGGCCGCCTTGGCGCCGTGGGCGAAGTCGTAGAGCCGCTGCGGCGTGCGGTGGGCGGAAACGATCAGGCTCTTGTGGGAGACGCCGAGTTCGGCCAGCGTTTCGGCGGAGTGGCGCATGGTCGCCCAGTCGGACTGGCTGCCCATGATGATGGCGACATCGGCTTGGTGGTCGGTCAAGGCCCTGCTCCCGTCAGCAAAGCGGCGACGTAGCGGAATTTTCCCCGGCCCGCAAGGACGACCCATGCCGCAACCGGACCATTGGCCACCGCTGCCGGAATTGACAGGCCCGCCGGGCAGTGGTTAGCGTCGCTCCTGGAATCGGTTCCACATACGGATCAAAAGGGAACACGGTCAGCCGAGCGATCGGCAAAGCCGCGACTGCCCCCGCAACTGTAGCCGCCGAGCCTCTCCCCGATATGCCACTGGGCCGCAACGGTCCGGGAAGGCGGCGGGAGGCGACGACGCGGAAGTCAGGAGACCTGCCGGTTCCGGTCACCCATGCTTGATCACGGGGTGGGATCAGGCGCGGCCGTCCGCTGCGGTGACACGACAAGGTGTTGCCGCGTGCCTTACGGCTGCCGGGTGGAACATGCGATCCCCCTGCCCTTCCGGTCCGCGGTTGAAGTGGAAATCGCCGGCGCGAGACGCCCGGCATTCGGGGGTAAGGACCATGAGAACGACAATTCTGGCCGCAGGCGTATGCGCGCTGGCGCTGACCGGCCCGGGCTGGGCACAGCAATCCGCGAACAGCGACGACGACACCATCCAGCTCGACACGATCGTGGTGACCACGCCGCTGCGGCGCGCTTCGTCGCTCGAGCGTTCAACGTCGTCGGTGACGGTGATCGGCGAAGAAGAGATCAGGAAATCGGCGGCGCTCGATTTGCTCTCCCTACTGAAGACCCAGCCGGGCATAACCGCCACATCGAATGGCGGCCTCGGCGCCGATTCCAGCCTGTCGCTGCGCGGAGCCAGCGCGGCCCAGACGCTCATACTGGTCAACGGCGTGCGTGCCGCATCGGCCACTGCGGGCACACTCAACCTTTCCAGCATCCCGCTCGATTCCATCGATCGCATCGAAATCGCCAGAGGCGGCCATTCGGCGCAGTATGGCGCCGACGCCATTGGCGGCATCATCAATATTATCACCAAGCAAGGCGGCTCCTGTCCCGAGGGCAAAAGCGCTTGCGGCAGCGTGACGGCCGGCGTCATGCATCCTTGGGGCGGCGCATTGTCCGGCAACGTAATTGGACGCTCGCAGGCCGGCGTGAACTTCGCCCTAGGTGCCAGCCTTCTGGGCACGCAAGGCTACGACTTCACGACGGCTCCTTACGAACTGGACAAGGACGGCTTTATCCGCGGCGCGCTCAACCTCTCGCTCTCAAAGGACCTTGAATGGGGTCGGCTCTATTTCGACGGCCTCGCTTCGCGAGGAAGGACGCAGTACGACAATGCGTATGAAGACTGGCTGACAGGCGATCTGATCGAAGGTCCGAACGAATCGGACACTACCAACTTTGCCGGCAGGCTCGGCGCACGAATCGACCATGGCGAGGACTGGTCCTCAACCGTCGAGCTTTCATCCGCGCTCGACGACAGTTCCAATTTCCGCGGCAATCTCGATGGTGACGATTTCAGAACGCTGCGCTACGGCATTCTGGCATCAACGCAGAAAAGCTTCGAAGCGGAAAACACCCACCACCTGCTGGCAGGCGGTGTAGAAGCCTATCGCGAGACAGTCGACGGCAGCACGGTCGGGCCTGATCGCTATGATGAGGACACACGCAATCTGGTCGGCGTGTTCGGGCAGTACTCGTTCGAATTCGAGGCGCTGACTCTCGACAGCGGTCTTCGCTACGACCACAACGGCCAGTTCGGCTCCAAGGTGACCTACAATATCGGTGCGAGCTACGAGTTGACTGACGGGCTGGTGCTGCGCGCTTCCCATACGACCGGATTTCGCGCCCCGACCTTCAACGACCTCTACTATCCGGATGCAGGCAACCCGAACCTCAAACCTGAAGAATCCAGTTCCTATGAAGTCGGACTCCATTGGCAGGCGACCGGGCGGACGCTGATCGATCTGTCTGTCTACAGAAACGACATCGACGAGATGATTGCATGGGCGCCCGAATTTCCTGGCAGTTGGAACTGGATCCCCAGCAACATCGAAAAGGCTCGCGTAAGCGGCTTCGAGGCCAGTATCGAACATCGCATCAATGATGCATGGGCAGCGCGCGCCATGATCGACATTCGTGAGCCTTTGAACAGAAGCGCCGGCGAACACGGGAAATACATTATCTACGGCGAGCGCTTTCGCGGCAGCGTCGGCGTGACCTACACGCCGCTGGAGGCGCTCAGCCTCGGCGTCGACCTGCTTTATGTATCGTCACGCTACACGGACAAGAAGAACCTAAACGAGCTGCCCTCCTACATTACCGCCGATTTCACCGCCAGCTACGCCATGGACACGCAATCGAGGTTGAAATTCACGGCGCAGAATATCTTTGACAAGGATTACCAAACCAAGGACGGTTATCGTGCGCCCGGGCGCACGCTCGGCCTGTCCTTCACCCGGTCGTTCTGAAGCCCTTTGCTTGAACTGCCGTGGCAAGACGCGACCGATGAGCAAGCCTAAGATTCTTAAGCGTGGCTTATTCGCGACCGCCGTGCTGGGTATGGCCGCGGCGCTGCCTGCCCTCGCCGCCGAACCTGCTCCCCGCCGCGTCGTGTCCATGAATGTGTGCACCGACCAGCTTGCCATGCTGATCGCCGGCGCGGGCCAGCTCCATTCCGTCTCGGCGCTGGCGGACGATCCGCGGGCCTCGGCCATGTCGGATGAGGCGCGCGCCTTCGCGGTCAACCACGCGCTGGCCGAGGAAATCTTCCTCATGGAGCCGGACTTGATCCTGGCCGGCACGTTTTCCGCGCGCGCCACGGTCGGGCTGTTGCGCCGCCTCGGCTTCCGGGTCGAGGAGTTCGCCCCGGCCAGGTCCTTCGCCGACGTGCGCGACAACATCCTGCGCATCGGCGCGCTTCTGCACCGGCAGGAGCGCGCCGCCGAACTGGTGGCGCAACTGGACGACGGCCTCGAACGGCTCCGCGCCGGCGCGCAATCCGGCCGCACCATCGCCCTCTACGAACCGAACAGCTACACGGCAGGCGGCGGCACGCTGGCCAACGACATCTTCACGGCAGCCGGGCTGGTCAATATCGCCGAAAGGCTCGGCGTCACCGGCTCGACACGCCTGCCGCTGGAGCAGCTGATCATGGCCAGGCCCGATCTGATCGGCCGTTCCAGCAGCGACTACGAGGCCCCCGCGCTGGCGCAGGAAAATCTCGTCCATCCCGCGTTTCGCGCGCTGTCGCAGCAGGACGCCATCGACCTGCCGGTGGCCAAGATGATCTGCGGCGCGCCTTTCACCCTCGACGTTGCCTTCATGCTGCAGGACGCGGCGAAGCAGGAGCGCCCATGAGCGCCGACCGGCATTATCCCCTGCTCCTTGCCCTGCTGGCCGCCGCCACGGTGGCGCTGTTCCTGCTGTCGCTGACGGTCGGCCCGGCCGGCATCGCCTTCCTGGAAAGCATGAAGGCGCTGGTTTCCGACAAGGCCGATGGCGTCGCCCTCATCATGCGCGAGATCAGGCTGCCGCGCGCCATTCTGGGCGGCATGATCGGCGCCACGCTCGGCCTCTCCGGGGCCGTCCTGCAAGGTTATCTGCGCAATCCGCTGGCCGAGCCCGGCCTGCTCGGCATCAGCGCCTCGGCCTCGCTGGGCGCGGTGCTCGCCATCTATACCGGCCTCTCCGCCGCCTTTGCGCTCGCCCTGCCGCTCGCCGCGCTGACCGGCGCGGTGGCGGCGGTTCTGGTGGTGCAGGCACTCGCCGGCCAGCGCGGCGGCGCGCTCATCGTCATCCTCGCCGGCATCGCCGTCACCAGCTTCGCCGGCGCCATGACCTCGCTGGCGCTCAACCTCTCCCCCAATCCGTTCGCGGCGCTGGAGATCATGTTCTGGATGCTGGGCTCGCTCACCGACCGCTCCATGGTCCATGTCTGGCTTTCGGCGCCGTTCATGCTGGTCGGCTGGCTGATGCTGGCCTCGCTCGGCCGCGCCCTCGATGCGCTGACCCTCGGCTCCGAAACCGCCGCCTCGATGGGCATCGAGCTGCGCAAGGTGCAGTTCCTCGCCGTGTTCGGCACCGCCGCCAGCGTCGGCGCGGCGACGGCCGTGGCCGGCGCCATCGGCTTCGTCGGGCTGGTGGTGCCCCATATATTGCGCCCGCTGGTCGGCGCGCGCCCGTCGCGCCTGCTGCCGGCCAGCGCGCTCGGCGGCGCCTGCGTGGTGCTGACCGCCGACATCCTGGTGCGCATCATCGCTCCCGAGCGCGACCTTAAGCTCGGCGTGCTGACGGCCATCGTCGGCGCGCCCTTCTTCCTGTGGCTGGTCTTCCGCACCCGCAGGAGCCTGCTGTGACGCTGCTTTCGGTCGAAAACCTTTCCGTGGAACTCGGGCACAGGCCGGTGCTGCACCGGCTGGGCTTTGCCGTCCAGCCGGGCGAGTTCATCGGCCTCATCGGTCCCAACGGCGCCGGCAAATCCACCCTGCTGCGCTCGGTGCTCAACCTGTTGCCCGCGCAAGGCCAGGTGCGCCTCTGCGGCACCGACGCCGCCGCCATGAACGCGCGCCAGCGCGCCGCCTGCGTCGCCTATCTGGCGCAGGAGCGCGAGATCGCCTGGGCCGTGCCGGTGGAAATGGTGGTGGCGCTCGGCCGCTCGCCGCACCGGCCGGGCTTCGCCGCGCTCACCGACAAGGACCGCGCCATCGTCGACGCCGCCATGCGGCGCATGGACGTGGAAGCGTTCCGCCACCGCATCGCGACCGAACTGTCCGGTGGCGAAAAGGCCCGCGTTCTGGCCGCGCGCGCCCTGGCGCAGGACACGCCGCTGCTGTTGGCCGACGAGCCGACGGCCGGGCTCGATCCCGCCCACCAGATCGCCCTGATGCGGCTGTTCGATTCCCTGGCTGCGGATGGCCGCAGCGTGGTGGCCTCGCTGCACGATCTCGGGCTGGCGGCGCGCTGGTGCTCGCGCCTGATCCTGCTCGACAGGGGCCGCATCGTGGCCGATGGACCGCCGGCAAGCGTGCTGACGCCGCAAAGCCTGCGCGCCATCTATGGCGTGGAAGCCTGGTTCGGCGAGGCGGATGGCGCGCCGATCGTGCATCCGCTTGATCTGGCCACGCCCGAATCCTGATCGGCCCTTCATTTAGGCCGCGCCGGGCGGCCGCCTACGCGTGGCAAGGAAGCGGCTCACCCGGCTGCCGGGCGACGGCCGGGGCTTCATGCCGTCTTCCAGTTGACCCGAAAGATCGAGCGTCGGCCGCTCGCCCACCGCATCGAAATGCGCTTCCAGCCAATCGCTCGCCGCATCGCGCCCGAGATCGCGCAGATATTCGAGGAAGGCCCATTCGGCATTGATCTTGGACGATGCCGACAGGCCCTTGAACGCCTCGTCGGCATCGATGCGATGCATGCGGATGTCGCGGTATTCGCCATGCGGCAGGCGGCCGACCGCGATCAGTTCCTTGACGAAGGCGATCGCCCTGAATTCGCGCAGCAGCGCGGCGTTGAAGGCGATCTCGTCCATGCGGTTCTGGATTTCGCCGGCGCTGGTCGGCGCGCCCTCGCGCTGCACCGGGTTGATCTGCACCAAAAGCACGTCCTCGGTCTGCGTCGCCTTGAAGAAGGGGAACAGCGCCGGGTTGCCGCCATAGCCGCCGTCCCAATAGGGCACGCCGTCGATATCGACGGCCCGGAAAAGCTGCGGCAGGCAGGCCGAGGCCATCACCGTATCGGTGCTGATCTCGCCATCGGAGAACACGCGGATCTGGCCGGTCTCGACATTGGTGGCCGAGATGAACACCTGCATCGCCTCGCAGCAGCGCACATTGTCGAAGTCGATCTCGTCTTCGATGACGTCGCGCAGCGGGTTGAGGCCGAGCGGATTGGCCAGATAGGGCGACACCACCCGCGACATGGTGTCGAACCAGATATAGCCGGGCGAATTCTCGACCGACCAGTTGCCCCACAGCATGTCCCAGGGCGTCCGCTGCACAGGGCTGAAGCGGCCCTTTCGCGCCACCGCGCGCCAGAATTCCGCGAGCTTGGCACGCGCGCCTTCCATGCCGCCGCGCACGAAGCCGTCGGCCAGCGCCACCGCGTTCATGGCCCCGGCGCTGGTGCCGGAAACGGCGACGATGTCGAGCCGCCCGTCTTCCAGCAGGCGGTCGAGCACGCCCCAGGTGAAGGCGCCGTGCGAGCCGCCGCCTTGCAGGGCGATGTTGATCTTCTTGCGCTGCGCAGTTTCACCGTTGGCCGGCATGCGCGGTCCTTCCGAAGCCGAGATGAAAAGGGGCGGGCGTTGCTACTGCGCCACCCAGCCGCCATCGACGGAGACGTGGGTGCCGTTGATCTGGGCGGCAGCCTCCGAGCAGAGGAACACCACCGTCGCCGCCACCTGCTCGACGGTGACGAATTCCTTGGTCGGCTGCTTTTCCAGCATCACCTCGCGCACCACCGTGTCACGGTCCATGTTGTGCGCCTTCATCTGGTCGGGAATCTGCGCCTCGACCAGCGGGGTGAGCACATAGCCGGGGCAAACGGCGTTGCAGGTGATGTGCTCGCGCGCCAGCTCCAGCGCCACCGTCTTGGTCAGCCCCATGATGCCATGCTTGGCCGACACATAAGCCGACTTGAACGGCGAGGCGACCAGCCCGTGGGCCGAGGCGATGTTGACGATGCGCCCGCCGCCCTGCCGTTTCATCAGCGGCACCGCCGCTGCGATGGTGTGGAAGGCGGAGGAGAGGTTGATGGCGATGATCGCGTCCCACTTCTCGATGGGGAATTCCTCGACCGGCGCGACATGCTGGATGCCGGCATTGTTGACGAGGATATCGACCGAGCCGAAGCGCTCGGCGGCCTTGGCCACCAGGTCGCGGCATTCGGCGGGCTTCGACATGTCGGCCTTGATGTAGACCGCCTCGACCTCGTGATCGCGGGCGATGGCCGCCGCCACGTCGTGATCCTCCGGCCTGTCGGAGAAGGAATTGACGACGACGTTGCAGCCCTCTGCCGCCAGCGCGCGGGCGACGGCGAGCCCTATTCCGGAGGTCGAGCCGGTAACGATTGCAGTCCGCTTGGCGCTCATGACGGGTCCCCTTGCCTATGCTGTGACGAAAAATGTTGCAGTGCAATATAATCGACGCCGCGCCCAAGACCAGCCCGACTGCGTCAAAAAGCGATGTGTCGAGACTTCTTTGCGGCTTGAATGTTGACTGCTAGGATCATGTATGAGCTTCCAGCGCTTCGTCCGGGACAGCTCCGCTTGAGAGGCCATCCATGAAGTCCATGCTTTCCGCCCCCGTCCTTTGCGCGCTTGCCGGGATGCTTCTCGCCGCGCCCGCCATGGCGCAGGACAAGGAGATCATCGTCTACAACGCCCAGCACGAAAGCCTGGCCAAGGAGTGGGCGGCCGGCTTCACCCGCGACACCGGCATCAAGGTGACGCTGCGCAACGGATCGGACAGCGAGTTCTCCAACCAGATCGTGGCCGAGGGCAAGGCCTCGCCCGCCGACGTGTTCCTGACCGAGAATTCGCCGGCCATGACGCAGGTCGAGCAGGCCGGCCTGTTCGCGCAGGTCGATCCCGACACGCTGGCGCTGGTCGAGGACCAATATCGCCCCTCCAGCGGCCAGTGGATCGGCATCGCCGCCCGCAGCACCGTCTTTGCCTACAACAAGACGAAGCTGACGGAAGACCAACTGCCGAAATCGCTGCTCGACCTCGCCGATCCGCAATGGAAGGGCCGCTGGGGCGCCTCGCCCTCCGGGCCGGATTTCCAGGCCATCGTCAGCGCGCTTCTGCAGTTGAAGGGCGAGGAGGTGACGGCCGGCTGGCTGAAGGCGATGAAGGCCAATTTCAAGGCTTATCGCGGCAACAACACCGTGCTCAAGGCGGTGAACACCGGCGAGATCGACGGCGGCATCATCTATCACTACTACTGGTTCGGTGACCGGGCCCGCACGGCCGAGAACAGCAACGAGGTCGAGCTGCACTATTTCAGGAACGGCGACCCCGGGGCCTTCGTGTCGATCTCCGGCGGCGGCGTCCTCGCCTCCAGCAGGCACCCGCAGGAAGCGCAGGCCTTCCTGAAATGGATCGTCGGCAAGGCCGGCCAGCAGGTGCTGCGCGACGGCACCTCCTACGAATACACAGTCGGAAAGGGCGAGGCTTCCAATGCCGGCCTGGTGCCGCTGGAGGACCTTCAGGCTCCGAAGATCGATCCACACACGCTGAACTCCCGCAAGGTGACCGACCTGATGACCGACGCGGGTCTGCTGTAGGCCCTCATGCAGGCGTCCGCCGACAGCACCCTGATTGCCGCGTCGGCATCGAGCCGGCAGAGTGCGGCCCCATTGCGCCTGTCATGGATCGGGCTCGCCGCCGTGCTGGTGACGCTGCTGGCGCTCATTCCGCTTGGCTTCATCCTGTGGGTCACGGTGCAGACCGGCTGGGAAACCGCCGCCGCCCTCATCTTCCGCCCGCGCGTCGGCGAGCTTCTGGTCAACACGCTGCTGCTCGAGGTGCTGGCCGTGCCCGCCTGCGCGGCACTTTCGGTGGCGCTCGCCTGGCTGACCGAGCGCAGCGACCTGCCCGGCGCGCGCCTGTGGGCGTGGCTGTGCGTCGCGCCTCTGGCCGTGCCGGCCTTCATCCATTCCTATGCCTGGGTCACCATCGTGCCCGGCCTCAACGGTCTTGGCGCCGGCGTGCTGGTGTCGGTGCTGGCCTACTTCCCGTTCCTCTACCTGCCGGTTTCGGCGGCACTTCGCCGCCTCGATCCGGCGCTGGAGGATGCGGCGGCGGCCCTCGGCCACGGCCCATGGAGCGTGTTCTTCCGCGTCGTGCTGCCCCAGCTCCGACTGGCGCTGTGCGGCGGGGCGCTGCTGGTCGGCCTGCACCTGCTTGCCGAATACGGGCTCTTCGTCTTCGTGCGCTTCGACACCTTCACCACCGCCATCGTCGACCAGTTCCAGTCCACCTTCAACGGACCCGCCGCCAACATGCTGGCCGGCGTGCTGATCGCCTGCTGCTTCGCGCTGCTGGCGCTGGAGATGCTGGCGCGCGGCGACGAGCGCTATGCCCGCGTCGGCTCCGGCGCGGCCCGCCGCCTTGTACCGGCCAGCCTCGGCCGCGCCACCTGGCCCTGCCTGCTGCTCTTCGCACTGGTCACGCTTCTGTCGCTCGGCGTGCCCTTCTACACCATCGCCCGCTGGCTGTGGGCCGGCGGCCTTCAGGTGTGGCGCCTGGACGAGATAAGTGCAGCGCTCGGCCACACCACGGTGCTGGCGCTCGGCGGCGCGCTGCTCGCCACGCTCGCCGCCATCCCCATGGCATGGCTGTCGATCCGCGCGCCCGGCCGCCTGCAACGCGTTCTCGAAGGCTGCAACTACATGGTCGGCGCGCTGCCGGGCGTGGTCGTGGCGCTGGCACTGGTCACGCTCACGGTGCGCTATCTGCTGCCGCTCTACCAGACCCTCGCCACCATCCTCGTCGCCTATATGCTGATGTTCCTGCCGCGCGCCATCATCAGCCTGCGCGCCTCCATCGCCCAGGCCCCGGTCGAGCTGGAGCAGGCGGCGATGAACCTCGGCCGCAAGCCGCTCGACGCGCTGTGGTCCACCACCATCCGCCTGTCCGCGCCCGGCGCCGCCGCCGGCATGGCGCTGGTGGCGCTCGGCATCCTCAACGAGCTCACCGCCACCCAGATGCTGGCGCCAAACGGCACCCGCACGCTGGCGCTCGCCTTCTGGGCCTATAGCGGCGAGATCGACTATGCGGCCGCCGCCCCCTATGCGCTGATCATGGTCGCGGCCTCGCTGCCGCTGACATGGCTGCTTTACGTGCAATCGAAGAAGATGGCCGGACAATGAGCTTTCTGGAACTTTCCGGCCTGCGCAAGAGCTACGGGCCCGTCGGCGCCCGGGTGGCCGCAGTGGACGGCGTCGACCTTGCCGTCGCCTCCGGCGGCCGCACGGCCATCGTCGGCCCTTCCGGCTGCGGCAAGACCACGTTGCTGCGCCTCATCGCCGGCTTCGAGCGGCCTGATGCGGGCAGCATCGAGCTGGACGGCACAAGGCTTGCCGGGCCAGATGCCTTCGTGCCCGCTTACCGGCGCCCCATCGGCCTCGTCGCGCAGGATGGCGCGCTGTTCCCGCATCTGTCCATCGCCGCCAATATCGGCTTCGGCATCGCCCGCGACGCGCCGGACCGGCAGGCGCGGATCGCGGAACTCGTCCGGCTGGTGGGCCTCGACGAGGCTTTCCTGCAACGCCGTCCGCACCAGCTTTCCGGCGGCCAGCAGCAGCGCGTGGCGCTGGCGCGGGCGCTGGCCCGCAAGCCGCGCCTGATGCTGCTCGACGAGCCGTTCTCGGCGCTCGACACGGGCCTGCGCGCCTCCATGCGCAAGGCGGTCGCCGGCGTGCTGGAAGCGGCCGGCGTCACCACCATCCTCGTCACCCACGACCAGGCCGAGGCGCTGTCTTTCGCCGATCAGGTGGCGGTGATGCGCGCCGGCTCCCTCATCCAGGCGGGCACGCCGCGCGACCTTTACCTCAGGCCTCGCAACCGCATGGTGGCGGAATTCCTCGGGGAGGCGATCATCCTGCCGGCCCGCATCGAGGACGGCCGTGCCCATTGCCTGCTGGGCGTGGTTCCCGTCGACAGCACCGTACGGCATGAGGCGGCCGAAATCCTGCTGCGGCCGGAACAGATCGGGCTCGAAGCCGGCGCCGCGGCCCCGGCGGGCGGCGTGGATGTTGTCGTAACGGACTCGGAGTTCAGCGGGCCGACATGCACGCTCTCCGTGCGGGTCGCCAATGGCGCGGGCGAGGCCGGCGCGCTTGTCCTGCGCCGTGCCGCGGCCGGCGCGCCGGAGGTGGGCACGAGCGCCCGCCTCACGGTCAGCGGCAGCGCGCACCTGCTCGATTGATGCGCGCCACCTGAAAGGCCTTACCGCGTGTTGCGGCTGCGCGCCGCCAGCGTACGCAGGCGCAGCGCGTTGAGGCGGATGAAGCCCTCGGCGTCCTTCTGGTCGTAGGCGCCGCGGTCGTCCTCGAAGGTCACCAGATCGTCGCGGTAGAGCGACTTTGCCGACTTGCGGCCGGTGACGATGACGTTGCCCTTGTAGAGCTTCAGCCGCACCGTGCCCTCGACCTCTTCCTGGCTCTTGTCGATCAGCGCCTGCAGCATCTCGCGCTCGGGCGAATACCAGAAGCCGTTGTAGATCAACTCGGCATAGCGCGGCATCAGCTCGTCCTTGAGATGACCGGCGCCACGATCCAGCGTGATCGACTCGATGGCGCGGTGCGCGGCGAGCAGGATGGTGCCGCCGGGGGTCTCGTAGACGCCGCGGCTCTTCATGCCGACGAAGCGGTTCTCGACCAGGTCGATGCGGCCGATGCCGTTGTCGCGGCCGAGATCGTTGAGGGCGGCGAGCAGCGAGGCCGGCGACAGCTTCTTGCCGTTCAGCGCCACCGCGTCGCCCTTGAGGAACTCGATCTCGATCTCGGTCGCCGCATCGGGCGCGTCGAACGGCGAGACGGACCGCTGGTGCACATATTCCGGCGGCTCGCTCCACGGGTCTTCCAGCACCTTGCCTTCCGAGGACGAGTGCAGGAGGTTGGCGTCGACCGAGAACGGCGCCTCGCCCTGCTTGTCCTTCGGCACCGGAATCTGGTGCTTTTCGGCGAACTCGATGAGGTCGGTGCGCGACTTGAACGACCAGTCGCGCCACGGCGCGATCACCTTGATGTCGGGGTTGAGCGCATAGGCGGAAAGCTCGAAGCGCACCTGGTCGTTGCCCTTGCCGGTCGCGCCGTGGGCGATGGCGTCGGCGCCGGTTTCCTCGGCGATCGCGACCAGATGCTTGGAGATCAGCGGCCGGGCGATCGAGGTGCCGAGCAGATAGGTGCCTTCATAGAGGGCGTTGGCGCGGAACATCGGGAACACGAAGTCCTTCACGAACTCCTCGCGCAGGTCCATGATGCGGATGTCCTTGATGCCCAGCATCTCCGCCTTCTGGCGCGCCGGCTCCAGCTCGCCGCCCTGGCCGAGATCGGCGGTGAAGGTGACGACCTCCGCTCCCAGCTCGGTCTGCAGCCATTTCAGGATGATGGAGGTGTCGAGGCCGCCCGAATAGGCGAGCACGACCTTCTTGACGTCTTTCAGCTTGGACATGGGCGTTTCCGGTGTTCGTTCTAAGGGAGCGCGAGGCGCGAAACTGCGTGCGCACTCATAGCAGGAAAGCAGCGCCGGACAAGCGCCCGCACTCCTAGCCGATGGCGGATGGCTTTGCCCGGCCGTGCAAAAATGACGCAAAGAGGAGGCGTTCTGAAACCTTTTCTTGTGAAACCCGTCAATTTCGTGCATTTCAGGCGCCGCGACCGGCAGGCCGCTTCTCAACCACCCGAACTGACAGGATTTCATGATGCCGGAAGACAGCCCTCTCGATAGCGCCCTTATCCGTCTCGACGAAGCCGCTAGGCACCTGAACGTCGACGCCGATGTCATCGAGAAGCTGAAATATCCGCGCGAAACCACCAAAGTGCGCCTGATGATCCGCATGGACGACGGCTCGCGAAAATCGTTCCTGGCTTGGCGATGCCGCTATGACGACACCCGCGGCCCGACCAAGGGCGGCATCCGCTTCCATCCCGACGCCACGGCCGAAGAGGTCGAGATGCTGGCCTTCTGGATGACCTTCAAATGCGCCGTGATGAACCTGCCCTATGGCGGCGGCAAGGGCGCCGTTCAGGTCGATCCGCGCCAGCTTTCCAAGGCCGAGCTGGAGCGCCTGTCGCGCTCCTACATCCAGGCCTTCTCGCGCATCATCGGCCCGGACCGCGACATTCCCGCCCCGGACGTCTACACCAATTCGATGATCATGGGCTGGATGGCCGACGAGTACAGCCAGATCGTCGGCGAAGGCTCGCCCGCCGTCATCACCGGCAAGCCGCTGGCGCTCGGCGGCTCGGTCGGCCGCGGCGATGCCACCGCCCGCGGCGGCTACTATCTGGTGCGCCACCTGGCCAAGGAGCTCGGCCTTTCCGGCAAGCTGCGCATCGCCATCCAGGGCTTCGGCAATGCCGGCCAGCACATCGCCTCGCTGCTCGCCGGTGATGGCCACAGCATCGTGGCGGTTTCCGACTCCGGCGGCGCCGTCTATGCACCGGACGGCCTCGACCTCGACACCCTGGTCGCCACCAAGAACAACAACCAGTCGGTCGTCCACACGGCCGGCCAGAACGGCCATCAGGCGATCGCCGCCGACGAGCTGGTGGGCGTCGACTGCGACGTGCTGGTGCCGGCCGCGCTGGAAAACATGATCCACAAGCACAACGCCCATACGGTGAAGGCGCGCCTGGTGCTGGAGCTCGCCAACGGCCCGGTGACCCCGGAAGCCGACGAGATCCTGGCCGAGCGCAATGTCGTGGTCCTGCCCGACATTCTCGCCAATGCCGGCGGCGTCACCGTCTCCTATTTCGAATGGGTGCAGAACAAGCAGGGCTATTACTGGGAGCTGGGCGAGATCCACACCAAGCTGCGCTCCATCATGGAGCGCGAGGGCCGGGCGATCTGGGAGCTGTCGGTGTCCCGCGGCGTCACGCCGCGCACGGCCGCCTATGTCCATGCGCTGAGCCGCCTGGCCGAGGCCATCGAGGCCCACGGCACCCAGAGCTATTTCGACAGCTGATCCACTCGAACCGGGAAACCGGATGGGCTATAAGGGGGCGCCGCACGATGCGGCGCCCTTTTCTTTTCATGCTCCGTCGCCAGGTTCGCCCATGCCGTTCATCCCCGACGCCACCGTGCTCGTCCAGTTCGCCATCGCCACCGTGGTCCTGGCGATAACGCCGGGGCCGGACATGACCCTGTTCGTCGGGCGGGCCCTGTCGCAGGGCAAGGCGGCGGGCTTCGCCTGCATGCTGGGCGCCATGACCGGCATCGTCTTCCACACCGCGCTGGTGGCGCTCGGCCTGTCGGCCCTGATCGTCGCCTCGCCGCAGGCCTTCCTCGCGCTCAAGATCGGCGGCGCGCTCTATCTGGTCTGGCTGGCCTTCCAGGCGATCCGCCACGGCTCCGCCTTCTCGCCGGAAACCGGCGGCCGGGCGCCCCGTTCACTGGCCCGCAACTGGGCGACGGGGCTCGGCATCAACCTGCTCAACCCGAAGATCATCCTGTTCTTCATGACCTTCCTGCCGCAGTTCGTCTCCGCGCATGATGCGCATGCGCCCGGCAAGCTGTTCTTCCTCGGCCTGATGTTCATCGTGCTGTCGCTGCCCTTCACCGCATCCATGGTGATCGCCGCCGACCGCTTCGCCGCCCTGCTCAAGGGCAGCCCGCGCCTGACGAGGGTGACCGACTATCTGTTCGCGGGCGTGTTCTCGGCCTTCGCGCTCAAGATCCTGACGACCCAGGCGAAGTAGGCGGCAGTTCGCCGGCGCCGCCGCGCCATCTGCGCGCCCATTGGCCGGCAACCAGCCAGTAGGCCAGCCCGCCGACAACGCCCGCGCCGATCATCGCCAGCAGCACGGCCGTGTCGCCGAATCCGGCGCCGGGCTCTGCCCCACGGTAGAACAGCCCGGTGAAAGCCAGCGCAACGAAGCCGCCGGCCAGCGCATAGAACAGCCAGTCGCGCTTGCCGAGGAACTCCGCAACGGCGATGGCGACGACGGCCGGCCAGAAGTTGAGGTGGGCGACGAACAGCGCCAGCAGCGGCACCGACACCATCATGCCGGTGGTGAAGGCCGGCAGGGCCTCCTCTTCCGCCAGGCCCGACCAGCCGAGAAACAGCACATGGATGAAGGCGCTGGCGGCGAGGCAGGCGGCGGCATAGCCGGCCAGCACGACGGCGAAGCGCAGCAGGACGGCGAGGACACCGCTCAAGCCTCGCCGTGCCCGGCGATCATCATCGCCTCCAGCGCCAGCCGCTCGCTCTTGCGCAAGCGCTCCGATTCCGACTTGAGCTGGCCGCAGGCGGCGAGGATGTCGCGCCCGCGCGGCGTGCGGATCGGCGAGGCGTAGCCGGCATTGTTGATGTAGTCGGCGAACTTCTCGATCGTCTCCCAGTCCGAGCACTGGTAGTTGGTGCCGGGCCAGGGATTGAACGGGATCAGGTTGATCTTGGCCGGTACGCCCTTGAGCAGCTTCACCAGCGCCCGTGCGTCGTCGAGGCTGTCGTTGACGTCCTTGAGCATCACATATTCGAAGGTGATGCGGCGTGCATTGGACAGGCCCGGATATTCGCGGCACGCCTTGATGAGCTGTTCGAGCGGGTACTTCTTGTTGATCGGGACCAAAAGGTCGCGCAGATCGTCATTGGTGGCATGCAGCGAGATCGCCAGCATGACGCCGATCTCCTCGCCGGTGCGGTAGATTTCCGGCACCACGCCGGAGGTGGAAAGCGTGATGCGGCGCTTCGACAGCGACAGCCCGTCGCCGTCGGAGGCGATCAGCAGTGCCTTCTTCACCGCCTCGAAATTGTAGAGCGGCTCGCCCATGCCCATCATGACGATGTTGGAGACCTTGCGCCCTTCCGCCGGCACGATGGCGCCCGCCGGCGTGTCGGTGTCGGGGAAGTCGCCCAGCCGGTCGCGCGCGGTCAGCAACTGCGCCAGGATTTCCTCCGACGTCAGGTTGCGCACCAGCTTCTGCGTGCCGGTGTGGCAGAAGGAGCAGGTCAGCGTGCAGCCGACCTGGCTGGAAATGCACAGCGTGCCGCGCCCCTCTTCCGGGATATAGACGGTCTCGATCTCGACCGGCCGGCCGGCCCCGCGCGGCGGGAAGCGGAACAGCCATTTGCGGGTGCCGTCATTGGAGATCTGCTCCTCGACGACTTCCGGACGCGCAACGGTGAAGGCGCGGTCGAGCGCCGCCCGCAGTTCCTTCGAGATGTTGAACATCTGGGCGAAATCGGAGACGCCGCGCACATAGAGCCAGTGCCAGAGTTGGCTGACGCGCATCTTGGCCTGCTTTTGCGGCACGATGCCGGCCCCGACCAGCGCCTCGGCCATCTCCTCGCGCGTCAGGCCGATCAGCGTCGGCTTCTCCGGCGCGGGAGAAGCACGCAGCGCATCGCGGGCGCCGGCGGATGTGAGGTCGAGTGAAAGGCTCATGGCTGGCCCAATATAGGAGGTTTGCGGCCGATTTCAGCAGCGGATTTCGGCGAAGGGCGCCGCATAGCACAAGCCGGCGCCGAAGTCATGTGCTCCGACCCGGAAACGCAGAAGGCCGGACCCGAGGGCCCGGCCTTCGCTTACCTGATGCGGCACCCCTATTTGCAGTTCGAGATCGAACTGAGCGCGGCGGTGATGCCCTTCAGCGAGAATACATAGCTGGTGGCGTTGCCGCGGCCGGACTTGGCCTGCACCTTCATGTCGGCGCCGCCACGCATCGCCGCGATAAGCTGCGGCTCGTCGGCCGCGTTCTCGACCCAGGCCGACTTGCCGCGCGTGAACATGGTGAAGGACTTGTCGCCGACGGAGACCGTCACCTTGGAATTCGCCTGGAAATCATAGCCGGCGATGAACTGCGGCTCGTAGCTCACCTGCTGGCCCGGACGCTGGCTGACGAAGAAGAACATGTCGCCATGGTTGAGGCTGGGCGGCTGCTTGTCGGTGGGAACGGTCAGCACATAGCACACCTTGCCGCCGGAAGCCTGGTAGCTGTAGGTGCCCCAAGCATTGTGCTGGCCGATCTTGGTCGCCTGCTGGGCCAGGACCGGCGAGGCGGTGGCGAGCATGATCAGACCAGAAACTGTAGCTATCAATCGGCGCATTGTAATTCCCATATTCCAAAGGGTGTGGGAGCAGGCCGGCGTCTCGTCCTGCCCGATCCATTCAATTTGATTTAATCTGGGTTACCAAAGCGTGAAGACCGCCAAAGAAAAGCACTTCCGCCATAGCTAACCGCCGCCATCTCCGCGCGTCCGCTTGCGAATTTCCCATCCGCTGGCCTCGGCACGACGTCCCTGAGCGGGACTTGGAATGGAGGAAAGAGGCAAGAATTTGACTTTTTGCCAAATCGGCACGCTTGCCGGCAACGCCGCGCGCCGGCGGCGATCAGATATCTTCGGCGAGCGCTTCTTTTGCCGCGGCCTTGTGCGCCGGCGTGATGTGGGCGCGCACGGCCGCGATGGCCGCGCTCAGCACCGCGACGTCGTCGGTGAAGCCGAAACCGAGGATGATGTCGGGGATGGCGTCCGTCGGCAGCACGAAATAGCCCAGCGCCGCGATCAGGATGCCCTTGGCCCGGAGCGGGGTGTTCCTGTCGAGCATGCAGTAATAGGCGGCCACCACGTCCTCCATGAACGGAATCTGGCGCGCGGCCCGCTTGGCTGTGCGCCAGAATTTCTCGCGCACCTCCTTTTCGCCGCCCAGCTTGTCCGCAAAGCCGAAGAGATCGAAAACGGTCCTTTCAGCCATGTATCCTTGTCTCCTTGCGCCGGCCGGCCGCCTGCCCGCCTTCGGGCATCATGTGGTGCGGCGGGTTGTCGCCTGCAAGATTTTCAGCGCCTCAGCCGCCGAAAATCGCATCGATGCGCCGCGCCAGCACGAAATCGAGTTCGGTCAAGCCGCCGGCATCGTGCGTGGTGAGCCTGATGTCGACCGTCTTGTAGACGTTCGACCATTCGGGATGATGGTCCATCTTCTCCGCTTTCAGCGCCACCCGCGTCATGAAGGCGAAGGCCTCGGAAAAATTGCGGAAGACGAAACGCCGCTCGATCGCCTTGCCGTCATCGGTCATTTTCCAGTCGGGACGCTCCTTGAGCGCCGCTTCCAGAACATCCTGCGCCAGTTTCTCTCTTGCCATGGCTTGCTTCCATGTTATCCGCTTCGGGAAAACATAAAGCATGTCGCCCGAAAGTGGGAACCGGTTTCGGGATAACGACATGCGACGTGCTTCAGGATCCGCCGCCATGGACGCCAAACCAAAAACGGACGCCGAGCCGAAAAGCGCGATCCTGTTCGTCTGCCTCGGCAACATCTGCCGCTCGCCGCTGGCCGAGGGCGTGTTCGGCGCGGTTGTCGAGGAAAGGCGCCAGGCGCACCGCTTCGTGCTGGATTCGGCCGGCACCGGCGACTGGCATGCCGGCGAAGCGCCCGACCCGCGCTCCATCGCGGTCGCCGCCCGCTACGGCATCGACATTTCGGGCCAGTCGGCAAGGCGCGTCGCCGAGCCGGATTTCAGCCGCTTCGACCTCATCCTCGGCATGGATCGCTCCAACGTGCAGAACCTGCGGCGCATCGCACCGGCCGAGGCGCATGGCCGCATCCATCTGTACCTGGACTATGCGCTGGGAACGATGCGCGACGTTCCCGACCCCTATTGCGGCGATGCGGACGGCTTCGAAAAGGTCTACCGCATGATCCGCGAGGCATCGGAAGCGCTGTCGACGCGGCTGGCCGGATAGGTTCCGTTGCCGGCCAGCGGCCAGGCTTCCTCGACGATATAGGGTCCGCCGCCGACCGAATCGCGCGACGACATCAGCACGAAGCGGCCGACCTTGAAGGGCATGGCGGCGAAATTGCCGCGCGCCGAAAGATAGCGGGCGACATCGGCCGGATGGCCGTTGCGCAGCCTGGCCAGCGTGACATGCGGCATGAACTTGCGCGGATCGGCGCGCAGGCCGAGGCGCTGGCAGATGCGGTCGATCTCGGCCTGAAGGGCCGTCAGATCCGGCGAGGCGGCGACGCCTGCCCACACCGCATGCGGCTTCTTCTGGCCGAAGGCCCCGACGCCGGCCAGCGTCAGCGTGAAGGAAGGCCGGCGCACACGGTCCAGCGCGTCGACGATGTCGTCCGCCACATGGCCTTCGACGTCGCCGATGAAGCGCAACGTGATGTGGTAGTTCTCGACGTCGATCCAGCGGGCTCCGGGAAGGCCACCCCGCAACAGCGAGAGCGAAAGCGCGGCATCGCGCGGAATTTCGAGGGCGGTGAAAAGACGCGGCATGGCATAGCCTCCTGTCCTCGAATCAAGCTCTCACCTGTCAGCGAAACACCGATATGACGGCGGAGCAAGCTAATTGTTCCACCACGGAAATTCCGCGGGGGAAACTGTTCCTCCTCATCAACCCTGCGGCAGCGCCGCGATCGCCTTCTCCACGGTCGGCAGCATCCTGTCCACGATCGTGCGGATGCCCTCGGCGCTCGGATGCATGCCGTCTTCGCTGAGCAGGTCCTGCACGGCCGCCACCCCGTCGAGGAAGAACGGATAGAGCACCACGCCATGCTTCTGCGCCAGCCGGGGATAGAGCGACCCGAAGGCCTCGCCATAGGCATGGCCGAGATTGGGCGCGGCCAGCATGCCGGCCAGGAGCACGTCGACGCCGCGCGCCTTCAGGCGCGAGATCATCTGGTCGAGATTTTCTTCCACCAGCGCCGGGTCGATGCCGCGCAGCATGTCGTTGGCGCCGAGTTCGAGGATGACCAGATCGGTTCCATCCGGCACCGACCAGTCGAGCCGGGCAAGCCCGCCGCTGGTGGTGTCGCCGGAAACGCCGGCATTGGCCACCGCCACATCGTGGCCTTTGGCGCGCAGCGCCTCCTGCAACTGTTCGGTGAAACCCTCGCCCGGCCCCAGCCCGTAGCCGGCCATCAGGCTGTCGCCGAAACCGACGATCTGCACCGCATCCGCCCGCGCCGGAGCGGCAAGCGAAAGCGCCGCGCCTAAAAACATGATGCCCGCAAGCATGATAGGGCACAAAAACTTGTATTTGAAAGCCATGTCCTAGGCCCCATATGTGCGTGACGTTTCCTGCTGCTTCCCCTCCATATAGGACCGATCCGTTTTGACAGAAGCCGTCATCGAACTGGAAAATGTATCGCTGACGCTCGGCGAAGGCGCATCGTCGGTCCATGTGCTGAAGAACATCCACCTCACCGTCAGGCAGGGCGAGATCGCCGGCATCGTCGGCCCGTCCGGCTCCGGCAAGTCGACGCTGCTGATGGTGCTGGCCGGGCTGGAGCGTGTCGATGACGGCCGCGTGAGCATCGCCGGCGTGACGCTGAACGACAGGAGCGAGGACGAGATCGCCGCTTTCCGGGGCCGCAACATCGGCATCGTCTTCCAGTCCTTCCACCTCATTCCCAACATGACCGCGCTGGAGAACGTGGCGGTGCCGCTGGAACTGGCCGGCCATCCCGATCCCTTCAAGGTGGCCGAGCAGGAACTGGCGGCCGTGGGGCTCAGCGAGCGCCTCACCCACTATCCGGGCGAACTCTCCGGCGGCGAGCAGCAGCGCGTCGCCATCGCCCGGGCGCTTGCACCCTCCCCGCCGATCCTGATCGCCGATGAGCCGACCGGCAATCTCGACCAGGCGACGGGCAGGCAGATCACCGATCTTCTGTTTTCCAAGGCCGCGGAACGCGGCATGACGCTGGTGCTGGTCACCCACGACCCGGCGCTGGCGGCGCGCTGCTCGCGCCGCATCGCCATCCGTTCCGGCCGCATCGAGGCCGAGCCCATGCTGACGGCGACCGCATGACCAGGCCCGCCCGCCAGCTGGCTCTCGCCTTCCGCTTCGCGCTGCGCGAGATGCGCGGCGGCCTGTCCGGCTTCGCCATCTTCCTCGCCTGCATCGCGCTGGGGGTCGCGGCCATCGGCGGCGTCAATTCGGTCGCCCGCTCGATCGGCGACGGTGTCGCCGCGCAGGGCCAGCCCCTGCTTGGCGGCGACCTGCGCTTCCGCCTCAACCAGCGCGAGGCGGAGGCGCCCGAACTCGCCTTCCTGCGCGCCACCGGCGAGGTGTCGCACAGCGCCAGCATGCGCTCGATGGCCCGCCTGTCCGACGGTTCGGACCAGGCGCTGGTCGAGGTCAAGGCCGTCGACGACCCCTATCCGCTCTACGGCACGCTGGTAACCGAGCCGGCGCTCGACCGCGACGCGCTTCTGAGCGAGCGGGCCGGCAGCTTCGGCGCGGCAGCACCCGAATTGTTGTTCGAACGCCTCGGCCTGAAGGTCGGCGACCGGATCATGCTCGGCAATGCCAGCTTCGAGTTGCGCGCCGAACTGATGAGCGAGCCGGATGCCGTCTCGGAAGGCTTCGGCTTCGCGCCGCGCCTGCTGGTCTCGCTGGAGGGCCTGCGGGCTTCCGGCCTCGTCGTTGCCGGCAGCCTCGTCGAGCATTCCTACAAGCTGCGGCTGGCGCCGGGAACCGGCGACGCCCGCCTCGAACGGGTCGAGGCCGAGGCGCGCGCGGCCTTCCCCGAAGCCGGCTGGTCGATCCGCACCCGCTCCAACGCCGCGCCGGCGCTGTCGGCCAATATCGAACGCTTCTCGCAGTTCCTCACTTTGGTCGGCCTCACCTCGCTGGTGGTCGGCGGCGTCGGGGTGGCCAATGCGGTGCGCGCCTATCTCGACGGCAAGCGCGGCGTGATCGCCAGCTTCAAGAGCCTCGGCGCCTCGGGAAGCTTCGTCTTCACCGTCTATCTGGTGCAGACCATGCTGATCGCCGCGATCGGCATCGCCATCGGGCTCGTTCTGGCCGTCCTCATGCCCTTCGCCGCCTCCGGCGCATTGCAGGCGATCATCCCGGTGCCGGCCGAGGCCGGCATCTACCCGGCCGCGCTTGCGCTCGCCGCCACCTTCGGCATTCTGGTCACCCTCGCCTTCGCCGTCCTGCCGCTCGGCCGCGCCCGCGACGTGCCGGCCACCGCGCTGTTCCGCGAACTCGGCTTCGAGGGCCGGGGCCGCCCCCGCCTCGTCTATATCGCGACGGCGGCCGGCATCGCCCTGGCGCTCGGCGCGCTGGCAATCCTCACCGCGCACGACCGCCGCATCGCCGTCACCTTCGTCGGGGCCACGCTGCTGTCGTTCCTCGTGCTGCGCCTCGTGGCCTTCCTCGTGCAATGGCTGGCGCGGAAGGCGCCGCGCCTCAACTCCACGGCGCTGAGGCTGGCGGTCGGCAACATCCACCGGCCCGGCGCGCTCACCCCGTCCGTGGTGCTGGCGCTGGGGCTCGGGCTGACGCTGCTGGTCACGCTGGCACTGATCGACGGCAATCTGCGCCGCCAGATTTCCGACAGCCTGCCGGAAAAGGCGCCGAACTTCTTCTTCGTCGACATCCAGGGCGCCGATGTCGATGCCTTCTCCACGCTGGTCACGCGGGAATCGCCGCAAGGCACGCTGGTCAAGGTGCCGATGCTGCGCGGCCGCGTCATCGCCCTCAACGGCACCGACGTGCGCGATCTGGACATTCCGCCGGAAGGCGCCTGGGTGCTGCGCGGCGACCGCGGCCTCACCTATGAGGCCGAGCAGCCGCGCAACGCCTCGCTCAGCGGGGGAAGCTGGTGGCCGAAGGACTATGCGGGCGAGCCGCTGGTCTCCTTCTCGGCCCAGGAAGGCGAGGAGCTCGGCCTTGCCGTCGGCGACACGGTGACGGTCAACGTGCTCGGCCGCAACGTCACCGCCCGCATCGCCAACTTCCGGCAGGTGCAGTGGGAGACGCTCGGCATCAACTTCGTCATGGTGTTCTCGCCCAACACCTTCGCCGGCGCGCCGCATAGCTGGTTGGCGACGCTTTCCGATGGCGCGGCGACAGTGTCGGACGACGCCCGCATCCTCAACGCCGTCACCCGTGCCTTTCCGGCCGTCACCACCGTGCGCGTCAAGGACGCGCTCGACATCGTCAACCAGCTCGTCGGCGAACTGGGCACCGCGATCCGCGCCGCCGCCGCCGTGGCGCTGATCTCGTCGGTGCTGGTGCTGGCCGGGGCGCTGGCCGCTGGCAACCGCGCCCGCATCCACGACGCGGTGGTGCTGAAGACGCTCGGCGCCACCCGCCGCACGCTGATTTCCGCCTTTGCGCTGGAATACATGCTGCTCGGTCTCGCCACCGCCGTCTTCGCCCTCGCCGCCGGCGGGGTCGCGGCCTGGTATGTCGTCACCCGCATCATGACGCTGCCCTCGCAGTTCTCGGCCGAAGTCGCCCTCGCCACCACCGTGCTGGCGCTGGTGCTGACCGTCGGCATCGGGCTGATCGGCACATGGCGGGTGCTGGGCCACAAGGCAGCCCCCGTGCTGCGCAACCTGTGACGGGGTGAAATGATGGGCCTCGCCGTGCCCGGCGAGGTTAATTCGGCGCAATCTTTGCGCTTTTGCCCATCAAAAACGCGCGATTTCCGCCTTCACGAAGCATTTCGGGGGGTTACGGGTCTTGTTCCGATCCCAAAGAACCATCATATTCCGGGCAGGCATGCTGGAGGCCCCGCCAGCGGCGCCTGGGCATACGCCCGACACCGGACGGGGCAAGAAGCAACAGAGGACTTCAATGGCTGAACCCCTTCGCAATTACCAGACGCGTACGGCCCCCTACGGCCGCGCCGACATGGCCATCGACGAGGGCCTGCGCGCATATATGCTGCGCGTCTACAACCTGATGGGCATGGGCCTGCTGATCACCGGCCTCGCAGCCGTTGCCACGATCATGCTGGCCACGACCAACAATCCGGCCGCAGCGGTCGCCACGCTGCCGAGCGGCCAGATGCTGACCTCCTTCGGCTACGCCATCTTCGCGTCGCCGCTGAAGTGGGTGGTGATCCTCGCCCCGCTGGCTGCCGTGTTCTTCCTGTCGTTCCGCGTGCAGTCGATGAGCGTGGGTGCGGCGCAAACCACGTTCTGGGTCTATGCCGGCCTGGTGGGCCTGTCGCTGTCGTCGATCTTCCTGGTCTACACCAGCGCCTCGATCACCCAGACCTTCTTCGCCACGGCGGCCGCCTTCGGCGCGCTGTCGCTCTACGGCTACACCACCAAGCGTGACCTGACGGCCATGGGCTCGTTCCTGATCATGGGCCTGTTCGGCCTGATCATCGCCATGGTCATCAACCTCTTCCTGCAGTCTTCGGCCCTGTCCTTCGCGGTTTCGGCCATCGGCGTGCTGATCTTCGCCGGCCTCACCGCCTATGACACGCAGAAGATCAAGGAGATGTACTACGAGTCCGACGACGCCGAGGTGGCCGGCCGCAAGTCGATCATGGGCGCGCTGACGCTCTACCTCGACTTCATCAACCTGTTCATGTTCCTGCTCCAGTTCATGGGCGACCGCCGCTGAACCGGCCGGAACCAATGACAGCGAAGGGCGGCAGCACGGCCGCCCTTTTCTTTTGGCCGTGGGCAGCAGTATAGAACTGCATCCTTCCACAACTGCGGACACACCCCATGATACGCGCGGCGACCGAGGCCGATCTTCCCCGCATCACGGAAATCTACCGCGACGCCGTGCTCAACGGCACCGCCACCTACGAGCTGGAACCGCCCTCGCTCGCCGAGATGCAGGGTCGCTATGAAGGGCTGCGCGCCAGGGGCTATCCATTTCTGGTCGCCACGGACGAGGATGGCACCGTACTCGGCTATGCCTATGCCGGCCCGTTCAGGGCGCGCCCCGCCTATCGCTTCATCGTCGAGGATTCGGTCTATATGGCGCCCGAAGCCAAGGGGCGCGGCATCGGCCTAGCCCTGATGAAAGCCCTCATCGAGGACGTGCGCCGCCTCGGATTTCGCCAGTTCGTGGCGGTGATCGGCGACGGCAGGCCGGACAGCCCCTCCGTGCGCCTGCATGAAAAGCTGGGCTTCGCGCACAGCGGGGTGCTGGCCGGGTCCGGCTACAAGCACGGGCGCTGGCTGGACACGACCTTCATGCAGCTGGAGATGAACGGCGGGACGACGCTGCCGCCCGATCCGGACTCATGGCCCGAGCGGGAGCTGTAAGGACGGCTGAGTCCTCGTCCATTTCAGATGGCGAACATCTGGAAGCCAGCGCGAGACGCAGGCTGTCCGGCACGGTTTCGGCATGGATTCCCGACACTCTCGCTCCCTACGGTCGCTTCGAGATCGGGAATGACGGGTAGGTCTAAATTCATTCGTCATTCCCGGCCTCGCAATGAGCGAAGCGAATGGAGAGTGTCGGGAATCCATGCTGGAACCGTGCCGAACACAGAGGATTCAGTCGCCGGACCGACCGGAATAAACCCCGCCCGCGTTCACATATTGCAGCCAACCGCAATCTCGGCCGGCCGAACGCCTACGCCTTGACCAGCTTCAGCCTGTTGTCGAAGATATTCAGGACCCGCGCCAGCTCGTGCCCGCGCTTGAGGATGCGCCCGCCGGCCGCCACCACGGAGAAGGCGCCCTGCCGCCTCGCCAGCTTCGGGTCCTTGACGATCTGGAACAGCGGCACCTCGCTGGTGCGCCGATAGACCGAAAACACCGCCCGGTCTTCCAGATGGTCGATGGCGTAGTCGCGCCATTCATTGGCCGCCACCATGCGCCCGTAGAGCCGCAGGATCAGGTCGAGCTCCCGGCGGTCGAAGGCCACCGGCATGCCGAGGCGCTCGCGGCGCGCCTCGTGCAGGGGAATAGGTATTGCGGATGCGTCTCCTTCTCCTCCTGCGCCGCCTTCGCTCATGCCCGAATCCTTGCAATGCAACAACTCACGGGCAGGTTCGCGCTTTCCGGCGCCAATTGCAAGTATGGCGGCCATGCCGTGGCGTTCGTCGGCCTCGGGTTACATTTGTAAAAGCATGTTGAAATTGGTGATCTGTCGCCACATTTTCGCCGTTTTTTATCCGCGCTCCCGCCCCATTGTGAAACGACTTTACCCTCGTTGCCTGAGACGGTTCGGTCCGGCACTGGCTCGTAACCCCCAAGCCCCCCGCCCACGGGCCTGAGTCGGATCGAACCAACCTCGCTTTCCAAAGGCCAGGTTTCTCCGCAGCAATTCCTTGAAATCGCTACAAATTATGGCTTCGGCTTGTTGACGAAGGCTGCCCCGATGATCGGTCCCGGCAGGCCGTCCGTGGCCACCGACTGCAACAGCACCGCGCATCCGCCCTTCTTGAGCACTTCGCTGGCCGGCAGTTCGTAGCGCTGCGCCTTGCCATGCCACATGCCGGCGGTCTGCATGGACGAAACCGCGTTCCAGTAGGTCATCTGCCGGCCCCGGTTGCGACCCCGGCCGATCTCCACGGTTTGCGGCGGCTCGAAATAGGCGAGCACCACATGCGCCGTGTCGGGCAGATTCGCGCCCGGCTCGGCCGCGCCGACTTCGATAACGACGCTTTCGTCGTCGCGCGTCACCCGGATCGGCACAAGCATGCCGCCACCCGACGATTTCAGCATGGAAAGCGTGCCGCCCACCGCGCCGCGGTTGGCGCCGTTGACATGGGTGCGGCCATTGATGACCGCCTGCGGCGTATAGATGGAGCGGCCGCCGAAGGTCCGCATATAGGCATATTGGCGCTCGGTATTGTCCTTGCTGCTCAGCGTGTCGTGCCAGCCGAGATAGTCCCAGTAGTCGACATGGTAGGCGAGCGCGACGATATCGTCCTTGCCGGCCAGCTCGGCGAAGAATTTGTCGGCCGGTGGGCAGGAATTGCAACCCTGGCTGGTGAACAGTTCGACCACACCGGCAGGCTTCTCGAAACCCGTTTCCGCTTCGTCGGCAAGGCCGGCGCCGCAAAATGCCGACAATGCGACCGCAATCAGGCTAAGCCGCAATGATGTTCCGATTGGCATGGCGATGTCCGAATCCGCCGGCTTGCCCGGCTTTGTTTTGTTTGCCGACCTGTTTGGCAGATGCCACGCTCAACGGAAAGTCACGTTGCGGTGAGAAAAATCACATATAACGTGAAAGGCCGCCGGAGGGCACCGGCGGCCTTTCTCCAATCACTGCAAAGCTGGATCAGGCAGCGAGGTCGCGCAGCACATACTGCAGGATGCCGCCGTTCTTGTAGTAGTCCAGCTCATCCAGCGTATCGATGCGGCACAGGATCGGAACCTGCTTCACCGTGCCGTCGGCATAGGTGATCTTGGCCGCCATCTTCTGGCGCGGCTTGATGTTTTCCAGGCCGTCGATCTCGACCAGTTCGTCGCCCTTGAGATTGAGCGAGGCCCAGGAGGTGCCTTCCTCGAACACGAAGGGGATGACGCCCATGCCGACCAGGTTGGAGCGGTGGATGCGCTCGAAGGACTGGGCGATGACCGCGCGCACGCCGAGCAGGTTGGTGCCCTTGGCCGCCCAGTCGCGCGACGAGCCGTTGCCGTATTCGACGCCGGCGAAGATCACCAGCGGCACGCCTTCCTTCTTGTACTCCATGGCGGCGTCGTAGATCGACATCTCCTCCTTCGAGGGATAGTGGATCGTGTAGCCGCCTTCCTTGCCGTTCTCGCCCAGCATGTGGTTGCGGATGCGGATGTTGGCGAAGGTGCCGCGCATCATCACCTCATGGTTGCCGCGACGCGTGCCGTACTGGTTGAAGTCGGCAACGTTCACGCCATGGTCGAGCAGGTACTTGCCCGCCGGCGAGGCGGCCTTGATCGAGCCGGCCGGCGAGATGTGGTCGGTGGTGATCTTGTCGCCGAACAGGCCGAGCACCCGCGCGCCCTTGATGTCGGAGATCTTGCCGATGCCGTCGCGCATGCCCGCGAAATAGGGCGGGTTCTGCACATAGGTCGACTTGTCGTCCCAGGCATAGGTCTGGCCTTCCGGCGCCTTGACCTTCTGCCAGTTCTCGTCACCCTTGAAGACGTCGGCATATTTGCGGGCGAACAGCTCGCGCGTCACGTTCTTCTCGATGAACTCCTGGATCTCGGCGGTGGTCGGCCAGATGTCCTTCAGGTAGACCGGCTTGCCGTCCTTGCCTTCGCCCAGCGGTTCCTTGGTCAGGTCCCTGGTGACGGTGCCGGCCAGCGCATGCGCCACCACCAGCGGCGGCGAGGCGAGGTAGTTCGCCTGCACGTCGGGCGACACGCGGCCCTCGAAGTTGCGGTTGCCGGACAGCACGGCGGCCGCGATCAGCCCCTTCTCGTTGATGGTCTTGGAGATCGGGCCGGGCAGCGGGCCGGAATTGCCGATGCAGGTGGTGCAGCCGAAGCCGACCAGGTTGAAGCCGATCTGGTCGAGTTCCTTCTGCAGGCCCGACTTCTCCAGATATTCGGCCACGACCTGCGATCCCGGCGCCAGCGAGGTCTTCACCCACGGCTTCTGCTTGAGGCCGAGGCGGTTGGCGTTGCGGGCGAGCAGGCCGGCGCCGATCAGCACCGAGGGGTTGGAGGTGTTGGTGCAGGAGGTGATGGCCGCGATCACCACGTCGCCATGGCCGAGGTCATGGTCGGTGCCCTCGACCGCATAGCGCTTGTGCATCTCGGCGGCCTTCTTGTACTCGGCCTCCATCGCCTTGGCGAAGCCGGCGGGGATGTCCTCCAGCGCCTGGCGCCCCTCGGGACGCTTGGGGCCGGCCATGGACGGCACCACGTCGCCGAGGTCGAGCTCGAGCGTGTCGGTGAACACCGGATCGGCCGAACCGTCGTCGCGCCACATGCCCTGCGCCTTGGAGTAGGCCTCGACCAGCGCGATGCGCGCCTCGTCGCGGCCGGACATGGAAAGATAGCGCAGCGTCTCGTCGTCGACGGGGAAGAAGCCGCAGGTCGCGCCATATTCCGGCGCCATGTTGCCGATGGTGGCGCGGTCGGCCAGCGTCATGTTGGAGAGGCCGGGGCCGAAGAACTCGACGAACTTGCCGACGACGCCCTTCTTGCGCAGCATCTGGGTGACGGTGAGCACCAGGTCGGTGGCTGTCAGGCCTTCCTTCAACTTGCCGGTCAGGCGGAAGCCGATCACCTCCGGCAGGAGCATGGACACGGGCTGGCCGAGCATGGCCGCCTCGGCCTCGATGCCGCCCACGCCCCAGCCCAGAACGCCGAGGCCGTTGATCATGGTGGTGTGCGAATCGGTGCCGACGCAGGTGTCGGGATAGGCCGTCGTCTCGCCGTCCTCGTTGTTGGTCCACACGACCTGGCCGAGATATTCGAGGTTGACCTGATGGCAGATGCCGGTGCCGGGCGGCACGACGCGGAAGTTGCGGAACGCCTGCTGGCCCCACTTCAGGAACTTGTAGCGTTCCTCGTTGCGCTCATATTCGAGCTCGACATTGCGGGCGAAGGCCATCGGCGTCCCGAATTCGTCGACGATGACCGAGTGGTCGATGACCAGGTCCACCGGCACCAGCGGATTGATCTTCTGCGGATCGCCGCCGAGCGAGGCGATGCCGTCGCGCATGGCGGCAAGGTCGACCACCGCCGGCACGCCGGTGAAGTCCTGCATCAGCACGCGGGCCGGACGATAGGCGATCTCGACGCCGGCGGTGCCCTTGTCGGTCAGCCAGCTGGCGACGGCCTGGATCGATTCCTTGGTGACGGAGCGGCCGTCCTCGTTGCGCAGCAGGTTCTCGAGCAGCACCTTCATCGAATAGGGAAGCTGGGAAACCCCGGTAAGGCCGTTCTTCTCGGCCTCGACCAGATTGTAGTAGACATATTCGGAGCCGCCAGCGGTCAGCGTGCGGCGGCAGTTGAAGCTATCGAGAGATTTGGACACGTGCGATCCCATCCTAAAGTCGTTCAGCCTGATGGGGAACGGACTCCGATGGCATGCTCATCACGCGCAAAGGTGCGGGTACGGCCATTTCCGCTGTCCGCTCCCAAGCGCTCGGGCCGTTCAAGGCGGCTCGCGCACCGGTTCGGCGCAATATGGTTTGCCTTCCCCGACCGCTGGGGTTGGTAAGCTGCATATAGAGAATATCCTGGAATAGTTCTAGACGGTGTTTGGGCATTTTTGACGCAGCGCCAGGCTGCACCGCCACGGGGCCGGAAAAGGAGAGCGAATGCGGCTGATTGCCGAGAATCTGGGCGGTGAACGCGGGGGAGACATCGTGTTCACCGATATCGGCTTTGCGCTGGAAGAGGGCGAGGCGCTGGTCGTCACCGGCCCCAACGGCTCCGGCAAATCCACCCTGCTGCGCGTCGTCGCCGGCCTCCTGCCGGCATCGCAAGGTCAGGTGCGTCTCGAGGGCGGCGGCGAGGCCTGGCCCTCGTCGGCCGCCGCCTGCCACTATCTCGGCCATCTCAACGCCATGAAGACGGCGCTGACGGTGAATGAGAACCTCGCCTTCTGGCAGAGCTTCGCGGGGGAGCCGAGACTCGGCATCGCCGAGGCGCTGGAGGCGGTGGGGCTCGGCCATATCGGCCACCTGCCCTTCGGCTATCTGTCCACCGGCCAGAAGCGCCGCGCCGCGCTGGCCCGCCTGCTCATCAGCCACCGGCCCGTCTGGCTGCTTGACGAACCGACCGCAGGGCTCGACAAGGCGTCCGAAGCGCGGCTCGCCGCCATGATGGAAGATCACCGCGCGGCCGGCGGCATCCTCGTCGCCGCCACCCACCTGCCGCTCGGGCTCGAAGGGGTGCGAACACTGGAGATGGGGGAAGTGCCACATGGGTAAAGACCCGACCATACGGTCCAAAGGCGTGCCCCCCACCCCTTACCCCTCCCCACAAGGGGGAGGGGAATTTTGCGCCGCAACTGCCTGTCGCATCGGTATTTTTGGAAAGGTGGCCAGGTCGACGTCTCCCCTCCCCCCTGTGGGGAGGGGTAAGGGGTGGGGGTACGGGGCGGAAACCACCTCATGCTAGCCCTCTACCTGCGCGACCTGCACCTTTCCATGCGCGTCGGCGGCGGTGCGCTGACCGGCATCGTCTTCTTCCTCGCCGTCATCGCCACCATCCCCTTCGGCGTCGGGCCGGACCTCAACCTGCTCGCCCGCATCGGTCCAGCGATCCTGTGGATCGGCGCGCTGCTGGCCTCGCTGCTCGGCCTCGACCGGCTGTTCCAGGCCGACCGCGAGGACGGCTCGCTCGACCTTCTGGTGCTGGAGGCCGACCGCCACCTGCTGCCGTTGACCGTGCTGGTGAAATGCCTCGCCCACTGGACCGGCTCGGTGCTGCCGCTGGTGATCGCCGCTCCCCTGCTCGGCCTGTTCATGAACATGGAGCCGCTGGCGATCGGCGCCACGGCGCTGACCCTGCTTGCCGGCACGCCGGCCATCACCTTCATCGGCGCGGCCGGGGCCGCGGTCGCCGTGGCGCTGCCGCGCGGCGGGCTGCTGATCTCCATCCTCGTGCTGCCGCTGACCATCCCGGCGCTGATCTTCGGCGTCTCGGCAAGCTACGGCGCCGTCGAGGACCCCGCCCCCTTCCTCCAGCCGTTCCTGATCCTGGTGGCGCTGACCCTGTTCCTCGCGGTGATCGGGCCGCTGGGCGCGGCACTGGCGTTACGCCGCAGCTCCGACTGATTGCAAGGCCGGACGGCCAAGTTTAAGGAAAAGCCATGGCTATGCGAAACGACCTGTCCCGGATCGGCGTGCGCGCGCAGGAGGTGCGGCCGTGACCACGCACGACCTCTACGTCGCGGCGGCCTATGGCATCACCGTCGTGGTGCTGGCCGGCCTGATCGGCTGGATATGGCTCGACCAACGCGCCCGCCGCCGGGAACTGGCCGAGCTGGAAGCCGCCGGCATCCGCCGCCGTTCCGACCGCAGCCAAGCGAAGAAGCCATGAGCGCGCAAGCCCCGAAACCCGTTTCGCGCCGCCTGATGGTGCTGCTGCCGCTGGCCATCTTCCTGGCCCTGTGCGGCGTCTTCCTCGCCCAGCTCCTGTCCGGCCGCGACATTTCCGAAATCCCCTCGGCGCTGATCGGCGAGCCGGCGCCCCCGACCCGGCTGCCGCCCTTGCCTGGAACGAACCTGCCCGGCCTCGATTCGCAGGAATTCCCCGGCAAGGTGACGCTGGTCAACGTCTTCGCCTCATGGTGCGTGCCCTGCCGCGACGAGCACCCGATGATGATGGACCTGGCGCGCGACGGGCGCTTCGCCGTCACCGGGCTGAACTACAAGGACAAGCCCGCCAACGCGCTGAAGTTCCTGGCCGAGCTCGGCAACCCCTATACCGCGATCGGCACCGACGAGAACGGCCGCGCCGGCATCGACTGGGGCGTCTACGGCGTGCCGGAAACCTTCGTCGTCGGCAGGGACGGCCGCATCGCCTACAAGCATGTCGGCCCGCTGACGCCGGCTTCCGTGACGGGCAGGCTCATGCCCGAAATCGAGAAGGCGCTGGCTGCCCAGCCCTGAAGCGGGTTGCGATCTTTCCGAAAAGCTATTTCTTCCCGGAAACCTCGTCGAGCGAATGCCGCATGATGAGCGGCATCTGGCTCATGGTGAACAGGATGGTGATGGGCATGATCCCCCACACCTTGAACGCAACCCAGAAATCGGTCGAGAACAACCGCCACACGATCTCGTTGACCACCGCCAGGAACAGGAAGAACACTCCCCAGCGCAGGGTGAGCTTGCGCCAGCCCTCGGCATCGAGCCGGAAGGCGGATTCGAGCACATAGCCGAGCAGCGACTTGCCGAAGGCGAGCCCGCCGAGCAGGGTGACGCCGAACAGCGTGTTGACGATGGTCGGCTTCATCTTGATGAACAATTCGTCCTGCAGATAGAGCGTCAGCGCGCCGAACACCAACACGACGATGCCCGACACCAGCGGCATCACCGGCAAGGTGCGGGTGAGCAGCCACGACGCGGCCAGCGCGATGGCCGTCGCCGCCATGAACAGGCCGGTGGCGATGAAGATCGGGCCGCCGAAATCCGCCAGCAGCGGAAATTTCCCGGCCAGCCACTCGCCGCGCGAATTGGCGAAGAAGAACACCAGAAGCGGCCCCAGCTCCAGCGCCAGCTTGAGAACGGGGTTGATACTTTCCTTGCCCCGACTGCGGGTTTCGGAAGGATCACGCTCGAAGAGGGGCTGGTTCATTGGGGCTCGCTACCTGTCAAATCGATCGCTTGCACGTTTCCTGCGCGATACCGCGCTCTATCCCGTTCCGGCAATGGCCTTGGCGAAATCGCCGGCCGAGAACGGTTCGAGATCGTCCACCTGCTCGCCGACGCCGATGAAATAGACCGGCAGCCTGTGCTTGGCGGCGATGGCGACAAGGATACCGCCGCGCGCCGTGCCGTCCAGCTTGGTCATCACCAGCCCGTTGACGCCGGCCACGTTGCGGAAAATCTCGACCTGGTTGAGGGCGTTCTGGCCGGTGGTGGCGTCCACCGTCTGCAACACCGTATGCGGCGCTTCCGGATCGAGCTTGCCGAGCACCCGCACGATCTTCTCCAGCTCCGCCATCAGTTCGGCCTTGTTCTGCAAGCGCCCGGCGGTGTCGATGATGAGCACGTCGGAGCCGGCCGCCTTGGCCTGCTCGAAGGCATCATAGGCAAGGCCGGCGGCATCGGCGCCGAGCTTCGTCGCGATCACCGGAGAATTGGTGCGCTCGCCCCATATCTTGAGCTGCTCGATTGCGGCGGCACGGAAGGTGTCGCCGGCCGCCAGCATGACCGAGAGCCCGCCTTCGGTGAGCTTGGCGGCGAGCTTGCCGATGGTGGTGGTCTTGCCGGTGCCGTTGACGCCGACGACGAGGATGACATGCGGCTTGTGCGACAGGTCGAGTTCCAGCGGCTTGGCCACCGGCCCCAGCACCTTCTCCACTTCCGTGGCCATCACCGCCCGCACCTCAGCGTCGGAGACGTCCTTGCCGTAGCGGCTGGCCGCCAGCGCATCGGTGACGCGCAACGCCGTCTCGACGCCGAGATCGGCGCGGATCAGCACGTCCTCCAGGTCCTGAAGCGTGTCATCGTCCAGCTTGCGCTTGGTGAAGACGCCGGCGATGTTGCCGGAAAGCTCGCGCGAGGACCGCGCCAGCCCTTCCTTCATGCGCTGGAACCAGGATTTCCGCGCAACCGGCGCCGGCGCCGGCTGCGCCTCCTGCTTCTGCTCGACCTTCTTGGTCACCGTCACCCTGCCGGCGGCAGGCTTCGGCTCCGGGGCGATCTCGACAGGCGGCGGTGCGACAGCGGCCGGTTCAGGTTCGTCGTCTCTCCTTGAGACCTCGACTTCCGCCTGCGGCTCGACCGCCTCCACCGGTGCAGCCGGTATGTCCTGCTCGATCTCGCCAGGTGCGGCCGGCTCACCCTCCTCGTGGGAGGTGTCAGGCACTAGCGCTTCCGCCGGGGCATCCGCGCCTTCGGCGTCGCCTTCCCTCAAAATAGAGGTAGAGGGCGGCACTTCCACCGGCACTTCGGCCGGAACCTGCTCGGGCTCGGCCGGGACCTCGACCGGCGGCGCGGCAGGCTCTTCCTGCGGCGGTGGAGCGGGAACTTCCGCCGGCGGCTTCGGAGCCTCCGGCGCGGGCGCGGGAATCTCAGGCTTATCGGGCTGAGGCGCGGGTGCCGGGGGAACTTCCGGCGGCTCGGGTTTGGCCGGTTCGGGTTCCGGCCGGACCGGTTCCGGAGGAATCTCCTGCGGTTCCGCCGGCGGTGGTTGCGGTTGAGGCTCCGGGGTTACCGGCTGTTCCGGTGGCGGAACGGGTTCCGTTTCCGGTGCGGGTTCCGGCCGGATTTCCGGTGTTGGTTCCGAAGGCACAGGCTCGCTCTCACCCTCTGCCCTCCCCTGCGCCGGCTTCAGCGCGTCGAAATTCAGCGGCGGAAGCGGGGCCGTTTCGTCGGGTTTTTCCTCGACCGCTTCCTTCCTGCCGAAGGAAAAAACCTTCTTGATGAAGTCGAATGCCATTCCGTCCCCTTGGATCAGGCCGCGCGCGCGGCGAGCGGCACCGCCTGAAGCTGCGCGCCGTCATTGCCCGTCACCACCGCCTCGACGATCTCGCCCGGCTGGCCGGCATCGATGGCGGCGAGGGTAAACCCCTCGGTGCGGCCGAGCCCGTCGCGCTCGATCAGGATCGATTGCGAGGTGCCAGCAAGCGCATCCAGATGGCGGCGATAGGCGGTCTCGCCCGCCGCCCGCAACCGCGCCGCCCGCTCCTTCACCACCTCGCGCCGGACTTGCGGCATGCGCGCCGCCGGGGTGCCCTCGCGCGGGCTGAACGGGAAGACGTGCAGATGGGTGAGGCCGCATTCCGCGACGATGTCGAGCGACCGCTGGAACATCTCCTCGGTCTCGGTCGGGAAGCCGGCGATGATGTCGGCACCGAACACGATGTCGGGGCGCAGCTTGCGCACCTCGGCGCAGAAACGGATGGAATCGGCGCGCAGATGCCGGCGCTTCATGCGCTTCAGCGTCAGGTCGTCGCCCGCCTGCAAGGACAGGTGCAGGTGCGGCATCAGCCGCCTTTCGGTGGCGATGGCGTCCAGAAGCTCATCGTCGGCCTCGATGGAATCGATGGAGGAGAGGCGCAGCCGCTTGACGTCGGGCACCTGGGCGAGGATCGCCTTCACCAGCCGCCCGAGCTTCGGCGCGCCGGGCAGGTCGGCGCCATAGCTGGTCATGTCGACGCCCGACAGCACCACCTCGGCATAGCCGTTACCGGCCAGACGCTTGACCTGCTCCACCACCGCGCCCATCGGCACGGAGCGTGAATTGCCGCGCCCGTAGGGGATGATGCAGAAGGTGCAGCGATGGTCGCAGCCGTTCTGCACCTGCACGAAGGCGCGCGCTCGCCCCTCGATGGCATCGACCATATGCGAGGCCGTCTCGCGCACCGAAAAGATGTCGTTGACGCGCGCCTTCTCGAACAGGTTGACGCCGAAATCCGGCAAGGCGCGATAGGAGTGGCTTTTCAGCTTCTCCTCGTTGCCCAGAACGAGATCGACCTCGTCCATTGCGACGAAATCCTGCGGGCCGGTCTGCGCCGCGCAGCCGGTGACGATGATGCGCGCTTCCGGATTCTCGCGCCGCGCCTTGCGGATCGACTGCTTGGCCTGGCGCACGGCTTCCGCCGTCACCGCGCAGGTGTTGAAGATGATCGCCCCACCGGCCAGTTCGCCGAGACCGGCGGCGGAAGCCTCGCGGCGCATCACCTCGGATTCGTAGGTGTTCAGCCGGCAGCCGAAGGTGACGACCTCAAGGCCCTTTGCACCCTGTGTGGTGTCGCCGTCGCTCATCAGGCCGCGCTCTCTTCATCGCGCTGCCAGGCACCCGTGGCTGGATCGAAGCTGCCCGAAAACTCCCATTCGGCGGCGCCCGTCAGCACGACATGATCGTCGTCGCGCCATTCGACATGGAGCGGGCCGCCCGGCGCTGTCAGGGCAACGCTGCGTCCGGTGCGACGCGTGCGGGCGGCAGCCACGGCGGCGGCGCAGGCGGCCGAGCCGCACGCCCTCGTCAGGCCCGCGCCCCGTTCCCAGGTACGGATCGTCAGATGATCCGGCCCGGTCACCTGCGCGATGGTGATGTTGGCGCGCTCGGGAAACAGCGGGTGATGTTCCAGCATCGGCCCGAAACGGTCGAGTTCGTAGGACCAGACGTCCTTGTCCACCCAGAAGATGACATGCGGATTGCCCATCGAGACAGCGGAGGGCGAATGCAGCACCGGCGCATCGATCGGCCCGACCTGCAATTCGATCATGCGCGTGTCGCGGAACTCTTCCGAAAGCGGAATGTCCTGCCAGCCGAAGCGCGGCTTGCCCATGTCGACGGAGATCAGCCCGTCCTCATGCTGGCGCGCATTGAGGATGCCGGCCACGGTCTCGAAGGTGAATACGCTTTTGCCCGTCTCGGCCGCCAGCGCCTGCACCACGCAGCGCGTGCCGTTGCCGCAGGCCTGCGCCGACGAGCCGTCCGCGTTCAGGATCTCGATGAAATTGTCCGTGCCCGCGGTGCGGGCGTCATGGATGGCCATGATCTGGTCGAAATGCGTGGCCGGGTCGGCCGCCAGCGCCAGCGCCGCCTGCGGCGACACGCGGTCGGCGCGGCCGCGCATGTCGGCGACGATGATCTCGTTGCCGATGCCGTTCATCTTGGCGAAGGGTGCCGGGCCTGGCATTTCCGTTTCGTTTCCAGCTTGCCTTGCGCCGCCGCGGACGGACATTCGCTTGCCGCGCTTCGGCTTTTCGTTCCGCGCATGTCTCCGCAAGCCGATGCCGGCTTCGGGAGACATGCTTTAGCGGGCTATATGGCGGAAACGGTCGGGAATTACCAGTGCGGACCGGCCCTGCGGCGGCTCACGTCACTGCGAAAAGGCCGAGCACCACCAGCAGGAAGATGATCAGCACGATGCCGATCAGGATGCGCGCCCCGGTGGCCGCCGCTCCCGCCAGCGCCGGCATGCCGAGCAGGCTGGCGGCGGCAGCGACGATGAGCAGGATGAGAATCCATTTGATCATGGCGAACCCCTCGGAATGAAGCTTCGGCTGGAAAATGCACCGCATGCCAATAGGTTCCGGGTCTTGCACCGGCCGGGTGGGGTCGGCCGTCGCGTGACAAAATTACAACAAGTTCTGTAACAAACCCAATTTTAACCATATGACGTTGAAATTCTGCCACCTTCACCGAATTGGTAGGGGGCAGGATTCATGGACGGCGCCGTTCTGGCCCCGCGGAGGTTGTTATGGCACTTTTGAAAACGGGCGCGATCGTGGCAATCGGCGCCGCCCTTTTGGCAAGCGGCTGCACCAGTTCACGCTTCTCCTCCATGGACAATGTGCGGCCCGAACCGCTCCAGCCGTCGCCTTCCGGCACCATTTCCTCCAATCAGCTTCCCCCGCCCACCGGGCCCGGCGCACCGGCCGATCCCTCGCAGTTCCCGGCGGCCCCGCAGCAGAACACCCAGGTCGCGGCACTGCCGCCGGATGGCAGCGCGCCGGCCGGAGCGGCCGACCTGACGGCGGCCAGCGTCGCCGGGGTGTGGACGGTCAATGTCAGCGGCCAGAGCTGCAAGGTGGCGACGCCGCAGACCAAGTTCGGCCAGGGCTACCGCGCCGGCCCGCTGCGCTGCCCCGCACCGGTCGACGGCGTCAAGTCGTGGAACGTGGCCGGCAAGCAGCTCACCCTCTACGATCAGGACGGCGGCGCGCTGGCCCGCCTCTACTCGTCGGGCAGCGGCCGCTTCGACGGCCAGACCTCGAACGGCCTGCCCATCGCGCTGAGCCGCTGACCCGCAAAGGGTGACCGCAAAGGGGCAACCGCAAAGATGCATCTGCGTGACGGCCTCCAGACGCACGCCACCGTCAGGCAGAGCTATCTGCACCGGGTCGAGACCGGCGCGGTGCGCCGTGACGAGGCCCAGCTCGTCATCGCCGACCGGCTCGACGTGCTGATCGACGAGATCGCCGACAAGCGGCTCGCCAAGAAGTCGAGCGCCCTCGGCTGGCTGTTCGCCCGCAAGCGCGAGAAGAAGGCCGGGATACGCGGCCTCTACATCCATGGCGGCGTCGGGCGCGGCAAGACCATGCTGATGGACATGTTCTTCGAGTTGGTCCCGGCCCGTGCCAAGCGCCGCGCCCATTTCAACGACTTCATGGTCGACGTGCACGACCGCATCCAGAAGCACCGGCAGGCGCGCAAGAACGGCACCGTCAAGGAAGACGATCCGATCCCGCCGGTGGCGCGGGCGCTGGCCGACGAAGCCTGGGTGCTGTGCTTCGACGAGTTCGCCGTCACCGACATTGCCGACGCCATGATCCTGTCGCGGTTGTTCTCCGCCCTGTTCGACAATGGTGTGGTGCTGGTGGCGACCTCCAACGTGGCCCCGCGCGATCTCTACCACAACGGCCTCAACCGCCAGCTTTTCCTGCCCTTCATCGCCATACTGGAGCGCCATGCCGAGGTGCTGAGCCTCGACATCGACACCGACTACCGGCTGGAGAAGCTCAACAGCCTGCCGGTCTACATCACCCCGGCCGACGCGGCCGCCGATGCGGCGCTCGACGCCGCATGGGAGGCGATGACCGAGGGCAATCCGACCGCGCCGGCCAGCGTCACGGTCAAGGGCCGTCGCGTGGCGGTGCCGCGCGCCGCCGGCGACGCCGCCCGCTTCAGCTTCACGGACCTGTGCGAAAAGCCGCTCGGCGCCCGCGACTATCTCGCCATCGCCGCCCGCTACTCCACCATCTTCATCGACCATGTCCCGGTGCTGGCCGAAAACCGCCGCAACGAGGCCAAGCGCTTCATCCTGCTCATCGACGTGCTCTACGACCACCAGGTGCGTCTGGTGATGAGCGCCGATGCGCCGCCGACCGGCCTCTATGCCGGGCGCAAGGGCACGGAAGCCTTCGAGTTCGACCGCACCGCCTCGCGCCTCATCGAGATGCAGAGCCGCGACTGGCGCGACGCCTGGGTAAAGCGCAACGGCTCGACCGCAAACGCGTCCCCGCCGCCAAGGACCGCGACGGTGGCCGAAGGTGCCTGAACGGTGCCGTCACCTTTTGGTGACAATCGCCTGCTATGCGGAAACAGCCGCTGGACACGTTAAAATTTTGACGCTTACGTAATTCAAACCTGTTCTAAACGATTGAAATTTCAGGAGCGGAAATAATCGTTTGAATTTTTTTGACACCGGGGCTATGGGGTGCGGCGAAAATTCGCGGGGGACCCTCATATCCCGCCTGCCCCACCTCGACGCCATCCCGGCGCCGTCACAGCAAAGGGAATTCATCCTGACATGGCACGCAACAAGATAGCACTGATTGGCTCCGGCATGATTGGCGGCACCCTCGCCCATATGATCGGCCTGAAGGAACTGGGCGACGTGGTCCTGTTCGACATCGCCGAGGGCATCCCGCAGGGCAAGGGGCTGGATATCGCCGAATCCTCGCCGGTCGACGGCTTCGACGCCCGCTATGTCGGCGTCAACGACTATGCCGGCATCGAGGGCGCGGATGTGTGCATCGTCACCGCCGGCGTGCCGCGCAAGCCGGGCATGAGCCGCGACGACCTCCTGGGCATCAACCTCAAGGTGATGGAGCAGGTCGGCGCCGGCATCGCCAAATACGCCCCCAACGCCTTCGTGATCTGCATCACCAACCCGCTCGACGCCATGGTCTGGGCGCTGCAGAAGTTCTCCGGCCTGCCCAAGAGCCATGTCGTGGGCATGGCCGGCGTGCTGGACTCGGCCCGCTTCCGCTACTTCCTGGCCGAGGAGTTCAAGGTCTCGGTCGAGGACGTCTCGGCCATGACGCTGGGCGGCCATGGCGACGACATGGTGCCGATGGTGCGCTACTCCACCGTTGCCGGCGTGCCGCTGCCCGACCTCGTCAAGATGGGCTGGACCTCCAAGGACAAGCTGGACGCCATCGTCGAGCGCACCCGCAAGGGCGGCGGCGAGATCGTCGGCCTGCTCAAGACCGGCTCGGCCTACTACGCGCCGGCCGCCTCGGCCATCGCCATGGCCGAGAGCTACCTGAAGGACAAGAAGCGCGTCCTGCCCTGCGCGGCCCATCTCAACGGCCAGTACGGCGTCAAGGACACCTATGTCGGCGTGCCGGTGGTGATCGGCTCCGGCGGCGTCGAGCGCATCATCGAACTCGACTTCAACAAGGACGAGCAGGCGATGTTCGAAAAGTCGGTCGCCGCCGTCCAGGGCCTCACCGAGGCCTGCACGGGCATCGCGCCGCAACTCGCCCAGAAATAACCAAGGAGAGGCTTGCAAATGAACATCCATGAATATCAGGGCAAGCAGCTTCTGAAAGCCTATGGCGCCCCCGTCGCCGACGGCGTGCCGATCTTCTCGGCGCAAGAGGCCGAAGCCGCGGCGAAGAAGCTTCCCGGTCCGCTCTATGTGGTGAAGAGCCAGATCCACGCCGGCGGCCGCGGCAAGGGCAAGTTCAAGGAACTCGGCCCCGACGCCAAGGGCGGCGTGCGCCTCGCCAAGTCGGTCGAGGAAGTCGTCGCCAATGCGAAGGAAATGCTGGGCAACACGCTGGTGACCAAGCAGACCGGCCCGGCCGGCAAGCAGGTCAACCGCCTCTACATCGAGGACGGCGCCGACATCGACCGCGAGCTTTACCTGTCGCTGCTGGTCGACCGCTCCGTCGGCCGCGTCGCCTTCGTGGTTTCCACCGAGGGCGGCATGGACATCGAGGCCGTGGCCGAGGCGACGCCGGAGAAGATCATCACCGTCGCCATCGACCCCGAAACGGGCGTCACCGATGCCGACGTGGCGAAGATCAACGAGGCGCTGAAGCTCGCCGGCGAGGCCGCCGAGGACGGGAAGAAGCTGTTCCCGCTGCTCTACAAGGCCTTCTCCGAGAAGGACATGAGCCTGCTCGAGATCAACCCGCTGATCGTCATGACCAACGGGCGCCTGCGCGTGCTCGACGCCAAGGTCTCCTTCGACAACAACTCGCTGTTCCGTCATGCCGACGTGGTCGAGCTGCGCGACACCACGGAAGAGGATGAGAAGGAAATCGAGGCCTCGAAATACGACCTCGCCTATGTGGCGCTGGACGGCGACATCGGCTGCATGGTCAACGGCGCGGGCCTCGCCATGGCGACCATGGACATCATCAAGCTCTACGGCGCCGAGCCCGCCAACTTCCTCGATGTCGGCGGCGGCGCTTCCAAGGAGAAGGTGACGGCGGCGTTCAAGATCATCACCGCCGATCCGAACGTGAAGGGCATCCTCGTCAACATCTTCGGCGGCATCATGAAGTGCGACGTGATCGCCGAGGGCGTCATCGCCGCCGTCAAGGAAGTGGGCCTCAAGGTGCCGCTGGTGGTGCGCCTCGAAGGCACCAATGTCGAGCTGGGCAAGAAGATCATCAACGAGAGCGGACTGAACGTGATTTCGGCGGACGACCTCGACGACGCCGCCCAGAAGATCGTCAAGGCCGTGAAAGGGAACTGAGCCCAGATGTCCATTCTCATCAACAAAGACACCAAGGTTCTCGTCCAGGGCCTGACCGGCAAGACTGGCACCTTCCACACCGAGCAGGCGCTGGCCTATCACGGCACCAAGATGGTCGGCGGCATCCACCCCAAGAAGGGCGGCGAGAACTGGACCGGCGCCAAGGGCGAGACCCTGCCGATCTTCGCCACGGTGGCCGAGGGCAAGGAACGCACCGGCGCCACCGCCTCGGTCGTCTATGTGCCGCCGGCGGGCGCGGCCGACGCCATCATCGAGGCCATCGAGGCCGAGATGGAGCTGATCGTGTGCATCACCGAGGGCATTCCGGTCATGGACATGGTCAAGGTCAAGGCGAAGCTCGACAAGTCGAAGTCGCGTCTGATCGGCCCCAACTGCCCCGGCATCGTCACCCCCGACGAGTGCAAGATCGGCATCATGCCCGGCAACATCTTCCGCAAGGGCTCGGTCGGTGTTGTCTCGCGCTCGGGAACCCTTACCTATGAGGCGGTGTTCCAGACCACCAACGAAGGCCTTGGCCAGACCACGGCCGTCGGCATCGGCGGCGATCCGGTCAAGGGCACGGAGTTCATCGACATGCTGGAGATGTTCCTGGCCGATGACGAGACCAAGTCGATCATCATGATCGGCGAGATCGGCGGTTCCGCCGAGGAAGACGCCGCGCAGTTCCTGCGCGACGAGGCCAAGCGTGGCCGCAAGAAGCCGATGGCCGGCTTCATCGCCGGCCGCACCGCCCCTCCCGGCCGCACCATGGGCCATGCCGGCGCCGTGATCTCCGGCGGCAAGGGCGGAGCCGAAGACAAGATCGCCGCCATGGAGGCGGCCGGCATCAGGGTTTCGCCGTCCCCGGCCCGACTGGGGAAAACCCTGGTCGAAGCCATCAAGGGCTGATCGACGCGCCGGGCGGTTCTCCTGCCCGGCGCGAATGCCAAGGGGGAGAGGGATTTCGCGACGGCCGAGACCGTCAGGCATATGCGGCCGAGCCGTAAACGCAAGGAGCTGAAGCAAAGGGCTTCAAGAAGCGACATGTCGAGACAAGACCAGAACAACGACCAATTCTCTCTCACCTCCTTCCTCTATGGCGGCAATGCCGATTACATCGAGGCGCTCCATGCCGCCTGGCAGGACGATCCGTCCGCCGTCGACCCCGAGTGGCAGGATTTCTTCGGCGCGCTGAAGGACGACGCCTCGGTTGTGAAGAAGAACGCCGAGGGCGCTTCCTGGAAGAAGCCCAACTGGCCGGTGCAGGCCAATGGCGAGCTTGTCTCCGCCCTCGACGGCAACTGGGGCCTGATCGAGAAGGTCATAGGCAAGAAGGTGAAGGACAAGGCGGTCGAGACCGGCACGCCGCTCACCAATGCCGACGTCCATCAGGCGACGCGCGATTCCGTCCACGCCATCATGATGATCCGCGCCTTCCGCATGCGCGGCCATCTCCACGCCAATCTCGATCCGCTGGGCATCGCCAAGCCGCTCGAGGACTATAACGAGCTGTCGCCCCAGAACTACGGCTTCACCGAGGCCGACTACGACCGCCCGATCTTCCTCGACAATGTGCTGGGGCTGGAGTTCGGCACCATCCGGCAGATGCTGGACATCCTCACCCGCACCTATTGCTCGACGCTCGGCGTCGAGTTCATGCACATCTCCGACCCGGAGGAGAAGGCCTGGATCCAGGAGCGCATCGAAGGCGCCGACAAGGAGATTTCCTTCACCGCCGAAGGCAAGAAGGCGATCCTGTCCAAGCTGATCGAGGCGGAGGGCTTCGAGCAGTTCATCGACGTCAAGTACAAGGGCACCAAGCGCTTCGGGCTCGACGGCGGCGAATCGCTGATCCCGGCGCTGGAGCAGATCATCAAGCGCGGCGGCGCGCTCGGCATGAAGGAGATCGTGCTCGGCATGGCCCACCGCGGCCGCCTCAACGTGCTCTCGCAGGTGATGGCCAAGCCCCACCGCGCCATCTTCCACGAGTTCAAGGGCGGCTCCTTCACCCCGGACGACGTGGAAGGCTCGGGTGACGTGAAGTACCACCTCGGCGCTTCGTCCGACCGCGTTTTCGACGGCAATCAGGTCCACCTGTCGCTGACGGCCAACCCCTCGCACCTGGAAATCGTCAACCCGGTGGTGATGGGCAAGGCCCGCGCCAAGCAGGACCAGCTCTACGGCCGCAGCCGCGAGGAGATCGTGCCGCTGGAGGAGCGCGCCAAGGTGCTGCCGCTGCTCATCCACGGCGACGCCGCCTTCGCCGGCCAGGGCGTGGTGGCCGAGATCCTCGGCCTGTCCGGTCTGCGCGGCCACCGCGTCGCCGGCACGGTGCACTTCATCATCAACAACCAGATCGGCTTCACCACCAATCCGCGCTTCTCGCGCTCGTCGCCCTATCCGTCCGACGTCGCCAAGATGATCGAGGCGCCGATCTTCCACGTCAACGGCGACGATCCGGAGGCGGTGGTCTACGCCGCCAAGGTGGCGATCGAATTCCGCATGAAGTTCCACAAGCCGGTCGTCATCGACATGTTCTGCTACCGGCGCTTCGGCCACAACGAGGGCGACGAGCCGGCATTCACCCAGCCGCTGATGTACCGCTCCATCCGCGCCCACAACACGACCGTCCAGCTCTATGGCGATCGCCTGATCGCCGAGGGCCTGATCACCCAGGACGAGATCGACCGCATACGGGCCGACTGGCGTGCTCGCCTCGAGCAGGAGTTCGAGGCCGGCCAGAGCTACAAGCCGAACAAGGCCGACTGGCTGGACGGCGCCTGGTCGGGGCTGCGCGCCGCCGACAACCAGGACGAGCTGCGTCGCGGCAAGACCGCCGTTCCGGTCAAGACGCTGAAGGAGATCGGCAAGAAGCTGACCGAGGTGCCGAAGGGCTTCGAGGCGCATCGCACCATCCAGCGCTTCCTCGACAACCGCCGCCAGGCGATCGAGAACGGCACCGGCATCGACTGGGCCACGGCCGAGGCGCTGGCCTTCGGCTCGATCCTGCTCGACGGCAACCCGATCCGCCTGTCCGGCCAGGATTCGGAGCGCGGCACCTTCTCGCAGCGCCATTCGGTGCTCTATGACCAGCGCGACGAGACCCGCTACATTCCGCTCAACAACCTCTCGGCGGCACAGGCCGGCTACGAGGTCATCAACTCGATGCTGTCGGAAGAGGCGGTGCTCGGCTTCGAATACGGCTATTCGCTCTCGGCGCCCAAGGCGCTGACGCTGTGGGAAGCCCAGTTCGGCGACTTCGCCAACGGCGCCCAGGTGGTGTTCGACCAGTTCATCTCGTCGGGCGAGCGCAAGTGGCTGCGCATGTCGGGTCTCGTCTGCCTGCTGCCGCACGGCTATGAGGGCCAGGGGCCGGAGCACTCCTCTGCCCGCCTGGAGCGTTTCCTCCAGCTCTGCGCCGAGGACAACATGCAGGTCGCCTACTGCACGACGCCGGCCAACTACTTCCACATCCTGCGCCGGCAGCTGAAGCGTGACTTCCGCAAGCCGCTGATCCTGATGACGCCGAAGTCGCTGCTGCGCCACAAGCGCGCCGTCTCGACCATCGCCGAGATGTCGGGCGAAAGCTCGTTCCACCGCCTGCTGTGGGACGACGCGCAATATCTGGGCGACCAGCCGATCAAGCTGGTGAAGGATTCGAAGATCCGCCGCGTCGTGCTGTGCACGGGCAAGGTCTATTACGACCTCTACGAGGAGCGCGAGAAGCGCGGCATCAACGACATCTACCTGCTGCGCGTCGAGCAGCTCTACCCGTTCCCGGCCAAGGCCCTGATCACCGAGCTGTCGCGCTTCCGCAACGCGGAGATGGTGTGGTGCCAGGAGGAGCCCAAGAACATGGGCGCCTGGTCGTTCATCGACCCCTATCTGGAATGGGTGCTGGCCCATATCGACGCCAAGCACCAGCGCGTGCGCTACACCGGCCGCCCGGCCGCCGCCTCCCCGGCGACCGGCCTGATGTCGAAGCATCTGGCGCAGCTTGCCGCCTTCCTCGAAGATGCGCTCGGCGAATAGCAATTCAAGACAAGCAGAACGGACAGGCACAATGGCTACCGAAATCCGCGTTCCCACTCTCGGCGAATCCGTCACCGAGGCGACCATCGGCAAGTGGTTCAAGAAGGTCGGCGATGCGATTGCCGTCGACGAGCCGCTGGTCGAGCTCGAGACCGACAAGGTGACCGTCGAGGTGCCGGCGCCGGCAGCCGGCGCGCTGGTGGAGATCACCGCCCAGGAAGGCGAGACCGTCGGCATCGACGCGCTTCTGGGCACCATCGGCGAAGGCAAGGGCGCCACGCCCGCGCCGAAGCAGGAGGTGGCCGTGGCGCAGGCGTCGGCCCCGACCGCCGCTTCCACCACCAGGGAAGCCGCCGCCCAGCAGGCGCAGATCGCCGGCGAGGGCCCGATCGAGGAGCGCACCATGCCGCCGGCGCCGTCCGCCGCCAAGCTGCTGGCCGAAAGCAAGCTGTCGGCCGATCAGGTGGCAGGTTCGGGCAAGCGCGGCCAGGTGCTCAAGGGCGACGTGCTCGACGCCATCGCCAAGGGTGCGCCCTCGCAGCCGGCGGAAGCGCCGGTCGTCGCCCGCGCGCCGTCCCCCGCCCAGGACGAGGGCCGCGAGGAGCGCGTGCGCATGACCAAGCTGCGCCAGACCATCGCGCGCCGCCTCAAGGACGCCCAGAACAGCGCCGCCATGCTCACCACCTTCAACGAGGTGGACATGAAGCCGGTGATGGACCTGCGCGCCAAGTACAAGGAGCTGTTCGAGAAGAAGCACGGCGTGAAGCTCGGCTTCATGGGCTTCTTCACCAAGGCCGTGACCCATGCGCTGAAGGAGATTCCGGCGGTCAATGCCGAGATCGACGGCACCGACATCATCTACAAGAACTACGCCCATATCGGCGTGGCGGTCGGCACCGATAAGGGCCTCGTGGTGCCGGTGGTGCGCGATGCCGACCAGATGTCGATCGCCGAGATCGAGAAGGAGATCGGCCGCCTCGGCATCGCCGCGCGCGACGGCAAGCTCTCGGTCGCCGACATGCAGGGCGGCACCTTCACCATCTCCAACGGCGGCGTCTACGGCTCGCTGATGTCGACGCCGATCCTCAACGCGCCGCAGTCGGGCATCCTCGGCATGCACAAGATCCAGGAGCGGCCGGTGGTCGTCGGCGGCCAGATCGTCATTCGCCCGATGATGTATCTGGCACTGTCCTACGATCACCGCATCGTCGACGGCAAGGAGGCCGTGACCTTCCTCGTCCGCATCAAGGAGACGCTGGAGGATCCGGAGCGTCTGGTTCTGGACCTGTAAAGGCAGCGGTCGTGACCGCGAAGCCTGTCTTCCGGCGGGGCGGCCCGTTGCTCGGCCTTGCCGCCCTGCTGCTGGCCGCCGCGCCGGCCGCCCATGCGGCCTGCCCGATGGAACTGTCCGTCTATGGCGACGCGACCGACGCGGCCGGTCTCGATTTCCGGCCGACCGGGGAATCCATGGTGGTGACCAATAGCTTCCGGATGAACCTGCGCATCGGCGTCCAGCTCGACGGCATCGTCATGTGGAGCGAGGAGACGCCCCGCCCCTATGCGTCGCTGATGTACCAGTGCCCGGAGGGCGACGTGACCGGCGACGAGATCGCCGAATGCACGCTTTGGGAAGGCCCGGTCTATGCGGCGGGCGAGGACGGCAAAGTCGGGACGATCCCGGCCGAGCGCACCCCCGCGCCGCAGACATTGATCTTCCCCGATCTCGGCCCGACATTGCGGCAGGCTTCCATCTTCGGCGAGGATGCCGACGATGCGCGGCTTCCCGGAGATATCTTCACCCTGAAGGGCTGCCAGGAATAGCTTTCTCACCGGCGCGCCGTCTGTCCGGCCGCCGCGACGTCAATGGAATGGCCGCAACGGCCGGCAGGAAAGGAATGGACAAATGGCATATGATGTCGTCGTCATCGGCTCGGGCCCCGGCGGCTATGTGTGCGCCATCAAGGCGGCGCAGCTTGGCCTCAAGGTCGCGGTGGTCGAAAAGCGCGAGACCTTCGGCGGCACCTGCCTGAACATCGGCTGCATCCCCTCCAAGGCATTGCTGCACGCCTCCGAGATGTTCGCCGAGGCCGGCCATTCCTTCGACACGCTGGGCGTCGAGATCCCCGCGCCGAAGCTGAACCTCGGGAAGATGATGGCGCACAAGGACACCACCGTGTCGGCCAATGTCGGCGGCATCGCCTTCCTGTTCAAGAAGAACAAGATCGACACCTTCCGCGGCACCGGCAAGGTCGTCGCCGCCGGCAAGGTGGCGGTCGCCGGCGAGGACGGCAAGACCCAGGAGATCGAGACGAAGAACATCGTCATCGCCACCGGCTCCGACGTCGCCGGCATCCCCGGCGTGGAAGTCGACATCGACGAGAAGGTCATCGTCTCCTCCACCGGCGCGCTGGCGCTGGACAAGGTGCCGCAGAACCTCGTCGTGGTCGGCGGCGGCGTCATCGGGCTGGAACTCGGCTCGGTCTGGGCCCGCCTCGGCGCCAAGGTCACCGTGGTCGAATTCCTCGACACCATCCTCGGCGGCATGGACGGGGAGGTCGCCAAGCAGTTCCAGCGCATGCTGGGCAAGCAGGGCTTCACCTTCAAGCTGGGCTCCAAGGTCACCGGCGTGACCAAAGCCAAGAAGGGCGCATCCGTGACCTTCGAGCCCGTCAATCCGGCCAAGGGGAGCGGCGATGCAGAGACCGTCGAGGCCGACGTCGTGCTGATCGCCACCGGCCGCAAGCCCTACACCGAAGGGCTCGGCCTGAAGGAAGCCGGCGTCGAGATGGACGAGCGCGGCCGCGTCAAAACCGACGGCCATCTGCGCACCAACGTGCCCGGCATCTACGCCATCGGCGACGTGGTGGCCGGCCCGATGCTCGCCCACAAGGCCGAGGACGAGGGCGTGGCCGTTGCCGAGATCATCGCCGGCCAGGCCGGCCACGTGAACTATGAGGTTATCCCGGGCGTCGTCTACACCAGCCCCGAAGTGGCTTCGGTCGGCAAGACCGAGGAGGAGCTGAAGAAGGCCGGCATCGCCTACAAGTCCGGCAAGTTCCCCTTCACCGCCAATGGCCGGGCGCGTGCCATGCAGCACACCGACGGCTTCGTGAAGGTGCTGGCCGACAAGGAGACGGATCGCGTGCTCGGCGTTCACATCGTCGGCTTCGGCGCCGGCGAGATGATCCACGAGGCGGCGGTTCTGATGGAATTCGGCGGCTCTTCGGAAGACCTCGCCCGCACCTGCCACGCCCACCCGACCATGTCGGAGGCGGTCAAGGAGGCGGCGCTCGCCACCTTCGCCAAGCCGATCCATATCTGACCGGCCGGCGCTTCATTCCATAAGGAAACGGCCCGCCAATCGGCGGGCCGTTTTTTGGTAAGCCGTCAGTTCGCCGGCTGCTCGGGGGCAGGTTCGGCCGGGGCCGGTTCTGCCGGAGCGGGCTCTGTGGGCGCCGGAGCGCTGTCGGTCGGCGCCGGGGCCGGTTCGGCCGGCGCAGGCGCAGGCTCGGCCGGAGCCGGGGCGGGTTCGGCCGGCGCGGGAGCCGGCTCCGCAGGCGCTGGCGCGGGCTCGGCCGGGGCTGGCGCAGGCGCGGGTTCGGTGGCCGCGGGCGGCGGTGCCTCTGGCGCCGGCTGCTCGCCGCCGGCGAAGATATAGTAGGCGGCAAGCGCCAGCACGACGACGATCAGTGCGATGATCCAGCCGCTTCCGCCACCGCGCGGAGGAGGAGCTGGATCGAGGCGCGGATCGGATGTCGAATGCGGCGGCACCGGGTTGAGAGGATCGAGCGGACGGGGATCGTCCGGACCCGGCGTGTTGGGATTGGCCATTCTGTCCTCCTGAAAAAAAGGATCAATCAACCCAAACCAACGCAAGAAACGCCGACAGGTTGCATCGGGAGCCTTTTCAGCCACCGGAAGCGCAGAAAACGCCCAAAGAGCCGTCAGCGCAAAACAGTCGCTCGGCCGGCATCCGGCCGGTTCACGGCACCCTGGTCACGGCATAGCCGGCCTTGCGAAACCCCTCGACCAGCCCTTCCGGCCCCGGCAGATGCAGGGCCCCGACCGCGAGAAAGGCATTGCCCTTGTCAAGATACGGTCCGGCATTGGCGATCATGCCCTTGTTGCGGCGATTGATGAGCGCTTCCTCGAAGGCGGCGTAGCCGGCGGCATCCTCTGCCTGCGGCATGACGACGTTGAACATCGGCATGATCATGCCGACATCGCCTTGCTGGTAGAGCCGGATCATCGTCTCCGTCATGTCGTCGATGCCGTCGCCCAGCCGGATGGTGTCCAGCAGCCCTTGCATGTGGAACTCCATCGGCAAGGAAGCCATGGCGCCCAACTGGTCCGCAGCCGTCTCCAGCGAGCCCAGTTCCTTGCCGGCCGCCGTGGCATCCTGCGCCAGCCTGACGTCGAGGATCGCCTCGCCGGCGGTCCGGCGGTCGACTTCGCATTGCGGCACCGCCACCATGGCCAGCAGCATCCACGGCTTCATCTTGGCCACGCTGGCCGGCGGGATCCCGCGCGCATCGAGACCCTTTTTCAGGACCTCGGCATCCTCGGCCGAGAGCTGCGAGGTGAGCGTCTCGGAGCCGGTGAACATCATCAGTTCCGGGTCACTGGCCATGGCCGCCATCATCCGCGCGGGATCGAGCACGTCGGTGGTTTCGATTACCACCGTGCCGGCGCCGTCATAGGCCGCCTGCGCCGACGCCGGCAGCGTGACGACACGCGGATCGCTCAGGTGGAAAGTGCCGAACAGATAGGACGGCTGGGCGCCCTCCTTCTCCAGCTTCCACAGCACGCCCTTGCCGTTGAGCACGGCGTCCGCCTCCTGCCGCGCCTTGGCATAGGCGGCCGGGTCGTCCTTTTCGAGCTTTTCCATCAGGTCGACGCCGGCGCAGGCGATCGCCTCGGCCTGCGCCCTGCCCGTCGCCATGGCCAGCACGATGAGGAAGGACAGGAAGAACAGCAGGTTCAGCCCCGCCAGCAGCTTGAGGCAGAACAGGGCGGTACGGTCGGCCAGGGCGAGTGTGCGTGTCATGCCCTTTCCTACCGCCAAATCGCGGCGAAACCGTTAACCCGATCGTCAGGCGCGCGGATGGGCAGCTTCGTAGATTTCCAGCAGCCGCGCCGTGTCGACGCCGGTATAGACCTGCGTGGTGGACAGGCTGGCATGGCCGAGCAGTTCCTGGATGGTGCGCAGGTCGCCGCCGCGGCCGAGCAGATGCGTGGCGAAGGAATGGCGCAGCGCATGCGGCGTCGCCGTATCCGGCAGGTTGAGCGCCGAGCGCAGACGCACCATCTCGCGCTGGATGATGGCCGGGTTGAGCGGCCCGCCACGCGCCCCGCGAAACAACGGCTGTTCGGTTTCGAGGTGATAGGGGCACAGGCGCCGGTACTCCATCACCGCCTTGGCGGCGACGGGCAGCAGCGGCACCAGCCGCGTCTTGCCGCCCTTGCCGGTCACGCGCAGCACGGTTTCGCCCGCATCGGCCAGTTCGCCGCCGGTGAGGCCGAGCGCCTCCGAAATGCGCAGGCCGCAGCCATAGAGAAGGGTCAGCACCGCCGCGTTGCGTGCCGCGATCCAAGGCTCCTCGGCAAGCTGCTCGCCCGCCGCCACCACGCGCTTGGCGTCGGGCGCGGTCAGCGGCTTGGGCAGGGATTTCGGCTGCCGGGGTGCGCGCAGGGCCGCAGCGCCCGCTGCATTCGCCATGCCCCGGCGCTCGAGGAAACGCAGCAGCGAGCGTATGCCGGCCAGCCCCCGCCCCAGCGTGCGCGCCCCGGCCCCCGCGCCCCGACGCGAGGCGAGGAAGGCGCGCAGGTCCGCCGGCTTGAGCTCGGCAATATCGGCAATGCCCGGCGGCCCGCCGCAATGGCCGGTCAAAAACTGCAGGAACTGGCGCGTGTCGCGCTCATAGGCCTCGACCGTCAGCGCCGACAGCCGCCGCTCGCCGGCCAGCGCCGAAAGCCATTCGGCGCGCGCCGCCTGAAGGTCCGGCCGGGCCGAAATGAGGAATTGTTCCTGTGTCTTCATGCGCGCATCTTCACCCGATCGGGTTAGGAAGCGGTGAAGCTTGCTTGAAAAGGCCCTGCCCCCGATCTAGGACATCACCAGACTGCAAGGATCGAATGTCATGGCCAAGCTCGAAAACCCCGTCCAGATGGCCGTGATCGGCGCGCCGCATGGCATCAAGGGCGAATTGCGCGTCAAGACCTTCACCGGCGACCCTGAGGCGCTGGGCGATTATGGCCCGCTCTACACGCAGGACGGCCGCTCCTTCGAGGTCGCCAGCATCCGCCCCGCCGGCAACGTGGCCGTCGTGCGCTTCGCCGAGGTCAGGGACCGCAGCGCCGCCGAGGCGCTGACCGGCACGGAACTGTTCGTCGACCGCTCCGTGCTGCCCGAGCCGGAGGAGGAGGACGAGTTCTACCATGCCGACCTGATCGGCCTCGACGTGCGCGACGACACCGGCGCCGTGCTCGGCAAGGTGCTGGCGGTGCAGAATTTCGGCGGCGGCGATATCCTCGACCTGATGATCGGCGGCCGCAAGGGCGTGCTCATTCCCTTCACCCAGGCCGCCGTGCCGGACGTGTCGGTCGCGGAAGGCTATGTCCGCGTCGATCCCGTCGCCGCCGGGCTGGTGGACGACGGCGACGAGGACGGCCGTCCGGATGAAGAGGATGAAACCTTCGACGCCTCCGACCGGCCGCGCGGCCCCAGGGATGCCGGAGGCAACCGGTGAGCTTTTCCGCCTCGGTGCTGACCCTCTACCCGGAGATGTTTCCGGGTGCGCTGGGCATGTCTCTGGCCGGGCGGGCACTGGAGGCCGGCACCTGGTCGCTGGAGACCGTGCAGATCCGCGACTTCGCCACCGACCGCCACCGCACCGTGGACGACACCCCGGCCGGCGGCGGCGCCGGCATGGTGATGCGCGCCGACGTGCTGGCCCGCGCCATCGACCACGCTTCCCCGCCCTCCGACCGGCGCCCGCGCCTGCTGATGAGCCCGCGCGGCCGGCCGCTGACGCAACAGCGCGTACGCGAACTGGCCGCCGGTCCCGGCGCGGTCATCCTGTGCGGCCGCTTCGAGGGCGTCGACCAGCGCCTGATCGAGGCCCGGCAACTGGAGGAAGTGTCGATCGGCGACTACATCCTCTCCGGCGGCGAGCCGGCGGCACTGGTGCTGCTCGACGCCGTGGTGCGCCTGCTTCCGGGCGTCATGGGCAACGAACTGTCGGGCGAGGAGGAAAGTTTCGAAGGCGGGTTGCTCGAGCACCCGCATTACACGCGCCCGCAGGAATTCGAGGGCCGGACGATCCCCGAGGTGCTGACCTCCGGCAACCATGCCAGGATCGCGGCATGGCGGCGGGCGCAGGCCAAGAAGCTGACCCGCGAAAGGCGCCCCGACCTGCTGCCTGAAGAGTAAAAGCCGCCGCCGGGTTTAGGCGGCCATGAATTCCGGGTTGCGCGCCACCAGCGCCACTTTCAGCTTTTCCATGGCGCGCGCCTCGAGCTGGCGCACCCGCTCCTTGGAAATGCCCATGGCTTCGCCGAGTTCGGCAAGCGTCGCCCCGTCGTCCTTGAGGCGTCGTTCCTCGATGATGCGCAGCTCGCGCGGGTTGAGCGCGCCCAGCGCATCCTTCAGCCAGATGGTGCGGCGTTCGACGTCGATGGCCTGCGAGGCCACCTCGTCGGGCAGAGGATCGTCGCAGACGAGGAAATCCATGCGCTCCAGCGAATCCGGCTCGCCCGACAGCGGCGCGTTGAGCGAGCTGTCCGGCGCGGAAAGCCGCGAATCCATGGTCGCGACATCGGCTTCCGGCACGCCGAGCGTGGTGGCGATCTCCTGATAGATGGTGGCGTTGGAAAGCGTGTCGGAACCGGCGGAAAGCCGCGCCCGCAGCCGGCGCAGGTTGAAGAACAGCGCCTTCTGGGCCGAGCTGGTGCCGCCGCGCACGATCGACCAGTTGCGCAGGATGTAGTCCTGCATCGAGGCGCGGATCCACCACGTGGCATAGGTGGAAAAGCGCACGTCGCGCTCCGGCTCGAACCGCGCCGCGGCCTCGAGCAGGCCGACATGGCCTTCCTGGATGAGGTCGCCGATCGGCAGGCCGTAATTGCGGAATTTCGCCGCCATGGAGATGACGAGACGCATATGCGCCACCGTCATGCGGTTCAGCGCCTCCTGGTCGTGCCGCTCGCGCCAGCTCACCGCCAGCGCCTGCTCCTCTTCGCGCTCCAGATAGGGCGCGGTCATGGCGGCGCGGATGAAATTGCGTTCTATGCTGTCCTGGATCATCGCGACTTTCCGGCATCCGATCGACTTCTGCCCGAATGCCGCGACAAGACTGCGGACATGTACGGGACCGCGGCCATAACGTGATGCGGGGCGGATTGGTTCCGCCCGAATGACAGCCAGGGGTTGACTATCCGATCGTGCGCTCCAGGACGCGCACCCAATTCTTCCAGGCGATCCTCTCGATCAATTCGCGCCCAAAGCCATGGGCGGCCAGCGCTTCGATGAGGCGCGGCAGGCCGGAAACGTCGCCGATAGTCGCCGGAATCGTCGCCCCGTCGAAATCCGAGCCGAAGCCGACATGATCCTCGCCCAGCGCCTCCACCAGCGCGCCGATGTGGCGGACCATCACGTCGAGGCCGGTGTTCGGGTCCATTCGGCCGTCCTCGCGCAGGAAGCCGGTGGCGAAGTTCAACCCCACCATGCCTCCGGTGTCGCGGATGGCGCCGAGCTGCCATTCGGTGAGGTTGCGGGCATGCGGGCACAGCGCATGAACATTGGAATGGGTGGCGACCAGCGGCGCGTCGCTCAGTTCTGCGACATCGCGAAACCCTTTCTCGTTCAGGTGCGACAGGTCGATCATGATGCGCAGCCGGTTGCAAGCCCTGACCAGCGCCTTGCCGACATCGGTGAGGCCGGGCCCGGTGTCCGGCGAGGATGGCAGGCGGAACGGCACGCCATGGCCGAAGGCGTTGGGCCGGCTCCACACGATGCCGAGGGAACGCAGGCCGGCGCCATGCAGCACGTCGAGCATGGCAAGGTCGGTGTCGATGGCTTCGGCGCCCTCGATGTGGAACACGGTGGCGAGCCGGCCGGCGGCCATGGCGGCACGGATATCGGCGGCGCTGCGGCAGACGCTCACCGCCCCGGCCCGCTCCAGCCGCAGCAGGATGGAGGCCATCGCCACCGTCGCGTCCAGCGCCTCGGCCCGGCCGAGTTCCGAGGCCAGCGGTTCGTCGGTGCCCGGCGCCGCGTTACCGCGCCGGGTTCTTTGCAGCGGCGGCGGGAAGATGGCGAACATGCCGCCGGCCAGCCCGCCCTTGCGGGCGCGCGGCAGGTCGATGTGCCAGCTTGCCGGGCTGCCTTCGACGAACAGCTTTTCCTTGTCCGGCTCCGCCGCCTCGTAGAGTTTCATCAGCGTGTCGTTGTGGCCGTCGAAGACGGGTATCAATTCTGTCACTTGCGCGTCGTCCTTACCGGAATGTCTGGTGTGGGGCCGGATTGTCTGGTGCGGGGATGGAGACTATCAGATTCGCTCCGGGTTCTGGTCCGGCAGTTGCACCGCAAGCCCGGCCTTGATCCGGTCCATCACCACCAGCGTGCGGAAGCGCTTCACATTGTGATTCTCGAAGAACAGGCGGCGCGTCAGCGCATCGTAGTCCGCCATCGAGGCGACCGTGACGATGAGCACGAAATCGGCCTCGCCGGTCACATAGTAGCATTGCTGCACGGCCAGGTCGGCGGCGAAGCTGCGCTTGGCGGCATCGAGCAGGTCGAGCCGCTCGCTTTCGACCTGCACCTCCACCACGATGGTGATGGGCTGGCCGACGCGGGCCGGATCGACGGCAGCGAAATTGCCGATGATGACGCCGCTTTCCTCCATGCGCCGCACACGCCGGTGCACGGCCGCCGCCGACAGGTTCACCCGCTCGCCGAGCACCCGGTGCGGCACCGTGTTGTCCCGCTGCAATATGGCGAGGATCGCCAGATCGAAGCGGTCGAGTCCTTCCGGTGCCGGTTCGGGCATGGCGGTCCCCAAAATCGAGATTTTTTTGCATTCTGGCGGCAGGAAAAGAAGAAATCCAGCCCTGTAGATGCAATAAACTTCAGCCTCCCGGAAGCGAGGAGCAACCATGCTGATCCTGAACACCCACCCCGACCATGACAAGGCGCTCGATCCCGCCGATGCCGAGACGCTGAGCCTAGAGGAAGCCCGCACCGTCGAGCGCTTCCTCCAGCATCGCCCCAACCACGAGCCGACGCCGCTGCATGCGCTGGACAACCTCGCGAAGGAACTCGGCGTCGCCTCCATCCACATCAAGGACGAAGGCTTCCGGCTCGGCCTCGGCAGCTTCAAGGCGCTGGGCGGCTCCTATGCCGTCATCCGGCTGGTGCTGGAGGCAGCCGGCCGCAAGCTCGGCCAACCGGTCGATATTTCCGACCTGCAATCGCCGGCGGTGCGCAAAATCGCCGAAACCATGACCTTCGGCTGCGCGACGGACGGCAACCATGGCAAGTCGGTGGCCGTGGGCGCCCGTATGGTCGGCGCCAAGGCCGCGATCTTCGTCCATTCGGGCGTCAGCGACGAGCGCGTCGCCGCCATCGCCCAATACGGCGCCGAAATGATCCGGGTCGAGGGCACCTATGACGATTCCGTCGCCGAGGCCGAAAGGGTATGCCGGGAGAACGGCTGGACCGTGGTTTCCGACACGTCCTGGCCGGGCTATGAGCGCATCCCCTCGCTGGTCATGCAGGGCTACACGGCCATGCTGGGCGAAGCGCTGCGCGCCCTGCCGCAGCCGCCGACCCATGTCTTCATCCAGGCCGGCGTCGGCGGGCTGGCGGCGGCCGTGGCCGGCTATTTCGACATCGTGTTCGGCGACAAGCGGCCGAAATTCGTCGTCGTCGAACCGGAACGGGCGGCCTGCATCCTGGAAAGCGCCCGGGTCGGCCATCCGGTCAAGGTCGAGCATGGCGAGGCCACCATCATGGCCATGCTCGAATGCTACGAGCCGTCGCTGGTCGGCTGGCGGGTGCTGTCGCGCAAGGCCGAGGCCTTCATGACGGTGAGCGAGGAGGACGCCGCGGAGACCATGCGGCGCCTGGCGCGCCCGAAGGGCTCCGACCCGGCCATCGTCGCCGGCGAAAGCGGCTGCGCCGGACTTGCCGGGCTGATCCGCGCCGCCGGCGACGCCGAAGCCAGGGCGGCGCTCGGCCTGGACGGCAATGCGCGCATCTTCCTCATCAACACCGAGACGGCCACCGACAAGGCCCGCTACGAGGCCATCGTCGGCACCGCGCCCGACAAGGTGCTCGAAACGGCATGACGCGCCGACCGGAGGCACCGCCTCCGGCGCGCGCCTGTAGCTCTTGTTTCCGGCCGTCCAAAAGGGCGGCCGGCTTCATTTCCGGATATCAGTCGGCGGCCTATGACAGCGTGTCGAGCTTGCGCTGCATCGCAGCGATCTGGTCCTTCAGTTCCTGAAGATCGTCTCCCCGCTCCGCGGTCTCCTTGCGCGGTTGCGGGTCCGCCTGCTGCGGCGCGGCACCGGCCGGGAAGGCGGTGAACATGCGCATGGCGTTCTGGAACATCTCCATGTTGCGCCGCGTCTGCTCCTCCAGCGCCTTCATCGGCGTCGGCATCTTCATCATGTCCATGGGCGACTTGCCGATCGCATCCTTCATCTGCTCGCGGAAGCGCTCCTGTTCCTTCGAGAAGGCGAGCATGGACTGTTCGAGAAAGGACGGCACGATCATCTGCATCTGGTCGCCATAGAAGGCGATGAGCTGGCGCAGGAACGGGATCGGCAGCATGTTCTGCCCGTCCTTGTTTTCCAGTTCGAAGATGATCTGGGTAAGCACCGAATGGGTGATGTCGTCCCCGCTCTTGGCGTCCTGGACGGTGAAGTCCTCGCCGCGCTTGACCATGGTGGCCAGGTCCTCCAGCGTCACATAGGTGCTGGTTCCGGTGTTGTAGAGCCGGCGATTGGCGTATTTCTTGATGATCACCGGTTCGTCTTTCGCAGCCATCAGCGTCCTCCCGATCAGCTTCGGCACATTGGTAAGCAAGCACTTACTGCCTGATTTCCACTGCTTGCAGGATAGGCCCAAAACAGACGCGACTCCAAGTCATTTTGTGCAGTGCAGAAGAAATGAACGGGTCGACGGCGGTGCAAAATGCTGCGCAGCATTGCTGAGCCGGCTTGGCGGCGCCGGCGTGACGGCCGCATTTCCGGTTTGACTCGCGTTTCGGAAAGGGCAACAAAAGTTAAGGAAACCCGTCGAAATGCCGTCCTGAAAAGTCCGGAGAAAAACATGTCCGCTTCCAACGCCATCGTTGTCGTCAGCGCCGCCCGCACCCCCGTGGGCTCCTTCAGCGGCGCCTTCGCCAACCTGCCGGCACATGAGCTTGGCGCCATCGTGATCAAGGAAGTGCTGGCCCGCGCCGGCGTCGACGCCGCCGAGGTCGACGAGGTCATCCTCGGCCAGGTGCTGACCGCAGCCCAGGGCCAGAACCCCGCCCGCCAGGCCGCGATGCTGGCCGGCGTACCGAAGGAGGCTTCGGCCTGGAGCATGAACCAGGTGTGCGGCTCGGGCCTGCGCTCTGTCGCCCTCGGCATGCAGCAGATCGCCAGCGGAGATGCCCGCGTCATCGTGGCCGGCGGGCAGGAATCGATGTCGCTTTCGCCGCATGCCCAGCATCTGCGCGCCGGCGTGAAGATGGGCGACTACAAGATGATCGACACCATGATCAAGGACGGCCTGTGGGATGCCTTCAACGGCTACCACATGGGCATCACCGCCGAGAACGTCGCGCGTGAGTTCCAGATTTCCCGCGACGAGCAGGACCGGTTCGCGCTGGCCTCGCAGAACAAGGCCGAGGCCGCCCAGAAGGCCGGCAAGTTCAAGGACGAGATCGTTTCGGTGACGGTCAAGTCGCGCAAGGGCGACACCGTGGTCGAGGACGACGAATACATCCGCCACGGCGCCACCATCGATGCCATGCAGAAGCTGAAGCCGGCCTTCGACAAGGAAGGCACGGTGACGGCCGGCAACGCCTCCGGCATCAATGACGGCGCCGCCGGCGTGCTGTTGATGACGGAGGCCGAGGCCCAGCGCCGCGGCCTCACGCCGATCGTCCGCATCGCTTCCTGGGCGACCGCCGGCGTCGATCCGGCGGTGATGGGCACCGGCCCGATCCCGGCCTCGAAGAAGGCGCTGGAAAAGGCGGGCTGGTCGGTCAACGACCTCGACCTCGTCGAGGCCAACGAGGCCTTCGCCGCCCAGGCCTGCGCCGTCAACAAGGGGCTCGGCTGGAACCCCGATATCGTCAACGTCAATGGCGGCGCCATCGCCATCGGCCATCCGATCGGCGCCTCGGGCGCCCGCATCCTCAACACGCTGGTCTACGAGATGAAGCGCCGCGGCGCGAAGAAAGGCCTGGCCACGCTGTGCATCGGCGGCGGCATGGGCGTCGCCATGTGCCTGGAGGGGATGAATTAGGGGAGTAGGGCAGTAGGGGAGTAGGGCAATATGTAAAGAAGCCCGAACTGACCGTTTCCCTACTGCCTTACTGCCTTACTGCCCTACTGCCTTACTTAACCTACTGCCTTACCACTCGCCTACTGCATCACCACGGAAGGACCAGAGCATGAGCAGGGTTGCAATCGTCACCGGCGGAACGCGCGGCATCGGCGCCGCCATTGCCAAAGCGTTGAGGGATGCGGGCTACTCCGTTGCCGCCAACTATGCCGGCAATGACGAAGCCGCCCGTACATTCAACGAGGAGACCGGCATTCCGGTCTACAAATGGTCGGTGGCCGATTACGACGCCTGCGCCGAGGGCATCGCCCAGGTGGAGGCCGACCTCGGCCCGGTGGGGGTGCTGGTCAACAATGCCGGCATCACCCGCGACGCCATGTTCCACAAGATGACGCGCGAGCAGTGGAACGAGGTGATCGGCACCAACCTCAATGGCGTCTTCAACATGACGCATCCGCTGTGGACCGGCATGCGCGACCGCAAGTTCGGCCGCGTCATCACCATCTCCTCCATCAACGGCCAGAAGGGCCAGATGGGACAGGCCAACTATTCGGCCGCCAAGGCCGGCGACATCGGTTTCACCAAGGCGCTGGCGCAGGAGGGCGCGCGCGCCGGCATCACCGTTAACGTCATCTGCCCCGGCTACATCGCCACCGACATGGTGATGGCGGTGCCGGAAAAGGTGCGCGAGGCGATCGTCGCCCAGATCCCGGTCGGCCGCCTCGGCGAGGCGGAGGAGATCGCGCGTTGCGTGGTCTTCCTCGCCTCCGACGATGCCGGCTTCATCACCGGCTCGACTCTCACGGCGAATGGCGGGCAGTATCTCGCCTGATCGATAAAAGGCTGTGCCGATCCGGCACGCAAGACTTAACGGCGCGGCGCGGCAAACCGCGCCGTTTCCACATCCAGCCTGTGCACGGCCTGTGGACAAGCTGTGCAAGCCACAACATCTGGTAGCGAACGAAACGGGAAACTTCTGCGATCAGCGATTCGTCGCCGTTTCGTTCCGTCTTTGATCGAGGTGTTAACGGCAACCCAGGCAAGGCCTTCGCAGATTCTTAAGGAAGATTAAGAAATTCCTTATTTTTCAATATATTAAGTTGAAAGATGCCGCATCATGGCGAGCCCGGCCGGCCCATGTCGCAGATTCCGCCAGATTCAGCCGAAACGGCGCTTCGGAAGATTCAGCATCTAGCCGCCTCCATCCGGCAAAAAGCTACATATAGCCGTGAACGAACCATGAATCGGCAGGAGTCAGCGATTCGTTCCAGACTCGTTCCAGACTCGTTCCACAGGCCGAAACGGCATCGAAACCGGCGCAATCAGGATACCCCACCACCCGCTCAGGGCGGAAATGGCCTGTCATTTCTCACCGGCAAACCGTGTTCCAACAGTGCATTGCGCCGCCATAGACATCAATGCCAGAATAATATGCCGCCTATGCCTGACATTGGAACGCAACATGCCAAGACGCCCCTTCGACGACACCGACCGCCGTATCCTGGCCCAATTGCAGAAAGACAGCAGCCTCACCAATGTCGAACTGTCGGCGCGGGTGGGGCTGTCCCCGTCACCTTGTCTCGCACGAGTCAAGCAACTTGAGCGCGACGGCTTCATCCGCGGCTATGTCGCGCTGGTCGATCCGGAAGCGCTCGACCTGTCGATCAACGTCTTCATTCAGGTGACGCTGGAAAAGCAGGTCGAGCAGGCCTTGCGCACCTTCGAACAGAAGATGAATTCCTTCCCTCAGGTGATGGAGTGCTACCTGATGACCGGCGACAGCGACTATCTGGTTCGCCTGATCGTGCCGGACATGAAGGCGCTGGAGCATTTCATCGTCAACGAACTGACCAAGATTCCCGGCGTTTCCAACATCCGCTCCAGCTTCGCGCTCAAGCAGGTGAAGTACAAAACCGCCCTGCCCGTCTGAACGCGCGGGAGGCAGGCGGCGGGCGAACATCCAGACTATCTGGCCGTCCAGCATTTCATGCCACGCATGGCGCGAAATGCGGCACTCAATGCCGTTACACACTCCATTGAAAGCATTTTCGGCATCATATTTTCCGTACCCGCCGTTACAGTTGCTGCCAGCAACATTGGGAAGAGGCAGCATGAGCGACTTTCAGCAGGACCGGCGCGGCCAGTCCGATACCGACCCCATCGAAACGCAGGAATGGATCGAGGCCCTCACCGCCGTCGCCGCCAGTTCGGGCAGCGAGCGCGCCGGGTTCCTGCTGCGCCAGCTCGACGACGTGGCCCGCGCCAATGGCGTCTTTTCCAAGGGCCAGCCCTATTCGGCCTATCGCAACACCATTCCGGTGGCGCAGCAGGGCTCCTATCCGGGCGATCTGGAGCTGGAGGAGCGCATCACCTCGATCATCCGCTGGAACGCGCTGGCCATGGTCGTGCGCGCCAACAAGGCCTATGGCGAGCTGGGTGGCCATATCGCCAGCTATGCCAGCGCAGCCGAGATCTTCGAGATCGGCTTCAACCACTTCTTCCGCGGCCGCACCGAGGATTTCGGCGGCGATCTGGTCTACTTCCAGCCGCATTCCGCGCCCGGCGTCTATGCTCGCGCCTTCCTGGAGGGCCGGCTGAGCGAGGACCAGCTCGCCAACTACCGGCAGGAGGTCGGCGGCAACGGCCTGTGCTCCTATCCGCATCCCTGGCTGATGCCGGACTTCTGGCAGTTCCCGACCGGTTCGATGGGCCTCGGCCCGATCAGCGCCGTCTATCAGGCCCGCTACATGCGCTATCTGGAAGGGCGTGGACTGGCCAGCACCGCCGGCCGCCACGTCTGGGGCGTGTTCGGCGACGGCGAGATGGACGAGCCCGAATCCATCGCCGGCCTGACGCTGGCCGCACGCGAGAACCTCGATAACCTGACCTTCGTCGTCAACTGCAACCTGCAGCGGCTGGACGGCCCGGTGCGCGGCAACGGCCAGATCATCCAGGAACTGGAGAGCCTGTTCATCGGCGCCGGCTGGAACGTCATCAAGGTGCTGTGGGGCTCGGAATGGGACGGGCTGTTCGCCCGCGACAAGGATCTGGTGCTGCTGCGCCGCTTCGCCGAGACGGTCGACGGCCAGTATCAGGATCTCGGCAGCAAGGACGGCGACTACAACCGCGCCAAGTTCTTCGATGCCGATCCGGCCAGCCGCGCCCTGGTCGCCCACATGACCGATGCCGAAATCCACGCGCTGAAGCGCGGCGGCCATGATTTCCGCAAGCTCCATGCCGCCTTTGCCGCCGCCAAGGCGCACAAGGGCCGCCCGACGGTGATCCTCGCCAAGACCAAGAAGGGCTACGGCATGGGCAATGCCGGCGAAAGCCGCATGACCGCCCACCAGTCCAAGAAGCTGGACATGGAGGCGCTGGTCGCCTTCCGCGACCGTTTCGGCCTGCCGCTGTCGGAAAGCGATCTGGAGGGGCTGAAGTTCTACAAGCCGGCCGAGCACAGCCGCGAGATGGCCTATCTGCGCGAGCGCCGCGCGACATTGGGCGGCTCCATCCCCGCCCGCCGCCCCGGCCAGGCGCCCGAGAAGCGCATCGCGGTGCCGGCGCTTGACAGCTACGGCAAGTTCGCCACCGGCGCCGACGGCAAGGAGATGTCGACCACCATGGCCGCCGTGCGCATGATGGGCGGGCTCCTGAAGGACAAGGGCATCGGCCCACGCATCGTGCCCATCGTCGCCGACGAGGCGCGCACCTTCGGCATGGACAACCTGTTCCGTCAGGTTGGCATCTACGCGCCGAAGGGCCAGCTCTACGAGCCCGAGGACGCCGGCTCGATGATGTACTACAAGGAGGCCAAGGACGGGCAATTGCTCGAGGAAGGCATCACCGAGGCCGGCGCGATCTCGAGCTGGGCCGCCGCCGCCACCTCCTACAGCGTGCACGACACGCCGACGCTGCCCTTCTACATCTATTATTCGATGTTCGGCTTCCAGCGCATCGGCGACCTGATCTGGGCGGCCGCCGACCAGCGCGCGCGGGGCTTCCTGCTCGGCGCCACGGCGGGGCGCACCACGCTGTCGGGCGAAGGCTTGCAGCATCAGGACGGCACCAGCCACCTGATCGCCTCGACCATCCCCAATTGCCGCGCCTACGACCCCGCCTTCGCCGGCGAACTGGCCGTCATCCTCGACCACGGCATGCGCCGCATGATGGAGGAGCAGGCCGACGAGTTCTACTACGTCACGGTGATGAACGAGAACTACGCCCAGCCCTCGCTGCAATCGGGCGCGGAAGCGGACATCGTCAAGGGCCTGTACAAATTCGCCAGCCGTGGCGACGAGGGCGCGGAAACCCGCGTGCGGCTGCTGGGTTCGGGCACCATCATGCAGCAGGTGATCGCGGCGGCCGACCTGCTGACTGAGCGCTTCGGCATCGCCTCGGACGTCTTCAGCGCCACCTCCTTTACGGAACTGGCGCGGGAGGCGCGCGCGGTCGAGCGCGCCAACCGGCTCTCCGCCGCCGAGGAACCGCAGATCGGCCATGCCGCAAGGCTGTTGTCAGGCCGCATGCCCATCGTGGCGGCGACCGATTATGTGCGCGCCCTGCCGCAGATGATCGCGCCCTATCTCGACGCGCGCTTCATCGCGCTCGGCACCGACGGCTTCGGCCGCAGCGACACCCGCACGGCGCTGCGCGCCTTCTTCGAGGTGGATGCCAAAAGTATCGCGCTGGCGGCCATCGAGGCGCTGGTGCGCGAGGGCCATGCCGAGCGCAAGGTGCTTGTCGAGGCCATCGCCGAATTCGGCATCCGGGCGGATGCGCCCGCCCCGTGGACCGTCTGAGGAGGAGCCGGACATGAGCAATCTGGTGAAGATCGCGGTTCCCGATCTGGGCGATTTCCGTAACGTGCCGGTCGTCGAACTGCCGGTCGCGGTCGGCGACACCATCGCCGCCGGCGACACGCTGGTGGTGGTCGAATCCGACAAGGCGACGCTGGATGTCCCCGCCGAGATCGGCGGGCGCATCACAGCCCTTCATGTGGGCATGGGCGACAAGGTGAGCGAGGGCACGCTGCTGGCCGAGATAGAAGCCGGGCAGGGGTCAGAGGCTGCGTCTGCCGCGCCTGCGCCCGAACCGGCCCCGGCTGCCGCACCGCCGGCCGAAGCCGTGCCGCAAGCCGCGGCGGCACCGGCGCCCGCCGCTGCGGCAAGCCCGGCACCTTCGGCACAGGACGGCCTGCCGCCGCACGCCTCGCCCTCGATCCGCAAGTTCGCCCGCGAACTGGGCGTGGACCTTGCCGGCATCCATGGCACCGGCCCCAAAGGCCGCATCACCCGGGAGGACGTGCAGGGCTTCGTCAAGGCGGCCTTGCAGGCCCCTGCCGCGAATGGCGCGACGGATGGCGGCATCGGCCTCGGCCTGCCCGACTGGCCGCGCGTGGATTTCGCCAAATTCGGCGAGATCGAGCGCAAGCCGTTGTCGCGCATCGTGCGCATTTCCGGCCCGGCTCTGGCGCGCAACGCCATCATGATCCCGCACGTCACCAATTTCGACGAAGCCGACGTGACCGATCTGGAGACCTTCCGCAAGGAAGCCAACGCGCAGGACGGCGCGCCGAAACTGTCGATCCTGCCCTTCGTGGTCAAGGCGGCGGTGGCGGCGCTGAAGGCCTATCCGGCCTTCAATTCGTCGCTCGACGGCGACGACATGGTGCTGAAGAAATACTGGAACATCGGCATCGCCGCCGACACGCCCGAAGGGCTGGTGGTGCCGGTGGTCAAGGACGCCGACCGCAAGGGCCTGCGCGAGATCGCCGCCGAAATGGCCGATCTCGCCGCCGATGCCCGCGCCGGGCGGCTGAAGCCTTCCGACATGCAGGGCGCGACCTTCACCATCTCGTCGCTCGGCGGCATCGGCGGAACGAACTTCACGCCCATCATCAACGCGCCGGAAGTCGCCATCCTCGGCATGACGCGCTCGGCGACCAAGCCGGTCTGGGACGGGGAAGCCTTCCAGCCGCGTCTGATCCAGCCGCTGTCGCTGTCCTGGGATCACCGCGCGGTCGACGGCGTGGCGGCGGCCCGCTTCCTCGGCTTCGTCAAGGACATCCTGTCCGATTTCCGGCGCATCAGCCTGTGAGGGGAACGGCCATGACGAGAGAAATCGCCATCCCCGACATCGGGGATTTCAAGGATGTCACCGTCGTCGAGGTCCCGGTCGGACCCGGCGACCGCATCGCGATCGATGACCCGATCCTGATGCTGGAGAGCGACAAGGCGACTCTGGATATTCCCGCACCCTGCGCCGGCGTGGTGCGCGAGGTGCTGGTGAAGGTGGGCGACCGCGTCAGCCAGGGAACCGTGGCGCTGCGCATCGAGGAGGAGCTTGCCGACCGGCCGGCTCCCACACCGGCAGCGGCTGCCGCAGGCGGCGACCATGTGGATCTGCTGGTCATCGGCGCCGGTCCGGGCGGCTATACCGCCGCCTTCCGCGCCGCCGACCTCGGCCGCAAGGTCACGCTGGTCGATGCGCGGCAGACCCTGGGCGGGGTGTGCCTCAATGTCGGTTGCATCCCGTCCAAGGCGCTGCTGCATGTCGCCAAGCTGGTCGACGACGCGGCCGAGGGCGCGGCGCATGGCGTCAGCTTCGGCGCGCCGCAGATCGACATCGATGCGGTGCGGGGCTGGAAGGAAAGCGTCGTCGGCAAGCTGACCGGCGGCCTTGCCAGGCTGGCGAAGCGGCGCAAGGTCACCACCATGCAGGGCATGGCGCGCTTCACCGGGCCGCACGAGGTCGAGGTGGCGACGCCGGACGGGCCGCGCCGCCTCACCTTCGATCAGGCCATCGTCGCCGTGGGCTCCAGCCCGATATGGCTGCCCTTCCTGCCAGACGACCCGCGCATCTTCGACAGCACCGGAGCACTGGACCTGAAAGCCGTGCCGCAGCGCCTGCTGGTTCTCGGCGGCGGCATCATCGGGCTGGAGATGGCGCAGGTCTATCATGCGCTGGGATCGCGCATCACCATCGCCGAGCGCATGGGCCAGCTCATCCCCGGCGCCGATGCCGATATCGTCAAGCCGCTGACGAGCCGGCTCAAGGCCCGCTACGAAGCCATCCATCTGGAGACCGGCGTCGCCGCCGTCGCGGCGGGCGAAGCGCTCACCGCTTCATTCGAGAATGCGTCCGGGACATGGCAAACGAAGTTCGACGCCATCCTCGTCGCCGTCGGCCGACGCCCCAACGGCGCGGAACTGGGAGCGGAGACGGCGGGTGTGGCGGTGACCGGCCAGGGCTTCATCCCGGTCGATGCGCAGATGCGGACCAACCAGAAGCACATCTTCGCCATCGGCGACGTGGTCGGCCAGCCGATGCTCGCCCACAAGGCCACGCACGAGGCCAAGGTGGCGGCCGAGGTCGCCTGCGGCCACAAGGCGGCATTCGAGCCGCGCTGCATTCCCTCCGTCGCCTACACCGATCCCGAGATCGCCTGGACCGGCCTCACCGAAACGCAGGCGAAGGCGGAGGGACGCAAGGTGAAGACCACCCCCTTCCCATGGGCGGCGTCCGGACGGGCGCTGTCGATGGGGCGCGGCGAGGGCCTGACCAAGCTTGTTCTCGACCCCGACAGCGGCCGGGTGCTGGGCGCGGCGATCGTCGGCGTCAACGCGGGCGAACTGATCGCCTCGGCCTGCCATGCCATCGAGATGGGGTCCGACGCGGCAGATCTCGCGCTGACCATCCACCCGCACCCGACGCTGTCCGAAACGCTCGGCTTCGCCGCCGAAGTTTTCGAGGGCACGCTGACCGACCTGTAGCGAACAGCCAGGCCGCGGCAAGTGCCGGCGGCTGGGTGCCCGTCAGATCAGGCTTTTGAGGTCGTAGCCGGCATCCGCCACCTGCCCCGGCAGGGGCGAGCGCCCCGCCTCGATCAGGCGCTTGCCGATCATGTAGCTGCGCGGATCGTTCATCGCATCCACGGCCAGCAACTCGCCTTCGCGAAAATACCAGTGCGAGCACGCCTGCCCGGCACCCGGCCGCACCACGACCTGATCGAAATTGCTGTTCAGCCCGGCGATCTGGAGCTTGATGTCGTACTGATCGGACCAGAACCACGGCTTCGGCACATAGTCCTGCCCCGCGCCCAGCATGTTGGCGGCCACCGCCTCGGCCTGGTCGATGGCGTTCTGCACGCTCTCCAGCCGGATCATCTCGCCGCGATAGGGAAAGCGCGTGCAGTCGCCGGCCGCCCAAACCGAAGGGTCGCTGCTGCGGCCCTGCGCATCGACGACGATGCCGTTCTCGCAGGCCAGCCCCGCAGCCGCCGCCAGCCCGTCATTGGCCATGACGCCGATGCCGACCACGACGAAATCCACCTCGCGCCGCGAACCGTCCGACAGCGCGACCGAGATCGCCGTACCCCCTTCAAGCCTCTGCAATCCCATGCCTTCCAGGATTTCGACGCCCTGCCCGGCGTGCAGCGCCCGGAAATAGTCCGAGGTTTCGGGCGCGGCGACGCGCTGGAGAATGCGCTGCGCCGCCTCCACCAACGTCACCTTCAGCCCCAGCTTGGCCGCCACCGCCGCCGCCTCCAGCCCGATATAGCCGCCGCCGACGATCAGCACTCGTCGCCCGGGCGCGAACTCGGGCGCCATGCGCTCGACATCGGCCAGATTGCGCACCACGTAGACGCCCGCCCTGGCGCCGCCCAGCGACGCCGGCAGCGTGCGCGGCGTGGCCCCGGTGGTCAGCGCCAACTGGTCGTAAGCCAGGCTCTCCCCGTCGAGGCGAAGCTGCCGGCCGGCCGTGTCGATGGCGGTGACCCTGCGCCCCCGCAACAGGGTGATGTCCTTTTCCGCGTAGAACCGCTCCGGGCGCAGGTGGAGTTGCTCCAGCGACATCTCCTTCAGTAGGTATTTCTTCGACAAAGGCGGCCGCTGGTAGGGCAGCGCCTCCTCCTCGCCGATGAGGGTGATGCGCCCCTCGAAGTTCAGCGCCCGTAGCCTGGCCGCCAGCGCCGCACCCGCCTGCCCCGCGCCCAGTATCGCGATATGGGTCATGTCCTGCCTCCTCTCCCCTGTTCAGGCGACCCTGTTCGCCGGCTCGCCGCCGCCGAAGAAGGCCTTCAGATTGTCAAGCGCCGTCATCCCCATCGCCTCGCGCGCCGATCGCGTCGCCGAGCCCAGATGCGGCAGCAGCACCACGTCGTCGCGCTCGCGCAGGGCCGCCGGCACCTCGGGCTCGAACTCGTAGACATCGAGCGCCGCGCCGGCGATCCGCTTTTCGCGCAGCGCCTCGATCAGCGCCGCCTCGTCCACCACCTCGCCGCGCGAGACATTGATCAGATGCGCGTGGGGCCGCATCAGCGACAACGCCTCGGCGTCGATCAGATGCCTTGTCCCGACACCGCCCGGCAGGGTCACGACGATGAAGTCGGACCGGCCCAGCACCTCGTCCAGCGGCACTTGCGTGGCCTCCGGCCCCGGCGGACGCTTCGGCGAACGGTTGTGGAACAGCACCTCCATGCCGAAGCCGGCGGTGGCGCGGCGGGCCACCTCCTGGCCGATCCGGCCCATACCGACGATGCCCAGCGTCCGGGCGCCGACCTCGTCGCCGAGAAGCTCCACCGGATGCCAGCCCCGCCATTGCCCGGAACGGACCAGCCGTTCGCCCTCGCCGGCGCGGCGCGCGCTCATCAGCAGCAGCATCATGGCAAGATCGGCCGTCGGCGCGGTGACGGCGCCCGGCGTGTTGGTCACCGCAATCTCTGCATCGGCGGCGGCGGCGAGGTCGATATGGTTCACCCCGGCCCCGAAATTCGCCAGGATCCGGCAGCGCGGCGCTCCTGCGGCCGAGAACACATCGCGCGAAAAGACATCGCCCAGCGAAGGCAGGATGGCGTCATATTCCGTCAGCGCATCCGCCAGCTCGGCCGGCCGGGTGGGACCGGTGCTATCCCGGATCGTCAGGTCGAACAGCACCCCGGCGCGGTCATGGACGGCGGCCGGCAGCGGCCTGGTGATCAACAGGCGCGGGCGCATCTTCTCTCCTTCATCTTGCCTCCCTTTTGGCGACCCCGTACCGGCACGCAGCCTCCACCGCTTTTGCCGGAAAGATTGAAAAATAATTAAAATCAGTAGCTTAATGGATTTTCAAAAATCCTACCAAATAGTTTGACCAATTGCTATGAATTTGTTTATCTGTCCGTGGAGGAGGACTGATCATGATAGGATTATTGCCACCCAGCAGTGCCCGGCACGGCAAGGGAGCCCCGCGATGAAGCGTTTCTGGGCCGATTATTCCAGCCGCGACTTCGCCGCCCTCGACCGCCAGCGCATCATCGCCGTTCTTCCGATCGGAGCCATCGAGCAGCACGGGCCGCATTTGCCCATGTCGGTGGACAGCTGCACCGTCGACGGTGTCGCCCGGCGTCTTGCCAGGGCCCTGCCCGAAACCAGCCCGGTCCTGATCCTGCCCACGCAGTCGGTCTGCAAGAGCGACGAGCACATCGACTATCCCGGCACCCTGACTTTCACGGCCGAAACGCTGATCCGCGTGCTCACCGAGATCGGCGCCAGCGTGGCGCGCTCCGGCGTGCGCAAGTTCGTGCTGCTGAACGGCCACGGCGGCAACATCCCGGTGATGGACATCGTCACCCGGCAATTGCGCGTCAGCCACGACATGCTGGCCTTCGCGGTCAACTGGTTCGGCTTCGGCATGCCTGACGGCCTCTATTCCGATGTCGAGCGCAGCCACGGCATCCATGCCGGCGATATGGAAACCTCGGTCATGCTGGCGCTCGACCCCGCCAATGTGAACATGGATGCGGCGCGCGATTTCCGTTCTCGCGGCCAGGACCTCGCCGAGAAGTTCCGCCATCTCGGATTGGGGCGCGGCGCCAGGCCCGGCTGGAAGACCCAGGACCTCAGCCCCGCCGGCGCCTGCGGCGAAGCCCATCTGGCCACCGCCGAAAAGGGCGAGGCGACGCTGGACCACGCCATCGACAGGCTTGTCGAGGCCATGGCCGAAATCGATAGCCTGCCGTCAGGTTGGCTCGACAGCAGACCGGAGTGGTGAGCGATGAACTGCCAGATTTCCAGGCCTGAGGCCCCTGTCCTCATCGAGATGAAGGACGTCCACAAGCAGTTCGGCAACGGCACCGTCGCGCTGCGCGGCATGTCCCTGCAGATCCGCAAGGGCGAGTTCGTCAGCTTCCTCGGCCCGTCGGGCTGCGGCAAGAGCACCGCGTTGAAGATGGTCGCCGGCCTGCTGTCGGTTTCATCCGGGTCGATCTCGGTCAACGGGCACCCGGCGGGACAAGGTTCCGACGGCAACGACATCGGCTACGTATTCCAGGAAGCCACGCTGATGCCCTGGGCGACCGTCTTCGAGAACGTCTACCTGCCGCTCAAGCTGCACGGGCTCAGGCGATCCGAGGCCCGGCCGCGCGTCGAGGAGGCGCTGGCCATGGTCGGCCTCGCCAATTTCGCCAATTCCTATCCGCGGGAACTGTCGGGCGGCATGAAGATGCGCGTCTCCATCGCCCGCGCCATGGTGACCAGGCCGAAGCTGCTTTTGATGGACGAGCCCTTCGCGGCGCTGGACGAGATGACGAGGTCCAAGCTCAACGACGAGGTTCTCGACCTGTGGCGCTCGCACGGCCTGACCGTGATCTTCGTCACCCATTCGGTCTTCGAGTCCGTCTATCTCTCCAGCCGTGTCGTCGTCATGGCCGCGCGCCCCGGCCGGGTCGTGCACGACATCGCGCTCTCCGATGGCCATCAGCGCACCGCCGCCCATCGGATGACGCCCGAATACACCGAGAACTGCCGTCTGGTCAGCAATGCGCTGGAAGGGACCATGGACCATGTCGATATCAACCATTGAACAGGGAACCGGCACCGTGGCCACGAACACCGGCATCGACCCCCGCATCCTGCGCGAACGGCGCGAGCGCAAGTTGCGCATCATCATGCCGGTCTCGACCATCCTACTGGCGCTCGGCCTGTGGGAATTCCTGGTCTGGTACAACGAGGTGCCGCACTACCTGATCCCGGCGCCGAGCCTGATCGCCAGGACGCTGGTGCAGGACTGGCCGACCCTGATGCAGAGCGCGGCCTTCACCGTCAAGCTGACGCTGTTGTCGCTGGGCCTCGCCATCGTCGGCGGCGTGCTTCTGGGCATGGTGTTCGCCCTGTCGCGCACGGTGGAGATGAGCCTGTTTCCCTTCGCCGTCATCCTGCAGGTGACGCCGGTCATCGCCATCGCGCCGCTGATCCTGATCTATGTCAGCAACACCTTCTTCGCGCTGCTGATCTGCGCCTGGATCGTGGCCTTCTTCCCGATCCTGTCGAACACCGCCATCGGGCTGCGCAGCGCCGACCACAATCTGCGCGACATGTTCCGGCTCTATCAGGCGACGCCCTGGCAACGCCTGCGCTACCTTCTGATCCCCTCGGCCCTTCCCTATTTCATGGCCGCGCTGAAGATCGCCGGCGGGCTGTCGCTGATCGGCGCGGTGGTGGCGGAATTCGTCGCCGGCACCGCGGGCCAGAACACCGGCCTTGCCTCGCGCATCCTGGAATCGAGCTTCCGCAACGAGATCCCGCGCATGTTCGCCGCGCTGTTTCTGGTGTCGGTGCTGGGCATCCTGATCTTCCTCGTCACCGCCTGGCTGTCGCGTGCCGTGCTCGGTCACTGGCACGAGAGCGAAATCAAGCGGGAACTGTAGCCGCCATGCGCAACGTCGGCCCGACTCCTTTTGCCACGACCGGCCCGGTCGCCTCGCAACCGGCGACCGCCGGGCGTGCCGGCCTGCACTTGGCGGGCCTGCGCCTGGCTGGCCGCGACAGGCACTGGGACATCGCCGTCGAGGACGGGCGCATCGCCGGCCTGTCCCCGTCGGCGGAAAAGGGCGGCGGCTTCGTCATGCCGCTGCTGGCGGACATCCACACCCATCTCGACAAGACCTTCACCGCGTCCCGCATGCCGGAACGCGCCACCTCGCTGTTCCATGCCATCGAGATGATGAAGGCCGATGCCGCAGGCTGGGACGAAGCCGATCTTCGCCGACGCGCCGGGCAGGCGCTGTCGCGGGCCTACCGGCACGGCACCGCGCTGATGCGCAGCCATCTCGACTGGTACGGGGCCGAGCCGCCCACGGCATGGCACGTGCTGCGCGAACTGGCCGGCGAATGGCAGGGCCGGGTCCGGCTCCAGCTCGCATCGCTGACCCCGCTCGACCTTTTCGCCGACATCGGCGAGGCGGTCGCCCGCGAGGTCAAGGCCGCCCGCGCCGTCCTCGGCGCCTTCATCTACCGCAACGACGATCTCGCCTCGAAGCTCGGCCATGTCTTCGACCTCGCCGAACGCCACGACCTCGAGCTCGACTTCCATGTCGACGAAGGGCTCGACACCGACGCGCGCGGCATCGACGCGATCGTCGCCGAGACCGCGCGGCGCGGGCTGGCCGGCCGGGTCCTGTGCGGCCATGGCTGCGCCCTGTCGATGCGCGATCCGGGCGAGGTCGGTGATCTTCTTCGGCATGCCGCCGAGGCCGGTGTCGGCCTGACGGTGCTGCCCGGCTGCAACAGCTATCTGCAGGATGCCGGAACCGGGCGCACCCCGCGCCTGCGCGGGCTGGCGCCCATGCACGAGGCGCGGGCGGCGGGGATGAAGGTGATGATCGGCTCGGACAATGTCCGCGACGGCTTCTTCCCCTATGGCGACTACGATCTGTGCGACATGTTCAGGGGTGCCGCCCTTCTGGGCCATCTGCAACCCGACGCCTGGCTCGATGCGATCAGCGAGACCCCCGCCAACTGGATGGGAAGCAGCCTGCGCGTCAGCGAAGGCGGCCCCGCCGATTTCATCTGGCTGGATGCCGACGACCTCACCGACGCGATCAGCCGCCCCCGCGCCGCGCGGGCGGTCTGGCGCGACGGCCGCATCCTGGCCGACCACCATCAAGGAGAGCAGACATGAGCGCACGCCACGACTGGGCGGCCTTCAAGGCGGCGTTGGACGGAATCCGTTTCCATGACGACGAGAACTACCTGGCCGCGCGGTCGCGCGACTATTTCTGGTACAGTCCGATACTCAACGACCAGCTCAAGGACAAGCTCGGCGATCTCGTCGTGGTGCCGCAGAGCGTCGACGAGGTGATCCGCATCGCCGGGCTGGTCGCCCGCCACAGGGTGCCGCTCACCCTGCGCGGCGGCGGCACCGGCAATTACGGCCAGTGCGTGCCGCTGGAGGGCGGCGTGGTCATGGACCTCACCCGCCTCGACAAGGTGATCGAGATCACCAGCGGCCATGTCCACGTCGAGGCCGGGGCCCGCATCTCGCGGCTGGACGACGCCGCCCGCGAGACCGGACAGGAACTCTTGATGTATCCCTCGACCCGGCAGATGGCGACCATCGGCGGCTTCATCGCCGGCGGCTCGGGCGGCATCGGCTCGCTCCGCCATGGCATGCTGCGCGATCCCGGCAACGTCACCTATGTCAAGGTGGTCACGGTCGAGCCCGAGCCGAAACTGATCGAGCTGCACGGCGAGGACATCCAGAAGGTCCAGCACGCCTACGGCACCAACGGCATCGTCGTCGAGCTTGGCCTTGCCCTGACCCGCGCCACCGACTGGGTGCATGCCGCCGCCCTGTTCGACGGCTATGGCGAGGCGCTGCGCTTTGCCAGCTCCGCCCAGCAACAGGGCATGGACTGTTATCTGCTGACCGCGGTCGAACGCCGCTTCGCCCCCTATTACAGCAAGCTGGGCGATCTGTTCCCCGCCGACCGGGACGCGATCTTCGCCATGGTCGCCCCGCAGGAGATGGAGCGCTTCACCGCCGCCGCCGAGGCGGCCGGCGGCCGCATCTCCTTTGCCATGAGCAAGCCCGAAATCCGCGCCGCCGGCCTCCAGCCGGCCTATGAATGCGGCTGGAACCACACCACGCTGCAGGCCCTCAAGGTCGACAAGGGTTGGACCTACCTGCAGGTCGCCTATCCGCGCCCCTTCGATCCCGATCTGGTCCTGCGCCAGATGGCCCGCTATGGCGACGAGATCTACTGGCACCACGAGATGGCCCGCATGGACGGCGAGATTCAGATCTTCGCCCTGCCGCTGGTGCGCTATCGCGGCGAGGCGGCGACCTACCGGCTGATCGCCGAGCTGGAGGAAAAGGACGGCTGCACCATCTTCAACCCCCATGTCGTGACCATCGAGGATGGCGGCATGAAGCAGATCGACCAGACGCAGATCGAGTTCAAGAAGCTGGCGGATCCGTACGGGCTGATGAACCCGGGCAAGACCCGGGGCTGGAGTGCCGACATGGCACGCGTCGACGACAACCAAATGGGAGAACACGCATGAAGCACATCACCAGCCTCTTAACCGCTTTGGGGCTCATGCTCGCGGCCGGGCCGTCCCTTGCCGCCGACAAGGTCGTGTTCGGCACCAACTGGCTGGCACAGGGCGGCCATGGCGGCTTCTACCAGGCCGTGGTGGACGGCACCTACGAGAAATACGACCTCGACGTCGAGATCCGCATGGGCGGGCCGCAGGTCAACACCCGGCCAATGCTGGCCGCCGGCCGGCTCGACTTCCTGATGGGCGGCAATCTGCTCCTGGCGTTCGACAACATACGCAACGACATTCCGACCACCGTGGTCGCCGCCCTGTTCCAGAAGGATCCGCAGGCGTTCATGGCGCACAAGGGCCAGTATGCCGACTTCGCCGCGCTGACCAAGGCGCCTTCCGTCCTCGTCTCGAAGGACGGCCAGTTCAGCTTCTGGCAGTGGATGGTCGACAGCCACGGCTTCCAGAACGAGCAGCTGCGCCCCTACGGCTTCAACCTCGCCCAGTTCCTGAGCGACCCGAAGATGGTCCAGCAGGCCTATGGAACCGCCGAGCCGCTCTATGCGGCCAAGGAAGGCGCCGAGGTGGATGTCTTCCTGCTGGCCGACCAGGGATGGAGCACCTACGGCTCGATCATCGAGACCCGCAGCGAGCTGGTGGAAACCAATCCCGATCTCGTGCAGCGCTTCATCGATGCGTCGATCGAGGGCTGGTACAACTATCTCTACGGCGACCGCACCGCCGCCTATCAGGCCATCATCGCCGCCAACCCGGAAATGACCGTCGAGAAGCTGGATGCCGAGATGCTACAGTTCGAACGGCTGGGCATCATCGATTCGGGCGACGCCCTAAAGAAGGGGATCGGGGCGATGGACGAGGCCCGCATCAAGGGGTTCTACGACCTGGCGGTGGAAAGCAAGATCATCGAGGCAGGCAGCGTCGACCTGTCCAAGGTCGCCGACATGCGCTTCGTCAACCATGGCAAGGGTCTGGACATCAAGGCCGCGCTGACCGGCAAATAGGGGCATGCGCCCCGCGCGGCCGGACGCGCGAATCGAAGCGACGATCGATGGCGCGGCGCCTGCCGCGGCATCGATCCGAACCTGAACCGTTGTGCATGCATGGGGAGCGTATGACCAGCGCCCAGAGAAAGCGGAAGGAAATCCACGGAGCGATCCGCAATGCCGCGATCCAGGAATTCGCGCGCAACGGGTTGGCCGGGACTTCGACCCAGGCCATCGCCCAGACGGCCGGCATCACCAAGGCCCAGCTGCATTACTACATCTCCTCGAAGGAGGAGCTGTACCAGCAGGTGCTCGGCGAGATCGTCGCCCAGTGGAAGGACATCTTCTTCCTGTCGGCCTCGCGCGAGGACCCGGCGCTGGCGATCACCGAATATATCGACCGCAAGGTGCGGCATGCGCTGGAATATCCAGACGTCTCGCGCTTCTTCGCCAATGAGATCGCCCGCGGCGCACCGGAAATGGCGCCCCACTGGAATGACCTCAAGAGCGCCGTCGAGGAGGCCAGCGGTGTCATCCAGGAATGGATCGACAGCGGCAAGATCCGCCCCGTGGACCCGCTGCTGTTCCAGATCAACATGTGGGCAGTGACCCAGCACTATGCCGAGTACGAGGCCCAGACCCGCGTTTTGATGGGCAAGCCGGAACATTCGCCGCTCGATGCGGACCGCATCGTCGCCGAGGCGACGCAGCTTTTCCTGCAACGCTGCGGGCTTCATTCCAAAGAGGAAGAGGAAAAGCCATGAAGGCCCTTGCCCCCGCCACCATGCCGGCCCCGTTCGGCAGCTATTCGCACGGCGTGGCCTCGGGCCTGCTGATCGTGACCTCCGGCCAGCTCGGGCTCGCCGCCGATGGAACGATCCCGGCCGGCGTCGAGGCCCAGGCCGAGCTTTGCTTTTCCAACATCCGGGCCATCCTTGCCGAGGCCGAGGCGGACCTGTCACATGTCCTGCGCTTCACCGCCTTCGTGACGCGGCGTGAGCACATGGCCGACTATATGGCCGTCCGCGACCGGCTAGTGGCCGGGCTCGCCACAAAACCCGCCTCGACCCTGTTGATCGTCTCCGGCTTCACCCGGCCGGAATTCCTGGTCGAGGTCGAGGCCATGGCGCTGCTGCCGCACTGAAACAGGGAAAAAGCGCATTGCTGCGCAAGGCGGAAACGCTCCAGCATCGCGGGAGAAAGACAATGGTTCAGATCACCTTCGTTGAACATGACGGAAACCGGCGCGTCGTCGAGGCCACGGCCGGCATGAGCTTGATGGAGGCCGCCCGCGACGAGGCCGTGCGCGGCATCGAGGCCGAGTGCGGCGGCGCCTGCTCGTGCTCGACCTGCCATGTCTATGTCGCGCCCGAATGGGTGGAGAAACTGCCCCCCTCCTCGGACATGGAGCACGACATGCTTGATTTCGCCTATGAACCGGACCCGCAACATTCGCGGCTGGCCTGCCAGATCACGGTGACGGACGACATGCAGGGATTGCTGGTCCGCGTTCCCGAGCGGCAGGGATGATCGCCTGCACCCTTAATCCATAGCTCACAGCCAAGGACGAGATTGATGCCTTCCTACCGTTCCCGCACGACGACGCATGGCCGCAACATGGCGGGGGCGCGCGGGTTGTGGCGCGCGACGGGG
>NZ_JBEPML010000018.1:0-102339 GCF_040545735.1 Aquamicrobium terrae
GCCGAGCAACGCCGCCGCAACGTCACCACAGCCCTCAAGGCCTACGCCGCCTTCGCAACAAGCGCAGACAAGGGCGCCGTCCGGAAACTGCCGGACTGACCCTCGACAGGCCCCTCTCCCTACAAGGGGAGGGGGAGCTTCGCCGCTGCCAGAAGCTTTGGCACCTGATGGCCGCCGCCGTCGGGTGGGGAGGTATTGCGCCGCACAAGTTTGTGAGACCCTCGCCGGTTGCATGGCATCTTGTCATCGCCGCATGCTGGTGTAGGAATCACGCACGGGCAGGGACCATTCGAGGATCTCGTCATGCTTCTCAGAACCACAGCCGTCATCGTCCTTGGCTTTCTGCTTTCCGGCTGCATGACGGCCGAGCAGCAGCGCGCCGCCGACGAGGAGAAATGCCGGTCCTACGGCTTCACGCGCAAGAACGACGCCTTTGCCGAATGCCTGCAGCGCATCGAACTGGACCGCCGCGCCGCCGCGCGCGAGACCCGCTACATCGACCCGTTCCCGCGCGTGGTCTACCGGCCGGTCTATGTGCCGGTGAGGGCGAAGTAAGGCCTGTCTCCCGAAGGCTGGAAGGGTTCGGGGCAGGAGCCGGAAGCCCGGCAAGCGGATCGGACAGGTCGTGACCGGCCTTGGCGGCGTTTGGCTGCGCCAACCGAATTTGCTCGCAAAATCTCCGTGGCACGGATAACAGCGCACTAACGGCCGCAACGGCCTCTCCAAGGAAATGCGCGATGTTTCGGCTGCCCGGACTCCTGACCCGCAACATGCTTGTGGCCGGCATCCTGTTGATGCTGGCCGGCGACTTCATGTTCGCGCTCAACGACGCCATGGGCAAATGGCTGGTGGCCAGTTTCTCGGTCGGGCAGGTGGTGTTCATCCGCTCGATCGGCGCCTTCGTCATCCTCGGCCCGATGATCGCCCGCCAGGGACCGGTGAAGCTGTTCCGTCTCGACCGGATCGGATTGCAGGTTGCGCGCGTCGTCGCCACGGCGCTGGACACGATTTTGTTCTACGCCGCCGTCGTGCATCTGCCGCTGGCCGACGTGATGAGCTTCTACATGGCCGGCCCGATCTACGTGGCGGCGCTGTCGCACATGTTCCTCGGCGAGAAGGTCGGCTGGCGGCGCTGGCTGGCGATCGTCATCGGCTTCTGCGGCGTGCTGGTCATGCTCAAGCCGTCCTCGGCGGCGCTGTCGGTGGAATCGCTCTACGCGCTGGTCGGCTCCGTCTCCTTCGCGGTCGCTATCGTGCTCAGCCGCCTGCTGCGCGGCACCAGCGACACCGCGCTGGTGACCTGGCAGACCGTGGGCGTCGGCCTTTGCGGAGCGGTGATGGCCATCGGCGACTGGCATGCCGCCTCGGCCGTCGACTACGGCGCCATGCTGCTTCTGGGCATCGTCTCGGGCGCCGCGCATCTGATGATCACCCGCGCGCTGAAGATGGCGCCGGCCTCGACGCTGGCGCCGCTGCATTACACGCTGCTTCTGTGGGCGGTGGTGTTCGGCGTCATCTTCTTCGGCGACGTGCCGGGGCCGCGCATCCTGATCGGCGCCGGCATTGTCGTCCTGGCCGGCCTGTTCATCTTCCATCGCCAGAACGTCAAGGATACGGTGCCGCCGGAGACCGTGCCGAAAGGGGTCAATTGAGCGCCATGTTTTCAGCAAGCCATATCGACAGCACAGACAAGCCCGGCTTCTACCGCGAGCTCGCCGCCCAGATGGAGGCGCTGCTTGCGGGCGAGAGCGATGCAATCGCCAACGCCGCCAACGCGTCCGCCCTGATCTTCCAGACCATGCCGCAACTGAACTGGGCCGGGTTCTACTTCCTGCGCACGCCGCAGGAGCTGGTCGTCGGCCCCTTCCAGGGCAAGCCCGCCTGTGTGCGCATCCCGGTGGGGCGCGGCGTGTGCGGCACCTCCGTCGCCGAGCGCCGCTCGATCCGCGTCGACGATGTCACCAAGGCCGAGAACCACATCTTCTGCGATCCGGATTCGCGCTCCGAACTGGTCGTGCCGCTGATTCGCGGCGGCGATGTCCTCGGCGTGCTCGACCTCGACAGTCCCGTTCCCGGCCGCTTCGATGCCGAGGACCAGGCCGGCGTCGAACGGCTGGCCGCCATCTATGTCGCCGCCGGCGCAGGTTCCTGATGATAAGGCTGAACGCTCCCGACCTGCGCCAGAGCCACAGGCTCCGCCTCAACACGCTGATCCGCCTGCGCTGGCTCGCCATATTCGGCCAGAGCGTGGCGGTGCTGTTCGTCGCCTACTGGCTGCAGTTCCCGCTGCCGGTCGGCCTGTGCTTCGCGCTGATCGCCGCCTCGGCGTGGATGAACCTGTGGCTGGCCTTCCGCTATCCGGCCGCGCACCGGCTGACCCCGCTGGCCGCCATGGGCCTGCTCACCTTCGATACGCTGCAACTCGCCGGCCTGCTCTACATGACCGGCGGCCTCACCAACCCGTTTTCTCTGCTGCTCATCGTGCCGGTCGTCGTCTCGGCCACCTCGCTGCCATTGAGGCTCACCGCCATCCAGGCGGTCCTGGTGATCGCCGTCGCCTCGCTGCTGGTTTTCGTTCACCGGCCGCTGCCGTGGATCGAGGGCACCACGCTGGTGATGCCCTTCGTCTATGTCGCCGGCATGTGGATGGCGGTGCTGTCGGCCACCGCCTTCGCTGCCATCTACGCCTTCCGAGTCGCCGACGAGGCGCGCCTGCTTTCCGATGCGCTGGCCGCCACCGAACTGGTGCTGCAGCGCGAGCAGCACCTGTCGGCGCTGGACGGGCTGGCGGCCGCCGCCGCGCATGAGCTGGGCACGCCGCTCGCCACCATCTCGCTGGTCGCCAGGGAGATGGAGAAGGCGCTCGGCAAGGACCCGAAATACAGCGACGACGTCACTCTGCTGCGCAGCCAGAGCGAGCGCTGCCGCGAAATCCTCAAGCGCCTGACCAGCCTGTCGTCGGAGGGCGAGCCGCAGCTTGCCCGGCTGCCGCTGACCTCGCTGGTCGAGGAGGTGACGGCGCCGCACCGCGACTTCGGCATCACCATCCGTCTCCAGCCGGGCACCTGCGTCGGGCCCGAGCCGGTCGGGCGCCGCAATCCGGGTGTCCTCTACGGGCTCGGCAATCTGGTCGAGAACGCGGTGGACTTCGCCCACACCAGCGTCAGCGTGCGCTGGAACTGGGACGAGAACGTCGTGTCGCTGTCCATCGTCGACGACGGCTCGGGCTTCCCCGTCGAGGTGCTCGACCGCATCGGCGAGCCCTATATGTCGACCCGGCAGGGCGCCGAGCCCGGCGGCGGGCTGGGGCTCGGCCTGTTCATCGCCAAGACGCTGCTGGAGCGCTCCGGCGCCACCATCAGCTTCGGCAATTCGAGCGGGCCGGGCGAGGGCGCCATGGTCAAGGTGCGGTGGCCGCGCAGCGCCTTCGTCTATGCCGAGGAGGGCGCCGCCTTGCCGCCGCGCAAGACATAGGGGCAGGCAAGACGTAGGGCAGGCGAGCAAATGCTTTTCCGTCCGCAGGGGCGGCAAAAAAATGCTCAAAAATTGGACAGCGGCGTCCAACACATATATTTCCGTGCAGGAACAGTTTGTCGCACGAAATTCGATTGGGGTTGAAGATCATGACCGGCGAAGATGGCAATGGCGGCGTGGTGACGGGCGACGATACCTCGCTCCTGCTCGTGGATGACGACAAGCCCTTCCTCACCCGTCTGGCACGGGCCATGGAAACGCGCGGCTTTACCGTCGAGACGGCCGAGAGCGTCGAGGAGGCGGTCGCCAAGGCGCGGGCCAATCCGCCCGCCTATGCGGTGGTCGACATGCGGCTGGGCGACGGCAACGGGCTCGACGTGGTGGCCGCCATCCGCGAGAAGCGCGAGGACACGCGCACCATCATCCTGACCGGCTACGGCAACATCGCCACGGCGGTGACCGCGGTGAAGCTCGGCGCGGTCGACTATCTGTCCAAGCCGGCCGATGCCGACGACGTGTTCGCGGCATTGACCCGTGCCTCGGGCGAGCGCGCCGCGCCGCCGGAAAACCCGATGTCGGCCGACCGCGTGCGCTGGGAGCACATCCAGCGCGTCTACGAAATGTGCGAGCGTAACGTGTCGGAGACGGCCCGCCGCCTCAACATGCATCGCCGCACCTTGCAGCGCATCCTCGCCAAGCGCGCGCCGCGGTAAAAAGGCAGAAGGGCAGTAAGGCAGTATGGGAATAGGGCAGTAGGGAAATAAGAGCTGGCTGAAATCGAGGGGCCGCGCTGGTCCCCGAAAAGCCCTTCCCACGGCCTGATGAACTTGTTGCTGTAGGGCTACGTCCTTATTTTCCTACTGCCCTACTGCCCTACTGCCCTACTGTCCTACTGTCCTACTGTCCTACTGCCCTTCCTATTCACTCTCTCCCTCCAGCGCCGGCACGGGCACGCCGGCAAGCTCGGCGGCGAGCAGGCGCGCCGCACCGGCGCGCGCCATGCGCAGCATCAGCGCCTTGCGGGTGGCGGCGGGCAGCCGGTGCTCGGGCGCCTCGCGCATGATCTCGGCGCCGTAGCCGTCGGACAGGATGAAACCGCAATCGGGCGGGAAGATCTCGGCCGGCACGCCCGGATGGGTGGCGAAGAACAGCCGGTCCGAATGCAGCCGGTAATCCGGCCATTTGCGGTCGACGCGGAAATCCTCGACCGAGGACTTGATCTCGATGATCCAGATGTCGCCCTGCCGGGTCAGCGCCACGAGGTCGGCGCGGCGACCGGTGGCCAGCGACAATTCGGGTAGCACATGCGCCCCCATCTCCATCAGAAGGCGCTGCACGCCGCGGCGCACGAGCATGGCCCGCTCGGACTGGCGGCCGTCGGCGAGAGGGTTGCGGGGAATCGGCGAAACGATGGGCATGGCCCAGTATCGCCGATTTTGTTCACGGTTTGAACCTGTTTTTGTGAGCTTGGTGCATCGCGAATGCCGGAAAGGGCAGGGGCCGCTCAGCCTGCCGCGTGTTCCTTGGTCCCCGCCATCTCTTCCAGGATCGGGCAGTCGGGGCGGTCGTCGCCGTGGCAGGCATGGATGAGCTTCTGCAGCGTGGCGCGCATCGATTGCAGCTCGCCGATCTTCTCCTCGATCGCCGTGACATGGCTGGAGGCGATGCGGTGTACATCGGCGCTGGCGCGCGAGCGGTCGCGGTAGAGCGCCATCAGCTGCCGGCAATCCTCGATCGAGAAGCCGAGATTGCGGGCCCGCTTGAGAAAGGCGAGGCGATGCACATCCTCGCCGGTGTAGTCGCGATAGCCATTGGCCGAGCGCTGCGGCGCGATCAACCCGATCTCCTCATAATAGCGGATGGTCTTGGCGGGGAGCCCGGTGCGGCGGGCGGCATCTCCGACATTCATGGATGCTGGCCTTTCGAAACGTTGATTTTCCTTCACATTCCCGTGAGCAACTGTTGCCCATTTGCAATAGTATGCAACTTACGCGCGGGTTGTGTCTGTCATATAGGCGCCGCCTGCTTGGCAAGCAAAGAAAAGCCGTCAATCAATACAGCGCCGAAGCCCGAGTCGGCTTCCACGAAGATTGGCGGGAGGGGGCAAGTCTTTTCGATGCGGATCAAAACGGTACTTGCGGCCCTTGCGCTCAGCGCGTCCCTTGCCGGGTGCAGCACCATCGGCACCACGCCGATGTTCTCCAACAGCTACGGCGCGGTGACCGATGCGGGCTACAGCCTGCCGCGCATTCCCATCGACAAGGTGCAGAAGAAGTACCACCGCCAGGTCGTCCGCTACGACACCAAGGAAAAGCCGGGCACCATCGTCGTCGATACCGGCGAGAAGTTCCTCTATCTGGTGATGGAAGACGGCAAGGCCATGCGCTACGGCATCGGCGTCGGCCGCGAGGGCTTCGAATGGCGCGGCACGGCGCGCGTCGCCATGAAGCGCGAATGGCCGACCTGGACGCCGCCCGCGCAGATGATCAAGCGCCAGCCGGAACTGGCCAAATATGCCGGCGGCATGGAGCCGGGGCTCAACAACCCGCTCGGCGCGCGCGCGCTCTACCTGTTCAACAAGGGTGGCGACACCGGATACCGGCTGCACGGCACGCCGGAGTGGAACTCGATCGGCAAGGCGATGTCGTCGGGCTGCATCCGCCTCATCAACCAGGACATCATCGACCTCTACAACCGCGCCGAAAGCGGCGCCAAGGTGATCGTGCTCTGAAACCGCGGGCTCTGCCCGAAAGAAGTTTGCATGCGGACCGTCTCGGCAACACGGACGTCCCAAACGAAGAACCGGGCCAAAAGCCCGGTTTTTTGTTGTTTTGAAGAGGGTCGGGGACGGCGTGGCGCCCGCTCAGGCGATCTGCTCGACCTGTTGCACTTCCGGCACGAAATGGCGCAGCAGGTTCTGGATGCCGTGCTTGAGCGTCGCCGTGGACGACGGGCAGCCGGCGCAAGAGCCCTTCATGTGCAGGAAGACGACGCCGTTCTCGTAGCCGCGGAAGGTGATGTCGCCGCCATCCTGGGCGACGGCGGGGCGCACGCGGGTGTCGAGCAGCTCCTTGATGGTGAGCACGATCTCCTCGTCCTCCTTGTCGTAGAACTCCTCGGTCTCGCTGCTTTCGGGAGCGGGACCGGCGCCGGCCATGACCGGCTGGTTCGACATGAAGTGCTCCATGATGGTGCCGAGGATGGCTGGCTTCAGATGCTGCCAGTCGGCGCCGTCCTTGGAGACGGTGATGAAGTCGTAGCCGAAGAACACGCCGGTGACGCCGGGAATGTCGAAAAGGCGCCCGGCCAGCGGTGAAGCGGTGCGCGCCGTCTCGGCATCGCGGAAATCCGCCGTGCCCTCGCGCAGCACCTCGCGGCCGGGCAGGAATTTCAGCGTGGCGGGGTTAGGGGTCGCCTCGGTCTGGATGAACATGGCCGTCTCCATGGCCGTTCCGGCCGTTGGGAAAATATCTTCTCTAGATAGTCCCGCAGCCCTTGCCGTTCAAGCCGTGCCGGCCATGGCGGACGATTGGACTCAGGCGAGGCTTTCGATGTCCTCGTCCGAAAGGCTCTGCGGGATGACCGTCACCGGAATGGGGAAGGCCGCGCCCTTGCCGACCACGGAGGCGACCAGCGGCCCGGGCCCTTCCTTGCCGGACCCCGCGGCCAGGACCAGTATGGCGATGTCCTGGTCTTCCTCGATCAGCTTGTGGATTTCCTCCACGCGGCTGCCCTCGCGCACCACCAGCTCGGGCTCGATGCCGAATCTCTGGCGCACGCGGGTGGCCTGCGCGTCGAGCGCGGCGTGCGCGGCGGCCGTCGCCTCCTCGCGCATGATCTTCTCGACGCCCAGCCATTGCTGGAAATCTTCCGTTTCGATCACATAGAGCAGCACCAGCACGCCATTGGTGCTTTGCATGCGGATCGAGGCGTAGGTGACCGCCCGTTCCGATTCGGGGGTTTCGTCGATGATCGCCAGGAACTTGCGGCGATGGCCAGCTTCCCGGCTGAGACGTTTGGATACCATATGCGTGATCTGCCCTGCTGGCTTGTGATCTGGCATCGGAACAACCGGCAACCGAGGATGCTTCCCGGTCCGGTGCTCCAACCGGCGCAATCTGCCACCGGCCGAAGCCGGCGGCAAGAGCGCAGCGACCCGGCCCGGCGTCAGTCCTGCAACAGGCCGATGATGTCGCGCACCGCGCGCATGGTCTGCTCGGCCAGCGCGCCGGCACGCTCGCCGCCATCCTTCAGCACGGCGTCGATATGGCCGGGATCGGCCACCAGCCGGCGCATCTCCCCGGCGACGGGGGCGAGCTTGTCGACCGCCAGATCGGCCAGCGCCGGCTTGAAGGCGGAGAACTGCTGGCCGCCGAATTCCTTCAGCACCGCCTCGCGGCTGGTTTCGGCAAGGCCGGCATAGATGCCGACGAGGTTGTCGGCTTCCGGCCGCCCGGCAAGGCCCTCGACGTCGCCCGGCAGCGGCTCGGGGTCGGTCTTGGCCTTCTTGATCTTCTTCGAGATGGCGTCGGCATCGTCGGTGAGGTTGATGCGCGACAGGTCGGAGGGGTCCGACTTCGACATCTTCTTGGAGCCGTCGCGCAGGCTCATGACGCGCGTCGCCGGCCCGCCGATCACCGGTTCGGTGAGGGGGAAGAAGCCGTTGACGGTCTCGTCGCCCATCTGCATCTCCACGCCCAGCCCCAGCTCGGCGATGCGGCCGGAGAAGTCGTTGTTGAACTTCTGGGCGATGTCGCGGGTCAGTTCCAGATGCTGCTTCTGGTCGTCGCCCACCGGCACATGGGTGGCGCGGTAGACGAGGATGTCGGCCGCCATCAGGCTCGGATAGGCGAGCAGGCCGAGCGAGGCGTTCTCGCGGTCCTTGCCGGCCTTGTCCTTGAACTGCGTCATCCGGTTCATCCAGCCGATGCGCGCCACGCAGTTGAAGATCCAGGCCAGCTCCGCATGCTGCATGACGCGGGACTGGTTGAAGACGATGTGCTTCTTCGGGTCGATGCCGGCGGCGAGGAAGGCGGCGGTAATCGAGCGCGTTTGCGAGGCGAGGTCGTCATGGACGAGTTGGGCGGTCAGCGAATGCAGGTCGACCACGCAGTAGATGCAGTCGGAGGTCTCCTGCAGGGCGACGAATTTGCGGATGGCGCCGAGATAGTTGCCGAGATGCAGGTTGCCGGTCGGCTGGACCCCGGAAAAGACGAGTGGCTTGAAGGCGGTCATGATGTCTTCCTGGCTTGTGGAGGGCCGTTCGAGCATGACCCCCGCAAGCGTTCGGCTTTCGGACGGAATCATGCGGCCGGAAACCCCGCGTGGCGAAATTCACCGACGCGGGCTTATGGACGATGGCCCCCGCACAATCAAGGGGTGGCCATCAAGGGGACATGTGCGCCGTCACTCTTCCATGCTGGCCGCAGCGGCCTGTCCGCGCCTGATGTTGCGGCGGATCATGGCGATGTCGGTCCCGCCCGTCGCGAAGGCGAGCACGAAATAGAGCAGCGCCCCCGCCCCGCACAGCAGCGCCAGCGCCGTCGCCTGCGACAGCACCGGGGCGGAAGAGGCCAGCCACGGCGCCAGCCAGATCGCGCCGCCGTAAAGGGCTCCGCCCATCAGCGCCGAGGACAGCACCAGCCGGGGAATGCGCCGCATCAGCGGCGCGTCATGGCCCCAGTGGCCGCGCCGGACCAGAACGGCGAGCAGCATCAGGGCGTTGACCCAGCCGGCGATCGCCGAGGCCACCGCGATGCCCGGCGCGCCCATGCGGGGGAACAGCATCAGCGCCGTGGCGATGTTGACGGCCACCGAAATGGCGGCGAACACCATCGGCGTCTTGGTGTCCTCGCGGGCGAAATAGCCGGGTGTGAAGGCCTTGATGAGCACGAAGGCGGGCAGGCCGAGGCCGAATATGGCAAGGATCGCCGAGACCGTGGAGGTGGCGCCGCTGGCGGCGAATTCGCCGCGTTCGTAGAGCAGGCGCACGATCGGCTCCGAAATCGCCAGCAGCGCGGCGGCGGCGGGCAGGGTGAGGAACAGCGTGAACTCGACCGAGCGGTTCTGGAGGCTGGCGGCCTCGACCAGATTGCCGGCCTTCAGCGCCCGCGACAGTTCGGGCAGCAGCACGATGGCCACCGCGATGCCGACCACGCCGAGCGGAAGCTGGTAGACGCGGTCGGCGAGCGCCAGCGACGACACCGCGCTGGCCTGCGTGGAGGCGATGGCCGTGCCGATCAGCGTGTTGATCTGGGTGATGCCGCCGGTGATCGCCGCCGGCAGCGCCAGCCACAGAAGCCGCTTCACATTGGGCGTCAGGCGCGGCCGCTTGAAGCCGATGGAAATGCCGGCATGGCGGGCCGCGATCCAGACGATGGCCAGTTGCACGACGCCTGCCGCCATCACGCCCCAGGCCATGGCATAGCCGACGCTGAGGCCGTCGGCGCCCTTGTACCAGGCATGGCCGAGCACGGCGATCAGGATCACGTTGAGGAAGACGGGGGCGATCGCCGCGGCGAAATAGCGGCGCAGGGAATTGAGCATGCCGGCCATCATCGCCGCCAGCGACATGCACATCAGATAGGGGAACATGATGGTGGCGAGCGCGACGGTGAGGCCGTATTTCTGCGGGTCGCCGGCAAAGCCGGGCGCGATGATGGTGCGCACCAGAAGCGGCATGGCCAGTTCCATGACGATGGTCAGCGCGATCAGCACCGAGAACAGCACGCCGAACACCTCCTCGGAGAAGCGGCGCGCCCCGTCGATGCCGCCGGCCTCGATCTCCTTGGCGAACAGCGGCACGAAGGCGGTGTTGAAGGCGCCCTCGGCGAACAGGCGCCGGAAGGTGTTGGGGAACTGGAAGGCGGCATAGAAGGCGTCGGCCACCGGGCCGGTGCCGAGCGCGGCGGCCATCAGCATCTCGCGGGTGAAGCCGAGCACGCGGCTCATCAGCGTACCGGAGGCGACCGTCGCGAATTTTTTGACGAGGCTCAACTGACTAACGCTCCTGCAACGCGGCTACCGTCATCCCGGAACGCCGGAAGGCGAAGCCTGGAGGCATATCCGGGATCCATTCCGTGACGTGGCCAGATACCGGCATGGATCCCGGCTCTGCCCTCGCTTCGCTCGGTTGGCCGGGATGACGCGGAGTCTGGGAAACGGTTCTTCCCGCAAGGGAACGAGACGCAAATGACTGCAACGGCATCGTCACCTATTCCGCCGCCGAGCGGGGCTTGTAAAGCTCGCCGAACCCCGCGCCCTCCAGCACCTCGACCAGGCGTTTTCGGATGGCGGCGATGCGGACCGGGTTCTCGACCTTCTGCCCGGTCAGATCGGTGACATAGAAGGTGTCGATGACCTTTTCGCCGAAGGTGGTGATGTGGGCCGAGGCGATGTCGAGCGACAGGTCGGACAGCGCCCCTGTGATCTCCGACAGCAGGCCCGGCCGGTCCAGCCCCTCGACCTCGATGACGGAGAAGCGGTGGGAGAGCGTGTTGCGGATTTCGGCGCGGGGCGCGATGGTGAAGGCCTTGGAACTGCGCCTGCCCTTGCTGCGCTTGGCGATCACCTCAGGCAGCCAGCTCCGTCCCGCAAGCACGTCCTCGATCAGTGTGCCGACGCGCTCGGCGCGCCGCCGCTCGTCCTCGTCGAGGTCGAATTCGCGGTTGATCAAAATGGTGTCGAGGGCGCGCCCGTCGGCCGTGGTGAAGATCTGCGCGTCGACGATGTTGGCGCCGGCGGCGGCGCAGGCGCCGGCAATCACCGACAGCAGGCGGGGGTGGTCCTGCGCCAGCACGGTGATCTCGGTCACCGCCTCGAATTCATGCGTGCGCACCATGGTGTCGAGCTTGCGGCCGGCGGCATCGGCGGCCCGCACGAACTCGGCATGGCGAAGCTGGTCGGCAGGATCGACGGTGAGCAGGTAGTTCGGATAGAGCAGCCCGACATAGGCGGTGCGTGCCTCTTCCGTCCAGCCGGACAGGGCCTGGAGGAGCTGGTCGCGCGCCTCGTCGGCGCGCTCCGAGCGCGACATTTCCGAGAAGCCGCCGGTGAGAAGCAGTTCGGTCTCGTAATAGAGCGTGCGCAGGAGCTGGCCCTTCCAGCCGTTCCACACGCCGGGGCCGACGCCGCGGATGTCGCATACGGTCAGGATGAGCAGAAGCTTCAGCCGCTCCACCGACTGCACCACCGCGGCGAAGTCCTCGATGGTCTTGCGGTCGTTGAGGTCGCGCGTCTGCGCCGTCATCGACATCAGCAGATGATTCTCGACCAGCCAGGAGACGGTCTCGGTGTCGGCCGCCGACAGACCCATATGGGGGCAGATGCGCCGCGCGATGCGTGCCCCGGCTGTGGAATGGTCCTCCGGCCGCCCCTTGGCGATGTCGTGCAGCAGCACCGCGACATAGAGCGCGTCGCGGCTCTTGGAGAGGCCGGGCATCAGCGAATGCGAAAGCGGATGCATGCGGGCATCGTCGCCGCGCTCGATCTCGGCCAGCACGCCCACGCAGCGGATCAGGTGCTCGTCCACCGTGTAGTGGTGGTACATGTTGAACTGCATCATGGCGACGATCTTGCCGAAATCGGGGATCAGCCGCCCGAGCAGCCCCGCTTCGTTCATGCGCCTGAGATTGAGTTCGGCGTAGCGGTCCGAGGTCAGAATGTCGAGGAACAGCCGGTTGGCCTCGGCGTCGCGGCGCAGCGCCTTGTCGACGAGGCGCAGCGAGCGCGTCACCAGCTTCAGCGCATCCGGGTGGAATTCCAGCCCGTGGCGGTCGGCGAACCAGAACAGGCGCAGCAGATTGACCGGGTCGCGCTCGAACACCTTGTCGTCGGCCACGCTGAGGCGGTGGTTGTCGACGACGAAATCGCTGCTGCCGGCCAGCTTTCGGCGCCGCCGGGTGAAACCGGCGAACATGCCGGCCATGCCAGGAACCTGCTTGGCCTGCTCCTCCTCAAGCCCGGCGCAGAAGATGCGGGTGAGATCGCCGACATCCTTGGCGATCAGGAAATAGTGTTTCATGAAGCGCTCGACCGCCGACAGGCCCGGATGGCTGGTGTAGCCGAGGCGCTCGGCGATGTCGCGCTGGATGTCGAAATGCAGCCGCTCCTCGGCCTTGCCGGTGAGGAAATGCATCTGGCAGCGCACCGCCCACAGGAAATCCTCGGATTTCAGGAACAGCCTGTATTCGCTTTGGGTGAACACGCCCTTGCCGACCAGTTCGGCGCCGCTGCGCACCCGGTAGTAGTATTTGCCGATCCAGAACAGCGTGTGCAGGTCGCGCAGGCCGCCCTTGCCGTCCTTGACGTTGGGCTCGACCAGATAGCGGCTTTCGCCGGCCTTGGCGTGGCGCACGTCGCGCTCGGCCAGCTTGGCCTGGGCGAATTCGGCCCCGGTGGCCGCCACCACCTCGCGGTCGAAGCGCGCCATCAGCTCGCGGCTCAGCGCCTCCTCGCCGCACAGGAAGCGGCTTTCCAGCAGCGAGGTGCGGATGGTCATGTCGGCGAACGACAGGCGGATGCATTCGTCGATGTTGCGGGTGGCGTGGCCGACCTTCAGCCCCATGTCCCACAGCATGTAGAGCATGTATTCGGCAATCTGCTCGCTCCACGGCGTCTGCTTGTAGGGCAACAGGAACAGGAGGTCGATGTCGGAGCCCGGCGCCAGCGTGCCGCGCCCGTATCCGCCCACCGCCACCACCGCCATGCGCTCGGCGGTCGAGGGATTGTCGGCCGGATAGACGCGGGTCGCGGTGAATTCGTAGAGCGCCCGCACGATCTCATCCATGACATGCGAGAGCCGGCGCGCGCAGGCCGCGCCGCCGCCGTCCTGCCGCAGTAATTCCTCGGCGATGCGCAGCCCCTCCTTGCGCCGCCGCTTGAGCAGCGCAAGCACGGCGTTGCGGGTCTCGGAAGCGCCGGCGGCCTGTTCGCCGGCCAGCACCGCCAGTTCGCCGCGCAGTGCGGCGCCGTCGATGAGTTCGTCCAGCCTGAGCGCGATCCTGGCCATGCGTGCCGGCTTTTCCCGTGGTTCGGAGCCGCGTCTATAGCCTGTTTCCGGTGAAAACGGTATGGGCTTGCCGCCGCCCATGCCGGCCTGCCCGTTATCGATCAGCGATGCCTCAAGAAGGGCCCTTGACCTTCCAGTGACTGGAAGCCCTATCTCGGGGAAAAGCAGTTAAACGAGGCTGTCATGGCACACGACCACCATAACCACACTCACGGCCACACCCCCCACCACGGGCATGGGAGCGGCGGCTCCTGCTGTTCCGGCGCCACCGCCCTGGCCGACACGGCGGAAGTGGTGCGCGATCCCGTCTGCGGCATGACGGTCGATCCCGAAGCGGGCAAGCCGAGCCTCGTCCATGACGGCCACACCTATCACTTCTGCTGCGAAAGCTGCCGTACCAAGTTCGCGGCCGACCCGGACGCCTGCATCACCGCAAAAGACCCGGTGTGCGGCATGAAGGTGGACCGTGCCAGCGCCCGCCATTTCCTGCGCCATCAGGGCGAGAGGCATTATTTCTGCTCGGCGCGCTGCCTGGAAAAATTCGAGGCCGAGCCCGAAAAATATCTCGGCGACCGCCCGGCGCCCGAGCCGATGCCGGCCGGCACCCAGTACACCTGCCCGATGCATCCCGAGATCGTCCAGGACGGCCCCGGCGACTGCCCGCTCTGCGGCATGGCGCTGGAGCCGATGGGCGTGCCGACCGGCGAGGAAGGCCCGAACCCCGAGCTGGTCGATTTCACCCGCCGCTTCTGGGTCAGCGTCGCGCTGGCGCTGCCGCTGGTGGTCATCTCCATGGGGCCGATGGTCGGCCTGCCGGTGCGCGACTGGCTGGGCGAACGGGTGGCCGTGTGGGCCGAATTCGCGCTGGCCACGCCTGTGGTGCTGTGGGCGGCGTTTCCGTTCTTCAAGCGCGGCTGGGCCTCGATCCTCAACCGCAGCCCCAACATGTGGACGCTGATCTCCATCGGCGTGGCGGCGGCCTATCTCTACAGCGTCGTGGCGACGCTGTTCCCCGGCCTGTTCCCGCATGAGGTGCGCGGCCACGGCGATTCGGTGCCGGTCTATTTCGAGGCGTCCGCCGTCATCATCGCGCTGGTCTTCCTCGGCCAGGTGCTGGAACTGAAGGCGCGCGAGAAGACCGGCTCGGCCATCCGCGCCCTGCTTGATCTCGCGCCCAAGACCGCGCGGCTGATCGGCGCCGACGGCTCCGAGCGCGACGTGCCGCTGGCCGAGGTCAGGACGGGCGAGCGGCTGCGCATCCGTCCCGGCGAATCGGTGCCGGTCGACGGCATCGTCGAACAGGGCCGCTCCACCGTCGACGAATCGATGATCACCGGCGAGCCCATCCCGGTCGAGAAGGGCGAGGGCGACAGCCTGATCGGCGGCACGCTGAACCGCAACGGCACGCTGGTCATGCGGGCCGAGAAGGTGGGCTCCGAAACCACCCTGTCGCGCATCGTGGAGCTGGTCGCCAAGGCGCAGCGCAGCCGCGCGCCGATCCAGAGTCTTGCCGACCGCGTGTCGGCCTGGTTCGTGCCGACCGTGGTGCTGATCGCCATCCTCGCCTTCATCGGCTGGATGACCTTCGGGCCCGAGCCGCGCCTCGTCTTCGCCATCGTCTCGGCGGTGTCGGTGCTCATCATCGCCTGCCCCTGTGCGCTGGGCCTGGCGACGCCGATGTCGATCATGACCGCCACCGGGCGCGGGGCGCAGGCCGGCGTGCTGATCCGCGAGGCGGCCGCGCTGGAGCGGCTGGCTGCCGTCGACACGCTGATCGTCGACAAGACGGGAACGCTGACCGAGGGCCGGCCGGAGCTGACCGATGTCCGCGCCGAGGACGGCTTCGACGAGAACGAGGTGCTGGCGCTGGCCGCGGCAATCGAGCAGGGCTCCGAGCATCCGCTGGCCGAGGCCATCGTCGCCGGCGCCAAGGCGCGTGGGCTGTCTCTCCCGGCTGCCGGCGATTTCGAGGCGGTCAACGGCAAGGGCGTGTCCGGCACGGCCGACGGGCACAAGCTGGTGCTCGGCAATGCGCTGTTCATGCAGGAGCACGGCATCGACGCCACGCTCATCTCGCAGCATGCGGGTGAACTGCGCGAGAACGGGCGCTCGGCCATCCTCGTCGCCATCGATGGCAAGCCGGCGGGCGTGGTGGCGGTTTCGGACCCGATCAAGCCGACCGCGGCGGAGGCGCTGCGCGAGCTGACGCGTTCGGGCATGCGCATCGTCATGGCGACCGGAGACAATGAGCGCACGGCGAAGGCGATTGCCGCCAATCTCGGCATTGCCGAGGTGCGGGCCGGCATGCTGCCGGAGGCCAAGGCCGATCTTGTCGCGGAGCTGAAGGGCAAGGGCGCGGTGGTGGCCATGGCCGGCGACGGCATCAACGATGCGCCCGCCCTTGCCGCCGCCGATGTCGGCATCGCCATGGGCACCGGTGCCGACGTGGCACTGGAAAGCGCCGGTATCACGCTGGTCAAGGGCGACCTCACCGGCATCGTGCGGGCGCGCCATCTGGCGGAAAAGACGCTGTCCAACATAAGGCAGAACCTGTTCTTCGCCTTCCTCTACAACGCGCTCGGCGTGCCGGTGGCGGCCGGCGTGCTCTATCCGATCACCGGCACGCTGCTGTCGCCGATGCTGGCCGCGGCCGCCATGAGCCTGTCGTCGGTCTCGGTGATCGCCAATGCGCTCCGGCTGCGGGCGGTGAAACTCTGAAGGCGGGCAGCGGGGCACCACACAGGAGAACCATGACGATGTGCAGGAAAATGAAGATCGCCGCCGTTGCCGCCGCTCTCGCTGTCGGCCTCGGCAGCTCCCAGCTCGCCTTGGCGCAGGACGACCACAGCGGCCACGGCGCGCCGGCGGCGGCCACGGAAAGCGCTTCCATTGCCGGCTACAAGGCGGCCATGGACAAGATGCATGCCGCCACGGCGGCGATGGACTACAGCGGCGACGCCGATGTCGATTTCGCCCGCGGCATGATCCCCCATCATCAGGCGGCCATCGACATGGCCAGGGTGGTGCTGGAGCACGGCAAGGACCCGGAGATGCGCAAGCTGGCCGAGGAGGTCATCACCGCGCAGGAAGCCGAGATCCGGCAGATGCAGGAGTGGCTGGAGGCGCATCCGGTGCAGTAGGGCCGGCAAAAAATTGCCTCCCTTGCCGATCCGCGTCATCATGGCCTGATTCCCGTCAGCCGGAGGATGCCGATGCCGATCAGAACCACCGCCTTGCCGTGCGGCGAGCCCGTGCCCGTCTTCGGGCTCGGCACATGGATGATGGGCGAGCGCAAGGAAAGCTTCGCCGACGAGGTGGCGGCGCTGCGGCTCGGCCTCGATCTCGGCGCGACGCTGATCGACACGGCCGAGATGTACGCGGATGCCGAACTGGTGGTGGGCGAGGCGGTAAAAGGGCGGCGCGACGGCCTGTTCATCGTCTCCAAGGTGCTGCCCTCCAACGCCTCGCACGCCGGCACCGTGGCCGCCTGCGAGCGCAGCCTGAAGCGGCTCGGCACCGACCGCATCGACCTTTTCCTGCTGCACTGGCGCGGCGGCGTGCCGCTCGCCGAGACGGTGGAGGCGTTCGAGGCGCTGAAGGCGGCCGGCAAGATCCGCCACTGGGGCGTCTCCAATTTCGACACCGACGACATGGAAAAACTGTCGGCGCTGCCCGCCGGCGGCAACTGCCAGAGCAACCAGGTGCTCTACAACCTGACCCGGCGCGGCATCGAGTTCGACCTCCTGCCATGGAGCCGCGAGCGCTCCATGCCCGTCATGGCCTATTCGCCGATCGAGCAGGGCGCGCTGGCCGGCAACCGCGCCCTCCAGGCCGTCGCCGACCGCCATGGCGCGAGCCTGGCCCAGATCGCGCTGGCCTGGGTGATGCGAGGGGACGGCGTCATCGCCATCCCCAAGGCGGTGAGGCCGGAGCATGTGCGCCAGAACATCGCCGCCGCGGACATTTCGCTGACGCAGGACGATCTCGCCGCGCTCGACCGCGCCTTCGCGCCGCCCTCGCGCAAGCGGCCGCTGGAGATGATCTAAGATCATTTCCGGTTCAGGCGGGCCTGCCCCTCATCCCCCTGCCGGGAGCCTCTCCCCGCGCGCGGGGAGAAGGATGCCGTCCGCAACGCCGATCTCCTCCTTCTCCCGTCTGCGGGGAGAGAGGCTATTTTTGTCGAACTGACAGGTTCCGACCCTGTGCAGGCAAGGTCGGGACGGGACCTCAGCCCGGCAGGGTCACCACCACCGGCCCGCCGCGCGTGGCGACGACAGTATGTTCATATTGCACGGTCGGTGCGTGCGGTTCGCTGTAGAGCGTCCAGTCGTCGCCGCCGCCCTCCGCCCATTCCGCGCCCAGCGACAGGAACGGCTCGACCGTGAAGACGAGGCCGTCATTCATGATGCGGCGCTCCGAACGGTCCGGCCATGTCGAGATGGAAGACGGCTCCTCGTGCAGCGAGCGGCCGACGCCGTGGCTGGCGAGGTTGCGCACCAGCGTATAGCGGTTCTTGTCGGCAAAGGCGCCGATCGCCCGGCCGATGCCGGAAAGCGGCTTGTCCGCCCCCACCTGCGCGATTCCCGTCCACATGGCCCGCTTGCCGTCCCGGCACAGCCGCTCGATCGGGCGCGACACCGGCGGCACGGTGAACGACGCGCCGGTGTCGGCGAAGAAGCCGTTCTTTTCCGCCGACACGTCGATATTGACGAGGTCGCCCTTCTCGATGCGGCGGTTGCCGGGAATGCCGTGGGCGATCTCCTCGTTGACGCTGATGCAGGTTGCACCGGGAAAGCCATAGGCAAGCTCCGGCCCGGAGCGGGCGCCGGCCTGTTCCAGCAGCCTGCGGCCGAATGCGTCCAGCTCGGCCGTCGTCATGCCCGGCTCGATGGCGCCGCCCATCGCCTTGAGCGTATCGGCGACGATGCGGCCGATCTCCTGGAGAGCGTCGAATTCGTCCTCGTTCGAAATGGTCATCGGCCTTGTTGCCCCGCTTTTCCGGTCACCCGCAGATAGACCGCGCGCGCCGCCGTCGCAAGCCGAGGCCGGTTCAGCCGGATGCCAGCCCCTTCAGCCGATAGATCGCCTCCAGCGCCTCGCGCGGCGTCATCTCGTCGGGATGCAAGCCGGCCAGCGTCTCGGTGAGCGCGTCGGAGCGCGGCGCGGGCTTGGGTGGCTCGCGCTTCACGGCCGCCGAGAACAGCGGCAGATCGTCGATCAGCCGCTCGGCCTTGCCCGAAACCTCGCCCGCCTCGAGCTGGTGCAGCACCTCGCGGGCGCGCGCCACCACGGCCTCCGGCAGGCCGGCGAGGCGCGCGACCTGCACGCCGTAGCTGCGGTCGGCCGCGCCCTTGCCCACCTCGTGCAGGAAGACGACGTCGCCCTCCCATTCCTTGACCCGCATGGTGACGTTGTGAAGGCGTGTGAGCTTTTCGGCCAGCGCCGTCATCTCATGGAAATGGGTGGCGAAGATCGCCCGGCAGCGGTTCTGCTCGTGCAGATATTCCACCGCCGCCCAGGCGATGGAAAGCCCGTCGAAGGTGGCGGTGCCGCGCCCGATCTCGTCGAGGATCACCAGCGAGCGCTCGCCGGCTTGGTTGAGGATCGCCGCCGTCTCCACCATCTCGACCATGAAGGTCGAGCGCCCGCGCGCCAGGTCGTCGGAAGCGCCGACGCGGGAGAACAGCCGGTCGACCACGCCGATACGGGCCTTTGCGGCCGGCACGAAGGAGCCGGTCTGGGCGAGGATGGCGATCAGCGCGTTCTGGCGCAGGAAGGTCGACTTGCCGCCCATATTGGGGCCGGTCAGCAGCCAGATCGCTCCGTTCTTGCCGTCGCCCTCGGGCGACAGGTCGCAATCATTGGCGACGAACGGGCCTTCCCCGGAACGGCGCAGCGCCTGCTCCACCACCGGATGGCGGCCGCCCTCGATCTCGAAGGCAAGGCTTGCATCGACCTGCGGCCGGCACCAGTCCTCGCGCTCGGCCAGCAGCGCCAGCGCCGCAGATACGTCGAGCACGGCAAGCGCTTCGGCCCCGGCGCGGATCGCTTCCGCCTCGGCAACGGCTTCCTTCACCAGCGCCTCGAACACGGCCAGTTCGATGCTCAGCGCCCTTGCGGCGGCATTGGCGATCTTGCTCTCCAGACCCGCCAGTTCGGTCGTGGTGAAGCGCATGGCGTTGGCCATGGTCTGGCGATGGATGAAGCGCGCCTTGGCCGCGTCCGTGCCGGTCATTGCCGCCTGATGGTTGGCGGTCACCTCGATATAGTAGCCGAGCACATTGTTGTGCCGGATCTTGAGCGAGCGGATGCCGGTTTCCTCGGCCAAGTCGCGCTCCATGCCGGCGATGACCCGGCGGGATTCGGTCGCCAGCGCCCGCATCTCGTCGAGTTCGGCGTCGTAGCCGGCGCGCACGAAGCCGCCGTCGCGCCGGATCAGCGGCAACTCGTCGCCCAGCGCCCGTTCCAGATGCTGCGCCAGCGTAGACGGCAACGCGGCGATGGCCTGCAACGCATCCCTGATCTCGGCCGACGGCTCGGCCGTGGCGAACAGGCCGGCAATCGAAGCCGCCGCCGACAGGCCGGAACGCAGCGCCCCGAGGTCGCGCGGGCCGCCGCGGTTGAGGGCCAGCCGCGACAGGGCGCGGGGCATGTCGGCCACGCCCTTCAGCGCAAGGCGCACCGCTTCGCCGAGGCGCGGCTCGGTACGGAAGAAGGAAACCGAATCGAGCCGCGCGGCGATCGCGGCAGGGTCGGTCAGCGGCGCGGTCAGCCGTTCTGCCAGCAGGCGCGCGCCGCCGCCGGTCACCGTGCGGTCGATGGCCTTGAACAGCGAGCCTTCGCGATTGCCGGAGAGCGTGCGCAGCAGCTCCAGATTGGCGCGCGTCGCCGGATCGATGAACAGCGTGGTGCCGCTTTCCTCGCGCTCGGGGCGCGACAGCGGCGGCCGTTCCGCCTTCTGCGTCTTCTCGACATAGGCGATGATGCCGGAAATGGCCGACAACTCGGCGCGGCCGAACGTGCCGAAGCTGTCCGGCGTCGCCACCTCGAAGAAGCGGGCGATGCGGGCCGGCGCGGAGGTGGAATCGAACAGGCTGGAGGGCTGCGGATTGGCCACCCGCCCGAGCACGTCGAACACGGGCTTGAGATCGGGATCGTAGAACACCGGCTCGGCCACGATCAGCTCGCGCGGATCGACGCGCAATATGTCGGCGAGCAGCCGGTCCTGGGAGGTTTCGGCCACCCGGAATGCGCCGGTCGAAATGTCGATCCAGGCGAGCGCCCAGGCCTGGTCGGCGGCCCCCTTCACCCGGCCGAGCGCCATCAGGAAACTGGCTTCCGCCGGTGCCAGCAGCTTGTCCTCGGTGATGGTGCCGGGCGTCACCAGCCGGATCACGTCGCGCCGCACCACCGATTTGGAGCCGCGCTTCTTCGCCTCGGCCGGATCCTCGATCTGCTCGCAGACGGCGACGCGGAAGCCGAGCGCGATCAGCTTTTGCAGATAGTCGTCGGCGGCATGCACCGGCACGCCGCACATGGGGATGTCGTGGCCCTGATGCTTGCCGCGCTTCGTCAGCACGATGCCCAGCGCCTGCGCGGCCACCTCCGCATCGTCGAAGAACAGCTCGTAGAAATCGCCCATGCGATAGAACAGCAGCGAATCCGGGTTCGCCGCCTTGATCTCGAGATACTGTTCCATCATCGGCGTGGCGCCGGCTGCTGCCGCCGGCGTTTTCACGCTGTCGGGAGGCGTGGGAGATGCGTCGTTCAAGAAACTGTTTCCAAAATTTCTGTAAGCATTGGCTTGGCGCTTTACGGTCGTGAAGTGTAGCCTTAATTGCGCAAACTCCACAAAAACAAGCCGCGGCCCGGACAAGCGCGGCGCCGGTGAGGAAAACTTTAGCACATGCCCAGCAAGACAGAGAACGCAAGCCCCTCAGTCAGTCCGGAGGAGGCGCTGGAATTCCACGCGCGGGGCCGCCCCGGCAAGCTGGAAGTTGTGCCGACCAAGCCGATGGCCACGCAGCGCGACCTGTCGCTCGCCTATTCGCCGGGCGTCGCCGTGCCGGTGCAGGCTATTGCAGAGGACCCCAGCCGCGCCTTCGACTACACCAGCCGCGGCAACATGGTGGCGGTGATTTCCAACGGCACCGCCATTCTCGGCCTCGGCAATCTCGGCGCGCTCGCCTCCAAGCCGGTGATGGAAGGCAAGGCGGTGCTGTTCAAGCGCTTCGCCGACGTCGATTCCATCGACCTGGAAGTCGACACCGAGGACGCCGACGAGTTCATCAATTGCGTGAAGTTCCTCGGCCCCTCGTTCGGTGGCATCAATCTGGAGGACATCAAGGCGCCGGAATGCTTCATCATCGAGCAGCGGCTGCGCGAATTGATGGACATTCCCGTCTTCCATGACGACCAGCACGGCACCGCCATCATCGCCGCCGCCGGCCTCATCAACGCGCTGGAGATCACCGGCCGCGACATGAAGACGACCAGGCTGGTCTGCAACGGCGCGGGCTCGGCCGGCATCGCCTGCATCGAGCTGATCAAGTCGATGGGCTTCTCGCCGGAGAACGTCCTTCTGTGCGACACCAAGGGCGTCGTCTACCAGGGCCGCGAGGAGGGCATGAACCAGTGGAAGTCGGCCCATGCGGTGAAGACCGACGCGCGCACGCTGGCCGACGCCATGGAGGGCGCCGACGTGTTCTTCGGCCTTTCCGCCAAGGGAGCGCTGACGCCGGCCATGGTCCAGTCCATGGCCAGGAACCCGATCATCTTCGCCATGGCCAATCCCGATCCGGAGATCACCCCGCAGGAAGTGGCCGAGATCCGCACCGACGCCATCATGGCGACCGGCCGGTCGGACTTTCCGAACCAGGTCAACAACGTGCTGGGCTTCCCCTACATCTTCCGCGGCGCGCTCGACGTGCAGGCCACCACCATCAATGACGACATGAAGATCGCCGCCGCCCATGCGCTGGCCGATCTGGCGCGCAAGGACGTGCCCGACGACGTCGCCGCCGCCTATCAGGGCAACCGCCCGAAATTCGGGGCCAACTACATCATTCCGGTGCCGTTCGACCCGCGCCTGATTTCCGCCATTCCGCTGGCGGTGGCCAAGGCTGCGATGGAAACCGGCGTGGCGCGCCGGCCGATCGTCAATCTGGAGCGCTACGCGCAGGAGCTTTCGGCCCGCCGCGACCCGATCGCCTCGACCTTGCAGCGCATCTACGACCGCGTGCGGCGCCAGCCCAAGCGCATCGTCTTCGCAGAGGGCGAGGAGGAGCAGGTCATGCGCGCCGCCGTCTCCTACGTCAATCAGGGGTTGGGCACCGCCATCCTGCTCGGCCGCGACGACATCATCAAGGAAAACGCCCGCCATGCCGGCATCGACCTCCACAAGCCCGGCATCGAGGTGATCAATGCGCGCCTGTCGCGCCGCAACGCGGTCTATGCCGACTACCTCTACGAGCGCATGCAGCGCAAGGGCTACCTGTTCCGCGACTGCCAGCGGCTGATCAACAACGACCGCAACCACTTCGCCGCCTGCATGGTGGCGCTGGGCGATGCCGACGGCATCGTCACCGGCGTCACCCGCAACTATTCGACGGCGCTGGAGGATGTGCGCCGCGTCATCGACGCCAAGCCCGGCCATTGCGTCATCGGCGCCTCCATCGTGCTGGCGCGCGGCCGCACGGTGATCGTCGCCGACACGGCCGTGCACGACATGCCCAATGCCGAGCAGATCGCCGACATCGCCGAGGAGGCGGCCAGCTTCGCGCGCCGCATGGGCTACGAGCCGCGCGTGGCTATGCTCGCCTATTCCACCTTCGGCCACCCGCAGGGCGAGCGCTCGGAGCGCATCCAGGAGGCGGTGAAGATCCTCGACAAGCGCCGCGTCGATTTCGAGTATGACGGCGAGATGGCCGCCGACGTGGCGCTCAACCCGGCCGCCATGCAGCAATATCCGTTCATGCGCCTGAACGGGCCGGCCAATGTGCTGGTCATGCCGGCCTTCCACTCGGCCTCCATCGCCACCAAGATGCTGCAGGAGCTGGGCGGCTCCACCGTCATCGGCCCGCTGCTGGTCGGCCTCAACAAGCCGGTGCAGATCGTGTCGCTCAACGCCAAGGACAGCGACATCGTCAACATGGCGGCGATCGCGGCCTTCTCCGCCGGCACCTGAACCGTTTCGGGCGGTCCCGCCTCCGGAGCCGCCCGATTTCAGGCAGGAAATTCTCCTGGATGAGAATCTGGTTTCCCGTGAATCGATTTCATGGGAAATAATTTTCTGGTTTTCCGGTCCGGCCAAAATTTCATCTGGTGAAAGCGGCCGCCGCGCGTTGTAAATTCCGGCCAATCTCGTAGCGGCGCGCCCGTGGCTGACGTGGCGCGCCTGAAAGAAGGTCCGGACATGTCCTCCTCTCCCCAAGCTGCCTCGCGCCCCGCGCGTGCGCCCAAACCCCTTTACGCCTCCTTCGGCTTCCAGGTTCTCGTCGCCATGGTGGTCGGCCTGGTGCTCGGCTACGTCGCCCGCCAGATGGGTCCCGACGCCGCCGGCAACGCCAACTGGCTGACGGTGACGCTGGCGACCATCGGCTCGTCCTTCGTCTCGCTGCTGAGGGCGCTGGTGCCGGTGCTGGTCTTCACGGCCATCGTCGCCTCCATCGCCAACCTGCGGGAGCTGAACAACGCCGCCCGGCTGGTCTGGCAGACGCTGTTGTGGTTCGCCGCCACCGCGCTGATCGCCGTCGTCATCGGCATCGCGCTCGGCCTCATCCTGCAGCCCGGCCTGCACACCGCGGTGACGGAAAGTGCTGCGCGCGCGCCGTCGTCCACCGGAAGCTGGCTCGATTTCCTCAAGGGCCTGATCCCGTCCAACATCCTCGGCCTCACCGCCTCCACCAGGATCACCGACGGCGCTGCCTCGACCAGCCTCGGCTTCAACGTGCTGCAGATCCTGGTGATCTCCATTGCCGTGGGTGTGGCGGCGCTGCGCGTCGGCCCCGCCGCCGATCCCTTCCTTGCCTTCAACCGCTCGTTCCTGAAGGTGGTGCACAAGCTGTTGTGGTGGGTCATCCGCCTCACGCCCATCGGCACCATCGGCCTTCTGGGCAATGCGGTCGCCGTCTATGGCTGGGATGCGCTGGCGCAGCTCGGCTGGTACTCGGCCGCCATCTACATCGGACTGGCGCTGGTGCTGTTCGTGGTCTACCCGGTGCTGCTCGGCGCCAACGGGCTGAACCCGCTGCGCTTCTTCCAGGGCGCCTGGCCGGCGATCCAGCTCGCCTTCGTGTCGCGTTCGTCGATCGGCACCCTGCCGCTGACCGAGCAGGTGACCGAGAACAATCTCGGCGTGCCGCGCGAATATGCGGCCTTCGCCGTGCCGCTCGGCGCCACCACCAAGATGGACGGCTGCGCCTCGATCTATCCGGCGATCTCGGCCATCTTCGTCGCCCAGTTCTTCGGCATCGACCTCGCCATCCAGGACTACCTGCTGATCGTCTTCGTGTCGGTCATCGGCTCGGCCGCCACCGCCGGCCTTACCGGCGCCACGGTGATGCTGACCCTGACGCTGTCGACGCTCGGCCTGCCGCTGGAGGGCGTCGGCCTGCTGCTCGCCGTCGATCCGATCCTCGACATGGGCCGCACGGCCGTCAACGTCGCCGGCCAGGCGCTGGTGCCGACCATCGTCGCCAAGCGGCAGGGCATCCTCGACGAAAACGCCTACAATCGGGGCGAGATCGTCGAGCCGGACGACGGCCAGCTCGCGCCGGCCGAATAAGTCCGGCAAGACTTCAGGTAAAGAAAAGCCGGAGCGGTGTCGCCGCTCCGGCTTTTGTCGTCCGGGCCGGATCGCTCAGAACAGGGCCTTCAGCTCGTCCAGCTTGTCGTTGACCAGCCAGCCGTAATAGTTTTCCTGCGGCAGCTTCGGCGCCTCGCCCGCCGCCTTGCGGCGCGCATTCTCGGCCTTCAGCGCCTGTGCCCGGCCTTCTGGGTCGCCGACATTGTAGAGCGTGGCGGTGAGGCCGGGGTTGCCGGAAATGTCGAAGCCGGCGATCTGCCTGTAGGCATCGATGGAATGGCGGATCGTCGCCGCCACATAGGGCAGGGTCAGGTCCGGGTCCATGATGGTCTTGTAGACCTGGTTGGGGTCGCCCACGTCGAGCTTCGGCAGGCCCGAAACCTTGTGCACCATGTCGCTCATCTGCAAGGCGGTGAGCGGGTTGAGCTGGCCGAGGCCGAAGGTCTGGCCGGCATAGAGCGGCTGGAAGAAGGTGGCGCCGAAGCGGTCGTTGGGATAGCCGGTGCCGTCGACCGACCTGCCGCGGAACGACCTGTTCCACACCCGCTCGCGGCACTGCCACAGCCCGTAGCTGTCGGCCTTGTCGTCGCAGCCGTCGAATTCGGCCCGCTGCACGAAGTCCGACACGTCCTCGCCCTTGTAGGAGAAGGTCAGCCGGTTGGAGAGGTAGGAGATCGCCTTGACGTAGTAGGTCTGCAGCCGGTCATAGGCGTCGACATTGTAGGTGTGCTCGCCGACGATGGCGCCGACCATGTGGATCGGCTCGATGCCATAGGCGGCGGAGACCTTCGCGATCTTGCCGCGCAGCGCCGCGTCGTTCTTCAGCAGCGCGTAGATCTTGCGGTACTTGCCCTGGAAGGTGGTGCTCAGCGCCTGGGTGCGTCGCGTCGAGGCGCCCGGAACGGGCGGCTGCTCGACCGAGCGGTTGCCGGGCGGCACCGGCGTGGCGGCCTGCGCAGGCAGGGCGACAGCCGCCGCCAGCAGGCCGAGAACGACGGAAGTGACTTTCTTCATGTGGTGCTGCCCGAGGATGGATGCGGCACAAACTATGAAAACGGCGGCTCCAAGTCGAGGCCGTAAGCGTCTTGCCGGCCTGTACCGCGCCCGGCGTTGCATAAATGCGGCAATTCGGGCAGCGGCGGGCAGCCTGACTTGCGCTGCCCGTCGTCCCGCCGGTCAGGCCGCGTTCTTGCGCGCCAGCCTCGCCTTGATGCTCTCGACATCGGCGCGCGGCGTCGCGGCGAACAGTGTCCTGGTGTAGCTGTGCTGCGGGTCGGAGAACACCGCGTCGCGCGACCCGTATTCGACCGCCTCGCCGAAATACATCACCATCACCTCGTCGGCGATGTAGCGCACCACCGAAAGGTCGTGGCTGATGAAGATGTAGGTGAGGCCGAACTCGTCCTGCAGGTCGGCCAGCAGGTTGAGCACCTGCGCCTGCACCGACAGGTCGAGCGCCGACACCGGCTCGTCCAGCACCAGCAGCGACGGATTGAGCATCAGCGCGCGGGCGATGGCGATGCGCTGGCGCTGGCCGCCGGAGAACATGTGCGGATAGCGGTTGTAGTGCTCGGTGCCGAGGCCCACCTTCTTGAGCATGGTCATGGCCCGGTCCCGCCGCTCCTCGGCCTTGACGTCGGTGTTGATGAGCAGCGGCTCGCACAGGATGTCGCCGATCTTCTGGCGCGGGTTGAGCGAGCCATAGGGATTCTGGAACACGATCTGCACCTTGCGGCGCATTTCCGGCGTCAGCGGCTCGTTGGCGATGTCGATCTTGCGGCCGTCGATGAACAGTTCGCCCGCCGTCGCCGGATCGATCAGCGTGATGATGCGCGCCAGCGTGGACTTGCCGCAGCCGCTCTCGCCGACGATGGCCAGCGTCTTGCCCTTCTCGACGCTGAACGACACGCCCTTGACCGCGTGCACGGTGCGCGAAGGCGTGAACAGGCCGCCGCGCACATGATAGTCGCGCTTGATGTCCTTGCCCTCGACGACGACGGGCCCCTTGATGGCTGTGTTCATTGTGCGGCTCCCGGGGCGGGTTCGAACATCATGTCGGAGATGGTCGGCAGCCTGTCGCCGACGGCGTTGTCGGGCAGGGCGGCGAGCAGGGCGCGGGTGTAGTTGCTCTTCGGGTTCTCGAACAGCGACAGCACGTCGGCCTCCTCCATCTTGCGGCCCCGGTACTGGACGATGACCCGGTCGGCCGTCTCGGCGACCACGCCCATATTGTGGGTGATCATGATCAGTCCCATGCCGTATTCGGCCTGCAGGCGCACCAGAAGGTCGAGGATCTGCTTCTGGATGGTGACGTCGAGCGCGGTGGTCGGCTCGTCGGCGATCAGCAGCTTGGGATTGCAGGCGATGGCCATGGCGATCATCACGCGCTGGCACTGGCCGCCCGACATCTGGTGCGGGTAGGAGCCGAGCCGCTGCTCGGGCTCGGGAATGCCGACCAGCTTGAACAGCTCGATGGCGCGGGCGCGCCGCCGGGCGCGGTCCATGCCCATGTGGAAGCGCAGCACCTCCTCGATCTGGAAGCCGACCGTGAAGCAGGGGTTGAGGCTGGCGATCGGCTCCTGGAAGATCATCGAGATGTCCTTGCCGACGATCTTGCGGCGCTGGGCCGGATCGAGGGTGGTCAGGTCGATGCCGTCGAAGGCCATGCGGTCGGCCTTGACGGTGGCGGTCTTGGGCAGCAGGCCCATCACCGCCAGCATCGACACCGACTTGCCGGACCCGGATTCGCCGACGATGGCCAGCACTTCGCCGGGCTCGACCGACAGGTCGATGCCCTGCACGGCCATGAACGCGCCGGTGGACGTCTCGAAGGAGACGGTGAGGTTCTTGATCTCGAGAAGCGGCATCACGACCTCTTCAGCTTGGGATCGAGCGCGTCGCGCAGGCCGTCGCCGACCAGGTTGATGGCGAGCACGGTGACGAGGATGGCGAGGCCGGGGAAGGTGACCACCCACCAGGCGCGCAGGATGAACTCGCGCGCCTCGGCCAGCATCGTGCCCCATTCGGGCGTGGGCGGCTGCGCGCCCATGCCGAGGAAGCCGAGGGCCGCCGCGTCGAGGATGGCGTTGGAGAAGGACAGCGTGCCCTGCACGATCAGCGGGGCGAGGCAGTTGGGCAGGATGGTCTTGAACATCAGCCGCAGGTGCCCGGCGCCGGCCACCTTGGCGGCGACGACGTAGTCGCGGCTCTTCTCGGCCATCACCGCCGCGCGGGTGAGGCGCACGAAATGCGGTTGCAGCACCAGCGCGATGGCGATCATCGCATTGGTGAGGCCGGGCCCCAGCACGGCCACCAGCACCAGCGCCAGCAGCAGCGACGGGAAGGCCAGGATGATGTCCATGACGCGCATGATCACGGTGTCGACCCAGCCGCGGAAATAGCCGGCGATGACGCCGATGATGATGCCGCCGACCAGCGCCAGCGTGGTCACGATGGTGCCGATGAACAGCGAGTAGCGGGTGCCGTGGATGAGGCGCGAGAGGATGTCGCGGCCCACCGCGTCGGTGCCGAGCAGGAAGGCCTGCCGGCCGCCTTCCTCCCAGGCCGGCGGCACCAGCACCGCGTCGCGGAACTGGGCGGCGGGTCCATGCGGGGCGATCCACGGCGCCAGCAGTGCCACGATCACCAGGGCGATGAACACCCACAGGCCGATGACGGCGCCGCGGTTTTCGGAGAAGTAGAACCAGAACTCGGTGAAGCGGGCCTTGAGCGAGGGGTCGGTGCCGATGCCGGCGACGGTTGCTGTGTCGGTCATGGCGTCCTCCTCAGTACCGGATGCGCGGATTGATGAGGCCGTAGAGCAGGTCGACCACCAGATTGACCACCATGATGATGCCGGCGATCAAAAGCAGCCCGCCCTGGATGACGGCGTAGTCGCGGCGGAAGACGGAATCGACCATCCACTTGCCGATGCCCGGCCACGAGAAGATCGTCTCGGTCAGGATGGCGCCGGCCATCAGCACGCCCACCTGCAGGCCGATCGTGGTGATGACCGGGATCATGGCGTTGCGCAGCGAATGGATGCCGATGACGCGGAAGGTGGAGAGGCCCTTGGCGCGCGCCGTGCGCACATAGTCCTCGCCCAGAACCTCGAGCATCGCCGAGCGCGTCTGGCGCGCGATCACCGCCAGCGGGATGGTGCTGAGCACGATGGAGGGCAGGATCAGGTGGCTGACCGCCGACTTGAAGGCGCCGCTCTGGCCCGACAGCAGCGAGTCGATGAGCATGAAGCCGGTGACCGGCGGGAAGAAATACATCAGCGAGATGCGGCCCGACACCGGCGTCCACTGCAATATGCCGGCGAACAGGATGATGAGCAGCAGGCCCCACCAGAAGATCGGCATGGAATAGCCGACCAGCGCCACGCCCATCACCGACTGGTCGAAGAAGGAGCCGCGCTTCATGGCCGCGAAGATGCCGGCCGGGATGCCGATCACCACGGCGATGACGATGGCGCAGAACGACAGTTCCAGCGTTGCCGGAAACAGCGAGAAGAACTGGTCCAGGATCGGCCGCTTGGTGACGATCGAGGTGCCGAAGTCGCCGGTCAGCACGCCGCCGATGTAATCGAGGTACTGGATCGGCAGCGGCCGGTCGAAACCGAGCTGGTGCATGATTTCGGCATGGCGCTCCGGCGACATGACGCGCTCGCCCGAAAGCAGCGCGACGGGATCGCCCGGCAGCAGCCGGATGAATGAAAATGCAATGATGGAGACCCCGAGGAAAGTCGGGATCAGGACGGCAAGCCGCCCGAGGAAAAACCGAAGCATGACGGACCTTCGCGTTGCCCTTCCGGAGGGCACTCACAATAGCAAAGGGCGCCCGCATGGCGGGCGCCCCAATTGCCTGGGCTGGGTTACTCGACGAGGTCGACGCCCTCGAAGGCGAAGTCGCCGAGCGGGCTCTGGTGGAAGCCTTCGACCTCCTTGCGCATCGGCACGACCGACAGCGAGTGGTCGAGCGTGGCCCACGGGGCCTCGCGCTTGAAGACTTCCTGCGCCTGCTCGTAGAGCTTGGTGCGCTCGGCCTGATCGGTGGTCGCCTTGGCCTTCACGACGAGGTCGTTGAACTCTTCGTTGCACCACTGGGCGCGGTTGTTGCCGCCCACTGCGTCGCAGCCGAGCAGGGTGTGCAGGAAGTTGTCCGGGTCGCCGTTGTCGCCGGTCCAGCCGAGGATCACCGCGCCGTCGCGGTCCTTGGCCTTGGAGCGGTCGAGATATTCGGCCCACTCATAGGAGACCACTTCGACCTTGACGCCGATCTTGGCGAAGTCGGACTGGATCAGCTCGGCGGCGCGGCGCGCGTTGAGCATGTAGGGCCGCGACACGGGCATCGCCCAGACCTTCATCGAAAGGTCCTTGACGCCGGCGTCCTCCAGCATCTTCTTGGCCGCATCCGGATCGTAGGCGTCGTCCTGGATGGCGTCGTTGTAGGACCACATGGTCGGCGGGATCGGGTTCTTGGCTTCCGTGGCCGCGCCCTGGAACACCGCGTCGACGATGGCCTTCTTGTTGATGGCCATGTTGAGCGCCTTGCGCACCTCGACCTTGTCGAACGGCGCCTGGGTGGTGTTGTAGGCGAGATAGGCGATGTTGAGGCCTTCCTGCTCCATCACCTTGAGGTTCGGATCGGCCTTCATGGCTTCCACGTCGGCCGCGTTCGGGAACGGCATCAGGTGGCATTCGCCGGCCTTCAGCTTCTGGTAGCGCACGGCGGCGTCGGTGGTGATGGCGAAGACGAGGTCGTCGATCTTCTGCTTGCCGCCCCAGTAGTCGGGGTTGGCCTTGTAGCGGATGACGGCATCCTGCTGATAGGCGACGAAGGCGAACGGACCGGTGCCGACCGGCATCTGGTTCATCTGCTCCTTCTTGCCCTCGGCTTCCAGCTTGTCGGCATATTCCTTCGACACGATCGACATGAACGGCATGGCGAGGTTGGCGAGGAACGGCGCTTCCGGCTGGTTGAGGGTGACCTTGACGGTGCTGTCGTCAACCTTCTCGACCGACTTGATCAGCGTCGGGAAGCCCATGCCGTTGGCATATTCCCACGAGGCGCCGGCCACGTACTGGTTCCACGGATTGTTGGTGTTGAGCTGGCGGTCGAAGGAGAACACGACGTCATCGGCGTTGAGGTCACGGCTCGGCGTGAAGAATTCGGTGGTCTGGAACTTGACGCCCTGGCGAAGCTTGAACGTGTATTCGAGGCCGTCGTCGGAAATCTCCCAGCTCTCGGCGAGGCCCGGTTCGGTCTCGGTCGTGCCCGGCTTGAACTCGAGCAGACGGTTGTAGACGGTATGGGCGGCGGCGTCGAAGGTGGTGCCTGCCGTATACATACCCGGATCGAAGCCTTCCGGCGATCCTTCCGAACAGTAGACGAAGGTTTTCGCGTTGGCTGCTCCACCCATGACGGTTGCAGCCAGCAGAGCGGCTGCAATAGTCAGCTTCTTGGTCATTGAGGACTCCCTGATATTTTCCCAAGCCCAGTTTTTATCAGCCTGGTGAAGCCGGCATATAAGCACCGTTTTCCCGGCTTTGGAACTCCCTGTCGATCTGCCCCAGCGTAACGCGAATAAAATTTCCGACACCGCCTGTTTTGGGTAATTCTGTGAAAATCAAGGCCAATACTTGCGATCTAATATGACCGGCGGCGTCCTTTGCTCGGCCGGTCCCCGGTTCCGCCGATGCGCGCGCCGCGAAAGATTCGCACCGTCCTGCCGCTGCGGCACGACTTGCAAGGCGCGGATTTGTCGCCATAGATAGCAGGTGCAGGGTGGAAGAGGCGGTTCTTCGAGGAAGAATGGCCAGCGGGGAGGCGCTTCCCCGGCAGGAAGCGGGCCGGCTCGAACGGCATCCCCGAAACCTAACCAGGGAGGATGCATTGGCCAAGGCAACGAAGGGTCCAGCGAAGAAGACGGCGGCCACCGGGTCGGAGAGCGCCACCGGCGCGCAGCCGGCACGGACGAGGGCGGCGGCGGAAACATCCGGCGCAAAGGCGACCGCCAAGGCCGCGGCGGCAAAGCCTGCACCGAAGGCGACGCAAAAGAAACCGGCCGTGGCGAAGGCTTCTGTCCCGGCGGTCGGCAAGACCGCGCCCAGGCCGGCCGCCGGCAAGGCCGCGACCGCCAAGCCGGCCAAGGCTGCGGAAAAACCGGCGGCCAAGCCAGGCGCCGCCTCGGCTTCGAAGACGGACGCCAGCCCTGCATCGAAAGGCGCCCGCACGACTGCGAAGCCCGCTGCCGCGCCGGCCGTGAAGACATCCACCCGGAAAAAGCCGGCGGCAGGCAACCCGGCCTCCGGGCCGGCAGCATCCGAGCCGGCGGTTGCGGCGAAAACCGCAGCCGCGCCGGCCGCAAGGAAACCGGCCCGCAGCAAGCCCGCGCCGGCAAAGCCTGCGGCCGCGGCGGCGGTCGCCGAAATCGCGGCGGCGGCGAAGGCCGCGCCGAAGCGGGCGGGCAAGGATGGGGCCGGCAAGATTGGGACCGGCAGGCCGGAAAAGCCGTGGCTGGCCTCCTATCCCGCCAATGTGGCGGCCGAGATCGGACCGCTGCCGTCGCCTTCGATCGGCGGGCTGCTGGTGGACTCCTGCAAGCGCTACGGCGGCAATCCCGCCTTCTCCAGCATGGGCAAGACGGTGTCCTTCGCCGAGCTGGAGCGGATGTCGGCGGCCTTCGGGGCCTATCTCCAGTCGCTGGGCCTGAAGAAGGGCGCGCGCGTGGCGCTGATGATGCCCAACGTGCTGCAATATCCTGTGGCGATGATGGCGGTGCTCAGGGCCGGCTATGTCGTCGTCAACGTCAACCCGCTCTACACGGCGCGCGAACTGCAGCACCAGCTCAAGGATTCGGGCGCCGAGGCCATCGTCATCCTGGAGAACTTCGCCGCCACCTTGCAGGCGGCCATCGGCAGGACCGGGGTGAAGCATGTGGTGGTCGCCGCCATGGGCGACCTGCTCGGTCTCAAGGGCGCGCTGGTCAACCTGGTGGTGCGGCGGGTGAAGAAGCTGGTGCCGGCGTGGTCGCTGCCCGGGCACATCCGTTTCAACGCCGCGCTGAAGGCGGGGGCCGGCCGGACGCTGAAACCCGTCGACGTCGGCCCCGACGACATCGCCTTCCTGCAATATACCGGCGGCACCACCGGCGTCGCCAAGGGCGCCACGCTGCTGCATCGCAATGTGCTGGCCAATGTCCTGCAGCTTTCGATGTGGGTGGAGGACGCCTTCACGGTCAAGCCGAAGCCGGCGCATCAGGTCTATGTCTGCGCGCTGCCGCTCTACCACATCTTCGCGCTGACGGTGAACGCGCTGATGGGCATGCAGCAGGGCGCGCTCAACGTGCTCATTCCCAATCCGCGCGACATACCGGCCTTCGTCAAGGAACTGGGCAAGCACTCCTTCAACATCTTCCCCGGCCTCAACACGCTGTTCAACGCGCTGCTCAACAATGAGGAGTTCCGCAAGCTGAACTTCAGCTCGCTGGTGCTGTCGCTGGGCGGCGGCATGGCCGTGCAGCAGGGCGTCGCCGACCGCTGGAAGGCGCTGACCGGCAACCACATCACCGAAGGCTATGGCCTGTCGGAGACCTCGCCGGTGGCGACGGCCAACAAATGCTCGTCGCCGGACTTCACCGGCACCATCGGCCTGCCGATCCCCTCGACCGAGATCGCCATCCGCGACGACGACGGACGGGACCTGCCGCTGGGCGAGGTCGGCGAAATCTGCATCCGCGGCCCGCAGGTGATGGCCGGCTACTGGAACCGGCCCGAGGAAACCGAGAAGGTCATGACCGCCGACGGCTTCTTCAAGTCCGGCGACATGGGCTTCATGGACAAGGGCGGCTTCACCAAGATCGTCGACCGCAAGAAGGACATGATCCTGGTTTCGGGCTTCAACGTCTATCCCAACGAGCTGGAGGAGGTGGCGGCCAGCCATCCGGGCGTGCTGGAGGCGGCGGCCATCGGCGTGCCGGACGAGAAGTCCGGCGAGGTGCCGAAACTCTATGTGGTGCGGCGCGATCCGAACCTCACCGTCGAGACGCTGATCGCCTACTGCAAGGACAACCTCACCGGCTACAAGCGGCCGAAATATATCGAGTTCCGCGACGAGCTGCCGAAGACCCCGGTGGGCAAGATATTGCGGCGCGAACTGCGCGATTCCTGATCCGTCGGCCTGTGCGGGTGGCCGTCAGTCGACGGTCACCGCCGCAAGCGGAATCTCGACGCCCACCTTGTCCAGCATGGCCCGGAACGAGGCGAGGTCGTAGCGCGGGCTTTCGGTGACCAGCCCGGCAATGGCGCCGCTGCCACCCTCTTCGGGCCGCAGGGCGGCCACCACATCGGCGGCGGGGTCGAGGAATGCGGCCTTTGGGCAGGCGGCGGCGAAGAAGCCGGCCAGCCAGGGCAGGTGGGTGCTCGACAGGGTGAAGACGTCGATGCCCGGATGCCGGTCGCCCACGTCGCGCATGAAGGCGTCGACGCGCCGCTGCGTGCCGGCCGGATCGAACAGGAAGGATCCGTCCTCGACCAGCTCGACCATGGGCGAGGCGTTGATCAGCGCGACCCGGCCCGGCTGCGGCGCCCGGGCCGCCACGAAACCGGCCAGCATCGGGCTTTCGACCAGCGATTGGACCCCCAATATGCCGACCCGGCCGGTGCCGGCCTGCGCCAGCGCCTTTTCCAGCGGCGGGTGCACGCCGAACAGGGGCAGGCTCGTCTCGCCCCGCAATTCGTCGAGCACCATGATCGACGGCGCGTTGGAGGCGATGACGATGGCGCTCGCCTCATGGCGGGAGAGGAAGGCGATGGAGCGCCGCATCACCGCCAGCAATTCGTCGCGGCCCTTGCCGCCATAGGGGAAGCTGGCGCGGTCGGCGAAATAGAGGATGTCCTGGCTGGGGAATGCCTTGTGGATTTCGGCGACGATGGCGTAGCTGCCGATGCCGGCGTCGAAGACCGCGACCGGGCGGTGCAGGGTGGGGATCATCCCGTTCCTCCGGGCTTAAGTCTCATTGTTAGGCGAACGGTTCAGATCGAGGCCAGATAGCCGGGAAGATCGGCGGCGGACTCCAGCACCACGTCGGCCAGCGGCGCAAGCGAGGCGTGCGTGCCGGTGCCCGACAGCACGCCGATGGCCAGCCCGCAGCCCCCGGCGCGCGCCATGTCGAGGTCGTGGCGGTTGTCGCCGACCATGGCGATCTCCGATGGCCTCAAGCCGGTGAGGTCGCAGAACGCCTGCACCGTATCGGGCGCCGGCTTGGCGTTGGCCACCGCGTCGTAGCCATAGGCGGCCTCGAAGAGCTGGGCGATGCCGAGCGCGGCCAGCGTCTTCTCGCAGCCGAGCGTGGAATCGTTGGTCGCCACGCCGAGCCGGTAGGCGCGCGCATGCAGGCTGCCCAGCGCGTCGACCACGCCCGGCAGGGCGACCGCCATGGCCGCCCCCTTTTCGGTGGTGATCAGGTTGAAGCGCTCGACCGCGTCGAGCTGCTCGCGCCGCGACAGTTCGGGGAACCACAATTCGATGATGTCGAGATTGGTACCGGCCGCGAACACCGAATCGGCCTTGAACATGTGCGTCTCGGGGTCGAGCCCGGCCGCCAGCAGCAGGCTGCCGGCCCTGACCGCATCGCCGCCCGAGGCCTCCATCGCCATCAGCTCGGCCACGGCCGACCAGGTCGCGTGGAAGTCGACGAGCGTGCCGTCCTTGTCGAACAGGATTCCCTTGATGCCGGCCAAGTCCTCACCTCTCCTTCAACTGGAGGATGTGTTCCACCAGTCCGGCCGTCGAGGCATCCCTGCCCGCGGCATTCTCCTTGCCTTCCACGACAGGCAGCAATTGTGTCGCCAGTTCCTTGCCCAGTTCGACCCCCCATTGGTCGAAAGAATTGATGTTGTAAAGCACGCCCTCGACGAAGACCCGGTGTTCGTAGAGCGCGATCAGCCGCCCGAGCGTGGCCGGATCGAGCAGCCGGTAGAGGATGGTGATCGACGGCCGGTTGCCGGAAAACACCCGGTGCGGCGCGATCTCGTCCACCTTTGCCGCCTCCATGCCCTTGGCCAGCATCTGGACGCGGGCCTCCTCCAGCGTGCGGCCCTTCATCAGCGCCTCCGACTGGGCCAGGCAGTTGGCCAGCAGCAGGTCGTGCTGGTGCTTCAGCTCCGGTTCGTGGCCGTTGGCGGCGACGAGGAATTCGACCGGGATGATGTCGGTGCCCTGATGGAGCAGCTGGAAGAAGGCGTGCTGGCCGTTGGTGCCGGGCTCGCCCCATACCAGCGGGCCGGTAGGCGTGGCGACCGGCTTGCCGTCGAGGGCCGTGCCCTTGCCGTTCGATTCCATGTCGAGCTGCTGGAGATAGGCGGGCAGCCGCGACAGGCGCTGGTCGTAGGGAATGACGGCGCGGGCCGGACAGGCGCACACCACCCGGTGCCACCAGCCGACGAGGCCGAGCAGGGCCGGCAGGTTCCGCTCCAGCGGTACGGTGCGGAAGTGCTCGTCCATCGCGTGGGCGCCGGCCAGCAATTCGCGGAACCGCTGCGGGCCGACCGCGATCATCACCGGCAGGCCGATGGCGCCCCACACCGAATAGCGCCCGCCGACCCAGTCCCAGAAGCCGAACACGCGCTCCGGCGCGATGCCGAAGGCCGCGACCCGATCGAGCGCCGTCGACACGGCGGCGAAATGGTGCCCCACCGCCTCCTTGCCCAGCGCCGTCTCGATCCAGCGCCTGGCGGTCTCGGCATTGGTCATGGTCTCGACCGTGGTGAAGGTCTTGGAGGCGACGATGACCAGCGTGGTTTCCGGGTCGAGCCCCTGCAGCGTGTCGTGGATGTGGGCGCCGTCGATGTTGGAGACATAGTGGGCGCGCGGTCCGTCATGGTAGGGGGCCAGTGCCAGCGTCACCATGACCGGCCCGAGATCGGAGCCGCCGATGCCGATATTGACGATGTCGGTGATCGCCTTGCCCGTCGCGCCGCCGGCCTTGCCGCTGCGGACGGCGTCGGCGAAGGCGCTCATCGCATCCAGCACCGCGGCGACGTCGGCGCCGACGTCCTGGCCGTCGACGACCGGCCCTTCGGCGCCGGGATTGCGCAGCGCGGTGTGGAGGACGGCGCGATCCTCGGTGATGTTGATGTGGGCACCGTCGAACATGGCGTCGCGCCGCGCTTCCACGCCGGCGGCTCCCGCCAGTTTGCCAAGCAGATCCATGGTGGCGTCGTCGACGGCGCATTTCGACCAGTCGAGCAGCATGTCGCCGTCGGACGCGGAAAAGCGGGCGAAACGCCCCGGGTCGGCGCGGAAGGCGGCACGGACGTCCACCGGTTCTGCGGTGCGGTGCTGGTGAAGCTCGGCAAGGATGCGGTCGAAAGAGGAACGGTCCACGGACATCTCCGATGATGTTGCGAAAGGCGGCCACCCGCCCGGAACGGCTCGCGGCGGACTGTAGAGCGTTTCACCCGGCGGATGGAACACCCTTCCCGCCCTGCGTTTCGGGCCGGCACGATGCGCCATCCTTATGGTTCCGAATTTAAATCGATTCAATAGCTGTTTTGCGTCGATTTTCCGCCTGATCGATCACTGGCATAAATCCATAGGATCAGAATAATTGATTGGCTTAATTGCTTGGGCCAAGCGACACTCCACTGGTCCACATAGTCGAAAAAGACTGTCCACCGGGGAGGTTTGCATGTCCCAGCGAAACGATGCGACCATCTGGTCGGGCCTTTTCCGCATATCCGCCGATTCGGGGCAGACCCTTCAGGCCCAGATCCGGCAGGCCATCGTCGCCGCCATTCTCGACCGGCAGATCGCCGCGTCGATGCCGCTGCCGTCCTGCCGCATCCTGGCCGAGAAGCTGGGCGTGGCGCGCGGCACCGTGGTGCTGGCCTTCCAGCAACTGGTCGACCAGGGCTTCCTGATCGCGCGCGAGCGGCGCGGCCATTTCGTCAATCCCGACGTGCTGGCGACGCCGGCCCGGCCGCAGAAGGCGCCGGAACAGGCCAACGAGATCGACTGGAAGGCGCGCCGCCGCATCGCCGCCTCCGACATGCCGCCGCCCAACAAGCACGAGAACTGGATCAAGTCGTCCTACCCGTTCGTCTACGGCCAGTTCGATCCGGCGCTGTTCCCGACCGCCGAATGGCGCGAATGCAATCGCATGGCGCTGGCCGTGCTGGAGATCCGCAACTGGGCCTCCGACATGGTCGACCGCGACGATCCGCTGCTGATCGAGCAGATCCAGGCGCGCCTTTTGCCGCGCCGCGGCATCTTCGCCAATCCCGACGAGATCATCGTCACGCTGGGGGCGCAGAACGCGCTCTACATGCTGGCCACGCTGCTGATGGGCAAGGGTTCCAGGGTGGCGATGGAGGAGCCGGGCTATCCCGACGCGCGCTCCATCTTCAACCTGGCCGGCGCCGAAACCGTGCCGGTGCCGGTCGACGGTTCGGGCATCGTCACCGACCGGATTCCGTCCGATGCCGGCTTCGTGTTCGTGACGCCGAGCCACCATTGCCCGACCATGGTGTCGCTGTCGGAGGCGCGTCGGCAGGACCTGCTCGACCGCGCCAACCGCCACAACCAGATCATCATCGAGGACGGCTATGACAGCCAGTTGCTGGACAATGCGCCCCAGCAGGCGCTGAAGAGCATCGATCGCTCGGGCCGCGTCGTCTATGTCGGCTCCATGTCCAAGACCCTCGCGCCGGGCCTGCGCCTCGGCTACATCGTCGCGTCCGCCGGGCTGATCTCGGAGCTGCGGGCCCTGCGCCGCTTCATGCTGCGCCACCCGCCGGCCAACAACCAGCGCGCCGTCGCCCTGTTCCTGTCGCTCGGCCATCACGAGGCGCTGGTGCGGCGCCTGTCGAGCGCCTTCGAGGAGCGGCGCAAGCGGCTCGAGCAGGCGGTTTCGGCCTTCCTGCCGGAGTGGCATGCGCCGCACCCGGCGGGCGGCACCTCGGTGTGGCTGGAGGGGCCGCGCGGCATCAATGTGCGCGACCTTGCCGCCGCCGCCGCCAGCCGCAGCGTCATCATCGAGCCCGGCGACCGCTATTTCGGGCATGCCGACAAGCCGTCGCGCTTCGTGCGGCTGGGCATCTCGTCGATCGCCTTGCAGCATATCGAGCCGGGCATCCGCGAACTGGCCACCGCTGCCGGCCGCCGGCCCGCCGCCGCCTGAGCCAACGCTTTGGCACAGAAGACCCGGCAAGCTGGCTCATCGCCGGGGCGGCGCCACGCTGCATAGTCGGCAAGGTGTGGCCCTGACGCGGGAGATGCGGCCATGAAGAAGACGTCGCCGGCCGACAGCGATTCCCCGGCGCGGCCGGCCGTGCCGGGTGGCGGCTACCTGCCGTTGGGCCCGAACGATATCGAGCGCATCCATGAAGCGGTGCTCACCGTTCTGGAAACGGTGGGCTTCGCCGATGCCATTCCCTCCTGCATTGCGGCGCTGACCGGCATCGGTGCGGAACTGGGTACGGACGGGCGCATCCGCTTTCCGCGCAACCTGGTGCTCGACACGATCGGGCGAGCCGCCCGCCACATCACGCTGCACGGGCAGCACCCCCGGCACGACATGCGGCTCGACGGCCGGCGGGTTTACTACGGCACCGCCGGCGTCGCCGTGAACCTCGTCGATGCGGGGGAGCGCACCTATCGGGAATCGCGCCTGCGGGACATCTACGACGCCGCCCGGCTGGCCGAGGGGCTGGACAACATCCATTTCTTCCAGCGCCCCATGGTGGCGCGCGACATCGCCGATCCGCTGGAGCTGGATTTCAACACGCTCTATGCCTGCGTGAGCGGCACCTCCAAGCATGTCGGCACCTCGTTCACGGTGCGCGGGAACGTGAAGCCGGCGCTGGAGATGCTCTACATGATCGCCGGCGGCGAGGAGAAGTTCCGCGCCCGCCCCTTCGTCTCCAACTCCAACGCTTTCGTCGTCTCGCCGATGAAGTTCGCCGAGGATGCCTGCGGCGTGCTGGAGGAATGCGTGAAGGGCGGCCTGCCGGTCCTGCTGCTTTCGGTGGGGCAGGTCGGCGCCACCGCGCCCGCGGCGCTGGCCGGGGCGGTGGTGCAGACGGTGGCCGAAGTGCTGGCCGCGCTGGTCTATGTCAATGCGCTGCGCCCCGGCCATCCGGCGATCTTCGGGGCCTGGCCCTTCGCCTCCGACCGGCGCACCGGCGCCATGGCCGGCGGCTCGGCCGAGCAGGCGATGCTCGGCGTCGCCTGCGCCCAGATGGCCCGTTTCTACGATCTGCCATGCGGCACGGCGGCCGGCATGACCGACGCCAAGCTGCCCGATGTCCAGTCTGGCTACGAGAAGGGCATCACCGATCTGATCGCCGCCCTCAGCGGCGCCGATCTGGTCTATGAGGCGGCCGGCATGCATGCCTCGCTGCTCGGCTTTTGCCTGGAAAGCCTCATCATCGACAACGACATGCTCGGCCTGTGCCTGCACGGCCGGGCCGGCATGGACGTCGATGCCGGGCAGCTTTCCGCCGCCGTCATCGCCGAAACCTGCCTGGATGGCCCCGGCCATTATCTCAGCCATCCCCAGACGGTGAAGCTTGCCCGTTCCGGCCAGTTCCACCCGCTGGTCGGCGAGCGCTGGTCGCCGCGCGAATGGGAGGAGAAGGGCCGCCCCGACATTGTCCTGCGCGCGGTGGCGGAAAAGCAGCGCGTGCTTGCCGCCCGCTTTCCCCGCCACGTGCCGCGCGCCATGGACGAGCGCCTGCGCGCCCGCTTCGGCGACCTGATCTGTCTGCCGCGCGCCGCGATGGGTGGCTAAAGCAGTTTCGGCAAAAAGTGTGAAGCGGTTTTGCGTTCGGAATTGCGTAAATAAGAAAGTGGAGCGTTTTCGCGATTCGAGGAAAAGCGGAAAGGTTCTAACCGACCTTTCCGACCGACCAGGGCAACGTCTCGCCGCCGCGGAACACGACGATGTCCTCGTCGCCGATCGGCACGGCGGCCACGGCGATGCCCGGCTTCTTGACCAGCGTGATCGTGCCCCTGTTCGGCTCCAGCCCATGGAAGCGGGCGCCGTTCAGCGAAGCGAAGGCCTCGAAGCGGTCGAGCGCGCCTTCCTCGTCGAACACCTGGACATAGGTCTGGAGCGCGGTGACGCCGCCGAACACGCCGGCCGAACAGCATTCGGCCTGCTTGGCCGAGCGCATGTGCGGGGCGCTGTCGGTGCCGATCATGAAGCAGCTTTCGCCGGAGGTGACCGCCTTGCGCAGCGCCAGACGATGGCTCTCGCGCTTGGCCACCGGCAGGCAGTAGAGATGCGGGCGCAGGCCGCCCTGGAAGATCGAGGTGCGGTTGATGACCAGATGGTGCGGCGTGATCGTCGCCGCCACGCGCGGCGCATGGGCGCGCACGATGTCGACCGTGCCGGAGGTGGTGGCGTGCTCGACCACGACCTTGAGGCCCTGATGCCGCTTCAGCATCGGCAGCAGGGTGTTGTCCATGAACACCTCCTCGCGGTCGAAGATGTCGACATCCGGGTCGGTCGATTCGCCATGGATCAGCACCGGCATGCCGATCTTCTCCATCCGCTCCAGAACCGGGGACAGCCCGGCGAGATCGGCCACACCATGGCTGGAATTGGTGGTGGCGCCGGCCGGATAGAGCTTGGCGGCGATCCACACCCGCTCGGCGAAGCCGCGCTCGATCTCGTCGGGATCGGTACGGTCAGTGAGGTAGCAGGTCATCAGCGGCTCGAAGTCCGAGCCTTGCGGACGGTTGGCGAGGATGCGGCCGCGATAGGCCACGGCATCCGCCACCGTCACCACCGGCGGCACCAGATTGGGCATGATGATGCCGCGCGCGAACTGCGCCGCCGTATAGGGCAGCACCGCCGCAAGCATGGCCCCGTCACGCAGGTGGATGTGCCAGTCGTCGGGACGCGGGATGGTGATCGAAGCCGCGGCCTCGGCCTGCGGGCCGGCGCCGGTGTCGAAAAGCGCGTCGATGGTCATGGGCAATCCTCTTCGGCAATCCTCTCCACCTGCGGCCCCGGCGCATCCGCAAATCCGCACCGGCCGCTCCTTGCCAAGCGATATACATGGCCTTGAAGGAATTGGCAGGGCGCATTGCCGCTCCACGACGAAAAAAGCGGCGGGAACGGGAAAGGTTCAGCTCGCCAGGCGGCTGAGCACCGGCTGCAACTGCTCGGGCGTGATCGGCTTGGCCACCACCGCATCGATGAGGCTGGACAGGGTTTCGGGCGTCGCCACGCGGGTGGACAGCAGCACCAGCGCCGGCCGAATTCCGCCTGTGGCGCGGCGCAGCGAAGCCAGCGCCGGCATCAGCGCCTCGCAGTCGCGGTTTTCGGAGCCGCCGTCGAGCACGATGATGCCCGGCAGCAGCGAGTTCAGGGCCGTGATTGCGGTTTCGGGCGATTCACTGAACGGCTTCAACCCCAGGCCCTCGATGATCTTGGAGACCACAACCTGCGTTATGCGGGACCGGCCCACGACCATGACCCTGGACAGGTCGGCAGCGCCGTCCGCGTCCACGGGCATGGCGCGTCCGGAGCCCATGCTGCCATCGTGTTCGAGATACGAAGACAATCCGACCTACACCATCTACTCAATGCAGGGTTGAAACCATTTCTCTTTTGGGTGACCTCGCTCATCCTGTCAAGCGATAAGAAACCGGCGGCGGGCGGGCGGCGCGGCTTCCGGTGCCGGTCTCACGAAGAAGAAGCCGCCCTCGCGAAAATCGCGGGAGCGGCTTCAGGCTGGGCAGGGAGCCCGGATTGCCCTCTGTCATTCCCATGCGCCCTGTCGGATATCCTTCGGGCACATGGGTGTGCGGCTTATTTGTGGGCCTGGGTCACGATCACCGGGATCAGCAGGTCGCCCCAGTTGCCGTCACCGCTGTGGTGGCGGGCCGAGCGGACAAGCTCGACCGACACGCCGGCCTCGACGGCCTTCATCACGGACTGGTTCATCCGGTGCAGATCGTTGGCCAGCATGCGGATCGCGGCCTGCTGGTCGGTGCTCATGGCCGAGGACTGTTCCTCAGCCCGTTCCTTGACGCGGGTGATCTGTGCCATTTCGCTTCTCCCTTGGAATGCCGGCCTTGCGGCGCTGGGTTTCTATTCCGCGGCAGGCTTGAACTGGGCCTGCTCGGTGGATTCCTTCATGGCGGTGGTCGACGACTTGCCGCCGGTGATGGCGAGCGACACGGCGTCGAAATAGCCGGTGCCGACCTCGCGCTGGTGCTTCGTCGCCGTGTAGCCATTGGCCTCGGAGGCGAATTCGGCTTCCTGAAGCTCCGAATAGGCCGCCATCTGCCGGTCCTTGTAGCCGCGGGCCAGCTCGAACATGCCGTGGTTGAGCTGGTGGAAGCCGGCCAGCGTGATGAACTGGAACTTGTAGCCCATGGCGCCCAGCTCGCGCTGGAACTTGGCGATGGTGGCGTCGTCGAGGTTCTTCTTCCAGTTGAACGAGGGCGAGCAGTTGTAGGCGAGCAGCTTGCCCGGATGCGCCTTCTGCACCGCCTCGGCGAACTTCCTTGCCTGTGCCAGGTCCGGCTTGGAGGTCTCCATCCAGATCAGGTCGCAATGCGGCGCATAGGAAATGGCGCGGGCAATGCACGGCTCGATGCCGTTTCTCACCTGATAGAAGCCTTCCACCGTGCGGCCGGCATCATGGTCCACGAAGGGCTGGTCGCGCTCGTCGATGTCGGAGGTCAGCAGCTTGGCGGCCTCGGCATCGGTGCGGGCGACGATCAGCGTCGGGGTGCCCATGACGTCGGCGGCGAGCCGCGCGGCGTTGAGGTTGCGGATATGGGCCGCGGTCGGGATCAGCACCTTGCCGCCCAGATGGCCGCACTTCTTCTCCGAGGCGAGCTGGTCCTCGAAGTGGACGCCGGCGGCGCCGGCCTCGATGAACGCCTTCATGATCTCGAAGGCGTTGAGCGGGCCGCCGAAGCCGGCTTCGGCGTCGGCGACGATCGGCGCGAACCAGGTGTCGACCGACAGCTTGCCTTCTGCCGTCTCGATCTGGTCGGCGCGCTGCAGGGTGCGGTTGATGCGCTTGGCCAGTTCCGGCGCGGCGTTGGCCGGGTAGAGCGACTGGTCGGGATACATGGCGGAGGCCGTGTTGGCGTCGGCGGCGACCTGCCAGCCGGACAGGTAGATGGCCTTCAGGCCGGCGCGGACCATCTGCATGGCCTGGTTGCCGGAGAGCGCGCCGAGCGCGTTGACGAAGTCCTCCTCATGGATGAGCTTCCACAGGCGGTTGGCGCCGTTCTCGGCCAGCGTGTACTTGATCTGCACCGAGCCGCGCAGCCGCTTCACGTCTTCCGGGGTATAGGGGCGCTCGATGCCATCGAAGCGACCTTCCGGCGCGGACGGGACGAGGTTGTAAAAATCGGTCATTTGCGGCTCCAGCGTTTCGGTTATGTAGATACTGGACACTTCCTTGCCGTCTGGCTTGGTGTGTGCCGGTACGACATGATTTACATTGCGCTGCAAAAGACGCGAGAAAAACCGGGAATTTCCGCCGTAAATAAAGGAAAACCTGTGTTGCGTTTGACAGAACGGGCTTGTAAAGATGTCAAAACTGTAAAAGCGACCTGACGCGAATTCCTGCGTCAAATGTTGTAAAATCGTGTAAAATGTCCTCGCCATGGCCGAACAGAAGATCTTCGCCGGACCCCGCATCCGCCGCATCCGCAACGCCAAGGGGCTGACCCAGACGGCGATGGCCGAGGGGCTCGGCATCTCGCCCTCCTATCTCAACCTGATCGAGCGCAACCAGCGCCCGCTCACCGTGCAGCTCATTTTGCGGCTGGCCTCGGTCTACAAGGTCGAGCCGGAGGAGTTGCAGGCCGAGGCCGGCGGTTCCATCGCCGCGCTGCGGGAAATGTTCGCCGACCCGCTGCTGGCAGGCGAACTGCCGGGCGAGCAGGAACTGGTCGAGGTGGCCGAGGCCGCGCCCAATGCGGCGGCGGCGATGATCAAGCTCTACCGTGCCTATCGCGAGCAGGCCGAGCGCCTGTCGGACCTCAACGAGCTGCTGGCGCGGGAAGGGCGCGGCACCGCGCTGTCCGGCGCCCGCCTGCCGATGGACGAGGTGCACGAGGTGTTCGAGCGGCGGCCGAACCACTATCCGGCGCTGGAGGAGGAGGCCGAGGCCTTCATCCGGCTGCTGGAGCCGGGCGACGACCTCTACGGCGCGCTGAAAGGGTGGCTGAAGCGCGAGCACGGCATCACCGTGCGGGTGCTGCCGGTGGCGACCATGCCCAACTGGCGCCGCCGCTACGACCGTCATTCGCAGCGCCTGTTCCTGTCGGAGCGGCTGTCGCCCTTCGACCAGTTGCGCGAGGTGGCGATGGAGGCCGGCCTGATGCGCATGTCGGTGACCGTCGCCGCCGAGATCGCGGCGCTGAAGCTGTCTAGCGACGAAGCGCGGCGGCTGGCCCGGTTCGAGCTTGGCCGCTACGCCGCCCATGCGCTGATGATGCCCTACCAGGCATTCCTCGCCGCCGCCCAGCGCGCCCGCTGCGATGTCGACGTGCTGCGTTCGCGCTTTTCCGTTTCGTTCGAGCAGGCGGCCAACCGGCTGACCATGTTGCAGCGGCAGGGCAGCGCCGGCGTTCCCTTCTTCATGCTGGAGGTGGACAATGCCGGCCACCCCTTCCGCAAGGCCGGCAGCGTCGGCTTCCCGCACAGCCGCTTCGGCGGCGGCTGCCCCAAGCTTGCCGTTCATGCCGCCTTCACCCAGCCCGGCCAGATCTTCGTCGAGGCGGTGGAAATGCCGGACGGCGCCGAGTTCCTGACCGTGGCCCGCACGCTGGAGGGGCCGCAGGGCGCCTTCAACGAGCGGCCGCGCCGCACCGCCCTGCTCATCGGCTGTGACATCGCCTACAAGGACGAGGTCGTCTATGGCGCCGCGCTGGCCGGCAGGGGGCCGGGCGCATCGGGCAGCGTCGCCGTGACGCCCGTCGGTCCCGCCTGCCGGCTGTGCGAGCGGCCGGGCTGCCTGTCGCGGGCGGCCCCGCCGGTGACGCGCCCGCTGGGTCTGGACGAGATGGTGACGGGCCTGTCCGCCTTCGACTTCCAGTAGGCTGAACGGCAGGCCAACGCTTGGGGCGGTTCTGGACCTTACTCCATCCCGATCGGGACCTTATGTGTCGGTGCTGGCACAGCGTTGCGCTTCGGGGGAGGAGAAGGTGCGGCATGGCTGAATTCGCACAATCGGCGGCTGCCGATACCGCATCATCCGCCCGCGAGACGCGCCTCGGCGCCGTCCTCGTCTTCCTGTCCGCCCTGCTGTGGAGCCTTGGCGGCGCCATCGCCCGCTATATCGAGGCGCCGGACCCATGGGCCGTCATCTTCTGGCGCTCCGTGTGGGCCACCGCCTTCCTGCTGGCCTTCATGGTCTGGCGCGACGGCTGGCGCGGAACGCTGCGCCTGTTTCGGGGCATGGGCCTGCCGGGGCTGGCCGTGGCCGCCTGCTTCGCCACAGCGTCGTCGAGTTTCGTCGTGGCGCTCTCCTACACCACGGTCGCCAACATCCTGCTGATCCAGGCCGGCGTGCCGCTGATCGCGGCGCTGTTCGCGTGGATCGCCCTGCGCGAAAAGGTGTCGGGCGGCACATGGGTCGCCATTTTCTTCGTCGTCGTCGGCGTGGCGGTGATGGTGTCGGAATCGCTCGGCGGCACGGTCTCGCCCGTCGGCGACGGGCTGGCTCTGGCCATCGCCTGCGCCCTCGCCACGGCCACCGTCATCACCCGCCGCTATTCCCATGTGCGCATGACGCCGGCCACCTGCCTCGGCACGATCTTTGCCGCCGCCTTCGCGCTGTCGCAGGCTTCGGCGCTCGGGGTCTCGGGCCGCGACATGGGGTTCCTGTTCGCCTTCGGCGTCGTCAACCTGGGCCTCGGCCTTGCCTGTTTCGCCACCGGGGCGCGCATGATCCCCGCCGCGCTGGCCGCACTTCTCGGCACCTTCGAGACCATATTGGGGCCGCTGTGGGTGTGGCTGGCCCATGCGGAAGTCCCCTCCGGCCGGACCATCCTCGGCGGGAGCATCGTGTTCGCGGCCCTGCTGGTGCACATCGCGCGCGAGTTCAGGCGCCATTCGCAGCCGCCGCGGCCGGGCGTCAGCGGCCTGCCCGCGCCGAACTGAGAACGGCTGGGACCCGCCGCTTCGATTCCCATTGACAAAGCCTCCATGCCCCGGGCAGGCTGGACGAAAGGCAACAACGAGACAGGCCCATCTTGCCCTTGTTCGCACCACCCCGTCAGTGTCCGGCTGGCTTATTCGATCATCGGCCGGTTTCGCTCAGGGGTTTGTCGGAAGGGATATCCCCGACGCCGCAGGACGGCTGTTCCCGGGGCCGGCTGCCATCGCGCAAACGTCATCGTCCAGCGGCCAAATGCCGCTTGTTGGCCTTCCGAAAGCTCAATAGATTGAACGACATGTCCGGCGACGGCGCATGAGCGCGGCCGGCAGGGGAACATTGAAAGGGGAGTGTCCTATGCAACGCAAAACAACCTTGCTTCTCGCGACCACGATGCTGGCGTCGGCGTTCGCCTTCGCGGCCGGGGCGCAGGAGCGCGTCGTCAATGTCTACAACTGGTCCGACTACATCGATTCCTCGATCATCGACGAGTTCACCAAGGAAACCGGCATCAAGGTCGTCTACGACGTCTATGATTCCAACGAGATCCTGGAAACCAAGCTGCTGGCGGGCGGCAGCGGCTACGACGTGGTGGTGCCGACCAGCAGCTTCCTCGCCCGCCAGATCCAGGCCGGCGTCTACCAGAAGCTCGACAAGTCCAAGCTGCCCAACCTGTCCAACATGTGGGATGTGGTCAGCGAGCGCATGCAGGTCTTCGACCCCGGCAACGAATACTCGATCAACTACATGTGGGGCACCATCGGCATCGGCTACAACGTCAACAAGATCAAGGAAGTGCTGGGCACCGACGAGATCGACAGCTGGCAGACGGTGTTCGATCCCGAGCAGGCCGCCAAGCTCAAGGATTGCGGCATCAACTTCCTCGATTCGCCGACCGACATGATCCCGGTGACCCTGGCCTATCTCGGCCTCGATCCGGACAGCCATGAGCCGGACGATATCGCCAAGGCCGAGGAAGCCCTGCTCAAGGTCCGGCCCTATGTGCGCAAGTTCCATTCGTCGGAATTCATCAACGGCCTCGCCAATGGCGACATCTGCATCGCCGTCGGCTGGTCCGGCGACATCTTCCAGGCGCGCGACCGCGCCGAGGAGGCCAACAACGGCGTGGAACTGAACTACGTGATCCCGAAGGAGGGCACGCAGATGTGGTTCGACCAGATGGCGATCCCCGCCGATGCGCCGCACCCGGCGGAGGCGCATGAGTTCCTCAACTACATGATGAAGCCGGAAGTCATCGCCAAGTCGTCGAACTATGTCTACTACGCCAACGGCAACAAGGCCTCGCAGGAATTCCTCGACGAGGAGGTCCGTGACGATCCGGCCGTCTATCCGCCGGATGACGTGATGGCCAAGCTGTTCGTCAACACGCCGCTCGATTCCAAGACCCAGCGCCTGTTCACCCGCACCTGGACCAAGGTGGTGACCGGCCAGTAACGCCACGGCGCGGCCCCGGCGAGACGCTTCGCCGGGGCCTTTTGCCGTTCCGCTCGACAGGAAGTCGGCTCAACACGAAAATGGAGCGCACGGGCGACTGTACAGGAAGATCGTGATCTGTCGTCCGGCGGGGGAGAGCGAAGCATGAAGTCACTGGGCAGCATCCGCAGGGATTTTGCGCCGTGGAGCGATCCGCAGGCCAAGCCCTATATCAGGTTCGAGAACATCACCAAGCGCTTCGGCGACTTCACTGCCGTCAACAATCTCTCGCTCTCCATCTATGAACGCGAATTCTTCGCCCTGCTCGGCGCTTCCGGCTGCGGCAAGTCCACGCTGCTGCGCATGCTGGCTGGCTTCGAGGAGCCGACCGAGGGCCGCATCCTGCTCGACGGGCAGGACCTGCGCGGCATCCCGCCCTATCGCCGGCCGGTCAACATGATGTTCCAGTCCTACGCGCTGTTCCCGCATATGAGCGTGGAGAAGAACATCGCCTTCGGCCTCAAGCAGGAAGGCATGCCCAAGGCCGACATCGACAGGCGCGTGGCCGAGATGCTCAAGCTGGTCAAGCTGGAGCGCTTCGCCACCCGCAAGCCGCACCAGCTTTCCGGCGGCCAGCGCCAGCGCGTGGCGCTCGCCCGCTCGGTCGCCAAGCGGCCGAAGGTGCTGCTGCTCGACGAGCCGCTCGGCGCGCTCGACAAGAAGCTGCGCGAGGAAACCCAGTTCGAGCTGATGGACCTGCAGCAGGAACTCGGCCTCACCTTCGTCGTCGTCACCCACGACCAGGAAGAGGCCATGACCATGGCCGACCGCATCGCCATCATGGACAAGGGCGAGGTCATGCAGGTTGCGACGCCCGCCGAAATCTACGAGGCGCCCAATTCGCGCTTCGTCGCCGGCTTCGTCGGCAACGTCAACCTGTTCGAGGGCAATGTCGCCGAACGCGCCGAAAACACGGCGCGCATCACCGGCGGCAGCGGCGCGCAGATCCTGGTCGAGAATGCCGGCGAGGCGGCAAAAGGCAATGAGGTCGCCTTCGCCATCCGCCCGGAAAAGATCAGGGTTTCGTCGCGCAAGCCGCAGGATGCCGTCAACGCGCTCGAGGGCGAGATCTACGACATCGCCTATCTCGGCGACATGACCGTCTATTACGTCAAGCTCGATGATGGCCAGATCGTGCGCGCCTCGATGCTGAATGCCGCGCGCATCGTCGACGATCCGCTGACCTGGAGCGATCGCGCCTGGATTTCCTTCCGGCCGGATGCCGGCGTCGTGCTGACGCGGTAGGGGGCGGTCATGGCGAATGTCTCCGCTTCCGCGCCTGCCGCCGCGCCGGCCGAAAAATCCCTGCTGTCACGCGTCGTTTCCGGCTTCACCGGGCGGCTGGTCATCCTCGTGCCCTATGCCTGGCTGCTGTTCTTCTTCCTCATCCCCTTCGTCATCGTCTTCAAGATATCGCTGTCGCAGACGGCGATCTCCATGCCGCCCTATGCGCCGGTGATGGACCTTGGCGAAGGGTTCTCCGGCCTCATGGCGGCGCTGAAGGAACTCAGCTTCGAAAACTATCTGTGGCTGACCGAGGACCCGCTCTATTTCAATGCCTACATCTCCAGCGTGGTGATCGCGGGGATCTCGACCGTGCTGACGCTGCTGGTCGGCTATCCGATCGCCTATGGCATGGCGCGCGCGCCGGCCTCGCTGCGGCCCACCTTGCTGATGCTGGTCATCCTGCCGTTCTGGACCTCGTTCCTGATCCGCGTCTACGCCTGGATCGGCATCCTCAAGCCCGAGGGGCTGCTCAACCAGTTCCTGATGGGCATTGGCTTAATCTCCTCGCCGCTTGTCATCATGAACACCTATACGGCGATCTTCATCGGCATCGTCTACTCCTACCTGCCCTTCATGGTGCTGCCGCTCTATTCGTCGCTGGAGAAGATGGACAATTCGCTGATCGAGGCCGCGCAGGACCTCGGCTGCCCGCCGATCAGCGCCTTCTGGAAGATCACCTTCCCGCTGTCGCTGCCGGGCGTCATCGCCGGCTGCCTGCTGGTGTTCATCCCGGCGGTCGGCGAGTTCGTCATCCCCGACCTGCTCGGCGGCTCGCAGACGCTGATGATCGGGCGCACGCTGTGGAACGAGTTTTTCGCCAACCGCGACTGGCCGGTCGCCTCGGCGGTCGCCACCATCCTGCTTCTGGTGCTGGTCGTCCCGATCGTGCTCTTCCAGCATGCGCAGGCCCGCGCCCAGGAACAGGATCGCTGACATGAATGCGAGCTGGAGCCGTTTCAACATCGTCTCGATCGTGCTGGGCTTTGCCTTCCTCTATCTGCCGATCGTGCTTCTGGTCGTCTTCTCCTTCAACGCCTCGCGGCTGGTCACCGTGTGGGGCGGCTTTTCCACGCAATGGTATGTGGCGCTGTTCCGCAACCAGGGCCTGATGGACGCCGCCTGGGTGACGATCCGCGTGGCGCTGGTCTCGGCCTCCGTCGCCACCGTGCTCGGCACCATGGCCGCACTCGTGCTGACCCGCTACACGCGCTTCAGGGGCCGGGTGCTGTTCACCGGCATGGTGTTCGCGCCGCTGGTCATGCCGGAGGTCATCACCGGCCTGTCGCTGCTGCTTTTGTTCGTCGCCATCGGCCTCGACCGCGGCTTCCTCACCGTCACGCTTGCCCACATCACCTTTTCCATGTGCTTCGTGGCGGTGGTGGTGCAGTCGCGGCTGATCTCCTTCGACCGCTCGCTGGAGGAGGCGGCGATGGATCTCGGTGCGCCCCCGGTGCGCACCTTCTTCCAGATCACCCTGCCGGTGATCGCGCCCGCCATCATCTCGGGCTGGATGCTGGCCTTCACCCTGTCGCTCGACGATCTGGTCATCGCCAGCTTCGCCTCCGGGCCGGGCGCGACGACGCTGCCGATGAAGATCTACAGCCAGGTGCGGCTCGGCGTGACCCCGGAGATCAACGCGGCCTGCACCCTGCTGATCGCCATTGTGGCGCTGGGCGTGATCGCCGCCTCGATCGTCAACAAGCGCCGCGAAGTGCAGCGCCGGCGCGACGAGCAGGCCGCGCTGCGCATGGCCTGAGGGAGCCTCAAGGAGAACGGGCACCGGTGCGCTGCATCCGATGCCCGTTGGCATTTTTGGGATGAAGCAGGATCAGGCGCCGACCTGCGCGATCCAGTCGTTGAGATTGTAGTAGTTGGAAATGCGCGCCACCTTGCCGTCGCGGATTTCGAAGAAGGCACCGGCCGGCAGCACGTATTTCTGGCCATCCGCCTCCGGCAGGCCCTCGTCGGTCGCCAGATATTCGCCGTTGACGGTGAATTCGGCGGCACCGCGGGTGCCGTCGGCGCTTTCCATGACGACGATGTCGGTCAGCCGCTCGCGGTAGCAACGGTTCATCTTGTCCATGAAGCGGCGGAACGCGTCCTTGCCGGTCTGGCGCTCGCCCTGGTTGATGTCGTGCGCCACGTCGTCGGTCAGCAGGTCGAGGAAGGCGGCCATGTCCTGCCGGTTGAAGGCGTCGTAATAGGCACGGATGATGTCTTTGGCGCTCATGATCTCTCCCTGTTCGCAAACGCAATGGCCAAGCCTGCGGCCAAGCCCTATAGCAGCTTGTCGGGCTTTGGAAGCCTGGGCCTGTTCCGGGAGGGAAAATGCATATCGTGGTTCGGCAGGGGCCTGAGATCGGTCCGCATATCGACGATCTGGCGCGGCTGCGCATCGAGGTGTTCCGCGCCTTTCCCTATCTCTACGAGGGCTCGCTGGACTACGAGCAGAATTATCTTTCCACCTATGCCAGCTCGCCCGAAAGCCTGTTCGTGCTGGCCTTCGACGGAGAGAGCGTCGTCGGTGTCTCGACCGGCATGCCGATGGACCATGAGACCGAGGCATTCAGGAAGCCGTTTGTCGAGGGTGGCTGGAACCCGGCGCGCATCTTCTATTTCGCCGAATCCGTGCTTCTGCCCCGCTATCGCGGGCAGGGCATCGGCGTGCGCTTCTTCGAGGAGCGGGAAGCCTATGCGCGCCGCCTCGGCCGCTTCGAGCATTGCTGCTTCTGCGCGGTGGAACGGCCCGCCGATCACCCCTTGCGGCCGGCGGACTATGTGCCGCTCCACGCGTTCTGGACCAGGCGCGGCTATGTCCACCATCCCGAACTGCGCACCGAGTTCTCGTGGCGCGATATCGGCGAGCGTGAGGAAAGCGCCAAGCCCATGTCGTTCTGGATGAAGGAACTGCGCTGATGGTGAAATTCGCTTCCTGCCAATATGCCATCGAGCTGTTCGACGGTTTCGATGCCTATGCCGCGCATCTGGAACGGCTCACGGGCGAGGCGGTTGCCGCCGGGGCGGAACTGCTGCTTCTGCCCGAATATGCCGCCATGGCGCTGACCGGATTGTTGCCGGAAGACGAGCGCGGCGACCTGCACAAATCCATTGCCGCCATCCAGCCGTTCATCCCGCGCTGGCTGGACCTGTGCGAGGCCATCGCCCGCCGCCATGGTGTGTGGTTCTGCCCCGGTTCGGCTCCCGTGCTCGATCCGGACGGCAAGTACCGCAACCGCGCCTATCTGTTCGGGCCGGACGGGCTGGCCGGCCATCAGGACAAGATCGTCATGACGCGCTTCGAGCGCGAGCAATGGTTCATTTCCGCCGGCACCGGGGGCCTGCGCAGCTTCGAGACGCCGCTCGGCAGGCTTGGCATATTGATCTGCTACGACAACGAGTTCCCCATGCTGGCGCGCCGGCTGGCGGAGGACGGCGTCGACCTGATCCTCGCGCCGAGCTGCACCGACACCGAAGCCGGCTATCATCGCGTGCGCATCGGCGCGCAGGCGCGCGCGCTGGAGAACCAGTTGGCCGTGCTGGTGTCGCCCACGGCCGGCTTCGCGCCCTGGTCGCCGGCGGTGGACGAGAATTTCGGCCGCGCCGCGCTCTATGTGCCGGCCGATTACGGCATGCCGCCGAGCGGAGTGTTCGCCGAAAGCGAAGCGGTGGCCACCGAAGCCAGCGTGTGGCTGTTCGGCGAGATCGACCTGGAAAAGGTCGCCGCCCTGCGGCGCGAGGGCCAGGTCGCGCTTTATCGCGACTGGCCGGAGCAGTTCACGCTGCCGGGCTGACCGCCACGAACAGGATTTCCGCCGCTGTCCCGGCGCGGTTGGCGAAGCTTTCGCTCGCCTCGAGCGCGATTGCCTCGAACCGCTCGATGGCGTGTTCCTGACCGTTCGCCTCGACTGTCGCCGGTGAATTGAACACCGCCCAGCCGGTGCCCGGCGCGGTGAATGTTTCTCCGGGAGCCAGCGTCAGGCGCCGCATCTCATGGGTGCAGCGCCCGCGCCTTGTCATGATGTTGAGGTCGATGGTCGGCCCGCCGAGATTGCGGCTGGAGATTGTCCAATCGCCCGGGAAGGAGAAGGGCGCACCGTCGGGCCGCAGCTCGACGGTTTTCTCCTCGGGCAGATCGAGCGCCAGGCCGGCACCGTCCAGCAGCGCGATGGTGCGGTCGATGCCGGCGAACACCGAAAAGGGTCCGTCGGCGCCGACATGGGCGATCGACAGCCGCCAGTCGAAACTGTCGGTGTCGCTGCCCGCCGGGAAGGCCGCCACCTCTTCGGTGAGGCCCTGCCCGTTCTTCCATGCCATGCGCTTGTGGCCGGCGCGGCGCGCGATCCTCATCGCTGGCCTCAGTTGCCGAGGATGGCCGGCAGGCGCAGGCCCTGCTTCTTCGCCCAGTCCAGCGCGATGTCGTAGCCGGCATCGGCATGACGCATGACGCCGGTGGCCGGATCGTTCCACAGCACGCGCTCGATGCGGCGGGCCGCGTCATCGGTGCCGTCGCAGCAGATCACCATACCGGAATGCTGCGAGAAGCCCATGCCGACGCCGCCGCCATGGTGCAGCGACACCCAGGTCGCACCCGAGGCGGTGTTGAGCAGTGCGTTGAGCAGCGGCCAGTCGGACACGGCGTCCGAGCCATCCTTCATGGCTTCCGTTTCGCGGTTCGGCGAGGCGACCGAACCGGAATCGAGGTGGTCGCGGCCGATGACGATGGGCGCTTTAAGCTCGCCGTTCTTCACCATCTCGTTGAAGGCGAGGCCGAGACGGTGGCGATCGCCGAGGCCGACCCAGCAGATGCGCGCCGGCAGGCCCTGGAACTCGATGCGCTCGCGCGCCATGTCGAGCCAGTTGTGCAAGTGGGCGTTGTCCGGCAGCAGTTCCTTGACCTTGGCGTCGGTCTTGTAGATGTCCTCCGGATCGCCCGACAGGGCCCCCCAGCGGAACGGTCCGACGCCGCGGCAGAACAGCGGGCGGATATAGGCCGGCACGAAGCCGGGGAAGGCGAAGGCGTTCTCGAGGCCCTCTTCCAGCGCCATCTGGCGGATGTTGTTGCCGTAGTCGAGGGTCGGAATGCCCATGTTCCAGAAGTCGACCATGGCCTGCACATGCAGCTTCATCGAGGCGCGGGCGGCCTTCTCGACCGCCTTGGGGTCGCTCTCCTGCCTGGCGCGCCATTCGGCCACCGTCCAGCCGCGCGGCAGGTAGCCGTGCACCGGATCGTGGGCCGAGGTCTGGTCGGTGACGATGTCGGGCTTGACGCCGCGCTTGACCAGCTCGGGGAACACGTCCGCCGCATTGCCGATCAGCGCGATGGACTTCGCCTCGCCGGCCTTGGTCCATGCGTCGATCCTGGCCAGCGCCTCGTCGAGGCTGTGGGTCTTTTCGTCGACATAGCGGGTGCGCAGGCGGAAGTCGGCGCGGGTCTCGTCGCATTCGACGGCGAGGCAGCAGGCGCCGGCCATCACGGCAGCCAGCGGCTGCGCGCCGCCCATGCCGCCGAGGCCGCCGGTGAGGATCCACTTGCCCTTCAGGTTGCCGTCATAGTGCTGGCGGCCGGCCTCCACGAAGGTCTCGTAGGTGCCCTGCACGATGCCCTGCGCGCCGATGTAGATCCACGAACCGGCCGTCATCTGGCCGTACATGGCCAGCCCCTTCTTGTCCAACTCGTTGAAGTGGTCCCACGTCGCCCAGTGCGGCACGAGGTTGGAGTTGGCGATCAGCACGCGCGGCGCATCCTTGTGGGTGCGGAACACGCCGACCGGCTTGCCCGACTGCACCAGCAGCGTCTCGTCCTCGTTGAGCGTCTTCAGCGTGGCGACGATGCGGTCGAAATCGTCCCAGGTGCGAGCGGCGCGGCCGATGCCGCCATAGACGACCAGCTCGTGCGGGCGCTCGGCCACGTCGGGGTCGAGGTTGTTCATGAGCATGCGCAGCGGCGCTTCGGTCAGCCAGCTCTTGGCGTTGAGCTCGTCGCCGCGCGGGGCGCGGACTTCGCGTTCATTGTGGCGGGGGTTGGTCATGGCTCTGTTCCTCTCAGCGTTTCAGCCCGAACGCGACCTGCTCGATGCGTTCGAGAATGGTTTTCAGGGGCGCGCGCACCTGGTCGGCCCTGGCCTCGTCGTAGGCGAAGGGCACGGTTTCGGTGGCGAGATAGTTGACCTGCGCCAGCTCCATCTGGATGGCATGGACATTGTCCCGCGGACGGCCGTAGTGGCGTGTGGTCCAGCCGCCGCGAAAGCGGCCGTTGAGAACATGGGTGTAGCCTTCCGCCGCTGCCGAAGCCTCCACCGTGGCGGCCTCGATGGCCGCATCGCAGGTGACGCCGCCATCGGTGCCGATGTTGAAGTCCGGCAGACGGCCTTCGAACAGGAAGGGGATCAGCGAGCGGATCGAATGGCAGTCGTAGAGCACCGCCACGCCATGCTCGGCCCTGACGCGCTCGACTTCCGCCGCCAGCGCCGCGTGATAGGGCCGGTGGAAGGCGTCGCGGCGGGCGATGATATCGGCTTCGGTCGGTTCCGCCCCCTCCTTCCAGATCGGCTGGCCGTCGAAATCGGTCAGCGGCACCAGCGTCGTGGTGTTCTGGCCCGGATAGAGGCTGATGCCTTCCGGGTCGCGGTTGGCGTCGATGACGTAGCGGTGGAAGGTGGCGCGCACGATGGTCGCGTTCCGCAGCAGGCCCTCATAGAGCCGGTGCAGGTGCCAGTCGGTGTCGGCGAGCTTGAGCCCGTTGTCGTTCAGGCGTTCCCTGATGTCGGCCGGCACGTCGACGCCGGTGTGGGGAAAGCCGAGGACGACCGGCGAGGAGCCGCGCCGGACTTCGAACACGTCGCTCATCTTACGCCTCCAGGGCGGGCAGCAGCCCTGCCGAAACGCTGGCTGTCAGCGAGCCGTCGGCGACGATGCGGGCGGCAATGGCGAGGTCCGGGGCCATGTAGCGGTCGTTTTCCAGCGCAGGGACCGCAGCACGAAGGCAGGCAATCGCCTTCTGCAATTCGGGGCTGGTGGTCAGCGGCCCGCGCAGTTCCACGCCCTGCGCGCCGGCCAGCGCCTCGATGCCGACGATGTTGAACAGGTTCTCCGTCATCTGCAACAGGCGGCGCGCGCCGTGGCAGGCCATGGACACATGGTCTTCCTGATTGGCCGAGGTCGGCGTCGAGTCCACCGAGGCCGGGTGCGACATCTGCTTGTTCTCGCTCATCAGCGCGGCGGACGTGACCTCGGCGATCATCAGGCCGGAGTTGAGGCCCGGGTTGCGGGCGAGGAAAGGCGGCAGGCCGTAGGAAAGGGCCGGATCGACCAGCAGCGCGATGCGGCGCTGGGCGATAGCGCCGATCTCGCAGACGGCAAGCGCGATCTGGTCGGCGGCGAAGGCCACCGGCTCGGCGTGGAAATTGCCGCCGGAGACGACGCTGTCGTCGGACAGCACCAGCGGATTGTCGGTGACCGCGTTGGCCTCGATCTCCAGCGTGCAGCCGACCTGGCGCAGCAGGTCGATGCAGGCGCCGTCGACCTGCGGCTGGCAGCGGATGCAGTAGGGGTCCTGCACGCGCTCGTCGCCGTCGATATGGCTCTGGCGGATGGCCGAGCCGTCGAGCAGGGCGCGGAGCGCCGCCGCCGTGTCGATCTGGCCCTTGTGGCCGCGCAGCGTGTGGATGTCGGCGGTGAAGGGCGCGGACGAGCCCATGGCCGCGTCGGTGGAAAGCGCGCCGGTGATCAGCGCCGCTTGTGCTGCGCGATGGGCGCGGAACAGGCCGGCCAGCGCCAGCGCGGTCGAGGCCTGCGTGCCGTTGATGAGCGCCAGACCTTCCTTGGCGGCAAGCACCACGGGCGTGAGGCCGGCGCGCTCGAGTGCGGCACGGCCCGAAAGGCGTTCGCCCTGATAAAAAGCTTCGCCTTCGCCCATCATCACGGCGGCGAGATGGGCGAGCGGGGCGAGGTCGCCGGACGCGCCGACGGAACCCTTTTCAGGGATCAGCGGCACCACGCCCTTTTCCAGCATGCCCTCGATCAGCCGCACCAGTTCCAGCCGCACGCCGGAGGCGCCGCGCCCCAGCGAGACGAGCTTCAGCGCCATGATCAGCCGCACGACGTTTTCCGGCAGCGGCGTGCCGACGCCGCAGCAATGCGACAGGATGAGGTTGCGCTGCAGGGTGGCGGTGTCGGCGGCGTTGATCTTGATCGAGGCCAGCTTGCCGAAGCCCGTGTTGACGCCATAGACCGGTTCGTTGCCGGCGGCGATGGCCGCGATGCGGGCCGCTGCCTTCTCGATGCGGGCATCGAAGCTGCGGTCGAGGACGGCATTGTCGCCGTTCCAGTAGATCGCGGCCAGATCGGCCAGCGGCACGGAACCGGGATGAAGCGTGATGGTCATGTGCGGTTGCCTCCGGAAAGGGTTCAGATTGTGGCGTCGCGGCCGGCGCGGATGCGGGCGTGCAGCGGGTTGAAGCCGATGCGGTAGACCAGCTCGGCAGGCTCGGCGATGTCCCAGATGGCGAGGTCCGCCTGCTTGCCGGCTTCCAGCGTGCCGATGGTATCCAGCTTGCCCAGCGCGCGCGCCGCCTCGCGGGTGATGCCGGCGAGGCACTCCTCCACGGTAAGCGCGAACAGCGTCGCGCCCATGTTCATGGTGAGCAGCAGCGAGGTCAGCGGCGAGGTGCCGGGATTGTTGTCGGTGGCGAGCGCGATGGGCGTGCCGTGCTTGCGGAACAGCTCGACCGGCGGCTTCTTCGTCTCGCGGATGAAGTAGAACGCGCCCGGCAGAAGCACCGCGACCGAGCCGGCCTCGGCCATGGCGGCGGCACCCTCGTCGTCGGTATATTCCAGATGGTCGGCCGACAGCGCGCCATAGGAAGCGGCAAGGGCGGCGCCATGCAGGTTGGAAAGCTGGTCGGCATGCAGCTTGACCCTGAGGCCGAGTTTCTGCGCGGCGTCGAACACCAGCTTCATGTCGTCCGGCGAGAAGGCGATGCCCTCGCAGAAGCCGTCAACGGCATCGACAAGACCCTCGGCATGGGCGGCTTCCAGCCCCGGCAGCACCACCTCGCGCAGGAAATCGCCATTGCGGCCCTTGTATTCGGCGGGCGTCGCATGCGCGCCGAGATAGGTGGTGGCGACGGCCACGTCGCGCTTGCCGGCAAGGGCGCGGGCGGCGCGCAGCATCTTCAGCTCGTCGGTTATTGTGAGGCCATAGCCGGACTTGATCTCGACCGTGGTCACGCCTTCGGCCAGCAGCGCGTCGAGGCGCGGCAGGCTCTCGCGGATCAGCGTGTCCTCGTCGGCGGCGCGTACATTGGTGACGGAGGAGACGATGCCGCCGCCGGCCCGCGCGATCTCCTCATAGGAGGCGCCGGCCAGCCGCATCTCGAACTCGCGCGCCCGGTTGCCGGCATGGACGAGATGGGTGTGGCAGTCGATCAGTCCGGGGGTGATCCAGCGTCCGTCGCAATCGATGGTCTCGGCGCCGGCAAGTTCGACGGAAGGCAGGTCGGCGGCGGGGCCGGCAAACAGGATGCGGCCGTCGCGTGCGGCGATGGCGCCCTTCTCCACGATGCCGAGCCCGGGCCTGGCGGGATCGAGCGTCGCCAGCCGCGCATTGGTCCAGATGCGGTCGCCTTGTGCCATCGGTGATCTCCCTGACAAGCTTTTCGACTGGCGCGTTGCGCAAGCGTCCTCTTGCTGTTATGTATATACTTAATCGAAATCGGCGCAAGCCAAAAAGTCAAGCCTGCGCGCGGGCAGCAGCGATCCGGGAGAGTCTCATGACAGTCATCCACGCCGAAAATGCGCTTCTGCCGGAAGGTCTGGCGCGCGATGTGCGCATCACTTTCTCGGATGGCCGAATCCAGCGCGTGGAAAAGGGCGTGGCGGCGCAATCCGGCGACGAGCGCCACCGCTTCGTGGCGCCGGCGATGCCGAATTTGCACAGCCACGCCTTCCAGCGGGCGATGGCGGGGCTGGCCGAGACGCGCGGCCCGGGCGCCGACAGTTTCTGGAGCTGGCGCACCGAAATGTACCGCGTCGCCCTGTCGATGACGCCGGAGCAGGTCGAGGCGGTGGCCGCGCAGCTTTACATGGAAATGCTGGAGGCGGGCTTCTGCCGGGTCGGCGAGTTCCACTATCTGCACCACGACAAGGACGGCTCGCACTATGCCGATCCGGCCGAGATGGCCGCGCGCATCGGAGCCGCCAGCACCGAGGCCGGCATCGCGCTCACCCTCTTGCCGGCGTTCTACGCCCATTCCGGTTTCGGTGGCGCGGCGCCCATCGAGGGCCAGCGCCGTTTCATCCATGATGTGGATGCTTTCGCCCGGCTGATGCAGCGGTGTGAAGCGATCGTCGCCGGCCTGCCCGGCGCGGTGCTCGGCATCGCCCCGCACAGCCTGCGGGCCGCGATGCCGGAGGAACTGAAGGAGGTCGCGCCCTTCGCCAGGGGCGGACCGGTGCATATCCACGTCGCCGAACAGGTGAAGGAGGTGGAGGACTGCGTCGCGTGGTCGGGCAGGCGGCCGGTGGAATGGCTGCTCGACAGCCTGCCGGTCGACGAGCGCTGGTGCCTGATCCACGCCACCCACATGACGCCGGACGAGACGGCGCGGATGGCGAAAAGCGGCGCGGTCGCCGGCCTGTGCCCGATCACCGAGGCCAATCTGGGCGACGGCGTGTTCGAGGCGCCGACCTTCCTTGCCGCCGGCGGACGGTTCGGCGTCGGCTCGGACAGCAACATCCTGATCTCGCTGGAGGAGGAGCTGCGCACGCTCGAATATTCGCAGCGCCTGCTGCGCCGCTCACGCAATGTCGTGGCCGAGCCGGGCCAATCGACCGGGCTCAACCTGTACGGCAAGGCGCTGGAAGGAGGCGCACAGGCGTTGGGCACGGCAAGCGGCATCGAGGCCGGAAAGCCGGCCGACCTGCTGGCCCTCGATCTTTCGGCCGTCGTTTATTTGCCGACAGAAAAGGTCTTCGACCATTTCATTTTTGCGCGCGGCATCGGCATCGACAGCGTCTGGGTCGGCGGAACGAAGCAGGTCGAGGGCGGTCGCCATCGCAGGCGCGATGCGATCGCCACGCGGTTTGCAAAGGTCATGGCGGAACTCGCCGAATAGGGCGCGTTGCGAAACAGGATTCCAATAGGCTAAAGCAATTCCAGCAAAAGTGCGAAGCGGTTTTGCGTCGGAATTGCGTCAAAACAAAAGGTTAGAGCGTTTTCGCGATTCAAGGAAAAGCGGAAAGGCTCTAGTGAATGCCGGGCACAACAAGAGCGAAGGCGACGTGGCGAAGGCAAACGGCAAGGAGGCGACCCTCCACCAGACGATCCTGAGCGAGATCGAGGGCCGCATCGTATCCGGTGAATGGCCGCCCGGTTTCCGGCTGCCGTTCGAGGTCGATCTGGCCGAGCATTATGGCTGCTCGCGCATGACCGTGAACAAGGTCATGACCCAGCTCGCCAAGGCGGGGCTGGTCGAGCGCCACCGCAAGGCCGGCAGCTTCGTCACCAGGCCGCGCGCGCAGTCGGCGGTGCTGGAACTGCACGACATCGAGGCCGAGGTGAAGTCGCTGGGCCTGCCCTACAGCTACAGCCTCGTCTCCCGCAAGGAACGCCCCTCCAACGCGAAGGACCGGAGCCTGATGGAGCTGGCCGGGACGACGCCGATGGTCGAGCTGGTGGCCGTGCATCGTGCCGGAAGCAAGCCGTTCTGCGTCGAGGAACGTCGCATCAATGCCGGTGTCGTGCCGGAGGCGCTCGGAACCGATTTCAAGGTGCATGCGCCCGGCGGCTGGCTGATCGCCCAGGTGCCGTGGAGCGCGGCCGAAAACCGCATATTGGCCGTGGCCGCTTCGGCGGAGACGGCGCGCCTGCTCGAACAGCCGAAGGGCTCGCCCTGCCTCGTGGTCGAGCGCCGCACCTGGAGCCATGCCGGCCCGGTCACCTTTGTGCGGCTGACCTATCCTGGAGACAGCCACACGCTGGTCGCGCGCTTCGCGCCGGCATCCTGAACTTCATTCAGAGCGGAACCACCGTCTGCGGCGGCAGGTGCAGGTAGCGCGCCGCCTTGCGTTTGGCGGCGATGTCGGTCCACACCAGCCCGACCTGTTCCGCCGTCAGTGAGACGGCTTTGGCCACCTCCGCCGCCGGCACATCGTGGTTCAGCCCGTAGAGGCACAGATCCATGCGGTCATGGGGCAGGGCGAAGTAGAACTCCTCCTGCGTCTGCGCCAGCGAATAGGTGTCGGTGGTCGGCGGGCGGCGGCGCACCTCTTCCGGCACGCCCAGATATTCGGCGAGCTGGTAGACCTGGCTCTTGTAGAGATGGGCGATCGGCTTGACGTCGGCCGCCCCGTCGCCGTTCTTGACGAAGAAACCCTGATCGTATTCCAAAAGGTTGGGCGTGCCGACCACGGCATAGTTCAGCCGGTCCGCATGGTAGTATTCGAACTGCTTGCGGGTGCGCTGCTTCATGTTGGTGGCGGCGACGATGCCGAGATAGACATGCGCCGGCAGCCGGTGCCTGCGGATTTCGCCCTGCGGGGTCTGCACCACGAGCGAGGAGATGTTGAAGCCCGAGGTGGTGAGCGCATTGGCGAACACGATCTTGTTGCTCCAGCCCGGCCCGTAATCCGGCTCGACCTCGCGGATGAAGCCGTCGCGGCGTTCGTAGCAGCCCATCGCCGCAAGCGTCGGCCCGATGTCCTCGACCGCACCGTCGAGGCCGAAGGTGTCGGCCACCAGCCGCCCGAGACGCAGGCTTTCGGGGTCGGAATCGTGCTCGGGCATGAACAGGCAGAACACGTTCTTCGGGCCGACGGCGCGGGCTGCAAGGGCGGCGCAGACACTGGAATCGATGCCGCCGGACAGACCGAGCACCAGCCCGCGCCGCCGCACCGCCCCGCGCAGCTGCGCCCGCAAGGCCTCGACGATGCGGGCGGTTTCGGCCTCCGCGTCGATGTCGAGCGTGCGCGCGGAAAAGGGAATCGGTTTGGACATGGTCACTCTCCAGTCTCGGTGCCGGCTTCGGCCCCTGCTTCGGCAAGCAGCCGGCGGGTGATCTTGCCGCTGGCCGTCTTCGGCAGGTCGTCGCGGAATTCGATCGACTTCGGCACCATGAAGTCGGGCAGGGCCCGGGCGCAGTGGCGCAGCAGGTCGCGTTCGCCGAGCCCGGGATCGGAAACCACCACCGCCGCATGCAGGATCGTGCCCTGCACCGGGTCCGGCCTGCCGAACGCCACGGCTTCGACCACGCCGGGGCAGGCGCAAAGCGCAGCCTCCACCTCGCGCGGGGCGACCTTTTCGCCGCGCACCTTCAGCATGTCGTCCTTGCGGCCGACGAAATGGAGGAAACCGTCCGCGTCGGTGCGGAACAGGTCGCCCGTGTGCAACTGGCGCTGCCCCGAAGCCGGGTCGGGGCGCAGGGCAGCCGCCGTCGCCTCCGGGTTTTCCCAATAGCCGCGCATCAGATGCGGCCCGCGCACCACCAGTTCGCCGACCGTTCCGGGCGGGACCGCAACGCCATGTTCGTCGACCACCGCGACCTCGGTGCCGGGAATGGCCTTGCCGACCGAACCGGTCCTTTTGTCGAGTTCGGCCGGGTCGAGATAGGCGGCGCGGGCGCATTCGGTGAGCCCGTACATGCAGTAGAGCCGCACGCCGGGAAACAGCCGGCGCAAGCCCTCGACATGGGCGGGGGGCAGCGGGGCCGCGGCGTTGGTGAGGTAGCGCAGCGCCGGCAGCGCGCCCGGCTCCAGCTCCTTCATGGACAGCAGAAGGGCGGCGATGGTCGGCACCAGCGGCATGCCGGTGACGCCTTCGGCGCGGGCCTTCTCCAGCACGGCGTGCGGGAAGGCGAAATTCTTCTCCAGCACCAGCCGGGCGCCGCTGCGCACGCTGGCCACAAGCTGGTAGAGCCCATAGGTGAAGGCCAGCGGCAGCGCGCACAGCACCACGTCCGACGCACTGTTTTGCAGGTAGAGCGCGATGGAGGCGGAGGCTGCGTCCATGGCCGCATGGCTCATCATCACGCCCTTGGGCCGGCCGGTCGAGCCCGACGTGTAGATGATCATGGCGAGTTCACCGTCGTCGCCGGCTTCCGGCGGCTTCTCGCCGCCTTCCCCGACAAGCCGGGCAAACGGCAGCACGCCTTCCGGCAGCGGGGCCCCCGCCTGGGTGGAGATCAGCACGGGTGGCGCGGCGAGCCCGTCCGAAGCCTGCCGGCAAGGCTCGATGAACCTGGCCTGCGTCAGGATGGCGGCCGGCCGGGCGTCGCGCAGGATGAAGGCGATGCCGGCGCCCTTGAGCTGAGGGTTGACGGGGCAGAAGATGGCGCTGGCCTTGAGCACGGCGTAGATCGCGACGGCGGCCTCGGCAATGTTCTCCATCAGCACAACGACACGGTCGCCGCGCCTCACGCCTTGCGCCGCCAGCGCGGCGGCCAGCCGGTCGGAGCGGCCGTCGAGTTCGGCATAGCTCAGGCGCGTCTCGCCGGCCACGACGGCGATGCCGTCCGGCGCGGCGCGCGCGCTGTGCCTGAGAAACGCCTCCATGCGCATGGCGGGTCAGTGCACGGGTTCGCGCTTGCGGTCGACGAAGGCGACGATGCGCGCCACGGAGTCCAGATTGGCCGGCACGATGTCTGCGTCGGCCATGGCGATGCCGAACCGCTCCTCGATGAACGACACCAGCTCCAGCACGCCGGTGGAGTCCATCACATCGCTTTCGATCAGCGACTGGTCATCGGCCAGCGGCGTGGCATGGTCGCCGAACAGGAAGTTGTCCACGACGAAGCTGCGGACCTGGCTGTGGGTGGTTTCGGACATGGGGTGTTGCCTTTCCTGGACACGTCAGGCGCCTTGCGGCGCCTGCCCTGAAAATTCCCTCGACAAGAGCTGGGTGGAGAGCACGCCGACGAAGGCGGCGTTGTCGCGAAAGCCGGCAAGTCCGCTGCGGCGGCTCTTGTCGAGCAGCCGGGCGGTGGTCGCCGGGTTGAACAGGCCGGTGGCGGCCACGGCTTGCGGCGAAAGCAGCTCGGCGGCATAGGCGGCCTCGCTGAAGGAGGCGCTGTCGGGCGCGCGATAGGGCTGCTTGGGCCGGGCGGCGATGGACGGCGGCAACAGGCCGGCGGCCACCTCCCGCAGGATGTGTTTTTCGCGCAGGCCCCTGAGCTTGGTGCCGGGCGGCAGCTTTGCCGCGAATTCCACCAACCGGTGATCGAGAAACGGAAAGCGCGCCTCGACGCCATGCGCCATGGCCATGCGGTCGCCCTGGCTGGACAGGATATAGCCCGGCAGCAGGAACCGCGTTTCCAGATATTGCGCCTGATGCAGCGGATGCCAGCGGGCGAAGTCGTCCGACAGCAGGGACGCCATCTCCTCGGCTGCATCGTAGCCGGCCAGTTCGGCGCGCAGGTCGGGCGAGAAGAACATCTTGGCTCCCGCCGTGCTGCGCAGGCGTGGCCGGTGCGAGAACAGCGGGTCGGAAGCGTTGTCCTGGCCGACGCCGAAGAAGGCCGCCAGATATTCCGGCGTCTGCTGACTGAGCGAGGGCAGGTAGGGGTAGATTCGCCGAAACAGGTGCGGCCTGATCGTCGAGCCGGGACGGCGGGCGCAGAAGCGGCGGATTTTGGCTTCGCGAAACAGGTCGTAGCCGGCAAACAGCTCGTCGGCGCCCTCGCCGGAAAGCACCACCTTCACGCCCTGTTCGCGCACGGACCGGGCTAGCTGGTGGAGCGGCGCCGGCGCCGTGCGCAGCACGCTGCGCTCGGCATGGCGGATGACGGAGGGAAAGGCGCGGGCGATGTCGCCGGTCCGGCAGGCGATGGCATGGTGGGTGACGCCCAGCGCCCGCGCGGTCGCCTGCTGCCAGTCGCTTTCGTCGAACTCGGCATCGTCGAAGGTGATGCCGAAGCTGCGCAGCCGGCCCGGAGCCATGCGTGCGGCGAGCGCGGTGACGATGGAGGAATCGAGCCCGCCGGACAAAAGCGAGCCGACCTCGACGTCGGCGCGCAGGCGGATGCGGGTGGCGTCTTCCAGCAGGGCGCGCAATTCTTCCGCCAGAACCGGGACGGGCCGCTGGTCCTCATCGCCCTGATCCGGGAAGGACAGGGTCCAGTAGGGGTGTATCCGGGCCTCGCCGTCCGCGACGATCATCACATGGCCGGGCGGCAGTTCCGAAATGCCCTTGAAGGCTGTGCGGGGCGCGAGCGGCGCCCACAGCGTGAAGATCTGGTCAAGCGCCACCGGATCGAGCTCGGCGGCGATGCCGGGCACCTCAAACAGCGCCTTGGCTTCCGAGGCGAAGTGAAAACGACCTTCATGCCAGGTGTAGAATAGGGGCCGCACGCCCATGCGGTCGCGGGCCAGCACCAGCCGCCGGCGCGGCGCATCCCGGATGGCGAGCGCGAAATCGCCGTTGAGATGGCTCACGAAATCCGGGCCGAATTCCTCGTAGAGCTGGAGCACCACCTCGGTGTCGCTCGAGGTGCGGAACCGCCGGCCGCGCGCTTCCAGCATGGCGCGCAGTTCGACATGGTTGAACACCTCGCCATTGTAGGTGATGTGGAGCGTGCCGTCGTCGCTGGCCATGGGCTGCGCTGCATCAGGCGACAGGTCGATGACGGCGAGCCGCCTGTGCCCGAGCCCGGCATGGTCGTCGGCATGGACACCCTGCCCGTCCGGTCCGCGATGGGCGAGGCACGCGCACATGCGCTGCAGGAGCCGGGTGCCTTCCGCCCACGGCAGCGGACCGAGATAGCCGGCTATCGCGCACATGCGCCGGCTCCGGCTGGCAAGGACGATCCGGCCTCGCCCGGCTTGCGGCCGAGTTCGTGCAGGCTTGAGGCGGCGGGGCCGATGCCCGTCGCGCGTGGCCGTCGACAACGGGCCAATCGATCCCCCCGGATCAAGGTTGCGCTTCGCGGCCAAGCTAGGCGCCGATCCCTAACAAGCTGTCAAGGCACGCCTGTCGGCGGCGGTTGCCGGCCGACAGCCTTAAGGTAGGCTTAAGGCAGGGCCGGTTGATCGCCGCATCCGAAGCAGGGATGAAGAGGATTTGCGAGCCTTGACCGACCGAAGCAGCAGCGCCGGCAGCCTCACGCGCCGGGCATTTGTCATTGGCGCCGGCGCGGCGACGCTTGCCGGCTGTGTTTCCGCCAGGCCGCCTTCCGTGGCGCCGCAACCCCAGGTCCCGGTGCGGGAAAAGCGCGTGCGGCCGCCGATGTACGAGGCTTTGCCCGATGAACGCTTCCCGATTCCGGCCGTCGATATCTCCAGGCTGGAGGAAAGGTTCTGGCGCGCCGAGATCGACTACGACGCGCGCGAAGTGCCGGGCACGCTGATCGTCGATACGCCGGCAAAATATCTCTATCACGTGCGGCCCGGCGGGCGGGCCGTGCGCTACGAGATCGGCGTCGGCCGCGACGGGTTTTCCTGGGCCGGACGCGCCATCATGGCCTACAGGCGCGAATGGCCGCGCTGGGCGCCGCCCGACGCCATGGTGGCGCGCCAGCCGGAGCTGGAGCCCTACAGCATCGCCAATGGCGGGATGGGCCCGGGCCTGCGCAATCCGCTCGGCGCCCGTGCGCTCTACATCCACAAGGATGGCAAGGACACGCTCTATCGCCTGCACGGCACGCCGGAAGCCTGGTCGATCGGCAAGGAAGTCTCGTCCGGCTGCATCCGCCTGGTCAATCAGGACATCATCCATCTGCACGGCAGCGTCCGGGACGGCAGCCCCATCGTGGTGATCCCCGATCCGGCCAAACGCCATCTGCTTGCGGTCTGAGATCAGGGTCGCAGGCGCAGCTCGCCCTCCAGCCGCGTCATCTCGAAGTCGCTGATGAGGATGTCGAGGCGCACCTGCCAGGTTCCGGTCAGCGGCAGCACCAGCCCCTGCGCGCGCCAGACGCCATCGGCCGACTTGCCGGCCGGCCGCCGGATCGGCTCGATGCCGCTTTCCGGTTGCGAGAACACCAGGCCGATCTCCTTGGCGTCGAGAGGTCCGAACTCGCCGCTCATGACGATCACCGACACGTCGACCGGGCCTGCGCGGCCGGGCGTCACGGTGATCTCGGCCATCGCCTTCTCGGTGTGGATATGCACCGATTCGGGCTGTGCGGCGGCTTCCGCCAGCGAGCGCGGCGGCGGCGTGAAGCGCCAGCAGGCGACGGCGGCGAAGATGGCGACGACCAGCGCGGTCTCCATGGCGATGGAGCGGGTCAGCCCGCGCCGGGCCGTGCTTTCACCGGCTTGCGCGCCGTGGGTCAGCCGCCAGCGGTTGAAGGCGGCCAGCGCGAACAGGGCCGCCAGCAGCGCCAGCTTGACGAGGAACACCCTGCCATAGGCGGTGCCGGTCAGCGACGCCGGGCGGTCGATCTGGAGCGCCGCCAGAACGATCCCCGCCGCAACCAGAATGGCGACGGCATAGGGGATCGCGGCCGAAAAGCGCCGCAGCGCCGCCAGCGATCGCGGATCGTTCCGTTTCAAGGCGAGGCCGAGCGGCACCAGCGCCCCGGTCCACAGGGCCACGGTCACGGTGTGCAGGAAGACGGCCGGCCGCGCAAGAAGTTGCGGGTTGGCCGCGCTGGCATGGCCGCTCAGCGCCAGCGCCGTTCCCGCGAGCAGGACCGCGGCGAGCGCGGCGAGGCGCGCGGCCGTGCCCCGCACCGCCAGCGCTATGCCGCCCGCGGCAAGGGCCAAAAGGGCGACCCCGGCGGTGCGGCCGAAGCTCGACCCGGCGGCGGCCGACCAGATGAACGGATCGAGGATGCGCGCCGGCGCGGCGGCGAGCAGGTCGAGCCCCTGGAAGGCGACAGACAGGGGAATGCCGGCAAAGCCGATGCCGAGCGCGGCCAGAACCGGGCGGCTTCCGTGCCGCGTTCCGTCGATCAGCCAGGTGAGGGCGAAGACCCCGCCGGCGCCGATGAACAGGCCGAGATAGAGCATCAGCTTCCCGGTCCACAGGCCGGCGCGCACCGTCCAGTCGATCTGGTTCCCGGCCGTGTCCGGCCGGGCGCTGGGCTCGCCGATCGAGAAGACCACCGAGCCGCCGATCGGATGCCCGTCCTCCGAAACCACGCGCCAGCTCAGCACATGCGTTCCGCTTCCGAGCCCGGAAGGCGCCACGATTTCCAGGGTCCGGTCCTTCAGCTCGAAGCCGTCGAGCGACAAGGTGTTGCCGTCGGGCTGCACCAGCGTCAGCTTCAGCGGCGAGACCGGCTCGTTGAACTGCAGTACATAGCTTGCCGGCGCGCTGGCCACCACGGTTCCGTCGGCGGGCGTGGAGCCGACCAGGGAAGCATGGGCCTCGGCGGCCACGCTCAGCCACAGCAGGGCGAGTGCGGTGAAAAGTGCCGCCAGTGCATGGCGGCCGTGACGGAAGACCTCGTCGACCATTCCACTCTCCTTCGGGATGGAAGCCGGCGGGCGGCAGCCGCCCGCCGGCCAGTCTTCAATGGCCGCCGGTCTTTTCCAGCAGCTTGACGCCGGGCGCCGGCAGTTCGAGGTCGTCGCTGCTCTGGCCGGCGGCGGGGATTTCGATCCAGCGTTCGACCTTGCCTTCCGGGCATTCCTGCACGACGGGGAAATAGACCGTCTCGCCGACCTTGAGGTCCGGCGTCAGGAAGCCGCGCAGGACGAATTCGTCATATTCGTCGTCACCGAGATTGCCGCCTTTCCAGATCACCTCCTTGACCCCCTCGCTGGTCGGCGTGCCGTAATAGTCGTAGGCTTTTTCATAAGTGCCGCGCACCTTTTCCAGCGTCCAGCCGGGCTTGGGCATCGGCTTGACCGAGATGACGCCTTCGGGGATCTGCACGCGCACGACATTGGTCGGTGCGCCCTCGCAGCCATGCGGCACCCGGAATACGGCCTTGTAGGTGGAGCCGGCCGGCGCTTCGCCCTTCTCGAGCGTGACGTGGGCGGCGGCCGGGACAAGGGCGCCGAGCACCAGCGCGGCGGACAGAACGAGCTTCTTCATGGGATGTTTCCTGTATATGGAACGGCGGGCATGGCCGCGTTTCGCAGGCCGCGTGCCGGACCGTCATTTCATTCATGTGATTGGTGGACGTGCGGACAAAGCCTGTCCGGTGCGGGCGTCATGGTGCCCGCCGGTCGGCTTCAGGCTGTCGCGGGAGGCGCGCGCGGGTTGCCGGGATTGTGATCCGGCCCTGCGACATGGATGGTTTTGCGCGAAAGCGAAGGCGCCCGCGCCTTCACCATGAACGGCACGGCAAGGGCTGCGCCGCCGCCATTTCCGGCAAAGAGCGGCGACACCTGGCAGCAGCCGAAGGTGCAGCAATCGGGCAGCGTCGCCTGGCCGTCCGTGGTGCCCGACGAATGGTCGATGCCGGTGATGCACAGCGGGTTGCCGAAGATGTCCAGCGGCGCGCTCGGCGTGGCGCCGGCCCAGGCGGTGGCGAGGGTTTGCAGAACGAGCATCAGGGTTGCGACGAGCGCAACCATGGTCCGCGATCTGTGAGCCGGTTTGAACAAGACGTGTCCCCTCGAGAAACAGGCTAGCAGCACTGCCGCGCCGGGAAAAGACGGCACGGGCGGCTGCGACATCAAGGCCAGTTCCGGAGAGGGGCCTGTCCGGGAGGACGGAAATCAGTTCTGGCCGGAACCGGAGATCGGGGAAATGAACGGCGCGGTCCAGCTCCCGCCGACGAAGAACAGGGTCTGGTTCGGCGGCGGGGCGGGTGCTTCGCCGCTCTCGCCATTGGCGGCGGCCGGCGGCTGCTGGCTGGCGATGCCCCCGGTCAGGGCCAGGCCGCGCCCGGCATAGGGCATGATGCCGGTCAGCCACAGGCGCGAGCCGCCATGATTGGCCTGCGCCTTCTCGATGCGCACCACGCCCTTGGCGACGCTGGCCTTGAGTTCGGCGCCGTCGATCGGCACGGAGCCGTCGTCGACATCGTCGAGCGGGAAGAAGCCGCCCTCGCCGTTGCGCCTGATGAAGGCGGCGAGGTCGAGGCCGGACAGCGTGCCGGGGCCGAAGGTGGCCGAGATCGAGCCGTCGGCGCTTTCCATGACGGAATGCCAGCCCTTGCCGGGTCCCTTGAGGATGACCGAAATGGTGCCCTTGCCGGTCGGCATCAGCCGCGTCATGCCGACCGCCGCGCCGAAGGCGGCGCCGTTGATGTCGGAGGCGAGCAGGCGCATCTCGGCCTGCGTGCCGCCGGGCTTCCGGTCGAAGCGGATGCCGGTCTGGATGTTGCCGCCGAAGGCGCCGGCGTCGGAAACGTCGAACACCGAGAGCCCGTCCTTGACCTGCACCGTGGCCGCCAGCTCGGTCAGCGGAATGGCGCCCGCCGTCGCCTTGGCGGCCGACAGCCGCAGGTCGAGATTGAGCAGGCCCGCCAGCGTGGTCTCGATGTCGCCGGCATTGCCGGCAGCCTCGGCGGGCGCGACAAGCGGCGTGAAGGCGGAGACGAAGGGGCCGAGGTCGAGCGTCTCGAAGGCCAGCGTGCCCGACAGCACCGGGCGGCCGGTCTCGCCGAAGGCGAGGTCCAGCGCGCCGGTGCCCGGATTCTTGTCGAGCATGATCTGGGCATTGTCGAATTTCGCCCGCTCCGCCTCGCCCAGCACATGGCTGGATACGGAAATCGCGGCGACGGTCGTGGCGTTGGCCATGTGCGTGCCGGTCCACTCCAGCACGCGCCGCAGGGAGGGCGCCTGGAACTTCGCGTCGCCGTCGATGAAGGCGTTGGCGGCGAGGCCGATCTTGCCGTCGAAGGACAGGTTGGCCGGCGCGGCCTTGACCGAGAAGGAAAGCGGCGCGGTGACGCCCGACGCCAGCAGCAGCGGCTTCTGGGAGGCCGCGTCGATAGTGACGCTTTCACCCCGCCAGATGGCCGAGGCCGACAGTGTTGCCGGCCCGCCGGGTTCCGGCCAGTTGGCGCGGGCGGAAAGGCCGCTGAGGATTTCGCTGTCCTTGCCGTTGACCGCCGTGACGATGCGCCCGTCGCGGATCTCGACATTGCCGATGGCGGCCGGCATCCGCGCCGGGTCCGGCTCGGCCGCCCCGGCCTTGACCATGGCGCGCGCCATCTCGAGGGAACGGCCGATGCTGCCGCTGTCCGGCATGGGCGGCAGGTAGAGCCCCGACGCCGTGCGTTCGACCTTGATGGTAGGACGGATCAGCCGGGTGGAGGAGAACACGACCTCGCCGCGCAGCGCCGCCATGGCCGCGAGCCCGATCTCGACGCGCTCGGCATAGATGACCGGCTGCTGCTCGGGGTCGCTCCACCGGGACAGCGTCACCTGCGACAGCACCGCATTGAGCTGCGGCCACACCTCGATCTTCGGTGCGCCGGAAATGGTGACGCGATAGCCGGTCCAGCGGCTCATCTCCCACGCGATGCGGTCGCGCACGATGCGGTTGGAGGCGACATAGGGCAGCGCAGCCACCGCCAGCGCCGCGGCAACCGCCGCGATGCCGAGCGCCCATAGGCCGCGCCGGATCCAGCTCGACGTCATCTCGCCCTTTCCGCGTCACGTCAGGTGGCGCAAGGTGTAACCCGTGGCTGACGCATTTCAAGTCTTTATGGCCTGGCCATGACGTATTGCGCACATGCTGTTGTCGGAGTCACGGAACTTGCGGTACGCGGACGCAGTATGCTTAACGTGACTTGAATGGAACGGAATGCGCATGGGAGGCGGCTGATGACGACAGAAACCCCGCTTTGGACGCCGTCGGCGGAGCGGATTGCGGCCTTGCCGCTGACCGCATTTCGGGTCGAGGCCGAGCGGCGCGCGGGGCGGGAATTCGCGTCCTATGGCGACGTGCATGCCTGGTCGGTGGCCGCGCCCGAGGCGTTCTGGGACCTGGTGTGGGATTTCTGCGGCGTGGTCGGCGACAAGGGCGGCACGGTGCTGGCCGACGGCGACAGGATGCCGGATGCCGCCTTCTTCCCCGAGGCGCGGCTCAACTATGCCGAGAACCTGCTCGGCCGCGCCGGCAAGGGCGAGGCCATCGTCTTTCGCGGCGAGGACAAGGTGGAGCGGCGCCTGACCTGGGCCGAGCTGGAGGCGCTGGTCTCGCGCCTGCAGCAATTGTTCGCCTCGCTCGGCGTCAAGGCCGGCGACCGGGTGGCGGCGATGATGCCCAACATGGCCGAGACGGTGGCCGCCATGCTGGCCACGGCGGCGCTGGGCGCGGTGTGGTCGTCCTGCTCGCCCGATTTCGGCGAACAGGGCGTGCTCGACCGCTTCGGCCAGATCGAGCCGGCGGTGTTCATCGTCCCCGATGGCTACTGGTACAACGGCAAGGCCATCGAGGTGGGCGACAAGGTGGCGGCGGTGGCCGCCAAGCTGCCGACGCTGAAGAAGGTGCTGGTTGTCGACTATCTCGGCACCGCGCAGGACGTCGCCGCCGGCATTACGGGCGCAGAGGCGCTGGAGGACGCCATCCGGCCTTTCGCCGTCGGCAAGGTCCGCTTCGAGCGGCTGCCCTTCTCGCATCCGCTGTTCATCCTGTTTTCCTCGGGCACCACCGGCATTCCGAAATGCATCGTCCATTCGGCCGGCGGCACGCTTCTCCAGCATGTGAAGGAGCACCGGCTGCATGCGGGGCTCGTGGAGGGCGACCGCTTCTTCTACTTCACCACCTGCGGCTGGATGATGTGGAACTGGCTGGTCAGCGGGCTGGCCTCGGGCGCCACGCTGCTGCTTTACGACGGCTCGCCCTTCTACCCCGACGGCAACGTGCTGTTCGACTATGCCGACGCCGAGAAGATGACCTATTTCGGCACCTCGGCGAAGTTCATCGATTCGGTGCGCAAGGCCGGCCTGCGGCCGATCGACAGCCATGATCTCTCCACCGTGCGCACCATCTCCTCGACCGGTTCGCCGCTGTCGCCGCAGGACTTCCGCTTCGTCTATGACGGCATCAGGAAGGATGTGCACCTGGCCTCGATCTCCGGCGGCACCGACATCGTTTCCTGCTTCGTGCTCGGCGTGCCGACCGAGCCGGTGTGGGAGGGCGAGATCCAGGGCGCCGGCCTCGGCATGGCGGTGGATGTGTGGGACGACGAGGGCCGGCCGGTGCGCCAGGAAAAGGGCGAGCTGGTGTGCACCAGGCCGTTCCCGGCGATGCCGATCGGCTTCTGGAACGATGCCGACGGGGCCAAATACCGCGCCGCCTATTTCGAGCGTTTCGACAATGTCTGGTGCCATGGCGACTTCGCCGAATGGACGGTCCATGGCGGCATCGTCATCCATGGCCGCTCGGACGCGACGCTCAATCCCGGCGGCGTGCGCATCGGCACGGCCGAGATCTACAACCAGGTCGAGCAGATGCCGGAGATCGCCGAGGCGCTCGCCATCGGCCAGGACTTCGACGGCGACGTGCGCGTGGTGCTGTTCGTGCGGCTGGCGCCGGGGGTGAAGCTCGACGAGGAGCTGGAAAAGAAGGTCCGCACCCGCATCCGCACCGGCGCCAGCCCGCGCCACGTGCCGGCGCGCATCGTGGCGGTGACCGACATTCCGCGCACCAAGTCCGGCAAGATCACCGAGCTTGCCGTGCGCGACATCGTCCATGGCCGCCCCGTCAAGAACAAGGAAGCGCTCGCCAATCCCGAGGCGCTCGAGCTGTTCAGGGACCTGCCGCAACTGGCGAGTTGACCGTCATGGTCAACGAAGCATTAACGCGCAGGTTTACCTAAACTTCAGCTCCGATAGGGATTCGTAAATTTTTCGGCGCGCCGGTAAGGATTTGTTAAGGCCCGGGGCCCGATAGTTACGGGCGAGTTAAGGGAGAAATCCCGTTCGGCAGCGCCCCCGCGTGGAACGGAATAGTCCCTGCCCGTTGTGACATATTCAAATTCAGGCGCCCTCGGGCGCCTTTCTTTTTGCCTGAAGGGTAGCAGCGCCTTTGCCGGTGCGCCAGTTGCTGCCCCTCATCTCTCTGCCGGGACCTTCTCCCCGCTTACGGGGAGAAGGGATGCCGTCCGCAACGCTGGTGGCTCCCCTCTCACCGCAGGCGGGGAGAGGGTAAGGGTGAGGGGCAGCTTTCGTAAAAACCTGTAATGCTTTGGATATTTGCGAGACTGCGAAACGGCCGGCCTATCCCGCCAGCACCCGGACCGAGGGGAAGGCGATCTCCACCAGCGTGCCTTCGCCCGGCGTCGAAGTGATGGTGAAGCGGGCGCGGTTGGCCTCGACCATGGCCTTGGTCAGCGGCAGGCCGAGGCCGGTGCCGTCGCCACGGGCGCGCTTCAGCGCGTTGACCTGCTTGAACGGCTTCAGCGCCTGCTCGATCTCGGCCTGGGTCATGCCGATGCCGGTGTCGCGCACCCGCATCACCACGTCGCCGGAGGGCTCGTAGGCGGTTGAGACGATCACCTGCCCGCCGGCCTGGGTGTAGCGGATGGCGTTGGAGAGGATGTTGAGGGCGATCTGGCGCACGCTGCGCAGGTCGGCCACCACGTCGGGCAGCCGCGAGGCGAAGCTGGAGCGGATGATGACGCGCTCGCGGTTGGCCTGCGGCTGCATCAGCGCCACCGTTTCGGCCAATGTGTCGTTGAGCGACACCGCCTCATAGTCCATCTCCTGCTGGCCGGCCTCGATCTTGGAGATGTCGAGCAGGTCGTTGACCAGATCGAGCACATGGTTGCCCGAGCGGTTGATGTCGCGCAGATAGTCGCGGTAGCGGTCGTTGGCGATGGGGCCGAACTTCTCGTCCACCATCAGTTCCGAAAAGCCGATGATGGCGTTGAGCGGCGTGCGGATCTCGTGGCTGATGCGGGCGAGGAAGTCGCTCTTCTGCGATGAGGCCCGCTCGGCCAGCGCGCGGGCCTGGGTCAGGTCCTCCTCGGCGCGCTTCCATTGGGTGATGTCGCGCACCACCGCGCAGAAGCCGCTGTCGCCCGGCAGGCGGCCGATGGTCATGAACAGCGGGATGAAGCGCCCCTGTGATTCGCGCCCGATCACCTCGCGCCCGTCATTGAGCACGCTGGCGACGCCCGGCTCGCTGAGCCCGGCCAGATAGTCGCGCGCCGCCCTCTGGCTCTCGATGGCGAACAGCGAGGCGAACGGCTTGCCGGTGACATCGTCGCTGTCGAAGCCGAACAGCGCCTCGGCCGGCCGGCTGATCGAGCGGATGCTGCCGTCGCGGCCGATCAGCACCACGCCGTCGGTGGCGGTGTCGATGATGGTGCGCATTTCGCTGATGCGCGCCTTGAGCTCGGCAATGTCGGCCTGGGTCGCCGCGCTGGCCGCCGGCGGCAGGACTTCGGCCTGCGGCCGGCCCAGGTCCTCGCCGGCGCGGCGCAGGACCAGCAGGAGGGCCGCGCCGTCCTGCCAGGGCACCGAGCGCAGGATCGCCTCGATGGGAAACTCGCTGCCGTCGCGCTTGCGCAGGAACAGCGCGTGGCGCACCTCGTCCCGGCCGTTCGTGCCGGCATCCCGCTCCGCATCCGGCTCGTCGGCATGGGGGTCGATGAACAGGGTGTCGAGGCCGCCCGCCGCCTCCAGCTCCTCGACCGTTTGGTAGCCGGTGAGATCGAGGAATTCGGCATTGGCGTAGTGCAGCGCATCGCCGGAATGGATGAGCACCGGCACCGGCAGGCGGGCGAGGATGGTGGTGTCGGGCGCCTGCCTTGCGGCCGCGAAGGCCGACGGGACGAAGCCGGCCCGCTGCAAGGGCGGGGCGAACGCGGCCGGTTCGGCCTGTCGAGGCTCTTCGGCCGGAAGAGTGCCGTCCGGTTCGACGGGCGCGACATCGTTGCCGTCCAGCCTTGCATCGCGGAAATCCGCGTTCGTGAGGCTGTCGTCGTCCTCGTCCTGCACATAGTCGAGCAAGGAGCGGCCGGCCGGTTGCCCGGCCTTGGGTGGCGCCTCGCGTTGCTGTTCGGGCGGGGCGGGGCGTGCCGGCTTGCCGACGGCGGACGCGCCTGCATCGGCCCCGCTGTCCTTCCTCAGCCGTTCGGCGATCTCGCGGAAGGCGTTGCGCTCGCTCGTCGACAGCGTCCTGTCGTTGGCGGGCGGCTCGTGCACCGGCGGGCGGTGCTCGGCCAGCTTGATGACCTTGTCGGTGAAACGGCGTTCCGGCCGCGGCGCAATGCTGAGCGCCGGCACCTCGCCGTTGAACGGGTCGGCCGGCTTGTCCTCGTCTGCCGCAGGCGCCGGTTCCGGCGCGTTGGGCACCAGCGCCAGGCCGATCCTTTCCGGATCGGGCCGGGCCTCGGCCATGCGCACCACGCCGAAGCCGCGAAAGCCCTCGAACTCGCGCTCGCGGTTGTAGACGGGCAGCGCCGCCAGATCGACGGGTGCCCGCAGTTCGGTGCCGGCGATCGGCCACAGCACCGAGCGGCCGGACCAGGTGTCGCGGCGTTCGAGCAGGTCGGCCACCTCGCCGGCCGGGTCGAAGCCGAAGGCCGTGGCCACCTCGCGGAAGCGGCGGCCGATGACGTCGGCCGCAGGTGCGCCCACCGCCGCCGCGAATTCGTCGGACAACATGCTGAAGCGGCCCTGCGCATCGGTGCGCCAGACGAAGCGGACCGGCTGGGCCTCCGCCCGGGGCCGCTCCTGCGGTTCGCGCAGATCGGCCGGGGGCGCGCTGTCGGGCCATGCGGGCGGCGGTTCCGGCCCGTCTTCATGGCTGAAATACCAGTGGTCGTGGTGGCTGCCGGCCTCGTCCCGCGCGGAGCGTGCAGCGGAGCCCCGTATCGTTTCGGCATCCGCGACGCCCTCGTCGACCACCACCAGCAGGTGGCGCACCGGCTCGTCGCTGAGGCGCGCCATGCCGGCCGGATAGGATCTTGCGCCGGCGCTGATCAGCCGCTTGACCATGCGGTCGCGCTCATGCGCGACATCCTTGACCAGCGCCACAAGGGTGGCGGCCGGGATTGCGAGTTCGGTGAAGCCGGCGGAGCTCGCCTCCACCCTGCCGTCGCCGTCGATGAAGGCTAGGAACTGGGCGTTCTCGTCGAAGCCGCCGAGCGCGCGCGGGTCGGGCGCCGCCGCATCGGAAACGATGGGCGCCACCAGCAGCAGCGCCTTTTCGCCGTCCGGCATCGTCACGCCGCTGGCCAGCAGGGGTGTGGCCGCGCCGCTGACCCCGCTCGTCAGCCGCACCAGCAGCGGACGGTCGCCGCCGATATCCGGATAGCCCGGCGTGGCCGCGATCTGGCGGCGGGCGACGGCCGGCAGGCCGGCTTCGGCGCCGATCGCCGCATCCACCTGGGCATGCCCGAGCAGGGCGGCGCCCGGCCCGTTGGCCCACAGCACGCGTCCGAGATCGGCGGCCAGGATGACCATCGCATCCCCGACGGCAAAGCGCTGCCGCACCGTGTCGAGCACGGCGACGTCGAGGAAGGAATAGGTTGCGGGCGGCATGTGCTTGACCAACCCTCATGGCCGACTGGTTGTAATTAACGCTTTGTTAGTAAAAGGCTTGCGCCCCCGCGTCCACAACGCACAGGCTGCAAGCGCGGGAATCCTGCCTGTGTGGTTAACACGGCGCCCGATTTTATGCTGCATTGCAACAGCAATATTGCATTGCACAAAAATTGTGCTATATGGATAGGTGACAGATGAAACCCGTTGGCGTCGAGTCAAAGCCCCCCTATCCGAAAGGATCGAAAATGACCAAGACCAAGACCGCAGAAACCGTTGAATTCCCGACCTTCGATGCGTCCAAGACCGCCGATCGCGTCCGTGATTTCGCCGAAAAGGGCATCGAGCAGTCCAAGGAAGCCTATAGCAGGCTGAAAACCGGCACCGAAGAGGCCCAGAAGGCCCTCGAAACCACTTATGAGGCCGTTCGCGCCAGCTCCAGCGACCTGTCGCTGAAGACGATCGCCGCCATGCGCGCCAATGCCGAGGCCGGCTTCGCCCACCTCGAGGCGCTGGTCGGCGCCCGCTCGCTGTCGGAAGTGGTGGAACTGCAGAGCTCGTTCCTGCGCCAGCGCTTCGAAGAGAGCGTTGCCCAGGCCAAGGATTTCCAGGCCGTCACCGCCAAGGCCCTCGAAGACGTCTCCCGGCCGATCAAGGCCGCCGTCGAGAAGTCCTTCAAGGGCGCCAAGGCCGCCTGACCTGCTTGTCCTGTGGCCGGTTTCCTCCCGGCCGGCCGCGGGACATTCATGACGGCAAAACGAAACTGGCCGGCCTCCTCCCGCCGGCCTTTTTTCGTTCAGGCCCGTGCCTGAAGCCGGAAGCATCAATCTCTTCACGGTGCGTGATGTTTTCCGGCTCATATGGCTTGAATTAGACTCCATTAGACCTTATTGACGCTTCGCCGGGGCTGAAGCCGTTCCGCCGGAAGCGGAAGGCGGATGCCGAGGCGGCCCCATGGCCTTGTGCCGTTGTAGCTCAGTTGGTTAGAGCGCCGGATTGTGGATCCGGAGGTCCCTGGTTCGAGCCCAGGCAACGGTACCATCTCCCCAATGCATAGGTGCCATGCTCCCACGGCAGTGGGAATCGCCGTTCCGCTGTTGCAGCATTGGAGGCCAGCGCCTAGATTAGGAGATGATCGCTCCCTTGCGGAGGGACGAAGCATCGAGGCGAAAGCGGGTGCTTGAACAACGAGACAGGTCGTCAACATGCGTCCATCGGGGTGCGCGGCGATCGAGTGACCGACGTTTTGCCGGGATGGCCTTGCCTTCACTATGATGGAAACGCCTCACATGAAATGTGGAAAAGCCGCTCCTTTTCCGGCCTCTGTGGCCGGCAGTGCCGCTGTCTGACGCGCGGCAACGCAGAGTGATGAGCATCCGGCGCGATTTTGAGCTACCGACCCTTTTGACTGCAACGGAACCGGATCAGAAGATACGGGGTACGCAAGAATGAGTGAACAGGCGATCAAGTTCCTGCAGGAATGGATCGGCGAGAAATGCCAGGCGCCGGCCATGCCGGCCCGCATCGACGAGCAGGCGCACACCCTGGCCCGCGAATGCACCAAGGAAGCGGCGCAGGCCGGCATTCCGCTCGAGGATATTCAGGAAGAGGTCGGCGATATCCAGGAACTGATTGCCCTGCATCTCGAGGACGCGGCCGAGGCGGACGGGCCGGAACCTCAGGGTTCTACGCTGCCCACAGACAAGCAGCCTGACAGCAAGGCGCAGGCCGAGACCGGTCCCGGTAACGGCTAGAGCATTTCCGCTTCTCTCCGAATCGCGAAACGCTCCATCTTTTATCTTTACGCAATTCCGGACGCAAAACCGCACAGCACTTCTGCTGGAATTGCTCTGCCGTCTCACGCGCGGGTCGCATACAGGCCGGCCCCTTCACGGAAAATCTTCAGAACAGGGAACCCTGTCCGCCGGGATCCTTCGGCTTCGGCGCCGGACGCGCGCGGGCTGGCTCCGCCGGGGCGGCCTCGCCGCTGCCGGCCACGGCCTTTGCCGCCCCGTCGGCGAAGCGCAGTTCCAGGTTCTGCCCGGGCCGTATGTCGGCCGCCCGCCGCACCAGCGCGCCCTGTTCGTCCAGAACCAGCGCATAGCCGCGTTCGAGGATCGCCTGCTCGGACAGTTTCAGCGTCGTCAGCAGCCGGTCCGCCTGGATCAGGCGGGCGCGCAGCCGGTCGAGCCGCACGCTTATCGCCTGGTCGCCGCGCCGGGACAGGGCCGCCAGCATGTCGGCCTGCAAGCGCTGGCGCCGCAGGATCGGCGCCGGTGTCAGCCGCCCGGCGGCGCGGCCAAGGCGCATGCGCCGTTCCCGCACCACGGCGAAGTAGGCGGCCTGGGCGCGAGCCATGTCGCGGCCGATCAGCAGGCGGGCCTCGTTCATGCGCCGCGACAGGGCCGCCGGCGTCAGCCGGATCGCCGCCAGCCGCGCCTTCTTGCGCTCGACGCCCACTTCCAGCGCCCGCTGCAACCGGCTTTCCGCCTCGTCGAAGCGACGCCGCTTCAGTCCCAGCAACTGGTCCGGCGAGGGCAGGGCGCGGGCGGCGGCCCGTATTGCCTGCCGGTCGCGTTCCAGCCGGCGCGACATGCACGCTTGCAGTCGCGAGGCCAGCGCCGCCACCGTCGCCTCCAGTTCGGCCCGCACCGGCACCGCCATCTCGGCGGCACCCGTGGGCGTCGGCGCCCGCACGTCGGCGGCAAGGTCGATCAGCGTCCAGTCGGTCTCGTGGCCGACGGCCGAGATCACCGGGATCTGAGAAGCCGCCACGGCCCGCGACAGCGCCTCGTCGTTGAAGCCCCACAGGTCTTCGAGGCTGCCGCCGCCGCGCGCCACGATCAGCACGTCCGGCCGGCGGATCGCGCCGTCCTGCGGCAAGGCATTGAAGCCGGCGACGGCCGCTGCCGCCTCGGCGCCGGAGGTTTCGCCCTGCACGCGCACCGGCCACACGATGACATGCAGCGGAAACCGGTCGCGGATGCGGTGGAGGATATCGCGGATCACCGCCCCGGTCGGCGAGGTGATGACGCCGATGACCGAGGGCATGTAGGGCAGCCGGCGCTTGGCAGCCGGGTCGAACAGGCCTTCGGCGGCCAGCCGGCGCTTGCGCTCCTCCAGCAGCGCCATCAGCGCGCCGGCCCCGGCCGGCTCCAGATTGTCGATGACGATCTGGTATTTGGACGAGCCCGGATAGGTGGTGAGCTTGCCGCTGGCCACCACCTCCATGCCCTCCTCGGGCCGGAACTTGAGGCGGGACATGGTGCCCTTCCAGATCACCGCTTCCAGCCGGGCGCGGTCGTCCTTCAGCGCGAAATAGGCATGGCCGGAAGTATGCGGTCCGCGGTAGCCGGAAATCTCGCCGCGCACCCGCACATTGCCGAACACGTCCTCGACGGTGCGCTTGAGCGCGCCGGAAATCTCGCTGACTGTGAATTCGGCGGCGTTGCTGCGTGATTCGGGGACGGTTTCGCTCATGGGCAGATAGGGCAGCTTCCGGCGCGCCCGGTCAAGGCGCGCCCGGCATTGTCCGCCGTTTCCTCACCAGCCGGGCAGGATCGTGGCCGGCTGGCCGCGCCGCGCCCGGTTGAGCGCCTGTGCGGCAAAGCCCAACCCGGTCGTCTCCTCGATGCCCGGCACCGAGATGTTGTCGAGGCTTTCGGCGATGTGGCGGGCCAGCGCATCGACGATCTCCGGCTGCTCGGTCTGGCCGCGCATCAGGCCGATGCGGCAGTCGGGCAGGGGGCCGAAGCCGTCTGCCTCGCCCAGCACCCGCATGCCGGGCCTGAGCGCGCATTCCGGCAGCACCGAGATGGCAAGCCCGGACAGCACTGCCGCGGCGATGACAGTGGCAGAGAAGCTGGTGAACAGGATGCGGTATTCGCGGTTCATGCCGTCCAGCACATCGCAGGCGGCGCGTCGCCACACGCAGTTCGGCCGGCCGAAGGCCATGGGCAGCACCTCCTGCTCATGGGTGGCGTGGTTGACGGAGCTGACCCACAGCAAGGGTTCGCGCCGCACCACTTCCGACTGGCCGCGCGCGTCGTTGTGGGTGACCAGCGCGATGTCAAGCTGGCCGCGCTTGATCTGGTCGACAAGGCCGGGCGTCGGCTCGCACACCACCGTCAGCTCGACGCGGGGGTTGGAGCGCGAGAAGCGCGCCATGATCTCGGGCAGGAAACGGTCGGCATAATCGTCCGGCGTGCCGATGCGGATCGTGCCCTCCAGCCGCTGGTCGTCGAAGGCGGCCAGCGTCTCGCGGTTGAGGTAAAGCAGCCGCCGCGCATAGGAAAGCAGCCGCTCGCCCTCTTCGGTGAGGCGGTTGGAGCGCCCCTCCTTCTCGAACAGCGGCTTGCCGATGCGCTCTTCTAGCCGCCGCATCTGCATCGACACCGCAGACTGCGTGCGGTGCACTTCTTCGGCGGCGCGCGTGAAGCTGCCGGTGTCGGCAATGGTGATGAAAGTCTGCAACTGGTCGAGGTCAAGCGGGGGCTTCATCGGCATACCCATCAGCAGAGTTGATCCTAAACATTAAAAACATTCGTTGGATTAATCAATCTGTCGCTGGCATGGTGCGCAGGCTCATAGAAATGCCCGCAACTGGAACGAGTGCGCATCCGGCCGCCTCGCGTCGCCTCCCACGGCGCGTCGTGTCGCCGTTTGCCGCACGGCTGAGGAGAGTGAGATGACTGCCTATGACTGCGCCGCCGAGACCTCACGCATTTCCACGCGTCCGGCTGCCCTGACCCGTATCGGCCATGCCACCCTTCGCCTCCTGAAGCTGTGGCGGAACCGCCGCGCCTTCCGGCGCCTGTCCGAGCTGACCGACCATGAGCTTGCCGACATCGGCCTTGCCCGCGCCGATCTCGACGTCGCGCTCGGCGCTTCGCCTTCCGATCCGACCGCGCGGCTGATGGCCATCGCCGATGCGCGCGCCGGCCTGACGGGCGTTGCGAAATCCGTCTGAACTCCCTCGCAGGCGATACCCATCCGGTCCCCTCCGGCCTGCCTGCAACCTCGCCCGGTCCGTTCTGGACCGGGCTTTTTTCATGTCGGCCTACCGGTTGCGGTCCATGCCGCGCAGGAACTGGTCGAAGACCGATTCGACGCCTTTCTGGTAGTCGTCGCGCTGCTGGCGCCCGGTTTCGAACATCTGCCCGAACAGGTCGTCATACGGGTTTTTGGGGCGCCCGCCGGGGTTCGCCTGGCGCTGCTGCTGCCGGGGCTGCGGCTCGGGTTCCGGGACGGTCCCGCCCGCGCCGCCGCCGAGCATATCCTGCAGGATCTTGCCCCACGGGGTGTCGCCCAGCGGGTTTTGAGCCGGGTCCCCCGTCGGAGTCCGGGGCTGCTGGCGGGTTTGCGGGGACGGCTGCGCGCCGCCGCCGAACATGTCCTGCAGCACCTTGCCGAAGGGCGTGTTGGCGAACGGGTTCTCGCCGAACGGGTTGCCGGCACCGCCGCCCTGCGGCGCCTGTCGTGGCTGCGGGGCCGCCTGTCCCGTGCCTGCCTGCTTCATCATCTCCTCGATGATCTGGCCCAGCGGGTTGTTGCCGAAGCCGCCGGCGGCCTGCATCTGGCCGGTCGACTGCTTGAACAGGCCGCCCATGATCATCGAGGCGATCACCGGCAGCATCTGCTGCAGCAATTGCTGGCCGAGGCCGGTGGCCTGCGCCGCCTGCGCGGCAACGGCGCGCGACAGGTCCTTGGAGCCGAACAGATGGCCGAGAATGCCGTTGCCTTCCTCCACGCCTTGCGGCGAGAAGGCGCGGCTTGCATCCTCGAAATATTTCGCGTGCTGGCCGCTGGCGAGCGCGTTGAGGAAACCGCCGAGGCCGTAGGGATCGGCGGTGTTGCGCTTCAGCCCCTGCGAGAAGGCCGGCAGCAGCGCCTCGACCGCCGCCTGGGCCTGTTCCTGCGACAGGTTGAACTGCCTTGCCAGCGCTTCCATGCCCTGGCCGTTCTGGGCCCGGGCCAGCATGTCGAACAGGTTCTGCATCTTCGCTCCTCCAGCCTGTGCGTGGGGGCGAAGCCTAGAGCCTTTCGTCCTGCTGTTGAAGCTAAATCAGTAGGCGTATTCGAGGAACGCCGGCTCGATCGAGCCGCCCCAGCGCGTATGGTAGGCCGACAGCATCTCCTCGGCGCTGGTGGTGCCGCGGCTGACCACCTCGTCCAGCGTTTGCAGGAAGGAGGTCTCGTCATAGCCGTCGCGGTTGAGGCGGGCGCGGTTCTTGAGGCCGAGCCGGGCCAAAGCCAGCACCTCGCGGCCGATCTCGCGCAGCGTGGTGTTGCGGAACGGCGCGCCGATGCCCTTAGCCGGCACCGCGTCGCGCATCGCCACCACTTCCTCGTAGGTCCAGTTCGAGGTCAGGGTTTCGGCCGCCGCCAGCGCTTCCTCGTCATAGAGCAGCCCGACCCAGAAGGCCGGCAGGGCGCAGATGCGCCGCCACGGGCCGCCGTCGGCGCCGCGCATTTCCAGGAAGCGCTTGAGCCGCACGTCGGGGAACACGGTCGACAGATGGTTGGCCCAGTCGCCCATGGTCGGCAGGCCGTCGGGCAGTTCGTTGCGGGCGGCACCCTCCATGAACTGGCGGAAGGTCATGTGCGTCATGTCGTGATAGCGGCCGTCGCGGATGACGAAATACATCGGCACGTCCAGCGCCCATTCGACATAGTCGGCAAAGCCGAAATCGGGCGCGAAGCAGAATTCGGGCATGCCGGCGCGCTGATTGTCGGTGTCGCGCCAGATTTCGCCGCGCCAGCTTTGCAGCCCGTTGGGCTTGCCGTCGGTGAAGGGCGAGTTGGCGAACAGCGCCGTCGCCAGTGGCTGGAGCTTCAGCGAGACCTGCATCTTGCGGCGCATGTCGGTCTCGCTGTCGAAGTCGAGATTCACCTGGATGGTGCAGGTGCGGTACATCATGTCAAGGCCGTGGCTGCCGACCTTGGGCATGTAGCGCGTCATGATCTCGTAGCGCGACTTGGGCATCTTCGGCGTTTCGGCCAGCGTCCATTTCGGGCTGCCGCCGAGGCCGAGGAAGCGGATGCCGAGCGGCTCGGCGATCTCGCGCAGTTGTGCCAGATGCGCGTTGCCCTCGCGGCAGGTCTGGTGGATCGTCTCCACCGGCGCGCCCGACAGTTCGAACTGCCCGCCCGGCTCCAGGCTGATGGCGCCCTGTCCGGTCGGCTCGACCAGGCCGATGATGCGCCCGGCATCCAGGATCGGGTCCCAGCCGAGCCTGTCCTGCATGCCTTCCAGCAGGCTGCGGATGCCGCGCTCGCCCCCGTAGGGCACCGGCGCGTGGCCGTCGACATAGAAGGGGAACTTCTCGTGCTCGGTTCCGATGCGCCATTTCTCGCGCGGCTTGCAGCCGGCGGCCAGATAGCCGACCAGTTCGTCCAGGCCTTCTACGGGGCTGAAATCGGTCGTGTCGCGCGCCATGAAAACCTCGTTGCCGTGGCCCCTCGGGAGAATTGCCGGCTAGTTGGACGATATGCCCCCGCCCGATCAAGCGAAAACTGTAGAGCCATGCATCAACGAAACTGCACGCAGCGTGAAGCCGCATAAAAAACGGCCGGTTTCGCCGCCGGATGGCGGGAACCTTGGCCAGCCTGCGGCATTTCCTGCAGAATGCGCCTGACAGGCGCAAGACAAGGTGAGGGGATCTGCCATGGCCACAACGGATGAAGCAGCGGCGAAGCGTCCGGCGCGGGCGGCCGTGACGGCCGATGGCGACTATTCGCGCCCCTTCGTGCCCACCGCCGTCACCATGGTGGGCGTCACCGCCATCCTCTATCTGGGGCGCGAGGTGTTTTTGCCGCTGGCCGTCGCCTTCCTGCTCACCTTCGCCCTGGCGCCGATGGTTTCGGCGCTGCGCAAGCGCTCGGTGCCCAAGGTGCCGGCGGTGATCCTGACGGTCGTGCTGGCCTTCATGGCCATCGGCCTGTTTTCCTTCGTCGTCGCCACCCAGGTGAGCACCCTGGCGCAGAACATTCCCACCTATCAGTCCAACATCCTCGACAAGGTCCGCGCGCTGCGCGAGGTCGGCGCCAATGGCGGCATCATCGACCGGCTGTCCAGCGCCGTCGAGCGCGTCGGCGCCGAGCTTCAGCGCGGCACCCAGACCGCGCCGGCGGCCGAGCCGGAGACGCCGCCGCGCGAGCCGCTGCCGGTCGAGATCGTGGCGCGCCAGAACCCGATCGAGACGCTGAAGAACGTCATCGTGCCGCTGGCGGCGCCCTTCGCCACCGCCGGCCTGATCATCGTCGTCGTCATCTTCATGCTGCTGGAGCGGGAGGATCTGCGCGACCGCTTCATCCGCCTCGTCGGCTACAGCGACCTGCACCGCACCACCGAGGCCTTGCAGGACGCCGGCAAGCGCGTCGGCCGCTATCTGCTGATGCAGCTCGTGGTCAACACCACCTATGCCGTTCCGATCACCATCGGCCTGTGGCTGATCGGCATTCCCAACGCGTTGCTGTGGGGCCTCTTGGCGCTGGTGCTGCGCTTCGTGCCCTATATCGGTCCGGCCATCGCCATGATGCTGCCGCTGCTTCTGGCGCTGGCCGTCGCCCCCGGCTGGTCGCTGGTGCTGTGGACGGCGGGCCTGTTCCTGGTCATGGAACTCGTGTCCAACAACATCTTGGAGCCGTGGCTCTACGGCTCCCGCACCGGGCTGTCGCCGCTCGCCATCATCGTGGCGGCGATCTTCTGGACGTGGCTGTGGGGGCCGCTCGGCCTGGTGCTCTCCACCCCGCTCACCGTATGCCTGGTGGTGCTCGGCCGGCATGTGCCGCAATTCGCCTTCCTCGACGTGCTGCTCGGCAACGAGCCGGTGCTGGAACCCCATGCGCGGCTCTACCAGCGCCTGCTGGCCGGAGACCCCGACGAGGCGACCGACAATGCCGAGGAGTTCCTGGAGGAGCAATATCTGGTCGACTACTACGACCGCATCGGCATTCCCGCCCTGCTGATCGGCGAAAGCGACCGCCAGCGCGGCGTCATGAGCGACGAGCAGCGCAAGCTGCTGGCCGCAAGCGCGCTGACGCTGGTCGAGAACCTGGAGGACGTCGCGCAGGAGGAGGAAGAGGACGACGAGGAGGACGAGAAGGCCGAGAAGGCCGAGAAGGATGCCGGCAAGGCCGAGAGCGCGCCCGCCGAAGAGGAGGAGGACGCGATCGAGACCCCGGACCTGCCCGATGGCGAGGGCCATTCGCTGCTGTGCCTCGGCGGGCGAGGTGAACTGGACGATGCCGCCGCCGCCATGCTGGCGCAGGTTCTGGAAGTGCAGGGCGCCGAGGCGGCGACCGGCGCCCACACGGCGCTGGAGGGTCGCGCGGTCACCTCCCTGCCGCTCGGCAAGGTCGACACCGTCATCGTGGCCTTCCTGAATGCCGGCTCGCAGGCGCATGCCCGCCATGTCGTGCGCCGGCTGAAGCGGGCGAAGTCCGGCCTGCGGGTCGGCATCTTCGTGCCGCGCGCGGAAGGCGAGAGCGCCACCGTCAAGGCGGACGCCATCAGTGCCGATTTCGTCGCCGGCTCTATTGCCGAGGCCGTGACCTCGGGTCTCGAGGACAAGCCGGCCGTGCGCCTCAAGGCGGCGCCGGCCCGTCTTTCGCGCAGAAGGGCACGGCCGCGCAAGCCGGCCAGCGCCGCGGCCTGATCCGCCCTTACCAGTCGCCAATCGTCGCCTGGATCACCGCCAGCGCGGCCACCGCCGCCGTGTCGGCGCGCAGGATGCGCGGCCCCAGCGGAATGGCGGTGACGAAGGGCAGGGCCCGCAGCATGCGCCGCTCCTCGTCGGAGAAGCCGCCCTCCGGCCCGACCAGCAGGCCGAGGCTGCGTTCGGCAATGGCCTTGAGTGCGGGCACGGGATTGTTGGTGGCGGCGTCCTCGTCGCAGAAGATCAGTCGCCGGCCGCCATCCCAGTCCGACAGCAGGCGTTCCAGCCGCACCGTCTCATGCACCTCGGGCACGGCGAGGATGCCGCATTGCTCGGCCGCCTCGACGACATTGGCGCGCAACCGCTCCAGCCCGAGCTTCGGCACCTGCGTGTGCTGGGTGACGACCGGCTGCAACACGCCCGCCCCCATCTCCACCGCCTTCTGCACCAGATAGTCGAGCCGGCCCTGCTTCAGCGGTGCGAAACAGTAGACGAGGTCGCACGGCGCCGGTTGCGGCCGTTGCAGGCTGCGAACCTGAAGCCGCACCGCCTTTTTCCGGATCGTCGCGACGGAGGCTGACCACTCGCCGTCGCGGCCGTTGAACACGAGAAGCTCCGCCCCCTCGCCGAGCCGCAGCACATGGGCCAGATAATGGCTCTGCTGCGGATCGGCCTCGATCTCGACCTCGGCGGCGAGGTCGCCGGGCACGAAAAGTCTTTGCAGTCGGTAATTGGCGCGCATGGCCGACTGATGCGGCAGGCGCGCGGACGCGTCAAGCCGTGGCCGACGGATGCCAGACCGGCCGGTAGCCGGCGCCCAAGGCCGCGACGCTGGCCGGCGGGGTGAGCAGGAACACCCTTTCCGCCACCGGAGGCCGGACCGGCACATAGCCGGCAAACGACCACTGGAACAGATTGCCCTGATGGCGGGTGAAACATGCCTCGCCGTCGCAGAACATGGCGCCTTCCGGCAGGGCGTCGGCTTCGGCGCGGGTCAGGGGTGCCGGGGTTCCGCCGCTGGCCAGCCTTTCGCCGTGCAGGCGTGCGTCGAGCTTCGCGGCGCGCGGACCGGCGATCCGGCAGGCTTCGCCGAACCGGGCAAGGAAGTCCCTGGCCCGTTCGCGCCGGCAGTAGAAGCAGGGGCGGTGGCCGGCGGCGAGCGCCGTCACCTCGTCGAGGAAGAACAGTTCGGTCCAGCCGGCCTTGCCGCCCGGGCCGTTGCAGCCCATCGGGTCGCGCCGCCGCTCGCCGAAGTCGCATTCGCACACGATCCAGGCCCTGGTCGTCCAGCGGCGGCCGAGCAGGCTTCTGGTGTCGGGATCGTGGATGATGCCGCGGTTGCCGGTGAACAGCCCGCGCTCGGGCACGGCGTGCAGGGCACCGAACGGATCGACGCGGTTTTGCAGTGGCATAGCGCTTTCCCGAGGCTGGAAGCAGGCCGAGCTTTGCCTGCCTCGGCCGGCCATGGTATCGCTTGCCGCGCCTTTGTCACGGGTGGATATCATGCGGGTACTTGTCGTCGAGAATTTCGAGAACGCCGGCCTTGGCCAGATCGGCATCGCCATCGCCGAAGCCGGCGGCGAGATCGACCTGCGCCGGCCCTATGACGGCGACACCTTGCCCGCGACCGCCGGGGATCACGATGCGCTGGTGGTGCTGGGCGGTGCCCAGAATGCGCTGGCCGACGATGTCAGCCCCTATTTCCCGGCTCTGATCGACCTCATCCGCGATTTCGAGGGCAAGGACCGCGCCATTGCCGGCGTCTGCCTCGGCAGCCAGTTGATCGCCCGCGCCTTCGGCGGCGAGAACCGGATCGGCGGCGCCAGGGAGTTCGGCTGGCAGCCGGTCGAACTGACCGCCGATGCCCGCGCCGACGCGGTGCTGGGCGCTTTGCCGCAGAGCTTTCCCATCTTCCAGTGGCACGACGACACCTTCTCGCTGCCGCAATCCGCGATCCGCCTCGCCGGCAGCCAGGTGGCGGAAAACCAGGCCTTCCGCATCGGTCGCGCCGCCTATGGCTTCCAGTTCCATTTCGAGGCCGATACCGGGCTGGTGCGGCAGTGGAGCGAGTTGTTCTCGCCACTGATCGCCGAGCGCCGGCCCGAATGGGCGCAGGTTCTGGAGGACGAGGTTGCCCGCAACGGCGTGCTGGCCGATTCCGCCGGCCTGTCGATCGCCCGCGCCTGGGTCGCGACCATCTGACTTTTTGCCCGGGCGGCGGGCTGGACCGGCTCCGGCCTCGCCCGTCAGCGGCCGCATGCGTGACAATTTTGGCACGCTTCGGCGAAACCGCTGTGGATGGCTGCTTTTCGCCTTGGCCCGGCCTCGCCCGCCCCCTAGAACGCCGACCGCAACGGCGCGGCAGCGGGCAATACAAGCGATTTTCCGGCGGCTGATCGAACCCTTCCGGGGCTTTCGCGTTTCAATGCAATGGTAATCATGTTCGTGCAGGATGCCGGAAGGTACAATCCGAGATGACCTCAGTGAAAGCAGCCCTTCTGACCTTCGCCATGCTGTCCGCGCTTGCCATCGGCGGTGCCGGGATCTACGCGGCCGACGCCGCGAACGGCCATGCCGTGACCGACGGCTATGGCGTCACCGCCGCGCTGGACTGAGAAACCCCCTCCTTCGTGATTGTCAGCAGGCGCTTGTCGCCAGCCTCGACCGCCATGGCGCTGAGCCGTCCGGTATAGTAGGCGCCGGTGTCCAGGTTGACCCGGTTGGGTTTCACCTCGACGGCCGCCACCGGTGTGTGGCCATGCACGATCACCTTCGGGTAGAGCCCGCTGTGGTGGTGGAATTCGCCGCGTATCCACACCAGATCGTCGCGTGATTGTCGCTCCAGCGCGATGCCCGGCCGCACGCCGGCGTGGCACAGGAAGAAGTCGCCGCATGCGAAGGACGTGGTGAGCGAGCGCAGCAGGTCGATATGGGCCGGCGGCATGGCCGCAAGCAGCGCCGCATGGAAGGCGCTCAGCGCGGCCTGGTCCTCCACCGGAAAGCCGAAGCGGGACCAGTGGACGCCGTAGGAGGCCGCCGTCTCGATGCCGCCATTGGTCATGAACAGCCCGTAGGGCTCTGGTCGGTCGATGAATTCGAGCAGGCCGAGATCGTGGTTGCCGGCCAGCAGCACGTTGCGGGTATCGCGGGCCTGTGCCTCGGCCAGGAACGCCAGCACGCCCTTGGAATCGGGGCCGCGGTCGGTGTAGTCGCCCAGGTGCACGACGCGCCAGTCCGGCGGCGCGTCGGCCTCGATTTCCGCCGCCACATGGCGGTGGAAGGCCTCAAGCAGATCGAGGCGGCCGTGGACGTCGCCGACCGCGTAGAGGCGCAGGCCTTGCGGCGCCCGCGCATGGGCAAGATCGACGTCGCCGTCCATCCGTCAGCCCCGATGGAGCATGTCCTTGCCGACATCCTTGATGTCGCGCCTGCCGCACAATGCCATGGTCGTGTCCAGTTCCTTGGCGATGATGTTCAGCGTTGCCGTCACGCCCTTCTTGCCCTGCGCGCCCAGCCCGTAGAGGAAGGGGCGGCCGATGAACACGCCTTTGGCGCCGAGGCAAAGGGCCTTGAGCACATCCTGCCCCGAGCGGACGCCGCCGTCCATGAAGACTTCGATTCGGTCGCCCACCGCATTGGCGATGTCCTCGAGCATGGAGATCGAGGACGGCGCGCCGTCGAGCTGGCGCCCGCCATGGTTGGAGACGATGAGGGCATCGGCGCCGGTCCTGGTGGCGAGTTCCGCGTCCTCCCGGTCGAGTATGCCTTTCAGGATCAGCTTGCCGCCCCAGCGCTGCCGGATCCATTCCACGTCGTCCCACGACAGTTGCGGATCGAACTGGTCGGCGGTCCAGGACGACAGCGACGACAGGTCGCCGACGCCTTTGACGTGGCCGGCGATGTTGCGGAAGGTGTGGCGCTTGGTGCCCAGCATGCCCATGCACCAGGCCGGCCGCGTCGCCATCTGCCAGATGTGCTTGGCCGTGAATTTCGGCGGTGCCGACAGGCCGTTGCGCAGATCCTTGTGGCGCTGGCCGAGGATCTGCAAATCGAGCGTCAGCACCAGCGCCGAGCAGTTGGCGGCCTTGGCGCGCTCGATCAGGCTTTCGACGAAGCCGCGGTCGCGCATCACGTAGAGCTGGAACCAGAACGGCTTTTTCGTCACCGAGGCCACGTCCTCGATCGAGCAGATGCTCATGGTCGACAGCGTGAACGGCACGCCGAATTCCTCGGCCGCCTGCGCCGCCAGCATCTCGCCGTCGGCGTGCTGCATGCCGGTGAGGCCGGTGGGGGCCAGCGCCACCGGCATCGCCACCTCCTCGCCCAGCATGGTGGATTTGAGCGAGCGGTTCGTCATGTCGACCAGCACCCGCTGGCGCAGCTTGATATCCGCGAAATCCGCCTCGTTGGCGCGATAGGTGCCCTCGGTCCACGAGCCGGAATCGGCATAGTCGAAGAACATCTTCGGCACGCGCCGCCGCGCCATGCGCTTGAGGTCGTCGATTGTCAGCGGTTCAGCCATGAACGGTCGGTCCTTCTCGTATTCTGTCCGGCTTGTTGAGGCCGATGGCGACGCGTGGGTCCCCATCGCAGGGGTGGTGTCGATGGCAGGAAGGCCGATCCTAGGTCTCGCCCGGATCGGTGCGCTGCTGCAGCCTGAGCCGCGAAACGCGGCGCCAGTCGCCGGCCCGTTCCGCCTGCGTGGTGATCTGTTCGACATACAGGATATGGTCCATGGCCGCCTTGCGCGCCGCGGCCGGATCGCCAGCGGCGATGCCGGCGTGGATGGCGCGGTGCTGTTCCAGCAGCGCCTCGCGCGCGCCGGGCTGCGTGAACACCAGAAGACGGTTGTGGAACACGTCCTCCGACAGCAGCCGGTAGCAGGAGCGCAGCGTGTGCAGCAGGATGATGTTGTGGGCGCATTCGCCGACGGCGTGGTGGAACTCGACGTCGACCTCCGCTTCCGCCTCGAAATCGGCGTCGCGATGGGCGGCGTCCATGCGCGCCATTATCGCGTCGAGCAGGGCAAGGTCGTCCGCCGTCGCGCGCCGGGCCGCATATTCGGCCGCCACGCCCTCCATCTCGCGGCGATATTCGAGATAGTCCGACCCCGCCTTGCGGTGGTTGGAGATGAGTTCGATCACCGGCCGGGAGAACACCTGCCCGATCACGTCGGCCACGAAGGTGCCGCCGCCATGGCGGGTGAGCAGCAGTCCGCGCGTCTCCAGCGCCTTCAGCGCGTCGCGCAGGATCGGCCGCGAGACCTCGAACCGGCGCGCCAGCTCGCGCTCGCCGGGCAGCCTGTCGCCGGTGCGCAGCACGCCCTCGAGGATCAGGCTCTCGATCTGCTGCACCACCTCGTCGGCGGTGCGCGAATGTTCGATGCGCGTGAAGATTTCTGTCACTTGTATGCCCATGAAAGGAGCGATGAGCGCAAAACATAGCGGCAACCGCCAAAACTGGTCAATTAATTTATCCAGTTTGGACCGTGTGTCCGGATCGCCCTGCACGCACAGATCGTTTGCACGGGGCGCGGAACGGTTTTAAACGGCTCCGATGTGCCAGTTTTGGGGATGATCCGCCGTGCAGGAAGGTCCGACCGGTTCCGAGTTCGAGCCGCGCCCGACGGGCAGCGTCATGGGCTTCCCCGCGCATGAGGGCAGGCCGGGTGCGCTCGGCGAGGTCCACTCCCGGCCTTATCCGCTGGTCACCACCCCGCGCGTGCTGGTGCAGCTCTCGTTCATGACCGAGGGCGGCTCCGTCGTCGACCAGGCGGTGCTGTCGGAGCTGTCGCGCCGGCTGGGCATCGCCGCGCCCGACCGGCAGGCGCGCCACCACGCCATGAAATGGGGCAAGGGCACGCTGCGCTGGGAGCGGCACACCGAATTCTCCACCTATCTGTGGGAAGGCCCGCTTTCCGAACGCGGCCGCCGGCAGGAGGATTCGCCCTTCGGCAACGGATTCTCGCCGCCTGGCACGGTCATTTCCGGCATCCGCCTGGAAATCCGCAACTGGACGCCGGACAGCGAGAAGCTGATCGACGGCTTCGACCCGACCAGCCTGTGCTATTCGCTGGTCGAGGGCGGCAATGCGGCGATCGTCACCGATTTCCGCCAGGACGGCGACGGGCTCACCCGCATCCTGATCCTCGACCGCGGCCTGACCCCGGCCCGCGCCGGCGCGCTGTCGCATCGCCTCATCGACATCGAGACCTATCGTACGCTTGCCATGCTCGGCCTGCCGCTGGCGCTGTCGCTGTCGGGCCGCGTGCGCCGCATCGAGGACCGGCTGGCCGTCATCACCGGCCAGATGCGCGAGAGCGCCACCCGCGACAGCCAGAAGCTTCTGGCCGACCTCACCGAGCTTGCGGCGGAACTGGAGGCGGACGCTGCCGCGAGCCTCTACCGCTTCGGCGCCAGCCGCGCCTATGACGGCATCGTCACCGAGCGTCTCGGCGCGCTCGACGAGATGGTCGTGCCGGGCCACGAAACCTGGGCCGGTTTCCTGCAACGGCGCATGGCGCCGGCCATGCGCACCTGCCGCTCGGTGGAGGAGCGGCAGGCCAATCTGTCGAGCAAGCTCACCCGCGCCACGACGCTGTTGCGCACCTGGGTCGATGTCGAGGTGGAAAAGCAGAACCGCGACCTGCTCGCCTCCATGAACAACCGCGCCCGCCTCCAGCTTCGCCTGCAGCAGACGGTCGAGGGCCTGTCGGTGGCAGCGGTGTCCTATTATGTGGTCGGCCTCATCGGCTATCTGGCCAAGGGCGGCTCCACCTGGTTCGGCCATGCCGTTGCCCCCGAGGCGGTGACCGCCGCTTCCGTGCCCGTGGCCATTCTTCTGGTATGGTGGGGCGTGCGGCGTGTGCGGCGGCTGCATTCGGAGCCGACAAAACACGCCGGCGCCGATTGAGCCCGGCGTAAGGGCGCCGGGTGGTCGAGAGGTTCCCCCGGCGGTTCGGCAATCCGGCTCCGCATTTTGCCGGCAATCCCCGACCCAGCGGCAGATTGCCGCTGGGCTCATGCCGCCGCGTCCCGTGCGGCTTTCTTGAAATGCACAATTTACAGGCGCCGTCGCAAACTGGTAAAAGCTTTTTACCAGTTGAGGAGGATGAGCGCCGATGTCCGGCCTGGCCATGCCCGAACCCGATGCCGCGACGCTGGCCCGCCGCGCCGAGATCGTCGCCGACCTGCGTTCCATCGTGCCGGGCGAGGGCGTGGTCGAGACGGTCAACGAGATGCGCGCCTTCGAGAGCGACGGGCTGACCGCCTATCGCCAGCTGCCGCTGGTGGTGGTGCTGCCGGAAACCACGCATCAGGTGTCGCGCGTGCTGAAATATTGCAACGAGCGCAACATCCGCGTCGTGCCGCGCGGTTCCGGCACCTCGCTGTCGGGCGGCGCGCTGCCGCTGCAGGATGCGGTCCTGCTGGTCATGAGCCGCTTCAACCGCATCCTGGAAATCGACTATCCCAACCGCGCCGTGGTCGCCCAGCCGGGCGTCACCAATCTCGGCATCACCCATGCGGTCGAATCGGAGGGCTTCTACTATGCACCCGATCCGTCGTCGCAGATCGCCTGTTCCATCGGCGGCAATGTGGCGGAGAACTCCGGCGGCGTACACTGCCTGAAATACGGCCTCACCGCCAACAATCTCCTGGGGCTGGAGATGGTGCTGATGAACGGCGAGGTTGTGCGCCTCGGCGGCATGCATCTCGATGCCGAAGGCTACGATCTTCTGGGCGTCATGACCGGCTCGGAGGGGCTGTTGGGCGTCGTCACCGAGGTCACGGTGCGCATCCTGCGCAAGCCGGAGACGGCGCGGGCGCTGCTCATCGGCTTTCCCACCAACGAGCAGGGCGGCCAGTGCGTGGCCGACATCATCGGCGCCGGCATCATTCCCGGCGGCATGGAGATGATGGACCTGCCGGCGATCCGCGCGGCGGAGGATTTTGTCCATGCCGGCTATCCGCTGGATTGCGAGGCGCTGCTGATCGTCGAGCTGGACGGCCCGGCGGTGGAGGTCGATCACCTCATCGGCCTCGTCGAGCAGATCGCGATCCGCAACGGCTCCACCTCCTGCCGCATCTCGCAAAGCGAGGAGGAGCGGCTGACCTTCTGGGCCGGCCGCAAGGCGGCGTTTCCGGCCGTGGGGCGCATCTCGCCGGACTATTACTGCATGGACGGCACCATTCCGCGCAAGGAGCTGCCGCGCGTGCTGGCCGGCATGCGCGAGCTTTCCGAACAGTATGGCCTGCGCGTCGCCAATGTCTTCCATGCCGGCGACGGCAATCTGCACCCGCTGATCCTCTATGACGCCAATGTGCCCGGCGAACTGGACAGGGCCGAGGCCTTCGGCGCCGACATATTGCGGCTGTGCGTCAAGGTCGGCGGCGTGCTGACCGGCGAGCACGGGGTGGGCGTGGAGAAGCGCGACCTGATGCCGGAAATGTTCTCGGAAACGGACCTCGACCAGCAGATGCGGGTGAAATGCGCCTTCGATCCGGGCCATTTGCTCAATCCGGGCAAGGTGTTCCCGCAACTGCGCCGCTGCGCCGAGCTCGGCCGCATGCACATCCATCGCGGCCAGATGCCGTTCCCGGACATTCCGAGGTTCTGATGTTGTTCAGGCAAGCTGTTCTGGAAGGAATTGCCGAAGGCCGCATCACGCTTGCCTTCCGCCGCTGGAGCAGGCCGTCCGTCAAGGCGGGTGGTGCCGTCCGCACTGCGGCGGGGGTGGTCCGGATAGGCGCTCTCGAGGTGATCGAACTTGGCGACATTGCGCCGGCGGATGCGCGGAAGGCAGGCTATGACGACCGCGCCGCTCTGGTGAGGGAGCTTGGCGCGGATGGCGAAAAGCCGCTCTACCGGATCGCGCTGGCAGGCATCGAGGCCGACAGGCGCGTGACGCTGCGCACGCGTGCCGCATTCGATGCGGCCGGGATTGCGGAGCTTGAACAGCGTTTCGCGCGTTGGGAAAAGGCGCGGCCCGGCTATTTTCCCGCGATCCTGAAGGCGATCGGCGACAATCCGGAAGTGCCGGCGGCTGTGCTGGCGGAAAGCTTGAAGGTGGAAAAGCTGCGGTTCAAGCAGGATGTGCGCAAGCTGAAGGAACTCGGCCTTACCGAAAGCCTTGCAACAGGGTACCGGCTTTCCGTGCGAGGCGAGGCGGCCATCAAGCGCCTGGGAATTCGACCATGACCACCTTTGCCCCCACATCTGCCGAAGATGTTCTGGAAGCCGTGCAATGGGCGGTTTCGGAGGAGCAGCCCGTCGAGATCGTCGGCCACGGCTCCAAGCGCGCCATCGGCGGCAGGGTCGAGGCGGGGCATGTGCTCGACCTGTCGGGCCTGTCCGGCATCACGCTCTACGAGCCGGAGGAGCTGATCCTGTCGGCGCGGGCCGGCACGCCGCTGGCCGAGATCGAGGCTGTGGTGGCGGCGCGCGGGCAGGAACTTGCCTTCGAGCCGCTGGACTATGGCCCGCTGCTCGGGCAGGAGGCCGGGCGCGGCACCATTGGCGGCGTGCTGGCGGCCAATCTCAGCGGGCCGCGGCGGCTGAAGGCGGGCGCGGCGCGCGACCATATCCTTGGCATCCACGCCGTTTCCGGCCGTGGCGAGGCGTTCAAGTCCGGCGGCCGGGTGGTCAAGAACGTCACCGGCTATGACCTCTCCAAGGCGCTGGCCAACAGCTGGGGCACGCTGGCGGTCGCCACCGACGTCACCTTCAAGGTGCTGCCGGCGGCAGAGACGGAAACGACCCTGGTCGTTGTCGGCCTGCTCGACGACAATGCCGTGGCGGCGATGTCCCTGGCGCTCGGCTCCAGCGCCGAAGTGTCGGGTGCCGCGCACCTGCCCTATCCGGCGGTCACCCGCGTCGCCGGGGGGGCGCTCGGCAGCGACCCGGCGACCCTGCTGCGCGTCGAGGGCTTCGGACCTTCGGTCGCCTATCGCATCCGGCTGCTGAAGGAGCTTCTGGCCAAGGCCGGGCCGATGCACGAGATCGAAGCGGAAGCCTCGCGCGCGCTGTGGCGCGAAGTCCGCGACTGCCTGCCTTTCGCATCGGTGCCGCACATGCCGGTGTGGCGCGTGTCCATGCCGCCGGCCAACGGCCACCACATGGTGATGGCGCTGCGCATGCAGGCGGCGGTCGAGGCGTTTTACGACTGGCAGGGCGGGCTGATCTGGCTCGCCATGGCGGCGGGCGATCCGGAAGCCGGGCTGGTCCGGTCGCTGGTGAAGAAGTGCGGCGGCGGCCATGCCATGCTGGTGCGTGCGACGCCTGAACAGCGCGCCGAAATTCCGACCTTCCAGCCGCAGCCGCCGGCGCTCGCCGCCCTGTCGGCAAGGCTGAAGGCCGAGTTCGATCCGAAGAACATCCTCAATCCGGGGCGGATGGGGTCCGCTCCGGTGCGGACAATGGAGGGAGCATCGACATGAGCGATACCAACATGAGGCCGCAACCGCGCCAGACCGATCGCTGGCTGGAACCGGGTCCCACCAATGCGCTGGTGATCTACGTGCTCTATCTGCTCGGCCTGGTGATAGGCATCAGCGCGCTGGCCGGGCTGGTGATCGCCTATATCAACCGCGGCAAGGCGGGCACCTATGTCGAAAGCCACTATGCTTTCCTGATCCGCACCTTCTGGATCGGGCTGCTTTACGCGCTGGTGTCGGCGGTGCTGTTGATCGTCGGGATCGGCTTCCTGCTGATGCTGGCGGTCGCCGTCTGGTTCATCGCCCGCTGCGTCATCGGCATGCAGGCCTTGCAGCGCGGCGAGCCGGTCCGGGACCCGCAAAGCTGGCTGCTCGGCAACTGACCAAGGACGGAAAGCCCGTGCAAACCCATTTCACCCCCGAGCAGCTTGCCGATCCGCATGTGGCGGAATCGGAAAAAATCCTGCGCAAATGCGTGCATTGTGGCTTCTGCACCGCCACCTGCCCGACCTATGTGACGCTCGGCAACGAGTTGGACAGCCCGCGCGGGCGCATCTACCTGATCAAGGACATGCTGGAGGGCGGCAGGCCGGCCGACCGCGAGATCGTCACCCATATCGACCGCTGCCTGTCCTGCCTGTCGTGCATGACCACATGTCCGTCCGGTGTGAACTATATGCATCTGGTTGACCATGCCCGCGCCCATATCGAACAGACCTACAGGCGTCCGCTGCCGGACCGGCTGATCCGCGCCGTCCTGGCCGCCGTGCTGCCCTATCCGGCCCGCTTTCGCGCCGCCCTGAAGCTGGCGAAGCTGGGCAAGCCGTTCGCCGGCCTGTTCGAGCGCAGTGCCGCGCTGAAGCCGCTGGCGGCGATGCTGAGGCTTGCCCCGGCCAGCGTGCCGCGCGCGTCTTCCGCTGCCTCGCCGGGCGTGCATCGGGGCAGGGGGGTGAAGCGCGGGCGCGTCGCCATCCTCACCGGCTGCGCCCAGCCGGTGCTCGATCCCGGCATCAACGAGGCCACCATCTCGCTGCTCAACCGCCTCGGCGTCGAGGTCGTGGTGCCGCCGGGCGAGGGCTGCTGCGGGGCGCTGGTCCACCATATGGGCCGTGAGGAAGAGGCGCTTGCCTTTGCCCGCCGCAATGTCGATGCCTGGACACGCCAGATCGATGAGGGCGGGCTGGATGCCATCGTCATCACCGCCTCGGGCTGTGGCACGACGATCAAGGATTACGGCTACATGTTGCGGCTCGATCCCGCCTATTCGCAAAAGGCGGCGCGGGTCTCGGCGCTGGCGAAGGACGTGACCGAATATCTCGACACGCTCGACCTGCCGGAACCGGCGATGAAACCCGGCACGGTGGTCGCCTATCACTCGGCCTGCTCCATGCAGCACGGCCAGAAGATCACCCGCCAGCCCAAGACGCTGCTGGCCAAAGCGGGTTTCGTGGTCAAGGAGCCGCGTGAGGGGCATCTGTGCTGCGGCTCGGCCGGCACCTACAACATCATGCAGCCGGAGATTTCGGCAAAGCTGCGCGACCGCAAGGTGAAGAATATCTCGGCCACGGGGGCAGCGGTGGTCGCCACCGGCAATATCGGCTGCATCACCCAGATCGCCTCGGCGGCGAAGCTGCCGGTGGTGCATACGGTGGAACTGCTCGACTGGGCCTATGGCGGGGCGCAACCCAGACAGTTGCAGTGAGGTGCCAAAAACAGAAAAGGCAGCACGGCTTTCACCGGCTGCCTTTTCTGCGACTGGCCACGTCCCCCGACACGGCCCGTCCCCCGTTGTTGGGAAAAGCTTCTACATGACAACGACCGTCGCGCCAACAGGCACGCGCTCGTAAAGATCCACCACGTCCTCGTTGCGCATGCGGATGCAGCCCGACGAGACGGCGGCGCCGATCGTCCATGGCTGGTTGGTGCCGTGGATGCGGTAGAGCGTCGAGCCGAGATAGAGCGCGCGCGCGCCGAGCGGATTTTCGATGCCGCCGACCACGAAAGTCGGCAAATGGCGGCCCTTGGCCTTCTCGCGGGCGATCATCTCCGCCGGCGGGCGCCAGTCGGGCCATTCGCGCTTGGCCGAAACCTTGTGGGTGCCGGCCCATTTGAAGCCCGGCTTGCCGGTGCCGACGCCGTAGCGGCGCGCCTTGCCGTTCTTTTCCACCAGGAAGAGGAAATTGTCGCGCGTATCGATGATGACGGTGCCGGGCTTGTGCTTGCCGTCATAGGCGACGACCTGCGGCAGGTAGATCGGGTTGATCTGCGGACGCACGGCGCGTTTCTGCACCATCCTCGGCGCGGATGCCTGCTGCACCCGCGCGGGCTGCGTCTGCACGGCGCGCTGGCGCTGCGGGGCCTGCTTGGTGGCGCGCGGCGCCGGCTGCGTGCGGTAGGCGCGCCGCTGCTCCGGTGCCGCGCGGCGCGCGCTGTCAGGAGCGTGGCCGAGTTGCAGCAGCCACGGCGCCGCGAGGTCCGGGCTGACCCGCACCGGCGGGCGCTCGATATAGCGGTCGTGGGCCAGCGCCGGCGAAAAGCCCATGGAGAACACCCCGGCCAGGCAGGTAAACAGGAAAAGGGCTCGTTTCATGTGACGCACTCTTGGAACATGGTCGTCGGCCGGAAACGCTTGTCCGGTCATGACGCGATCCTGTGCGCGAAGGACAACCGAAAGGTGAATCGCCGATGCGTCGAATGCCCATTTGTCAGGAAAGCTTTCGGTATGGTTATCCGGCGGTTCAGGAATCTGGTAAAGCGCCGGTAAACCTGCCGGGAAGGTAGCAACGGATGGATCGCATGAGCGGAAATGACGGCATCATCACCGGCCCGGACGGCGTGGACCGCTGCTTCTGGCACGGCAATCTGCCGGACTACATCCACTATCACGACCATGAATGGGGCCGCCCGGTGGCTGACGACCGCCGCCTGTTCGAGAAAATCTGCCTCGAGGGCTTCCAGTCGGGCCTGTCCTGGCTGACCATCCTGCGCAAGCGCGAGAATTTCCGCGAGGCCTTCGATGGCTTCGATTTCGGGCGCGTGGCCGAATTCACCGAGGCCGATGTCGAGCGCCTGCTCGGCAATGCGGGCATCGTTCGCCACCGCGGCAAGATCGTCTCCACCATCAACAATGCCCGCCGCGCCCGCGAACTGGCGGACGAGGCCGGCTCGCTGGCCGCGTGGTTCTGGAAGTTCGAGCCGGCTCCGGAAGAACGGCCGGCGGTGGTGGACCTCGCCCATCTGCGCGCCAACCCGACCACAGCCGTTTCCACCCGCATCTCGAAGGAACTGAAGAAGCGCGGCTGGAGCTTCGTCGGCGCGACCACGGTCTATGCCTTCATGCAGGCCATGGGCATGGTCAACGACCATATCGAGGGCTGCGCCTGCCGCGCCGAGGTCGAGGCCGAGCGCGCCCGTTTCAGGCGGCCGGGCTGAAAGTGGGTTTTCGCACTTGGTATGCCTCCTCCCCATAAGGGGCAGTATTCAGATTTGACTGGCGGCTTGAAGCGCCTGTCATCCCGGCCAAGGGAGCGTCAGCGACCGCGAGCCGGGATCCATGCCGGTCGGATGACGAGTGGCCGCTGCCCGGTCCTGCCGGCAAGGTCCCGGAATGGATCCCGGACAGCCTCCGCTTTGCTTCGGCTTCCGGGATTGTTTGATCGATATGGGGTAGGTTGAGCAGCGAGGCTGCGGGCCTGCA
>NZ_JBEPML010000019.1:0-101012 GCF_040545735.1 Aquamicrobium terrae
CCAGAACACAAAACCCCATAGCCAAAGCGTGCCGACCGCGGGTTCCTGCATGAGGGGCTTTCGTACGCCTGCCGGCACCCGAAAACCTTCACCATTGTCGCCGTTCGGAGCGCCGCGTTCGGCGCCCGAAACCTGCCGTTCATTCACTTCCACCCGACGGCAAAGTCGGGGCCGTCTGCTGAAAAGGTCATCAGGGAAATCAACCGGCTCTTCAAGATTGAAAAGAACCCACCCACTGTTACCCGCGCCGAAGGTCGCCTCACGCGGCGCGGTGGCTTCTTGAAGAGTACGGCCTCGTCACCGACGACTATCACCGTACACAATGGGTGTGGTTCGCTGTGACCTTCACCGCAATCTGGCGCAATTTCTCCAGCGCTAAGTGGCGGATTGCTGGCGAAATCTCGAAGAAAAGTAGAACGGACGTTCGAGCGTGATGCCGCGAAAGTCTGGTCTGAGCCCAAAGTGACGAATGCTGCACGATGGGCGAATGTCGACTACCAACCTCACTACGCCAGCGTGCGCGTCATCTCACGGATCAGATCATTTGTCTCTGGTCTCGTCGTTTGGTGCCGATATCGAAGGGCCAAAACAGTTCTTGATATTTCAAGGCCATCGATGGGTTTCGACACCAGGCCCATGTCCGAAGGAATAGCGGTGGCTGGCAGGATCACCGCACCTGACCCTTGCCGAGCAAGTTCAACTAACCAATCCACGCGATTTGACCGATAGGCCGCGTAGAGTTCGTGACCATGATCCGCGCATGTCCCATGCAAAACATCCCGCATTTCGCAATTTAGGCGGTCAAGCATGTCAGTTTTAGCAAGAGTCGAAAGAGAGATCGCATTTAGTTCAGACAAAGGATGCGACTTTGACACAACGACCTTGTAGTCCTCTTCATAGAGATGATCTATACGATAGAGGTCTTCACTGACCTTCTCTGCGGTGACTACAACGTCAAATTCACCATCTCGCAACCCGGCAAGAAGCTCGGAGGTTGACGCAACGATCAATTCTATTTCGGCTTGCGGCAATCGCGTACGAGTACGCTCCATAGCTGCCGAAATCCTGTTGTGGCCAATCGTTTCTCCGACACCGACAGAGATTGGCACCCGCTCCAAGCGCATATGACGGACCGCCTCCGCCTTCGCCTGTCTCGTCTCATCATGAGCCTTTTGCAATCTTGGCTGCATGAGTTTTCCCAGCGTCGTCAGCCTGCATCCCGCACGGTCCCTGACAAACAGGTCACCTCCAAGCTCGTCTTCAAGTTTCTTGATCGCAGTCGTCAAGGAAGGCTGGGAGACATTGGAGGCGCTGGCTGCGTGGGTGAAGTTTCGGTGCTCGCAGACAGCGAGAAAATACCTGATCTGGTTCATTTCCATCGCCGCATTCTCCGTTACATCTTCAGCCACACCATCAAACCAACTTCAATAGTCAATGTCTATCAAAGAATAGAATTTCGGAATTGGGTTCGGGCGCATTCGGCATGGCACAAAAGTGCATCGAAACCAAACCTGAAGCACTTCAAATCAGGAGACGACCATGAAAAGGCAAATCCTTCAGACAGTCGCCGCACTGGCGCTGATTACAACTTCTGCAACTGCACAGGACAACCCAATGGAAAATCATACTGCCAGCTACATCGCCATGCCCGCCGCCGAAGGCCAGACCGGAGCCTTCGCGGAGTTTCTGGCTGGTGCCGCACCTATCGTGCGGGAAACAGAGCCGGGCACTGTACTTTGGTTTGCCCTGCAAGCCGACGATACGCTCGCAATCTTTGACATCTTCGCAGATGAAGAAGCACGCGACGCTCATTTCTCAGGAGCGGTTGCTGCGGCTTTGAACCAAAACGCCGACGCGCTGGTCGACGGAGGATGGGACGACGGTGTTGTCGCGAACATCAACAACTCCGATGTCCTGTCGGTAAAGGCGCCGGTTGATCTCTACACGGCAACGACCGCAACCTACATCAAGCTCGAAGCTGCTCCAGGTAAAGGCCCCGAATTGGCAGCCTTGCTGACCGCCGCCGGCCCCGTCGTCGCGGATACCGAACCCAAGACATTGTTCTGGGCGGGGCTGCAGATTGACGAGAACAACTTCGCCATCTTCGACATCTTTGCCGACAACTCTGGCCGCGAAGCGCACTTTGCCGGACAAGTCGCCGGACTCCTGAATGAAAAGGCTTCAGAATTGGTCTCAGGCGGATGGGACGACGGTGTGGTGGCAAACGTCCAGAATTTCGACATCCTCGCTGCCAAATAATCTCGAGGTGACTTGAGAAAGAAGTGCCCGGTGCAACCCATCGGGCGCTTTGCTGTTTGAATTTAGAGTCACGCCAAAGCGGCCGTGCCGGAACTGGCAGGCGAAGCTCGCACTCGCCTCCGGCTTGGAAAGGGCGGCTATCGGCGGGAACATGTCCGTGCCTTCGCCCAACACGTCGAGATCGCGGACGACGCGATCTACATCAAGGGCAGCAAAAACACCCTGTTGAGGACGCCGGTAGCCACCAAAGGAGGGAAGTCGGCGGGAATCGGCGTTCCCGGTTTTTACCAAAGTGGCGGGCCATGCGGGATAGCGATGAGAACTATATCTACTCCATAGCCCTCTATACCCCTCCTAAATAGGTGCAATGGAACGGCATAGCTAGCTGACGCTGCCCATGAGACTTTCGCTTGTTCGCAGTTCGCTCCTCATCGCGTCCCTTACCGCATTAAGACGAGCCTCAATCTGGTCATATCTCGATTTCCGGCACGCCTGCATCAGTCAGAAGCTGATAGAGCTCAGCCACATTGTTTCGCTCTCCGCGTTGTTGGCAGAAGGCGAAGATGGCGCGTTGTTTCGCCCGCGAGAGGGCGACGAAAAACGCTGCGACGCCTTCGGGGTCGCCGGGTGTGTGGGCCCACCAAGCCCGGTCATCGAGGCCAACGAAGATGATGGTGTCGTATTCAAGCCCCTTGCTCTTATGGACGGTCATCATCGGAATCTGATTGACCCCCTCGAACGCATCTAGGCAGGCCGTCCAGTTCGGGGCGCCATCGGCGGAAGCGAAGAAGTGGATGCAAAAAGCTTCGAGGATGATCTGAAGCAAGTCGCCAACGCCATATTCGGCATAGGTTCGGGCGATGGCCCCGAGATCAAGGTATTCGAAAACCCGTCTGACGAAATCAGCAGCGCTTTGCCGCGACGGGGCGGTGGCAGCCATGTCGGTGCGCAAGGCAGTGAGAAATGCGCTGAGTTCCGCCTCGACCTTGGCCGCGCGCGCGTCATCGTCTTGCCCGGTAGCGCGCAGCGCCAGGACAGAAGATGAGACCAGCTGCCATGCGGCCGGCGCGCGGCGTGTCGCGCCCAAGCGGAAGATCGCGATCGCGAGCTGGATTAAGTCATCGGAAAGCAAATCCTGAAGCGAGGTTTTGCCGAGGTTATGGCTCTCGTTACGGATCCGCAGACCGTGAGCGGCGAAGGCTCCAGCGAGTTCGTTCTCATAATCATCGGATTTCTGCTTCACTAGGAGCGCGTAGTCGCGCGGCGCACGGCCGCGGGTGGCCATGTCGTTGGCGATCCATTGCGCCAGGTGGATGGCTTCCGCCGCCTTGGTATGGCTGGACCAGACCTGAGCCACGTCGCCATCGACCTGGCGCGCGGTCTGAGCGACCGTTGGGACGGTGTTCGGATCCAGAGCGCGCGCGACAACGTGCTGGATAGCGACCAAGTCGGGCGAGGAACGGAAGTTGAAGAGGAGGGGGAAGCGGGTTCCCCCGAAATCAGCCTGCAGCCGCTGAAAGGCGTCCTGGCGCGCGCCAGCGAAGACCATTATCCGCTGCTTGTCGTCACCGACGCCGGTGATGACGGTGGGTCCCCCAAAGAACGCCGAAAGCAGGAAGTCGTATTGCGCGTAGGTCGTGTCCTGGAATTCATCCACGAAAACGAAGGGATAGGTGGCGACAAGCGCCCGACGGATGTGGGGATTGGCCCGGAGAAGCAACTCCACGAGCCGGTTGATGCCGACGAAGGTAAGTGCAGAGGGCTGGCCTTGCCGTAGTTGCGTTGCCCACCAACGGGCGATGGCGAACTCGGCGGCGTTCTGGGGCGCGATAGGTCCCATGGGCAGGCGATAGCTGCCGACGATCTTGGGTTCAAAGTCGCTCGCGCTGTAGCCGGCGATTTCCTCCTGCCATTCAGGCGGCGCACTGAGCCGGGCGAGCGTGAGGAAGCCCTCTATCGCCTTGCGCTTTGGGAAGGAGATTTCGTAGGGCCGGGTCGGGCGCCAGTCGACGGGGATGGCGTTGAGAAAGCGATCGACCAAGCTCTTTGTGAAGGCGTCGAAGGTGACCGACACGAACCGGTTGGCGAACTCTGGCGGACACCGCTGGCGGACGCGCGACGCGAGATTGTTGGCTGCATCTGTTTTGAACGAAATCGCCAGCACGCGGTGTGGCGCTCGGCAGAGGCCCGTCTCAAGCAAATAGTCGGCGCGTTGGGCCAGAAATTCGGTCTTGCCGGCGCCGGGGCCTGCGACCACGCACGCCGAGCCGGTGTGGCGCAGGGCATTCCACGCCGCGGGTTCGAGATCGTTAATGCCGCTCGGGCGCCAGTCCTCTGGCCGAATGAGGCGCATGGTTAGGCACCCGCGGGAGGCGGCGGGGTGAGACGAGCGACGATTGAGGTCAGGAGTGCGCGCAGTTCTTCGGGAGCAGCGGCAGCGAGGGCAGCCGGATCTTGTGCACTTAACACCCGAACGTGGGTGCTGGGCTTACCGCGCCCTAGGAATAGATACCGATACCAGCGCATCAAACCGTCGTGGTCGGCAGCGTAAAGGTGAGGCAGACCGTCGTCGCCGAGAACCGCCGTGCGCGGCTCCCCTGCAGGCGAGGGCCCCTGGCGGCCGGGTTCGACGATCTGATAGGCGAGCGGGAGAGCCTTCAGCATCGAGTAGTCGAGGTCGAGGGGCGTGCAGAAGAAGAGATTGAACTGGCGCAGCCAATTCATCCAGTTTGTGATATTCGCAGTGTCTTCGATCGGCAGAGCATCGAAAGCCGCCAGATTGGCGGCTGGCCCTTGGGGGTTAAGATGCTGTCCGAAGATGGCCTGTGGCGTGACGTTGTTTGCTAGCAGTTGCGTGCAGGCCGTTTTGATACGTCCCCACCCACCCCCGGAACGGCCCCAGTCGAGATCCAGCAAGGTGGCGTAGGGGATGTCGAGATCGGTCAGCAGTCGCCAGAGGTGGTTCACATGCCGACCGCCCAGCGGAACTACCGCGACAAAGGATCGATCGATGTCGAGCCCCATCGCCTCGGCGAGACGGGGAAGAACGACCTCCTCGGACGCGCCTTCTCCTAGCACGACGAAGCGCGCGAAATAGAGTTCGGGATAGGTCCGCACGGCCTCGCGAATGAATTTCGATGCCTCTTCCTCGCCGACGGGGAGGTTGATCGGGCGGATGCGGGCCGTTCGATCGTGCGGATCAAGCCGGAAGTGCCGGACCTGCGTCGGATCCACCCGGGCGAGGATGCTTGGAGAATGGCTGGAGACAACGGCCTGCGCCTGCGGCGATTTCGTCAGGTCCTGTATCTGCCGGACGATGCGGGAGAGATAGAAGGGGGCGAGATTGTTCTCGGGCTCTTCGATCGCAATGAGTGTGAGCGCCGGTAACGGTACGCCGCCAGCCTGGAAGCCGGCCCCAGCAGGATCGGCGACGATCCCGGCTTCAACGTCCAGTGTCGCCGCAGTCATCGCCAAATGAAAGAGCGACCTCTGGCCGTCGCTCAGGTCATCGAGGGCTCGCTCCCGGCCGATCTCGTCGGGGCGGAAGACCACCTCGACCTTCCGGATGAAATGCTCAAAACGCACATCGAGCGGGCGAAACACCGGCGTCGTGTCGGTCCCGGCTGTGTAAACTTCCTGCCACCGCCGCGTCACCGCTGCGGCAATCACGTCGACGGCCGGCTCACCCGCGAAAGCGCCGTTCAAAGCGGCCCCGGCGTTTGTGAACGTGTCGCGGACTCCCTGCGACCAGTTGATGGCGCGCCACAACCTGCCGCGCAGAAAGGCCGTCACCTGGGAGGCACCGTCCCGCGTCGCCGGCACGTAGATCATTTGGATCCGCGCTCGGTCGGCGGCCTTCAACTCGGTGCAATCAGCGTCGGTGAACGCCCCGAAGGTCCGGACCGCCCAATATTTCTGTTCAATCGCACCATCGAGCGAACCGTCATCGGTCCAGGTCGCTTCGAGACGCAGGCGGCATTTCAGCTTGCCCGCCTCTTCAGCGGCCATCTGATGAAAGAATTCCGGAATTGCCGCGCCGCCGGCGCCGTCTGCGTCTAATTCCGGAAAGGCAATGATTGCCTCCAGGACGAAGTTTCGCTGGAGTGGCGCAACAAGCTCAGTGGAAGGGACGTGAAAATCCTGACGCCGCAGTCGTCGCTGATCGCCCGTCACGCCGAAGAGGCGCTGCAGGGCCTGCATTAGGGCGGTCTTGCCCGCGCCATTGACGCCGACAAAGGTGGTGAGGCCGGAGGTTAGATCGACGCTGGCGGCAACTGGTCCGAAGCATCGAAAATTCGTCAGACTGAGCCGCTCAATAAACATGTTTCCACCTCCCCTTATCGGCGGCTCATCGCGTCAAGTTTCCCTTGATCAACAGCCGCCCCCTTCATGATCTCGTCACCCATACTTCATGGATCAGTATAAATCGCGCTCGAGACAAAACTTCTGACAGAATCGCGATCGATTGGCGACAGCCAAGACTACGACTTAGGATTGGGCGGTCAGCCCGAGCAATGCGTGGTGGATCGCGATGGCTGGTCGCTCAACCGTTCTGGCATGTTCGGATCGCCAGAATGCCGGATGTTCGACGACTGGAGAAAGCACGATCTGTTCGTCGGTCCGCTTCACGCGCCCCAAATACGCGTTTACGCCCGCCGCTGCCGACTGCGCATCGCCGCCGAGCAGATACCCCGCCATGAAGCCGGAGGCATGGTTTTCGGAGTATTTGCCCGAACGGAACCGGTCGACGCCTTCGACCACATACTCGCGGCAGAGGTAGGTGTCGCTTCCATCCAAGCGCTTGCACTCGATGATCGCGTGAGGATCGTGCTCAGCGTGGCGCAGGAAAACTTCCACGACATACAAGGGAATGTCTGTTCGACCGTCGGGTGTCACGACATCGGGGGTAGAGCGAGACTCCATGCCGAGCGCCACGATGAAGGACTTGCCCCACGCCAGCGTTCCGGACGTCAGAGCCTGGCGCATGCCGTCTCGCAGCCGCTCGGTCATGACGACCTCGCCCTCTAAGGCCGTCTCCCCATCTATGGCCGCCAAAGCCCAGCCCTCCCGCACCGTCACCAGGATCGCGGCGACCACCTCATCGGCTAGGGCGATATATTCGCGCCCGACCGCGCCTTGGGACTCGTGGGGGATCCTCAATGTCGGCGGCCCGCAAAACTCTCGGCGATCACCGCGTCTGCGTCCTCAAGCGCCACGCTCTCCAGCCAGTGGCGACAAGCCGCCGGCTTGATGATCACTACCTCATTGCGGCCATGGACCCGCAGTTCGCGCTGACCGGTGAGTGCGCTGGCGAGAGGCACCTTCATTCGGTCCTCAATCCGTCCGAAGACCACCGCGAGACTTCCGTCGGGCGAGACGATTTCGACCTCCGGGGCCTTGGCACCGTCCTCTAGGACGAACCGGACAATCCGCATCGCATCCGTGCCACGCAGGTCGAACACTTCCGCTCGTACGCTTCGTTGGCGACGTGCCGAAAGCCATCGATCCAGCACGGCCGAGAAGGTCTGTGCATAGGCCGCGACACCCTCGCGCGGATCAGCCGGAGTCATGGAGTCGGAAAGCCCCGCGTTCCATTGCCATCCGGCTTTGAGGAGCCCGTCTCGCACCACTATCCGGTCGTCGGCGTCGAGGTCGTAGAGGTCGAAGACAGCCTCGTCGAGCGCGATCCAATCTTCTGCATTCGGAGCCCGAGTTCGGAATTGCTGCTCAAGCGCATAGATCTTTCGACCGGCATCTGAACCAGCGATCAGGTTGAGATCCGGCGTGGGCAGCAGCGCCACGTCCTGTCGGAAGAGACGACGTTTGTAGAGGCCGAACTCTCCGGCGGTCATGAGGAAGAACCAAGCCGCCAAGGCTGAGCCCAAGACTCCTGCGAGGATATGGGCTGCTTCGCGATGGGACGCGGGGAACGGTGCGCCAAAGAAGGCTTCGGCGAAGACGAGGTCGCGATCGGAGACCGCGGTCAACGGCCTCGGCTCCCCGGGCAGAAATTCCTTCACCAGCAGCAGGGGCGCTTTGTAGAGCGCCCGGTCACGCGGCCACTGCGCGGCTGTTAGTCCGAACGAGGGCAGGTCGTCGGGCACGGCAAAGGGTTGCAGGTCATCCTTTTGCAGATAGTCGAGCGAGGTCAGGTAAGCCGCGTTGCGGTTCCGGTTCTCGGCTTTGCCAAGAATGAGGCCATCGCCCAGCACAGTTTCCAGATCACGAAGTCGCTCGCCAAGCGGCTGATGCCTGTCGGTGAGATCGTCAACGAGGCGCAGGTCCCGGCGCCGGCCGAAAGCCGCCGTCTTGAGGCGGGTCGGCCGTGCTTCCCAGTCGTCCAGCGAAAGACGGACGATATCGCTGGGTGCGATTTCGAAGGTGTGGGAGCGCGGCCCCGCGGGCGACCACGGGACCTGGACGATGGTCAAGGTCTCGGTTGGCTGGGGCCGATGCCGGGCGAACAGGACCATGGCCGGCATCGCTGCGCCCTCGAACAGCCAGGATCGCAGGTTCGAGAGATTGACGAGCGTCACCGGGCCCAAAGCTCGGACCACGTGGCGTGCCGCCGATGCGCCTGTTTTACTGGCGCTGAAGAATGGGGTGGCGCTCAGGACCATGCCGAACCGCGTTTGCGGGTTCGCGAATTCGGCAGCCCGCATCAGGAAGTCTAGGCCCACGCCCCGTGGCTGGGCGGGAAGGGTCTGTCCGCCCTTGCGGCGATCGGCCGTGCCGGCTTTACCCTTGAAGCTCCAGGGCGGGTTGCCGACGATGACGTCGAACGACTTTAGGTCGTCATCTTCGATGAGATGTTCGGTCCCGGCGTCTGTCTGCTCGATGGTTCGGGCGTCGCCAACGAATAGCGTTCGGCCGATTAGAGGCTCGAACGTCAGGCCTTCCGGAGGCTGGGGATCGGGGTCGAGTTCAAGCGCCGCCAGATAGAGGCTGAAAGCCGCGACCCGGATCGCAGCTTCGCTGATATCGACGCCGTAGACCTGGGTATAGAGCGCCTTGCGGATGCCCTTCCTCGTCAGCGGCGTTTTCAAGCTCTGCAGGTGGACTAACCGCCGAAACGCCTCGACAAGGAAGACGCCCGATCCGCACGTCAGGTCGAGCACGGTCTGTTCGCCGTCGAGGCCGTCCATGACCTCGTCAAGGATCAAGGCGACCACAGGCAGGCGGGTATAATAGACTCCTGCGCGGGTGGCCTCCGTGGACCGGGCACGTCCGGCGATGGGCGCTGCGCCGGAGTGTGCGAACTGTTCGTAGATCGAGCTGATCAGCTCTACCGGGATGACGTCGAACTGATACGGAAAGAAGGTGGTCTGCCCGCTGACCGGATCGACGGCGTCCAGAAAGTTCGCGACCCGGGAAAGATGCTCTGGCGCGGGCGGGGCCGCCGAAGACGGCGGGAACATGTCGCCGTTGAAGGTCTTGGAAAGCCACTGGAACAGCTGGCTGGTTGCCTGCCGGTCGCGCAGCGCGGCTGACAGACGTGTCGTTCCGCAAAGACTGTTCATCCGTTCTGCGGTGATGATGTCGCGATCAAGCAGATACTGAGTGAAGATCGCCCGGCCGATCAGCGCCTGGGCCTCGTCCCGGACGAGGTTCGCCGAGACCAGGTCTCTTTCGAGCACGGCAAGGTCTGACAGTAGTTGTTGATCGACTGCGGTCTTGCGATCCACCTGCTTCGTTTTGGTCCAGAACTGCCCGGTCTCCATGGCGAAGCGGCCAGCAAGCGCGTCGAGTTCCTCCAGTCCGGATGCGATCGTAAGGAAGGTTGCGAGACGGTTCTGGGCCGGATCGGCCTCCGGCCGGGGGCGACCGAAGCCGTTATAGAGATCGATGCGATCCGGCGACACGATCCAGAGTAGGGGCGCGAAACCCTCATTCCAGATCTCCTGACGCCAAGCGGCCAAATCCGCGTCGGCCGGCGGGCTCGAAATGAACTTGAAATAGACCGTCAGAGAGGACTGACCGCGCCACAGAGCGTCGGGCGTGAAGGATCGGCCTCGCCGGCCCAGGCGAGCTTCCTCGCCCAGCAGCACGCCCGGCGCAGCTTCGCCGTCGGCCATGTAACCGGTCGCTGACAGGATTTGACGAAGCGCCGCGTTAGTCATCGGCCCGCCTTCACCATCTTGGGCGCGAAGGGCAGAGCAGCTTGCACCGCGGCGGGCGCAAGCGGCATCACTCTCTGGCTCAAATCGTGGATGAGCTGGTCGCAGGGGACGACGAAAGTCGGATCTTTAAGCGGCTTGGTGCCAAGGTCTGAGCCGGCCACCAATCGCGCCGTCTGGGCGTCAATCAAAGCGATCGAGCCCTCAAGATCAGAGGGACGAGTCTCTGACAGGGCGCGAAAAAGCGCGTCCATACTGTCACCGATATCACTGATGCGAACGTGGAAGTCGCCCGTGATCCGCCGCGTGATCGCCAGTCCGAGAATGTCTGCGAAGGTAAAACGAGCCGCTTTGCCCGGCTTGGCGGCTAGGTAGCTCACTGCCTTGCGCCATGCACGCACTTCACCCGGCGACACGCCAGCGAGATCGCGCGCTTGCTCTTGGGTGAATTGAATCGTTTGTAGCGACATGGTTCCTTGTTGCAGACAACAAGAAAATCTGCAACACCTCACATTGTTAAGAGCGTTGTATCTCGACCATGTTGCCCGGACCCTGTCTTGATCATCGGCGGGGTGAGGAGTTCGTTGTGACTTGCGCTTTCGGCCTTGGCAGCCGACTTCGCCAAATGCACTACGAGTGCCAACTGTCCATTACGGCCTTCGCCAATCTCTTAATGTCCGCCGCTAGCGCCAAACTGTCATCACTCGTGGTGGAGACGTCAGGCGCTAGGCGCAATTTCCGGCCTACAATCGGCGGCTATTTTCGGTGTTACCTATGCTATCAGGTCGGGTAGGTGAGAACCTTCATTTTATAGTGCTGTGGAGGGCTATAGGCGGAACGGGTGGCGCAATAACCGAAAATATTGTGCGGTGATTGGCGGTTATAGGCGGCAATATCGCACAATCGGCGGTGAAGTGGCGGAGGGGATGGGTCTGCCGTCGAACCTTCTCTTGTGGCGAGCTGCCTCTCCACGCGGATGACGATGCACGGAGGTATGCTTGCACGCGCGCCACCGGCCTCTGGCGGAATACCTTTGCAGGCCGGGCTGACTTGACTGGGATTCCTTCTCAGAAACTCCCCAGCAACGTTCCCAGGGTGATCAGCACGATCAGCGCGATGATCGGCACAACCACGGCGACGACGGCAATGTCAAAATAGGCCTCGCGGTGCGTCAGGCCGCAGATTGCCAGCAGCGTGATGACGGCACCGTTATGGGGCAATGCGTCGAGCCCGCCGGTGGCCACCGCAGTCACCCGGTGCATCAGGTCGGGCGAGATGCCTGCGGCCTGGGCCGTCTCCAGATAGACGGCGCCGAGCGTGGTGAGCGCAATGCTCATGCCACCGGAGGCCGAGCCGGTCATACCGGCGAGAAGACTGACCGAGACCGCAACCGAGATCAGGGGATTGTCGCCGCCGATGTCGACCACCGAATCGCGGATCAGGGCGAAGGCCGACAGCGAGGCGATGACGGACCCGAATCCGACAAGGCTCGCGGTGTTGAAAATCGGCAGCAGCGAGGCGTGGGCGCCGGCGTCGAGGGTGGTGTTCAGCCTAGGCAGGCGCGACCGGTTCACGGCAATCATCACTAGGATCGAGATGACCAGAGCAACGATGATGGACCAGATGCCGCGCACCGAATCGATTGTCGTCGCGCCATATTCTGAAGCAGCAAGGTAGTCAGTGTTCATGGCCGGGATGACGAGGGTGGTGAAGGCGAGATTGACGGCAATTACTGTGGCAAGCGGCATTGCCGCCAGCATCAGGGACGGCAGCTCGGCCGGACGCGCTTCGGCGGAGATTTCGGCAATGTCGAAGCCTTCGGCCGCGGCGCGGTCGCGCAAGGCCGTGGCGGCGAGCGGTGCTGTGTCCGGGTGATCGCCATAGCCTTCGGAGGTGGCCCGCGCCCGTCGCTCCAGCCACAGTTGGCCAAGCGCAAACATGATCAGGGCGGTCAGGATGCCGAGCCCCGGCGCGGCAAACGGCGAAGTGCCAAAATAAGGCATCGGGATGGCGTTCTGGATCGCCGGCGTACCGGGCAGCGCGGTCATGGTGAAGGTGAAGGCGCCAAGAGCGATGGTGCCCGGTATCAAGCGCTTGGGGAGGTCGGCGCGACGGAACACTGCAGCAGCGATCGGAAACACCGCGAACGCGACGACGAACAGCGATACCCCGCCATAGGTCATCGCCGCGCAGGACAGCACCACGGCAAGGATCGCACGTTCGCTGCCAAGCTTGCGGATCGTGGCATTGGCCAGAACCTCAGCACTGCCGGAGTCCTCCATCAGCTTGCCAAAGATGGCGCCGAGCAGGAAGACCGGAAAGTACTGGACGATGAAGTCGCCCGCCGCCACCATGAAAATCTGGGTGTAGCTGGCAAGCAGGGGCCGTTCGAGCGAGGCGAGCACGGCGAGCATGGCAAGGCCCGGCGCCAGGATCAGCAGGGTTACGCCGCGATAGGCGAGATAAATGAGCCCACCGAGCGCGGCGACGACAACCAAGATGCCATACATTGGCGACTACTCCGCTGACCGGTTGGTGCTCGACCGCTCGGGCGCCCTAACCAGACGAAGCGAGTCGGCGAACAACGCGTCGAGATCGAAGGTGGAGCGTACACCGATCCCGTCATAATTCGCCTTTAGCCACTGGTGCGCCCAAGCCCGGCCGCGCTCGTGCAGGTGGGTGAGGAATGTCCATTCGGCGTTGAGCTTGCTCGAGGAGTCCAGATCCTGTAATTCTTCAGCGGCATGGATCAAATGAACCCGCATGTCGCGGTATCGCTCCGTCTCAATTCCCTCCGCATCGATAAGCTGGTGCAGCAGCTGGATCGCCCGCAGATCCTTGATGAGGCTGGAATTGAAGCTGATCTCATTCACTCGGTTGAGAATATCCCGCCCCGTTCGCGGCAGTTCGCGGCGGGTCATCGGATTGATCTGGACGATGACCATGTCGCGACAGTCGGTCTGGTCGACGAGGGGGTGAAGCGCCGGATTGCCGATGTAGCCGCCGTCCCAATAGGCCTCGCCGTCGATCTCGACCGCCTGGTACACCGATGGCAGACAGGCCGAGGCCATGATCGTTTCCACCGACAGATGCGGCTGGGTAAAGACGCGCGCCTGGCCGGTCCGAACGTTGGTGGCGGTGACGAAGATCTTCGGAATCGCGCAGGAATTGACCCGATCGAAGTCGACCGTGCTGGCAACAAGGTCGCGCAACGGGTTGATATTCAGCGGATTGAGCTCATAGGGCGAGAACAACCGCGTCATATTGTCCAAGTACAGATAGCCGGGCGACCTGTCGAGGTTGAAGTTGCTGGTGAGCCTGTTCCACCAGTTGCGCTGCACCGGCGAAAAGCGCGCCGCATCGCTCACCGCCCGCCAGAAGGCGGCGAGCGCATCGCGCGCTCCGTCCCGGCCGCCCTGGTGGAACCCTTGCGCCAGCACCACGGCATTCATCGCCCCAGCGCTGGTCCCGCTGATGCCTGCGATCTCCAGCCGTTCGTCTTCGAGGATGCGGTCGAGCACACCCCAAGTCAGCGCCCCGTGGGATCCGCCGCCCTGAAGCGCCAGATCGATCGTCTTTGTGGGCTGTTGCTGGGCCATATCGCTCTCCACACATAGCACTTTCCCTGTCAACGCCGCGGCACGAAGCTCACTCCGTGATCATGCTGCTGATGGCGGCTGCAAACCACCACCCTGCCCAGACGGCGGCGGCGGTCAGCAGCAGGCCGCCGGCGACAGTCCAGCCGAACGGCGTCGCCCCTCCGCGAAGGGCCAGGACGATCCGCACACCGGCATTCACACTGATCGCTGCTGCCAGCGGCACGACCGCCTCGGATGCCGGCAACTGCCCGGCCAAAACCAGCGAGGCCAGCGCAACAGCGGCGGAACTGGTGCTGACGAGGCCCGCGAGTGCGGCTGACCACAGGACCGCCTCGCTCCCGAATTGATCATTCAGCAACGCGGAGACGACGATGACCGTGGCGACGGTCAGGGCAAAGCTGATGGCCGCCCGGATGCTGAAGATGCGGCTGGGAAGGTCGAGACCCTCACGCTCTCTTGGCCCGTCGCGCGATCCGAAACGCGCAAGCGCCGTCCCGTAGAGCAGCGCCACCGCGGTCGGGACGATCAGGATCGGCGCTGACAGAGCAAACATCGAAGGGCTGAGGAAGAGCAGCACGATCCCTGTCTGCACGAGCGAGGAGACCGACGAGAACGTGACACCCGCAGCGGCCGGATAGGTGTCGACCGGCCGATCCTGCACTTTCTTCGCCATTGCCACCACGGTCGCGGTGCTCGAGACGAACCCGGACAGGAAACCGCTCAGTGGCAACCCCAGCCTTGCGCCAAACACCCGGGTGGAGATGTGGCTGACAGCGCCGATCGCCATCACCAGGATGACGATCACGAACAGGTTCTGCGGGTTGATTGCCCCGCCCGGCCCCAGGCCTTCGTTCGGCAGGATCGGCAGGATCAAGAGCGTCGAGACACCGAGGATCAGACCGTCGCGGACCTCGAAATCGTTGAGCACCGAGCGGCTGAACTCGCGCAGAACCGTGCGGGCCGCCAACAGCGCCGCCACGAGGACTCCCGAAGCCGCCGCGAGGAAGGTGTGCTCGATCGACAATGCACCCAGCATGACCACGATCAGCAGCGCAAGGCTGGTGGTCAGACCCGCCTGCCGATCCGGCAGAGACAGATGCGTCACCATGCGCAGGCCGCCGATGACGGCGATGGCGACGGCCAGCATCGGCCACCCTCCGGCAATCTGACTCAGCGCGCCGGTCAGCGAGGCGAGCGCGAAGGTGCGCACGCCTGCCGGGGCGGGGCCTCCGGGCTCTCCTGCATTGCGCTCGCGCTCGATCCCGATCAGTAGGCCGATGCCCAGGGCTTCGAGCAGCAATAAGGCCTGAGAGGTTTCCAAGTTAATTTCACCATTTGTTGCCGCATCCAGCAAAACGACTGGTCGCGCGGTAGGCGGTTCATACTGCTGCCGCAGCAACGGCCCCACCTTGAACCTTGGGCAATGCCGTTTGGCAACGGACTTCTGTCCATGAGAGGAGAATTCTTACCGCGCGCGAACGGTCGTGGCCCATCTGAGTGCCGAGCAGTCGGCGTTCATGCAAGCCATCACCGCATGCGCTCGGCGAACGCCAGGGCCGGAGCAGGGCCGTCGACAATACAATGGGCAAAGTGAGCGTCGAGGGTGGCATCGTGGCCCGCGAGCTCAAGCCCGGTCTGCCGAACGACAAGCAGCACGAGCTCGCGGCCGAGCGGAAGCCAGGGGTGCGGCCCGAAACTGCCCTCGCTCGCGATCGCCACGCGCGCATTCGGGCCATGCTCGAAGGCCGCGGCGATCTTGCCGAGCGCGGCGTCAAGCTGCGTCCCGGTCCGCTCGATCTCACGGGTGAAGGTCCCGAACCGGTCGGTGTCAAAGCTCGTTAGCACAATGCAGTCGAGGCCCAGCGCCTCGGTGAGCAACGGGGAAATTGCGCGTTCCTCGCCGCGCATGGTGGCGATCACCGCCCGCCCGCCGGGCGGATCGGCGGGTCCGTGGGACGGAGTCCGCGCGAGTCGGAGGGACGAATAGGCATCGTCTGCATCAACCCGTGAATAAAACGAAACTGCGCACGGTGCCTGACTGATTTATTGACCTAAATCTGGAGTACCGTTTTAAAATGTACGCTTTCGGGTCGCGATCAGCAAGCGTTTCCGCTGGCGACTGGCAGTCGCCCGTTGCGCGATTTTTTCTTGGAAACGTGCTGCTAATGCTTCTTTCCAGTTGTGCTAAACCAAAAAACTCCTTCTAGTCAGTCTTGGTCGATCATTTCCATGCACTACGCGACTGGACCATCGGGTGTCGGTGGGTGTGAAGATTGGACTCAGATCATGCAAGTGCATTCGTCAGTGGCACGCCTCGTCACCTTCTCCCTCTTCTGGCTGGCGCTGACGGGCGGCGTGACGGATGCGCTTTACCACGGGGCGCCAGCGGTTCTGCTGGCAACATGGGTTAGCCTGGTGCTGTATCCGGCGACGCAACCGGGGATCCGGCTGGGGTGGGCAGTCCTGTACGTGCCCCACCTCCTGCTCCGCGGCTTCTGGGGGGGGCTGGATGTCGCGCGGAGGGTGCTCGACCCACGTCTGCCGGTCCGGCCCGGGTGGTTCCGGATTCCGCTCTCAACGAATATCGTCGAGGTGAATGCCGTGCTTGGCGGGGTCGTCAGCGTTCTGCCCGGCTCATTGGCTGCAGGGGTCCGCGGCGGCGCGCTGGAGGTCCACGTGCTTGACATTGACGATTTCGACACGCGCAGCCTGGAAGCAGAGGAACGCCGCGTGCTTCGCCTGTTCGGTGCCCCTGTCGCCGCCCCGCGCCACACCGGAGGGCATCGTGGACACAACTGACCATTTCATGCTCGCCGCCATCGCCCTGCTGCTCGCGCTGGCGCTGGCGCTTTTTCGCGCCTGGCACGGACCACGGGCGATCGATCACGTGATGGCCGCTCAACTCGTCGCGACCAGCGGGGTCGGCGTGGCGCTGACGCTGGGCGCGGCCAGGGACGACGCATCGATGCTGGACGCCGCGTTGGTGGCGACGGTGCTAGCGTCGGTGGCAATTCTCGCCTTCGTGCGCGAGCGCCGGAGCACTGGGCGCAAGCCGCGAGAGACACAGCCATGACCCTCACGGACTACCTCGTACCCGCGCTTCTTTACGTCGGTGTATTCTTCTATGCGGCCGGATCGCTGGGGCTGCTCAGGTTCCAAGATGCCGAATTGAGGCTGCACGCGCTCACCAAAGCCGACAACGTCGGTCTGGGTTTCGTGGCGCTTGCCGCCGCGTTGCACTGGGGCTCGGTTGCCGCCGCCGTCAAGATCGCCGCCGTCTGGCTGTTCGCGCTCATGGCCGCCGGAGCGACCGCGCAGCTGATGGCTCGCCGTGCGAAGACTTCGGCCGAGCGGGGCTCCGACGAATGACGCTGGCCTTCGACATGATCCTCTGTCTGATGATCGTCGGCACTGCCGCCGCGGCGCTGCTTATGCGCAACGCGCTGGCGGCGATCGTCTTCTTCATCGTGCTCGGAAACTTGCTCGGTCTGGCATGGCTCGCGATGGACGCTGTAAATGTCGCGATGGCGGAAATCGCCATCGGAGCGGGCGTCACCGGAGTTCTGCTGATCCTAACGCGGCAAAGGCTGATGGCGCTTGGCGACGACCTTGTCAGCGCCGAGATGCCCGGCTGGCTTCGAACCGGTGCACTGGTAGCCTGCGCTGGCTTCGCGGCACTGATCGGATCCGCAGTTCTGAGTGTCGCGCCCGCCGACGACTTGGGTGGGTCGATCGCCGCGCTGATGCCGGGCCTTGGCATCGAGAACCCGGTGACTGGCGTGCTTCTGGCCTTTCGCGCCTACGATACCTTATTGGAAGCTTTCGTCCTGCTGGGCGCCCTTGTGGCGGTCTGGTCGCTCGCCCCTCGCGGTGCTTGGCCGCAGCGGCCCGCGGCGCTGGCACTGGCGGAGAATGGGGGACATGGCGTGGCCGCAGCTTTCGGTCGGCTGCTCTTGCCCCTGGCGCTGGTCATGGCGGCCTACCTGGTCTGGGCGGGGTCGGACCTGCCGGGCGGAGCGTTCCAGGCCGGAACCGTGCTGGCGGGCGGTCTGATCATCGCCGCGATCGGCGGCGCGGTTTCATGGCCGCGCGCCGACGACCGCTACCTCCGCGTGGCTCTGGTGCTTGGCCCGGCGGTCTTTCTCATTATTGGCCTGGCGGGCATCGCCCAGGGCCGGTTCTTGTTCTATCCGCCAGGCTTCGAGAAGGCCTTGATCGTCGCTATCGAATACAGCCTTGCGCTGTCGATCGGCGTTACCCTCGCGCTGCAGGTGGCCGGACCGCCGGTGGCGCCCGATCACGAAGGCTGACCGAGGCATGACGGTGCTCCTGCATCTTTACCCATTGACGGGCGTGGCCTTGGTGGGGCTCGGCTTTTATGGATTCCTGATCCTGCGCCATCCGCTGCGTCAGATCCTGGCCGTCAACGTGGTTGGCGCAGGGATCTTTCTTGTCTTGGGTGGCCTTGGACGCGGGGCTGCCTCGACCGACCCTTTCCCGCAGGCGCTGGTGATCACCGGAATCGTCGTCGCCGTGGCGCTTACTGCCTTCGGCGCGGCGCTGATTCTGCGTGTGGCCGAGGATGAGCGTGCGCCGGACGACAAGGCGGCGGCCAAGACAACCGACGACCACACATGAGCCCGCTCGACCTGCTTGTCGCGGTTCCGCTCGCCCTAATGATCGCGGCCTTGCTCCTTGGCACCTGGGTGCGCTGGTTACTGCTTACGGCAATCCCGGTCATGGCGGGCCTCACGGTCTGGCTGTTGCTGCTGCCAGAGGGCTCGGCACATGTGGTCGGCGACTGGAACCTGCCGCTGGGAGTTCAATTGCGCGCGGATGGGGTTGCACAGCTGATGGTGGGCGCCACGGCTGCCTGCGCCTCGATTGTTGGACTGTATGCGCTTCATGAATTCGCACCTGGCCCGGACCGATCGGAAACCGCCCACGGCTATGCCTTCTGGCCGCTCTTCTACCTGTTGTGGGGCGGAGCGAATGCCGGGTTCCTGAGCACCGATCTCTTTAACCTTTACATCGCGTTGGAGATGGTCAGCCTGGCGGCGGTGGCGATGGCGGCGATGGGCTCGTTGCGCGCGGCCTTGCGCTATTTCGTGATCGCTCTGGTCGGTTCACTGGCCTACCTGCTGGGCGTGGCCCTCCTGTTCGCGAATTATGCGACGGTGGATGTGACGCTCCTGGCCGAGATGGCGCGGCCTGACCTCGCGACCAAGACGGCGCTCGCGGTGATGACGGCGGGGCTGCTGATCAAGGCGGCGGTCTTTCCACTGCACGGCTGGCTGCCGCCGGCGCATGCAGCAGCACCCGCCCCCGCCAGCGCCCTGCTTTCGGCGATCGTCGTGAAGGTGGGCTTCGTGATCCTGCTGCGCCTGTGGTTCGAGGCATTCCCGGCCATCGTCGCTCCTGCAGGGCTGGAGGTGCTCGGCTGGCTCGGTGCGCTGGCAGTCCTTTACGGCTCGGTTCAGGCGATCCGGCAGGACAGCCTGAAGGCCCTCGTGGCTTATTCGACCGTGGCGCAAATCGGCTATCTCCTGCTGGCCTTCCCTCTGGTCGCGACTGCGGCAGGGAGCGGCGGGGCTTGGGCCGGGATGACGATCCACGCGATTGCCCACATGCTTGCCAAGGCGGCGATGTTCCTTGCCGCGGGTTTGATGCTCAAGGCCGTCAACGGCCACCGTCTCAAAGACCTTCACGGGCTTGCGCGGGCGATGCCGTTGACCGTTGCGGCATTCGGGCTGGCTGCGGTGTCGCTGATGGGCCTGCCGCCTTCGGCCGGCTTTATCGCGAAATTTCTCCTGCTCGAGGCCGCAGTGGAGCAGGGCGCCGTGTTCGCCGCCGCCGTGCTGATCGTCGGCGGGTTGATGGCCGCAGTCTACCTATTCAACCCGCTGGCCTGGACCTTCGCCGGCAGCGACACGCCAGTGGTCGAGGCGACGGCCCCGCTGCGCACCGCCGCACCGCTGGCGTTGGCGCTTCTGGCAGTGTCTCTAGGGTTCGCCGGACAGGCGATGGTCGATGTCGCTGCCAGTGCGACCTCGGCAAGGCTGCCGGCGGCTGTGGCGGTGGATGTCCGATGATCCATTTCCTCCCCCTGCTGTTGGTCTTCCTGCCCTTCGTTCCGGCACTGATCAGCTTCGCCCTGCCCGACCGCATGGCGGTATGGCGCGACGTGACCAACATCAGCTTCGCCCTGATCAAGCTGGGGCTCGTGGGCTTTCTCCTGCTGGCAGCGCGGGAGGGCGTGATCACGGAATGGCGCTACGAGTTCCTGCCGGGCCACGACTTCATCCTCCGGGCTGATTCAATCGCGCTGCTGTTTGTCACCCTCTCGGCCTTCCTGTGGCTGATCACAACGGTCTTCGCGATCGGCTATTTTGGGCGCGGCCCTCACCTCGCGCGCTTTTTCGGGTTCTTCAACCTCTGCGTCCTGGCTGCGACCGGCGTGGCCATGTCGGGCACTACGATCACGTTCTTCCTGTTCTACGAGCTCCTGACGTTGGCGACGTGGCCGCTGGTCGTCCACCGGGGTGACGAGAAGTCTCTACGCGCGGGGCGCATCTACCTGATCTACACCCTGGCTGGCAGCGCCGCCTATCTGGCGGGCATCGTCTGGCTGAGTTCGCTCGTAGGCAGGGTCGAGTTCACTGCGCCGCCTGACCTATCCGGTATTCCGCGGCTCGAGCTCACGCTAATCTTCATCCTTTGTATCGGCGGGCTTGGGGTCAAGGCGGCGCTCATCCCGTTTCACGGATGGTTGCCCGAGGCCATGGCAGCACCCGCGCCGGTCAGCGCGCTTCTGCACGCCGTGGCCGTGGTCAAGGCCGGCGCCTTCGGGATATTGAGGATTATCTACGACGTCTTCGGCATCGAGACGGTCTCGGATCTCGGTCTCGCCACGCCGCTCGCCATGCTGGCCGGGGCGACGATCCTCTACGGGTCGTTCCGCGCCCTGATGCAGAATGACATCAAGAAGCGGCTCGCCTATTCGACGGTAAGCCAAGTCAGCTACATCATTCTCGGCGCCAGCCTGATCGGTCCCTTCGCCATCATCGGGGCGTTGGTGCATCTAGTGCATCAGGGGATCATGAAGATCACCCTGTTCATGTGCGCGGGCACACTGGCCAACCGGATGGGGATAAAGTCGGTGACGGATCTCGACGGCGCCGGGCGGGCGATGCCGGTGACGATGGCGGCATTCAGCATCGGTGCGCTTGGCATGATCGGCATTCCGCCGACCGCAGGCTTCATCTCGAAATGGTACCTGGGATTGGGCGGGCTGCAATCTGACGCGCGATGGGTCATCGCTGTGCTGGCGGGATCGTCGCTTCTGAACGCACTCTACTTCCTGCCGCTTCTCTATCGCGCCTACCTGCTTCCACCACCCGAAGGCCGGTTGCCGGTGCGGGAACTGGACGGCACCTGGAATCGGATGCTGGTCCTCCCTGCCGCGTTGACCGGCCTGACAGTGCTTGCAGCCGGACTCTTTGCGACTTTCCCGCTCAGCCCCCTGAGCTGGGCCGTGCTGATCGCAGAGAGGGGATACCTGAAATGACAACCGAAGCCACCCTTCTGCTGCCGTTCGTGATCCTCTGGCCGCTCCTTCTAGGTGTCCTGTGCCTAGTGCCGAAACTTGGGCCGAGGATGCTGCCGACGCTGCCGCTCGGGCCGCTACCGGCACTCGCCGCCGTGTTACTGGCGCCGCGAGACGACACCTTCAGCGTGAGATGGATCCTGCTCGACGGCGGGCTACGACTGACAGACACGGGCGCGATGTTCCTGGGCGGTGCCGGGCTGGTATGGCTCTGCGCCGGGGTCTATGCCCTGCGCTACATGCGCGGCGATCCGCGGGCTCCAACTTTCGTACTGTTTTGGATGCTTGTCCTTGCCGGAAATCTGGGGGTATTCTTGGCGGCGGATCTAGCAAGCTTCTACGTCTACTTCGCGCTGGTGTCGCTGGCTGCCTATCCGCTCGTGATCCATGATCGCAAGCCAGCCTCAATGTGGGCCGGGGCAGTCTACATCATCCTTGCGGTGATCGGTGAGACGGCGTTGCTGGCAGGGTTCCTGATGGCCGTCGAGGCGGCGGGGGGAACCACCCTTATCGACAAAGTCCGCGTGAGCCTTGCCGCTCCAACGGCCGATCCTTTGGTCCAGTGGCTGCTGATCGCGGGATTCGGCATCAAGGCGGGTCTGGTGCCGCTGCATGTCTGGCTTCCGGCGGCGCCGGTTCCAGCCTCGGCGGTGCTGTCGGGCGCCATTGTCAAGGCAGGTGTTTTCGGACTGGTAACATTTTTGCCGTGGGGTCAGGCGTGGCCGGTCAGCGGGACTGTGCTTGCCCTTGCTGCGTTCACCGGGCTATTCGCAGCGGCACTTTACGGCGCGATGCAGCGCGATCCCAAGACCGTGCTGGCCTATTCAACCGTCAGCCAAATGGGGCTCCTGATGGGCGCGATGGGCGCGGCGCTGGCGGCGGGCCTGCCGGCTGTCTCGGTGCTCCCGGCGGTGTCGCTTTATGCACTGCACCATGGGCTCGCAAAGGGGGCGCTGTTTCTGGGCGTCGGCGTCGCCGGCAAGGCGCGTGGCGCGTCGCGGGTTTTGGTCATCGCGGTCCTTGCACTGGTCGCCTTGTCGATCGCCGGGCTGCCTTTCACCGCCGGGGCCTTGGCGAAATCGGCGATCAAGGGCCCTGCGGGCGACTTTGGCGCGACGTTAGTCGGCCTCTCCGCGCTAACGTCGGGGCTTCTGCTTGCGCGCTTTCTGTTTACTCTGCCCAAGGCTGAAACGGCAGATCGCCCCCCCGGTCTCATGGTCGTGCCGATGGTGACGCTGGCCGCCGCTGCGCTCGCCCTGCCGTGGTATCTCTATACTCCGGTGATGGGCATGGCGCCCTACGGGACGATCGACCTACTAGCGCTCAGCGCCAGCGCCTGGCCCCTCGGGCTCGCAGCGGTTCTCGTCATCGCCGCGGTGGGAACCGGATTGCGCGCCCCGTCGCTCCCCGAAGGCGACCTGCTCGGAGTGGTCGCGAGGTTCAGCGCCCGTGCGGCCGCTGCAACTCAAGCCGCCGTATCGGCGGGCGGGTCAGAGAAGCCGGTCGAGAAAGGAAAGACCTTACCGGTGATCGCTGAGGGGCTGGAACGGCTGGAGCGGTTGATCAACGACCACGCGGCGACCTCGGTCACCCTGATTCTCGTCGCGTTGGGCCTATTCGCCGCGCTTGCCTGACGGCCCGCCAGCCGCCCCGCCCCGGGCCAGATGCACCGGAATTGGAAGGTGTCGCCGCAGACAGCGGAGTACTCTTCTGGAGTGGCCGTTCGTCATGTCGTTGCGCTGTTCCATGCCCGCAGGCCGGGCGGTACGACAGATCGACGGCAGGAACAGGCAGACCGCGCGGTCGACAGCGCCGTAGCGCAAAGCCGTCCGCATCCACGGGCTGGCGGCCAAACCGGTTAGGAGCGCGGCCATCACCGCCGCCCCCGTTTCCAGTCATCAAGGCGGGCGTAGACTGCGACGCCGATGCCCGCCAGCGCAACGGCGATGAACACCCAGCGCAGCGTGTCGAGATACGGCACGAGCGGCAGGATGGCGGTCTGAGTCTCGGCCAGGACGCTCTGCGCGACCTCGACGCTGGCCGCACCCAGCGTCGCCACGCCTGCCGCGCCACCGCCTCTCATCGTGCGGCTCTCGGCCAGCACTTCGCGTGCGGGCGGAGTCTCCGACGCGAAGGCCGTTTCCCGGACCGGGAACCGCTCGCCCCACTGCCGTGCCGGGCCGAGATCGACATGGATGAACCCCGAGCGCGGATAGAAACCGAAGCCGAGGAAGCCGACCTCCCGTGCCGCCGCCTCGAACGGCACCGGGTCGTGGTTCGTCATGGCGATGGCGAAGGCGGCCCCGTCGAGGTGCTTCGACCGGGTCGCGCCGCCGACGGCGAGGTTGTGCTCGGGGCTGCGATAGGCGGAGCGGACGATGAGCGGCTTGCCCAGCCGGTCGCGCAGCGCTTGCAGCCTATCGAGCGCGGGTTCGTTGACGAGCAGCTTGCCGGTGCCCCGGCAGGCGATCTCTGCGGGGGAGAAGTTCGGCCAGCGCCAGTTCGACTCGGGCACGTCCCGCCAATGGTGGTGGAATGTCGTCGTCATGAGAGTCCTCCAAAACGAAAAAACCCGCCGGGGGGGGGCGGGTGTATTGGGCAGATGGATTGATGCTTCGCGCGGCTACGGGCCGCCGCCGAAGATCTTGAGCTTGATGGCGATGCCCGCGAGCAGCGCCAGCATGACGCCGGTGGTGATCATGCGGACGGCGGTCTGCATCGCCGTGCGGCGCACCAGACGGATGCAATCCACCAAGGAGCGCAGATCGCGGATGTCGAGCGCGGCCTCGTCGCCGTCGAGGCCGACATCGGCGAGCGCGCGCTTGGCGCCTTCCTCGGCGGCCCGCGTCAGGATCGCCTCGAACTCGGCGTCGGGCATTCGCACGTAGCCCTCGGATCGGGGTGGGTTCATCGGATCCTCCTTCCGCCGCTCAGCCGACCTTGCAGCCCCAGAAGGACGTGTGGTCGGCCGCGAAGTAGCCGTCCGCGACCCGGAAGTACCCCTGCAGCTCGACGGTATCGCCCGCGGTGAGCGGCACCATGGTCTGCAGCCAGATGGCGGTAGCGAGCGAGACGTGGGTGGCGGAGATTTCGCCGAGGGAGCCGCGGATTTCTGTCGTGCCGTTCAGGACGAGCCGCCCGCGCATGCGGGCCGTTGCGCTGGCGTTGATCTTGTAGAGCAGCGTCGCGCCGAAGAGGTAGGTGCCGTCCACCGGGGCCACGAAGTGATTATTGGCGGCGTCGAACGCGCCTTGATCGTTGTAGTCGGTGTTATTGAGGCCGATCTTCGTCCAGGTCCCGACGCCGACGTAGTTGTCGTAGTTCGTGTATGCCTTGAAGCGCGGCAGCCGGGGCTGATCGACGATGCCGGTGGCGTTGTCGACGCTCAGCCCGTCGAAGAAGGCGCTGCCGTCGGCCGAGACCGCGAGCCGGAACCTGTCCGAGCCGAACAGCCCGACTAGCGCCTTGGTCACGAAGCCGGTCTGGAGCGTCAGGCCGAGATCGTCGCCCGCAGCCTCCTTGTTCATGGTGTAGAGCAGATCGCCGGTGCCGCCCTCGGCCACGGTCTTCGCCGTCCAGAGTGCGGCGTTCAGCTTGGCCGAGAACGGGTTCGACGTATCGGCTGTGGTGCCGAGCCCGAGCAGCGCCATATTCTGCAGCGCCGTGGGCGTGGTGCCGACCCAGGCGGCGCCATCGTAGACGAGCAGCAGGCCCTCGTCCTCCACCCAAGCCCGCCACCCGGTCCGCGGCGGCAGGCGTAGCCAGGCGCCATCGGTCCACAGCGCGACGTTCAGGTCCCAGCCCGCCCAGTCGCCGGTGGCGCCGGAGCCGACGACGTAGCGGTCGCCATCGGCGGGGCTCGCCGGGGGCGCTGCCAGATCGCGATCGAGAACCGAGAGCTGAACAAGCCCGTCGAGGATGCGCAGCGCCTCGTTGTGGGTGACGTGCTTCTGGGCCTGCGCCGCGAGGATGTAGGGCAGCAGGAGATGGGTCGTGGCGTCGGACATGGGCAATCTCAGAAGGTAAGCGTGACGGTTTTCAGGGTCCCCCGCCCCACGAGGGCGGAGAGCTGGTAGATGCGTATGTCGAGCGTGTCGCCGGGGCCGAGCGGCGCGCCCCAGTCGGCGGTCTGCTGGGCGGCGGTGTAGACCGCGCTGGTCGTGGGAGTGGTCAGCGTGCGTTTCACGGCAACGCCATCGAGGATCTCGACCTCATAGGCTTCGACCTCTTCGGTCAGCGGCACCTCGACCGCGCCCCAGCTGTCGGCCGCCAGGGCCCGGGACCGGCGTGTCCAGCGGATCGTCAGATCGCCGGGCACGCGTGGCTTGCGCCAGGGCTGCTCGACATGGGCGACCGAAAAGGGGTGCAGACCCACGCCAATCGGTGTGAAACTGGCCGCCACATAGGTCTCGTCGCTGGCAGACCGGCTTGCGGGACCGACGCGCCAGTTCCACGGCAGCCCGAGATCAGCCTCGGAGATCGGCAATGATGCCAGAGCGTCGTCCAACACCACCACCCGCGTGCCTGCCGGAGCCGGATTGGCCATGGCTGCTTCCGTGCCGCGCTGACCTCGCAGCAGCCGCGTCAGGCTGTAGCGGCCCGGCGCGATCAATTCTGCATCCCCTGCTTGCACGATCTCCCAGACGCCGGGCGCGCTCTCGATGGCGAGCGCGTTCGCCCCGCCGAATAGGGTCAGGTCGGTCACGCTCTCCAGCGTGCCCGTCAGCAGATCGACCACCAGCGCATTGCCGAGGTCGAAGCGCGAGGTGGGGCCCGCGTAGAGATCCGAGACCAGCATCCCGATCCGGGCGCGGCTGCCGAAGGTCGTCAGCAGCTCGAAGCCATCCGTCGAGGGGCTGCGGAACACCGCCATCTCGCCGGGCCAGGGAACGGCGTGCGCGGCGATGAGCGGCCGATGCGCGGGCTGGTCCTCGGTCAGCTGCGGCAGGTCCATCAGCACCGCCTCCGGCGCGCCGAACACCACGGCGCGCGTCAGCGACGCCGCGCGGGGATCGCCGGGAGGCAGGTCGTAGGTCGCGCGGTCCTGGCGCATCGCCTCGATGCCCCGCGCTTCGGCGTCGGCGATGGAGACGAGCCGCAGGTCGACCAGCCGCCCGTCATGCGCGAGCCGGATCGCGTCGGCCGGATCGAGCGCGAGGCGCGAGGGCGGCAGACGGAACGCCGCCGTCTCACGCCCCACCCACGCCTCCATCAGCGCACGGCGGCAGCGCCGCTCCGCTTCCTCGGGCGGCACCGCCATCGGGAAGCTCTCGGAAGCGATCCGGGTCGTGTCCACGGTGATGCGCCGCGCCTCGACGAGGGCGGCGTCGTAGTCCTCGTCGGCGCGGGCGACCTGCCATTTCAGGGCCTGCGGCAGCTCCGTCTCCTGGCCCCGCGTGAGCTCCAGCACGTCGTCCTCGCGGGCGGCGACCAGATTGTCGAGCGCGAGGGATGCGACGGAGGCCCGGCCGCGCATGACGAAACGGATCACCCCTTCGGTCTCCACTGCGTCGAAGCCGAAGTGCCGCGACAGCGTGGTGATCGAGGCGCGCGGGCTTTCGAGCGCGGTGATGGCGTAGCCTTCGACCGCGCCCCAAAGTCCGGTGACATCGATCCGGGACTCGGGCAGCCCGGAGCGCAGGCAGAGGTGCCGGACGAGCGCGGCCAGCGACACCGCTCCGAGCCGTCCGGTCAGCCAGTGGCCGAGCCGCCAGTTCGCGCCATCGGTCCAGACGTCGGTCAGCGCGGGAAAGAACGGATAGGGCCGCGCGTCCCAGGTCCAGGCGGCGCATTCGGGCACATGCACCATGCGGGCGCCATAGACCGAGGACACCGGGTTGTTCGCCGGGGTGCCCCACCAGAGGTAGGTCGCCTCGAGATAGGCGCGCTGGATAGCGTCGTCCCGCCAGCCCCGCGAGAAATGCGGCGTGAAGCTTTCCGAGGATTTCGGGTCGAAGAAGACGTTCGGCTGGTTCGTGCCCCGGTCGATGGCGGGGCAACCGAGTTCGGTGAACCAGATCGGCTTGGACTGTGGCGTCCATGCCGTCGCCGTCCCGCTCTCCACGCCATCGGGGCGGTTGTAGTGCGCGTTCGACCACCAGTTGCGCAGATCCTTGTAGCGGAAGACCCATGGCTTGCTGGCGGCGCCATCCGTGATCGGGGTGCGGACCTGCGCGGACCGGTCGACCGTGCTGGCGTAGAACCAGTCGAAGCCTTCCCCGCCCGCGATGTTCCCCTGCAGATAGGCCCGGTCGTAGATCGCGGGCCAGCCCTCGGCCGCGTCGGCGTGCTCGAACCCGTCCCGCCAGTCGGAGAGCGGCATATAATTGTCGATGCCGACGAAATCGATCTCCGGATCGGCCCAGAGCGGGTCGAGGTGAAAGAACACGTCGCCAGAGCCGTCGCCCGGCTGGTGCCCGAAATACTCCGACCAGTCGGCCGCATAGCCGATCCTGGTGCCGGCCCCGAGGATCGAGCGCACATCCGCGAGCAGGTCCCGGTAGGCCTGCACCGCCGGATAGGTGCTGGCGCCGGAGCGGATCGTGGTCAGACCCGGCATCTCGGTGCCGATGAGGAAGGCGTCCACCCCGCCCGCCGCCGCACAGAGATGGGCGTAGTGCAGCACCATGCGCCGCAGGCCCCAGTCGCCGGGAGAGCCGGTCCACGAAACCGTTTGACCCGAGACGCTGAAGCTCGCGGGCGTGGCTGCGCCGAACAGCGCCGCGACCTGGCTTGCCGCCGTGGCGGTCTTGTCCACGGTCCCGGCGTAGCCCGCCGCGGGCGAACAGGTGATCCGGCCGCGCCAGGGGAAGGCAGGCTGGCCCGTCTCTGCGGCGTTGTCCGAATACGGGTTCGGCAGGCTGTTGCCGGGCGGCACGTCCATCAGGATGAACGGGTAGAAGGTCACGCGCAGCCCGCGCGCCTTCATCTCCTGGACCGCCTGCACCACCGCGAAGTCGGACGGCGTGCCGCCATAGACCGGGCGATCCTCTGCATCCCGGCTGACGAGGAAGGCGCTGGCGCGGCTGACGCCGTTGACCGACCAGCTGGCGGGCGTGGTCGACTTGGCCGACACCTCGACGCCCGGCCGGACCTTGCAGGAGCCCGCGCGCAGATCGTCGCCGAACCAGGCGACGACGAGGCTGACGCTCTCGACCGCAGGGGCCATGGCCTGCAGCCGGTCCAGCGCCTCCTGCATGTCGGTGGAGTCGGCCAGCGCGTTCAGGTTCTCCGGCACCGTCGCGCCGCCATCGGTCTTGCGGATGGCCTGCGTGGCGTAGGTGAACTCGCCCGAGGCGGGGATCATGGTGACGGCGCGGGTCAGCCCCTCGGCGGTGTCGGGATCGGCGAGTGGCCGGAACACCTCGAAGGAGAGCTGCGGCAGGCGGTTGCCGTAGGTGGAGAGCGCCAGCTCCTCGAAGACGACATAAGCGGTGCCGCGATAGGCGGGTGTGCTGGCCGCGCCCATCCTGGCCGCGATGAACGGATCCGCCGTCTGCGCCTCGTCGCCCGGATACCAGCGCCATGTGACGCTCGAGAGGTCCATCGGCTTGCCGTCGGCCCAGATGCGCCCGATGCCTGTGATCGGGCCCTCGCAGAGCGCCGCGGCGAAGCTGGCATAGTAGAGGTACTCGGTCGTCTTGACCTTGCCGCCCCCGCCGCCCTTGCCGCCGCCCTGCGTGGTGGTCCTGGTCTCCTCGCGGAAATCCGTCGCCCAGATGATGTTGCCGCCCATCCGCATCCGGCCATGGAGCCGCGGGATCACCGCGCCTTCGGTGGCCGAGGTGATGCGCAAGGTGTCGAGCCGCGCGCCCTCGATGCGCTGCGTCGGCGCCAGCGACGAGATGATCCAGCTGTCGACGACAGAGCCGATGCTGGAGCCGATGAACCCGCCGATGGTCGCGGCGCTGACCCCGAGGATCGCGCCGCCGATCGAACCGCCAATGGCGGCGCCGGCCGCGCCGAGAACGAGGGTGGCCATGTCGGGGGTCTCAGCGTTGCGGAAACAGGAAGGCGAAGGCGATGCGCCGCCGCCAGGATGGGGTGAGCGGCTCCTCGATCACGCCGAGCCGCTCGTAGGCATGGAGGAAGATGTCGGGCCCGGTCACGATCCCGACATGCTTTGCGATGGCGCGCGGCTTCATGCGGAACAGCACCAGCGCACCGGGGCCTGCCTCGGCGGGCGACACCTCGATCATCATCCGCCGCGCGCCTTCGGCCAGCACCTCGCGCGGACCGGTCTCGCCCCAGTCGCGGCTGTAGGCAGGGATCGGGAACGGCTCGGGGCCGACAACCTCGCGCCAGACGCCCCGCGCCAGCCCGAGGCAGTCGCAGCCGACGCCCCGCAGGCTGGCCTGGTCGTGGTAGGGCGTGCCGAGCCAGGACCGTGCGATGGCGATGACGCGGGTGGGATCGGCGGTGGTCACAGCACGGACCCCTCGTGCCCGCCATCCTTGGTGGCGTAGCGAAGCACGGCATCCTGGCCGGGGACGTGCGGGAAGCCGCGGAAGTTGACGGTGTTGGCGAACTTGGCGCCGCAGGTCTCGATGCGCTTGTCGCAGCCCGCACGGATGGTGAAGGCGTCGCCCTCGGCGATCGCGCGCACCGGCGCCTCGAGCAGGGTCAGCACGGCGATGCCGTCCGTCACGTCATGGCCGAGCACCTCGGTGCGCCGCCCGGCATTCGCGCCGCTCGTCCAGTCCAGCGTGCCGAAGGTGAACCAGCCGGAGGCGAAGCCGCCGAGGCCCGAGGCGGTGAAGGCACGGTCGCGCAGGAGATCGATGACCGCGCCCGTGCCCTTGAACGCCGGATCCTCCAGATCGACGCCGCAGCGCGCATCGCCGAGCGCGGCGTCGCAGGTCGCCTGGAAGGTCCGCCCGACCGTCTGGCCCAGCACATGGGCCAGCGAGCGGACTTCGGCGACGAAGGCCAGCCGCCCACGCCGGATCTGGCCGATGGCCCCGCGCCGCATCAGGACGCGCTGGCTCGTGTCGGCCCAGTTCACCCGCCAGACCTCGACCTCAGCATTGTCCCAGCGGCCATCGAGAATGTCGGTCTCGGTGATCCGGTCGGATGTCAGCACGCCCTCGGCGTCCTGCGCATCGACGGACAGGTCCGAGCCCGACCGCACTTCGGAGGCCGTGAGCCCGCTATCGGACTCGAAGTCGGTGCCGTCGAAGCTGAGTGTCCGGTCGTGGTCGGTGAAACCGAAGGCAACACCATCCGCGCGAGCGATCCGCCAGCACCAGGCGAGCGTCGTCGTGCCCTCGTCGAGATGGGCCTGCAGGGCGGTATCGAGGGTCTTCATCGGCGTAGTTCCAGCAGCGGAATGGAAGTGATCGAGCCGAGACGGTCGAGATCGAGCGTGACGTCGAGCACGTCGGTGTCGAAACGGACGGGCACGTCGAATTCGAAGCCCGCGGTGATGGCGACGCCGGAACCTGGCGCAGTACCGAAGGTGACGACGCCAATGGCGGTGTCGACCGACCAGCCGGAGGGCTGCTCGACCCCGCCGAGCGCAACGCGCACGGTGCCCGCCACCGGCTTGGCGATGGCGCGCGACCAGGATTGCGCCCCCGAGGCGTAGCGCTTGACCAGCTGGAAGGCGCTCGTCGTGCCGTCGCCGGTGCCGATCGCCTGGTCGGTCGGCGCTGGTGTGCCCGAAGGCAGACAGGACTTGTGATCGCCCCAGTCCTTGAAGCGGAAGCCGTGGAGGCGACCGTTCCGCGCCTCGAAGAAGGCGACGACGGCGGCGAGATCGTCCGCGCGGCGGATGCCGTAGGCCACGTCGTAGCGGCGGCGCGAGTTCGCCCAGCTGGCGTTGCGCTCTTCGTCGCCCGAGGCGAGCTCGACGATCTGGGTGCGCCGCTCCGGCCCGCCCCGCGCGCCGCGGCTGATGTTGTCCGGAAACCGGACCTCGTGGAACGCCATGGTTCAAAGCCCCCTGCGCCCGAGCGAAACGGCGCGAGCGATGTCGGCGGCAACCTGCGTGCGGGATTGCCGGAAGCTCTCGGCGTCGCGCGCCATGATGGTGACGTTGACGCCGCCGCCGGCGCCGTAGGCCTGCGCCTCGCGCCGCGACAGCACCCGTTCGCCGCGTTGCAGGATCGCGGGCACCTCGTCATGGCGAAGTCCGGCCATCCCGCCAGAATGCATCCGGGGCGCGGCGGCGAAGGCCATGGCCGGGACCATGCGGGACGGCCCGGCCGATCCGACCATCCCGCCCGCATGCAGGACGTTGGCGAAGATGCCGCCCGCACCGGAGAACACGCCGGAGAGTGCATTGGCGATCGGCCCGAGGATGAACCGCCGCGCCGCGAGCTGGGCGAGATCGGCCAGCAGCGAGGTGACCAGATCGCGGAAGTTCAGCTTGCCGGTCTTCACGAACTCCCCGACCGCGTTCTCGGCCGACTGGAAAGCGCCGACGAGGCTCTGGCCAATGTCGCCACCGATGTCGCGGGCCTTGCTGGCGTAATCCGACAGCGCGGCGGTGACGGCCTGCCAGCCGGTGACGGCAGCCTCTGTCGCGGGCTCCGCCGCAGCGGCGGCAGCCCCGGCCGCCGCACCGGCACCCGTCGCGGCGCGCCCGGCTTCACCAAGCGCCGTCTCCAGCCGTTCGGCCGCGCCGGTGGCCTCCGGTCAGCGCATCGGCACTGGCCTCGTCGGTGCCGCGCACCGCATCGCGCAGGGCCTGCCAGCTTTCCAGTGGCGCGCGGGCTCCTTCGGCGAGATCGCGCGCCGCGCCAATGTAGAGGTTCGCAGACTCGAGCGCCCTGTTCGCCGCATCGGTCAGACCGAGATCGGGCGCGGTCAGCGGGTTGTCCTCGAAGGCCCTGTCGAACGCCGCCTGCGCCGCCGTCGTGGCAGCACTGGCCGCCCCTTCGAAGCGGTTCTCGATCTCGCCGAGATCGAGGTCGGGCACCAGCGTGATGCGGCGCTCCGACCCCAGCGCTTCCAGCCCCTGGTTGATGCCGCCAATGAAGCCGTTGATGCGCGAGACCACGCCGTTCAGCATCGCCTCGACGCCGTCGACCAGGCTGTTGGCCGCCTGGAACGCCAGATCGCCGATGGCAGCAGGCAGCAGGCCCCAGATCGCCTTGATCGCCTCGTAGGCGCCCTCGAACGTGTTCGCGGCGGTGTTGCCGAAGCCCACGACGCTTTCGATGGCGCTCTGCATGCCGGAGGCGGCGTCCGCCTTCAGGTCGAAGAACATCGCCGTGGCGGCTGCACCCGCCGCAGCGGCGCCCATGCGGATCCGCCCCCAGACCTCGACCGCGAGGTCCTTCAGTAGCGACATCGCCTCGCCAAAGCCGCCCGCGCCGGACACGAGGCGGGTGAACTGATAGACGAGCTCGCCCGCGCCGACGATCAGCGCGCCTATGCCGGTGCGGATCAGCGCCCCGCGCAGGACGACCAACGCCGTGGCGAGGCCCCGCACGGAGAGCGCCGCCGCAGCCATGCCGGCGACCCAGCGACCGGCGAGGAAAGCTGCGAAGGTGGCGGCATAGGTGGTCAGGCGGCCGATGTTGTCGAAGAGCCCGCGGATCGCGATGCCCAGCGGCCCGGTGCGGCTTGAAACAGACGCCATCGCATCTGCGACCGCTTCCAGTGCGGGTGCGGCGGCAACCGCCAGCTGGTTCGACAGCCCGCGCCAGATCAGCCCGAGCCGGGAGATGGCATCGTTCGTCCGCTCGATCTGGTCGGCGTCCTGTTCGGAGACGACCACTCCGAACGCGAGGACGTCCTCGGTCGCCTGGCGCAGCGTCGCGGTGTCGATCCGCGACATGGCGATTGAGCCTTCTTCGCCGAAAAGCTGGCCCGCGACAGCCGCGCGTTCGGCGGCGGGCACGAAGCTCTCGATGGCGGCGTTGATCGCACCCACGCGCTGGTCCAGCGGCAGGGCGATCAGCTCGTTGGCGGAAAGGCCCAGCCGGTCGAGCGCGTCGGCGGCTGGACCGGTCCCGGCGGCCGCCTGGCTGAGACGGCGCGTCAGATCCTTGGTGGCCTGCTCGATGCCGGACATCGACACACCGGCCAGCTCGCCCGCGCGCTCCAGCGTCTGGATCGAGGCGACGGTGGTGCCGAGCGACTGGGCGAGCTTGGCCTGTGCATCGACCGTCTGCAGGCCGGACCGGATCATCGCCACGCCCGCGGCTGCAGCGGCTGCCACGGCGGCAGCGGCCGCGACCCGCACCCGCCGCGAGAAGGCCGCGAGCCGGGCGTTGGCCGCCTCCATCTCCCGGCTCAGCCGTCCGAAGCCGCGCGACCCGGCTTCGCCGACACCTTCCAGCTCGGCGCGCACCTGCCGTCCACCCACGGCCGCGAGGCGGACGCTGACTCTCTTCTCAGCCATGGGACTGTTCCATCTGTTCGTTGAGTTTGGCGACCATCACCGCCTCGATGACGGGCAGCAGTTCGGCCATGGCGAGCGGCGGCACGCCGAGCGCGTCACCGAGCGCCAGCGCGGCCGACATGTCCCAGCCGATCACCGCGCCCGGCAGCACGCGCAGCTGGCCACCGAGACGGCCGACCAGGTCCCAGACCTGCCAACCCTCCGGCGTTTCCGGACGGTTCAGCCGCGCCGGGCAGTCCGGGCAGGCTTGCGCGCTGGCTCCGCAGGGTTCGCAACCCTCGCAGTATCGCTCGCCCCCGCCGAAGGACCATTTGGCGAGAGCGCGGAGGCGTTTTTTTCCTGCTCCAGCAGCAGGCCCTTCGAGACGTAGGTCAACTGGAAGGCCTCGAAGATCGGCCAGACATCGAGAGCCGCGTCTATGGCCTCGGGACTGGGATCGATCGGCTTGCCGTCAGCATCGCCCACGCCCTCCCAGGCAATCACCGCGCGCCGCGCCAGCGCTTTGGCGAAGGCGACTGCGCGTTCCTCGTCGGATGCTTCCTCGGGCACGGCCTCCACGGCGGGATCGCTGCGGGTCGCCACCATCAGCGCGGTGGTCAACGGGCGAAGTTGCACGCGAACGCCAGGTGCAAGGTCATGCCAGCGCGGGGCGTTGGTCAGGTCGAGCGTGAGCATCAATACGTCTCCACTTCATTCACGAGGGTGGCGGTGCACATCCGGCCGACCACGCTGTCGCGGGCGGCCTGCCAGTCGAAGGTCGCCTGCACGCCCTGCGGCCCGGAAATCTCGATCCGAGGGCGCGGCAGGTAGACGGCGTGCACGGTGAAGGTGAAGCTCTCGCCCGAGGGCAGGACGTAGGCGAATTCCATCTCGCAGGCCTCGCCGTTGATGGCCTGCGTCACCAGCGTCTGGTCGGCGAAGCGGACCTCGATCCGTCCGGTGAGCGCCGCGATGGACGGGTCGGCACCGTCGATGCGGCCGTCCGAGCGGATCGTCTCGATCCGGTCGAGGTTGTTGGCATAGGTGATCTCGGCCGAGACCACGTTGCCGAGGGCGGTGCCGTTCCGAGTGATCGCCCCGTTGAAATGGCCGAAACGCTTCAACTCCAGCGCGGCTGGCGTTCCGGCGCTAGTGGTCGTGCCAATCGTCTCGCCCTGCGCCACCAGCCGAGCCGTCGCCGTCAGCAGACCCGAGCGCTGCATCTGCCAGGTGATCTGGTCGAGCACGCAGCCCGAGTACATCGCATAGCGCGGCACCTCGGGCATGCCGGTCTCGATCGACATGCTGGGCAGCGTCCACGACCCCGACTGGAACTCGTGGCTGTACGGGGCCTCGACGCCCGTGGTCGTCGGCGCGCCGAACGCCGCCTTCAGCCAGAAGCCGAAGGCCTCCGCGTCGAGCGGCACCACGACGTCGCCGTCAGCCGTCACCGCGTCCTTGATCGGCGCCAGCGGATCGCGGCCGTACCCCAGCAGCTCCGAGTTCAGCAGCGGCTGCTCGGCGCCGAGCGAGGTGCTGGCGAAAGGCATGCGGGTGAAGCCGCTGGCAGGCGGCGTTCCATAGGTCGTCTCGAACGCAAGCGCCATCAGCGCCCGCGCCCCCTGGGCTCGTGCCATGGTGTTCTCCTCGGGTTGTCGGGGTCAGGCCAGCTGGTCGGCCGTGGAATAGTGCAGCACCACCGGGATCACGGCGGCCTTCAGGCTGGCCGCGCCCTCGACCGGCAGATCGACCGGGCGCGGGGCTTCGGCCTCGACCCAGTCGCAGAGGCCGCCCAGAGTGCGGTCGGCGGCGAGCGCAGCCCCGATACTGGCGCAGAGGGTGTCGAACGCAGCGTCACGGGTGGCGCCCTGCACAACCGCCTCGATCTCGGCCCGGTGCTGGTAGTGATAACGCAGCGGCGAGAGCGTCACCTCGGGCTCTCCCGGCTCGCCATCCCGCAGGATCAGCAGGCCATCGGCCGGCACGCGCTCGGGCAGCACCTCGCCGCGCAGGGCGGTCGCGGGCAGCGCCGAGAGCCGCGCGTGCAGCGCGGCGAGGATGGTTTCGCGGGGGGTCACGTGACAACTCGCGTCGTAGATCGAATTGACTGGGTCTTGTTCATTGCCAACCTCCAGAGACTGGGCACAGCTCTCTGAACGCCGGAGTCGTCAAAGCTTGCCGGGCTCTGTCGTCCGGTGTCTGATTGCACTGCGCCGGGAAGGCCCAAGGGGCCGTCGGGATACAGGAGAAGCTGAAAACCAGGATTCAAACGCCGCGGTTGCGTTGCGTTAGATTAGAAGAAATGTTCTTTTCCTCTGCAACCACGCTTCAGCAACATGCAGAAGTTTTATCCCGCCCCGGCGCCGCAACAGAAAGGACAGTATTGGATGATCGAGATTGCGTTACCCCTGATCGGAGGCCTTGTTCTCCTCGTTCTCGGTGGCGAGCTTCTCGTGCGCGGCGCCGTGCAGGTCGCGACCCGGTTCGGTGTCTCGCCGCTGGTCATAGGTCTAACTCTGGTTGGCTTCGGAACCTCCACCCCGGAGCTCGTGACGTCGGTGCAGGCCGCGTTGAGCGGGTCACCCGGCATTGCCTACGGCAACATTGTCGGGTCGAATATCGCCAACATTCTGCTCATCCTTGGCGCATCGGCCGTGCTGGCCCCCATCATTGTCTCGTCCGTCGCGCTGAAGCGCGACAGCGCCGTCATGGTCGCCGTTGCCGTCGTTTTCGCGGCGACGGCCGCTCTCATGCCTTTGGGTGTCCTCATCGGTGCAATTTTCGTCGCGGCGCTCGCAGTCTACGTGTTCATGGCCTTTCGGCAGGAGCGGCAATCTGCGTCTGGTGACCACGGAGCCGTCTACGACAAGACGATCGCTGCCCAGGAAGTGGACGCCGCCCTCGTTCCCGTGGAGAAGCCGGAGCGATCGGTCATTGTCTCGTTGCTTGTCGCGCTCGGTGGATTGGGCCTCGTGGTGCTCGGGGGCTATTTTCTGGTCGACGGCGCAGTCACGCTTGCGAGGTCTCTAGGCATCTCCGAAACAGTGATCGGCCTGACGATCGTGGCGGTCGGTACGTCCATGCCGGAATTGGTCACGTCGATCATGGCATCGATCCGCAAACAGGCCGATGTCGCTTTCGGCAATATCGTCGGCTCGAACATCTATAACATCCTTGGGATCGGCGGCATTACGGCCATGATCGCACCGACCGAGGTTCCCTTCCAGATTGTCCGCTTCGACAATCTGGTGATGATCGCGGCTTCCATACTGCTTGTCGTCTTTGCCTATACCGGCAGGCGTATCAGCCGAATGGAAGGTGGACTGATGATGCTGCTCTATGTCGGCTACGTCGCGTGGCTTTGGCCGTAGGCCACGGAACGGGGAGCGCGGTTTGACCATCGCATTCGCCAACCTTGGTTGTCCAACACGATCCGGAAACCTATCTCGATTGCAACAAACCTGAGGAGATATGCCCATGCAATGCCCAATCGATGGCTCTGAACTGGTGATGACGGATCGGCAGGGCGTCGAGATCGATTATTGCCCGAAATGCCGCGGCGTCTGGCTGGATCGCGGCGAGTTGGACAAGATCATTGAAAAGACAGCGCCGGCTGCACCGCAGCGTCCTCCTCAATCGGATCGCGGTGGTGAGTCAAGTTCCCGGTACGAGCCACGGCGCGACGACCGGAGTGATCACTACGACGAGCGCCCGAGAAAGAAGAAATCGCTGCTCGGCGAACTGTTCGATTTCTGATCAATCCAGCGGCGGCGTCGCTTTTTCCACTCACGGCGCTGGGTTTGCAGCATGGCGTCCGGGCTCGCCTCAACTTGTTATGTGCGCGCCTCCACCCAGTTCGCCACGATCAGCCCCGGCACGCCATCCAATACCCGGTCCGCGTCCCGCGCCAGATCCAGCCGCTTCGGCAGCTTCACCTGAGGCACCAGCAGGAAGATCGGCGCGGTGACCTTGCCGCGCCCGGTCTTGGAGCGCGACACAACGGCCTGGCCCTTCGTGTTCAGCCGTCCCTCCGCCACCAGCAGGCTCGGACCGGTGCGGCGATAGACGAAGCGCACGCGCAGGCCACGGCGGCGCTCCCATTCGCCGGGCGTGATCCTGCCGCCTCGGAGGGACTTGCCTGCGGCGGGCAGCGGGATGGCCAGCCAGAACCCGTTCTTCGAGCGGATCAACGGGCCGGTGTCGTGCGCGCCGACGATGACCGGGGCTTGGGACCAGACGAGCGCGGCGGCGTCGAGGCTCTCGCCCGACCTCGGGAAGTTCTGGCTCCGGATCGAGTTGGCCAGCCGTGTGCCGAGCCCCGCGCCAGTGATCTGCAACCGCCATGCGCTCTTCAGCCCGGACCCGGCCTCGCGCATGGCGGCGGTGACGGCGCGCTCCCCGGCCGCCACCTCCGCCGCCATCATCGCGACGATGTCGGGATCGATGTCGAGCTTCAGTTTCACGCGGGCCTCAGATCGACGGTCCAGACGAGCCGCTCGCGGTCGCGGACAGGCTCGCCCTGGATGAGAACGGCCTCGCCGCCGATCTCGATGCGGTCGCCGGGACGTGGGTTCTCAACCTCGACCACGCGCAGGTCGATCCGCGTGGTCTCGGACCAGAGCCGCGCATCGCCGAAGTCCGATATGGCATCCGCGCGCCGGGCGACGACGCGCACCAGCACGGGCGCGCCGCCGTCGGCGATGTAGACCGCGTCCCGGCCGATGTTGGGATCGGCGAAGAGCGCGCCAACAGCGGCGGCGAAGGCGCTCATCAGAAGGCCGCGTTCAGGCGCACCCGGCCGATGGTGTCGCCCGCGCCGCTGGCCACCGCCTCGACGGCCACGCCGATGAGGGTGTTGTCGGTCGCGACCGTGGTGCAGCGCTTGTTGGTGTCGTCCCAATAGACCTTGGCGCCGACGGTCCAGGCCTGGGAGCCGACCTTGGTGATGTCGAAGATGCCGACGAGCGCGGTCTCGACGGGCTCGCCGAGGGCCGCCGCTCCGGAGGCGATGCCGAAGATGGAGCCGACGAGCAGGCCATCGCCGGAGGCGACGGCATAGGGCGCGGTCAGGGTGATGGTGTTGCCGGGCTGGACGTAGGTTTTCATGGGGGTGATCCTCGTGGAAAGACGAAGGGCGGCCCGTCAGGACCGCCCGCATGTCAGGGTTCGGGGATGGGTGCGTTACGCGCCCGGGTTCTTGTAGAGGCCGCGCCAGTCGATGGCCTTGGCGCCGAAATCGAGGCGGCACTTGATCTCGACGCCGTCGACGTCGAAGCCGTTGCGCGTCTCGATGTAGGCGCCCTGCTGACCCTCGAGATAGGCGTACTCGATGGTGTCGATCTGGTTCGGGCTGGCCGCCAGATACCAGGCGGTCTCGCTGGCAGCGTCGAGGCGCGGCTCGCTGATCGGCGCCAGTGTGCGGATCGACTGCGGCACCACGCTGGACGTCGCGGCGGGCACGAGGTTCTGGGCGACAAGCTGCTCGGCCTTCAGTTCCAGCGAGGCGGGCACGATCAGGAAGGCGGGGCGGACGTTCAGCACCGTCTTCTTGTCGAGGCCGGTCTGCTTCGCCATCGCCGCGCGCGCCGCACCGACGCTGCTCACATCGAGCGCCGCGCCGGTGCCCGCGAGGTTCTTGTGGGTGGTGTGGAACAGCGCGTTGCCGTCCGCCATCGCCGGGTTGGCGGTGATGATCCCCCAGACCACGTCCGACTCGAGCTGCGCGATGGAGTTGCCGTACATCGCCGGGATCCGGGTGAAGGCGTCGAGATCGTCGTTGATCAGCGTCTGGCGGGTGATCGCGACCACCCGGCCATAGGTCTTGACCTTGTAGCTCTCCTTGCTCTCGCCCAGCGTCCCGCGCTTGAACTCGCCGCTTTCGCCGACCTCGAGCAGCTGCGGCGCCTCGCCGAGCTGCACGCGGTGCATCGCCTTGAAGTCGGTCGCCAGCACCTGGCGGCAGAACAGCATGAAGGTGCGGGGATAGGCCTCGTAGGCCTGCCGCAGCGTCTTGTTGGTGACGGCCGACAGGATCTCGGGGAAGTCGGAGGTCGAGTGCAGGGCGCGCGTCGCAACCTCGTCGCGCGACAGGCCGCGCGTGTTGACCCCGGCATTGCCGAGGCTTTCGCGGGCCAGTTCCAGCAGCGTCATGCCGCGGTACTGGCGCGCAGCGTCCTCCAGCTGGAACAGCGTCGGGCTGTAGCGGTGCAGGAGCGCGTTCGCCACCGCGTCGCGGCGGGTGATGCGCTCGTCACGGCCGCCGAGCGGCACCGAAACGTGCGGGAAGGTTCGGGTCTCGTCCGACTTGGCGGCGACCTGGTCGAGGATCAGGCGGCGGGACTCGTCGACGCTGACGCCGCGTTTCACCAGATCCTCGGCGAAGCCGCGCTCGAGGTTCAGGCGGCCCGCCAGATCGTAGATGGTGGAGACGCGGTCGCGCTCGGCCTCGCGGGCGCGGGTGGCAACCGCTTCGGTGTCGGGCGCGGGCGTTGCCTGCGTCTTCGGCTGGCTGCGGGTCTCACTTGCGTGGACCTTCGGTTCGCTGGCGGCGACCTTCGGGTCGGGCGCAGCCGCTTTCGGCTCGGTCATGGCGGTGTCCTCGGTTTCGACCGGCTCGGTCGGCTGGGTGGTGGCGGGGGTTGCGGCGTCGCTCGCCGGGGTCTGGGTCTTGTCCGTCATCGGGATCGGTCCTTTCGTTGTGGAAGGGGCGTCCCGGCGGTGGAGGACGCAGTCGTGAAGGGGGTGCTGGGCGCGGAAACCGGCGGCGGGGTCGGCGCCGACCGCGACGGCGGAGACCTCGAAGGGCGTCCAGTCCACCGCGCGCCAGAGTTCGCGGGAGGCCTCGGGTTTCGAGACCTCGAAGCGGTGGACCTGGTAGCCGATCGATACGGCGCGGATGTGCCCGGCCTGGATGTCGCGCCAGATCGGCTCGACATCGGCGCGCTCGCTGATCCGCACCAGCGCGATGCCGCGGCCGTTCTCGATCCGGGCGGAACCGGGGACGACAGAGCCGATCACCGCGTCGAGCGTGTCGAGCTCGTGCACCTTCAGGAACGGCGCGCCCGCGTTCAGCCGGTCGAGGCGGACATGGGCGGGATCGAGGCTCAGTTCCTCGTCATAGGGCTCACCGAAGAAGGTGGCGCGACGGACGCGGGCCCCGGCCGACCAGACCACCTCGACGGTGCGGCTGTCGGCGTCGGCCGTGTTCGGCGCAAGCTCCGCCGACCGGCGCATGGCCGGCAGTTCGATCATCGTGTCCATGGAGGTCAGTCCTGTTGGTCGGCCTGCGCCGGATTGGTTTCCGCGTCGGCGGAGGGATCGTTGGCGGCCGGGTCGCCGTCGGCCGGATCGGTCGCCGGGTCGCTCGTCTGTGCGCTGCCGGTCTTGGTGACGCGGCGCGGATCGCTGTCGAGCACCAGCCCCAGCGCATCGAGCTTGGCGTTGGTCGCGGCGATCTCCGCCAGCACGGCGTCGGGGTTGCGGCCCTGTTTCGCGATCACCTCGGCGAGCGTCATGGTGCCGGAGCGGATCGACAGCAGGTTCGCCATCGCATCCTTCTGCGGATCGACCGCCTCGAACTTCGGCGGCGACCATTCGACCGGCACGGTCGGCGACGGGATCTGACCCGCGGCCCATGCCGCTTCCGTGAACCACCGCCAGACCGGCGCGCAGAACATCGGAATGAACAGCTGCCACTGCACGGCGTCGATCTGGCGGCGGAACTCCACGAGCCCCGCCCGGATCGAGGAATAGTTGACCTGGGACAGGTCGCCGGTCAGCAGCTCGTAGGGCACCCGGAACCCCGCCGAGATCGTGTGCAGGCTCGCGCGCTTGTATTCGCCATAGCCGCCGGTGGCCGAGGGCTGGTTGAACCGGATGCGCTCGACCATGGCGGCGAGGCGATCCTGATCCCAATCGACCCGTTTCGGCAGGTCCGCGACCACGGTGAAATCGCCGTCGTCGAAGCGGATCGTGCCGGTGTCCTTGCCCGTCGCCTGCCGTTCCTCGGCGGCGCGGGTGGCGTAGCGGACCGTCAGCGCGCCATTGAGGCGGGCCTTCGCGGCCTTGTCCCGCTTGATGCGCTCGTCGACGTCGCGCTGCAGGATGGCCAGCAGTTCGACGGGCAGCTGGGCGATGTCCTGCAAGCCGAGGCCCGGCAGGTCGTCGACGGTGATCGTCGTCTATGACGAAGGACACAACCTGTCCGATCTTCAGACAGATCGGCTCCTGGAACTCGCACCAGATGCGCTGATTGTTGCTAGCGCCACCATGTCGCTGCCGCCGCGTCTGAATAATGTCATTTCTCGCCTTCGTAGCGACCAAGGATGGACCGACCCGGATTTCTCGACGACTGTCTCGAGTCCCGAGGTCGTAGAGGCCCAGTTGGTGAAGCAGCGGATATCAATAGACGGATACATCACCCCGCTAGAACCCGCCCTAGATAACTTGCTGACCGACATGCGGAGGGCGCAGCAAGCAGCTCAAAATCTGAAGCTGCCTTACCGACCGAAGGCAATATATGTCTGCTCCACCAACACCGTGGATGGCGTGCCGGTCTCGGAGGACCTCAAAAGGCCCTTTCAGGAACGACAGGCCCGGCCCATCCTAATATGGCGACACCTCGTCGAGGTCGCAAAGGTAGACCCAGCTAAGATCGCCGTCTACTGCCAGCTCAAATTCTCGAAGGAATCGCAGAAGCCGCCAGAAATGCACCTCTTCGATGGGGCGGAAAAAGACTACTCCCGATTCATCGCAGGCGACTACGAGCACATCATTTTCAATCTTGGCCTTCAGGAAGGCTGGGACGATCCAGCGGCGTCTTTCGCATACATAGACAAAGAGATGGCTTCAGCGCGACAGATCACTCAGGTCATCGGGCGAGTCCTTCGGCAACCTGGAGCACAGCACTACAGTGATCCGGTCATGAACACGGCGCACTTCCACATCCGAACCGATGAGAAACGGGTCTTCGATGACATCTTGACGCAGATCCGCGCGGACTTGGTTTCCGAGCATCCGTCAATAGCGTTGGTGGTGAAGGATGAGAAAACCCGAGGGAAGAAGGACAGCCTGGACCCACGGCCGGCTCGGACGATTCCCACTGTCGCGATTGAAAGTAGCGATGCGCTAGAGCCTATAGGGAAGATTGTCAAAGGAATGATGGACTTCCGAGACGGCGGACAGAACACGATCGGTCAAGGGAGCCGCATGCAGGTACTGCAGCTCATTGGATCGGAGACGGATGCACATTATGACTGGGTCGAAGTAGATCACAGCAACCGGATCATGACACGCCATGTATTCCGCCGTGAGATTCAAAGGTGCTATCCGGGTGGGCTGCGCAGAGCGGGGGGGCCGATCAACTTGGTGGATATTGAGGACCCCAAGTTTGATGCGTTAATCGAGGCCAGCAGCCCGGCGGCAGAGCATGTAAGGGAGACGGCTCGCAAAGTGGTAGAGGCCTATATTCAGCACTCCTTGGTTTTCCAGGATGATGCGGGCCACCCCTATTCAGTTGGACCGATAGCGGTTGACAGCAACGGAGGCGAGACTTTCAAAAAATCGCTGCACGAACGCTACTCTGGCCTGAACGGCTTTGAACTGAGGTTTGCGAGGGCGATCGACAAGACCCAACGGGTCTGGACGCGGAACCCGTCCGGCAGCGGATATTCGATCCCTCTATTGCATGCCGGGAAGGCGTACTTCCCCGACTTCCTCGTCTGGATAGACAAGGACATCGTGGCTATCGATACAAAGGGCACGCACCTGCTGCTTGAGGCATCTGCATCGAAATTGTTCGAGATCGGCGGATCAGAGGCAGGGCGACGGATCGTCCTTCGTCTCGTGTCGGAGGGGCATGTCGAAATTTCTAATGGCACCATCCACACCCGTAAGACAGCGGGCTTCACCGTCTGGGTGTGGCGCCATGGCCGTCCGCAGCCCATCTTCTGCGACACCGAAAAAGAGGCAGCGGAGATTTCTATCCGGCTCGACTGAGACTATGGCGCACCGACGATTTCGGTTGGACGTCAGTGGCATTTCAGACAAATGGCACCGGGATCGGAGTCTTTGCGGGACTTGAAAAAAATGGCTCTTAAACAAGAGCTTAATAGCTATTCACCAAAACCTCGCAGTTAACAGGTCCAGAGAATCTCGGTCCTGAGAGACCGCTTCCGGGGCTCATGGCGGCAGCTCCAGTGCTCAGCCCCACCCGCATAACCCTCGAAAACAACGGAAAAATCCGGCCGCAGCCGGATCGGGAGAACGCTTTCGTGGGGGCAAGTGGCGGACCGGGTGGGATTCGAACATATACGCCGAAGTAGTCGGCTTGCGCTTGGCTAGGGTCAGGACCCATTGATGTGAGAGGCGCGATCTGATTCAGGCTCCGCAAGGAGACTGACTATGAGCGACCTGTACTGGCTGACGGACGAGCAAATGGCGCGGCTTGAGCCGTATTTTCCGAAGAGCCACGGCAGACCGAGGGTGGATGACCGGCGCGTGCTGAGCGGGATCATCTTCGTCAATCGTAACGGGCTGCGCTGGCGGGATGCGCCGAAGGATTACGGCCCGCACAAGACGCTCTACAATCGTTGGAAGCGCTGGGGTCAGATGGGGGTCTTCACGCGCATGATGGAAGGGCTCTCGGCCTGTGCTGAACGCAAGACGGTGATGATCGACGCGACCTATTTGAAGGCGCACCGCACGGCATCGAGCCTGGCGGTAAAAAAGGGGATCTCGGACGCCTGATCGGCCGCACGAAGGGCGGCATGAACACCAAGCTCCATGCCGTTACCGATGCCAACGGCCGCCCCTTGAGCTTCTTCATGACCGCCGGCCAGATCAGCGATTACATCGGTGCGGCGGCCCTGATCGACGAACTTCCCAAGGCGCAATGGCTGCTCGCCGACCGAGGCTACGATGCCGACTGGTTCAGGGACGCGCTGGAGCAAAAGGGCATCAAGCCCTGCATCCCGGGCCGGAAATCGCGCAACGAGCCCGTCAAATACGACAAACGCCGTTACAGGCGCCGCAACCGGATCGAGATCATGTTCGGCCGTCTGAAGGACTGGCGCCGCGTCGCAACCCGCTACGACCGCTGCCCTACCACCTTCTTCTCGGCCATCGCGCTCGCCGCAACCGTCATCTTCTGGCTCTGATCAGTGAGTCCTGACCCTAACACAGTGATCTGGTCCGCGCCCCGCGTTCTCGCTCTTAGCTTCACACCTTTCCTGGCGATTTGTGTCCTGTCGCTGATTACTGCCGGAGCGATGATACTAACGCCGAGACCAGGCCAAGAGGGGATGTTGCTGCCATCTGTGATATTCATAGGCGGTGTGTTTGTAGCTGCTCACGTCTTCCACCTTTGGTTGGTTGAAAAAACTCTGCGGAGCAACAACAGCAATTAACCGCACTGTTGCAGCCGTTTGGACCGTGCCACTTAGCGCTGATAATCAGTGCCAAATAACGATCAAAGTCACAGATTTTTGCGACACTGGAAGACCGCTTCCACCCTCTGTCATCCCCAAAGCTGACTGACCGCTTCCCACCTCATTACGGCCGTTGGGCGGTGCCACTTAGCGCTGATAATCAGTGCCAACTAGCGATCAAAGCCACAGAATTCATCATCAGAAAGGCGGTTGGGTCCTTTCCTTGAGTAGCGCAAGCAGTTCGCCGAACATACCGGCCTTGCGCCGGACCAGAATACGCCGCCGGGCTCATCCCAACGCCGGTGATATAGGTCTCGCCGACGGTCTCATAGTCGCAATTGTCGCTGTCCCAGTCCTCATCCTGGAGGGCGAGGCGACAAGCTGCTTCGAGGCTCCGAGTCTCAAAAGTGCGCTGGTGATAACAGGGAAGACGATAGGTGGTTTCGATCGTATAGAGCGGCATTCTGCCCTCCTTTGATAATGATGGGGGTCTTGCGCTGGAAATCAGGCCGCCAGTTCCCGGACAGGATCCAGCCGCGCGATCAGCATCGCGATGGCGCGGTCCTGGCGCGCGAGCTTGCGCGACAGGGCATCGATTTCGGGCTGGCGTTCGGCAGTGAGTGCGGCCAGGTTTGAGCGATATCGCTCGAGGAACCCGGAGGGTTCGGGAGCTTTTCCATGCCGATAACCGGAATGCTTGCGACCGAAGGTGGGGATCAGCGAAGCCATGCGCCGCCAGATCTGGCGCTCGATTATATCGAGCTGGTGTTGAGTCTGGCGGCGAGCTTCTTCCATGCACAACAGCCGCCGCTGCAGTTCCAGAGGGAAAGCCATCAGGGCGCCCTCCTTTGCCAGCCGATGAAACTGGACGGGCCGTCATAAACCGCGTGCCGAGCGGGATCGATCACGAAACCGAACCGGCCCATCTTGTAGTCTCCCTCCGGCACGAGAAAACGGCGTTCCTCAGCCGCCTCCTCGCGCCGCCCGCCCATTGTGGCGACGACCTCCACGAAACCTTTCTTTTGCTCCGAGCTGATGGCGGAGATCACGATCCAGTCGGCGGCATGCTGAACCTCAAAGGCACGTTGATCTTTGGTGCGGGAGTCACCAGGAGCCAGGGTATTGCCAGTCAGCTCCTCCCACGCATCAGGCCAGGAATCCTTGATTGTGCGCTCGGCGTGACGGCGCTCATATGCGGTGAAGAGGTGCGGGAATGTGAACGAGACGATCGCCCACTCGGCATCTTCTTCATACCAGCCGCCAGCGGAGCGCAGCATGGGATGCACCTGGCGGTTCCGCTCTGCCGAAAGCTTGAAACCACCATGTCCGGCCGTCGAGTGAGCCGTTACGCCCTCGGCGTAAAGTGTGGCTCCCTGCGAAGGCCCCCATGGCGTGTTGGCGGACGAAACGAAGTCCTTCCGGCCGAGGGCGCGTTTTTCCCGCTGGTGCTTGGCGTTTTCCTGGACCTTCAGAAAGAATGCCGCTTCATCAGCCAGTTCGCCGGAATGGCCATAAAAATCCGAGCGCATCCATTCCGGGATCGGACGGCCAATGCGCCAGCCGCTGGCAAGGAAGAATTTGCCTTCGCGGCCCGGGACCATGGCGAAGGCGGTGTCACCGACCAGTGCCACCAAAAGCCCGTCGGCGCTGCGGCCAAACAAAACCCCTGGCGAACCGAGGGTAGCATCAGATTTGGCGCTCGAGGAAGAGTGAACGCTCATGCCACCCTCCCCTCGACAACATCGGCGGCGACCTCGTCCGCCGTAACGTCGTCGAGCACGGCATTGGGATAGCCATGGCGCGAAAGCCATTCCTCGGCCGCCGCGCGGTGCGGTGCGAGATGCACGAGTTCGGCATTGTCACCGGCCCGGTCGAAGACGCGAACAGAGCCGGGTACGGGCCGTTCCACCACGGTAAATTGCAGCGTGGTGTCTACCGAGAAGCTGCGATGAACGCGGATTGCGATGACCCCGCCAGACCCGAAATCTGCCTCATGCAGCGTAAAGCCTGCCGGCGACGAGTAGGTGGGACGGATCCGCGGAGGTTCTTTCCGGATCAACCGGCCTTTGCTGTTGTTATTCCTCCAGGCGGCGAGTTTCCTGGTGAACCGTTCGGGAGGACGCGGGGTTCCGTCGCTCCAGGCAACGATGGATCCGATGGGAGCGTCTTCAAAGATCGAGTGTGCGGACATGATGTCCTCCGGATATTGAAGGGAAAACGAAGCCGCCGCCGGTGGTAAACCGGCGGCGGCGGTACGAAGAAAAAAGGAAACAGGTGCGGCTATTCGGCGGCTTCGCGGAAACCTTCTTCGTAGTCATCAGCATTGTGGCCAGGAACCGGCCCGCCGCTGGTATCGTCTTCGAGCGCAGCGTGCTCGGACGCGCCCTCGTCCTCGGGCTCTTCCACGACTTCGTTCTTCCTGAGCCAGGCCGAGAGCTTTTCCGGATCGGGTGCAAACAGCGCTGCCTGATGAACGAAGCGTTCCGCCTGGAAATGCTCGACGAGAGCTGCCCGCGTGTCCTTCACCCGCTGGCGCGGCAGGATCGACGTGCCCTTGCACGAGGCTTCCAGAGCCGGACGCGAGAGGCACGACAGGAATTCGTCCGTGCCCATATTCGGCAAGAAGTTGTCAGCGCCGATGATATTTCCGGCGACCCGGGCGACGACGCCGCTGTCCGATCGGTTTTCGCGACACGACAGGACGTCAACCAGCAGGGAGCGCACGGCGATCCGCAGCGTCTCCATGTCGAATTCGAGCTTGCCATCCTGATCGAACAGGCGCGCGGCATGTTCACCAAGACCAACGGCCCCGTAATAGGAGACGTCACGCGTTCCAGACGCGACGGAAACGTTCTGGCCGGCAAAAGCCAGAACCAGCAGCGCCATCAGCGTGTCGTCCTCGATCGGGGCGCGAGACAGCGCCTCGTGCAAGGCGTCGGTGCGCAGGTCGCCAATCATCTCCATGCCCTTCCGGGTGACATCCGGTCGGGTGTTGACGATCGGTGCACCATCATCGGAACCGGGATACGCATCCTTCCCGCTCCTGGGCTTTTTGGCTTCGGGCATGCGGTAAGCCACCGACTGCACCTTGCCGTCGCGGTCGAGATACATGGCGGTGTGGTCAGATTTGCTCGCTTTGCCGTAGACACGCTCGGCCTTGGGGGGCAGCTTCGGCTCGCCCCATTGGCCGGCCTCCACAATGGACCCTCGTTTGGGCAGATTAGCCGTCATCCACTCCTGCTGAGCGCCGAGAAACGCCTCGACGTCGGTCGTATAGCGGCTGTCCTCATCTGCCGGCGCGAAAAGGTCTTCCACCCAGGCGATGCCATAGGCCTGCGCCAGGTCATCGTCGAAGCTCGCATCGCGGGCATACATGCGCGTTTTCTGAAGGCCCTGCGCAACGCTCCACCACGATACCTGCGGGTCGGCCTTCGAAGGCTTGTGTTTTTTCCAGACCTCTTTCTGCTCATCGAGGGCCGCCGATGCGATGGTTCGCAATTGCCCCTCATTGGGCATGTCGCCTTTGGCCATGTGATCGAGCATGGCAGGCAGCACATTGGCGAGCAGGCGCAGCTTTCTGATCTGGCGGATCGGCAGAGCGAGCGCGACGGCAATCGCCTCTTCGGTCCAGCCAAGAGCGACGAGCCGTTCGATAGCGCGCCACTGGTCGACAGGATTGAGGTTCTCGCGAGCGATATTCTCGACCATCGAGCGCAGGGCGCCGCCGTCCTCGGCGGGCTCGCCGACCAGAACCGCGATCTCTTCCAGACCCGCGACGATCGCCTGCCTGACACGGCGATGGCCAGAGTGGATGACATAACCATTGCCGCCATCAGTCTGTGGCGCCACGACCGGCGGCTGCACAATGCCAACGGCCCGGATCGTCGCCAGCAACAGCGCGTCCGATTGCGGACTCGATTTGGTGCGGCGGGCCCTGTCGGGATTCTCCACGAGCGAACGCGGATCAATCAGCTTGATTTCCATGGGGATGCTCCTCTTGACGAACCGGCACCGCGCCGGTCCTTTTTCGTCTTCTTCCCGAAGACATCCCCCGGCCCGCGGAGCGGGCAGGCCGGGGCAATTGCGGGCGAGCATCCCTGCCCGGCTGGCCGAGCGGGGCTTAAAGCCCTGCGCAGGACGACGGGTCGGGATCGCGATGGCGGCGATTGAGCACCAGCGTCAGCGGCCTGCCCGCTCTGCGAGCGGGCTTGCTTCTTCCATTTCCTCCCGGCCTCACTCTATTCCAACTTGCATGCCAATCATTCTGACGCTATATTGCGTCATATTGGATGTGCGGAATTGGAGGTAAGCGCCATGGGACTTACCCAATATGCTGACGATGGTCTTTTTTCGCCGCGCAAGATCGCTGCCGCTTTGCGGACGACGAGCGAGGAAATTGCGCGGACGGCCGGACTTGGCAAGGATGCGATCCAGCGCAAGGATCGTATCAGCTCGGACAAGACACAGCGTCGGCTGCGCGAGATGACCGAGATCGTCAATAAGGTCGAGCCCCGATTTGGCTCGGCACTGATGGCTTACGCATGGTATCGATCCGAACCCCTGCCGGGTTTTTCGGGCATGACCGCGATGCAACTGGTCCGTGACGGCCGTGCCGACGAGGTGCTCGATTATATTGACGCGGTCGACGCCGGCGTGCACGCATAGGCCACGGGTGCGATACGAGGGACAACTCTACCGGGCGCTCAACCCGATCTTCGCCAGCGAGCCGATGTCGGGCCGCGGCGCGCAGCTCTATGGGGGACGCTTCAATCGCAAGGGAACGCCAGCGCTCTATATGTCCTTGTCCGTCATAACGGCACTGCGCGAAGCCAATCAGGCCGGCAGCCTGCAACCCACAACGCTGGTTTGCTATGACGCGAGCATAGAAAGCGTGTTCGATTGCCGTGACGAGACGGCGATGCGGGCTGAAGGAATGACGATGCCGGCGCTGAGCGACTCAACCTGGCGCGATCAGATGAAGACAAGTGGTGAGGCAGCCACGCAGGCTTTTGCCCGACGGCTTGCAGCAGCCGGCTATCATGGTCTGTTGGTTCGCAGCTTTGCTGCGGGTGCAACGGCTGACGATCTCAACCTCGTCCTGTGGCAATGGGGCAGCTCCGCGCCCTGCCGCCTGACCCTGATCGATGACGAAAACAGGCTTTCGCGATAACACCCAAAAAGGCTGGCGTTAGAAGTCGCACACCACACGAGCGGACAATTGCGACAGCAAAGCGAGCGGCAAGAGCCGCAAGCGCACTGACAGGACGTCCGATCACGGGCCGAGCTTCGCCGCCTCACTGACTGGAATAGATGGCTGCCGCTTGCGCCTTGCTGGCGACTTCCAGCTTTCTCAGAATTTCCGAGACGTGGTAATCGACAGTTCTTTTAGACGAACCGACGATGATGGCTATGTCGGCGTTGGATTTTCCTTGCGCGATCCACCCGAGTATCTCCATCTGCCGCGACGACAACCTGTTCAAATACGGGGCTCCGATGACGTCCGCCCGCGGGATACCCAGGACCGCCGCGCGGGTGACCGCGACCTGGCCGATTATCTGGATGGCATATGCGTCGCTCCGGCTCCTGGAAGCATCCGCGAATGACAGGGCCGTCATCGCGCTCAGGCTCCCTGGACGCTCATCCAGCGCCGCGGTCGCCCCGCTGATAATTCCGGTGCTGGCGATATACTCGCCATAGGTCGAATGAACGGAAGACGCCCATTGCGCAGAGGTCCAGACCATTGGCCGCCCGGGCCGCCCAACCGCCATCTCAAGCAAGGGGTCTTTCTCCACCCATCCCTCATCGGCGTACCGCGCTAGATCCGCGCCGCTCCAGTTGGTGAGGGTGGGCTCCGACATAAACTCGCGGCGGTCCTTCTTGCGGAACGAAAGATTGTAGCTCTGGAAGCCGAAACGTTCGATGCTCTGCTGGACAACCCGCCGCAGTTCCACCTCAGTCTCCGCCGCGCAGATTGACATTACTGGATCGGCGATCCGCTCCACTGGCTCTCTATAAATCATCAAGTTTATTCAATTTTTCCCTACCGCTATTTTACACTATCGCGGGTCAATTGAAAACTGCGCAGGTGGCGGGGAGAACGCGACAGCAGATTGGAATATTCAGAAGTCATTATCCGGCCATTCACGGCATCCCGTCGAGCGGACACCCGGCCGCACCGGGGTTGTATGAGTTATGGGTTCAGTATCGTCGTCATGACGCAATCGGAAATTTTGCAGAGCGCCTGCTGGGACGCCAATCTCCGCTCGAGCTATCCCCCATCGAATGATGACCTGGCGCAGCTGCTGTCGATCGTGTTGCAAACCTATGACCCCGCATCAGCCTACGGGATCGCCATTAAGCCTATCCTGACAGAGTGGAATGCGCCGTGGGCGGCCCTGCTTCGGCTGAACGAGGATGGAAACCTCGTGTGCGTGTTCTCAACCGATGAATCGCTGATCGGACGAATTCAGAGCGTTGAAATGCCCGTGACCAATCTGTTCGGCTCCGCCATCAGGCCCGACATGGTCGAGCACGACGCCGCGTCCAGTATCTTTCGAAGCCTGACGGACGGTCATTGCAGGACGTCGATCGCCTATCTGACGATTGTGCATGGAAAGGAACGCTTCCTGATTCTGCTCGCCGGCCTTGAGGGAGGGAAACCTTTCCGCATTGAAACCTGCCAGGCAACGATGGCGGGAAGCCTGCTCGCGAGCGCGAGGACCATGGAAATGTTGCATCAAAGCCGCCGGGAGCGGACAGAGCTCGATCAACGCCTCGCGGAGCTTCAGGCGCGTCAGGATGAACTGCATTTGAAGGCGAGCCACGATGATCTGACCGGACTGCCCAATCGCAGTTTTACACGGACGTTGGTCGAGAAACGGCTCTCCCACCGAGGCCTTGAAGGGCGGCTGGCGCTGGCGTTCATCGATCTCGACGATTTCAAGCGCGTGAATGATACACGTGGCCATAGCGTCGGCGACGAGCTTTTGCGGAACGTAGCCGAGCGGCTCCGTGCCGGCACTCGGGACTCGGATATCTGTGGCCGCATCGGTGGCGATGAGTTCGTCATTTGTATCGACGATCCCCATCGGCCGATCGACGCGGCAGCGATTTTTTCCCGCATTTCCGAACTGGTCGGCCGGCCCTTCGAGATAGAGAACCAGTCGATCTCATGCTCCGCATCCATCGGTGTTGCGCTCTATCCCCAACAGGGCACAACTTTCGAAGCGCTTCTTCGTGCGGCGGACACAGCCATGTATCGCGCCAAGAAAAGAGGGAAAGGCGGCCTGTCGATCGGCGAATAATGGCCGGCAAGGCTGAAGCCGCTGGGCTTTTCAGATAGAAGCAAATGGGCTTTTCGCGACTTCCTCCTTTCCTGGGGGAGCTGATCGAGCCAAGTGGCTCGACAAGCCAGTTGCTTCGGCCGCTCAATCATCGTCTTAAGCTTGTCGAGGGGTTGCCGGGAGACGCGGCCTGGGTTAGGCCGCGATTGCGTGGGCCTCGTCAGGGCTTTCGACGTCCTTCGCCAGAGCTTCCTCGACCTCAGCAAGTTGTCGGCGCTTTTCCTCCAGTTCTTCGGCAAAGGCGAACGCGCCGCCTTCGCCCCGCGACTGATAGGATGTCAGTCGGCGGCGCGCATCGGCCAGTCGCTGACGATAGCGTTCCTGTTCGTCCTCGAAGCCGGACAAGGCCCGCTCGATCCGGGAGATCGCGCCGAGCGGCGTGACGGTGATCGCAAGCTCGATCTCGTGTTCCACGCCGGTCCGGAGCAGCATTGTGGAATAGCGGTAACCATCCTTGCCGAAGCGTTCGCCGGAATATTCAAGCTCGAAGCCGCCGATCGAGGCGATGATGCACTCGCCTTCTTGCTGAAGTTGCACGAGGGTGAGGATTTCCTTCATGAGCGCCCTCCCCGCTTTCTTGCGTTCATCGTGGCGCTTGCCTCCCACAATCATGGAGAATGGATCTCCGCCGGTTAGAACCAGACGCTCGATGTCCTGACCGATCTCAGAAATCCGCCGCGCGGCATATTCAATGTCGCGCTCGGCGTCGCGAAGCTGCCTGCGAACAGCATGCTGATCATCGATATGGGCGGCCCGCAGACGCTCCAGCCGAGCGATATCGGCTTCAAGCCCCGCCTTTTGCATCAGGCGCTGATCGCCCGATGCAATGGCCTTGGCCATGGCGAACTGATTGGCCTGGCCTTCGCCCATGTCCTCGAGCCGCCGGATCGAGGTGTCCCCGGAGAGTGCTGCCGCAATGAACCGGGCCTTGCGCTCGTTGTTTTGCCACATGGTGGCGTCGAGCGAGCCTTCGGTGGCATAGGCGAAGATATCGACCTCTTCATGCTGATTGCCTTGCCGTACAATCCGACCCTCGCGCTGCTCGATCTGTGAAGGCAACCAGGGCACGTCGAGATGATGCAGCGCCTTCAGGCGAAGCTGGGCATTGACGCCGGTGCCCATCGTTTCGGAACTGCCGATCAGGAAGCGAATCTTGCCGGCGCGAACGTCGCCGAACAGCCGCTGCTTGGCGTCCGACTTCTTGTAGTCCTGCATGAAGGCGATTTCGGACGGCGGTACGCCGAGCCGGATCAGTTCTTCGCGAATCCAGCGATAGGCCGAGAAGCCGCGCGTCTTCTCGACATTGATCGTGCCGAGATCGGAAAAGATCATTTGCGCTGCGCCTGTCAGCTCAAATGGCTTGCCGTCCGGGCGAGCATAGGTGTTGTCAGCCGTTTCCCGCCAAATCCGGTAGGCGTTCGAGATGAGATTGTTGAGCTTGTTGTCCGGTTCGTTATTATTGTCGGCCTCGACCAGGCGCAGGTCGATCGCTGCATGGCGGCCATCGGTGATGACGGAGAGCAGGATATCGTCACCGGGCTCGGCCGGCCCTTCGCGTTCCTCGATCGCCTTGATGCGCGCATCCAGTACCATTTGATAGTGCTTGAACGCCTGCGTGGGCTTCGAGGTGATGATCTGACGCTTGCCGGTCGCGATCGCCGGCACCTTCACATATTCCGCAAGATCCACCGGCATTACGACATCTGCGAAGGACCGGAACATCGCGATCAGTTCGGGAACGTTGACGAAGCTGGCGAAACGGGAAACCGGCTTGTATTTGCCCGAGGGCTGGAGCTCCAGTTCGGTAGTCGTATCACCGAAAGTCGAGGCCCAGGCGTCGAACTCGTGCAGACCGCGCTCCATCAGGGCGGCATGATCCATGAGCCGCTGCACCGTGAACATCTCGCCGAGCGTATTGGTGATTGGCGTCCCGGAAGCCAGGACAAGCGCCCGGCCCGGGTTTTTCGTCTCGATGAAGCGCGATTTAACGTAGAGATCCCAGGCGCGCTGCGAGCCGTTCGGATCGACCCCCTTGAGTGTTGACATATTGGTGGCGAAGCTGAGCTTGCGGAACTCCTGGGCCTCGTCAACAATGACCTGATCGACGCCGATCTCGGCGATGGTCAACAGATCATCCTTTCGGGTCGAGAGTCCCTCCAGCCGTTCCTGCAACCCCTCCTTCAGCCGCTCGAGGCGCTTGCGCGAAACACGATCCTCATCCTCGACCTTCAGCAGGAGGCTTTCGTAGAGTTCCAGCTCGTCATGGATCATCTGCTGCTCGAAGGCGGAGGGAACGCCGATGAAGCGGAAGGCTGAATGGGTGATGATGATGGCGTCCCACGTCGCAGTCGCCGCGCGCGACAGAAACCGGGCGCGCTTGTCCTTGGTGAAATTCGTTTCATCGGCGACAAGGATGCGGGCATTGGGATAAAGCGCGAGGAATTCGCGCGCGACCTGCCCCAGGCAGTGACCGGGCACGGTGAGCATCGCCTTGGAGATCAGGCCGAGACGGCGCTGTTCCATGATGGCGGCTGCCATGGTCATCGTCTTGCCGGCGCCAACGGCATGGGCAAGATAGGTCGCGCCATCCGAGATGATGCGCCAGATGCCGCGTTTCTGATGGTCATAAAGAACAAAGGCGCCGGAGGTGCCTGGAAGCTGGAGATGGGACCCGTCGAATTTTCTAGGGGCGATGTTGTTGAAGCGGTCATTATAGATCCGCGCCAGTCTGTCGGTCCGATCGGGATCAGACCAGATCCAGTTCTGGAAAGCGATCTTGATCTTGTAGAGCTTCTCCTTGGCCGCCTCGGTGTCCACGACGTTAAGAACGCGCTTCTCGCTGTCGCCATCCTTGACCGTGTCGAAGATCTGCGGCACGCGGCTATTCAGCGCGTCCGCCAGCAATTCGCCGGCATGGCGACGATCCGTTCCCCATTCGGAGGTGCCGGCCGCCAGATAGCCGAGTTGCCGCGCATCGACCGTCCACGACGCCAGTTCCGGCATGTGATGGATCTTGATATCGGCGTTCATCGTCTCTTTGACAAAGGCGACGACATCGGCCGCCGGTATCCATGGCGCTCCGAGACGCGCGGTGATGTCGGAAGGACGAAGGTCGGCAGGCTGGACACCTTGCAGCGCCGAGACGTTGCACTGATATGCGGGATCGAGCGCCGCCGCGACCTTCGCGGCCTTCAGCTTGTCGCGGACACGGCCGGACAAATAGGCATCGGCCATCTGCCATGAGCCATCGGCCGGGTTCCGGTAAATGGCGCTGCCCAGCTCTGCGACGACATCTTTCGGGTCACGATGCAGAAGTTCGGCGATGTGATCGATATCGACGCGTCCATGTTCGTTGAGGACGACCGCGAGCGCGTCGGTGGCGCTGTTGATAATCGGTGCGGCCGGAGGAGAAATCACGCGCTCCGTGAAGATCGGGCCGGGACGCGATGTGTCGGTATCGAGATCATAATCCTCGATCGACGCCACCAGCCAGCAATCGGGATCATCGAGGAACGGCTGGAGGTTGGGACGTCGATGGTTCTCGCGGGTCTCACCATCCGGGGCTTCCGTGATCGAAACCGTCGTGTGATTGATCGGCCCGAAGTCGCGGACAAAACTCGACCAGGCGATACGTAGCCTGACCTGGAGATCTTTCCACGGCCGATCCAGTTCCTGCGCCTTGAGGACTTCACGCACAGCATCGCGAATTGGGATCAGCTTGCGGATGATGTGGACATGCTTTTCCGAGATGCCATCGCCGCTGCGCCCCTTTCGCACCTTAACCGCGACTGGCTCGCCATCGACGACCTGCATCAGCCCGCGGACCTGGTCGAAGAAGAAGCTGCCTTCGCGGACATGGCGTTTCAACGGCAAATTGACAGGTGTGCCCTCGACTTCATACTCAAGCTCCAGATCGATTTCGGTGGGCTCGCCGTCGTATAGAGCTTCCGGAAGGAGATTGATGGCGGCGGCGAGCGTAGAAACGAGATCCCGGTCCTTGCGAGGCAGACATGTATAGGTCTCGCCGAACGGGCCGGAAGTAAGGGCATGCGTACCGAGCACGAAGGCCGGATGGCGCGCGAACCAGCGATTGATGCGGATAGCGCCTTCGTCCTCTATCGCTGGACGGATTTCGTCTATGTCGAGCCAGGCCTGATCGCCCTCCGGCTCGCCCACTTTGCGTTTGCGGAAGAACAGGATGTCGACGACCACATCGGTGCCGGCGTCTGAACGAAAACTTCCTTCAGGCAGACGGATCGCGGCGATGAGGTCGGCTGATTTTGCGATATGCTCGCGCGCCGAGCAATCGGCCTTGTCCATCGTGCCGGAACTTGTGACGAAGGCGGCCAGCGCCCCCGGCTTCAAGAGATCGATCGACCGCGCAATGAAATAATCATGCAGTACCAGCTTCATCGAGCGATATGCCCGGTCGGATCGGACGGTGCGATCCGAGAATGGCGGATTGCCGACGACGAGATCGAAACTTGCAGAAAGGTCGGTCCGGGCGAAGTCTCCGCTGACGATACGTGCCCGTGGCTGCAACAGCCGGGCGATACGCGCCGTGACCGGATCGAGCTCGATTCCGGTGACGTGCGATACCGCACACAGGCGTTCCGGCATGAGCGCCGGGAACAACCCTGTACCGATCCCTGGCTCGAGGACCCGGCCGCCGCGCCAGCCGAGGCGCTGAAGCCCTGCCCACATCGCCCGAACGATAAACTCCGGGGTAAAATGGGCATATTGGGTGCAGCGGGCAAGGGATGCATAGTCCGCCTCCGCAACCGCATCCTCCAGCGCCATACCGATCTCGTCCCAGCCCGTTCGGAATTCGACCTCCCCTGGGCGACGGAATACGCCGTTGGCAAGGTCGGAAGCGCCAAAGCCGGTGAAGCGGATCAATTTTTCCTGCTCGTTGCTCGTGGCGTGACGCTCCTCGGCCTCGATCTCGGCTGCGAGCCGGATGGCGGCGATGTTGTCCCGCGCCCTTTGCTTCCAGCCGCGGGCGAGAACACGGCTACCGGAAAGATAGAAATTAGCACCTAGCGACAATGGTGCGGTCGGCGGCGGAGAGGATGGTGTCTGCATTGCAGGCGAGGGCCCGGCCGGCGGAGGGTCGTCATCGAAGTCGTTTGCCGCAAAGTCATCGCCAAAGGCCGCGGTGCCGAGACCAAAGCCCGATGAAAGCGTCGAATTACCTAGAGGCGAGAGCGAGAACGGATCGTCGTGGGACATGGGTGTTTCTCCTTATGTGGAAATACGCAGAAGGTTCTGGCAGAGCGAATCTGCCAGAGGCTCGACAACGGCGCTTGAGAGGGTTCAACGGACGATCAGCGTGAGCGCGACTTCGGTCTCGCTAAGCTGGATGTTGAGGTGGGTCGCGCGCATATTGCGATCAAAGAGCGGGATCAGCCGCTCGGCTTCGATGAACTCGATGCCGTCGTCACCGCCAAAAAGGCGACGCTTGTAGTCCCACCAATCAATATCGCCCTTGGGATGGCATTGCTCGGAATAGATGACGAGCGCCTGCTGCCCGTCAGCCAGCTTTCCGTTGGACATGAGGTAGACGCCTTCGTCCCCGACGAGCCACAATCCAGGCTTTTCGCCCTCACCGGGGCGAGAGCCGTAATAGGGATTGCGGAAACCGTCATTGGCGGCGGCATCGGCAATTCCCCGCGCGATAACCTTGCGGACCGCAAGAATCGGGAAGGTGAACATGACAGCCTCCCCCGGTCACGCCGCGCGCCGCTCGGGCAAATGCCGCAGGTGAACCGGCAGCTTGGCCTGGATCTCGTCTTCAGTGAGTTCTTCCAGCAGCTTGAGGACGCTGCCGCCGCGACGGCCGTAGACCAGCACCGTGCGCTTGCCACGAAATTGGGGAAGGTAACTATCACCCGCAAAGCCACGATATTCATCATATGTGGCGCTCCAGATGTGCTCAAGGCGCTCCTCATGCGTCATCGCCTTCACCGGCCAGCTCTCCCGCTCGACGATCGCGTCGCGCATTGCCACCGGTGAGCGCAGGTCAGTGAGGTCGCAATAGCCGTGGAAATAGCGGACCTTTCCGTCGATCCGCAGCGTGTAGAAGATGCTGGTGATCGTTTCGGTGAGGAATTCACGCATCGCAAACATTTCCCCGCGCATCCAGAGCGGCGGCAGGATGTCGAGCATGTAATCGTGCTCGGCCTTGCCGATCTCGAACCATTCACCACGGAAGAGGGCGCTATCATCACTCTCCCAGCGATCGGGTCGCTGGGCATGGCGATCGAACATGCGGAACATCTGCCGGCGATCGGCGACGCCCTGATAGATCTTGCGGATTGGAGAGGCGGGGGTCATGGATGGGCTCCTTCTGGCCTCGTCGGGAGGGACACGCGGCTCATCCCTTGCGGACCACCATCATCTCCAACCCTTCTGACCCCTCCCCCGCAGCCGCCTCTCCGCCCGGGCGGGTCAAGGGCCGGCTTTAGCCGGGCGAAGCTTTACCCTTGACGCGGACGGCGGGCATGCGGCAGCCGGGCTTTCTTCCTCCTTTTCTTCTTTCCCTCTTCCGCGGAGCGGATAGGCGCTACCAGTCGTGGTGAGGCAGTGCATCGATCTGGTCGCCGTCGCAGTCCAGCAGGACATAATCGCAGCGCTTCTTTCGAGCCCAGATCATGACGGCGAACAGATCATCCGGAATCCGGTTTTTGCCGGTTCCGCAATTCTCGTCATGGGCATAGACGAACCAGCCATAATCGCCGTATCGGCCACCAAGGCACGGCCATTGGTCGACCGGGACACTATCGAGAAGCTTTGCCGTCGTCTCGGTGACATGGCCGGTGGAGATGACGATGAACCGGCGAACATCAAGGGACGACATGGGTCTTCTCCATGACGTCTAGGGTGATCGAGGCATCGAGCCCGAGCTTGCGCGGCGAGGTCGCCTGCAGCATCCAGCGCTCGCCCTTGATCCGGCGCAGGAACTCCGTCGCCGGCGGAACGCGTCCAAGGACTTCCTGAACATGGCGTTCGGCGACCATACGCGTCGGGGTCACCCACCCGGCGCCATGGTGGATGACGGGTCCGAACCTCGCCTCCGCCTCGAAAACACCGAAAGCGTGATGGCGAAACATCAGATGCGCCGTGTCTTCACTCCAGGGCGCTGTCGCCAGGAACCAACGATGAAGCGGCAGGAAATCTTCAGTCTCACCACCAAAACGCATGACGCTCGCCTGGGCCAGATCTTCCGCGTCCGGCAGCGAGGCAGGCAGCCAGTCAGGCGCTTTGAAGCCGACGAGCCAATCGCACGCGGAAACAATGCGTGGACAGTCTTCTTCCAGGTGCTGGACACCAAGCGTCATGGTGTCGACGTCGACGGCATCGGAATTGCGGATATCGGCCCCGAAATGCGCTGTCGCCTCGGCGACGCCTTCGAGGTGATGGCGTAGCGCACGATGGGTAAACCTGCACAAGAGCGACTTGCTGGCGTCGAACCAGCTGTGCAGTTCGAAATAGTCCTGCCACACCCCGCCGTGGATGCGGGCTGACGAACGCGCGTGATCGTAGGGATGCATGATCTGCTCTCCTTCATGGGTTTGGAACGGGAACTGGTTGTGGTGCGGTCAGCGCGAGGAGGCGTCGAGCTGAGCGAGCGTCGCGTCAAAGGCCGCCGGTAATCCCGACGCCGCGCACCAAGCGTCGAAATCCGCCGGTGTCCCCCGTGGGAGAAGCGGCAGATAGAACGGAAAGGCTTTCCGGGCGTGATCGAGCGACAGCGCCTCGCTGTTCCAGGTCCCGTCCCAGACGTCACGCATCTTCTTGCGATAGTGGGCGAGGCGGGCGGCATTGACCGGATGGTCGCCACTGCGCACATCCCGCAGAAAAGCACGCAGCGGATCATGAAGATGGGCCGGCGGAGTCGAATTGCGGTAGGCCTTGAACTGGCCGACCGCAAGCGCCAATACGCCGAGGTCCGGGCCGAGCGTCAGTTCCAGCGTCGCTATCCGCTTGCCGTTTTCCCGCAATGACAGGATTTGCGTATCTCCGCGCCGGCAGATTGCGTAATAGCCGCCGACGCAGTGGTCGAGGACACGGCCTTCTTCGACTAGATCCGCCGCCGACGACAGGACGACGATTTCATGGCTGCCGCAGGGGGAGCGCCAGGGCGCGCACAATTCCGGCCAACCCGGCCGTTCAACCGTGTGTTCATGGCGCAAGGCCGAGAGCGTCGCGACCCGGCGATGCCACAGGCCGACAGCTTCCTGGAATGCTTTCGGCTTGCGAGGTCCGATGATCGCATGCCGCAGCGCCGCGATCATTCGCTGGCGCACCAGCCCGCCACCTTTTCTGACGTCGACCTCGATGCTCCTGGCGAAGGAGACCACCTGGCGGGATGGCGCGAAACCTCCGAGGCGGATGCGCTCGGCGACCATCGGCCGAAGCAAGTCTTCGCGCAGGGCGTTGATGGCGTCGGTTATGCCATCCTTGTAGAACCCGAAATAATCGGGCCTCACGACATGCTGGCGGGGCTCTTTCACCCAGGGCGAGCCTGCCCATGCATCGGCTTCGTCAGGCCTTCCTCCGCCCGGCCATTCATGAAGCGGCGTTTCATGGGTCTTGAGTTCCTCGATGGCGACATGAAAATCGGTCGGATTCTCGATCGAGTGGCGAAGGTGGCGCCCGTTGCGCAAGGAGCGCAATTCGGCGGCGTTCAAACCATGGCGTTCCATGAGAACGGCGGCAAGAGGAAGCCCGGCGTCGATAATGCCGGTGACGTCCTCCTCGCGCAGAGCGCCGGACAACGCGCCGTAAACGGATATCGCCTGCCGACGGCGCGTGAGCACTATGGCACGCTCCTCCCGGCCGCTCATTTCCGGAGCCAGCAGCCAGGCGGCGACCGCGTTGAGACCATGACGCAGGAAAACGCCATCGGGCAGATCGCGCGCCAGTATGGTGCCCATGTGGGTCTGGGCGAGCGTACGGGCGCGTTCCGAAAGGGCCTTGATCGCCGTTGCAATGATCCCGGCGGCCGCCGTCAGATCCTGCCAGTTGGCGTTGCTCGACAGGAGCGCAACGCCCATATCCGAAAACCCGTGATCTTCAGCCCAGTCACCGAAGGCGGGACTGCTTTCGGGCCGTGCGGAAGATGCATGACTCGTTGCATTGTCCACGATCATTTGGACCAGCTCGGCGGCGAGCGGATCTTTTTTTACTGATGGTGGTGTGCGGACATCGGCATCCAGACGCCCCTCGATGGCGCGGACCGTCATCCTGACCTCTGCCAGCGCCACGATGGTGGCAAAGGCCGAAAGTTGGGCCGGGCATTCCCTGATCCAGGGACAGGCAGCGACGAGCTGGCTGCTGGCGATGGTCTTCAACTGGGACCAGGATCGGGTGCTCATGGCGCAACCTCCCCGACCAGAACCTCAATCGCGAGGGCGAGCGGACCATCGTCCTCATCGTCGATCGGATCATCATCGACAAACTCGTCTTCGTCGTCATCGCCATAATCACCGTCTTCGCGATAGGACATATCGCACTCGATGGTCAGCTCTTCCTCGTTCTCGAAAGGACGGACATAGACGGTGCCGTATCCGCCCTCATTATTGACCCAGTCGCCCTCGGGCGCATCGGCGACGATGTTTTCAAGCAGTTCCGGCAAGTGCCGGATTTCGCCGCGGTCGCTGATGAAGATGGGTATGTCCGGCAGATCATGCGCCAGCGGGTCGTCACTGTAGGTGACGCGTTCAAGTGTCGTTTCACCAGAATCGCCACCACCACTGAGCGAATATTCGATCTCGGTGATCTGAAGGGCGCGCAGGATCGCACCCAGCCTCTCCGCCATTTCCATTGTCTTGTCCTTCCCTAAGGCGTTGAACACACCTTCGGGCGGGCCGCCTCTCCGTTCGGCCGGGTCAAGGGCCGGCGCATGCCGGGCGCAGCTTCACCCTTGATCGCGGCCGGCGGGCATGCGGCAGACCTATCCTTCCTCATTCTCCTCGGCTTCTCGCTCCTTGGTGCGCGCGCGCAGAGCATCGTTCCAGTCATCAAGCGGAGGCAGGAGGCGAGACCAGGCAGCGCCTGCTTCTTCAGCGATCTCGTAGAGGCGCTCGGCAAACACGTTGCCCTGCTTGTTCGCGTCAGTCGCCGCGACGAGTTCCGCGCCGGGACGCGCGGCGAGCAGGCGTAGCGCTTCTGCCGTTGCCGGCGACCAGCCCCCTCCGGCGCTGAGATAGACCGAACCGGCCCGCATCTCCTCGATGGCCGCCAGACTCAGGGCGTCGATTGCCGCCTCCGTCACGCACAGCCGCAGCGCGTCCGGCCGTCCGAGGCGAAACAGCACCTTGGCGCCACCGGCGGCGAAGCCACGCCAATCCGGGCCACGCTCCTCCCAGCCCGTGATAGCACCGTCACTGTCTGTATGAGCAGCCCACATGCTGCCATGCGGCCCCTCGCGGAGACGATTGGCGGCGATCGCAATGCGGATAATCCGTTCGCTCAGGCCGCGCTGGTCCCTCAGATAGCGCCAGGTTGCCGATTCCTTCCACGGCTTGCGCCTTGTGCGCCATCGTTCGGAAACGGAAACGTCAGGTTTGCGGTCGCGCGACTGCCGCTCCCAGACAGGCTCCGAAAGCTCAAATCCGACAAGGCTTGCGACTTCCAGCATGGCCTCGACGAAACGCACGCCATGCAGATGCTCGACGAGGTTAAAGACGTCGCCCTTGTCATCGCCGAGTGGGTCGAACCAGCCTTTGCCGTCATGGATAACGATGATGATCTCGGAGCCCCGGCGATATTTCATCGCCTTTCGCGTGCTTTCCTTGAGGTCGAGCGCGAACCCTGCCTCTTCCAACACTGCGCTGCAGGGCACCTGTGCCCGCAGCTCTTCCAGATCTGCTTTTTCCATTCTTTCCGCCTGCACGTCCCGCGCTCCTTTTAGCCGATTCCCGATCCAAAACCCTTGGGTTGCGGATATCGGAGGCCGCGAAGAGCAAGGCGGGCAAGGGCATGGCGGTCAACCCGGCATTTCTGCTGGGGCTATCTTCGGACCGCCGTGGCGTCAGCTTCCCTTGAGCGCCGAAGCGCGCAAGCGGCAACGACATAGATGCAGAGCGGGTACGCCGCGCAAGCATTCCACGTGAGGGGTGGGTCGCCGAACCGCACGACGCGCCGATCGCCGAGCTGCGCGCCCGACAGGACCAGCTGGCCTGGGGCGAGGGTGGGCCACTAGAGCAGCGGGCGTTCTGACGAACGCTGTTCTGCAAAAAGAAGGGCCGGCACCGCGTCCTGCGATGCCGGGCCTTTTATTTTCAGGCTATGTCGCCTCTCAGCGGCGGGCGAACAGCGCCCAGAAGGGCGGAATCAGCGAGGCGGCGCGCCCGGCCTTGACGATGTCGGGCACGATGAACGGCACGACGCCGAACTGCCATTCCTGCTCGGTGCCGATCAGATAAAACCCGAGAGGCCGTGCGGTTCGCCTTGAAGCCGATGCAATCAATGATTAATATGCAATCATCGATGTACGAGGTGCCCATGGCCAGCATGACGATCAGAAATCTCGATGAGCAGTTGAAGAATCGTCTGCGCATGCGCGCGGCGTCGCGCGGTCGCTCGATGGAAGATGAAGCGAGAGATATTCTCCGCGCAGCGCTTGCGACTGAGCCCCGACCGCAACAGGGGAACCTGGCGGCGCGGATTCGCAGTCGGATGGCCGTGTTCGGAGGCATAGAGCTGGAGATTCCGGCGCGCGAGCCCATTCGTGATCCGGCCGATCTCGGCCAATGATCGTCCTTGACACCAACGTCATTTCCGAGCTTTTTCTGCTCCGGCCTAGCAGCGCCGTCGAATCCTGGGTAGCCGACCAGCCGACCGCATCGCTTTTCACGACCACAGTGACCGAGGCGGAGATTCTCTATGGAGTGCGTCTGTTGCCCGATGGAAAGCGCAGGCGCGATCTTCTGGCTGCGATTGAACCGATCTTCTGGGAGGATTTCGCGGGTCGCGTGCTGCCCTTCGATCGCGAGGCGGCAGATGCCTATGCCACACTTGCCGTAGAACGCCGGCAAAGTGGCCGCCCCATCTGTCAGTTCGATGCGCAGATTGCTGGGATCGCCTTGTCTCGGGGTGCAGCTGTTGCAACGCGTAACGTTGCCGATTTCGAGGCGATCGGGCTGACGATCATCGATCCGTGGACCTATGGAGGGTGAGCCGAAGCGCACCTGATGCGAAACCCTGCAACCTGCATGACACTTATTTTCGCTGGCCGCTCCGTTGCTCCTCGGCGGCGACCAAATCCCGCAAAACAGCTAGGTCCATTGCTACGGTAGGAGAGAGGCGAGCTACTTCCGCTGCCACCTTGACCCAATGAAAAAACTCCTCCCGATCGCCTCCGAGGCGACTACGAGCCGCACGGCGCTGTGCCTCGTAATAGGCCCCGGCGTCCTCAGCGGCGAGGAGATATAGCGCGTCTTCTCGCCAGCGATTGCGACGGGCGCGTCGCTGGCGCCTCCAGCGTTTAATCGCCTCCAGCATTTCCTCTCAATGCCTCCAATGCGTCGGGGGCGGCGGGCCGAATAGGCGAAGACCCGCTAGCTTCAGCTGCGCCAAGAGTCGCCCCTTTTGAGACGCCCCGGTCACGCATTGTAATCGCTCTTGGAGATCATGTAAGTGAAGATTGGAGAATGGGAAAATCGGCTGAGGTACCAAGGTGAACGAAACCACCGTCAATGACACCGACAGGCTTATTCAACTGACCACCGATATCGTGTCGGCGTATGTTTCGAACAATCCTGTTCGTGTCGGGGACCTTCCCCAGCTCATCGCCGATATTCATCACGTCCTGCAGCAGCAAATCGCCCCAGCAGTGTTGAAATCGGACAACCCCCAGAAACCGGCTGTTCCGATCAGGAAGTCGGTCAACCCCGATTACATTATCTGCCTCGAGGACGGGAAAAAGTTCAAATCACTGAAGCGGCATCTTGCAACCAGTCACGGCCTCACACCGAGCGAATATCGTGAGAAATGGGGTCTCCCAGCAGACTACCCTATGGTTGCCCCAGCCTATTCGTCGGCGCGCTCGGCCCTGGCGAAGGCCACAGGCCTCGGGTGCAAAACCAAAACTGATGAACCAGCGCCCGCAGCACCTGCGAGACGAAAAAAACTCGGTCTTAAATTCTCCTGACAGCGAAAGACCAGCACATTCTATGAGATAGGGTGACTTCGGGACAACGCCTGCGTACGAAAAGAACTCGCTATCGAAAACGGGAGAATCCGTTTTCGAGGTGCAACGATCTACTCAATTTCGAGGCGATGAACCATGCTGGCTGATTTCCCTATCACGGTCCTCTATGCTCAGGTGGTGGTTCACACGGAGGACCGTGCCGCCTACGGTCTTCTATGGACCGACGATCACGTCAGCCAGGGGTTCGCCTGGTCACCAGGATATGTGAGGTTCGGTGTGCCCGACCATGACGGCTCAGTTTTGGTAGGCGTGGAGATGGGGGAGGGCGACAACTTCCGCTCTGAGGCCCTTTGGGCGGTCCAAGTGCCTTTCTCCGTAAAGGGGCCTGTGCAGATTGGCACCCTCTTCGACACTCAAAGCGTCAATGTGCCCGAGGGAAGCTACAATCTCATTTATCAAGGATTAGTCGGAACCGATGATTATTCATATATCCTGCGTCTGAGCTTTTCGCAGAGCGACGCTCCGCAATTTCGTATCCTGAAGAAGGGCGGAGAGATCACCACAGATATAGTCCTGCGCCGCGATGCCGACCCGGCGCAGTAGGGAGCCGCGGATGATGCGGTATTGCCTAGCTTTGCGCATTGGTCACAACGCGCTACTAGGTTTCCCAGTGGGCAAGCATATTCCGGGTGCTGTTCAACATCCTTAGCGAAAATCGCGTGTCTTCACTTTGATTTCATCTGGGCGGTCGTAGTCATCGACCGAGTTCGCTGGCCTGGTCAGACCGCGCGGATCAGGTGCCGGCGAAAAGTGCTGGAGCTCGTAGCCGCGACCATGTGACAGCGGAAATTGCACTTCACGTGCGCCGACGCTGGCCAGTTCCGCCGAAAGGTCGAACAGTTCATGGGCGACAACGTGGACGACATCACCCTCTCGCTGCACCCTGCCCTTTACTCCGATCATCCCCGAGCCAAGCACGATACGGCGATGTTTTTCGAAGACCTTGGTCCAGACGACAAGATTGGCCACAGCCGTCTCATCCTCAAGCGTGATGAACATCACGCCTTTCGCCGATCCGGGTCGCTGGCGCACCAACACCAGCCCGGCGACATGGACCCAGCGTCGGTCACGGCAAGCGGTCGCCTCTGCGCAAGTCATGATACGCCGGCGGGCCAGATCCGACCGCAGGAATGAAACGGGGTGTTGGCGCAGGGTCAATCCGAGATGACCATAGTCCTCCACGACCTCCTTTCCGGCCGCCATGGGGCGAAGCACGGTGATTGGCTCCCTCTGCTCGGGCAGGATCTCGGTTTCCAGCCGCGCGGCGGCCGCGAAAAGAGGCAAGGGTTCATCCCTCAGCGCCTTGATGGCCCAAAGCGCCTCGCGTCGCTCGAGGCCGAGCGCAGCCCGGAATGCATCGGCTTCGGCGAGTTCGACCAATGCGGCGGCGGGGATGCCAGCACGGCGCCATAGGTCGTCGACCGAGACAAAGGAACGGTCTCCGCGGCACGATACAAGGCGCGCCGCTTCAGCGTTCCCGAGCCCCTTGACCATTCGCAGACCGAGGCGGACCGCGAGACGACCATCATCGGCGTCCGTTGGTTCGAGGGTACAATCCCAGCGTGATGCGTTGACGCAAACCGGCCGCACTTCGACCCCATGTTCACGAGCGTCACGCACGATCTGGGCCGGCGCGTAAAACCCCATGGGCTGGGCGTTGAGCAGCGCGCAGCAGAAAGCGTCGGGGTGCCAGCATTTCATCCAGGAGGAAGCGTAAGCGATGAGCGCGAACGATGCGGCATGGCTTTCCGGGAAGCCGTAGGATCCAAAACCTTCGAGCTGGCGGAAAATTTGCTCAGCGAACTCAGGCGTATAGCCGTTCGCAACCATGCCGGAGATCAGTTTCTTTCCGAAGGACGAGATGGTGCCTGTGTGTTTGAAGGTCGCCATCGCGCGACGAAGCTGATCTGCTTCGCCAGCGGAGAATCCCGCACACTCAATCGCGACCCTCATTGCCTGCTCTTGAAAAAGTGGCACCCCCAATGTCTTTCCGAGCACCGCCTCAAGTTCGGGCTTCGGATAGGTGACGTCCTCCTTGCCCTCGCGTCGGCGCAAATAGGGATGAACCATATCTCCCTGGATCGGACCGGGACGGACGATCGCGACCTGAATGACCAGATCGTAGAAGGTTCGTGGTTTGATGCGCGGCAGCATCACCATCTGAGCGCGGGATTCGATCTGAAAGGTACCCAGCGTATCGGCCTTGCGGATCATCGCGTAGGTGCGTGGATCCTCGGCCGGGATGGAAGCCAGATCGAGTCTTATGTCCTTATGGTCGGCGAGAAGATCGAGGGCACGGCGCATGCAAGAGAGCATGCCCAGCGCCAGGACGTCGACCTTCATAAATTTCAGGACATCGATGTCGTCCTTGTCCCATTCGATCACTTGCCGGTCTTCCATGGCGGCAGGCTCGATTGGCACCAACTCGTCGAGCCGGTCACGGGTTAGCACGAACCCTCCGGGGTGCTGGGAAAGATGGCGCGGCGTGCCGACAAGCTGGTGTGCGATCTCCAGTGCCAGCCTCAGGCGACGGTCATTCGTGTTGAGGTTAAGACCTTCGGCGTGTTTCTGCTCGACGCCTTCCGACCATCCCCAGACCTGCGAAGATAGGGCTTTGGTCAGGTCCCCCGGCAGACCGAGTGCCTTGCCGACGTCGCGCAGAGCACCCTTTGCGCGGTAGCGAATGACGGTTGCGCACAATGCCGCCCTCTCGCGGCCATAGGTCTCGTAAACCCACTGGATGACCTCTTCGCGCCGCTCATGTTCGAAATCCACATCGATGTCAGGCGGCTCGCGCCGCTCTTCGGATACGAAGCGTTCAAAAAGTAGATCGTTGCGATCAGGATCGACCGAGGTCACACCGAGCACGAAGCACACGGCGGAATTGGCGGCCGAGCCCCTGCCCTGGCACAGGATGCCCTTTGAGCGCGCAAACCGCACGATGGCGTTCACGGTGAGGAAATAAGGAGCATAGTCAAGCTTTTCGATCAGAGACAGTTCATGCTGAAGATTGTCCCGGACCTTGTCGGGTAGACCTTCGGGATAGCGCTCTGCGGCTCCCTCCCAGGTCAGCTTTTCAAGTGCTTGCTGTGGCGTCAGCTTGGGATAGAGCTTTTCTTCCGGATATTGATAGGCGAGCTCATCGAGAGAAAACCGGCAGAGCTCCATGATCTCAATCGTCCGGGCGAGGGCTTCGGGGTAGCGGCCGAAGAGCCGGTGCATTTCCGCGGAAGTCTTGAGGTAGCGGTCGGCGAACCGCTCCCGGCGGCGCCCGAGCTCGTCGATGGTCACGTTGTGCCTGATGGCCGTCACCACGTCCTGCATGAGCTGGCGGGCCGGCTCATGGAAAAGCACGTCATTGGTGACGACGGTGGGAACGCGGCTTGCTGCCGCCATGTTCGAAAGCTCCCAGAGGCGAAGCTGATCATTGGGCCGCCGGCGCAGCGTCAGCGCCATATAGGCGCGATCGCCGAACGTATCGCGCAGACGGCGCAGCTGCTGCGCGCAGGTCTCGTCAGCAACGTCAGGCAAGAGGATGGCGAGCAGGCCCTCGCCATAGGCGACGACGTCGGCCCATTCGAGATGGCACTTGCCCTTGCCAGCCCGCTTCTTGCCGAGGGAAAGCAGGCGGCACAGCCGCGCATAGGCGGGACGGTCAGTGGGATAGACCAGGATCGACATGCCGTCGACGAGATCGAGCCGGCACCCCACCACGAGGCGAACCCCGGTGGTCCTGGCCGCTCCGTAGGCCCGGACGATGCCGGCGAGAGAATTGCGATCGACGATGCCGAGCGCCTCGGTGCCCGTCGCGGCGGCCTGGGCGAACAGTTCCTCGCAGCTGCTCGCCCCGCGCAGGAACGAGAAGTGCGAGGTCACCTGCAATTCGGCATAGCGGGGCGCGCTCATCCGAAGATCCCGTGTAGATACCAGCGTTGGCTGCCGGACTCGGCGTGCTCACCATCGCCGGATCGGAACAGCCAGTAGCGTTCGCCCGTCTCGTCCTCGACGCGGAAATAATCCCTGACCGTGGTCAGCTCGGCGTCGCGCTTCCACCATTCCCCCCGGATGCGCTCGGGACCGTCGGCGCGGCGCACGCGCCGGCGCACGCCGCGCCAGGTGAACCAGACCGGCGGATTGTCGGGGAGGAGCGCCATGGTCTCGATCGGCTCGGGTCGGGCCAGCAGCCGCGGCGGGCGCGGCCAGTCGCCGTCCCAGGTCGCGCCGGTCTCGGGCGCGAGCGGGGACACGCGCGCTACCGAACGCTCGGGCACGTCGCTCTGAACCGGCACGAAACGGCAGAGGCGGCTTTCGCCCACCCTGTTGGCCAGCACGTCGATCAGGTCCGAGACGTCGGCCTCGGGGGCATCGACGAGGGAGGAGATGGCCTGCTTCTCGCGCAGCGGTTCGGCCTCGATCGCGACCAGCACCATGATCTCGATGCCGTAGCCCGGATCGACGGTTTCGATCTTGTCGCACAGCAGGCGGGTGAGGCGCCTGGGATCGCGGACCGGCTGGGCCGTCCCGACGCGGATGAACTGCAAGGTGTTGTCGACGCGATGAAACAGAAGATCGAGCCGGCGTGCGCCGAGCCCACGCTGTTCGAGCTCGCGACACAGGGCATCGACCAGCTTACCCGTATAGCGGGCCATGGTCTCAGCGGCGCCGATTGGCTCGCCGAAGACACGGCGCACCTCGACCAGCTCGGGCGAGCGAACCGGATCCACGGGTTCACCGATATGCCCAAGGGCCTGGTCGAGACGCCGGCCGATCTCCGGGCCGAAGCGCAGGGCGAGCGGCGCGCGCGGCTGATCGATCAGGTCGCCGACGGACTCGAAGCCGAGCGTGTGCAGGCCTGCGACCGTCTCTGCTTCAAGCCGCAGGGCGACCAGCGGAAGGGGCCGCAGCGCGGTTTCGGCCGCGCCGGGGGGAACGATCGCAATGCGCCGGCGCAGGAAGCGTGCCGCGGCGTGCGCGGCGCCCCACGTGTCGGCCACGGCGGCGCGGGCTTCGACGCCGGACTGCGCGAATTTCTGCACCATCATTTCGAGCATGGCTGTTTCGCCCCCATGAAGATGATCGGCGCCGGTGGTGTCGATCACCAGCCCGTCCGGAGGATCGACGGCAACGACCGGCGAGATCCGCTGCAGCGCCCAGAGGGCCAGCCTGTCGAGACCTTCGCTGTCGGCCGCGGGATCGGCATCGAGGACCACGAGTCCCGGCACAAGCGCCTGGGCCTTGGCGACGGCCATGCCGATGCTGACGCCCAGTGCCTGCGCGTTCGCATCGAGCGCGGTGACCGATCTGCGTCGGCCGATGCGGCCGGCAAGGACGAGCGGAGCCTCAGGCGGAGGCGATGCGTCGCCCGACTTCCTTCTGAGGCGATCGGTAGGCCACCTCGGAAGGAAGAGCGATACGACCCTTGACATCGCAAGCCTCCACTTCAAAATCCGCACTTTCCCCGGCCCTGGCCCGGATCAGCTCAAGCAGCCAGCGCGCCCGGCCGAGACCGGGGACCGGCAGGGGCTCGGAGGGCAGGACCGATACGCGCCAGCGCGTGGAACTTGCGGTCGGCTGCCCGAAATCTCCCGCTTCGCTCTGGCGCCGCCAGCGGCGTATGGCGAGCCCGATGGTCCCCGCGCCTTCGGCGGCGAGCTGCAACCGCCGCGAGGCCGTCATCGACAGATGCGCGGTCTCGGCGACGACGGCGCCAAGACCGCGATGACGCAGGCCCTCCTCAAAACATGCCAGCACTGATTTCTCGTCGCTGACTTCGGCATGAATGACGCGATCAGGCACAAGGCCCGCCTGCGCGAGTGCCGGGGCAAAGAGGTCCGCCCGGGTTACGATCCACAGCACTTTCCCTTTCGTCCGGGCGGCGACCCCGGCGGCAAAGAGCGCCGCCGCCGCACCATCGATGGCGCCATTGCCGCCGCCCGCGACCTCATGCAGCGCCCCCAGCGCCAGCCCTCCTCCCGGCAGCTTCCGGTCGATTTCGGCGAGGCCGAACGGCAGGACCTCGCGCGCACGGCCGGAACCGCCCTCCAAGTGCGCGATGCGCTCTCGAAGTTCGGCAATAGCGGGCCTGTCCACGCGATGCGGCATGGCGAAAGGGTCTCCAAAGGGCTTTCCAACGCGCCGGGGCGCTGTTATGTTCATTATTTGTTCCGTTTCCGAAAATGAGTCAATCGGACTCTCGTGGGAGTCTTTCCGGTGCGGATGGGGACGTAACGGCAAGCAACGTCAAAGTATCGGCCGATTGTCGTTGATTCGCATATGGATAGGAGGCGGACGGGGATGAGCGCGGCGCATCTGGAAAAATTAAACGAGGGTCAACGTGCCGCGGTCGTGCATGGCATCGGGCTGCCCGATGGCAAGATGGGTGGTCCGCTTCTGATCATCGCGGGCGCGGGATCGGGCAAGACCAACACGCTGGCGCATCGGGTGGCGCAGCTCGTCATTTCCGGCGCCGATCCGCGCCGCATCCTGCTGATGACGTTTTCGCGCCGCGCTGCCGCCGAGATGGGCAAGCGGGTGGAGCGGATCTGCGCAAAGGTGCTGGGCGACAAGGGCGGCATCCTGGCCGATGCGCTGGCCTGGTCGGGCACGTTTCATGGCATCGGCGCGCGGATCCTGCGTGAATATTGCATCGAGCTGGGTCTTGATCCGCAATTCACGATTCATGACCGCGAGGATTCCGCCGACCTGATGAACCTCGTCCGGCACGATCTCGGCTTTTCGAAGATGGAAAGCCGCTTCCCGGCCAAGGGAACCTGCCTTTCGATCTATTCGCGCGCCGTCAACGCCGAGGCGCCGCTCGAGGACATTCTGCGGACCAACTACCCCTGGTGCGCCGGCTGGCAGACGGAACTGCGCGAGCTGTTTGCTTCCTATGTCGAGGCCAAGCAGATCCAGAACGTCCTCGATTACGATGATCTGCTGCTCTATTGGGCGCAGGCCATGGGCGATGCGGCGCTGGCCGATGAGATCGGCGGCAAATGGGACCATGTCCTCGTCGATGAATACCAGGACACCAACCGCCTGCAGGCGACCATTCTGACCGGCCTGAAACCGGCCGGACGCGGCCTGACCGTCGTCGGCGACGACGCCCAGGCGATCTACTCCTTCCGCGCCGCCACCGTGAGGAACATTCTCGATTTCCCGAAAGAATTCTCGCCGGCGGCCGAAATTATCACGCTCGATCGCAACTACCGCTCGACCGAGCCGATCCTTGCCGCGGCAAACGGGGTGATCGGGCTCGCGCGCGAGCGTTTCACCAAGAACCTCTGGACCGATCGTGCCTCCAACGAGAGACCACGCCTCGTCACCGTGCGCGATGAAGCCGATCAGGCCAAGTTCGTTGCCGACGAGGTGCTGGAGAACCGGGAGGTCGGCATGCGGCTCAAGGACCAAGCGGTTCTGTTCCGGACAAGCCATCATAGCGGTCCGCTCGAGGTGGAGCTGACGCGGCGCAATATCCCCTTCGTCAAGTTCGGCGGGCTGAAATTCCTCGACAGTGCGCACGTCAAGGACATGCTGGCAGCGCTGCGCTTTGCCCAGAACATGCGGGATCGGGTCGCGGGCTTCCGGCTGATGCAGCTTCTCTCCGGCGTCGGTCCGGCCACGGCACAGACCGCGCTCGATGCCGTCGCAGACAGCGCCGATCCGATTGACACGCTCGACCAGCTTCCTTGCACGGCCCGCGCGCAGGCCGATTGGCCGGGTCTCGTCGAATTGCTCGCCGGGTTGCGGTCGGGCGCATCAGGATGGCCAGCCGAGATCGGACAGGTACGGGCCTGGTATGAACCGCATCTTGAGCGGATACACGAGGATTTCGAGATGCGCCGGGCCGATCTGCTCCAGCTCGAGGACATCGCCGCCGGATACCCCACCCGCGAACGCTTCCTGACCGAACTCACCCTCGATCCTCCGGACGCAACCTCGGGACAGGCGGGCGTGCCGCTTCTCGACGAGGACTATGTGATCCTCTCGACCATCCATTCGGCCAAGGGTCAGGAATGGCGGTCGGTCTTCGTGCTCAACACGGTCGATGGCTGCATTCCCTCCGATCTCGGCGCGGGGACGAAGGACGAGATCGAGGAGGAGCGCCGCCTGCTCTATGTCGCGATGACCCGTGCGAAAGACAGCCTCAACCTCGTCGTGCCGCAGCGCTTCTTCACCCACGGCCAGTCCGCGACTGGCGACCGTCATGTCTATACCTCGCGAACCCGGTTCATTCCGGCTAATCTGGTCGGGCTGTTCGAGTGCCGTGCCTGGCCTGTGGCCGCACCGGGCGCCGCCCCAAGCGTCGGGCCGCGGCGGGTGCGCCTCGATGTCGGCGCCAGGATGCGCGGCATGTGGCGCTAGAAGGGAGAAACCCCGTTGTGCAATCTCTACAATCTGACGACGACGCGCGACGCCGTCCTGGAGTTCACCAAGGCCTTGGCCGACAAGGCTGGCTGGAACGAGCCCTCGCTCGACGTCTATCCCAATACCCTCGCCCCTATCGTCAGGGTCGGCGCCGACGGCCAGCGTGAGATCGCCAACGCGACCTGGGGCATGCCGACCCCGCCGGCCTATATCAAGGGCAACTACGATCCGGGCGTCACAAACATCCGGAACGTCAATTCACCTCACTGGCGCCGATGGCTCGGCCCGACCAGCCGGTGCGTGGTCCCCTTCACATCGTTCGCCGAGCCGGACCCGGCAAGCAAGGTTCCGGGAGGGCGCGTTCCCAATGCCTGGTTCGCCCGCGATGCCGATCGGCCGCTGATGTTCTTCGCGGGTTTCTGGACGCCATGGAAAGGGGTCAAGAAGGTTCGCGACGGCGAGAGGGAGTTCGAACTCTACGGCTTCCTGACGACCGCGCCCAACGAGATCGTTGCCCCGATTCATCAAAAGGCCATGCCCGCGATCCTAACCACGCTGGAAGAGGTCGATCTTTGGCTCACCGCCGAATGGGACGAGGTCAAGCATCTTCAGCGGCCGTTGCCCGGCAACATGCTGGTCGTCGTGGAGCCGCCGACGAAACCGAAGGATGATCTTCTGCTCTAGGGGCGGTCCGATCATGACGACACGGACAATGGAACGGGTGGGCGAGCGCGGGGCTGAAAACGATGGCGCCAACGATGCGCGGGAGGCTCGCGTCCGCAAGATTCTTCACGTGGACATGGATGCGTTCTACGCCTCTGTCGAGCAGCGCGACAATCCCGAGCTCAGAGGTAAGCCGGTCGCCGTCGGCGGATCGGCCGCACGCGGCGTCGTGGCTGCGGCCAGCTACGAGGCGCGCGCCTTTGGTGTCCGGTCCGCTCTGCCCTCGGTGACCGCGAAGCGCCGCTGCCCAGACCTCATATTCGTCAAGCCGCGTTTCGAGGTCTATCGCGCCGTCTCGGCGCAGATCCGCGAGATCTTCGCCGAGCACACCGATCTGATCGAGCCGCTGTCGCTCGACGAAGCCTATCTCGACGTCACCGAGAACAAGCAGAACATCGCCATCGCGACCGACATCGCGACGATGATCCGGGTGCGCATCAAGGAGGTCACAGGTCTCAATGCCTCGGCCGGGATTTCCTATTGCAAGTTCCTGGCGAAAATGGCGAGCGACCTCAACAAGCCAAACGGCCAGGCGGTCATCACACCGGCGAAGGGACCGCAGTTCGTGGCCGAGCTGCCGGTCAAGAAATTCCACGGCGTGGGTCCGGCGACGGCCGCGAAGATGGAGCGTCTCGGCATTTTGACAGGCGCTGACCTGCGGGGAAAGCCGCGTGATTTCCTCGAGCACCATTTCGGCAAGTCGGGCAGCTGGTACTACCAAATCTCTCGCGGGATCGATGAGAGACCAGTCCGACCGAACCGGGAGCGGAAATCGTTAGGTACCGAGGACACCTTTGCGGAGGACATCTACGAGCTCAAAGTCGCCCAAACCGAATTGCTACGCCTTGCCCGGAAGATCTGGCAGACGTGCGAAGACAAAGGGTTGCGTGGGCGCACCGTGGTGGTGAAAATAAAGTTTACTGACTTTCAACAAATTACGCGATCCAGGACTACCGCCGAGGCACTGCTTCAAGAACATGAGTTCCACGAACTTGCCGCAACGCTCCTTGCGAGCGTGTTCCCGATCAACAAAGGCATCCGTCTGCTTGGCGTGACTGTCTCTGGATTTCGCCCGGCGCCAACAGAGGAAAACGAGCTTCAGCTCAGGCTGATCATTTGAACCGGACCAAGGCTGATCCTATCAGCCGCCGAGATGTTGGCAGAGCAGCTTGGAACACAAAGGTTTCTCCAGAAATGATATATTCGCCGGCAGGCCATCCAGATCCGCAGACGTTCTTCCACTTACGATGATGATCGCAATTTGGGGCCACCGTTCCCGAATGAGCTTGGCCAATTCTATGCCGTTCATAGTGCCAGGCATTTCGACATCGGTGATCACGAACCTGATGGCAGCACAATTTTACAGACGCCTGATAGCTTCATCTGCATAGTCCGCTTCAAGTGGCCTGCAACCGCACGACTTCACCATGTCAGCCGTATCCATCCTGATGAGAGGATGATCGTCGACGACCAGTATGACACGTTCGGCACGGCGCGTAATATCCCTCATGACTTGTGCGGGCCGCCGCTCTTCAAGGCTTCATTTGGTTCCTGGCTCGGGGTCTCTCTACCAATTCCGCAGTTCCGATCTAGCGCCGAAACTGCTTCGTGCTGGCTGAGGAACACCCCACCATTGAGATGCTCAAGGAACTCCGTGCTCTTGAGCCGGTCCATCACGGGCCCCTTCACTTCCGAGAGATGGAAACCGATGCCGGCGTCGGCGAGGCGCCGGTTGATTTCCTCGAGGCTTTCCAAGGCGGAGGCGTCAATGGCGTTGACGGCAGAGCACATCAGGATGACGTGCTCGAGGTCGGGCTGTTTGGCGACATGTCGGGCGATCGTGTCTTCAAGGAAGCGCGAGTTGGCGAAATAGAGGCTTTCATCAACACGGATCGACAGGACTTCTGGCCTGGTCAGGACGGAATGCCTCTCAATGTTGCGGTAGTGTTCGGTCCCGGGCACCTGTCCGACAATGGCGACATGCGGCTTGCTGGTGCGGTAAAGGTGTAGCAGCAAGGAAAGCAGGACCCCGGCGACGATACCCAGTTCCACGCCCCAGCCTAGCGTAACGATGATCGTGGCGGCCATGGCGGCGAAGTCCGATTTCGAATAGGCAAAGACCCTGCGCACCGTTCCGAAATCGACCAGCGACAGCACTGCGACGATGATGGTAGCGGCAAGAGTTGCCTGCGGCAGGCTGGCCAGCAGCGGAGTCAGGAACAGCGCTGCAAGCGCGATACCGACGGCAGTGAAGACGCCGGCGGCCGGCGTTTGGGCCCCGGCGTCGAAATTGACCACCGAGCGCGCAAAGCCGCCGGTGACGGGATAGCCCGAGGACAGGCCCGCCGCGATATTGGCGGCGCCCAGCCCGATCAGTTCCTGGTCGGGATCGATGCGCTGGCGACGCTTGGCGGCAAGGGTCTGGCCCACGGAAACCGATTCCACGAATCCCACCACCGAAATCAGGAAGGCCGGCATGAGGAGTGCTGTGATGAGGTCGAGCGAAAGGGCCGGCGCACCAAACGCGGGCAGGCCCTGAGGAATAGCGCCGACGAGCGCGACGCCGCGCGCGCCCAGGTCAAGACCGGCAGCAAGAGCGACGGTCACGGCGACGGCGAGGATCGGCGCGGCTTTCGCCATCATGTCGGCGAGGCGCACCGGGACACGCATCGCGACCAGCAGGGGTTTGAGATATTTGCGAGCGAAATACAGGAAAGCCAGAACGCCGATGCCGATAGCAAGCGTGACCGAATTGACGGCTCCAAGCTGGCCCGACAGAGATAGGAGAATATTGGGAAGCGTGTCCCCGCCGCCTGAAACGCCGAGGATATGGCGGAGCTGGCCAGCGGCAATCAGCAGGCCGGATGCGGTGATAAAACCCGAAATCACCGGATGCGACAGGAAATTGGCAAGGAAACCGAGACGGAAGATCCCCATAACCACGAGCATGCCGCCCGAAAGCAGCGCCAGGACAATGGCGGCGGTGAGATAGTCGAGCGTCCCTTCGGCGGCGATCTGGCCGATGGCGGAGGCAGTCATCAGCGAGACCACGGCGACCGGCCCGACCGCCAGCGTGCGGCTGGTGCCGAAGATCGCATAGGCTACGAGCGGTAGGATCGACGCGTAAAGGCCGACTTCCGCCGGCAGACCGGCCAGCATGGCATAAGCCAACGACTGCGGGATCAACATGATGGTGACGATCACCGCCGCCAGCAAGTCGCTGGTCAGAACGGTGCCATCATAGGCTTTGACCCATTGCATGAACGGGAAATATCGGGAGATTTTTGACATGAATGGCTTGGAGCGTGAGAAAACCTGGTTGGGCGCTGTCACGAAGAGGGGGAAGTGACAGCGCCCGATCGGACAGTAGGGGGGCTACTGCCCGATTGATGAATAGAGCGCCGCAGAGCGGGCACCGGAGCGGCAATAACCCAGGACCGGCCCGTTAATAGTCTCCAAAGCTTCTTCAAAACGATCGACCTCTGCGGCTGACGGCGCTCCCGTAACAGGAATATGAATCGCCTTCATCCCGTGCTTTTCGGCTTCTCGGGCGACGGCTGCGAAGGCCGGCTGGCCGGGCTCCTCGTTGTCGGGCCTTGCACACACGATCGCAACATAGCCGTCCTGGGCGAGTTGTGCGACATCCTCAGGACGAACCTGACCCGTCGTCGCAAATCGGTCGTCGATCTTCTTGATGTTCATTTTTCCGGATTTCCAAAAAAGATTGAATGGCCACATATTCAGGTTGCCTTCGCGGTCGCGCGCGCAGCCGCAGAATGTCGCGCAAGGCGCGCGACAGCGATGCCGCCGACCATAGAGCCGACGAACAGCCACGCATCACCATGGCCGAGGCCAAGCGCGGGAATGGCGCCGCCCGGGCAGAAGCCGGTGATGCCCCAGCCAATGCCGAATACGGCCGAGCCGGCAATGAGCGGGAAATCGAGATCCCGGCGCGTGGGCAGGTGGAACATGCGATCAAATACTGGCGCCTCGCGCCGGAGGACAAATGCATAGCCAATCGCGGTGACGATCAGCGCACCCCCCATGACAAAGGCAAGCGAGGGATCCCAGGTTCCAGCGAAGTCAAAGAAGTTCAGCACCTTAGCGGGATTAGCCATGCCCGAAAGCGCGATGCCGGACCCGAAGACCAGTCCGATAATGAGAGCGGAAAGAACGCGAACCATTACAAACCTCCGATGACGTGGCGGACGATAAAAACGGTGACGGCAGTCGATGCCATGAAAGTCAGCGTTGCAACGATCGAGCGGGGCGAAACACGCGCCATGCCGCAAACGCCATGCCCGGAGGTGCAGCCCGAACCGAAATAGACGCCGGCCCCAACAATCATCCCCCCGACAATCAGCCACGGTGCGGGGGTGGGGCTTTCAAAGGGAATGTCATAGCCGGTCATGACGACGATCAGCGCCGGCGCGCCGACGGCTCCGGCAAGGAATGCCGCCCGCCAGCCCCAATCGTTAGAGAAGGGCGGCACAAGGCCGGAAAGGATTCCGGTCATACCGGCAATACGGCCGTGAAACGCCATTAACAACACTGCGGCGAGGCCGATGAGGCTGCCGCCAAACAGCGACAGCCACGGGGTAAATTCTGTCATTGATCCTTGGTCCTTGATGTCGAGAGATTAAAGAGTGCGTAGGCCGGACAGAAGCGGACGAGGCCGGTCACCGCGAGCACGAGCCCGACAATGACGAAGATCCAGGTCCACAGCGGGTTGGTGAACAGCGCCCAGCCGGTAACGAAAGGGGCGACCAGCAGGAGGACACCGATGATGAGGCGGGCGATGCGATCCGGGGTTCCGACATTGAGTTTCATGGCTGTTTTCTTTCGCTAGCAGAGGTTGAAAACGCCAGAATAGTCGGATTTCTGTATCTACGCAATAATGAAGATATTAGGTAGAATTGAGACCCCGGACAGGTGCGCCACCCGCCTATTTGCAGAACAGCTGATACATGGTGTGGACGAAGGTTTCGACGCGCGGATCGGCCAGCCGGTAGAATACCTGCTTCCCCTCCTTGCGTCCGACGATCAGGCCGGCCTCGCGCAGTTCAGCGAGCTGTTGCGAAAGACCTGGCTGGCGGATACTGAGCCCATCCTCGAGTTCACGCACCGATCGTTCGCCCTCGACGAGAGCGCAGGCGACCAGCAGGCGATCGGGGTTGGCAAGCTTCTTGAGGAAGGCAGTGGCTTCACCGACTTTCCCCCTCAGCTCCCTTGCTTCATCCGTGATCAGCATCATTTCCATCAGTCGTCCCAGGCGGCGCCTTCGAGCAGGTTCATCGGAATCTTGAGGTAGCGCCTGCCGTTGTCCTCGGGTGCAGGCAGACGTCCCGCATTGGTGTTGATCTGGAGGGCGTGCAGGATCAGCTTGGGCATCGCAAGTGTCTTGTCACGCGCGTCGCGTGCGGCAATGAACTCCGCTTCGGTCTTATGAACCGACATGTGGATGTTCCTGGCTTTCTGCTCGGCCACGGTCGACTCCCACAAAGGTTCGCGACCGCCCGGCTGATAGTCATGGCCGGTGAAAATCCGTGTCTCGTCCGGCAACGCGAGAATGTCCTGGATCGATTTCCACAATTGCTGCGCACTGCCGCCGGGGAAGTCGGCGCGGGCCGTGCCGCTGTCGGGCATGAACAGCGTGTCGTGAACGAAGGCCGCGTCTCCGATCACGTAGGTGATCGAAGCCAGCGTATGACCCGGCGAGAACATCACCTTCGCGTCGATATTGCCGACTTTGAAGGTCTCGCCATCAGCGAAAAGTTTGTCCCACTGCGAGCCATCGGCCGGGAAGTCGGGCCAATTGTAGAAATCCTTCCAGAGCTTCTGGACCTCGACGACCTTCTCGCCGATGGCCGTCGGCGCGCCGGTCTTGTCCTTAAGATAGGCGGCGGCGGAAAAGTGATCGGCGTGCGGGTGCGTGTCGAGGATCCATTCGACCTCGTAGCCCTTCTCGGCAATGAACTTGAGAATATTGTCGGCATGCGTCGTGGCGGTCGCCGCCGACTTCTCGTCATAGTCGAGCACCGGATCGACGATGGCGCATTTTTTCGTCTCCGGGTCGGCGACGACATATTGGATCGACCAGGTGCGCGGATCGAAGAAGCCAGTGACTTCAGGCTTGGTTGTCATGGGATTTTTCCTCTTGCTCATTTCTTGCGACCGCCGAGCGGCTGACACTCACATAATATCGATTACATTTTTTCGCAAGCATTATTTTGTTATTGATAAGTCTTGCCTTGCGAACCTATTCCGCCGGCGTCGCGGGCACGGTTCGGGCGCTCTGCCAAAGCAGCGGCACGAGGATCAGCGCGACGGCCGGAAAGATCATCCAGTTGATCGTCTGCCAGCCGGACGCATGCAGCAGCGCGCCGGCGAAAAAGGACGCCGCGGCCACCGTCCCGAAGATCAGGAAGTCGTTGGCTCCCTGCGCCTTTCCGCGCTCGGCCTCAGTATGACAATCCGTGACCATGGCGGTCGCGCCGATGAAGCCGAAATTCCAGCCGACGCCCAGAAGGATCAGCGACACGTAGAAATGGACGAGTTGCAATCCGGCGAGAGCGAAGACGGCCGAAATCGCAATCAGCAGGAGCCCGAACGCCGTCACGCGCTCCTTACCAAAGCGAGCCATCAGATGGCCGGTGACGAAGCTCGGCGCGAACATCGCGAGCACATGCCACTGGATGCCGAGCGCCGCGTGATCGACCGAATGACCATGGCCGACCATGGCGATGGGCGCTGCCGTCATCACGAACACCATCAGTCCATAGGAGACGACGCCGGCGGCAACGGCCAACATGTAACGCGGCATCAGCAGGATCTGCATCAACGGTCGTCCGGTGTCCTCGCGGCCTTTCCCGGCTGCTGCTGCCTTTGGCGTACGCAGCATGAGCAGAACGGGAACCGCCATCAATGCGAGCGCGGCCTGGCTGAGAAAGCTGCCGACATAGGGTGTCCCGGGAACCACATCCCGGGTCCAGATCACGAGTTGAGGGCCGATGATCGCGGCGATCAGGCCGCCAATCATTACCCAGGAGATCGCCTTGGCCTTGAGTTCACCGGTCGCCGCATCGGTCGCCGCGAATCGGTAGCTCTGCACATAGGCGGCGTAGAAGCCGGCGATAAAAGTGCCGATGCAGAAGATTGCGAATGAAGCGGCAAAGATGCCCCATGCCGCCACGAGCCCCGCGGCCATGCCGAAACCCGTCCCGAGCAGATAGCCGTTACGCCGTCCGATCTGCCGCATCACCAAGGCCGCCGGAAGCGTACCCACAGCAAGACCGAGATTGAACAGACTGACCGGCAGCGTCACGAGCGTCGGGTCGGAAGACAATTGCTGACCGACCAATCCGCCAAGAGAAATGATAATCGGCGGGCTTGCTGCGCCCAACGCCTGCGCAGCGGTGAGCACGAAAGTATTGCGCCGGGCGAGCGCCTGATTGTCTTCGGTCATATCCATTCTCGCTTTGCCCTGGCGAAGAGCATCGCGAGGGTTCGGTGCTTTGAATCAATCGTTGGGTGAACAGTAGTGGGCGTAGAGCACGCTCACGACCTCGCGGGCGATATCGGCCTCAATGCGATACCAGATGGTTTGTCCGTCGCGGCGGCCGGAAATGATGCCGTCGCGGCGCAGCAAAGCCAGGTGCTGGGACACGGTCGAATCGCGAATACCAAGAAATTCCGCGAGCTGACCAACAGATTTCTCTCCGTCGATCAGGCGGCACAGGATCAGGAGACGGTGCTGGTTCGACAGCGCCTTCATCAGCTCGCTCGCCTGATCGACAGCGGCGCGCATCTCATCTGGGTTAATAGCAATTTTATTATTCATTCTTGCGTATCTACGTTATTGCGTATATCTAGTCAACAGAATTCCACCTCCATCAAGCCGGAGGCGGGCCGTAAACGGAGTATCGATCATATGTCTGGTAACCGCCAGATCGTCTGTCCAGGATGCGGCGCGACCAATCGCGTACCCACGGACAAGCCCGCCGGTGTGGGCAAGTGCGGCAAATGCGGCAATGCGCTGTTCAACGGCAAACCGCTCGACGCCGATGCCGGCATGTTTTCGCGTCAGACCGGCCGTTCCGACATTCCGGTTCTCGTCGATGTCTGGGCGCCCTGGTGCGGTCCCTGTCGTATGATGGCGCCCTCCTTCGAGGCTGCGGCGGCCATCCTCGAGCCAGAGATGCGACTGCTCAAACTCAATTCCGAGGTGGAGCAAGGCGTTGCAGGACGCCTCGCTATAAGAGGCATTCCGACCATGCTGCTTTATTTGGAAGGCAGCGAGATTGGACGGATTTCGGGAGCCATGAACACCCAGCAAATCGTCGGATGGGCGCGAGACCAGCTCTCAAAGAATTCCGCCGCACAAAAAGCAACTTGATTCCGAGGGAGAGCGACAAAATGGAAAGACGGCAATTTCTGGTGGGAGCGGCAGCTCTTGCCTCAGTCGGTTTGGGCGTAGAAGCCGCACAGGCCCAGACGTCCGATTCCCGGGCGCGTGTCGTCATAGCCGGTGCAGGGGCAGCGGGATTAGCCCTTGCGTCACGGCTGCGCCGCGCCATGCCCAACGCGACCATCACCGTCATCGACGCAAAGAAGGAGCATCATTTCCAGCCTGGCTTCACGCTGGTTGGCGCCGGCGTCTGGTCTCCCGCGCAGGTGACGGAGCGTAATGTCGATTACATGCCCCGCGGCGTCGAATGGATCGAAGCCGCGGTTGCCGAATTCGATCCCGACGCCAATTCCGTGGTAACCGCCACTGGCCAGCGGTTCGAATACGATTTCCTGATGGTCGCGACGGGGCTCAAGCTCAATTACGAAGCGATCGAGGGCATGGACGTGTCGCTGATCGGCCGCGACGGCATCGCCTCGATCTATGCCGGGCCCGAGCAGGCCAATGCGTCAGCGGCCGCAATCGACCGCTTCATCGAGACGGGCGGAGTCGGCCTGCTCGGACGTCCGGCAGGCGAGATGAAATGCGCCGGGGCCCCACTCAAGATCACTTTCATCACCGACGACAAGGCGCGACGCCGAGGTCGCCGCGGCGCGGTCGAGCTCGTTTACAACGCCCACAACCCGGCCGTCTTTTCCGTTACTCCGGTCAATGACAAGGTTACGGAAATGTTCGCCGACCGCGACATTGCCGTCAATTACAGCCATATATTAAAAGCGATAGAACCGGGCGCGAAGCAGGCGACCTATGCCACCGACATCGGCGACGTCACGCTCGACTACGACTTCATCCACGTCGTCCCGCCCATGCGTGCGCCGGACGCAGTGCTTGCAAGCCCCCTGCCCTGGCAGGACGGCGCGCTCGCCGCAGACGGCTGGATCGAGGCCGACAAGGCCACATTGCGTCATCCTCGCTATCCGAACGTCTTCGCGGTCGGCGACATTGCCGGCGTTCCACGCGGCAAGACGGCAGCCAGCGTTAAATGGCAGGTGCCCGTGGTCGTCGACAATATCGTCGCCGAAACGGCCGGCCGAACGCCGCAGGCGGTCTACAATGGCTACACTTCCTGCCCGATGGTCACCGGCATCGGCAAGGCGATGCTGATCGAATTCGACTATGACGGCAATCTGATCCCCTCCTTCCCGTTCATCGATCCGCTGAAGGAATTGTGGGTGTCCTGGCTGATCGAGGAAAAAGGCCTGCTCGGGGCCTATCGCGCCATGCTGCGCGGGCGTGCATAGGGAGAAGACACCATGAGTGATTTCGATCTCACGACGATCTATTTCATCCTCTCCGAGAGCATGGGCGGCTGGCTCTGGGGGTTCGTCGTCCTCGCCGTCCTGCTTCTCGCCGCGATCGTGGCCGGCATCATGACGCTTCAGAAGAACGGCACGCCGGCCCGGCGCTCACTGGTTGCCGCGCTTGGGGCGGGCCTGGTGACCACGATTATCTTCACCTTCCTCGTTCCAATCTGGACCTTGGCCGGAGCCGGCGCGCTCGCCGCACCCATCGACGTCCTGTTTGCGGCTCTCTTTGCCCTTGTGCCGGACGGGGTGGTCGGATCGGCCGTGTTCATCATCATGGCTTTCGCTTCCAATCGGCGGGTGGCGGCAATCGCCTGATTAAGGCCGAGTAAGCATTTCCGATGGCCCGCCAGGCGGGCCATCGTCGGTCAAACAACAAATCATTCATGTTCAGCAAAGGTATTCTGATGGTCTTCCCACAGGTGACGGCGTTCTATGCCGCTCTGCTTGGTCTGGTTTTCACAGGCCTGTCGTTCTGGGTGGTCAAGGCTCGTGCGCACCACAAAGTCGCAATGGGAGATGACGGGCAATTCTCGCTGATCCTGCGCATCCGGAGCCATGCCAACTTCGCGGAATACGTGCCGTTGGGGCTGATCCTGATCGCATTCAACGAAATGGCCGGCCTGGATCCCTGGGGAATTCACGCACTTGGCGCAGTCCTTGTGCTTGCGCGCATCGCTCACCCTATCGGCATGGCCGCGTCTGAGGGGTCGCCGCTGCAAAAGCCATTTCGCGGCTTCGGCGTCCTTGGCACCTGGGGCGTGATCCTGATCTCTTCCCTGATTGTGCTCGCCGGACTGTTCTGAATTGCTCAGGCCTGGAACGCCGCCGCAGATGGCTTGCCGGTTTCGTTCAACCCGCTGATTCTGGCGCATGTCGCCGGCGGCGTGCTGATCCTGGCTCTAGTCGTCTGGCGACTCGTCCTGAAATCGCAAAGGGCCGCGCCTCCGCCGCCGGACAACGAACCCGCCCTGCTACGGATGGTGGCGCATTGGAGCCTCTATGGCCTGCTCGCCGCCATGTCGATGTCCGGGATGGCGGCCTGGTTCGGTGGTGTCGAGGCGGCCGCGACCGCTCACGGTGTGCTGAAGGTCCCGCTGATCGCCTTGATAGCCCTTCATCTGCTTGCGGTCATTTTCCATCATCTGATCCTGAGAAACCCGATACTGAAACGGATGGTCTGACATCAAGGCACCGCGCGCGAGTGAGGAAGTTCCGGCCTTAAGCCTGCCTTAAGGATCGAGAGCGAGCAATCGGCCGACCATGAACTCCACGTACCAGGCTGAACCAAAAAGCATGAAGAAGCTCCTGCTCACCGCGGCCCTTGCCTCCGCGCTTTCCGCGTGTAGCGATAGCGATGAGCCCGGGGGCAGTCCTGCGAGCAACACCGACGCGCCAGTGCTCGATACCCTGAAAGCCCAGGGGCTCACCATCCACGGCCCGCTCGATGTGCCCGGCGGTCTCGATGCATTCGCTGCCAGCGTGGGTACGCAGGCGCTCGCCGTCTACGTCATGCCTGACTCCGGCTATGCTCGGATCGGGACGTTGATCGACGAAGCGGGCAATCCGGTTGCTGACGAAGAGCTGCGTCGCATCGTCAGCGAGCCGATTGAACAGGGTGCGTGGGACTCGCTGGCGGCCGCCGGCTGGGTCGGTGATGGCAGGCCCGATGCCGAGCGTATCGTCTATGTCTTCACTGACGCCAATTGTCCGTTCTGCAATCAACTATGGACCTCGGCGCGACCCTGGGTCGAGGCCGGCAGGGTGCAGTTGCGCCATGTCATGGTGGGCGTGATCCGGGCGGATTTAGCCTCGAAGGCAGCAGCGATCCTCGAAGCAGAGGACCCGGAAGCTGCCCTGGCCTTCAACGAAGTCCATCATTCCGAAGGCGGGATCGCCCCGCTCGAAACCATTTCCGACGAAAGTAATGTCCAGCTTAACGCCAATGTCGAACTGATGCGTCAGCTCGGCTTCAGCGGCACTCCGGGGCTGATTGCCAAAAGCGACGATGGATCGCTGAGATTCCAGAGCGGTGTTCCGCGCGGGGCGGCGCTCGAGGAGCTGTTCGGACCGCTTTAGCAAGCCGAAAGTCACAAGAGGCAGGAACGATGCAGCCAGAAACAGCGCAAACAAGGGAAGAAAAGCGAGCGCGATTAACGCGGCGAGCGCTTCTGGCGGGCGGCCTTGCCGCGCCGGCTGTGCTGCTGGCGACACCGGTGCCCGCCGCTTCAGGCGAATTGGTGCGAGATGTCTCTTCCTATCACCAGGCGCTCGCCGCGCTTGTCGGGCAACACCGCTTTGCGCTGGTGGACATCAGGGCGGACTGGTGCGCGGTCTGCCATCGTATCGAGCGCGAAATCCTTTCCCACCCGACGGTGAGGCGAAATCTTGAACATGTGCCGCTGCTGAAGGTGGACGTCACGGCCATGGACGAGGCCAATCGCCAGCTTCTTGCTCATCTTCGCGCCAGCGGCCCGCCCACGTTCTTCGTCGTGGACGCCGCAACGGGCGCGGAATACGATCAGACCCGATCGCTGGGATCGTTTTCAAGACGCAATCTGATCCGGCGCCTGGCGCCGTTTTCGGGGATCTGAAGGAACTACGGATGACGGTAAACCGCTGGGACGAACGCTATCGCGGCGAGGACTATCTATTTGGGCGCGAGCCGAGCGCCTTCCTGAAGCGTGAAGCCGATCGCTTCGCAAAGGGTAGCAGCGTCCTTGCGGTCGCCGATGGCGAAGGGCGAAACGGCGTGTTTCTCGCCGGTCTCGGTCTCAAGGTACATGCCATCGACGCCTCATCTGTCGCGCTGGAAAAAAGCGCGCGCCTGGCCCGTGAATCAGGCGTTGAGATCAAGCTTGAACAAGCCGATCTTGCCGATTGGTGCTGGCCACGCGAGACCTATGACTACGTTGTCGCGATCTTCATCCAGTTCGCGGACCCGGCAATGCGGGCGCAGCTCTTTGAGGCGATGAAGCGCGCCCTGAGACCAGGCGGGCTCTTGCTGTTGCACGGCTATCGTCCCGAGCAGGTGGAGCTTGGCACAGGTGGGCCGCCGCAGCGCGAGAATATGTATACGCGCGACCTGCTGATCTCAGCATTCGGCGACTTCGAAATCCTGCACCTGCAGGAGCATGATGCGACGATCCACGAAGGCAGCGGTCATAGCGGGCCTTCGGCCCTTATCGACCTCGTCGCACGCCGGCCCGCCGTCAGCCCTTAAGGTTGGCTTAAGGTGGCGCCCATGTCCTGCGCACACAGCAAGTGATGCAAGGACACTGTTTTGAGTACGCAGATTCGTTATCCCAATACGCTGGGGCGGCGCGGGTTTCTTATTGGTGCAGTTGCGCTGGTCCTGGGAGGCTGCTCGGCGACAACCCGGCGTTCTCAGACGACAACGCCGGCAACTCCGTCTCCCCCCTCACGTCCAATACCGCCCATGTATTATGCAATGCCGTACGAGCGGTTTCCGATTCCGGCTGTCGATGTCTCCAGGATCGATCCCAAATGGTGGCGCACAGAAATCGACTATCCGACCGACGAACGGGTCGGCACCGTCATCGTCGATACGCCGAACCGCTATCTCTATCACGTGCGGCCCGGCGGGCGCGCGGTGCGCTATGGCGTCGGCGTTGGCAGGGACGGGTTCTCCTGGGCGGGACGAGGCCGCCACATCGCCTACAAGCGCGAATGGCCCCGCTGGAACCCACCCGACGAAATGGTCGCGCGCCAGCCAGAGTTGGAACCGGTCAGCATCGCCAATGGCGGCATGGATCCGGGCCTGAACAATCCGCTCGGCTCACGCGCGCTCTATATCCACGAGGGCAACCAGGACACGATCTATCGCATCCACGGCAGTCCCGAGGAGTGGACGGTCGGCCAAGCCGTATCGTCTGGCTGCATAAGAATGGTCAATCAGGACGTCATCCACCTCGCCGACAATGTGCGTGACGGCAGTCCGCTGGTGGTGATCGCCGATCCTGCGATGAGGCATCTGCTGACGACGTGAGCTGTGCCTGGCGTATCAGGCATGAACGCCAATGACGGCGCTCAGACCGCCAGTCTCCCGGTTGAAGAGCTGCAACTGCCAGCCGCTCCGCCCCAACGCCAGCTCGACAATGGCGAGACCCAGGCCGCTGCCGACGGCGGCCTTATGGCGGCCGCGGAAGAAGCGCTCGGTGATTCTGGGCAGCTCTTCCTGCGGGATGCCCGGGCCGTCATCCTCGATGACAATACCGCCTGTCTCTGCTGCGCGGCAGCGCACCACGCCGCTCTGAGGTGAGTGATTGACCGCATTTTCGAGAAGATTGCGGGCCGCCAGCGTGAACAGTTCCGGCTCGATCTCGACGGTGAGCATGTCGAGTGCCGGAGAGATCTCCACCGTCACTTCGCGCACGGGATCGGCCAGTTCCTCGGCCAGCGCGCGCAGCACCGGGCCAGCTCGAACCGAGCCCTTCCTCTCCACTTGATCGAACGCTTCCAGCGAGGACATATCGAGAAGTTGCCGGACCAGCCTGGAGGTTCGGTCAACGCCGATCACGATCTGGCTCAGTGCCTGTTTTCGTATGGCGGCATCGTCGCTGGCCAGCGCTACCTGCGCCTGCGTCTTCAGCCCCGCCAGTGGAGTTCGCAGTTCATGGGCCGCGAAGGCGGTGAAGTTCCGCTCGCGCTCGCGCAGCCCCGCGACGCGGGCGAACAGCCCGTTCAGCGAATGCAGCACCGGCGCGATTTCAGTCGCCGTCGCCGCACCGTCGATCGGGCTGAGGTCCGAGGCATGGCGTGTCTCGAGGTCGCCGGCGATCTTGCGCAACGGCTCGAGCCCGCGCCGCACGCTGAGCCAGATCAACCCGCCGAGGATGGGCAGGATCAGCAGCGCCGGCAGCAGCAGGCCGCGAATGACATCGTTCACCAGCCGGTCGCGGATCCACATGCTGTCGCCGACGAGGACCCGCACGCCGAGTTCTTCATTGGTGACGGCGTAGACGCGCCATGTCTCGCCGCCGATCACGGTTTCGGAAAACCCGTCAGCGTGTTCGGAAAGCCGCTCGTCAGGCGCGCCATCGGAGCGCCCAATCAGCGCACCCTGCAATGACCAGATCTGGCAGGAAAGCTGGCGATCATAGGTGCTGTAGGCACGCAAAGGCAGGCCTGTGGTGGAGCTCGGTGTCGAATCGACAACGATCTCCTGGCTGACGATAAGCGAGGAGACCATGCGGCCGGCCTCCATCAGCCTGGCGTCAAGCACCCGTTCCACCTCGGCGCGCGTCGACAGATAAATCCACACCACTGCCGAAAGCCAGACGAGGCTGGTGGTTACGGCGAGGATGATGAAAAGTCGTTTGGAGATCGAAGGCATCACATCTCGCCTCCCAGCCGGTAGCCAATGCCGCGCACAGTCTGGATCGCGTCCGATCCCAGCTTGGCACGAAGATGATGGATGTGGACCTCGATGGCATTGCTCTCGACCTCCTCCTGCCACCCATAGAGCTTTTCCTCGATGCGGCTGCGCGAGAGGATCTGGCCGGGATGGGCCATCAGCGTGTGCAGCACGGCATATTCCCGGCGTGACAGGTGCACAGGCTTACCGTCCTGCTCGACCTTCTGCTTGGCCGGATCGAGGCTGAGACCGTTCCATTCCAGCCGCGCACCCGGCCTGCCCGCTGCGCGCCGCAAAAGCGCTCGCAGGCGCGCGGCAACCTCGTCGAGATCGAACGGCTTGCCAAGATAGTCGTCCGCGCCGGCATCAAGCCCGACGATGCGATCGGCCACCCGGTCGCGCGCGGTCAGAAGCAGCACCGGCGTGGTATCGCGGCGCTCGCGCATCGACTTCAGCACGTCAAGGCCGGAGCCATCGGGCAGCATCAGGTCGAGCACCAGCGCGTCGAATTCGTGGTTCTTCAGTACCGCATCGGCTTCCTCACAGGTTTCGACGGCGTCGGTGTTGAAGCCACCGATCCCAAGCCCCACCCGCAAGCCGTCACGAAGAACGGCATCGTCCTCGACAATAAGCACGCGCATCAGATCACCTCGACAGAAAGCCTGCCATCCTGCGACAGGCTTAAGGCAAGCTTAAGAATTTCCAGACATCGCCTGGCAAAGCGATCATGCAGTGAGGCGGCACCGGATCCTACTGCGGCAGCTGTCGGACATCTTCGTGCAACACGGGTGCGTGCTTGAACCAGATCAACGCGCCCTGCGGTCCCGCCGTTGCCGGTGATGGGATCGTCATATCGCGGCACCTTAAGCCCGCCTTAAGGTTCACCGTCGACCTCGGCCGAAATGGAACAGCCGGAGCCGGATGATGCAGAATCACCGCATACACAGAACTGCCACACCTTTTGCCACTGCCGCATGGGATCGGCGCTCGATTCTGATGGGTCTGACGGCCTTGATTGGCGCGGGCATTGCGACACGGGTCGGCGCTGATGATCTTTCCGCGGAAATGATCCTCAACGATCCGGATGCGCCGATAGGTGGAAACCCGAATGGCGATCTGAACATCGTCTCCTTCTTTGACTACAATTGCCCTTTCTGTAAGCGCACGGTCGATCCGCTCAGCGCTGTGCTCGCATCCGACGGCAACATCCGCCACATCTACAAGGATTGGCCAATCCTTGCCCAATCCTCTGTATATGGCGCAAAGCTGGCTCTCGCCGCCAAATATCAGAACCGCTACGAGGACGCCTATCGCGCCCTGATGGGCATCGAGGGTTCCCGAATCCCGGAAGACAGGATGCGGCAGGCCCTGCAAGCCGCAGGATTCGATATGGCCCAGCTCGAGGCAGACGCGAACGAGTATGATGCGGACATCACCACCCTGCTCCAACGCAACAACGCGCAAGCAGAGGGGCTGGGCTTGCGCGGCACACCCGTATTTCTGGTAGGGCAGTTCCTCGTCGCTTCGGCGCTCGACGAAGCCGGGTTCCGACAGGTTGTGAAGGACGCACGCGACGCTGCCTGACGGCTTCGTCGATCACTGGAATACGCCGAGAAAGACTATGCCCCGTCAGATCTTCCTTCGCCTAATCACGTCCCTGTTCGTCGCGCTCTGGTCGCTTTCCGCCGCGGCCCAGCAGCAGGATCTGCTGCAAGCGGAAGAAGCTTTCCGCCTCACAGTCGAGCGTGAAACTAACGACACGATCGAGATGCGCTGGCAGATAGAGGACGGCTACTACCTTTACCGCGACCATCTGGAAGCAAAGAACCCAGCAACAGGGGAAAAAGTCGCCCTTCACACCGATCCGGGTATCGTTGAAGCTGAAGACGCCAATTTCGGGCCGTCCGAAGTCTATTATCTTGAGGCCGTCGCCCGGCTCGGGGCCGATGCGCCCGGCGAAGTCGCCATCACCTACCAGGGCTGCAAGAAGGATTCCATCTGCTACCCACCGATGACAGTGGCGCTGGATACTGGCAGTTTGCAGCTTTCCGAGCCTGTCGTTGGATTCGGCATCGCCGCGCCTTTATCGCCGTCTGCCGGGAATACAGAAATCGGCGGCTTCACGCTCGCCGACGAGACGCAGAATGGCGGCATGATCGGCTCGCTGCTGGCCATCGGCGGCGCGGGCTGGGTAATTGCTAGCTTCTTGGTGTTCGGCCTGCTTCTCGCCTTCACGCCATGCGTGTTGCCGATGTACCCAATCCTCAGCGCAACCCTGGCGCGCGAGGGCGAGGCGCTGACAGCGCGGCGCGGCTTCGTATTGTCCACTTCTTATGTGTTGGCGATGGCGGCGGCTTTCGGCCTTCTCGGCATCGTCGCGGCCTGGTCGGGCCAGAACCTGCAAATGGTGCTGCAATCGCCCTATGCGATCGGCGCGGTCTCCGTCCTCTTCGTCGTGTTGGCGGCGTCGATGTTCGGATTGTTCGAATTGCAGCTGCCGAGCGCATGGGTCAACCGAATGGCTGGCGTAACCGCCGGATCGCGCGGATCGGTCAGCGGGGCCGCCGGCATGGGCTTTCTATCCGCGCTGATCGTCGGACCCTGCGTCACGGCGCCGCTTGCCGCCGCCCTTCTCTACATCGCCCAGACCAGTGACGCATATCTCGGCGCAGCCGCCCTGTTTGCGCTGGGGCTCGGCCAGGGGATCCCGCTGATCGCCTTCGGCACGATCGGCAGCCGCGCCTTGCCGCGCGCCGGCGCATGGATGGTGCAGGTCAAGTATGTCTTCGGTTTCGTCTTCCTTGGCGCCGCCATCTGGATGACGGGTCGCATCGTGCCGCCCCAGGCCACCCTCGCCCTTTGGGCGCTCCTGTTGCTAACGGCGGCCGTCTTCATCGGCGTCGCCGACCGCTTGACAGCGGAGGCGGCCGCCGGACCGCGGTTTCGCAAAGCAGCCGGGTTGGCGCTCTCTCTCGCCGGCGTGATTTTCGCCATCGGCGCGGCGTCCGGCGGAGGCGATCCGCTGCGCCCGCTTGGCCATTTCGGCGCCGGCAGTGGCGGTTCGCAACAGCACGTCGCTGAAACATCGACTACATTCATCGAAGCCGGATCGATGCCGGACCTCATGCAGGTGATCTCTTCAGCAGACGGGCGGCCGACCTTCGTCTATTTCACCGCGGATTGGTGCGTGATCTGCAAAACCATCGAACGCGATGTTCTTCAAAATGCCGAGATCATTGCTGGTCTCGACGGCTTCCAGCGCGTCCGGGTCGATTTGACCGCGCTCGATCAGACCAATCAGGAGATGATGCGAGACCTGGCAGTCGTCGGGCCACCAACCATGATCTTCTTCGACGGCGACTCGAAGGAGGCGAGCGGCTCCCGCCTGATCGGCGACGCGACGATCGCGACGCTGAAAGCCTCGCTCGAGCTGGCGAGACGCTGACATGAACGCCATAGCCATCGGCCCGCTGGTCTTCGCGCCCGACCGTTTCGCCGCCATTCTGGCAATCGCCGTGTTTCTGATCCTGAGCGAGATCCTTGCGAGGAAAGTCGACCAGCGCTTCTCTTCCTGGGCCTGGGGTGCGACGCTCGCCTTTATTTTCGGCGCGCGTGCCGGACACGTCATCCAGCACGGGGAAAACTTTCTCGCCGATCCACTGCGCGCCCTGTTCATCTGGCAGGGCGGCTTCATGATCGGAGCGGGCGTTGCACTGGCAATTGCCTATACGTTGATCCAATTTCGGAGCGAGCTACGCCTTGCATTGTGGGCGGCGCTGCCGGCCGTCATTTCTGCCTATGCAGCCTTCTTCATCCTGCAACTAACCGCAGGAACGCCGGCTACCCCGCTGCCGTCGGGAGGCATGTTCCGCACGTTAGCCGGCGAGCCGTTCGAGCCAACCATGTTGGAAGGCCAACCGACGGTCATCAATCTGTGGGCGACATGGTGCCCGCCCTGCCGGCGCGAAATGCCGATGATGGCGGACGTCGCAGCGAACACCGACGACGCCCGGCTGGTGTTCGTCAACCAGGGCGAAGGCGCGGACGTCATCCAGCGCTTTCTCACCACTGAAAACCTCGAACTGGACCATGTGGTTCTGGATTCGCTTGGCGAGTTTGGACGCCACTACGAGGTTCCCGGCCTGCCAGCGACATTCTTCATCGGCAGCGACGGAGCGCTCCAGTCTGTCCATATGGGTGAGATTTCGCACGAAGGCCTGCTGACTGGGATCCAGAAACTGCAGGACACGGGGAGCGATTCAGGCAAGTGACCTGGTTACCGTTCCGACGAGTAGTGCTCCTTCAAGTAGTCGAGAATGGTTTCCCGCAACTCCTCACCCGGATCGGCCATGCCCTGGTCCTCGATCATCCAGGTCCATAGATAATCCCAGCGCGCGTCCGACAGGCGTTGCTGCTTCACCAGGGCGATAGAGTGACAGGCCGAACACATATAAAAGGTGTCTTCCGCGCCCGGACCGTCGATCAAACCGTCGAATTCCGGGTTGCCTTCAGGGCGCGGAGAAGCACCCGGTAACGGCATTGCCGGGCGCATCGGATCGTAACCGGCTGCTTGGGCGAGCAGGATTTCGCCGGTGCGAAAGTCGTTTTCTTGCGCTGCAGCGGACAGTGAAACTCCTGTCACCGCGGCGCAAGCGATAGCTGCTCTCAAAAGAAGGTGGAAATTCACAATCAGTCCGATCAGCTGGCAAACAGCGCGATGCGATGGATCATGTTGTTGCCATAGCCCCGCGGGTTCCATCCGGGCGTGACCGCGGGCTGCGTGACGTCGTTCATGTCCGTCGCCCGCGCCCACACCTCGTAGTAGCCCTGCTCCGGCGGCGTCACCTCGGCGCGCCAGCGCTGCCAGGCATATTTGTTCGGGGCCGATTCAAGCGTGGCCTCCTGCCAGGTTTGGCCGAAGTCGAGCGAAACATGCATCGCCTTCACGTCACCATCGCCCGCCCAGGCATGGCCGCGCACTTCTACGGCCTGTCCTTGTGTCACTTCCGCGCCTGTCGCCGGCGCGGTGATGATCGACTTCACCGGCATGACCGTAAGGACTTCCATATCCTCTTCCGGAACCTCGGTTCCGGGCGCCACCGGATATTTCGGCATGCGGTAGGAATAGCCACCCATCTTCGGCCCGTCATGCTCCTTGTCGCGGATCCAGATCCGCGTCAGATATTTTTGCGACACCGAGCCTGGATAGCCAGGGATGACAAGACGTATCGGGAAGCCGTGCAGCGCCGGAATGTCCTCGCCATTCATCGCCCATGCGATCAGGGCTTCCGGCTCCATCGCCTTCTCGATCGGCACGCCGCGCGAAATCACCACCTTGTCGGGGTCTCCAGAAATATCGACGTCATTACCGTAATGGCCCGTATAGACGGCCGAAGATTTCACGCCAGCCTTTTCAAGAACGTCTCGCAGCCGCACGCCTGTCCATTGCGGACACCCGACCGCGCCGACCGTCCACTGGTTGCCCGAAGCGCCGGGCTGGAAGAATGCCCTGCCATTGCCGCCGCATTCGAGCACCAGCGCCAGGGTGACGTGCTCGAAATCGCTTTTGAGGTCATCGATGGTGAGGGAAAGCTCGTTTTCTACTTCGCCGTCGATAGTGAGCGTCCAGTCGCTCGCATCCTTGTCGAGCGCCGACTGCGGAACGAGGCCGTTGGCGCGCACAAACAGCCGCGAATAGGGCGTGATGTCGTCATCCAGCAGGTGTGCAGGTGTCTCGGCGTTGAGCGGCCGGTCATTGTGCACCGTCAGGCCGTCCTTCTCCGACATCAAGTCAGCGCCGGTATCTTGCGCGAACGCCGCGGGAACGAGACCATCGGGGAAGTGGCGTCCAAAAGGCACCGCCATTCCGAGCGCTGCGCCAATGGCGGTCAGGCCGGTACTTTTCAGGAAGCCACGTCGATCGGAAATGGATAGCCGGTCGAGTATTGTTGTCGTGATCTCCTCAGAATGATCCCGATCTTCTTTCCTGTCGATTGAAAGCACCATCATTACCTCCCTGGGCATCTGTTACGGCCTGCAAAACAACCGCTTAGATCATGAACGCGAAATCCTCAGTCGATATTTCCTCCAGCAATGTAGACGAGGAGATCCTTACAGGCCACCCTTGGTCAATAACCTCGCGTCATTTGCGCTACTCCAGCGCCTTGGCACCCATCGACCCGCAGCCGACGAGATCGGATATGTTGCAGGCCGGCAGTTCGCGCGGGGCCATGCGCAACTCCGCGGACAGGCCCTCTCCCATCGCAGGACGTTGAACGGCATGCGAAGCAGATCGTGCACGGTCAGTCTCTCGCCAATCGACAGCGCGAGAAGCTGACCATATGTTCGGCCGCCGGCGCAACCATCTCGGCTGCAAGCAGGCGTCCACGCGAAGGAAATCGCGAGCGCGCGTGACGATGTCATCAGCGAACCAGTCGGCGTCGAGCACCGGGATGACATTATCGCGGTCGGGAGCGAAGGTCGGTTCCGGCACACGGGCCAGATACTCCTCGACCCCTTCGCCCTGATTGGCGAGGATTAGGCCGGGCGCGTCGAGGCTGTAGCGCCCGAACATGCAGCCCACGGCATAGTGCAGGAATTCGGCCACCGTATCTTCGCGCAAGCGCGCCTCGCGGTCCTCTTCCGAACCTTTCACGCCATAGCGATAGGCCGGGTTGCAGGTAAGCGTGATTTCCTCGATCGGCACTTCAGGAGTGAGTTCATCCTGCAAGCCATAGGCGTCGATGAAGATGCGGTTGTTCTCTTCCTCCAACCGCTGCATTTCATCCGCCATGCCCTGCCAATGGGCGCGGAGATTCGTGTAGCTGGCCGAAAGCGTCTCACTTCGATGGTCGGGCGAGAGCAGCGGAAGCGTGGTGAAATCCCAAGAGGTTTCGTAGGCGTCCCAGTCGGATTTGGCAGTAGTACAAAACCACTCAAAATTTCCTGAAATCGCGCCTAAAATCCTTCTCTCTGGGAGCGGGACTGCACCGATCTGGAGAGCGCCAAAATTAACCGAGGGCGCGAGAATTCGCAAAAAGTGGGGGGCGACATTAGAGTTCAGGACGCTGCAAACAGAGATCAAGTCATCCTCGTTTCCAAATGCGCACATGCTTGCATTCGAAAATATGAATCCAGAAGAATGTCAACGGCGGAGCAAAATCAGGCCAATGGGCGGCGTAAAAGTCGGCCACTTGCGGCGCAGGCATGAGACCGCCGGGAGGGCGTAGCCCGAGCGGTGGTCTCATGCCTGCGTGGCGATTTTTTTGAGAGGGTTTCAGCCGGCCTTTCGGGCGCGGCTTTGGGCGAGACGATAGCTGTCGCCGTTCATCTCGAGGATGTTGACGTGGTGGGTGATGCGGTCGAGCAACGCGCCGGTCAGACGCGCGGACCCCAAGGTTTCCGTCCATTCGTCAAACGGAAGATTGCTGGTGATCAGGGTGGCACCCCGTTCGTAGCGTTGCGAGATTAGCTCGAAGAGCAATTCCGCGCCGGTTTTGGAGAGTGGCACGAAGCCCAGCTCATCGATAATGAGAAGCTGGTAGGCGGCCATCTGCTTCTGGAAACGGAGCAGACGCCGTTCGTCACGCGCCTCCATCATCTCGCTGACCATCGCGGCGGCAGTGGTGAAGCCGACAGACAGGCCCTTCTGGCAGGCGGCCAAGCCCAGACCGAGCGCCACATGCGTCTTTCCCGTGCCGCTGGGTCCGAGGGCAATGACGTTCTCGCGCCGTTCGATCCATTCGCAACGCGCCAGTTCCAGGACCTGCATCTTGTTGAGCTTCGGGATGGCGGCGAAGTCGAAGCTGTCGAGGCTTTTGACGACAGGGAACCTGGCCGCCTTGATGCGACGCTCGACCTTGCGGCGATCCCGTTCGATCATCTCTCTCTCGGCAAGCCGGGTCAGGTATCCGACATGGTCGACGCCCTCGGTGGCGCAAAGCCGCGCCAGCTTCTGATACTCCCGCTGGAAGGCCGGCAGCTTGAGGGTTTTGAGATAGTGGGAAAGCAGTATCTCGGAGGCTTCGGCGCTCATGCCGCTTCTCCCGCATTCGTGGACAGAAGACGCATGTACGCCTTCGCCGATGTCGTCTCGACCGTCGCCCTCGGCAGGTATGGGTAGATGGACAGGTCCAGTCGCGGCGGCCGGCGCTCCACCCGACACAGGAGAAGATGCTTGACGGCGTCGAAGCCGATCGCGCCCAATTGCAGGGCCTGCTTCACCGCCGCGTGCAGGTCCGCAAGCTCGAAGCTTTCCAGCAGGCGAAGAACCTGCACGTACTCGCGCCGGCCATGCTTTGCCATGCGGCCTTCCATCAGGCGACGCAGCGTGGCGAACTCTTCGGGCAGGTCCCAGCCCTGAAGAGGAGCGGCCTGATCCAGCGCATTGATCTTCCGCTCGATCAGCGGCAGGTAATGCAGCGGATCGAAGACGACGTCTTCCCGCTCCCAGCTTCGGGGATGACGGGCGATGATCTCGCCACGGCAGCCGATGACCACCTCGTCGACATAGCCGCGAACCCAGACCTCTTGATGGCCATGGGCGACCGGAACAGAGTAGTCGTTGGTCTTGTAGCGGACCAGAGATTGCGCCGTCACACGGGCGCTGGCCTGGTCGCAGGCATCGAAGGGTGACGCCGGTAACGGATGCATGGCGGCTAGATCGCGCTGTAGCCGCTCGCCGATCGTCTCGCTCTCCCCGCGCAGCCTGTCACGCTGACGCTTGCGACATAGTTCTTCCAGCCAGCCGTTGAAGGCATCCCACGTCGCAAACCGCGGGATCGGCACCATGAAGTTGCGCCGGGCATAACCAACCAGCCCCTCGACATTCCCCTTGTCGTTGCCTTTGCCGGGGCGGCCATAGCGATCCCGGATCAGGTAGTGGGACAAGAAGCCGCTGAACAGCGTCGCCCGCTTGCGCGTGCCGTCTGGCAGGATCTTCGCCACCAGGCAGCGATCGTTGTCGTAGACGATCGATTGCGGCACAGCCCCGAAAAAGGCGAACGCATGGATGTGGCCATCGACCCAGGCCTCCGACACTGCCGCCGGATAGGCCCGCACATAGCAGCCGTCGCTATGCGGCAGATCCAACACGAAGAAGTGCGCCTTCCGCTCCATGCCGCCGATCACCACCAGAGCTTCGCCGAAATCGGCCTGCGCATGCCCTGGCGGATGCGCCAGCGGCACGAATACCTCCTGGCGACGCTGATCCCGCTCGCGCATGTAATCTTTGATGATCGTGTAGCCGCCGGGGAAGCCACACTCGTCGCGAAGCCGGTCGAACACCCGCTTGGCCGTGTGGCGCTGCTTGCGCGGCACCTTCATATCCTCATCGAGCCAATGATCGATGGTCGCAACAAACGCATCGAGCTTCGGCCGCCGGATCGGTGACCGGCGCTGATAACCGGGCGGGGTCGAATATGACAGCATCTTGGCCACGCTGTCGCGCGATATGTTGAAATGCTTCGCTGCCTGCCGTCGGCTCATCCCTTCCGAAACAGCCAGGCGAACCTTCAGATAAAGTTCCACGGTGTAGATCCCCTGTCCCTCCTGCGCTCGTTGCAGAAGGAAAATAGGTGGACGACTTTTACGCCGCCCGCAGCAGGACTATCCCGCCGCTACCGTGGACTAATTTTGCACCGCCGCTCTCAAAACAGATGACATTGCCGACGGTCGTTCGACCGTGTTCATCAACATCGATCTCTCCACCCTCGAAAATCACCCCGGCATGGCCCGCGTGATTATCGGGGCGTTCCTCAAAGCCATCTATAACCGTAATGGCGACATGCCCGAACGCGCCCTTTTCCTGCTCGATGAGGCCGCTCGCCTTGGCTATATGCGGATTATCGAGACGGCCCGCGATGCGGGCCGAAAGTACGGTGTCACGCTGCTGATGCTGTTCCAGTCCCTCGGCCAGATGCGCGAAGCCTTTGGCGGGCGCGATGCGACCAGTAAATGGTTCGAATCCGCATCCTGGGTGTCGTTCTCGGCCATCAATGATCCCGAAACCGCCGAATACATTTCCAAACGCTGCGGCACGACCACTGTCGAAGTCGGCCAGTTATCGCGCACATCGCGCGATATGGGGTCGTCCCGAACGCGCTCGATGCAACTCTCGCAACGGCCCCTGATCCTCCCCCACGAGGTCACACAGATGCGGGCCGATGAGCAAATCGTGCTGACCAGCGGCAACCCGCCGCTACGCTGCGGACGTGCGGTCTACTTCCGACGCCCGGAAATGCTCCGCGTCGTCGGCCAAAGCAATTTCGGACCTGCCAAGGCGGGGGCAAAGGGGTTGGTTCTCGCCATGCTCGGCGCGACTGCGCCTGCGCGTGGCTCCGATCCGGCTACGCCGCCCCTGCCCTCGCCTGCGCCCTGCGGCCATGCTGAAAGCATCGGGACGAGGGGCATCGCCCCTCGCCCTGCTCGGGTATGTTCGATCCGCCTCCGGCGTGGATTGAACAAGGGGCAGGATCATGCCCCGGTGCTGACTTTCTCGATGAGCCGATCAAGCTGCGGCGTGTCGAGCAAGGCAAACTCGCCGCAATTGCCAGCCAGATATTCCAGATCCTCGGGGCGGGTTTCGAGATTGCGCCAGTGAATGAGCGCCGCCTTGATGGTTGTCAATTTCAGCAGAGAAGTGAAGCACTCAGGAGAAAAGTGCAATGGAGGCTACGGGAAGGTCTTGGTTGGGGTGGCAAGCTGCCCGACCGCTTCTGGGCGCCCAAGCCGGGAAAGCGGCCGTTCAGCAGGCTACTGTACTTTGACCGCAATGCGCCACCATGCACGAACCCGCTTCGCGGGAGGGACGCGCGTGGTGAGACTTGATGGATTCGTCTGAGGCTCTGGGCAGCTAGAGGCTGGGGTCCGAACAT
>NZ_JBEPML010000020.1:0-97532 GCF_040545735.1 Aquamicrobium terrae
TTTCGGTCCAGGGCATCGTGATCTCCGTCGAATCTCAGGAATCCGACTGAATCATAACTCGCCGAAATCACTCGCTCCTTTTTGGAACGGACACTTAAACGGCAATTTCAGGTTCATCTGAGTCAGAGTTTCCAGCCTGAAACGAGAAGAAACCCCGCTTAATTAACTTCCCGCTGATAGTCTTCAGGCTTGTCATCGGACAGGGAGGCACCTCTTATCGTTTCCAGAAACACTAAGTTGGTGCCTTGTAAGAGATGAATCCGCCGATGAAATGCCGCTTCAAAATCGACTTCGTGAGCCGAGAGCACCGCTTTTGCCTCGGCGTCGATCGGGAAACGGGCGGCTATTACCTCTCGACGCCTGTGTCCGGTGTCAATCGTGCCGTTGAGTGGGAGGCCTATTTCTCGGTCGATTCAGGGCAGTTCGCTCGATTTCGTGCCGATCCATCGGCCGCTGATGATTTCACGGAAGATTGCCGGACGGGTCGGAACAAGGAAATTCTGATTTATCCGAGGTGACACGGGCAGGTTGTATCGGTCGACCTCGCGGCTATAGTCAGAAGCGGGCAGGGTATTTGGAGACCAGAATGCGATTTCCGCTGCTCGCTGCCGTCTTGCTGGCTGCCACCTTCTCGCTCAACGCACAAGCGCAATACGATCCGGGAGCCACTCTCGACCTCGGGACGGGGATGGGAGCGACCGCTCTAGGTCAGTCAACCCTCAGCGGCACCCGTCATCTCGGACAGAAATCTCGGCATCCCGATGAACTATCGCCGACAATGCGCAAATACTGCCAGCAATGGCCGAACGAAGGAGTCTGTAAGGCTGATCGGGCACGCCGGGCAAACAGAAAACAACCGTCAACGCGTGTCGGACGCCCGGGCGAAAGAGACATGAACGCGATAATGCGCGCCATTGCGCCCGAGTACAATCGGCGCGTCCGCCTTTACGGAAGAGCGAGCGCGGATCGGTGGCTTGCGAAAACGGCACGGGAGATGGGGCAGCGGGACGGCGCGGCCGCCCGAAAGGCGATGAAATGATCGGGGCGGGGTTGCGGGAGTCTCCAGCGTTCCTTGTGCTTTTCGAGAAAATCCTGAGTGTGGTCCATCGGCTCGCGCCACGGGCCCATATTTGCTTCAACCCTTCGCCTGCAGATATTGCTGAAGCCGTCCAGCGGTGGGTCGATCCATGAAATCAGGAAGGTTCATTTCTGCTGTCTTCGCGCTGATCATGATGACAGCGCCGGGGGCCGCCCAGGTCGTTGATTACCTTGGAGTTCCAGGTCCAATAGAATTTGACGGGAAATCCTACGATCTGGCATGGAGTTCCCAACCGTCGGCCAATTATACCAAACAGGAATACGTCTCGTCCGGCCAGGCTGTCGAAACGTATGACCAGATGCTGTTACTCGAGAGAGTCACTGGCGGCGTCAAAGTCATCGATGCCGTCCGAGGCCAGATCGATGCGCTCCAGAAGCGGAAAGGTTCCGACCCTCTGGTGAATTTCGAAGTCCTGCAAAAGAACGCTACTGGCGAGGTCCTGCTCGATTTTCTCATCAGCAGCAAGGATTCAAAGGGCGAATACATCGTCGAATGGAACCTGTACCGTTACGCTCCGGTCAAAGAGCTCTCTGGCAAGTCCGGTGTCCTGCTGTTCGCCGTGAGCCATCGCGCCTATGGCAACGAGAACTCGAAGGCTTTCCTTGGGGGCTTAAAGCAATTGCGGACTGCCCAGACGGGTGCACTCCTGAAGGCAGATTTGCCGGAACCAGGGAAATAGACGGTCGGGTCGGATTATTGGCATCTTCTGGCTGTGACGATTGCCCAACCCACGAGCGTGAGGATGAAGAGCCCGACGCCGCCCAGCGGCATAATGTAGATCGCCGCAATCAGTTCGCAAGCGCCATCCTGGCAAGTTCCGAGATATCCCACGTGGGCGAGGGTCATTCCTATTGTCATTGCCATCGCGAGGCAAATGAACAGGATCACGGCGATCAACAGCACGCGGGCAAGCGAGATCAGCAGATATCTGGCAGTCAACGGCGGCCTCCTCCACGAGCCGGGAAGGTTACCAGCAAAAAGAGTCTGGCCGTCTGACAGATGACAACAGGACGTCACGAAACGTCAGGGGCTATATGAACGTCCACCTTTTTGCGGACTCGTTGAGCCATGGCTTGAGAATGGCTATCGCCAGTTTCTCACAAGAGAAACGACAGCAAGGCAGCACCGTCGTCCACCTGTCGAAGCGCTGATCAGCAACACTGTCTAACGGCGGTGGCAATAGTTTTTCTAATGCAATCTCCGTGAATATTCTCCTTTGCGGGCAAGGGGCGCGCCGCATTAGCTTCCGGCGCAAGAGGAGCGTGCCCGGCGGGAATTGAAACGGCGGGCCCGGCTGTGTGCAGGGAGGCCGCGCCATGATATTTCGGATGAAACTCGAGGGTATCTACACCCCGCTGATCACCCCGTTCAAAGCCGATGGCACGTTTGATCTGGATGCATTGGCGGAACTGGTGGAGCGGCTGATATCGGCAGGCGTGCATGGCCTGATCTCGGGCGGCTCGACGGGCGAGAATTACGCCGAGACGGTGGAAGAACGACTGGAGCTGGCGCGTTTTGTCACCGAGCGCAGCAAGGGTCGGCTGCCGGTGATCGTTGGCACCGGCGCGATGCGTACGCCCGATTCAATCGCGATCGCTGAGGGCGCGCGGGCGATGGGTGCCGATGCGCTGCTGTTGGGTACACCTCCCTATTCGGTTCCGACCGAGGCCGAGAATGCCGCCAATGCACTCGCCATTGATCGCGTCGCCGACCTGCCGGTGATCCTCTACAACTATCCCGGCCGCATGGGCGTCAGCATGGGGCGGGAGTTTCTCGATATCGTCAGCCAGTCGAAGAATATCATCGGCATCAAGGAAAGCTCAGGCGACGTGAACCGCATCCACACTCTGGCTTGCGACTATCCGCATATCCAGATGAGTTGCGGCATGGACGACCAAGCGCTGGAATTCTTCGCCTGGGGCGCGCGTAGCTGGATCTGTGCAGGATCCAATTTTCTCCCCGAAGAGCACGTGGCGCTGTACCGGGCCTGCGCGGTCGAGGACGATTTCACCAAGGGCCGGCAGATCATGACAGCGATGATGCCCCTGATGGGCGTGCTGGAGCAGGGCGGCAAGTTCATTCAATGCGTCAAGCACGGGGTCGAAGTCTCCGGCCTGCGCGCCGGGCCAATGCGGCCGCCCCTGCAAGGGCTGAACGATGCCGAGAAGGCCGAGTTGGAGCGGGTGATCATCACGCTGAAGGCCACCGTCAAGTCTGTCGTGGGAGGCAAGTGACATGAGCGATTTCCTGACCACTTCGCAATACAAGTCCATCGCCGCCGGGTTGAAGCTGCAGCATCTGGCCTTCATCGATGGGGCTTTCCGCCCCGCGATCTCTGGCAAAACCTTCACCACCATCAATCCGGCGACGGGCGAGGCATTGACCGAGATCGCCGCTTGCGGCCCAGAGGATGTAAACGTTGCTGTAACGGCCGCTCGCGCGGCCTTCGAAGACGGCCGCTGGTCGCGGCTGCATCCGAGCGAACGCAAGGAAACTCTCCTGCGTCTGGCTCGGCTGATGAGCGACAATGCCCGCGAACTGGCGGTTCTGGAAAGCATCGATAGCGGCAAGACCATTTTCGACTGCGAGACAGTGGACGTGCCCGAAACGATCCATGTGATCAAATGGCACGCCGAACTGATCGACAAGATCTACGATCAGGTTTCGCCGGCATCCGACAACCATATCGCCATGGTGGTCCGCGAGCCGGTGGGAGTCGTGGGCCTGGTTCTGCCCTGGAATTTCCCGTTGCTGATGCTGGCCTGGAAAATCGGCCCAGCGCTCGCCGCTGGCTGCTCCGTGGTGATGAAGCCCGCAGGCGAGACGACGCTGACGGCGCTACGCGTGGCGGAACTGGCCGTCGAGGCCGGACTGCCGGCGGGCGTTTTGAACATCGTCACCGGATCGGGCGTGGATGTGGGTGAGCCTTTGGGGCGGCACCCGGATGTGGATATGGTCAGCTTTACCGGTTCCACCGTGACCGGGCGTCGCTTCCTGAACTATTCGGCCGACAGCAATCTGAAGGAGGTCGTGCTGGAACTGGGGGGCAAGAACCCTTGCATCGTTCTCGACGACGCCGAGGATCTGGACGCGGTGGCGGATCATGTCGTCAACGGCGCCTTCTGGAACATGGGGCAGAACTGCTCGGCGGCCTCGCGCCTCATCGTGCAGCGTGGCATCAAGGAGCGGCTGATCGAGCGGGTGAAGGCTTATGCCGCCGAATGGATCGTCGGCGATCCACTGGACCCGGCGGTGCGGGTCGGTGCATTGATTTCAAAGCTGCATTTCGACAAGGTCAGCAGCTATCTCGAAGCCGCTCAGGCCGAAAAGATGTTGATGGGCGGCAGGATCGTCGCCGAGGGTTTCATCGAGCCGACCATCGTGGAGACCCCCCGCGGATCCCGGCTTGCAGCAGAGGAAATCTTCGGTCCGATCCTGACCGTGATAGTGGTGGAGAGCTTCGAAGAAGCGATCCAGATCGCCAATGACACCGAATATGGATTGGCGGCTTCGATCTTCTCGGCCAACGGCAAGCGGGCGCTGCGTGGCGCGCGTATGCTGCGGGCAGGCACGGTGACGGTGAACAGCTTCGGCGAGGGCGATGTGACCACCCCCTTTGGCGGTTACAAGCAGTCGGGATTCGGTGGACGCGACAACTCGATCCACGCGCATGACCAATATACCCAGCTCAAGACTATCTGGCTGGATCTCACCGACGCTTCCGACGCGAATCTCGACTGAGACGATGAACCAGCATCGGGCGGTTCGCACTCCGGTCTTCAACGGGCCGGCCGGATGGAACGTGATCTTGCCTCCGGCTGCGCCACGCGCGCAGCTCAAGGGTACTGAGGGTTGCGACGTGGCGATCGTGGGCGCCGGTTTCGCGGGGCTTGCCGCCGCGCGCCGCCTGCACCAGCTCGACCCATCGCTGAGCGTGACGATTGTCGAGGCCGCGCGGATCGCGGAGGGGGGAACCGGGCGAAACTCGGGCTTCATGATCGACCTGCCGCATGAGCTTACCTCGTCGGACTATGCCGGCTCTGGGAATAGCCACGACCGCCAGCTGACGCTGCTGAACCGGCAAGCCATCGATTTTGCGGCTGAAGCGGTCGCGGAATACGCCATTCCGGAAGGCTGGTTCCAGCGCATGGGTAAGATCAATGCGGCAGCCTCTGCCACCGGACTGGCGGCAAATGTCAGCTATGCCGAACACCTGCGTCATTTGGACGAAGCGCACGAGATGCTGGACGCCGGACAGATGAAAGAAATCACCGGCACCGAATATTACAAGGGCGGGCTGTTCACTCCCGGCGCGGTGATGATCCAGCCTGCCGGCTATGTGCGAGGCTTGGCCGCGGGGCTTGAGCGGGAGGGGGTGCGCATCTTTGAAGGTTCTCCGGTGTTGAGGGTCGGGAGCAATGCGCAGGGTTGGTTGGTAGAAACCGCGCAAGGCTCTCTTCAGGCGCAAAAGCTGATCCTTGCCAATAACGGCCACCTGGAAAGCTTCGGCTTCAAGCGCGGGCGGCTGATGCATATCATGTTGAACGCTTGCATGACCGAGGAACTGACGCCCGAGGCCCTCCGCGGGCTCGGTGGGCATGAATGTTGGGGCGTGACGCCGTCGGACCCGATGGGAACGACGGTGCGCAAGATCGGCCCGGCGCAGGGAGGCAACCGCATCGTCATCCGGCAGGGTGGCTACTATCGGCCCGATATGCGAACCAGCGCCGACGATCTCGCGCGCGTGGTCCGCCACATGCGACGGAAGTTCGACGCGCGTTTCCCAATGCTGAAGGGTGTGCGATTCGAACATAGCTGGTCAGGGCATCTGTGCCTGTCGAAGAACGGCGTCTCTGTCATGCGGGAACTCGAGCCGGGTCTGTTTACCGCATGTGTAGACAACGGCCTTGGCACGACACGCAGCACGCTGACGGGGATCGGCGCGGCGGAAATGCTGTGCGGGCGAACGAGCGCCATCACAAAGTTTTTTAACGCCGAGGCCGAACCGGCGCGTCTGCCGCCGCATCCTTTCGACACGATCGGCGCAAATGCTTATATGCGCTGGAAGGAATGGCAATCGCGGCAGGAATAGCCGCAGGCCAGGGGAGGAGCCATCGCCATGCCGCCGATCAAACGCCGCTATCTGCCTTCGCTCGGCTCTTTCGCCACATTCGAGATTGCGGCCAAGCACCTCAGTTTTACGCTGGCTGCAAAAGAGCTGAACGTCACCCAGGGCGCCGTCAGCCAGCAGATCCGCCTGTTGGAGCGGGCGCTGGAGACACCGCTGTTTCTGCGCAAGCGCAACATGCTGGAATTGACAGCGGAAGGGGTGACGCTGTTTCACGCCGTGACCGCCGGGCTGGACACGATCAGCGCTGCCGTCTCGGTGCTGGCCGGGGATGACACTCCGCAGACTGTCACCGTTTCGGCAACCGACGGAATGGCGCTTTTCTGGCTCCAGCCGCTGATCGACAGTTTTCGCGAAACCCATCCCGAGATTGGCTTCGTCGTGCTGGCGTCGGACGCCGACGATACGCTGCGCAATTACGCCGATGTCGATATCGCCTTCCTGTGCGGGAACGAGCGGTGTGAGATCGGCGAGAATCTGCATTTTCTGTTTCAGGAAATTGCCCAGCCCGTCTGTACCCCGGATTTTCTGACCCAGTACGGGCCGTTTGACAGCCCGGACAGCCTGAACGGGGTAGAACTGCTGCATCTCCACGACCGGCACTGGAGCGCAGATGCCATCGGTTGGCAACCTTTGGGCTGGCCTGAATGGTTCCGGGCGCAAGGGGCCGAATGGGCGAAGGCTCCACCGGCCCTTTCGACCAACAAGGTGAGCCTTCTCATGGAGGCCACGCTCGCCCATAGAGGCGTCATGCTGGGTTGGCATCATATGGTCTGGCGGATGATAGATGAGGGCAGGCTGGTTTTCGCCTATCCGGCGCCGATCACGGCTGGGCGGGGCAATTTCCTGAACTGCAAGCAGAAATCCATGAAGCGACCGGGTGTAGCGGCATTCGTCGAATATGTACTTTCGGCGACGAAGGCGCAGATTGAGGCGCATCCCTTTCAGCCCCAGAAATTCTAATGCCTACCGGCTGAAAATTCTCGTTTGCGAGAAATCTGGTTGCATCGGATAAACCCAGCCATCTGGGAATGGGAGCTTCCAGATCATCAGCTTACCCGGATTGTTTGGAGCCGTTCCCGGGAGGACCAAGGTAAGCCACCGGAGTGAATGGCTGATCCTGCCCGTCATCAATTTCTTCAGGAAGATGAAGCCGTCCCGTGGCGGCAAGAGGAGGAAATCTATGCGCAAACTGTTCAAAACCATTCTTGCCGGCGCCATGGCGCTGGGTCTTGCCGTGCCGGCAATGGCGCAGGACAAGGTGATCAAGATGGGCACGATCATCTGGGAAGACCTGACGCCAATCACCGGCATCACCAAGAAGGTGCTCGAAGACAAGGGCTACAAGGTCGAGGTCACCGAATTCTCGGAGTGGGGTATTGCTTATGCGGCGCTGACCAAGGGCGACGTGCAGGTTCTTGCTTCGCAGACCGATTACGTCGCGCACGACTACTGGGACAAGAACAAGAACCGGCTCGAGAAGATCTCTCCCGTTTCGCATGGGCTTTATCAGGCTATCGCCGTGCCGAAATATGTCACGATCAATTCGATCGAGGAACTGAATGACAATGCCGACAAGTTCGGTGGCAAGATCATCGGGATCGAGCCCGGCTCGGGCCTGATGCGCGAAGCCGCCGATGCGGTGTCGCAATACGGGCTGAAACTGCAACTTGTCGAGGGCAGCACCGCCGCCATGACCGCCGCGCTGAAGTCGGCGACCGACCGTAAGGAATGGGTCGCGGTCACGCTGTGGGAGCCGACCTGGATGGCGCTGAAGTTCGACACCAAGTTCCTGGCCGACCCCAAGGGCATCTTCGCGCCGCCACAAGGTTACTATTGGGTTGGGCAGAAGGGCTTTTCGGAAGCCAACCCGGAAGCGCGCGAGGCAATAGCCAGCGTCTACGTTCCGCTGGTCGATATCGCTTCGATCAATGCGGCTGTCAACGACGGCAAGACCATGGATCAGGCGGTCGCCGACTGGACCGAAACCCACGTCGATCTTCTGAAGCGCTGGGAGAACATCAAGCAGTACTGACAAACGCACCCGAGCGGCCCGTTTGGGGCCGCTCCTTCTTGTTGCCGGGTGGCGTCACTGGGAGGCATGGATGACGCATAAGGAAACGGCCGAGGTTCTGATCGACTGCCAGTCGGTGTGGAAGGTTTTCGGTAAACGCAGCGCCGAGGCGATCAAGGCAATTACCGAACGTGGTCTCGGCAAGCAGGACGTGCTGAAGCAATATGGCTGCGTGATCGGCGTCTCCAATGCCAGCCTGCAGGTGAGCCGGGGGGAGATCTTCTGCATCATGGGCCTGTCGGGTAGCGGCAAGTCCACGCTGATCCGCCTGCTGAACCGATTGATCGAGCCGAGCCTTGGCAAGGTCCTGGTGAAGGGGCGCGACATCGGTGCGATGGACGCTGCGGCCCTGCGTGAGATCCGCGCCCGCCATATCGGCATGGTCTTTCAGAGCGTCGCCTTGCTGCCGCAGCGCAACGTGCTGGAAAATGCGGCCTTCGGTCTCGAGGTTCAGGGCGTGCCGCGCGACCAGCGCAACCGCACTGCCGAGGCTGCGCTGGACAAGGTGGGCCTGTCCGATTGGAAGCTGCGTTACCCCTCGGAACTGTCGGGTGGAATGCAACAGCGTGTCGGCCTTGCCCGCGCGCTGGCCTCTGATCCTGAAATCATCCTGATGGACGAACCGTTTTCCGCGCTCGACCCGCTGATCCGACGGCAATTGCAGGACGAATTCCGGCAACTGACCAAGGAGCTAGGCAAGTCGGCGGTATTCATCACGCATGATCTCGACGAGGCGATCCGTATTGGCGACCGTATCGCCATCATGAAGGATGGCGTTATCATCCAGGTCGGCACCGCCGAGGAAATCGTGATGAACCCGGCTGACCAGTATGTTGCGGATTTCGTCGCCGGCATCTCGCGCCTCCATTTGGTCAAGGCTCATTCGGTCATGGTTCCGCCGGGTGGATGGCAGGGCGCTACGCAGGATCTGCCGCGCTGCTCGCCCGAGGCCGATATCGATGCGCTGATCGGCCTGATCGCCGATACCGGCAGCGATGCGATCAGGGTCGAGGACGATGGCAATCTGGTTGGTATCGTGACCATCCGCAATCTGCTTTCGGGCGTGCGGGGCGAACCCCAAGCCCGTGCGGCGTGAGGGCGCGATGGATCTTTCCGCTTTCGTTCCCGCCTTCGACGAGCAGGTCGACAACATCCTGTTCTGGCTAACCGATCATGCTGCTTTCTTCTTCGATGGCGCGCGCGTTGTGCTTGAAGGGTTCTACAACGGCGTCCTCTGGCTGCTGAACCTGCCGCCCTTCTACGTTGTCGCTATCCTGGCCGGACTGGTAGCATGGCGATCGGTGAACCTGAGCTTCGGCATCGGCACAGCCATCGCTCTCGCCTGCTGCGCTGTCATGGGGCTTTGGCCCGAAACCATGAGCACACTCGCGCTGGTCATCGCGGCCAGCGTAATCGCTCTGGCAATGAGCCTGCCGCTCGGGGTCTTGGCCGGGCTTATGCCGCGCCTTGAACGGTTCCTGGCACCGGCGTTGGATCTCATTCAGACCATGCCGCCCTATATCTACCTGCTGCCCTCGATCGCGCTTCTGGGTTATGGCCCGGCGACAGCGCTGGTCGCGACGGTCATCGTCGCCATGCCGCCGGCAATACGCCTGACCTCGCTCGGCATCCGTATGACGCCCAATGAATTCATCGAACTGGGCGAGGCGCTCGGCACAAACCGGGTGCAGGCCTTCTTCAAGATCCGACTGCCCTTTGCCGTACCTTCGATCATGGCGGGCGTGAACCAAAGCCTGATGATGGCGTTCGGCATGGTGGTCATCGCAGGTATCGTCGGCTCAGGCGGGCTGGGAGAAACGATCTATGGCGCGATCCGCACTCTGAACATCGCGCGCTCGATCGACGCCTCGATCGCCATCGTCGTCCTTACCATGATACTGGACCGTATGACCCAGAGCATGGCCTCGTCGCGCCAGAAGATGGGGGAGTAAGCGATGGAGTTTTCCCCCGGCGCGTTCATTGCCCCCGCCGTTGATTGGCTGAACACCAATTTCCATCCGTTCTTCGCGATGCTGACTCGCCTGATCGAGGCAATCCTGGGCGGGATCGAGGCCTCTCTCCTGGTCCTGCCGCCGTTTGCGGTGATTGCCATCGTGACGCTGGCAGCCTTGCTTGTGCTTGGCTGGCGGATGGCGGTTCTCGCCTTTTGCTGCCTCGGATTCTGCCTGCTGATGGGGCTGTGGATCGCCTCCATGCAGACCGTTGCGCTGGTCCTGGTGGCAGTGGCCATCGCGGTCGCCATCGCCTTTCCGCTCGGTATCTTGGCAGCACGTCGTCCCCGGTTCGAAGCGGCGCTGCGTCCGATTCTGGACATCATGCAGACCGTGCCGCCATGGGTCTACCTGATCCCGGCCGTAATGATCTTTAGCCTCGGCCGGGTGCCGGCGATCATAGCGACGATCGTCTATGGCATCCCGCCAATGTTGCGCCTGACGACGCTGGCCTTCCGCGGCGTACCGACGGACCTGAAGGAATTGGGTCAGGCTATTGGCGCGAAGCCCCGCACGATCCTGTTCAAGATCGAACTGCCCGCAGCCAAGCCGACCTTATTGGTTGGATTGAATCAGTGCATCCTCTTGTCGCTGGCCATGGTGGTGCTGGCTGGGCTGGTCGGTGCGGGCGGCCTTGGTGCCGAGGTGACGCGTGGGCTGACGCGTATGGAAATGGGCCTTGGTTTGCGCGCGGGCCTTGCCGTGGTGGCCGTGGCAGTCCTGCTCGATCGGCTGTCGCGCGCCGCGCTGGAACTGGACCGACGCAAGGTCTGAAGCCCGTCCCTCGGGGAGCTCGCCGGCGGCCATGTCGGCTCCATCGACCGGCAGCAATGGCAAGCTGTACAAACCGCCACCGATCATGAGATCGGCGGCCGCGCCGTGTCAGGATTCTGCGGCCGCATGGCCTCTCTGCCCGTCCGACGTGTCCTGGAGATTGACCATCGCTTCGGCGAGTTGGCGCAGCGTCACGGTTCCCGACGGCTTGCCGGACGGCTCGGTGACCGTGAGGCTGTCGCCGGCAGCGGATGCGAGCAGGCGCATGGCTTCCTCGATGGTCGCGCCGGCAGCGATGGCCGGCCCGTGGCCGGCTGCGTCGGGAGACAGCGGCGCCATGACGGCTTCGACCTGGATCACGCGTGCCCGGTTGACCTCTTTGACGAAGTTGGCGACGTAATCGTCGGCGGGCCTGAGCACGATGTCCTGGCTGGTGCCCTGCTGCACCACCTCCCCGTCGCGCAGGATGGCGATGCGGTCGCCGAGCCGCAGCGCTTCGTCCAGGTCGTGGGTGATGAAGACGATCGTCTTTTTGATCTCGTTCTGGATGTCGAGCAGCACCGTCTGCATGTCGGTGCGGATCAGCGGGTCGAGCGCGGAGAACGCCTCGTCCATCAACAGGATCGGTGCGTCGTTGGTGAGCGCGCGGGCAAGCCCGACGCGCTGCTGCATGCCGCCGGAGAGCTGGTTGGGATAGTGCTTCTGGAAGCCGGAGAGGCCGACGCGGGTAATCCAGCGCATCGCCGCCTCGACCTGGCGGTCGCGCGGAAGGCCCTGCATCTCAAGCCCGTAGACGGTGTTCTCCAGCACGTTGCGATGCGGCAGGAGCGCGAACTTCTGGAACACCATCGCGGTCTTGTGGCGACGGAACGCGCGCAGCTCCTTCGGTGTCATCTTCACCACGTCCTCACCGCCGACGAGGATTTCGCCCGCGGTCGGATCGACCAGCCGGTTGATGTGGCGGATGAGCGTCGACTTGCCCGATCCGGACAGACCCATGATGACCTGGATGCTACCGGCCGGCATGGCGATATTGATGTTGCGCAGACCCAGCACATGGCCGTGACGCTCGTTCAGCTCCGCCTTGGACATTCCCTGCTCGACCAGCGGAACCATGGCGGCGGCATCCGGGCCGAATATTTTCGACAGGTTCCTGATCTCGATGCCGTAGCGGTTCGCGCTTTCCTTAGCCATGGACGATCTCCAGATGCTTCTGGAGCCTGCGGCCATAAGCCTGGCTGATGCGGTCGAAGATGATGGCGATGCCGACGATGGCGAGCCCGTTGAAGATGCCCATGGTGAAATACTGGTTGTTGATGGCCCGCAGCACCGGCTGTCCCAGCCCCTGTACGCCGATCATCGAGGCGATCACCACCATGGCCAGCGCCATCATGATGGTCTGGTTGATGCCGGCCATGATGGTGGGTAGGGCAAGCGGCATCTGCACGTTCTTCAGCTTCTGCCAGTTCGACGAGCCGAAGGCGTCGGCGGCTTCCAGCACGTCCTTGTCCACCAGCCTGATGCCGAGATTGGTCAGCCTGATCATCGGCGGGATGGCGTAGATCACCACCGCGATCACGCCCGGGACCCTGCCTATGCCGAGCAGCATGACGACCGGGATCAGGTAGACGAAGCTCGGCATGGTCTGCATCACGTCGAGCACCGGGTTGACGATGCTCTGCAAGCGGTTGGAGCGCGCCATCAGGATGCCGATGGGAATGCCGAGCGCAATGGCCACCACAGTGCAGACGAAGATCATCGACACCGTGCGCATCGTGTCATCCCACATGTCGAAATAGCCGATGACAAGCAGGGTCAGGACGCTGCCCACGACGATCGCCCAACTGCGGCTGGCGAACCAGGCTATCGTGGCGATGGCCAGAATGACGATCGGCCAGGGCGTGTTCAGCAACAGCCACTCGGACTGGATCAGGAACAGCCGCAGCGGCTCGAAAACGCCCTCGATCATGTCGCCATAGCCGCGGGTGAAGTTCCTGAAGCCGTCGTCTATCGCCCGCCTCAACTCGCGCAGCGCATTGTCGTTCATGTGCGGAAATGACCAGAACCAGTCCATATCGTTCCCCTGCCTGCTTCGTGGCGGCTTTTTATCGTCTTCTCCATGCCCCGCGAGGCGATGGACCGGGCGGCCCGCTACAGCGCGAGGCCGCCCGGTTCAGTCAGGTCTAGAGCGCCGCCTTGATCTTCTCAGCGGCTTCCGGCGAGACCCAATCCTTCCACAGGTCCTCGTTGTTCTGGAGGAAGTATTTCGCGCCGTCCTCGCCGGAGGCCTGGTTGTCGGTCATCCAGGCCATCAGTGCGTTGACGGTGGCGTTCGTCCATGCACGCTTCTGGAAATAGGCGACGACATCCTCGCCGGCCCGCTCGGCGAAGGTCGAGGTCAGCAGCGTCTGCACCGTGTCAGCCGGCCAGTCGTTCTTCTTCGGGTCCGGGCATTCGGCGATGGTGTTGCAGCGCTTCCATTCCGCCTCGTCATACGGAACGCCGTGCTCGAGCTTGACCATTTCGTAGCGGCCGAGCAGGGCCGTGGGCGACCAGTAGTAGCCGACCCAGCCTTCCTTGCGCTCATAGGCCCGCGCGATCGAGCCGTCGAGGCCGGCGGCGGAGCCGGTGTCGACGAGCCGGAACCCGGCCGCCTCAGCGTCATAGGCCTTGTAAAGCTGGCCGGTCACGACCGTACCGCCCCATCCCTGCGGCCCATTGTGGACGGCTCCCTTGCCGGGGTTCTCGGGATCGGGAAAGAGTTCGGGATGTTTCAGCGCATCATCGATGGTCTTGATGTCGGGGTTGGCGTCCGCGATGTACTTGGGAATCCACCAGCCCTGCACCGCGCCATCGGAGATTGCCACGGCGGCAGCGACGATGCGCTTCTCGTCGAGGCCGCGCTTGAGCAGTTCCGGCACCAGATCGATCCACCCTTCGGGCGCGACGTCCGGCTGGCCCTTCTCCACCATGGAAGTGATAGTCGGAACCGTGTCGCCGCTGATGACCGAAGCGTTGCAGCCGTACCCCTCACGCAGGATGAACTCGTCCAGGCTGGCCAGAACCTCCGCGCTTTGCCAGTTCATGGCGGCGATGGTGACGTCGCCGCACTCGGCGGCCGCAGGTGCGGCGGCCAGAACGCCCAGCCCTAGGGCCAGGCAGGTCGTTGCCAGAAGATGCTTCATGTCTGTTCTCCCATTTCTGTTATCGGATTGAAGCCTGAAGGTTAGGATTATCGGATGTTGCTGGTTCGTCAGAGCCTCGTTCGTTCGGATTTCGGATCATACATCGGTTTGAGCGACGCCTGCGCCGGGAAACGCTCACCCGCGATCTCGATCTCGTAGGTGGAGGCCAGCATATCGGCTTCGCTTTCTCCTTCGCAAGGCACATAGCCCATGCCGATGGCCCCGCCGAGGAAGTGACCGTAATTGCCCGAGGTGACGATGGAAACGATGCGGCCGTCCCGCACGATCGCCTCGTTGTGGAACAGCAAGGGTTCGGGGTCGGTCAGGCGGAACTGCACAAGCCTGCGTATCAGGCCTTCCTCACGCCTGCGCAGCACGGCGTCGCGGCCGATGAAATCGCCCTTGGCGGTCTTCACGGCGAAGCCGAGGCCGGCTTCCAGCACATGGTCCTCGTCGGTGATGTCGTGGCCGAAATGACGAAAGGCCTTCTCGATGCGGCAGGAATCGAGCGCATGAAGGCCGCAGAGCTTAAGGCCGGAAGAAGCGCCGGCCTCCTCGATTGCCTCGAAGACATGGGCGGCCTGGTCGCAGGACACGTAAAGCTCCCAGCCAAGCTCGCCCACATAGGTGACGCGATGGGCGCGGGCGAGCCCCAGGCCGATCTCGATCTCCTGCGCCGTTCCGAACGGGAACGCCTCGTTTGAGAAATCGTTCGGGCTGACTTGCGCAATCACCTCGCGGGCCTTCGGCCCCATCAGGCAAAGCACGCTTTCGGCGGCCGTCACATCGGTGATGACGACGAATTCCTGCGGCCGCGCATGCCTGCGCAGCCAGGCGAGGTCACGTTGCAGGGTCGCGCCGGGAACGACAGCGAAGAAGGCCGTCTCCGACAGGCGCGTGACGGTGAGGTCGCTCTCGATACCGCCGCGCGCATTGAGCATCTGGGCATAGACGATGCGGCCGGGCGCGACGTCCATCTGGTTGGCGCAGACCCGTTGCAGCAAGGCAAGCGCATCGCGGCCCTCGATCCTGATCTTGCCGAAGGAGGTCATGTCGAACAGGCCGACGCCCTCGCGCACCGCCATATGCTCGTCGCGCTGGTTGGCGAACCAGTTCTGCCGCTTCCAGCCATAGCGGTATTCGCGCTCCTGCCCTTCGGCAGCGAACCAGTTGGCGCGCTCCCAGCCGGCGACCTCGCCGAACACCGCGCCGCGCGCCTTCAGATGTTCGTGGATCGGGGAGCGGCGCACGCCACGCGCCGTCGCCATCTGCCGGTAGGGGAAATGGTCGGCGTAGAGCAGGCCGAGCGTTTCCGTCACCCGCTCCTTCAGATAGCGTCGATTGCGCTGGAACGGCTGGGCGCGGCGGATGTCCACCTCCCACAGGTCGAAGGGCGGCTCGCCGTCGTTCATCCACTGGGCCAGCGCGAAGCCGGCCCCGCCCGAGGAGACGATGCCGATCGAATTGTAGCCGGCCGCCACCCAGTAGCCTTTCAGCTCCGGCGCCTCGCCGAGATAATAGCGGTCGTCGGGCGTGAAGCTCTCCGGGCCGTTGAAGAAGGTGTGGATGCCCGCCGTTTCCAACATTGGCATGCGCCGGATCGCCTTTTCGAGGATCGGCTCGAAATGGTCGAAGTCCTCCGGCAACTGGTCGAAGCAGAACTCTTCCGGTATGCCGTCCATGCCCCAGGGCTTCGCCACCGGCTCGAAAGCCCCCAGCATCATCTTGCCGGCATCCTCCTTGTAGTAGGCGCATTCGTCCGGCACGCGCAGCACCGGCAGGCGCTGGAGGCCGGGGATGGCCTCGGTGACGATGTAGAAGTGCTCGCAGGCATGCAGCGGCAGCGTCACGCCCGAGCGGGCGGCGAGGTCGCGGCCCCACATGCCGCCGCAATTGACGACGAGATCGGTCGAGATGACGCCCTGCTCCTCGCCCCGCGCCCACGATACCCCGGTGACGCGGCCATCGCGGTCGTCAACCGCCGTGACCTTGACGTTCTCGATCACCTTCGCGCCAAGCTGGCGCGCGCCCTTGGCCAGCGCCATGGCGATGTTGGCCGGGTCGCACTGGCCGTCCCCCGGCAGGTGGACGGCGCCGACGACATCGGAAATGTCGAGATGGGGATAGAGGTCCTTCACCTCCCGCGGCGAAATCTCGTGGACCTCCACATCGAAGGCCCGCGCCAGCGTGGCCTGCCGATAGATTTCCTCCTTGCGTTCCGGCGTCAGGGCGACGGTGATCGAGCCGTTCTGCCGCATGCCGGTGCCGATGCCGGTTTCGGCTTCGAGCTTCACGTAGAGGTCGGCGGAATATTTGGCGAGCCGCGTCATGTTCTGCGAGGCACGCAACTGGCCGACCAGCCCGGCGGCGTGCCATGTCGTACCGGACGTGAGTTGCTTGCGCTCCAGCAGCACGATGTCTTTCCAGCCGAGCTTCGCCAGATGATAGGCGACGGAACAGCCGGAAATCCCGCCCCCGACGATGACGACGCGGGCCTTGTCGGGGAGGTTGCTCATGCGCGGAGTCTCTCGTTCTGCGGGTCCCACAGCGCCGCGTCCGGCTGGACGACCGCCTTGAACCGCTCACCGAATATCTCGACCTCGAACGCCGTGCCGGATTCGGCAAGGTCGGCGCGCAGCATGGCCAGCGCGATCGACTGCTCGACCCGGTGCCCCCATCCGCCCGAAAGCGTCTCGCCGACGATCTCGCCATTCTTCCACAGAATGGACATGTAGGGCGCGTCGCAGGGGCCGGGGTTCTCGATCGCCAGCGTCACGAAGCGTTTCGCGATGCCTTTCTGCTTTTCAGCCAGAAGCGCGGCCTTGCCCTTGAAGTCGGGCTTGTCCCACTTCACGAAGCGTTCCAGCCCGCCTTGCAGGATCGTGTAGTCGGTCGACAGGTCCTGCTTCCAGATGCGGTAGCCCTTTTCCAGCCTCAGCGAATCCAGCGCGAACATGCCGAACGGCTTGAGGCCATGCTTCTGCCCGGCCTCCCACACGGCATCGAACACGGTCGCCGTATCCTCCACCTTGGTGTGCAGTTCCCAGCCCAGCTCACCGGCGAAGGACACGCGCACGAGCTGGAGCCATCTGCCGGCGATCCGGCACGATTGATGCGTCAGCCATGGCTTCGACAGGTCGCCGTCGCAGACCTCCGCCAGAATGGTGCGCGAGGCGGGACCGCTCAGGATCTGGCAGGAAAAGCGGTCGGTTACGTCCTCGATGGCGATGCCGCTTGCCTCGGGCAGATGCGCTTCGAGCCATTCCCTGTCATGGTACTGGGCGACCGCCGCGGTGATGAGGAAGAAGAAATCTTCGTCGAGCGCCATGATCGACATTTCGGTAACGATCCGCCCCTTGTCGTCGGCGAAATAGCCGAGCCCGATGCGGCCGGGCTTCGGCACGGCGCCCGTGATCAGCGAGGCGAGCCAGTCGCGCGCGCCCGGTCCCTGTACGCGGAAACGCGAGAAGCCGGGCAGGTCGAGAATGCCGGCGGCGTCGCGTACAGCAAGGCATTCCTCGCGGATGCGCCTGTGCCACGGCCCGTCGCGATCGAAAGTCTGGGTCGCCGCCTCCGAAATGTCGTCGCCGGGCTGTGCATACCAGTTGGCGCGCTCCCAGCCATTGTAGGCCCCGAACTGCCCGCCGAGCGCGGCGATCCAGTCGTGGACGGGCGAAAGCTTGCGGTTGCGGGCTGCCGGCCATGTGTGGCGCGGAAAGAAAATAGCGTATTCGTTGCCATAGACCTCCATGCCCTTGGCTACCGCATAATCGGGCGCGGCGGCGAAAGCGGTGAAGCGGCGCGGATCGCACGACCACATGTCCCATTGGGTGGCGCCCTCGGTCACCCATTCCGCCAGTACCTTACCGGCCCCGCCGGCCTGCGCGATGCCGAAGGTGAAGACGCAGGCCTCGAAGGCGTTGGGGACGCCCGGCATCGGGCCGATCAGCGGATTGCCGTCCGGCGTATAGGGGATCGGGCCGTTGATGATCTTGGACAGGCCGGCCGTGCCGAGGATCGGCACGCGGGCGACGGCGTCCTCCAGATACCATTCGAGCCGGTCGAGGTCGTCGGGGAAGAGCTGGAACGAAAAGTCGTCCGGCATCGGATCGTGGGGGCTCGCCCAATGCGCGCGGCAATTGCGCTCATAGGGGCCGAGATTCATGCCGGCCTTCTCCTGCCGCAGATAATAGGAGGAATCCACGTCGCGCAGCAGCGGCAACTTGTGGCCAGCTTCCTTCGTCCACGCGGCCAGCTCCGGAATTTCGTCGAACAGGATATATTGGTGGCTCATCACCATCATGGGGATGTCGCGGCCGAACATCCTGCCGATTTCCCCGGCCCGGTAGCCGGCGGCATTCACCACCTTCTCGCAACGTATGTCGCCCTTAGGCGTCGAGACCACCCAGTCGTTCCCATCGCGGCGCACCGCCGTCACCGGGCAGAAGCGCTCGATCCTGGCGCCCAAATCGCGCGCGCCCTTGGCCAGCGCCTGCGTGAGCTGGGCAGGATCGATGTCGCCGTCATTCGGATCATAGAGCGCGCCCTCGAGGTCATGCAGCTCGATAAAGGGATATTTCGACCTGATCTCGTTGGCACCGATCACCTCGATTGCCATGCCCTGATAACGGCCCATGGCCTTGGCCCGCTGGAATTCCCGCATGCGTTCCTTCGAATGGGCAAGGCGCAGCGAGCCGGTGACATGGTAGTTCATCGGATAGTCCACCGCCTCGGCGAGCCCCCGGTAGAGCTCGGCCGAATAGCGCTGCATGTTCATCAGCGACCAGGACGAGGAGAAGGTCGGCACATTGCCGGCGGCGTGCCAGGTGGAGCCCGAAGTCAGTTCATTCTTCTCCAGCAGCACGCAATCGGTCCAGCCGGCTCTGGCGAGATGGTAGAGCGATGAAACGCCGACCGCGCCCCCACCGATGATGACCACTCGCGCGGTCGAAGGTAGTTCAGACACTGCGGATCTCCCTTTCCAGGGGAAGCCTCGTCGCGAGGACGCCGCCTCCGCCGCTTGAATGGGTCACGCTGTAAGGCGTCCCCATTTCCCTGCCGTTCCACACCGCTTCCTGAAGGTTATCCTCCCGAAACGGAGGTGCTTTTCTTGTGAAGCTCAGGTTGGGAAACCATGTCATGTAAAAATATCATTCACAAGTGTGAAAATTTGTGTTTATTTTTTACAGAACAAAGCGTCGTTGAGTGCCCGACATCGGCTCGGTAAATTCGTTTCCGACCGTGATTGGGCGCAACGGGAAATTATGGCCGATCAAGGACAGGGGTTCGGCATCGAGGCAAAAGGAATGGCCATGCCCTTACGGACGATGCGCAAGACGGAAGAGCCGAACAGCGGCGAAAGCCCGGACGAGATCGCCATCGGCCCGCAAATCCGGGAATTGCGGAAGGTGAAAGGGTTGACGCTTCAGCAGGTCGCGGATTCCGCCGGCATATCCGTCGGCTACCTCAGTCTGATCGAGCGTAACCAGACAAAGCTTCCAATCGGCGTCCTGAAGAAGATCAGCGACACGCTGGGCGTCCACATGAACTGGTTCTTTCATGTGCGCGATGTTCCTGCCCAGGAAAAGGACATCGTGGTCCGGGCGCACAACCGGCGCAGACTCACATTCACCGGAATCGGCATCGAAGAGGAGCTTCTGTCGCCCAATCTCGGCGGTCCGCTGGAAATGCTGCTGAGCACCATCGAGCCGGGCGCGGACAGCGGAGACTACAATCACGACGGCGCGGAATGCGGGCTGGTCATTTCGGGAAGGCTCGACCTGTGGGTCGCCGGGCAGTTCTTTCAACTGGAGGAAGGTGACAGCTTTTCCTTCAGGAGCACCGAGATACACCGCTGCGCGAATTCGGGCGACAAGCCGGCAAAGGTGGTCTGGGTCATCACGCCGCCGCACTACTGATCGGAATCATCAAGTCCGGAATTATCCTTTCCATCCGGCAACATCCGCGGCTGGACCGATTAATCCTATGCTTGTGTTATCCGGTAGCGTTCGGCTGTGTTCGAAAATATCCTGCCTCTTGCATCGCATATTCTCTATATACCGCATGACCGAATTGTCGCAGGGCTGAATGAGACGCCCTTCTTCACGAAGATTCGTTGCCGCCACTGGACCATTCGGACGCATCGGACCGGAGCGTGTCCGGATTTGCACCGCCACATTGACCGAGCTATCCGGGCATGCGCTCAAACTTCGGCAACGCCGGATCCATCGTGTCCCAGCCGTGAGCACGCATGCCGTAGGTGACGACCTGCGGTTCAAACTGGCCGGGATCGTCCAGACTGCCCGCATGCACGGCGATGAGGTCGGGCATTGCCGCAAACGTGAGATAGATCGGCGTTCCACATGCCGGGCAGAAGGCGTGTATTTTGTCGTCGCCGCTGTCGCCGGTGACGCGCCAGGTCTTCGCTTCACCCGTGATCTTCATCTCCGCCCGTTGCGCGAAGGTCAGGTAGGAGCCGTGACCGGTCCCGCTTCGCGTCTGGCAATCGCGGCACTGGCAATGGTTCTGGAAGATGGGATCGCTGTTCGTGGCATAGCGCACCGCGCCACACGCGCACCCGCCGATATAGGACTTTGCCATTGTCATTCTCCTGATCGTGTCGTCCCGAACGGGACGGGTTAGGCCACTTTCGGCTTCGAAGGCTGGCCCCTCATGCGTCCATACCTCCGCCGGTCATAAGCTTGTCGGAATGCCCGGCTTCCAGGCGAGACCATTGAGAGATCGGCCGGCCATCGCGGCGAAACGGATGGTTGGTTTCCCCCCAGTGCTGCGGCCAGCCGGCGGGCGAGTCTTCAAAATCCTCTTGCCGCCCATAGACGGTCAGATCAAGCAACCGGTAAGTGTTGTCCAATGCCTCGACGCCACGCCGTGTGGTCCAATAGGTTTCAAACACATCGGACCCGCGCCGCAGATAGCAAACGATATGCATCATGCCGATACGGCGCCCGACCAGCAGCGTGTCGAGCGAGTCCTGCGCCGAATACCAGGGCATTGTCCAGCCCATGAAGTCACGGTAGCGGGCGCTTTCCGCGTAGGGACCTTGGCTGAACGTGGCGTAAGTCACATCTCGTGAATGCAGGTGCGACAGTTCTCGAAGCTGTGTGCTGAAGAACGTGCATCCTTCGCACTGTTGCGGCGCCGGTTTGCCGGGAACCCACATGAAATAATATGCTATGAGCATCCGGCGTCCCTCAAAAGCGTCGAGCAGCGTCGTAAATCCATTTTCGCCAACAAGCGGAGTTGCACCATCGATCGCGACCATCGGCAGCCGCCGGCGATCAGCCGCGATGGCATCGCTCAGGCGGGTGTGAGCTTTCTCTCGAATGCGCAATGCCTCGAGTCGCGTCTCGAACACGGCGCGATCAACGATCTCCGGGGCCGCGATTTGATCTCCTTTAATGTGGTTCATTCCTTCCTCCATCATCGTTTGTGAATTCAATGCCGCGACAGGTCGCCGTGTCAGCGGCGGCTCGCAACTCCTGTCAACCGTTATCCGGCCCTGGGACGGCCACGGCATCTCAGGCCTCCTCGCGGGAGGGTCCAGACCGCGCCCTGCCTAGCAACGCCGCCGCGAGCGCTGCGGTTACGAGAAGTCCCAGGACGGAGATGCCGGCGGTCAGTTGCATGCCGGCCGTAAAGGCGTCCTGCGCGGCTACAACGAGCGCTCCGGCTTCCTCTGGCGAGAGCGTTTCAGCCGCAGCTACCGCTCCGCCGATCGTGGCCTGCGCCGTCTCGGATGAGGCAGCCGCTGGTTCGCTCGCCATTGCGCTTCTGTAGACCGCCATTGCGATGCTGCCGAGAACCGCGATCCCGAGCGTTCCGCCAAGCTCGTTGCTTGTTTCGCTGAGCGCGGCCGCGGAGCCGGCGCGCTCTGGAGGAGCCGCGCCCACCACTATGTCGGTTGTCAATGTGATCACCGGCGTCAACCCGAGCGAGAAAATCACCGAGCCGATAACAGCAGTGGCGAGCGAGCCGGCCGGGTCCACCTGCGTCAGGACCGCAAACCCTGTCGCAGCGATCACGAGCGCAGCGATCAGCACGCGCTCCGCCCGTAGCCTTGCCGCGATCGCCGGCACAAGAAGCGACCCCGCGATGAAGGCAACGCCTGAGGGCAAGGTCCAGAGCCCGGCTTTGAACGGCGACAGGCCGACCACGAGTTGCAGGTACTGCGGGACAAAGTAGAAAATACTGAAAATGAAGAAGAAGCCCGCCAGGTTCACGGCCAGCGCGACGCTGAATGCCGGGCTACTGAAGAGCGCAAGGTCCACAAACGGATCGGAAAGTCGGCGCTGGCGCCGCAGGAAGACCACTCCGAGAGCCAGTCCCGCAACGATAGCCGCCGCGGCGATCGCATCCGGCCCGTGCTCGGCTACGCGCTTCAAACCCCAAACTACCGAAAGCACGGCGACAAGCGACTGGCAGGCGCTGACCACGTCGAGCCGCCCGGCGTTCGGGTCGCGATACTCCGGCAGAAGCAGCGGGCCGAGGACGAGCAAGACGATCATGATGGGTACATTGACTAGGAATACCGAACCCCACCAGAAGTACTCCAGCAGCAGCCCGCCCACGACCGGCCCGATCGCCGCCCCGGCGGAGAAGCTTGCAATCCACACGCCGATCGCGATGCGCCGCGAGCCGTCGTCCTCAAACATGTTGCGGATGAGCGAGAGCGTGGAGGGCGCCAGGGTCGCTGCAGCAAGGCCCAGGACTGCCCTGGCCGCGATGAGTTGAACGGGGTTCGTCGCAAATGCCGCCGCTGCCGAGGCCAGGCCGAAGAATGCAGCACCGATCAGGAGCAGCCGCCGGCGTCCGATGCGGTCGCCGAGCGTGCCCATTGTCATGAGCGCGCCGGCGACCATGAAGCCGTAAATATCAACGATCCACAGCAACTGTGCGGCGCTCGGGCCGAGGGTGGCTGTCAGGTGCGGAACCGCGAGGTTAAGCACGGTCATGTCCATCGATACCAGGATGCAAGGGAGCGCGATGACGCCCAGGCCTATCCAGGATCGGGCCGGCGCTTTGCCAGGCTTCGTGAGTCCAGTAGGTGATTTCGGTCGCATCGCGCTTTTCTTCCGGTTTGCCACGCCTACATTCACCGGCTGGGCATCGTTCACCGTTCCGGTAGCAGTCCGTATGAACGTAGGGTTGGATACCGAATGGTGAGAGTTACAAATCTGACGGGATTTCGAGAACTGGCGTCAGGCTCCGTTTTGGTGCAACAGAACGACGGTCAGCGCGATTGCCGAAATCAGCGCAGCAGCTGTCCGAATATGGTTCCAGAAGGTCCAATCGTTGAGAATGCGAACCCACAGATCAGCCTGTTGCTGCGACCCCTGGTCGGCTGCGGCAAGAGCGTCGTTCAGTGGCACGTTGAAGGCGGACGTCACTGCCACGCAAAGAACCAGATAGGTCAGTGCCGCAAGAAGGAGCAGTTTTCCGTCAAGGCTGTCCCACCAGACATAGGAGCCGAAAGCAAGCAGTAGCGATGCCGCTGCTGTTCCCATGAAGAGGGCCATAAAGCCCGGATTGTATACGGTAATGTTGACTGCGTTCATAACCGCAATCCCGCTTTCCGCCGGTACACGGCCGAGGGCTGGCATGACGAAAGATGAGAACGCAAAGAATATCCCGGCCACGACGCCACTTCCGATCGCCGCTGCGAAGGTCAGAACGATGAGTGCCCGCTCAGCCATTGCCGCCTCCCAAAATGCGTTGAGACGAGGGCTCGATTGCGAAATCGGGCTGGTCCCGATAAAACATGATCGATCCTCACTTTTATAAAAGTGATAAACACTCACATTAAGGGAGTCAAGCCCGGTGGCAAAAGAACAATCGACAGGCGCGAGCGCGATGGCGTCTGAAGGTGCGACGGATGGCTCACTGCCCCGACGCCAGCCAGTGCAGAAACGCAGCCGGGAGCGCTTGAGAAAGATACTCGACGTTGCCGCCGCACGGATCGCGCGGAATGGCAGCGACCAACTCAGAATGAGTGATGTGGCAGAGGGCGCGGGAATATCGATAGGCTCGCTCTACCAGTACTTCCCCGACAAAAGTGCGATCGTGCGCGCGCTTGCTGAGCACTACAACGCCCAGAGCCGCCAATGCATCGAAGAGACCCTTCGAGATGTAGCAACGCCGGCTCAGTTGGAAGTGGCCTACGTCGACCTACTTGACCAGTACTTTGCGATGGTCCGCGACGAACCCGTAATACGCGACATCTGGTCGGCTACGCAGACCGACAAGCAGTTAATGAGCCTGGAGTTGACGGAAAGCCGTCTTTGCGCGGCATTGCTTGCTGATGCCATGGCGCGAGCGCACGGACAGAACGCGAAGAAGTATGAGTCGACGGCCTTCATGATCTGGCAACTGGGAGAAGCCGTAGTACGCCTTGCAACCTCCGTCGATGCGAGCGAATCAAAGGCAATTCTTGAGGGCTTCAAGAGAATGACGGCCCGCGAAATCCTGCGGATGTGAAAGTCGCCTGACAGTAAATGATCTAAAGCCACGGTTCGACAACGAGCGCCGAAGGCCCGGATTGGGCTCAGAAACGCGCTCATCGAGCTAAACGTCCGCCTTTTTGTGGGCTGACTGCTGAAAGCTGTCGAACCGCTTTTCACCCCGATGCAGAAGATCTACTTTCAGATACTCGCCAAGACCGCCTGAATGACCGTAGTGGGGGCGCGAAGCAGCAATCTGATGGCCGTCAGCCCAGTTCTGCTGCCCCCTTATGCCCTATTTTGGAGGGTATAGAGGGCAAAGGAGGAGATATAGTTCTCATCGCTATCCCGCATGTCCCGCCAAACACCACCGATTGCTCTCTATGGTACCATGTTGCCGCCGATTGCCGCACCCCGCCAGGTGAGATAGAGACCGCAACGTACCACCGATTCCACGACCAAACCGAGTGCTGAGTGGCGCAATATGACTATTGCCGCTTCCGACCTCAATTGCGTTGTCCAAATGCTGCCGGCTTATTCTCGGTATCTCAGAGCCTCTACCAGCAGAGAAAACGCGGGGGATGCCAGACGCCGGCTTGAATAATAGAGGTGATACCGCTCGAAGATCTGACGCCAAGGGCTCAGCACCTCGACGAGCTCTCCCGATTCCACATGGGGCCTGACCATCGCCTCCGGCATGTAGGCCAGTCCAAAGCCCGCCACCGCTGCCGTTAGGATCGCCGGCAGCGTGCTGAACACGAGTTGCCCCTCAACCTTGATGCGGTGTTCTTTGCCGCCCTTGCGGAACGTCCATGCGAAGAACTCCCCGTGATTGGGCAGGCGCAGATTGATGCAGGCGTGCCCGATCAAATCCTGCGGCGTCTTTGGTCGCTGTCGTCCCGCAAGATATGCGGGCGATCCCACCACGGCCATGCGAATATCCGAGCTTATCGGCACAGCAATCATGTCTTGCGCAATCAGCCGGCCACGACGCACACCGGCATCATAGCGCTCGCTGATGATATCGGTACGGCCGTAGTCGGTGATTATTTCGACAATGATGTCCGGATAATTGGGCAGGAAGCGTCCGACAGCGGGCCAGAGGACATGGTGGACGGCGAACTCATCTGCTGTGACACGGATCGTGCCGGCAGGCTTGTCGCGCAACTCGGTTAGCTGCGCCAGTCCTTCGTTAATCTCCTGCATCGCCGGCTGGACGCGGGCCAGCAGCCGGTCTCCTGGCTCCGTTGGCGAGACGCTTCGCGTTGAGCGGTTGAGAAGGCGCAGACCAAGGCGCTCCTCCAATCCCCGGATCGTTTGACTAAGTGCGGATTGCGAGACGCCGAGCCGGACGGCGGCACGGGTAAAGCTGCCTTCCTCCACGACGATGACGAAGGCGTTCAGGTCTCGCAGGTTCTCACCGGCCATTCATAAGCCTCACTAATGCGATCATGCACTGTATGGCATCTAATCGAAATGGAACGCGGTTGCTACATAGCTTCCATCGAAACCGATCCGACTAGCCGAGAAAGGAGATCGAACATGAAGTCCGTGACCTTCAAGAACCGCACCTGGGATGTGGCGGCCGAGTTGCATGTCCCCGCAGATTTCGATGAGAGCAAGAAATACGCAGCTATCGTCTGTGTTCATCCGGGATCGAGCTGCAAGGGACAGACTGCAGGTCTCTATGCGTCCAAGCTGGCCGAACAGGGCTTCGTCGCCATCGCCTTCGACGCCTCGTTCCAGGGCGAGAGTGGCGGCGAGCCACGCTATATCGAAGACCCCGCCACCCGCGTTGAGGACGTGCGCTGCGCCGTCGATTATCTCGTCACGCTGCCCTATATCGATGAGGAGAAGATCGGGGTGCTGGGTGTATGTGCGGGCGGCGGCTATGCCGTGAACGCCGCCATGACCGAACACCGCATCAAGGCGGTGGGCACGGTGGTCGGCGCGAATATCGGCCGCTTGAACCGCGAGGGCGACGTGATCGCCACACTCGAAGCGATCGGCAAGCAGCGCACCGCCGAGGCGCGGGGTGCCGAACCGCTTATCAACAACTGGATTCCTAACTCGATTGAGGAGCGTGACGCGGCCGGCATCACCGATATCGATGTCTCGCAGGCCGTGGATTATTATCGTACGCCGCGCGGAAAGAACGCCTGCGCACCCAACAAGCTGCGCTTTACCAGTGTGGGCAGCGTGATCGCTTTTGATGCGTTCCACTTGGTAGAAGACCTGCTGACGCAGCCGATCCAGATCATCGTCGGCTCCGTTCCCGGTGCGTTCGGTTCACTCAAGGACGGTCAGGAACTCTATGCCCGCGTAAAGAGCGAGAAGGGCCTGTTCGTGGTCGAGGGCGCGACCCACTACGATCTGTATGATCAGCCCGAGTCCGTCGCCAAAGCGGTCGAGAAACTGGTGCCGTTCTACAAGAAGCATCTCTGACCAAAGAGGGTGCTGGAACCTGGCTTGAGCACCCTCTGCTACTATCCAAACCACGAAATTGTCGGCGAACAGTTGCCTGCGTATGGCCGGTTTCCCACCATACGCAGGCGACAGATCGCCTATGTCTTCGAAAGGATTACACGGCGCTTGACGCAGGTGTGGATGAATATTTTGCTGCTCAGGACGGTCAGCAGATGGGCGACCCGGTCAAAGCCATGCAAGTGGTCATCGACATGGTGGAAAGTGACAGCGCGCCGGTGCGCCTCATGCTGGGCGAAGACGCCTATCAACTGTGGGAAAGTGCGGTCGCCTCCCGCAACCGCGACCTCTCCCAGTGGCGCACACGCGGCGAAGACACGGCTATCCCCCGGTGCCGCGAAGAACCCTGTCGAGACGCTCTGATCGGGAAGCGATCGGGCCGGTTCCGGGGACGCTGGGGCACGGCCTGACCACTCGCCACCAGATGGCATGGCGAGCCGTCCATTTGCGCTATGAGTGCCTTAGAACCTGTGCCAGTCCGCTTCCCATCTGTGGACGCCCCGTAAAACGCAAAGTCGGATGCAGAATCGATCGAAGGTCCTCGAACCCGGAGCGGACTACTCGCGAAAGACACTATGAACGCAGGAGACTACCGAGAACCCGGGTCGGTTAGCGTTACAAGGTTAGCAGGATTTTGCCGACATGATCCCCGCTCTCCATGTACTCGTGTGCCGATCGCGCTTCCTGAAGCGGAAACTTTTGGTCGATCACGGGTTTGATGCGGCCGCTGGCAAGGAGGGGCCAGAGATCGCGGCGCACGCCGGCGACAATGCGCGCCTTTTCGGCGAGGGGACGGTCCCGTAGCGAGGTGGTGAACAGCGAAGCACGAAGACCCATCATCTGTCCAAGGTTGATCTCGGCCGTCCGCCCGCCTTGCAGGCCGATCATGGCGATGCGCCCGTCATGAGCCAGTGCTGAGACGTTACGGGACAGGTAGGGTGCGCCCATGTTGTCCAAAATGACATCGACGCCCTTGCCGTTCGTTTCCTCCCGGACCACCGTCACGAAGTCTTCCTCGCGATAGGAAATTGCGCGGGCGGCACCCAAGGCGCGGCAGCGCGCCAATTTCTCTTCCCCGCCGGCGGTCGCGAAGACGCGGCAGCCGAGGGCGTGCGCCGTCTGGATGGCGAAGGAGCCGATGCCGCCGGCGCCGCCGTGGACGAGCACCGTCTCGGCGGGCTGAAGACGGGCGATATCGAGAAGATTGGACCAGACGGTACAGGCGGCCTCCGGAAGTCCCGCCGCGATTACCGGGTCGACCGGAATGGGCAGGACCTGTGCGGCAGGTACGACCACCCGCTCCGCATAGGCCCCGCCGGCGACCAGGGCGCAGACCCGGTCTCCGACCTGCCAGGCCTCGACCCCGTCGCCCAGCTCGGCGATCGTTCCGGAACATTCTATACCGAGGATCAAGGGCAGGGGAATGCCGAGACTATAGGTTCCGCGGCGCTGAAGCAGGTCGGAATAGTTGAGGGCGGCGGCCGTGACCGCGATAAGGACCTCTCCCGGCCCGGCGCGAGGTGTTTCCACCTCGCGCCATTCCAGGGCGTCCGGGCCGCCTGTGCGCGGCAGCAGGATCGCATGCATCGATGGTTCTCCGCTTATTCGCCTGCGTCGATCTTGGTGGACGCCATCGCCCATTTTTCAAGGCCATGTTTTTTGAGGATCTCGGTATAGGAGCCGTCCGCGATCAGCGCGTCGATCGCCTTGGCGACGGCATCCCGGGTTGCCGTGTCGTCTTTCTTGAAGGCGAGCCCGAAGAGACTGGTCAGCAGCGGCTCGCCGACAAGCGCGTAGGTGTCGGGCTCGTCACGCATGAGATGGACGACGAATTCTGGACCGAGAACGCCGGCGTCGAGGCGGCCTTGCTTGAGGTCGAGGCGCGTTGCGGTGGCGCCATTCGTGCCATTGACGGTTATAGCCGGCTTGCCAGCGGCGACGCAGTTCTTTTCGCTCCACTTCTTCGCCTCGGGGAAGTAGCTGGTGAAGCTCGGCGCGCCGACGCGCTTGCCGCAAAGATCGAGGTTCGTCTTCAGGGTTTCGGCGTTGGCCTTGAGTGTGAAGGGCTGCGCGCCGGTGACGAGATAGTCGACGAACGTCATCTTCTCGCGGCGCCTGGGAAGATCGCTGATGGCGGCGCCGATCATGTCGATGCGGCCGGTTTCCACCGACGTCATAAGCTGCTCGAAACCCATCTCCTCCCACTGTACCTCGACGTCCAGTTTCTTGCCGATGGCGGTCACCAGGTCGATGTTCAGGCCGACGCGTTCATTCGTCTTCGTGTCGCGATAGGCCATGGGCGGATAGCTGGACTCGATGCCGACGACGAGATGGCCCTTGGCCTTCAGTGCCTCGGGAACTGCGATATCCTCGGCGCCGGCTACGGCAGGAAGAGCGATCGCGGTCGCAAGGGTCAAGGCTTTCAGAAATGCGTGTCGCTTCGACATGTTTGTTCCTCTCATATGATTGGATGCGGTGAGGCATGGCGGCAATTCCCTCTTCCCCGCCAGGCTAGCCATTTGTTTTTATTACGGTTCCAAGGGTGGCAGAGTTCCAGCGGCGATCAAACGCAAATATCGGCTAAGGGTATGAGGAAAACGACTAGCGCGAGGTTGCGCAAACGCAGCGGCCCGCAGGAAGCGCTAAGCTTCGATGCAGGTCGATCTGTCGGCAGGGATAGCCGGATGGCTGCTAGGCCGCTTCGGTTCCGGCTTCGTAATGTGCGAGGATTTCCGCGCCGGTAGCGATCCAGACGTCGTCGCGCGCGGCGATTTCGGCTAGGAAGTCTCTCAGGATGCGCCAGCGCATCGGCCTGCCGGAAACCTGCGGGTGCAGGACGAGCGTGGTCACGCCGCCCCATTCGTGGGTTCCGGCGAATTCCTCGCGCCAGATGGGCAGGATGGCGTCCCTGCCGAAGAGAGGGCGGCCGTCCAGCCGGCTGGTGATGCCGAAATTCCAGTCGTCAAAGGCGTAGTTGACGGGGATTTCGACCGGACCGGGCCGGCCATCCGCGAGGCGATGGCGATAGGGGCGGATATCATCGCGGAAGGAAGAGGAGTAGCGCAAGCCACACTCGGTGAGATAGGCCAGCAATTCCGGGAAATTCTCGCCGGAGGGCGCGCGGTAGCCGATGGGGGTGATGCCCAGCCGGGATTGCAATGCCTCCAGCCCGCGATCGATCTCTTCCTTTGCCTCCTCCAGCTTGTTGCGATCAGGGCATTTGTGCAGGTAGCCGTGATGGGCGATCTCGTGCCCCGTCGCCACGATTGGCTCGCAGGAGGCCGTGTGGGCCTCGGCGGTCCAGCCGGGGATAAAGAAGGTCGCCTTGAGGCCTAGTTCCTCCAGCAGTTCGAGGATCTTCGCGATCCCCACCCGGGCGTCGTAGCCGCCAAGCGAGGTCGTGACCATGCGGTCGACATTGGCGTGGTTGTTGCCGATCCAGGCAGTCTCGGCGTCGACGTCGAAACCGATGAAAAGGGCGCTCTTCTTGCCGTTCGGCCAGTCGATGACGGGGGCGGGCGGGGCGGGATTGAGCGGGCGCGGGTTGAGATCATAGGTCATGAAATTCCTCCTCAAAGAAAGACCGGCGCTTCGGGTTCGTCCGAGACCAGCAGTTCGGGCAGATTCCGGCAGTCCGCCCGCCCTTCCAGCGCACCGATGAATTCGGCGAGACCGGCAACGCGCTCCGCCGGCAGCGCCATTGATGCAAGGCTATCGAATTTGGCCCGAATGGCGGCGTCACTCATCGGCCGCTCGCTGGAGCCAGTAGCGCGGGGCACTGTGGCGGTTCGGCTGTTGTTGTCGGCGAACGTGACGGTCACCTCGGGCTCGGCCATCTGTGACATCTGCGGGTCGGGATGAAAATGGATGCGGCCGAGAAAAGCGGCGATGCGTGGATCGCTTCGCGCGGCCGTGGAATATTGTTCGAGATCGACGCGGCCGAAGATCAGGAGCGCCGCCAGCGCATAGCCGAGGCTCATCTGGGCGCCCGCCAGCGTGTCCAGCCGTGCCCGGCCGCACATGTCCATCAGGAAGGGGCTGAGGCGGAGGTCGATGGACGCGATCGCATCCGCCTTGCGGTCGGTCTCGGTGAGGATGTCGGAGACGGCGTCGATGGCGGAATGGGCGCCGCGGCAGGCGGCATAGGGTTTGAGCGACGCCCGCTCGATCTTCCAGTTGGTTCCGAGACCGGCGGAGAATTCTTCCGGCCGGCCGGCATCGCGCACAAAGGTGCGAAAGAAGCCGCCCCAGACGTCCTCGAAGACCTGCGAAGGGCCGCAAAAGCCGGCAGCGGCGAGATCGGCGGCAAGCAGCCCGCCTTCGGCGGCCCGGCCGGCGTGCACCTTCTTCGCTTGGCTGCCGTCGTGGTTGAAGGCCCAGAGGCCGGAAGAAAAGCTGGTGGCCAATGTTATGGCGTGGCGAAACAGCACGCTGTCATAACCGCGCAACCGGGAGACAGCCGCCGCGGCGGCGAGCGTGCCGCAGGTGCCGGTCGAATGCCAACCCGCGCCGTTATGCGCGCCATAGCCGCCCGAGGCGTCCAGCACACTGCGGCCCACCTCGTAGCCCGCCGTCAGCGCGCAGATGAGGTCGGCGCCGGAGACTGGGGTGTCGCACGACGGAAGGGCCGCCAGCAGCGCGGGCAGGACGACGGCGCCCGTATGATCGCAGCCGCCGGCATCGTCGAGTTCGAAGACGTGGGCAGCAACCCCGTTGACAAGGGCTGCGTCGCGCGGACCGGTTCGTTGCTGCGAGGCGAGAAGCGGCGTTGCTCCGCCCAGTGCGGCGAGCGCCCGCACCCTGCGGAATTCGGTGGAGCGGGTGCCGGCGAGCGCGGCGCCGAGCGTGTCCAGGAGATGGGATTTCGTGCGGGCGGTGACCCGGTCGGGCAGGTCGGCAGGAGCAAGTCGGGTGCAGAAATCGGCAAGTGCCTCCATATGCGGCAGCGCTCGCAGGCCGCTACGGGCAGCATCGGGCATAATGATATCCTCGTTCGGTGAGGCGAGGGGAACGGCCCGGCAGAAGCGCCGGGCCGTCCTCCGGTCATTTCACGGCTTCGCCGTTGATCATCACGCGGTCGAGTGTGCTGCCGGCCAGCTCGTACTTTTCGAAGATGGCCTTGTATTCGCCCGACTCCATGATGGCCTTCAGCGCGCCGGCAACGGCGTCGCGCAGTTCCGGTGCCTGCTTGGAGAAGCCGATGCCCTGATAGACCTCCGTGAAGGGCTCGCCGACGATGGCGTAGGTGTCCTTCTCAAGCGTCAGCAGGTAGGGCAGGGTTTCCGAGCCCTGCACCGCGCCGTCGAGGCGGCCCTGCTTGAGCTGGGTGCGGGCGTCGGCCGAGCCTTCCGTGCCGACGACGATCAGCGCCGGCTTGCCGTTCGCCTCGCAGTTCGCGGCGCTCCACTTGGCGGCCTCGTCCGGGAAGGAGGTGCGGCGGCTCATGCCCACGGTCTTGCCGCAGAAATCGGTGAGCGCCTTGAACTCGTCCTTGCGCTTGGCGGCGGTGTAGAACTGCGCGCCGGAGCGCATGTAGTCGACGAAGTCCATGGTCTCGCGCCGGGCCGGCAGGTCGCTCATGCCGCTCAGCACGAGGTCGACGCGGCCGGTGTTGAGCGAAGATACCATCTGCTCGAAGCCGATCTCGGACCATTCGATTTCCGTGCCGAGCTGATTGGCGAGTGCGTTGCCGAGGTCGATATCGACGCCCACCAGTTCGTTCGTCGCCGGGTCACGATATTCCATCGGCGGGTAGTTCGGCGTGTTTGCGACGACCAGCTTGCCGGCGGATTTGTACTTTTCAGGTAGATCCTGCGCCTGGGCGGTCAGAGCGAAGAGGCAGGCCGAAGCGGCCAGAATTGCTTTTTTCATCGTAGTTCCCATCCTGTCGGTTTTTGCGGTTATCGTTGCACGGCCTTGAGGAAATCGACGGTGCGGGGGTTTTCGGGCTGGGTCAGGACCCGCGCCGAGGGGCCGTGCTCGATCAGACGCCCGCCGTCCATGAAGGCGACGGTGTTGCTGACGTTGCGGGCAAAGCCCATTTCGTGGGTGACGACGATCATCGTCATGCCGGAGGCGGCGAGATCGTTCATTACGTCGAGCACCTCCGCTACCAGTTCGGGATCGAGCGCGGAGGTCGGTTCGTCGAACAGGATCAGCGAAGGTCGCATACCGAGTGCCCGGGCGATGGCGACGCGCTGCTGCTGGCCGCCCGAAAGCTCGGCCGGATAGCTGCCGGCCTTATCGGCGAGGCCCACCCTGTTCAGGAGGACCAGCGCGTGTTCGCGCGCGGTCTTCGGGTTCTCGCCCAGCACTTGCACCGGCCCTTCGATCACGTTTTCCAGCGCGGTCTTGTGCGGGAACAGGTTGAAGCGCTGGAACACCATGCCGATGCCGCGCCGCTGGCGGGCGATTTCGGCGTCGCTCATTTCGTAGAGCTTGTTGCCGTCGCGCCGGTAGCCGATCAGTTCGCCGTTCGCCCAGATTGCCCCGGAATCGATGCGCTCCAGGAGGTTGATGCAGCGTAGGAACGTGCTTTTTCCCGAGCCCGAAGGTCCGATGATGCAGTTCACCTCGCCCTTGCGGACTTCGAGGCTTACTTCCTGCAGTGCCTGGAACGTGCCGAAACTCTTGCAGACGTCGACGGCTTTCACCAGGATCTCGTTGGTCATGTCGCGTCCTCCGTCAGATCGTCGTGCGGCCGCGGGTGCCGCGGGCGTAGTAGCGCTCGATCCGGGACTGGACCAGGGAGAGGACAGTGACGATAGCGAGATACCAGAAGCTCGCGACCATCAGGAGTTCCAGCACGCGCGTATTGGCGTAGTAAATCACCTGCGCATTGTGCAGGATTTCCGAATACTGGATCACCGAAGCGAGCGAGGTGAGCTTGACCATGCTGATCACCTCGTTGCCGACCGGCGGCACCATGACGCGCATTGCTTGCGGCAACACGATGCGGCGCAGCGTCTGCATGCCCGTCATGCCAATCGTGCGGGCGGCCTCGTACTGACCGACGTCGACGGAAAGCAGCCCGCTTCGCACGACTTCCGAGGTGTAAGCGCCCTGCTGTATGCCGAGACCGAGCATGGCGGCGACGAAGGGCGTCATCACCTCAACGGTGCTGAATTCGAAGAGGCCCGGAATACCGATGGTCGGGAAGATCAGCGCGAGGTTGAACCATAGCAGCAGCTGCAGCAGCGCCGGCGCGCCGCGGAAGATCCAGACATAAACCAGTGCAATATATTCAAGCACCGGATTGCCGGAAATGCGCATGATGGCGATGAGCACGCCGAGCGCGATGCCGAGCGACATCGCCGCCACCGTCATCAGCAGCGTATTCCATATGCCCTGTATGATGGCCGGAGCGAAAAGGAACTGACCGACGACCGGCCATTCGATCTGGCCGACGACGAAGGCGCGGATGAGGAGAGCCACCATGAGGACCACGATGGCAGCGAAGATCATGCGTCCCACATGCTTGCGCGGGACGATTTCGAGATGGGCGATGTCATGGGCATCGCGGCTGGATTGGGGAAGCGTGGTGTCAGTCATGCCGCCGCTCCCGCAAGGGGGGTGAGGGCGATGCCCGAAAGGCCCTGCTCGGCCCAGGCCCACTGTACTTTGCAGATTTCGGTGAAGGCCGCGATCTGCTCGCGTACGCGGACAGGGGCGGTGCCGCCCTGGCCGAACCGTTCGGCGAGCGCCCGGGCAGGGTCGATCACCTCAAGCACCTCGGCGGTCAGTGCCGCGTCGATCTTCGGCAGGTCGGCCTCTGTCAGCCCATCCAGTTCCATGCCGCGTTCCTCGCAATAGCGTACGGTCGCGCCGGAGATTTCGTGGGCGTGCGAGAAGGGAACGCCCTGCCGCACCAGCCAGTCCGCCACCTCGGTCGCCAGCGTGAAGCCGCGCGGCGCGTCCGCTGCCATACGCTCGGTGTCGAAGGTCATCGTCGCGACCATACCGGCGAAGGCAGGCAGGATCAGATCGAGGAGATCGATGGTTTCGAAGAGGGCGCGCTTGTCCTCGGCAAGATCGCGGTTATAGGCAAGCGGCATGGCCTTCAGTGTGGCGAGCATGCCGACGAGATTGCCGATCATCGTGCCCGACATGCCACGCGTCAGCTCGGCGATATCGGGATTCTTCTTCTGCGGCATGATCGAAGAGCCCGTCGAATAGGAATCGTGCAGCTTCACCCAGGCGAACTGGCGCGAGGCCCAGATGCAGATTTCTTCCGAAAGGCGCGAGAGATTGACGCCGAGCATCGCCGTAACGAACAGAAATTCCGAGACTACGTCGCGGCTTGCGACGGCGTCGATGGAATTCTCGCAGGGCCGTCCATAGCCAAGGTCGCGCGAAGAGCTTTCCGTATCGCGGGCGAAAGCGGATCCAGCCAGTGCGGCCGCGCCAAGCGGCGAACGGTCGAAGCGGCGGTCCCAGTCGATGAAGCGCCCGATATCGCGGCTGAGCGACTGCGCATGGGCCATCAGGTGATGGCCGAGCGATACCGGTTGGGCTGGTTGCAAGTGGGTGAAGCCCGGCATCACCGTCTCGACATGCGACATTGCCTGTGCGGCCAATGCGTCCTGCACGGTGAGAATCAGCTTCGCGAGTCGCCGCGCCGTGCGGCGAAGATAGAGACGGGTATTGTTCGCTGTCTGGTCGTTGCGCGAGCGGCCGGCGCGCAGCTTGCCGCCAAGCGGCCCGAGGCGTTCGACCAGCAGGCGTTCGTGGAAAGTATGAAGGTCCTCGTCCGAGGCTTTCGGCTTCTCGCGGCCGGCGGCGACATCGGCCGCGATCATATCGAGCGTTTGCAACATCCGCGCCAGCTCGTCCGCCGTCAGCACGTCGGCGCGGGCCAGTTCTCGCGCATGGGCGCGGGATCCTGCGATATCTTCGGGAGACAGGCGGAAGAAGCTCGGATTGCTTCGCGAAAGGGCAGCGAGTTCCGGGGAAGGGCCGCTGGAAAAACGTGCTCCCCAAAGCGACGTCGCTTGTTCTGTCATGTCGGTCTCCCTGTCGGTGGATGTGTTCCCAAACGCAGGGTGCCTGTTAGGGACCGCTTGCACAAACGCGAAAAAGCGCTAACGTTATGACGAAACCGACTAGCCCCCTCCCGGAGAACGGCCTTGGTTCATACCTCCGTGCCGCTGCCTTCCATGACGGCCCTTCGCGTAATGTTGGCGATTGCGGAACGGGGCTCGACGACGGCGGCGGCGGAAAGCATCAACCTGTCGCAAAGCGCCGTCAGTAAGCAATTGCTGACCCTTGAAAACCTTCTCGGCGCCCAGATATTCACGCGCAAGCCGTCGGGCATGGTGCCGACGGCACTCGGCCGCATCTACCTGGAACAGGCGCAGGTGGCGATCAAGGCGATGGAGGAGGCCGCCTTCCGTGCGGCGAGCTTGCAGCCGGATTCCCATACGCTCCGGCTGAAGGTGCTGCCGATCCTTGGTGATCGCTGGCTGCTGCCGCGCTTCTCCGACTTCAATCAGAAACATCCGGATATCGACGTTCAGTACACGACGTTCGCCACCGACAACCCGGCGGCCCAGCCGGATGCCATCTTTCGCTTCGGTCGCGGGCCGTTCACGAATGAGGAATCGATCTACCTGTTCGGCGAGGATGTCCGGCTTGTTTGCGCTCCTGCCTATCTCGCGCGGCTCGGCCCTTGCGAAACCCTCGACGATGCGGCGCGCGGCGTCATCATCGAGCATCCGGGCACGCCGTTGCGGTGGGTCGATCTTGTGGAGGGCCACGGAAAACCGGAGCTGGAGCCACAGGGCGTCATGCGCTTCGACTACTACACGCTCGTGCTGCGCGCCGCGATTTCGGGGCAAGGCATGGCCCTCGTTCCGCCTCAACTTGTGGAGGAGGAATTGCAGGCCGGCAATCTCGTCAATCCCGGCGGTATTCGCTACGTTTCCAAGGTCGCCTATTGGTTCACCACCGCGGCGGATCGCAAGCCTTCGCCGGCACTCAAGGCGTTCCAGCTCTGGCTGATGAAACAGGTGGAATAGGCGAGGCCGATGGAAAATGTGACGATACGGCATGCTACTCCAGCCGATGCGGATGCAATCGCGGATTTCCATGTCCAGATATGGCGGCAAACCTATCGGAACCTTGCTCCAACGGAGGTTTACGCTGTCCTCGACGAAGCCCGTCGCCGCGGCACCTGGCGCGAAAAGCTTATGGCGAAGGATACGGACCAGATCGTGCTTGTTGCCGAACTGGAGGGAAGGCCGGTCGCCATCGGTGCTGCCGGCGCGCCCTCGGCCGCGATCTTCGGCAGCCACGGCGAGATCAATAACCTTTATGTCGGCCCGGATGTGAAGCGCCAGGGGCTCGGTCGCACACTGCTTTCAAGGCTCGCCTTGCATCTGCGTGAAAGAGGGTTCCCTGGTGTTGGCGTGGGCGTGGTCGAGGGCAACGAGCCTGCGATCGCTTTCTACGAGGCGCTCGGCGGCAGGCGGGCAGGGGAATATACGGATCCCGGCCCGATCTGGCGCTCGCGAAACATCGTTTTCGTATGGGCTGACAGCTCGGTGCTCTGAACGTCGCCGGCAGCTAACAGTTCGGATTTCTGCAAAGCCTATCACTGCTTGGCTGTGTCTCTGATCTAGTTGCACGTGCGCGGTCTCTTCACGCTGCTGCCTCAGGCATGAGTGCACCCTCGGGGTCAATGGCAGCCGCTACCACTTGGATGAGGTTGACCCTATTTTGAGCGAGCATCGTCATTGGAGCGGGCCAGGCATCGGCAAGTCTTTAAACCGCACAAAGTCGATGGCGGTGATTTCCTAATCCATCGGCCCTTGTGCATCGTCGGGTCGATGCTGGCGATAACAGAACGGGCAGCTATCAGCGTCAGACTACGCATGGTTTAACCTTTCATGTCCTGAAGCCATGGCCCCCATGCCTGTAGCAGGTTCCTGCTCACCGCACGTCCCCTGGGAATTCTGAAGGCATCCGGCCTCAGAATGTTGGGCAGAAAACAGCAAGAGCTAACGGAAAGGATCGGCGGTGGGCACCGGTCGCCTCCCAAGCTCTCATCGGAACCCAGCAAGGCGATCAATTCCGCGATCCGTGAACCTGCCTGGCTGGGTTGTATTCACGGTGCGAAGAAAGCTGTTCCCATAGGGAAGGCGATGGGGTAAATTGGAATACATTATGCCAGAGAAGTAAAATGACATCGTCCCAACCCTTCCGATCAATCACCCATATGGAGGACAGACATGCTCAACCGCGTTGTCGAGGAGGTGCACAAGCTCATCATCGATGGGCGCCGCGTGGAGTCCGTTTCCGGACGCCACTTCGAGACGCTTAATCCCGCCACCGGCCAGCCGTTCGCGCGCGTCAGCGCAGCCGGGGTCGAGGATGTCGAGATCGCGGTGAGGGCGGCGCGCGCGGCGCTTTCGGGGCCGTGGGGCAGCATGAAGCCGTCCGAGCGGGGTGCGCTGCTGCTGCGGCTCGCCGACCTGATCCGCCGCGACCAGGATGAGCTGGCGGAGATTGAAAGCATGGATGCCGGCAAGCCTGTATCGGCCATCCGCCGGCAGGATCTGCCGGCTGTGCTCGACACGGTGACCTACTATGCCGGCATGGCTGACAAGATCAACGGCCAGGTCATCCCGACCCGGCCGGATGCCTTGACCTATACGGTGCGTGAGCCGGTCGGCGTTGTGGCGGCCATCGTGCCATGGAACTTCCCGATGATGATCGGCATGTGGAAAGTCGCTCCGGCGCTGGCCTGCGGCTGCACGCTGGTGGTCAAGCCGGCAGAAATCACCTCGCTGTCAATGCTCAAGATCGGCGAGCTCGCCATGGAGGCCGGCTTTCCTGAAGGCGTGTTCAACGTCACCACCGGTTCCGGGCGCACCATCGGCCAGGCGCTGATCGACCACCCCGATGTCGACAAGGTGACCTTCACCGGCTCACCCGGCGTGGGCCGGACCATCCTTCATGCCGCCGCCGGCAATTTCAAGCGGGTGACGCTGGAGCTGGGCGGCAAGTCCGCCAATATCATCTTCTCCGATGCCGATCTCGACGCTGCCGTGCGGGCCGCCGCCTCGGGCATCTTCTTCAATGCCGGGCAGGTCTGCTCGGCGGGATCGCGCATCCTTGCCCATGAGGCGGTCTATGACGAGGTGGTCGAGCGGCTGGCGGCGCGGGCGAACTCGCTGCGCATGGGCGATCCGCTCGAGACGTCGACTTCGCTCGGGCCGGTGGTTTCCGAAGCGCAGATGCACTCGGTGCTCGACTATATCGAGGTCGGCCGGAGGGAAGGGGCGCATGTCGTCACCGGCGGCAAGCGGGCCGGCGAAGAAGGCTACTACATCCAGCCTACGGTATTTTCCGGCGTGCGCCACGACATGCGCATCTCGCAGGAAGAGATCTTCGGTCCGGTGGCCGCCGTCATCCCCTTCAGGGACGAGGACGACGCCATCCGCATGGCCAATGGCACGCTTTACGATCTTGCAGCCGGCATCTGGACCGCCGACATCGCCCGCGCCCATCGCTTCACGAAGCGGCTGCGCGCCGGGACGGTGTGGGTCAACACATTCGGGCCAACGGATGTGCGCCTGCCCTGGGGCGGATCGCGCGATTCCGGCTTTGGCCGCGAGCATGGCGAAGCGGCCATCGACAACTACACCGAGCCCAAAGCGGTCTGGATCAATATCGGCCACTGAACCGCTGTGCCGGGGCAGATCCGGCTGCCCTTGAAGCAGCGCTTCTGGGGAGAGGGAGGTTTGGGGGCGGCGAGACAACTGCTCGCAGCCGGAGTGATTGACAAGTTGCACCAAATTGGCATTATGTATACCAATAATAAATCCTGAGGAGCCGGGTGCCGCCGGGCTCCGGCGATGGAGGAAACCGACCGCAAGCGGAACGGATAGTCTGGGAGGGACTGATGAAAATCTGCATTTACGGGGCCGGCGCCATCGGCGGCTACATGGCCGTCATGCTCAAGCGTGGCGGGGCTGAGGTGTCGCTGGTGGCACGTGGGCCGCATTTAAAGGCGATCCAGGAGAAAGGCCTCAAGCTGGTGATGAACGGCGAGGAGATCGTCGAGCACATGCCGGCCACCAACGATGCTCGTGAACTGGGCGAGCAGGATTATGTCATCGTGGCGCTGAAGGCGCATCAGGCGTGGGAATCCGCACCGGCCATGGTGCCCCTGCTGGGGCGCGCCACCGCCGTGGTGACCGCCCAGAACGGTGTTCCCTGGTGGTACTTCCACGGGCTGGATGCCTCGCTCTGCGGCTATCGCCTGCGCAGTGTCGATCCGCAGGATCGCCAGTGGAACACGATTGGTCCGGAGCGGGTCATCGGCGCCACCGTCTATCCTGCCACGGAGATCATCGAACCCGGCGTGATCAATCATATCTATGGCAACCAGTTCGGCCTCGGCGAACCGGACCGCAGCGAGAGCGAACGGTTGAGACGATTGGCGGCTGCGCTGGAGGCCGGCGGCCTGCGCACCCGTTTCTATGACGATATTCGCAACGACATCTGGATCAAGCTCTGGGGCAATCTCTGTTTCAACCCGATCTCGGCGCTGACCGGGGCAACGCTCGACGTCATCGCCACCGAGCCTGGAACCCGTGCCCTGGCGCGCAACATGATGATTGAGGCGCAGGCCATCGCGGAGAAATTCGGTGCGACCTTCCGCGTCGATGTGGAGCGGCGCATAGACGGCGCGGCCGGGGTCGGCGCGCACCGCACATCCATGCTGCAGGATGTCGACAAGGGTCGCCCCATCGAACTCGACGCGCTGCTGACCTCGGTGCAGGAGATGGGCCGGATGGCCGATGTCGACACGCCCTTCATCGACAGCTTGCTGGCGCTGACCCAGCAAATGGCGCGCGTGCGTGGCCTCTACCCGACATTCCCCGAAACCACCGGTGCGGCTGCTGAAACCGCCGGCGCGGCCTGAGGGAGAGAGAGCGATGATGCAGCACTGGGTTCGTTTCCGCCACGCTGGCGAGGAGGGTTTCGGCCTTCTCGAGGGCAATGCGATCGCCGTCCATAGCGGCTCCATCTATAACTCGCCACGGCCGAGTGGCGTACACCTGCAGCGCGACGCGGTGGAACTGCTGCCGCCCTCGCAGCCGAGCAAGGTGATCGCCCTCTGGAACAATTTCCACGCGCTGGCAGCCAAGCTCGGGGTGGCCGAGCCGGCCGAACCGCTCTACCTGCTCAAGGCCCCGTCGAGCATCACCCGGCCGGGTGCGACGGTGAACCGCCCGCCTTCCTATACGGAGCGGGTCGTCTATGAGGGTGAGCTTGGCATCATCATCGGCAAGTCTCTGTCGAACGGCTCCGAGACGGAGGCGCAGGCGGCGATCTTTGGCTATACCTGCGTTAACGATTTCACGGCCGGCGACATCATTGCTCGCGACAAGACTTTCGCTCAGTGGGCGCGGGCTAAGAGCTTTGACGGCTTCTGCCCCTTCGGACCTTCCGTCGTCACGGGTATCGACCCCTCAGGCCTGACCGTACGCACGATGCTCAATGGGGCCGAGCGCCAGAACTATCGGGTGGACGATATGATATTTTCGCCCGTGCATCTGGTCGCCGCCCTGTCGCGCGACATGACGCTGCTGCCCGGAGACCTGATCTGCTGCGGCACCTCGCTCGGCGTCGGCGCGATCAAGGAACCGATCAATACGGTCGAGGTGGTGATCGAGGGCATCGGCACGCTGTCCAACAGCTTCGTACAATAGTGCCGCTGCTTTTCCATAGAGACCGTAATACCGGACGGCCGCCCCGTAGGGCGGCTGTTCTGCAATGTGCATTGCGGGCCAGGCTGTGCAAAAACTCGAATGTCAGATGGCGGCAGATTGGCAGATCGTACCGGCGCCGATCAGCCTCGTGCCATCAGCGTTTGTAACCTGAAGGAGTTCGAGGCTCGGATCAGGTTGAATGGCGAGAACCGAAAGCGCCGCTTCCGCCTTCACTCGCTGCAATCTTCGTGTCAGGAAGCGCCCGCCGCCGGTCATTCTTTTGATCGTTCCAAAGCGATGCTCGACGGTGCAGCGACGAACCGTCATCAGATTGGGATTCTCGTGGATTCGCCGTTCCATCCGGTGGAGCGCGCCCTGGTCCCCAAGCCGGTGAATCGTGCGCTGGTATCCCGGCGTGCATTGCCCCTTGATCAGACAGGTCTGACAGGCCGGCGTTCGGTATCGAACGGCGCGGTTACGGGTGTGCTTGCCCTTCGGGTACATGACGGCGCCGGCCGAACAGCGTATGGTGTCCATCTCTTCATCATGAACGAACTGCACGGGCCGGAAGTATTCGGCACTCATGGCACCCCGTTTGATCGGGGCGGCGACGCAAACGCCATCCTGTTCGCAACGTGCAACTTCCTGCGCGTTCGAGTATCCCCCATCGGCCAGAATGTCCAGTTCATCGACCTCGAGGACCTGTTTCGTGGCGATGGCCATCGGATGGAGCAACTGGCTGTCGTTGGCCTCGTTGGCAACGTCGTGATGAACAATCAGGCCGCTTTCGACATCAACGACACTCTGCATATTGTGTGCGGGGAACTTCGGTGCACGGCCATAACCCATCGGTCTTGCGTCCGGTTCTCCGAAGACGACGACATCCGTGGCGTGATTGCCAAGCTTGGATTGCCGCTGCTTCAGTCTCGCCTTCCGGCGTTCCAGCGAACCGATAGCCTGGGCAAAGGCATCACGATGAACGGTCTGATCCGCAATCCCTTGGGCCATGTGCTCATCGGCGATGTTGAGACGGTCGACATAGTAGGCGATTTCCGCTTCGGTATGCGCGATGTCGAGGGCAAGGCGTTCGGCCCCGGCAATGTTCTTGGCGCTGGCCACCGCTCGCATCTTGGTACCATCCAGCGCGGCCTTGCCGCCCGCGATCAACCCGGCTTCGCGACAGAAACGGATGAAGGCGGCACCTGCGCCGACAATGGCGTTCGGGTTGTCATGCCGGAATGCGGCGATCGTCCGGTAGTCGGGCGACATGCATCAGCCAGATCGCCTCCAGATCACGCTCGCAGGCACGTCCCAATTGTCGGGAGGAGCGAAGCTGGTTCAGATAGCCCCACACATAGAGGCGCAGCATGTCGCCAGGATGGAAGCCCGGGCGTCCCGTCGCCGCCGAGACGGTGCGGCCGAAGCCGAGTGCCGCAAGATCGAGAGTCTCGACGAATGCGTCAACGACCCCGACGAGCGCCTCAGGAGCAACATAGTCGTCAACGCAGGGAGGAAGCAGACTGGGTTGATGGCGGTCGTGACCATCGATGAAGCGAGTCATCAAACTTCCTCCAGCATTCCTCGCTAAATCCATTCCAGATTTAGCCAGTGACACTCGCCCGTTCGACCTCGACAGTGATGTGGGAGAGTTCGTGTATTTCGGCTAGACGGGCCTTGTAGTCCGATGGCGCCTGGGGTTGGCTCGACACCAGCGAGACGATGGCCGCGTGATGCCCCGGCCCAACCTGCCAGACGTGCAGATCGGCGATCCGGTCGGTGTCGGTTTCGAGCGCTTCACGGATTTCTTCCGGCAAATCCTCGTCATCGGGAAGCCGATCCAGCAGGACGGCGCCCGAATCGCGGATCAGCCCCCAGGACCAGCGTGCGATCACCAGCGCGCCGACGACGCCCATGATCGGATCGGCCCAGAGCCAGCCATAGCTGCGCCCGGCCAGCAGGGCCACAATGGCCAGGATCGAGGTCAGCGCATCCGCCAGCACATGCAGATAGGCGGCGCGCAGGTTGTTGTCCTGGGCAGGGTGGTGGTGATGGCCGTGGTCATGATGCCAGTGATGATGGTCATGGTCGTCATGATCGTCCCTCAGCAGCCAGGCGCAGGCGAGATTGACCACCAGTCCCACCACCGCGACGGCGATCGCCTGCCCGAAGCTGATCTCTACCGGATTGGCCAGCCGCATAAGGCTCTCCCAGCCGATCAGCAGCGCGATCAGGGCAAGGACGACGGCGCTGGCGAAGCCGCCCAGATCGCCCAGCTTGCCGGTGCCGAAGCTGAAGCGCGCATCGCCGACATGGCGGCGGGCATAGAGATAGGCCAGCGCCGTGATCAGCATCGCCCCGGCATGGGTAGACATGTGCCAGCCATCGGCCACCAGCGCCATCGAGCCGTAGACCGTGCCGGCGGCGATCTCGGCCACCATCATCGCCGCCGTCAGGGCGATGACCAGCCAGACCCGGCGCTCATTGCGCCGGTGGTGCCGCCCGAGGAATTCGTGCCCATGGGTATGGGCAGAGATGTCGATTGCGGACATGCGGGGCTCCCTGGGCTATTTCATGTAGGTGCGGATGACGCCGATCAGTTCCTCGCCGCCCTGCCGGCGCTCGGCCTCGGTCTCGGCCTGCAGCACATGCTCGCGCAGATGGTTCTCCATCACCTCGGCGGTCAGCCCGCTCATCGCGCCGCGGGCCGAGGCCAGCTGGCGCAGAATCTCGCCGCAGGGCTTCTCGGCCTCCAGCGCGCGCTCGATCCCCTCGATCTGGCCCTTGAGACGGCGAACCCGCGCGATCAGCTTCTCTTTGTCGCGAATGGTGTGGGACATGGCGATGGCGATCCTTGGCTTCATATGGTATGGGGGACTATACTATATGAAGTGGAATCAGTGAAGCCAGGGAATGGATTGAAGACTGAATGGGTCATCGCTCGCGAGAACGACCAAGCAACAAGGTTTCCTGAATGAATCACAGCCTCCAACAATCGCAGGCAAGCGCCTCCGAAGTGTTCCGCATCTTCCTGAAACTGGGGCTCACCTCCTTCGGCGGTCCGATCGCGCATCTGGGCTATTTTCGCGACGAACTGGTGACACGGCGAAAATGGCTGAGCGAGAGCGCCTATGCCGATCTGGTGGCACTATGCCAGTTCCTGCCGGGTCCCGCCTCCAGCCAGGTTGGCTTTGCACTTGGCCTGACGCGGGCGGGTTGGGGCGGTGCATTTGCGGCTTTCCTCGCCTTCACCTTGCCATCTGCCCTGATCCTTCTCACGCTCGCCATGACGGCAACACGCCTCGACGGCCCGCTTGCGCTCGGCGTCCTGCATGGCCTCAAGATCGTTGCCGTCGCCATTGTCGCGCAGGCCGTGTGGGGCATGGCCAAAAACCTCTGCCCCGATAAAGAGCGCGCCACGATCGCGGTCGCAGCCGTGCTTCTGCTCGCCTGGGCGCCGGGCGCCATCGGAATGATGGCCGCCATTCTCCTTGGTGCGATCGCCGGGCTCGCCTTGAGCAAGGGGCAGGTTGCGACTGGCGGGCATCTGCCTGTGCCGGTTTCACGGATAGCCGGCCTTATGGGTTTTCTACTCTTCACCGTCTTGCTGATTGGCCTTCCGCTCCTGGCCGGACACGCGCAGGGATGGGCCTTGGCCGACAGCTTCTATCGCGCGGGCTCGCTGGTGTTTGGAGGCGGGCATGTCGTGCTGCCGCTGTTGCAGGCCGAAACTGTTACGCCTGGATGGGTGTCGAACGACGCCTTCCTCGCGGGCTATGGCGCCGCGCAGGCGGTGCCGGGACCGCTCTTCACCTTTGCCGCGTGGCTCGGGACGGTCATGGGACCGGTACCGAACGGTGTCACGGGTGCGGCAATCGCTCTTGCCGCACTCTTCCTTCCGGGCTTCCTCATCCTGATCGGAGCGCTGCCGTTCTGGGATCAGTTGCGCCGTACGACATGGGCGCAGTCGGCCATGCAGGGCGCCAATGCTGCGGTCGTCGGAATCCTCGGCGCTGCGCTTTATTCGCCTGTCTTCACAAGCGCGATTGGCGGTATGCCGGACTTCGCACTGGCCATAATTTGCTTCGTGGCTCTGATGGCCTGGAAAGCTCCGCCGTGGGTTGTGGTTTTGCTGGCGGCCATAGGAGGAGCTGCCCTTGGCCTGATGACGTAAAACTAGGGAGTGCTCATTCTGTCAGACCCGAGGGCATTGGTCGAACCAAGCTGGATACTGTCGCGCCACTGCAAGCGGGTAAATCCAAGATCGGCGATATCGGATTGGTTTTTGCACAGCCTGGGGCGAGGCGAACAAAAAAGAGCGGCAGTCCGGAAGAGTCCGGGTAGCCGCCCAAATGCCCCTGTGTCGCGGGACAGGAAAGACGAGGCGTACCGGTACGATGCGGCACCTCGGATGGTCAGGCTGCGGCTACCTGCAGCGCTGCGCGCATGGTTTCGCCCACCAGATGCGGACTGTCGGCGATGATGGCCCCGGCTGTGGCGAGAGCGGCGATCTTGCTTTGCGCATCGCCGATGCCTTTTTGGAAGGCGCCGGCATGCCCCATGCGCCGTTCGACCGGTGCATGGCGGCCGACGACAAGTGCCACAACCGGGATCTTTGGCTTCACCTCGGCCATGTAGTCGGCCAGTTCCTGCTCTTCCGCACCGCCGATCTCGCCGATGGCCACCACGCCCTGGGTTTCGGAGTCGTGCAGGAACAGCTCAAGACTGTCGCGCATCGACAGTCCGTGCACCGCATCGCCGCCGATACCTACTGTGGTCGACTGGCCAAGCCCGGCCTGGCTGAGCTGGGCGGTGACTTCGCTGGTCAACGAAGCCGAGCGCGAAATCACGCCGATGCCGCCCTTCCGCTCGCTGCCGGTGGCCATGACGCCGATCTTGCATAGGCCAGGCGCGAGGATGCCCTGCGAATTGGGACCGACCAGAACAGTGCGGCTGCCTTTCAGGCAATCGCGCACGCGCAGCATGTCCTGTACCGGCACGCGCTCAGTCAGGGCCACGACCAGCGGCATTTCGGCTTCGATGGCCTCGATCATCGCATCGGCGGCCGTGGGCGGCGGCACGAAAACCATGCTGGCATTGGCGCCGGTTTCGGTCATCGCCTCGGCCACGGCATTGAACATCGGCAGGTTGATGTGGTGGCTGCCGCCCTTGCCGGGCCGCACGCCTCCGACGACGTTGGTGCCGTATTCCATCATCGCCGCCGAATAATGGGTACCGGCCCAGCCGGTCATGCCCTGGCAGATAACGCGTGTGTCTTGGTCGACGAGGATTGCCATGATGTCCTCCTCTCAGGCGTTGGCGGCCGCGACGGCGTGAGTGACGGCCGTCCACATGTCGGGACAGTCGACTACCTTGCAGCCGAAATTATCGAAACGGAAACGGGCATATTCGGCATTGTTGCCGGCCAGCCGCACCACCGTGGGGCAGACGCGCCCGGTGCGCCGCATGGCAACGCCAAGCCCGTCGGCAATGATGTCGCAAGGCTGCATGCCGCCGCCATGCACATTTACCAGAATCGAGCGCACAGCCGGATTGTTGAGCAGCAGCGTGAAGCCGAAGGCCACGTCGAGACTGGTGGCAGTCGTGCGGACGTCCATGAAATTGGCCGGGCGGCCGTTCGCGTTGTGCACCATGTCCAGCGTGGCGAGCCCCAGGCCCGCGCCGTTCACGACGAGACCGATATTGCCGTCCATGGCCACATAGTTGAGGTTGCGCCGCTGTGCCACGATCTCGGTCTCGTCATGGTCCCCCTCGGCAAGGGCGGCGAGATCCGGGTGGCGGAACAGCGCATTGTCGTCGAGGACGATCTTGGCGTCGAGTGCGATGAATTCGCCCTCGGCGGTAATGGCGAGCGGGTTGATCTCGATCAGCGTCGCATCCAGCTCGATGAATGCGCGCCGCAATCGTTCCAGCAGATCCTGGAACCGGTCCACAAGATCGCGATCCAGGCCGATGCAAACAGCAAGCTCGCACACTTGCACGCGGTCGAACCTGCTGCCGGAGCCGAGCGGCAGGCGTTCCAGTCGTGCTTGCCCGTACAAAAGTTTCTGCTCGATGTCGTCGCTGCCTTCGGCACCCGCCAGCACCGCGATCTCTCCGGCAAAGGTGTCGATCGACAAGGACAGATAGAGGGTACGGCAAGGCTGGATCGCTTGCTCCACCAGGACCTGCCTGACCAGTTGGCCCCGCGCGCCGGTCTGTGATGTCACAACCTTTTTGCCGATGAGGGTATCTGTGGCCTGTGCAGCCTCCTCGGGCGTGGATACCATGCGCACGCCGCCGGCCAACCCGCGCCCTCCCGCCTGAATCTGCGCTTTCACGGCAAGACTGCTCGCAGACGGGGCAAGGTCGCGGGCGGCAACAAAAGCTTCCTCACTGGTGAGCGCTACCCGCCCCCTTGGTACGGCTAGCCCATAGGCAGTCAGTTGAGCCTTGGCCTGAAACTCATGAAGCTTCATGATCGTCACCTCCCTCGCATGCACCAGGCTGCTGCCAGGCTGCGTAGATTGCTATCGGATCGGGTGACGGCGGCGCTTCATCTGCGCCGCCGGGGGTGCGAACGGGCTTATTCCGCCGCAATCGCGGTTACGTTACCGAGCGCGCCGCTGGCGTTGATCTCGTCGATGCGGCGCTCGTCGAAGCCGAGCACATCGCGCAGGATCTCCTGTGTGTGTTCGCCCAGCAGCGGCGAGCGGGTCACTTCGGTCGGGCTGTCGGAGAGCTTGATCGGATTGCCGACCGACAGATACTTGCCGCGCACCGGATGATCGACCTCGACAATGGTGCCGGTGGCTCGCAGCGACTCATCTTCGGCCAGCTCCTTCATGGACAGGATCGGCCCGCAGGGAATATCCTTGTCATTGAGAATTTCCATGACCTCGAACTTGGTCCTGGTCATGGTCCACTGCTCGATGCGGGCGAAGATCTCGTTGAGACGCGGCAGGCGCGCGACAGGCTTGGCGTAATCGGGATGGGTCTTCCATTCAGGCTCTCCGATCACGTCGCAGATCGCCTCCCACACAGGCGCCTGCGTGATGAAGTAGATATAGGCGTTGGGGTCGGCCTCCCATCCCTTGCACTTCAGGATGCGGCCGGGCTGGCCGCCGCCGGAATCGTTGCCTGCGCGCGGCACGGCATCGTCGAAGGGAATGCCCTCGCCGAACTGGCTGTATTCCTTGAGCGGGCCATGGGCCAGGCGCTGCTGGTCGCGCAACTTGACGCGGCACAGGTTGAGGACGCCGTCCTGCATGGCGGCTGAAACCTTCTGGCCCCGCCCGGTGCGCGTGCGCTGGAACAGGGCTGTGACGATGCCCAAGCACAGATGCAGGCCGGTGCCGGAATCACCGATCTGTGCACCGGTCACCAGCGGCAGCCCGTCGCGGAAGCCGGTGGTCGAGGCCGCGCCGCCGGTGCATTGGGCGACGTTCTCATAGACCTTGCAGTCCTGATAGGGGCCCGGACCAAAACCCTTGATCGAGGCCACGATCATGGCCGGGTTGAGCTCCTGGATGCGCTCCCAGGTGAAGCCCATGCGGTCGAGCGCGCCGGGTGCGAAATTCTCCACCATCACGTCGCATTTGCGGATCAGATCCTCCAGCACCTCCTTGCCGCCCTTGTTCTTGGTGTCGAGCGTGATGGAGCGCTTGTTGTGGTTCAGCATGGTGAAATAGAGGCTGTCGGCATTGGGTACATCGCAGAGCTGCCCACGCGTGATGTCGCCGGTGCCGGGCCGCTCGACCTTGATGACGTCGGCGCCGAACCAGGCAAGAAGTTGCGTACAGGTCGGACCCGACTGGACGTGGGTGAAATCGAGGATTCGGACGCCTTCTAGCGCTTTCATAAGTGTTCTCCCTTGTTTGGTGCGGCCTTAGTTCTTGCGTACCGTGCTTTGCGGATTGAGATTTCCGATGCGGCCGCTTTCGGTGCCGGCGGCTGGATCGATGACGGCGTTGACCAGTGTCGGGCGGCCCGAATCCATCGCCGCGCCGACGGCTTTGTAGAGCTCATCGGGTGTGGTCACGTAGACGCCTTGGCCTCCGAAGGCTTCCATCATCCGGTCGTAGCGGGCATCCTTGACGAAGACGGTGGTGGCAACGTCCGATCCGCCGGACGGGTTGACGTCAGTGCCGCGATAGATGCCGTTGTTGTTGAAGATGACGATGCAGACCGGCAGGTTGTAGCGGCAGATGGTTTCGATCTCCATGCCGCAGAAGCCGAAGGCGGAATCGCCTTCCAGCGCCAGTACGGGCTTGCCGGTTTCGATGGCCGCGGCGATGGCAAAGCCCATGCCGATACCCATCACGCCCCAGGTGCCGACATCGAGCCGCCTGCGCGGCTGGTACATGTCGATGACGCCGCGTGCGAGATCGAGCGTGTTGGCACCCTCGTTGACGAGGATGGCATCGGGGCGCTCCTTGATGACGGTTCGCAGCGCGCCGAGCGCGCCATGGAAGTCCATCGGCGTCGAGTTCTTCTTCAGCCGCAATGCCATCTTGGCGATGTTGTCTTCCTTCTTGGCACTGACGGTGGCGAGCCAATCGGCGGGTGGCTGGGTCCAGCCCTTGGCGAGTGCTGCGTTGAAGGCCTCCATACACGAGCCGATATCGCCCACCACCGGCGCGACGATCTCGACGTTGGAATCCATTTCCTTCGGCTCGATGTCGATCTGGATGAACCTCTTGGAGTAGGGCTCGCCCCAGCTCTTGCCCTTACCGTGGGAGAGCAGCCAGTTAAGGCGTGCACCGACAAGCAGCACGACATCGGATTCCTTCAGAACCGTGGAGCGCGCGGCTCCCGCCGACAGCGGATGCGTGTCGGGCAGCAGCCCCTTGGCCATGCTCATCTGCAGGAAAGGGATGCCGCTGGTCTCGACGAAATCGCGGATTGCCTCGTCTGCCTGCGCATAGGCCGCACCCTTGCCGAAGATCACCAGTGGTTTTTTGGCGCTCTTAAGCGTTTCCATGGCGCGCGCCACCGCGTCGGGGGCAGGGATCTGGGCCGGGGCGGGGTCGATGACCTTGACCAGCGACTTTTCGCCTTCGACCGCGTCCATCACTTGCGGAAACAGCTTGGCCGGCAGGTCGAGATAGACGCCGCCGGGACGGCCGGAGACGGCGGCACGAATGGCGCGGGCGATACCGATCCCGATGTCCTGCGCATGCAGGATGCGGAAAGCGGCCTTGCATAGCGGCCTGGCGATGGCCAGCTGGTCCATCTCCTCATAGTCGCCTTGTTGCAGGTCGACGACTTCGCGCTCCGACGACCCGGAAATCAGGATCATCGGGAAGCAGTTGGTGGTGGCGTTGGCGAGCGCGGTAAGGCCATTGAGGAACCCGGGCGCCGACACAGTGAGACACACACCCGGCTTCCTGGTGAGATAGCCGGCAATCGCTGCCGCATGCCCGGCATTCTGTTCGTGACGGAAGGAGATGACGCGCATGCCAGCCGCCTGCGCCATGCGCCCGAAATCAGTGATCGGGATACCCGGCACCCCGTAGATCGTGTCCAGGCCATTGAGCCTGAGCGCCTTGATGATGAGGTGAAAGCCGTCCGTCAGATCGTGCTCCGGCACTTGTGCCGATGCGGTCTGTTCCACTTTCGCTACAATGGTCATCGCTGCCTTTCCTCCCTGAAGCATGTCATTTCGCCGGATCGCCATCCGCCTTGCCGGCGGTGGTCATTCCGAAACTCTAGCGGGCCCATAGCGCTGCTGCCCGTTTCGCGTCCGGCTTTCCGCCTTTCTGCCTGGGCGCCAGCGCGCATGTTGTTCGACCGCGCGCCCATATGCGCGCGGTGTCCCCGAGGTGCCGGTGGCACGTCTCACCTTATGACCGGCACCGCTTCTTCTCGTGTCGCCCGGATGTCTGCCGATCCCCCCACCGTTGGATCTCCTGGCAGTTTCCGGGGCGGGACCTCCCTGCATCCTGTGTGCGCCGAAGCGGTGCTGGCTGCTCCTGGTCCGTCGGCACTGTCGCGCCTGATGAGGGGTGCTCGGAGCTATCGCTGCCGGGTCGCTTCGCCGTCCCACTGTCTTGTGTCTTTGGATGCTGTCCGTCCGCCATGTTGATATTCTGGCATAATTAATACCAGTAGTCAAATCGCCGCGATGACGAAGCGAATTCGGCGACTTTGCGTTAATAGAGGGCCACAAAAGCCTGGAATCGTCCGAAACAGGGACGGGGCGCGACAATCTATGCAGGGATGGGAGAGCTGATATGCGCCTGGAGCGCTTGAGTTTTGGAATGTGGCATGCCAATTGGCGGCCAATCTTAACCAAGGAGTAGACAATGACCTTCCATTCAGTCAGTGCAGGCAGCATCGGCAAGAGCAGAAAGAGCCTCATCAAGACGATTCTGGCTTTCCTGGATCAGGTCGCCGAGAAGAACGCCCGCAACCGCAACTACGAGCCTTTCGGCCTTTGAACGCTTCCAGGCTGAGCCTGTCGGTTGAGTGGAGTTCTATAGTGAATTGTAATTGCAGTATATTATTGACATAGAACAAAAATGGGAGCGCCTCATAGGCACAGAGAAAGAGCTGATAATCCTCATTCTTCCCGACCGCTGCCGTCTAGCCCCGGCAGCGGTCTTTCTTTTATGGCGGACCTGACTGACAGACGCGCCAATCTCTGGTCCAGTGCGGATCGATGAAATCTCCCTCTTGTCAATTGGCATAATAGATACCAGAATGGAGTTCCAGCGCGTGGCCTAGGGCCGAAAAATAAGGCGTAGGAAAGGGGAGGAGATGACCCAGACAATGCAGGCTGCCTCACGGACGCCGCTTGTCAGCGATCGGTTCAGGTGGGGGCAGATCGCGATAGGCGTCGTGTGCATGGTGATGATCGCCAACCTTCAATATGGTTGGACGTTCTTCGTGCCCGAGATCGACAAGGAGTTCGGCTGGGGCCGGACCGAAATCCAGTGGGCCTTTACGCTCTTCGTTCTGTTCGAGACCTGGCTGGTGCCGGTCGAGGGTTGGTTCGTCGACAGATACGGGCCCAAAAGCGTCATCATCTTCGGCGGCGTATTCTGTGCGCTCGGCTGGATGGTGAATTCCATGGCTGACACCATGTTCCTTCTCATCGTCGGACAGGTGCTTGCCGGTATCGGTGCAGGTGCTGTCTACGGCACATGTGTCGCCAACGCGCTCAAATGGTTCCCGGACAAGCGCGGCCTTGCCTCGGGTCTCACCGCAGCGGGCTTCGGCGCCGGTTCGGCGCTGACCGTGTGGCCGATCCAGGCGACCATCGCCAATTTCGGCTTCCAGAATGCCTTCCTTTATTTCGGACTTGGCCAGGGCGTGATCATCATTATCCTCGCCTTCTTCCTCTTCGCACCAAAGGAAGGACAGGTTCCCGAGCCGATGACCAAAGGGCCGAACCTGCAGTCCCGGCGCCAGTTCACGCCGTCCGAAGTGCTCAAGCACCCGATCTTCTGGCTGATGTATGTAATGTTCGTGGCTGTCGGCGCCGGCGGCTTGGTGGTCACCGCCAACCTCGCGCCCATGGCGCAGGATCTTGGCGTGGCCGACATCCCGATGTGGTTGGGCATTCCCGCACTCACGCTCGCGGCCACGATCGACCGTGTGCTGAACGGCGTCACGAGGCCGATCTGCGGATGGGTATCGGACAAGATCGGACGCGAGAACACGATGTTCATCTGTTTCGCGATCGAAGCCGTGGGCATCTATCTGCTCTACCTCTATGCCCATGTCCCGGCGATGTTCGTTCTCTTGAGCGGTCTCGTGTTCTTTGCCTGGGGCGAGATCTATTCGCTCTTCCCATCCACCTGTACGGACACGTTCGGCTCCAAATATGCGGCCACCAATTCCGGCCTGCTGTACACGGCCAAGGGCACGGCGGCCCTGCTGGTTCCTTCCGGCACTGCGCTCGCCGCAGGCGGCAGCTGGGACAACGTCTTCATCATCGGCGTGGTTCTCAATGCGGTGGCAGCAATCCTCGCCATCGCCGTGCTGAAACCATGGCGGGCCGGGATCATCCGGCGCGCCGAGGCAACAGCGCTACAGGCGGCCTGACCGATATCGGCCTTCGAGCCGGCCAACGGGTCGACAGGGCCTCCTGTTTCCCTGAGGCCGGCGGGCAGGCACCAGGCCTGCTTTCCAGCGGCGAACCCGCCGCCACTATCCTCGGGGGTGCCGCAGCCGCAAGGGCTGCGACACCCTACGGCTACGACCCGATGCGCAAGCAACCTTCTGGCTGAGCCAGAGGAAAGACGGTGCAGGCGAAGCCGGACGCTCGTGCAAATCGGTCGGCAGAAAACGGAACGTCGCAGCTACAGTCGCGACTTCCCACCGTTGAACTGCTGCTGCGCCAGCAAAGCCGGCGCGGTGTGAGATGAAAGCGGTAATCCGGGCAGGATCCGGTTTGTGCGATCGGATCGAGATGTTGATGCAGGCGCACTTCCTCCAATGCAGAGGTGCCCACAAAGCGATCGTGGCCTCAATTTAGGCTGCGTTACCGGGCCAGCCGCACATTCGGCCTCTTGGCCCAATGCGAACGATCCAAGGACAGCCCCGATCGGGGTTGACATTGAAATTTCTGGTATACAAAATGCCAACTTACCATGCCGTCACAAACTGACGTCAGAACACGGTCAAAGACCGCCCGCACTGCCAAGGAGGAGAGCATGCTGGAGAAAACCGCCGTACGCAGCGTTCTTGAGAAGGTGAAGGTCGAAGGGCGTCAGGCTTTGACCGCGCCCGAAGGCAAGCTTCTGTGTGACGCCTATGGAATTTCGGTGCCGCAGGAAGGCCTTGCCGGCAGCGCCGCCGAAGCGGTCAGCCTCGCCGGGGGCATGGGCTTTCCGGTGGTCATGAAGATCGTTTCCCCCGACATCCTGCACAAGACCGAGGCCGGCGGTGTCATCGTCGGCGTCAAGTCGGAAGAGGAAGCGAAGGCGGCCTATGACAAGATCGTCGCCAATGCCAAGGCATACAGGGCCGACGCCCGGATCGACGGCGTCCAGGTGCAGCAGATGCTGGCCGGCGGCCAGGAGGTCATCATCGGTGCCGTCACCGACTCCAGCTTCGGCAAGCTGGTGGCCTTCGGCCTCGGCGGGGTGCTGGTGGAAGTGCTGAAGGACATCACCTTCCGCCTCGCCCCGGTCACCCGCGACGAGGCGCTTTCGATGCTGGACGGCATTCAGGCGGCCGAGATGCTGAAGGGCGTGCGCGGCGGCGATCCGGTCAACCGCGATGCGCTGGCCGACATGATCGTTCGCGTCTCCAACCTCGTGAACGACTATCCCGAAATCGTCGAGCTCGACCTCAACCCGGTCTTCGCCACGAAGGATGGCGCCATCGCCGCGGACGTGCGTATCGTGGTCGACTACGACCAGCCCGCCCCGCGCCCGCGGCCCAGCCAGGACGACATCGTCAAGGCAATGAACCGCATCATGCGCCCACAGGCGGTGGCGGTCATCGGCGCGTCGGCCGAGGACGGCAAGATCGGCAACTCGGTGATGAAGAACCTTATCAACGGCGGCTATGCGGGCAAGATTTACCCGATCCACCCCAAGGCCGACGAGATCCTCGGCTACAAGGCCTATCGCAGCGTCAATGAGGTGGAAGGCGTCATCGACACGGCGATCTTCGCCATCCCGGCCAAGTTCGTGGCCGGCGCGCTGACCGAGTGCGGAGAGAAGAAAATCCCCGGCGCGGTCCTCATCCCCTCCGGCTTTGCGGAGGCGGGCGCGCCCGAGCTGCAAGACGAGATCGTCGAGATCGGCCAGAAATACGGTATCCGCCTGATGGGGCCGAACATCTACGGCTTCTACTACACGCCGTCCAATCTGTGCGCCACATTCTGCACCTCCTATGATGTGAAGGGCTCGGCGGCCCTGTCGTCGCAGTCCGGCGGCATCGGCATGGCCATCATCGGCTTCTCCCGCTCGGCCAGGATGGGCGTTTCGGCGATCGTCGGCCTCGGCAACAAGTCCGATATCGACGAGGACGATCTGCTAGCTTTCTTCGAGCAGGACGACAACACCAGCATCATCGCCCAGCATTGCGAGGACCTGAAGGACGGCCGCGCTTTCGCCGAGGCTGCCAGGCGGGTATCGAAGAAGAAGCCGATCGTCGTGCTCAAGGCGGGGCGTACCTCCGCCGGCGCCAAGGCGGCCTCGTCGCATACGGGTGCGCTGGCCGGCAACGACAAGATCTATGACGACGTGTTCCGCCAATCCGGCGTCATCCGGGCGGGTTCACTGCGCCAATTGCTGGAATTCGCCCGCGGCGTGCCGATCCTGCCGACGCCGAAGGGTGAGAATGTTGTCATCATCACCGGTGCCGGCGGATCGGGCGTGCTGTTGTCGGATGCCTGCGTCGACAACGGCCTGAAACTGATGACCATGCCGCACGATCTGGACGCCGCCTTCCGTAAATTCATCCCGCCTTTCGGCGCGGCCGGAAATCCGGTCGACATCACCGGCGGCGAACCGCCCCAGACCTACAAGAACACTGTGCGTCTGGGCCTTGAGGATGACCGCATCCATTCGCTGATCCTCGGCTACTGGCACACCATCGTCACGCCGCCGATGGTCTTTGCCAAGCTCATGGTTGAGGTAAAGGAAGAGATGGCCGCAAAGGGCATCGAGAAGCCCATGGTTGCCTCGCTGGCCGGAGACGTGGAGGTCGAGGAGGCCGCCGAATATCTCTACCAGAACGGCATTCCCGCCTACGCCTATTCGACCGAACTGCCGGTCGAGGTGCTGGGGGCCAAGTACAAATGGGCCCGCGGCGCCGGGCTTCTCTGAAGCCGGAAGCGGAACGCACATTCCTGAATAGCGAACCCGGCGCGTGCCGAGCCGGGCCATCCCGGAATCTGTCTGAATCTTGAGGGGATTTCCCGATGAACATCCATGAATATCAGGCCAAGGAGGTGCTGCGCGGTTTCGGCGTGCCGGTGCCGCAGGGCTTTCCGGCCATGACCATCGAGGAAGCGGCGGAGGCCGCCAGCAAGCTGCCGGGCCCGGTCTATGTGGTCAAGGCGCAGATCCATGCCGGCGGGCGCGGCAAGGGCAGGTTCAAGGAACTGCCGGAAACCGCCGGGGGCGGCGTGCGCCTTGCAAAGTCCTTCGTCGATATTCGCGCCGACGCGGCCGAGATGCTCGGCAACACGCTCGTGACCGTGCAGACCGGCCCGTCCGGCAAGCAGGTCAACCGGCTCTATGTCGAGGACGGGTCGCGGATCGAGAAGGAGTTCTACCTCTCGCTGCTGATCGACCGGGTCACCAGCCGCGTCTCCTTTGTCGTCTCGACCGAAGGCGGTATGGATATCGAGCAGGTCGCCCACGACACGCCCGAACGCATCGTCACCTTCCCGGTCGATCCGGCCACCGGCGTCTTGCCCCATCACGGTCGCCGGGTGGCGCAGGCGCTCGGCCTCCAAGGCGATCTTGCCAAGCAGGCGCAGTCGCTGACCCAGAAGCTTTACACCGCCTTCATCGCCAAGGACATGGAGATGCTGGAGATCAATCCGCTGATCGTTTCCAGCGATGGCGAGCTGAAGTGCCTCGACGCCAAACTGGGTTTCGATTCCAACGCGCTGGCCCGTCATCCCGACATCGCCGCGCTACGCGACGAAACGGAGGAGGACGCCAAGGAGATCGAGGCGTCGAAATACGACCTGTCCTATATCGCCCTCGACGGCTCCATCGGCTGCATGGTCAATGGCGCGGGGTTGGCCATGGCCACCATGGACATCATCAAATTCTACGGTGCAGAGCCTGCGAACTTCCTCGACGTCGGCGGTGGCGCGACTGCCGAGAAGGTCACCGCCGCCTTCAAGATCATTACCTCCGACCCGAACGTAAAGGGCATCCTCGTCAACATCTTCGGTGGCATCATGCGCTGCGACATCATTGCCGAGGGCGTGATTGCGGCGGTGAAGGAGGTGGGACTCGAAGTGCCGCTGGTGGTGCGGCTCGAAGGCACCAATGTGGAACTGGGCAAGAAGATCATCGACGAAAGCGGCCTCAACGTCATTGCCGCCGACGATCTCGATGACGCCGCCCGCAAGATCGTCAAGGCGGTAGGAGGAAGCCACTGATGTCCATTCTCATCGACCGGAACACCCGCGTCCTGTGCCAGGGCTTCACCGGCAAGACCGCAACCTTCCACAGCGAGCAGGCGCTCGCCTACGGCACCCAACTGGTTGGCGGCGTTTCGCCGGGCAAGGGCGGGGCCACCCATCTCGGGCTGCCCGTCTTCGACACCATGGTCGAGGCGCGCGCCGCCACCGATGCCGATGCCTCGATGATCTACGTGCCGCCCTTCGGTGCGGCCGACGCGATTTGCGAGGCGATCGATGCGGAAATCCCGCTCATCGTGTGCATCACCGAAGGTATTCCGGTGCTCGATATGGCACGCGTCAAGCGGGCGCTGACCGGCTCGAAATCGCGGCTGGTGGGGCCTAATTGCCCCGGTATCATCACCGCCGGCGAATGCAAGATCGGCATCATGCCCGGCTCGATCTTCCGGCAGGGGTCTGTCGGCATCGTCTCGCGCTCGGGCACGCTGACCTATGAGGCGGTGTTCCAGACATCGCAGCAGGGGCTCGGGCAGACCACCGCGGTCGGCATAGGTGGCGACCCCATCAAGGGTACCGAGTTCATCGACGTGCTGGAACAGTTTCTCGCCGACCCGGCGACGGAATCGATCATCATGATCGGCGAGATCGGCGGATCGGCCGAGGAGGACGCGGCGCAGTTCCTGGCAGATGAGGCCCGGCGCGGGCGTTCCAAGCCGACAGTCGGCTTTGTGGCCGGCCGCACCGCGCCACCCGGACGGCGCATGGGCCATGCCGGCGCCATCATCTCGGGCGGCAAGGGCGCGGCCGAGGACAAGGTCGCGGCGATGGAACAAGCGGGGATCCGCGTCTCGCCTACGCCTGCCAGCCTGGGAACTACGCTGGTGTCGCTGCTCGACGATCTGCGCGGCGGTCAACGTATGGCCGCCAACGGTTGAGAGGGGCGATGGGCATCGGAAAGATGCGGGCCAGTCCTTCCTGGCCATGCGTTGCGCCGATGCCCTGGCAGCCTCTCACGCCAACCCGTTTCCGGCGGCCCTGCCAGCTTGAGATGGCATAAGGCTGCTGTATCTCGGTTCCGTCGATGCGCTGGGACGGGCCGGGAACCAGCCGCTACCCTTGGTCGCAGGCCGTCGGAGACGGGCCCCCACGAGAGCAAGTCAGAGTGACCGGCCAGACGGTATCTGTCGCGGCTGGAACATTAAGGCATGGCGGGATTTTCCGATGACAGCGATATTGTGCGGGCCCTGCAGGAAGACGTTGGTATTCGGTCGAAACCGGGTGCGCGTTTCAGAGGTGCAGCAAAACGGCCGCTTTCGTTTTTAGGATAGAAAGTGCTAGTATGAACCAATAGACAGCGCCGCTTATCCTTTCGATACTTTGGAGATTTTACACTTTGGCTTCCAGACCCCAGACGCGCTGGCCTGTAGCGGAGATGCCGACGCCCGATCTTGTCCTCGAACCGGTGACGACCGAGCCAACGTTCAAGACGCGGATCTATGGGACGCTGAAACACGCGATCGCCAATATGGAAATCTATGGCACCAATGAGGAAACCTGGCTGGACGAGCGCCAGCTCGCCGAACGGCTTGGTGTGAGCCGCACGCCGATCCGCGAGGCGCTGGCCATGCTGGAGCAGCAGGGTTTTGTGAAGTCCGTGCCGCGACGCGGCGTCCTGGTGCTGCGCAAGACAAAGCGCGAAGTGATCGAGATGATCCAGGTCTGGGCAGCCCTGGAGGGCATGGCCGCCCGGCTGGTCTCTCTCAACGCCAGCGGCAATGAGATCGCCCGGCTACGCAACCTGTTCGAGGAATTCAACGAAAGCCACCGCCCGGAAGATTATCTCGGCGAATATTCGTCCGCCAACATTGCCTTTCATCAGACGATGATCGAACTGACCGGGTCGAGGGTGCTGCAAAGCATGACCGACGACATCCTTCTGCATGTGCGCGGCATCCGCAAGATCACCATTGGCCGCGACGATCGTGCCAGCCAGTCGATCAAGGACCACCTGGCCATCATCGATGCACTGGAGCGGCGTGATACCGAGCTTGCCGAGAAGCTCTCCCGCGATCACACGCTGGGGCTCGCCGCCTATGTGGAAAAGCATAGCAAGGGCATCTTTGACTGAAACAGAAAATGGCGGAGCCAGCCAGTGCTGGCTTGGTGCGTTTCAGCAGTCGCTGATGATATAATAGAGCTTCGTGCATCTTCCGCAGTGTATGCACCTTTACCATCTCGATCCCCGTTTGAGCGGATCATCCAGCCGCCAGCCACGGACCCGCATGGATTCCTGCCTTGCGATCGTTCCGCTTATTGAGTGACGTCCCGAGGGATAGGGGTCCTAACTTCAATACCATTGCCTGAATCCTGGCGGGGGCCACGTCGAATATCGGCTGGTGTCGCACCGTAAAGCCGGCGAAATGTGCGATGGAAGTAGGAGAGATCACCGAAGCCGACCTCGAATGCAATGGCGCTGACCGTCCAGCCAGCGTGATCCGGATCAGTCAGCAGCTGATGGGCGCGTGAGAGGCGCTGATCCAGAACAAATGAGGAAAACGTCCGCCCCTCGGTTTCAAATAGCATCTGAACATAACGCGGTGTTATTCTATGGCGCAACGCGACGTTGCTAACGGTGAGATCGTGCTGGCCGAGATTGCCGAGGATGTCCGCCTTGATCGCCTTGAGCCGTGCCGCACGCAGTCCGCGGCCTCTTGCAATGGCCGCGGCATCCCGGGTCGCGCCGATCGAGAGGGCTACGAGATCCTGGATGTGGGTTGCGGCGCTAAGGGCCAGCGACGGTGTCAGGCCGATATCCAAATCGTCAAGGGCGGCAGCGTAGCCGACGAGCAATCGCAATGCATCTACCGTCGACGGAATGGGCCTGCAGATCGCGTCCTCCACATCGCCGACCATCGGGGAGAGCACATTGTAGGGGATGCGGATGTCCAGCCGGCGACGTTGAAGCTCACGGGGAATTGCGTGACCGGTCTCCGCACATGAAAGCAAAGTAGCCTCGCCTGCACAGGTTGTGACTTTGCGCCCGAGTTGTTTCATCGTGCGAGCGCCTGCCAAAGCCACGACCAACAACAAGTCATCACTGTCGATCAGGTCCGGTGTGCGCCGATAGCACATGCCTGAATCCGATAGACAGGCAATGTCGACCCCGGGCAAGGCGACCAGGGTCATGCGCGCGGAGGGCAGATGGTCGGGCACCGGATCGACCTCGAGTTTCGCAACTCCGCGCGCGATAGCCTCTCGCCAAAATTCGAGCCGATCCCGTTCGGGCAAGCTATCGGTCGAAAGACGGGTTGGGGCGAACCCGGCGTTTGAGGAGATCATAGCGACCCTCTTCATACGTTCCGGTGACATGGAATTTACAGCATTCCCTCAAAAACGTCATCCCTTCGCCTGAGTCCATAACTCCGTTCATTCCTGTCCACGACAAGCTGACCCGGCACCGCTAACGTCGCCCGATCTGACTTTTCGTTCCAACAAGGCAGATTGAAGACATGCAGAAATGGCAGCGGTATCCGCTTTGCACACCGAAGTCAGATCAACGTTGATGACGCAATTCGCCGACGTTGCATTCAATCTGCATAGAATCCGTGACGACCAAGGAGCCAGTTTTCCATGATCGCCGAGCCAGGCAGGCCGAGAACCGAAGTGCATGCACGCGATCGCCGCCAGGACACCGAATTCGCGACGGTGGCGGATGACTATCTACTCGGACGGGCTCAGCCCGAGGAACAGCGGCTGCAACGACAGATTAACGATCTCGGACCGGATTCGGCGGCGCAGTTCGATCTCATTGGAATCTCGCCCGGTGAACAGGTGGTTGATCTCGGATGCGGGCCGGGAGGGGTCCTGCATCTCCTTGCAGAGCGCGTGGGCCCTGCCGGCTCCGTTCTCGGCATCGACCGCAGCCCGCATTTCGTCGAGCAGGCACGACGCTTCGTCGCCGGTCGCGGACTGTCGCAGGTCGAAGTCCGAGAAGGGGATGCCTACGACACCAGGCTGCCACGTAGCGCATTCGACGGCGCTCACATGCGCCTCGTCCTGGTAAATGTTCCCGAGCCCGAACGCATCGTACGCGAGATGGTGTCGCTCGTGCGGCCCGGCGGTTGGGTGGCCAGCTTCGAGGCCGATTACCTTCCCCATACATGCGATCCGCCGTTGCCTGCATGGCACCGCCTGCTTGAGGCCTACAAGGCCTATTCGATGGCGCACGGGATCGATCTCTTTGTCGGCCGCCGCACGCACCGAATGTTCCGCGAGGCGGGCGTGAAAGATATCTGCGTCGTCCCGGTCATCCATGTCTATCCACCCGGCCACGACCGACGGCCCATCCTGCGCGATTTCATCGGCAATCTGAGCGGCAGGCTTGTGAAGGAAGGTTTCCTGACACAAAGGAAAATCGATGAAGATATGGCAGCCCTTGAGAGTCATCTGTCCGATCCTAAAGTGCTGGTGACGTCGCACCTGTTCTATCGGCTTTGGGGGCGTATGCCGTTGTGAACAGAGACTTTTCCGTTGGATCGGCAGACAGGCACAGCATCTCGATCAGACCACGTCGCTTCAGGCTAGCGAGGGGGCGCCATTGGACGGCGAAAACCACGCGAAACGGCAGCAGCACGATGAAGAGAGTTCTTCTGGCCAACCTGTCCGGGTTTGCGCCCGGAGCCGACTGGCCACGCGGCCATAGTGAATTCTGACACGCCGTTGCATGTCGACCAATGTAGCTCCTGCGACTACGATCCTGGGTGATCGCGCGATGACATGCCCGGTCACGGCTTCAAGCGCTTTTTCGCCCCCGATGCCACGATGAACTTTCTCAGCGATGATAGAGATGAGGTCGGTCCATCTCGACCAGTGCTTCGATGGTTGGCGCAAAAATAGCAATGGCCTTGGGGTGGACCTTGAAATGGGCTGGGGTTGCGGTCACGATCTCCCCATCCGTGTTGACCGGCATGGGATTTTTCGTCTCGATGTCAAACTCGACGCACCGCGCCGTGCGAACCTCGTTCCAGGCGCCGTGCGTTCCAGATCGAAACGAGCGCAGCATCAAGGCCAGCTTCCAGAGGTTTTTCATCTCGAGACTGTAAAGATCGAGATGGCCGTCATCAATTTCCGCACTTTCCTCAACCACATTGCCGCCACCATAGTGGCGTCCGTTGCCAATTGCGATCTGATAGGTTTCGACCTCGATTGTCTGTCCCTTCTCGGTGATCTCCGCGCTGAAGCTGGACGCCTGGGTCAGCACTCTCGCGGCAGCCAGTGCGTAACCCAGCCTCCCAAAGCGCTTCTTCAATACCGGATCGAGGCTCTCGGCGAGATCGCTGCTCAATCCAATGCTTGCGACATTGAAAAAGGCATGTCCATTGACCGTGCCGACATCAACGGGACGAGGTTTGCCATATGCAATCACTTCGGCCGCTGCTGCCAGGTCCATGGGGATGCCAAGCGTTCGGGCGAGATCATTGGCTGTGCCCATTGGGATGATGCCCAGAGGCAAGCCGCTTTCCATCGCTGCCAGTGCGGCCGAAGAAACAGAGCCATCGCCGCCGCAGACGATCACGAGATCGGCTCTGTGGCGCAGGCGCACGATATCGCGCGCGATCTCGGGCAGCGCCTCGAAGGTTTCCACGGTTACGTCGAGCCCGCCACCTTCCAGCCTCTGGAGAACGGACGCGATGGACTCCTGGCCGCGCCGCGCTTTGGGATTGCGCAGCAGCAGCGCGCGCTTTCTGGTCGGTTGGGTCATTGGATATCGAAACAGCTGTTCATCGGGCATGCAGGTGGGGAGGGCGCATGCCGATGTCAACTGCACGATCGTGCGCCTTCGCGGCCGCGCCGCTTCACTTCGGGCGCGGCGGCGATGGGCGAAGTTGCGGTCGGCCATCCGTGTTCGAGCGGATGGCACGCCATGATTGTCACGCCGCCTCGAGCGCCGCGCACAGGTCAGACAGGAACGCCGCTGCCGGCGCGCCATCCACCGCTTGATGGTCAAAGGTCAGTGACAGTCCCATGACAGGGTGGAACTCAACGCCACCCTTGCCGTCGGGAAAAGCCACCTCGGCGATCCGACCGATGCCCAGAATGCCGATCTGTGGTGTGTTCAGGATAGGGGTGAAGTACCGTACGCGCGACAGGCCGAGATTGCTGACCGTGAAGGTGCCGCCGGTCATCTCCGGCACGGTCAGCTTGTTGGCGCGCGCCCGCTCGGCCAGATCCTTGCGGGCCGCGGCGCGCGCCTCGGTCGTCAGTTTTTCGGCGTTGAAGATCGCCGGCGCCACCAGAAGGTTGCCGGGCAGGGCCATGGCGACGCTGAGATGCACCGCTCCCGACAGGTGCACCTCCTTGCCCTTTACGATGCCGTTGAGGTCCGGATGGTTGAGCAGCGTCGCCACCACCCGGTCGAGGATCAGATCCTCGATCGAGACCTTGACACCGGTTTCCGTGAGCGCGGCCTTGCGCCTGAGCAAGGCGTCGGCGCGGCAATCCGCGTGGTGGGTGAGTTGCGCGGCCTCGGAAAGGCTGCGCAGCATCTTGTCGGCGATCATGCCCCGCACGCCGCGCAGCGGCACGACGCGGTCGGCGGGTGTTGCGGGGACTTCGGCGTATCCTGCCATGGCCGCTATCCGATCCGTGCGATGACATCGCCCTTGGCGACGACATCATCGGCCTGCTTGATGAAGGTGATGACGCCATCGGCCGGCGCCCTGATCTCGTACTGGATCTTCTCGACCATGATCTCGGCGATCAGCGAATCCGCTTCCACGGCCGCACCGTCGCCGGCCAGCCAGGTTGTGATGACCGCTTCCTGATCGCCGTCCCACAGGTCGGCGGGTATTGTCACATCGACGGCCATGGTCACGCTCCCGTCATATGTTCGAAGGCCGCGACGATCTTGTCGGGGTTAGGCAGGCAGAACTGTTCCATCGGCCGCGAGAAGGGGATCGGCACATCCGGATAGGTGACGCGCTGGGGCGTCGCCTTGAGCACCGACACGTCGCGTTCGGCGACGCTGGTGATGATCTCGCCGGAAACGCCGTAGCTCCGGTAGTCCTCGTCGACGACGATCAGGCGGCCGGTCTTCTTGACCGACTTGAACACCGTGTCGCGGTCGAGCGGCACCAGCGTGCGCAGGTCGATGACCTCGGCGCTGATGCCCTTCTTGGCCAGTGCATCGGCGGCTTTCAGCGCATTGTGAACGCCCATCGCCAGGCCGACGATCGTCACGTCCGTTCCCTCGCGCACGACGGAAGCCTTGCCGAAGGGGACGACATAGCTTTCTTCCGGCACGTTGACGGTTGCGCCCGGTTCGGTGCCCAGCCAGCCCATGCCCTGCAAGCCCTTGTGGTACATGAAGATGACCGGGTTCTCGTCGCGGATCGCTGCCGTCATCATGCCCTTGGCGTCATAGGCGTTGCTCGGCGCCACCACCTTCATGCCGGGCAGATGGGCGAAGGTGCCGTAGAGGCATTGCGAGTGCTGGCCGGCATCGGAATAGCCGCCGCCCGTGGAGGTCATCAGCACCAGCGGCACCTTCACATTGCCGCCGGAGAAGTAGGTGTTCTTGGCCATCAGATTGTAGATGGCGTCCATGCACACGCCGAAGAAGTCGACGAACATCAGTTCAACGATCGGCCGCATCCCGTCCGATGCCGCGCCGACCGCGGCACCGATGAAGCCCGTCTCCGAGATCGGCGTATCGCGCACGCGTTCCTTGCCGAACTCCTCGATCAGGCCGCGTGTGTTTCCGAATACGCCGCCCAGCGGGCCGATGTCCTCACCCATGACGAAGACGCGCGGGTCCACACGCATTTCCTGCGCGATGGCCTCGGCCATGGCGCGCGCTATGGTCAGCCGCCGCTCGTTCGATCGTGTCGCTGTCTGGCTCATTGTTTCACTCCCTTGGGATTATCGATGACTGTGCGAAACCGGGGCGAATGCCGGTGTCACGCAAAAACCTTTTCGAGCGCCTCCGCGGGGTCCGGATAGTCGCTCATGCGCGCGAATTCGATGGCTTCATCGACGCGTTTGCGGGCGCGGGCGACGATCGACCTGTCCTCGGCTTCGGTCATCTCGCCGGACTTGATCAACTGGTCGCGCAGCCGCGGGATCGGGTCCTTGGCGAACAGAGCGTCCTTCTCGCCCTTCGGCCGGTAGCCCTCGGCGTCGCCCATGAAATGGCCCGCCAGCCGGTAGGTGTCTATTTCGATCAGTGTCGGTCCTTCGCCGGCACGCGCGCGCCTGATCGCCTCGCCGGCGACATCGAAGATGGCGATCGGGTCGTTGTCGTGGACGAAGAAGCCCGGCATACCATAGGCGGCGGCGCGGACATCGTTGCGTGGCACGGCCGTCGAATCCGCCTTGGAGACGGAGATGCCCCAGGCGTTGTCCTCGACCACGAAGACCACCGGCAGTTTCCACACGGCCGCAAGGTTCAGCGTTTCATGGAAAGCGCCCTGGTTGACGGCGCCCTCGCCAAGAAAGGCGACGGCGACGCCGTCCTTGTTCTGCATCTTGCGCGAAAGTGCGGCGCCGGCGGCCGGCCCCATGCCCTGTGCGATGATGCCGGAGCAGGAGAAATTGGTGTCGGCATCGAAGATGTGCATGTGGCCGCCGCGGCCGCCGCTCAGGCCGGTCTTCTTGCCGAAGATCTCGGCGGCCATCCTGTTCAGGTCGACACCCTTGGCGATCGCCACATGGTGCGGACGATGGGTCGAGGTGGCGATGTCGCTGCGCTTGAGGTGCGCGCACACGCCGACGGCACAAGGCTCCTGTCCGTTCGACAAGTGCATCTCGCCGGGGATAGGGCCGTTGGCCATGTTGAAGGCCGGCGTCTTGCCCTCGAGATAGATCTTTTCGATCGTTTCCTCGAAGAAGCGGCTGACGAGCATATTCTCGTACATCCAGAGCTTCTGGTCTTTGGTCGGCTGCATGGTCTCTCCTCCTTGGCACCGTGCCGGCGACTGGCTGTCGTGGGCGCCTCGAAGAACGAGCAAACAAGAACCGTGCCATTTGGGTAAGTTTTTGAAATCGTGGGATTACCCACGCTATACGTCGTAGTTGGTGTCGGAAGCCGGTGACAGGTGTCGCGCGTTTGCGGCACCGGTGAGACGGCACCAGGAAGGTGCCGCCCCGGAGCGGTCACTACTCCAACTCGTCGAAGGCGACGACGGCCTTCGCCGCATAGACCGCGCCCGGCCCGCCGGACATTTCCACCGCGACGGCAAGCATTTCGGTGAATTCCTCGCGGCTGGCGCCGTGTTTTTTCGCGGCGGCGGTATGGTAGACGACGCAATCGTCGCAACCCTTGGCAACCGCGATCGCCATGGCCGTCAATTCCTTGAGCGCCGGCGAAATCTTGCCGGGACGCGTCGCGGCATCGGACAGTCCCTTGAACGCCATCATCGTCTGGCGTTCGGCCTTGAACAGGCCGTTCAGGCGTCCGTTGATCTCATCGAGTTTCTGCTTGGTTTGGCTCATGGACTTTCCTCTCAGGTGCGACGTCGGGGCGGATGGAGGGCCGGTCCGCCGACAGGGAGGGGTGCCGGCGGACCGAAGGCGCGACACAGGGTGTCACGCCGGGGTTCCAAAGTGACGACGCAAGGGTCGTGCCAAGACGCCGTTCGCCGATGACGACGAATTTCACCGGGCGTAGCCGCCGAAGGAAGCAGTTCGGGAGTGACAACTGTTGCAGGCCTGCGCCGCTGCCTGCGCCACGGCAAGGCTGGCCGGTGCCATCGGCATCCGGAGCCAGCGGCTACCCATTCGCGACGGTGTGGTCAGCGCCGATCGGGGCGAACGATATCGTAGTCCTTCATCTTGCGATGGATGGTCGCCCGGCTTACCCCCAGACGGCGTGCCGCCTCGGTCACCTGCCATTTGCTGTCCTGAAGCGCTCGATGGATGCGCTCGCGCTCGGTCTCGCCCAGCGATTGCTTCAGTCCGGATACCATGCGTTCCGGCGGCGGATAAAAATCCGCGCTGACGCCTCGCTTGCCGCCGGCTCCGATGCGGATTTCGTCGGGCAGGTCGTCGAGTTCGATCCTTGGCCCGTCGCGGGTGAGCACGGCAAGGCTCAAGACGTTGCGCAACTGGCGGATATTGCCTGGCCACGGATTGTCGAGCAGGCAATCCAGCGCCTCGCTTGCCAGTTCCACCGGCTGGCCCGGATCGGATTCCTCACGCGCGATTTGATGGATGAGATCGGCGAGATCGCCCCGTTCACGCAATGGCGGCAGCACGATCTTGGCACCGTTGATGCGGTAGTAGAGATCCTCGCGGAATTCGCCGGTTTCCACCATGCGCTGGAGGTCGCGGTGCGTGGCACAGATCAGTTTGAGATCGACGGGCACCGGTTCGATGCCGCCCAGCGGCGTCACCTCCCGCTCCGACAGCACGCGCAGCAGCCGGGTCTGCAGGTCCAGCCGCATGTCGCCGATCTCGTCGAGGAACAGGGTGCCGTGGTTGCTGGCGGCGACCTTGCCGATCTTTCCGGCTTTGAGGCCGCCGGTGAAAGTGCCGGCTTCATAGCCGAACAGTTCGCTGTCAAGCAGGGAGTCCGGAATTGCCGCGCAGTTCACGGCGACGAACGGCCCGTCGCGGCGCGGGCTTTCCAGATGCAGGGCGCGGGCGAAAACCTCCTTGCCGCTGCCCGTCTCTCCTTGCAGCAGGACCGGAATGTTGCGGTCGGCGATGCGGCGGGCCAGTTGCACGTTTTTACGCATCCGCTCGTCGCGGCCGGTGAGCTGGTCGAGCGTCAGGACCTGGACCGGCCTGGGGCGATCCGGCGCCTTCTCGATCCGCCTGGCGGGGCGGGCGGCCGGCCGGCCTGCGGATTCGTACGGGAACGGATAGACGTAGCCGGCTTTCGTTTTTCCGGGATCGACCCGCTGGACGCGCCCGCTGCCACTTTCCAGTGCGCCGAGGGTGACGCCGAGGACCTCGTCCACCGGCCTGTGCAAGAAGCTGGTCCGGTTGCCGCCGCCGAGCAGGGACAGCGCGCTTTCGGACAGTCCGCAAACCCGGCCGCCATCATCGAGGGCGACGAGGGCCCGGAACATGGAGTGGTCGATGCCCGGCGACTGTGACAGGCCGACGATGAAATTGTTCTTGTAGCGGTGCCGGAACAGAGCCGACTGAACCCACAAGGCCGCATCGTCGAGCAACTGATGCAGGAAAGCCGCTTCGGAATGCCTGCCGACCCGCAGACCGGAGAGATCGAGCGCGCCGAGCGCCTTTCCGTCTGGATCGATCAGCGGCGCCGAGACGCAGATGAACGGCTTGAAAGTGGGATTGTAGTGTTCCTCCCCGTTGACCGTGACGGTCCTGCGTTCGATGATCGAGGTGCCGATGCCATTGGTGCCGGCATCGGCCTCGCGAAAGACGGTGCCGGTTCCCAGCCCTCGCGCCGTCAGCGAGCGCGCATCCTCGGTATCGGAGAAGGTCTTGACGACGACGCCGTCCGGATCGGCGAACAGCATGCAGTAGTTCGTGTCCCGCGCCAGCTCGCGCAACTGGTGCACGACCGTCGAACTCCTGGCCATCGATTCCGCGATGAGGTCGCGGCCATGCCTGATCTCGCCTTCGCTCAGGCGCAGCGGTGGCAGCGAACGCGTCGAGTCGAGTCCGTACTGGGTCTCGCACCGGTTCCAGGATGCCTGAATGACCTGCGAGGCGCGCGTGTCGGCCGACATGTCTCCTCCCTTTACACGATCGCGGCTCTGTTCTCCCAAGCGAGGCCGCTTCCCTGCGTGCAGGCTAAAGTACACCGAAGGCTGCCGGCGTTACAAGCGAACGCGCCTTTGTCGAGACACTGCGACACCTGTCGCGTCGCATCCGCGATTTGACGGCGATCACCAACGTCCGCCCGCGCGTATCGCCCACATTGTGCATCTCTGTCAGCGCATTGTTATTGAACGAGTTTCCCAGATGTTTCGGCTGCTTTTCCGAGCCCACCGGATGTTGGCACGGGCCTTGCAGCTCGGTCTTGGAGCGCAGGCCAAAGACCCACAGCAACCTCGGAGGAAGCAATGCACTTTAGTCTGAAACACAGAAAGCCGTCGAACCCGCTCACGCACCGGGTCGACCGGCGCCTGTTCCTGAAAACGACAAGCATAACCGCCGCACTGGGCATCGGCGCGGCCACCGCGGGGATCTCCGGCGCACTGGCGGCCCAGCCGCTCCCGGACGAGGCCGGAGCCACGTTGCTCCACATGGCCAAGGACATTTATCCGCATGACGGCCTGATCCCCGACCAGCCTTACCAGGCGGTGGTCGACGCCATCCTCGAGGAGGCCAGGAATGACGCGGCCGTCGCGACGCTCTGCATCGACGGCCTGAAGGACGTTAACGCGCGCACGCAATCGCTCTACGGCAAGGCCTATGTCGACGTTGCCTCGGAGGACGAGCGCGTCGCCGTGCTGCGCTCGGTCGAACTGACGCCGTTCTTCCAGAAGCTTCGCACCGGCCTCCTATTCGGTATCTACAACAATAAGGAGCTGTGGCCCAAGCTCGGCTACGAGGGCTCGTCCTGGGAGGAGGGCGGCTACCTCTATCGCGGTTTCGACGATCTGGATTGGCTCTGAGGTTCGGGAGGGAATCATGGCTGCAAAATTTGATCTGAACGACGACAGCGTCGTCGTTATCGTCGGTTCCGGTGCAGGCGGCGGTACCCTCGCCAACGAGCTTGCCCAGAAGGGCATCAAGAGCGTGGTGCTCGAGGCCGGCAAGCAGTTCACGATGGACGACATCGAGAACGACGAATGGGCGATGTTCCAGAAAATATCGTGGCTCGACAAGCGCATCTCAGCAGGCGGCTGGCATGGTGCAATCAACCACCCGAACCTGCCGGCCTGGATCGTCAAGGGCGTCGGCGGCTCGACGGTCCATTGGGCCGGCGTGGCGCTGCGCCTGCAGGAACATGAGTTCAAGATGAAGACCACCAACGGCGACATTGCCGGAGCCAACATGGCCGACTGGCCGGTTTCGCTTCAGGAAATGACGCCCTGGTACGAAAAGGCCGAACTGAAGATGGGCGTTACCGGCGAGACGACCGGTATGCCGGACTTGCCATGGAGCAATAATTTCAAGGTGCTCGCCGAAGGCGCACGCCGCATCGGGTTCAAGGAAATCAAATCGGGCCCGATGGCCATCAACTCCGTGGAGCGTGATGGCCGCCCGCCCTGCCAGCAGACCGGCTTCTGCATGCAGGGCTGCAAGTTCCAGGCAAAGTGGTCGACCATGTACACGGAGATCCCCAGCGCGGTGGAGACCGGCCATTGCGAGGTGCGGCCCAATTCGATGGTCCTGCAGATCGAGCACGACGACAGCGGCAAGGTGACCGGCGTGGTCTATGCCGATGCGGAAGGCAAGACGCAGCGCCAGAAGGCGCGGCTGGTCTGCGTGGCGGGCAACTCCATCGAATCGCCCCGGCTGCTGCTCAATTCGGAGTCCAGCAAATATCCGGACGGGCTGGCCAACTCGTCCGGCCAGGTCGGGCGCAACTACATGACGCACGCCACTGCCGGCGTCTATGCGGTGATGCCGGGGCTGGTCCACATGAACCGAGGCACCTCGGTCGCCGGCATCGTCTCGGACCAGTCCCATAACAATCCCGAGCGCGGGTTCATTGGCGGCTACCAGCTCGAGAAGCTGGCGCTCGGCATCGGCTTCCTGTCGGCGTTCCTCGTTCCCGGCCCGACCGGCTGGGGCCGCAAGGTTTCCAAGGCGCTCGAGAAATACCCCTACATGTCAGGTGTATGGATCTGCGGCGAAGACCTCCCGCAGGAGCAGAACCGCATCACCCTGCACGCCACCGAGAAGGACCAGTACGGCCTGCCCATACCGGTCGTGGCCAAGACGCCGCACAACAACGACGTCAACATGACCAACCATGCCTACGACACGATGAAGAGCATCTATGAGGCGGTCGGGTCGCGCGAGATCTACGATCTTCCCGCCTATCCGGCATCCCACAACATGGGCACCAACCGGATGAGCGAGAATGCGCGCGACGGCGTCGTCAATGCCTACGGCCAATCCCACGACATCAAGAACCTGTTCGTATCGGACGGCAGCGTCTTCCCGACCAGCAGTTCCAACAACCCGACCCTGACCATCGTCGCGCTGGCGATCCGGCAGGCCGACTACATAGCCGGGGCGATGAGCCGCGGCGAAATCTGATTGGAGCCAATAACAAAGGCGGCCGCATTCGCAGGACTCTGGCTTCATGCCTGATGCAACCATATGCGGCCGCCGATCATGTTTCCGCTATCTGAGAAGGCCTTCGGGCCTGTGCGCATTGAGGCGATTCACAGTGCGGTTGGCCATGATCGAGCAGATTGCCAGCCACCTGCGAAGGGTTTTGAGATGCTCTACGGGGATTTTGCGATACGGCCGTTTCGACTTCTGTCGTAGGCAGGATAACGGATCAGTTCGGTCTACCGTACCGGCCTTCGGACTACGAAATCGGCATGTACCGCGCAAACAAAACACCTGAGACAAAGAGGCCGATTGCATACAAGGTATGGGCCAGGAGGCTGCGGAGCCGTGAGAGCCAGGGCTGCGGCGTACGCGATGCGGCGATGCCGGCCCCAAGGCAAGGTTGAAGGATGAAGAAGGGGGCAACGATGCTGCCGATGCCGATGATCAATGCGGGCAACAAAGTGGGATGCCGAAGCCATTCGGGCCAGAGACAGACAAGAATGGCTGCGAAGACGATGCCGATCACATAATGCGCCATCCAGCCGAGTGCAGCTTCGCCTCGCACCATCGGTGTCTTTGCGATGTCGCCATGGCTGAAACGGCCTCCGGGAAGATGACCGATCCATCGTCCGACGAGCCGATAGTCGAGAGACGGCACTCCGAAGACCAGTTTCTGGAAAACTGCCCATCCGTCCATTACGGCTGTCGCCCCGATCCCAACAAAGAGGGCTCCCAACACGCCTGTCATTGATTGGTCCTCTCTCACAACATAATCATTCAATAATTTGCTTGGATGATTATCTGATGTTAGAAAACGGTCAATGACAAAAACCGACACACACGCACTGCTCTTCACCGACTTGGCCGAGATTGCGCGCACGCTTGGTCATGCGCATCGTCTTATGCTGCTGGAACACATCGCGCAGGGCGAACGGTCGGTGGAACGGCTTGCCGAACTCACCGATCTGACTGTTGCCAACGCATCGCAGCATCTCCAGCATTTGCGCCGGGCGGGATTTGTGGAGACGCGCCGCGACGGCAAACGGGTCCTCTACCGCCTTGGCAGCGGGCCGATCGAGGCGATGCTGGCGTCGTTACGCGGCTATGCCGATCACATGCGGTCCGAAATCCGCCAACTCGCCGCCGATCCAAACAACGCCGAGGGCAGACACGATTCGATCTCTCGCGAGGAATTGCTCGAGCGTATTCGCGCGGGCGACATCACCCTGCTCGACGTGCGCTCCGCAGAAGAATATGCGCTCGGCCATCTGCCTGGCGCGCTCAATATCCCTGCGGAGGAACTGGAGCAACGGTTGTCGGAACTCCCACCCAAACAGGACGTCGTCGCCTATTGCCGAGGGCCGTATTGCGTCTTGTCCACCAATGCGGCGGCGTTGCTGGGAGCCAGAAACTTCCGGGTTTTGCGTCTCGCCGCCGGCTTTCCGGACTGGAAAGCGGCTGGGCTCAGCATCGAGGTCTGAGCCAGACCCGCGTGAAATATTACGGAAATATCCCCGAAAGATGAATTTAACGGATGCCATACCAGAGCCAGGGAGAAAGCAAATGCAGGATGATTCCGGTAAGGCTAACTCCGTGAAGGGGCCAGCTTCCTACTTCCCCTCCATCGAGAAGAAGTATGGTCGACCCGTCGAGGAATGGTTCGAACTGATCCGGGCCAGGGCGGGCTCGAAACATATGGAACTGGTCGCCTGGCTGAAGGATACACATGGAATGGGGCATGGGCACGCCAATGCTCTTGTGGCCTATGTGCTGGCCAAGGATAGGAAAGAAGCAGGGCAAGGATAAAAGGCGGCGCACACGGAAGCCCTTCCTTTTCCGGTAGCGCCGCCTCGCTGTAGGTTTCGCTGACCGGGGATCGACCGGTCAGACCTGGTTCATGCGCTGGTCGAGGGCGGCAAAGCCAAGCGCGACCGCCCCGAGCACGACACCGACCCAGCCAACAGAGGCCAGACCATAGCCGTGACTGATCGGAAGGCCAGCTAGCAGCGGAGCCAATGTCAGACCGAGTTGGAAGGCGGAAGAGTTCGTTGCGCCTGCGAGAACTGGCGCATCGGGCGCAATAACGTAGACTCGCCCCCAGACGGCCGGGTTCAATACAAACCCCATAACGCCAAGGAGGAAGATCAAAGCAACGATTGCTTCCCGGTGCGGCGCGAGCAGCGCGATCGCGGCAGATGTTAGAACCAGACCAACGATGCCGGAGACAAGGGTTGCGAAGGAGCGCTGGTCGGCCGTTCGGCCGCCAATCGTCAGCCCAACGAATGCGCCGAAACCAAACAGGGACAGGACCGCCGGGAGCCAGTCGACACGCAGGCCACTCACGTCGAGCAGCAATGCACCCATATAGCTGAACGTTCCCATATAGGCGGCAGTCGTCGTTGCCGTGGTGGCGTAGGCAAGCCATAGGGCCGGGCGTTTCATGGCGCTCAGTTCCCTCGCTGTGTCAGGCGCAGGCAAATCGCCTCCCATCTTTTTTGGCAGGACCAGAAGAACGGCGACTGCCGCAGCAGCCGTCGCGAGCACCACCGCCCAGAACCCTCCTCGCCAGCCAGTGACTTCACTGATGAAAGTGCCTGCCGGGCCGCCAAGGACCATGGCGGCGGTCAAGCCGCTGACGACGACCGAAAGTGCCTTCGCGCGACGATCCGGGGCAACGAGTTGCACCGCTGTGGACGCCGCGACGGCCCAAAAGCAGGCATAGGCCAGCCCCATGACGAACCGGGCCAGGAGAACGCCAGGATATCCATCCAGAATCAGGCTGGCTGCCGTGGCGGCGATAAAGGCGACCTGGCTCAAGAACAGCGTGGCGCGCCTTGGCCAATGAAGTGTCAGGATCGCAAGCGGCGGCGCTCCGATCAGGGCACCGACCGCAAAGGCGGAAATCAAGGTCCCTGCCGTCGGCAACGAGATTTGCAGGTCTTCCGCGATCTTTGGAAGGATTCCTCCCATCAGAAATTCGGCGCTGCCCATGGCGAACAGGCTCACGCCGAGGAGGTAGACAGCTATGGGGACGGCGGTGCCGCTTCGTTGGAACCCCGAGGCTGCGCCCGCATCACAGGATGTCGCGCGATCTGCGTGTTCTGTCATCGGATCTCTCAACTGAATCATTGAACGAAGAAGCCACTGATGGCACGAACGATATTATCATTCAAGTGAATGATTGAATGAAATGATGAGATTTGTGCTGCCACCGCCTGCGCGATGCCGCTTCCATCTCTTCGCCGCCGACCCGACCATCGAGTGTTACTGCCAGATGCGGCATCTGGTGGCTTGAGAGAGCGGCGAACCCTACGGAATCGTCGATAAGCAGCTTGCAAAGCAAGGTGGGTCGCGGCGGGTTGCGCTGACAGTTCCGAACTTCATGGCGAGGGTTAAGCGTCGATTGGGTGATATGAGCTGCGTGGTATTCTGCATCAGCTTGGGGAGCTGCTCGACAGCGTTGTGACTGTCGATGTTGCAGGCCGTGCCGGCATCCTGCCCCCCTGATCCCTCCGAAGTTTTGCCGCAAGCATGGACCAAAATGCGGGCGCTGATTAGGGAGGCAGCAGCCTTTGATGTCGCGAAGCAAAAATCACGGAAATCCTGAGGGCAACATGGCGCATCGACCCGTCGACATCCGCCGTCTCGGCCCCTCCGACCTTTCGCTTGTCCGCCAGTTAAATACGCTATTCGGTGACGCCTTCGACAATCCCGACACTTTCGAGGCCGCGCCGCCCGACGATGTCTGGCTGACCGGGCTGCTCGCCAAGGAGCATGTGGTGGCTCTGGTGGCGTTGTCGGGCACGGAGGTCGTGGGTGGGCTGGTCGCCTACGAACTCGAAAAATTCGAGAGGGCGCGCAGGGAATTCTACATCTACGACCTCGCCGTCGCGGTCGGTTATCGGCGCCGGGGCATCGCAACCGCGCTGATCGAACACCTTCGCGCCATCGCCGCGCAACGGGATGCGTGGGTGATCTATGTGCAGGCCGACTATGGCGACGATCCGGCGATCGCTCTCTACGAGAAGCTGGGTATCAGGAAGTATGTAATGCATTTCGACATCGAGGTCGCTTCAACGACCTGAACCGGGCGCGCCGAGTTCAACCTCTGCGAGGCGCCGGCAGCAGTCATTTGCAGGCCCGCGCCTGCATAAGCCCGGCGCCATAGGTCCGGTCGCGCCCGCGCGGGCCAAGATCGACGGCCGCGCGCGCCAGCCAGGCCATCGCCGAGGCGTCGTCATGCACCCGGCCCGCCTTCTGTGCGGCGGCAAGCTCGACCGTGACGAAGGGGGCGGCGAAGCTGGTGCCCGACCAGCTTGCTCCCTTCGCCGCTTTCAGGTCCGCGCCCCAGACATCGACGCCCGGCGCGGCGATATCGACATAATTCCCGGTCGAGGCGCGCCGATAGATCCGCCCATGCCGGTCTGTGGCGGTGACGGCGATCACACCGGGATAGGCGGCGGGATAGCGGGGCCCGCCCCGCGGCCCGCCATTCCCGGCGGCGGCTACAAGGATCGTGCCTCGCCTGGCGCTGCGCGCGACGGCATCGGCCAGCAGGGCATTGGGCGGGCCGGCAATGGACAGGTTGACCACCGGCACGCGGTTGTCGGCCATCCAGTCCAGCGCGGCGACCAGGTCGATGGCATCGGCGATCAGTTCACGGCTGTTGCCGTCGAAAACGGCGGCGGAATAGAGCGTCGCCTGCGCGACAAGCCGCCCCCCTGCCGGCGTCTTCCCGGCGATGATACTGGCCACGGCGGTCCCGTGGCCGGCCGGCCGGGCCGAGACAGAGAACACCTTACGTTTGATGCGGGCGCCGCTCAGCGTCGGGTGATCGGCGATAGCGGTGTCGATGATGCCGATGCGCGCGCCCGACAGGCAACTGCTCCTCGAGGGAAACCCGGCCACGGTACGGGCATAGACCGCCTGGCCGGGCGAATAGACATGGGACAGGTCGAACACCGCGCCCGGCGCTGAGGCGATGGCCGCCTGAAGCGCCGCCCGGTCCGCCATGCCGCGGGGCAGGGCCAGTCGCGCGACGATGCCGGAGCTGCTGTTACGGCTGCGGATCACGCGAAAGCCGGCCTGCTCCAGTGCGCGGATATCCCTTGCCCGAAGGCGTGCGGCCGAGATCTCGCTACGCCGGACCCGGTTCTGCCCATCGCCGCCACTGTCCCGCGATACGAGGTTGGAGGGCATGGCGACCCGGTCGTCATCATCGTCGCGGTCGTCATCGTCGTCCCGGTCACTATCGTCATCATCATCATCATCGTCATCGTCCGACCGCCCGCCGTCATCATCGTCGTCGGAGTCGCCATCATCGTCGCCGCTGTCGGAATCATCTCCGTCACTGTCCCCGTCTCCGTCGCTATCGCCGCCCCCATCGTCATCCGCCCAGGCGGCTCCAGCCAGCCATGCCCCCTGAGGGGCCTGCGACACGGTGGATTCGACCAGCGACAGCAGGGCAAGAGCGGGCAATGTCAGCAAAAGGGCCGCGCGCAGCGAAGAAGACAAGGGCATGGGGCACCAGATCAGATGTTTCATCGACAACGCAGCAGAGCGGGATTTTCTTCCCCCGACAATCTTCCTGCGTGGAAATTGGATTAAATTCGCCGGTTCATGCGTAGTCTTGGCAGGAAACTGCCCGGAAGCGACGATGAGATCCGAATTCGCCAATGACCTCGTGCGCCTCGTTCCCCGGCTCAGGCGCTTTGCGCTTGGCCTGTGCGGCAACAGCGCCGATGCCGACGACCTCGTGCAGGCGGGCTGCGAGCGTGCACTTGCGAATGCGGATGCCTTCGCGGAGGGCAGCCGGCTGGATAGCTGGATGTATCGCATCGTCCAGAACCTGTGGCTGGACAGCCGCCGCCGCCTGAAAGTGCGGGGAACGCCGGTCGATCCAGCCGATGCCGGGCTGGACGACAGCGGCATCGGCGCGCGCGAGGCCGAGGGGCGGATGTTGCTGTCGCAGGTCTTTGGCGAGATGGACCGCCTGCCCGAAGGCCAGCGCGTGGTCCTGACGCTGGTTGCGGTCGAGGGGCTGAGCTATCGCAAGGTGGCCGAAGTGCTGGACATTCCGATCGGGACCGTAACCAGCAGGCTGGTGCGCGCTCGTGAGGCTCTGTCGGCCACCCTCGCGCCGAAAGGCGGCCGGCAATGACCGGGGAAGATGAGATGAAACGTCTTGATCCCGTGATCCTGAACGCCTTTGCCGATGGCGAGCTTGAGCCCGAGGAGGCGGCTCGCGTGGTGATGCATTTGGCCGACTGCCCCGCCGATCAGGCGGTGGTGGACGGGATCATGGCGATGAACGCGACCCTGGCGCGTGCCTGCGAAGGCCCCCTGCACCAGCCGGTGCCGCCCGCGATCCGGGCCGCGATCTTCGGGCCGCCCGCCGTGGCGTCCTCTGCACGGCCTGCCCGCTTGCGCCGCCTGCTGGCGGGATGGCGGGTGATGGTGGGCGCAGGTGCGCTGGCCGCCGCGTTGGCCGTGGCGGCAGCGATTCTGTTGCCGCCCGCTGACGCCCCGATGCTGACACTTGGGCCGCTGGAGCCGCGCAGCCCCATGTCCGAGGCGCTCGACGAACTCGCCTCGGGCCAGACCCGGCTCGTTGAAAAGAATACCGAACTGGGCATCCTCGCCAGCTTCGCGGTCCAGGGTGGCTATTGCCGCGAATTCTCGCTGCACCACGATACCCGGCCGGATCTGGTCGCGCTGGCCTGCAACGATGCCGGTGGCTGGCATGTCGCCGCGCTGCAGCCGGCTTCCACGCCATCGTCCTCATCGGGCTATGCTCCTGCCGGTGGCGATGGCGACAACCCCATCGGGGCATATCTGGACACGCGCGGCGCGGGTCTGGCGATGGTCCCCGAGGAGGAAGCCGAGGCGCTGCGCGCGGGCTGGCGCTGAAGCCGGGTGCGGCTGTGCCGGCGGCGTGACTGAGCTCCATCGCGGGCAGCAAACGGCAAAAACCCGCCGATTCTTTCGCGTCTCCCCGCTTCGATGGATTTTTGCGGAAGCCGCCACGTTGTCATCGAGACGACATATTTCTGCAACGCCGAGAGGGATTCCAGAACGATGCGGCAGATCATTTCCTGCGATGGTTACGCGCCCGGTTCAAGGCCTTTCCGGCCCGCTGCCGGTCCCGCGCGGATCGCGCTTTATTCGCATGACACGCTCGGCTTCGGGCATTGGCGGCGCAACCTGCTGCTGGCGACGGCGCTGCGGCGGCTGGATCCCGCGCCACAGGTGCTGATGATCGCCGGAATGCGCGAGGCCGGCGCCTTCGATCTGCCCGAGGGCGTCGATACCCTGACCCTTCCGGCCTATGGCAAGGACAGCGTGGGCGATTATCGGGCCCGCGACCTGGACCTTGAACTGGGCGAGCTTGCGGCGCTGCGGGCGGCCTCGATCCGCGCGGCGCTGGTATCCTACGACCCCGACCTGTTGATCGTGGACAACGTGCCGCGCGGTGCGCAGGGCGAGATGGTTCAGGCGCTGACGGCGCTGCGGGCGCGCGGCAAGGCGCGGATCGTGCTGGGTCTGCGTGACGTGATCGATACGCCCGAGGCCGTGCGCGGCCAATGGCTGCGCCAGCGCAACCATACGGCACTGCGGCGCTGGTTCGACGAGGTCTGGATCTATGGCGATCCGAATTTCTACAATCTGGTCACTGAATACAGCTTCAGCGAGGAATTCGCGTCCCGCGTCCGCTTCATGGGCTATCTGGACCAGCGCGAGCGGCTGGTGAGCGCGATCTCGCCTGCGCCGCAGGCCTCGCCCTATGTGCTTTGCACCGTGGGCGGCGGGCGCGACGGGGCGCGGATATGCGATATCTTCACGCAGGCCAGCCTGCCTACCGGGCATCGCGGCATCCTGATCACCGGCAGCCAGATGCCGGCTTCCGACCGCGCCGCCCTGCGCGCCCGGATCGCGGCGCGCGGCGACATGGAGATGCTGGATTTCACGCCCGAGCCTTTGCGCCTGATCGCAGGCGCCGCGCGGGTGGTGGCGATGGGCGGCTACAACACCGTGACCGAACTGCTCTCCTTCGGCGTTCCCGCCCTGATCCTGCCGCGCACCCGCCCGCGCCGCGAACAGATCCTGCGGGCCGAACGCCTGGCCGCGCGCCATCTGGTCGGCATGATCGAGCCCGACCGCCTGACGCCGGAAAACCTGTCGGCATGGCTGGCCGGCCCGCCGCCGCGCCCGGAACGGGTGCGCGAGATGCTGGACATGTCCGGGCTGGATTGTGTGCGCGCCCGTGCCTTCGAACTGCTTTATCCCAATATCAGGAGGATCTGCGCATGACCGCCCCCCGTCCCGCCAGCGTGGGCTATGTCGTCAAGCGGTATCCCCGCTTTTCCGAAACCTTCATCGTGAACGAAATCCTCGCCCATGAGGAAACCGGGCGGCAGATCGACATCTTCGCCCTGCGAGGGGTCGAGGAAAGTCATTTCCAGGACATCCTTGCCCGCGTCCGCGCAGGCGTGATGCGGGTGCCGGACTGCTTCCGCGGCCCGGACGAGTTATGGCAGTTGATGCTGGCGGGCCATCGGATGCTGCCCGGCCTGCCCGAGGCGCTGGCCCGCTTCCCCGAGGCACGGGGTCAGGATATCGCGCAGGCGCTGGTCGTTGCGCTGGCGGTGCGCGAGCGCGGCATCGACCACCTGCATGCGCATTTCGGCACCATCGCCGCCACCGTGACCCGCATCGCCGCCGCGCTGGCGGACATAAGCTGGTCGGTGACGCTGCATGCCAAGGATATCTATTACTTTTACGAGGAAAACCAGCATCTCGGGCTGAAGCTGCGCGATGCTTCGGCGGTGGTGACGGTCTCCGACTACAACGTCGCGCATCTGGCGCGGACATGGCCGGGCACGCAGGCGGTGCGGATCTATAACGGCATCGACCTCGACCGTTTCCGCTGGCAGCCGCCCGCGCCCGAGGCCGATGAGATCCTCGCCGTGGGCCGGCTGGTGGAAAAGAAGGGTTTCCACATCCTGATCGAGGCGCTGCGTATCCTTGCCACGGAGGGCCGTCCCATTCGTTGCCGTATCGTCGGCGCGGGCGAGGAGGAGGTCGACCTGCGTGCCCAGATCGCCGCCTGCGGCTTGCAGGGCGTGACGCTCTCCGGCCCGATGCCGCAAGAGGCGATCAAGGCGGCCATGCGCGGTGCGGCGGCTCTGGCCTGTCCCTGCGTGGTGGGTGAGGACGGCAACCGTGACGGCATGCCCACCGTGCTGCTGGAGGCGATGGCGCTTGGCTTGCCCTGCATCGGCTCGGACGTGACCGGCATTCCTGAACTGGTCAAGGACGGCAAAACCGGCCTGATCGTCCCCGAGGGCGACGCCCCCGCGCTGGCCCGCGCAATCGCCCGGTTGCTGGACGATCCGGCGCTGCGCCTGCGCCTTTCTACCGCCGCGCGGCAGGTGATCGAGCGCGACTATGACATCCGCCGCAACGCCCCCCGCCTTGGTGCGATCTTCGACGCCTGCGCGGCGCGGGGAGCGGAAAGGGGGGCCGCCTGATGCATATCGCCTATGTCTGCACCGATCCGGGGATCGAGATCTTCGGCACCAAGGGCGCCTCGATCCACGCACAGGAAATGATTGCGGCCTTTCTGGCGCGCGGGGACCGGGTGACGCTGATCTCGCCCCGTATCGGTACGCCTTCAACGGGATACGAGGCTTTGCGGCTGGCGCCGCTGCCCGCCCTGTCGCGCGGCGAGGCCGAGGCCCGCGCCGCAGCGCAACTGGCGCTGAACAATGCCGTGACCGCAGCCTTGCGCGAGGCCGGTCCCGTCGACCTGGTCTATGAACGCCACGCGCTTTTCGCCCATGCCGCGATGGAGGAAGCCGCACACCAAGGCATTCCCGGCGTGCTGGAAGTCAACGCCCCACTGATCGAGGAAAGCGCCCGCCACCGTGTGCTGGCCCTGCCGGAAGAAGCCGACGCCAGCACCGCCCGCGCCATGCGCGCCGCCCGGCTGGTCGTTGCGGTCAGCGGGGCGGTGGGTGATTATGTCCGCCGGCACGGCGCGCAAGGGGTCGAGGTGATCCCGAACGCCGTCGACCCCGCCCGTTTCCCCTCGGTTCAGCGTCCCGACGGGCGGCTGACGGTTGGCTTCCTCGGCACGCTGCGCCCCTGGCATGATGTGGAAACGCTGGTCCGCGCGATGACGCCCCTGCGCGCGACCTTCCCGCACGCGCATCTGCTGATCGTCGGCGACGGGCCCGAGCGCGAGCGGCTGGCCCCCCTGCTTGCGGCGCTGAATGCCGAACTGCCCGGCACGGTGCGGCCCGACGATGTGCCGGGCTGGCTGGCGCGCATGGATATTGCCGTCGCGCCCTATGCCGGGAACCAGCCCTTCTATTTCTCGCCGTTGAAAATTTACGAATACATGGCGTCTGGCCTGCCGGTCGTGGCAAGCCGGGTGGGCGATCTGGCGCAGGTGGTGCGCCATGGCCGGATCGGGCTGCTCTGCCCGCCGGACGATCCCACCGCCCTGGCGGGTGCGCTGGCGGAACTGGCGGGTAACCCGCAGGCCGCGCGGCGGATGGGGCAGGCGGGGCGCGAGATCGTGTTGCACGACCACACCTGGGCCAGAGTGGCGGCGCGGGTGCTGCGCGTTGCGACCGGAGTACTCGCCTGATGACCCGGCCCGAGACATTGCAGCAGGCACTGCCGGGTCTCGGCCGCGTGCTGCGCCGCCTTGCGCCCTACATGCGGCCCTATCGCGGGCTGATGCTGGGAGGCGCGTTGTCGCTGATCGCCGCCACGCTGATGAAGCTGGTCGAACCCTGGCCGCTGAAATTCGTCATCGACCGGGTGGTGACGGCGGACATGCCGTCCGGGCTGGCCTCGCTGGGTGCGGCGCAGCTTCTGGCCCTCTGCGCGCTGGGGCTGGTGGCCGCGACGGCCTTGCGGGCGCTGTTCGACTATCTTGCGACGCTGGGCTTCGCGCTGGCGGGCAACCGGCTGCTGAGCGATGTGCGCGCCGACCTGTTCGCACATCTGCAACGCCTGCCATTGGCTTTTCATACCGGAGCGCGCACCGGCGACATGACGCTGCGGCTGATCGGCGATGTAGGCATGCTGCGCGAAACGGCGGTGACGGCGGCGCTGCCGATCCTTGCCAGCCTGTTGGTGCTGGTCGGGATGATCGGGGTGATGCTGTGGCTGGACCCGTGGCTGGCGCTGGTGGCGCTGCTGCCCCTGCCGCTGCTGGGGTGGCTGACGGCACGAATGGGACGCAAAATCCGCTCGGTCAGCCGCGACCAGCGCAAACGCGAGGGTGCGATGGCCGCCACCGCCACCGAGGCATTGGCCGGAATGCGTACCATTCAGGCGCTTGGTCTTGAGGATCGCATCGGCGCCCGTTTCGGCGCGGCCAACGCCAAAAGCCTGCGTGAGGGTGTGAAGGGCACCCGGCTATCGGCGGGCCTCGAACGCGGTGTCGACCTGCTGGTGGGCGCGGCAACCGCGCTGGTCCTGTGGGTCGGTGCCTTGGCGGTCATGGACGGGCGGCTGACGCCGGGCGCCCTGCTGGTCTTCATCACCTATATGAAGAACACCTTCCGCCCGGTGCGCGACTACGCGAAATATTCCGCGCGGCTGGCCAAAGCATCGGCCGCGGGCGAACGGGTGATCGAGCTTCTGGACACCGATGCCGGCCTGCCCGACGGCAGCGTGAAGGCCCAGGGTCTGAGCGGCGCGATCAGCGCGCGCAACGTGCACTTCGGTCATCCGGGGCGGGCGGTGTTGAACGGCGTCGATTTCGATATCCATGCCGGGCAGTTCGTCGCCATCATCGGCCCCTCGGGCACCGGCAAATCGACGCTGGCCAGCCTGATCCTGCGGCTTGCAGACCCGGATCGGGGCGCGCTGACGCTGGACGGGCGCGACCTGCGCGACTTTACCCGCGCCTCGCTGCGCCGCCAGATCAGCTATGTCCCGCAGGAGCCACTGCTGTTCCGGACCACCATCGCCGAGAATATCGCCATGGGCGCGGATGGCGAGGTCTCGCCCGCCGAGATCGAGGCCGCCGCCCGTCTTGCCAACGCGCATGATTTCATCATCGCCCGGCCCGAGGGCTACGACGCCCGGATCGAGGAACGCGGCGGCAATCTGTCCGCCGGCCAACGCCAGCGGCTGGCCATCGCCCGCGCGGCGCTCCGGTCCGCGCCGATACTGCTGCTGGACGAACCGACCGTGGGGCTGGACAGCGAGTCCGAGGCCGCCGTGCAGCAGGCGATTCTGCGGCTGGCACGGGGGCGAACGGTGTTGACGATCACCCATGACCTGCGCTTCGCCGCCCGTGCCGATCGGGTGCTGGTGCTGTCGGGCGGCAAGGTTGCGGCGGATGGTCCGCCCGACAAGGTGCTGACGCATGTCGCTGAATGACGCCGACCTTGACCTGATCGCGCGCGACCCGGCGCTGCCTGGCCTGAAGCTGGCACTGGACGGGGATGCCCTGCGCGCCCGGCTGGAGGGGGGGCCGCTGGTCGCACGCTATCTGCGCTACAAGCCGGGCGAGACCTGCACGGCGCATTTCGACGACGGTGGCGCGGGGCTGACCCTGCGGGCGGTGACGGCGGAGCGCTATGCGATCTATCGCGGGCGTGCGGCATGGCATCGCCCGGATGTGCGGTATTTCGACGACCTGTGCGCGGTGGTCCTGCCCGGAACGCTCGACCGGAGGGTCAAGGCCGCTAGGCACCTGCTGGACCGGGAAAAGGCCCCGGCGCTGCTGGCCGCGCTGATCGGTCCGGGAAATGACCGGCTGTCTCTGCTGAAGCACAAGCCGGGGCGACGGCTGGTCCTGCGGGTCGACCGCGACGGGCGGCCCTATGCGCTGCTGAAGGCGGTGCCGCCGGGCGATTTCGAGGCACTGATGCTTTCTGCCAGGCGGGCGGGGGCCGCGGTTCTGGGTGCGGACCCGGGGCAAGGCATCGTCGTACAAGGCTGGATCGCCGGAACCGCCGCCGACCCGCATCACACAGCACCTGAGGATTTCGCCCGGATCGGTGTCGCACTGGCTGCTGTGCATCGCGAAACGGCGGACGGTCCGCCGCGCAGGCATCCCTGCTTCGAGGCGCTGGAGGCCCTGGCATGGCTGCTGCCCGATCTTGCATCGGAAGCGCGCGCCTTGTCTAGGGGACTGGCGCGCGGGCTTGCCGAAGAGGCGGCGAACACCCTCTGCCATGGCGATTTCAGCGCTGACCAGGTGATCCTGAACGGCAGCGGCCTGCGCTTCATCGACTGGGATCGTGCCGGTCCCGGTCCGGCGCAGCTCGACCTCGGCAGCTTCCTCGCGCGGCTGGATGCCGACAGGCTGCTGGACGGGTTGCCGGCTGCCCGCGCCGAAAGCCTTGGGCGGGCTTTTCTGCGCGGCTATGGTGCGATCGATGCCGGGCTTTATCACGCCGCCGCGCTGGCAGCACTTGTCTGCGAGCCGTTCCGGGACCGCCGCGCCGACTGGCCACGCGCCTGCGCCGGCCTGCTGCGGCTGGCGGCACGGCTTGCGGGAGGCGAGGGCGCGCTGGCCCGCGCACTGGATCGGGAAGGGATGGCGCGGGCGATCGCCGCCGCATGGGGCAGGCCGGTCACGCTGGACCCACCCGAATTGCTGCGCGACCGGCCTGGGCGGCGAGCGCTGATCGCCTATCGCGGCATTACCTCTGAAGGCGCGTTCGAGACCTATGGCAAGCTGCGCGTCAAGGGGCTGGACAGCCGTACCCCCGACCTGTACCGGCGGCTGGCCGCCGCACTTCCGGGCGATGTAGGTGTTCCCGATGTGATGGGCATCCTGCCCGAGGCGCGGATCTGGTTGCAGGCGCGGGTTTGTGGACACCTGCTGGCCGACCTGCTGGACAGCCCCGACACCGCGCCCTTGCGGGCGGCAGGGCGGGCCTTGGCGCGACTGCATGGCGTGGGTCTCGACCCGATCGGCGAGGTTGCCGAATGGACGATGCGGGACGAACTGACCGTCATGCGGGACGCGTTCGCCAGGGCCGCAGCCGCGCGACCCGAGTTTGGCCAATCGCTTGCCGCGCTGGATGCAATGCTGACCGAACAGGCCGAGGCCCTGCCGCCGGGGCGCCGGAACGGCATTCACCGCGATTTCTACCCCGATCAGGTGATCGTCGCACCGGACAAGACCTGGCTTCTGGACCTGGACCTGTTCGCCATCGGCGATCCCGCCATCGACATTGCCAATTTCATCGCCCATCTGCGCGAACATGCGCTACGCAACGGGTTGGAGGATAAGCTCCGCGCCCATGAGGACGCTTTCCTGGCCGGTTATACGCGGATCGCCCCTCTACCCGATGCCGCACGACTGGATGTGCTGATACGCGTGTCACTGGCACGCCATGTCTGGATCTCGCAGCGCGTCGCGGGGCGATCCCATGTGACGGGAAGGGTGATCTCACTGCTTCTGGCGTAGGATGGATAGGTCGTCATCGCTTGCCCTCGATCATGGTCGCAACGGTTGTCGAGGAAGAGGATTGCCGATGCTTTGTGGTTCCGCGACAATGCCAGTCCTAGAGTGACATGGCGGACAGAAACGGTGAGCACACACTTCATATTCGATGGCCCGCATGACGCACGCATAACGGTGCTGCTCGCGCACGGCGCCGGCGCGCCCATGGATTCGACCTCGATGAATGCGATCGCCAAGTCTCTCGGGGCGGCGGGATTGCGGATCGCGCGCTTTGAATTTGCCTACATGGCCGCGCGACGCACGGGTGACGGTCGCAAGCCGCCGCCCAAAGCCGATCGTCTCCTGCCGGAATATGTGGCCGCCGTCGACGATCTTGGCCCGACCACTGGGCCGCTTATCATCGGCGGAAAGTCGATGGGTGGCCGTGTCGCCAGCATGGTCGCCGATCCGCTGTTCGAAGCAGGGAGAATTGCGGGACTTCTTTGTCTCGGCTACCCGTTTCATCCGCCAGCAAAACCTGATCAACTTCGCACCGAACATCTTGCCGCGCTGAGCTGCCCGACCCTGATCTGCCAGGGCACGAGAGACCAGTTCGGTGCGCAGCACGAAGTGGCAGACTATGCGCTGTCCCCAACCATAGAGCTGCTGTGGCTCGAAGATGGCGACCACGACCTCAAGCCGCGCAAATCCGTATCCGGCTTCACGGCTGCCGATCATCTCCGTACTGTGAATGAGACTGTCGTCGAATGGACCAGGCGTATCGGTGGTTAACCCTGGTTCCTCGTCTTTCCGATCAAGGTAGGCAAGTTGTCCTTTTCCCTGTCAGATCGGCGTTTGCAGACCGGCGCCAGCCGCTCGCCATAACTGTTCATCTCAGGCAACTATCGACGATATCGACCTTTTCATGGTCAGCCCCGGAAAAATCTCCGCTCTTGTCACAAAGTCACGCCCTGAAACGTCAACCGGCCAAGCAGTCATCCTTTGACCAGAAGGGCGTTCGACAATGACATCGAAAATGCGGGACGGATCATCGCATGGCTCTCCGGAACCGGCAGTCGAAAGCCGGTCGCATATCGGCGTCTTCGAGCAGGCGCGCCCGCGGCTCCTCGGCCTCGCCTACAGGATTCTCGGCTCTCGTGCGGAAGCGGAAGACGCCGTGCAGGACACCTTCCTTCGCTGGCAGGCAGTGGACATTAGAAACATCGAGTTTCCGGGCGCCTGGCTGACAACGGCCTGCACACGGCGTGCCATCGACATGCTGCGCGCCTCCTACCGCAGCCGGGTGGACTATGTTGGCAACTGGCTGCCCGAGCCGGTCCAGCCGATGATCGACAACGAAGCGGAGGCGCAAATGGAGCTTTCATCCTCTCTCTCGACCGCCTTCCTGCTGATGTTGGAGCGCCTTTCGCCGAAGGAAAGGGCCGCCTATCTGCTCTACGAGATTTTCGAGATGTCTTACGCCAGCGTGGCCGCATCGCTCGATATGAACGAGCCGGCGTGTCGAAAGCTGGTTTCGCGCGCCAAGGCGCGGATCGGCGACAGTCAGGTGCGTTATCAGCCGTCCGAGGAACGGCAGGAGGAACTGCTGGCTGCCTTCGAAGACGCAATCCGGAACGGGCAGCCCGGTTCCCTGGTCGCCATGCTCGCGAGCGACGTACGCCTGACCGCCGACGGTGGGGGCAAGGTGGCAACGGTTATGGAAGTCCTGGAAGGCGATGCGGTAATGGCTTTCCTGACCGGGCGGCTGAGCCAATGGTGGACGGCGTATGACTGGACGTTCACCGACATCAGCGGACTACGGGGGCTCGTCTTGCGCGAAGGCAAGCAGGTCGTGGCAACGGTCTCCTTCGCCTATGACACGCAAGACCGCATTACCGACATCTTCATCATGCGCAATCCCGACAAGCTGGAAGGCCTCGGAGAGGTCAGGATTCACTAAGTGGCCCGGGGGCCTCAGCGCAGCGCCCCTGGTGGGTAATGCACACCGGGCAAAGGGACGCCCCTTCCGGGGCGCGGCGGTTCCATCTTTTCGAAATGCATGATGCGGCACCAGTCGCGAAAAAAGGCCATCGTGTCGCGTCACAAACGCCTCTCCTCGAACGTCACAGTAGCATGGCAATAGAGCCCACAACCTCCAAGCACCATAGAATTCAAGGAGATGATCATGAGCACCAAAGCACTTTACATCAGGCACAAGGCGCAGCCCGGCAGGCGCGACGAGGTCAAGCGCATCTGGGAGAAATATGCGCGCGCCTATATAGAAGCCGCCAATGGCCATATCGCCTATGTTTACGGTTTTGACGACTCCGACCCCGATGCGATCGTGGCCTACCAGCTCTATTCGGACGAAGCTGGTACGGACGATTTCGTCAAACAGCCCTGGTATCCGGATTATGAGCGGGAGACGGCCGAGCTGCTCGCTGGTCCATCGGAGTTTCGGTCGGTCACACCGCAATGGGTCAAGGGCGACGCCGCCTGAACTGCCCCCAAGCCCGGCGGCATCTGCTGCGCGGTCGCCGGGCCTTTTACCTATCGTTCCTCCGTCACTCCTACGAAAATTGCAGGTCGCAGCAAGGCTGCGGGAGCTTTCCTATGAGCACAAACACTGTTTCGCCGGGTGCACCCCGCCCTGGTTGGGCCGCCCTTATGACCGGCCGGAGCGCCGTATTCTCCGTCATCCTCGCAGGTGGCGTCATGATGCATGCGCTCAATATCTATATCGTTACCACCATCCTGCCATCGGTCGTCGAAGAGATCGGCGGGCTTGGCTTCTATGCCTGGAGCGCAACATTGTTCGTGGTGGCGTCAATCCTTGGCGCGGCCATCGCATCGCGGGTTCTCGATCGGGCGGGAGCGGGTCGCGCATATCTGGTTGCGACGATACTCTTTGCGGCTGGTTCATTGATCTGTGCCGCGGCACCTGCATTTTCGGTTCTTCTTGCCGGTCGCTTCGTGCAGGGTTTTGGCGGCGGGTTGCTCTATGCTTTCGCCTACGCGGTCATCCGGCTGGTTTATCCGGAAGCACTCTGGTCGCGGGCGATAAGCCTGATCTCGATCATGTGGGGCGTTTCCACTCTGGTTGGTCCTGCCGTTGGCGGCTTCTTTGCGGAACTGGATGCCTGGCGTGCTGCCTTCTGGTCGCTTGTTCCTCTATCCCTGATCTTCGGCCTGGTCGCGCTCGCGGTATTGCCCGCGAAAGAGAACGATCAGACTGCTTCAGCGCCATTACCGTTGCCTCAACTTGCCTTGCTGGCCGCTTCCGTGCTCGCGGTGTCCGCCGGCAGCGCGTCCTTCGACCCGATTTGGAACGGCGCCGGGCTGCTGGTCGCGGTCATTCTTGTCATCCTGCTTGTGCTTGTCGAGCGCATGGGAAATGCGCGCCTGCTGCCCGCTGGCAGCCTGGTGGGGGGGAGCCGGCTCATTGCCTTATATGCGACCATCGTCCTTTTGGTGATCGGCATGCAGACTGACATTTTCGTTCCATATTTCCTGCAGGTTTTGCATGGGCAATCTCCACTGATCTCCGGCTATCTCGCTGCGCTCATGGCGATGGGCTGGACGCTCGGCTCATTGGCGAGCGCGGGTCGCAACGGCGACGCCGGATTGCGCGCCATCGCATCCGGCCCGGCATTCGTGCTCGCGGGGTTGGCAATCCTGGCCGTGCTGCTGCCCGTTCCGGGTGGCGCGTTATGGCAAATGACAGCGGTAAGCGGCGGTCTGCTCCTGGTCGGAGTTGGCATTGGAGTTGCCTGGCCGCATTTGGTGACCAACGTCTTCCACGAAGTCTCCGCCGCAGAGCAGGGACTTGCAGCCGGCTCCGTCAGCACCGTGCAGCTCTTTGCCACGGCGTTCGGGTCAGCCGCCGCCGGCATGGTGGCCAATCTTGGTGGATTGCGCAATGGAGACGGCGCTGCAGGCGCGTCAGGAGCCGCGTTTTGGCTTTTCGTGGTATTTCTTGCAGCGCCGATACTCGCGGCAGTCACAACCAGGAAAATTGCGGTTGCCCGAACCAGAAGCGATGCCGTCGAGCTTGCCTGACCTGCGGCTGCGAACAACGAAAGCCCGGTGCGTCATCCACGCATCGGACTTTCCGGATTGGGACAATTGCCCCAGTTCGGGGAGAGCCAGAAAGTTGCCATCAATATTTTGGTTCGCTGTGGCGGGTGGATGCCGAGTTCTGCTCGTTGCAGATCTCTGCAATGCCGAGGTTCAGGGTGATACCCTCCTGCGCTTTGACATTTTCGTAGAGTTTCCGCCACAGATCGTATCGAGGGCAGGATATGGCCCCGGCGTGAGAGTGTTAGACCCGCCGACATGGAACCTGTGCCGCATGGGTCATAAGGCCGAGAGCAGAGGGGTCTTCCAATTCGTGGCCCTCTCCGGAGCCGTGTCAGATGCAAACAGTCGCGTCAGCGGCTTCGTTCAATCCCGCCGGTTCCGATTTCAAGAGCCGTGCTTTGGAAGACTTAATCGGAATTTGCGCCGCACATATGCTATAGGAGCTGACAGGTTGTCATTGGCTGCGGGGCAATGAGATGCTCGACGAAATTGGCGCGATAAGGCAGCGATTTGGTGGTTGCCAAACGCTTGACGACTGCGTCGACGAGGCATTGGCGGCCGTGCACCAGTTCGGCTTTCATCGCCTGGTATACGACTATACTCCCGTCACGCTGGATATCGACGGGACGTTAATGCTGCCATCGCTGCTTATGCTGCGCAATGTCGACGAAGACATGCGACTCTACTGGTTCGACCAGGGCTACTACCGCATCGATCCGACCCAACGCCTCGCGGCACAAACCTCTACACCCTTCTTCTGGGACCTGGACCGCAAGTCCGAGACCGACATTCGCGCCTTCCTGGTCGACGATGCCGAACCGGCGGTGCGCTACCTTCGCGATCGCGACCAGACGACCGGTGTCACCGTCCCGATCCACATGCCGGGTGGTGGCTATGCAACCGTGACGGCCATCTGCAACGCTGGAGACCTCGAACTTGGCCGTGACGCAGGTAGTATCGCCAGGTTAGGTCTTATTGCCCATATATTCCATGAAAACGCCTACGCGAAATTCGATGCCACCGCACATAAGGTACGCGTCGCGTCCCTTTCGCGAAGAGAAAGGGAGTGCCTCCGCTTGTGCGCCGAGGGCTATTCGGCAAAGCAAATTGCACGCGTGATCGGACGCTCCGAACCGACCGTTGTGATGCACCTCTCCGCAGCGGCGAAGAAACTCGGCGCCAGGAACCGCACCCAGGCCGTTGTGCGCGCCCTCCACTACCGCTTGATCGACCTGTAACTGGCGATCGCTGCGCATTGGTTCGCGGCGCCGGTTTCAGGCCACTTTCTCGTAGGCGATGTTCCGGGCCAGCCAGCAGCCGATGACAAGGCCGCGAATGTTTTTGGCGGCGTCCCTTTCGACCTGGATGGTCCAGTTGCCGGGGGCAGGGGCATCCATTGAACGCTGGCAGGACAGCACGAACACATCCCGCCCCACGGGGTAGATCGTGTGCATGGGGCCACGGCCCAACAAACCTTCGAAGCAGCCGAACAACGCGGTGCCGGCTCTGTCGATTTCCAGCCAGGCTTCCAGTTCGCGCGAGAAATACTTTCCTTCCAACCCTGGGACAGCATCGCCAGTGACGCGGACCGCGCTTGCGCTGAGGTTTTCACCGGGTCGGTTCAACCGAATGGCGTCGCCGTCACGCGCCAGGGTCATCGAGGGTGCCTCGGCGGTGTTCTTCGAGTTCAGGCGCAGCCGCTCGGACGAGGTGGCGTAGTGCGCATCGAGCATCGCGCCGTCCGCCTTTACGCCGAGCAGAAGACCGTTGGCCCTGTCCAGATAGTGGCCGTTCCAGCCCTCATCGGCCGTGTCGGCTGAGGCTGGTGTCTCGTCATGACCAAGGGCCGCACGCAGCAACATACGCGCCGCCTCATGGGAATCGGCTTCGTGGTTGAGCAAGACGACGACCGACAACCGCTTCGATGCCGCATGCATGCGTTGTAGGCGAAAGCCGCGCAGGGCGCCGCCATGCCCGCTCACGGCAACGCCGTCCACCGTCTCGTGCGAAAGGCCGTAGCCATAGCGCGCAGGTGTGCCGTCGCTGAATGTCTGCGGTTGCGACAGGCGCCGATAAAGTCCTTCCGCGTTGTTACGGGTAGCATCGATGTAACGCTCCCATGCCAGCATGTCCTCCAGCGAAGCCGAGATGCCGGCGTCACCTGTCCAGTAGATGCGGTTGGTGGCGGGGAAGAAGCCGACCTGGTCGTTGCCTTCATAGCCGGTAACGCCATCCACAGGCTTGCTGGTGTCGGCAGTCAAAAGCGCGGTTTCCATGCCGGCAGGCCCGAACAGCCGTTCGGCATAAAGCTCCGCAAGGGAACGGCCGGCGAAATCTTCCAGGAGATCGGACAGGATGCGGAAATTGCAGTTGGAATAGGAATAGCTGCTGCCCGGCTCGAAGTGGGTGGTGCGCATACGGGCCAGAAGCGGCCTGGCGTCCTCGTGGCCGAAGATCCCTTCGGGGTGCGCGCCCTGCACCACGGTCAGCGCCCAATAATCGCGCAGGCCCGACTGCATGTTGCAGAAGTTGGCGACGCTCGGCGTTCGGCCTTCGAGACGCGGCAGGAAATCGGCGACGCGCCCATCGAGGCGGGCAGGATCGCCCACCAGATCCAGAAGGACGCCGCATGTGAACTGCTTGCTGATCGAGCAGATCGGCAGCCGGGTAGCTGTCGTCATGGTCTGACCGCGCGCCATGTCGGCATATCCCCATGCCTGCCGTGCCAGAACCTTCCCGTTCGCCACAACGCCCGCGACGCCGCCCGGTCCCTTGAATTTTTCAGGCAGGCCCTCGAGCGCCCGCTTCAGGGATGAAAGATGGATCTCGCTCGCCAATGCAGGACTCCCGATGTTGCTACCGCAAATGGAACCGGTAGTGACGATACCCTGCGACGGAAGTCAATTTTTTGTGGTGGCGATCCCCGTATGTCGGTAGGCGGCTTCGGGCTGGTCGAGGAGACCGTAGCGCACGGCCATGGTGACCGCCTGGGTGCGGTTTCGGGCACCCAGCTTCTTCGTCGCCGTGCTGAGGTGAAAGACGACTGTCGGGATCGAGCGGCCGATGAGGCGCGAAATCTCCTTGGCCGAGTAGCCATCGGCACAGTAGCGCAGGCACTGCTTTTCCCGCGCGCTGAGTTGGACTGGCGCAAGGCCCGGCACGGTATCGGCATAGGCCTGGTATGCGGCTTCGTGGAAGACCTGTGCGAGCAGGCCGAAATCGGCGATGTTGTGCAGTGCGTCGCCTGCGGTGGCGCCCTGCGCGAGCGTGCCGGTCACTGTGGCATAGCCGCCATGCGGCATATGGATCGGAACCGTCACCCCGGCCGACATGTCGTGGTCGAGCAGATAGCGCGCTACCGGTTCGGTTTCCGAAGTCACGAAATGACGGATGCGTGTGTCGGCGCCCGCTTCGTAGTCCCAGAAGAAGGGCACAGACGTACGGGCGGCGAGCAATTGCACCGGATCGATGAGGAAATAGCCGCGGTCGCACCAGTATTCCTGCATGCCGCTCGAGATGTTGCGCAGCTTCATCAATGACGGAATGGCAATATGACCATCGGAATCCATGGGGACCGGCGTGTAATCATAGATCATGGTGCCGAAGCCGAGTTCCTTCATGGCTTCGAAGGCATGGTCGATGCGCTCTTCGAGGGTCCGATACCGGGCGAACTGGTGTCTGATCGTCTCAATCCGGTCGAGCATGCCTGCCGCCAGTCTCCTTCGCCGCGGGGGACACATCCTTAAAACTATCATTTCTTATAGCTGGCGAAAGCATGGCTGGCGAATAAACTTACCAAGGGCAGCGGGCCGCGGGTGGTTGTGATGCCGCTTCACGAGGGGAGAGAGCAAAACCATGTGGCGTGAGATCAGCTCGGACGAACAGGTCGATATCCGCGTCGATGGGCATCGGGTAAGAGCTTACAGCTTCGGCAAGGGGCCCGGCACGGTTCTGTGCCTCAATGGCGGGCCTGGCCTTCCATGCGACTACCTGCGTGAAGCCCATTCCTGTCTGATCGATCACGGCTATCGGGTCGTCGCCTTCGACCAGTTGGGCACGGGCGCCTCGGATCGGCCGGACGACGCCTCGCTCTGGACGATCGGCCGTTATGTCGCGGAGACCGAAACCGTGCGGCGCGAACTCGGCCTCGGCAAGGTTCATTTGCTGGGGCACTCCTGGGGCGGATGGCTTGCCATCGACTATGCGCTGACCCATCCTGAAAATCTTGCCTCGCTTATCCTGGCCGATACGGTCGCGGACATACCCCATCTGGTCAGCGAGCTTGAGCGGCTGCGCGCCGCGCTCGGCTCCGAAACCGTCGCCATGATGCAGAAGCATGAGGCCGAAGGCACGCTGGATCACCCCGAATACATGGCGGCCATTACCCTGCTCAACTATCGTCATGTTTGCCGCCTGCCGGAGTGGCCAGCTCCCGTGCGCCGCTCGCTGGACGACTGGAACATGGGCCCGTACGTAACCATGCAGGGACCGAACGAGTTTCTCTATACTGGCAACCTCAAGGATTGGAACCGCGTGCCGGACCTGCCGAAAATCAAGGCGCCGGTGCTGATCGTCAATGGCGAGCACGACGAGTTGACACCTGCATGCGCTTTGCGCATGAAAACGGCCATGCCAGAAGCGGAAGTGGGCATCATACGCAATTCCAGCCATATGCCGTTTTACGAGAATCCCGAAGATTACTACCGCGTACTGGTCGATTTCCTGTCACGTCACGGAGCGGGCACATGAAGCACTGTATGTCGGGACGTTGAGGCATGCACCGGTACAAGTTCGTTCTCTATCGCCCGATCCAGTTCCTTCCGGTGCTGTTCGGCATCAGCGTCGTTACCTTCGTGCTGGTCCGGCTCATCCCTGGCGACCCTGCCCGCGTGCTGTTGGGCGCACGCGCTACGCCTACGGCCATTGCCAACATCCGCCGCCAATACGGCCTCGATGAGCCGATGTGGCTTCAATATTTCTACTTCGTGAAAAACCTGCTCAATGGCGAGATGGGCAAGTCGATCCTTTACAAGATCGATGTGCTGAAGCTCATCATGACCCGTATCGAGCCGACGCTGGTGCTGGTGCTGGCAAGCGTGACACTTTCGGTGCTGATCGCGGTGCCGATGGCCGCCCTTGCTGCTCGCAACCATGGCCGGTTCGCGGATCACGCTGTGCGTGTCATCTCAACGGCAGGCATCGGCTTTCCGCCATTCTGGCTGGGGCTGATGCTGATTATCCTGTTCAGCGTCAACCTCGGTCTGTTGCCGGTTTCCGGCTATGGCGAGACGCTGGGAGAGAAGATCGCCCATCTGATCCTGCCCAGCCTGACGATCGCACTTTCGCTTTCGACCGTGCTGACACGCAGCCTGCGGGCGGCGATGGTGGAGGGCCTGCGTTCCGATGTCGCCACCGCCGCAAGGGCGCGCGGCATGCCCGAGCGGGTGGTCTTCTGGCGTCATGTCGTTCCCAACTCGATGGTGCCGACCATCAACCTGCTCGCCATCAACATAGGCTGGCTGATCGGGGGGACGGTGGTTATCGAAAGTGTGTTCGCCATTCCCGGCATCGGGCAATTGCTGGTGCGGGCGATCTTCTCGCGCGATTACATGGTAGTGCAAGGCGTGGCGATGATACTGGCCTGCGCTACGGTGCTCATCAACCTCATCGCCGACATCGTGACCGTCGCTGCCGATCCACGGGTGAAGTTATGAGCGCGCGGGCTTTGGACGGAAGGCGGATCGGTCGCCGATGGCAACCCGGCCGGCAGCCGACCCTGATGATCGGCGCGGCGATCCTGACCGCCTTCGTGCTGACGGCGCTGCTCGCGCCATATATTTCGCCCTACGATCCCATCGCCCAGAATGCCGAAATCCGCTTGCAAAGCCCATCCTGGGCGCATCCGTTCGGAACGGACAATTTCGGCCGTGATGTTTTCTCGCGGGTTATCTGGGGCGTGCGCATCGATCTCCAGATAGCGATACTGGGCGTCATCTTTCCCTTCATCATCGGCACGCTGGTCGGCACCGTGGCGGGGTTTTTCGGCGGAATCGTTGACGCGCTCTTCATGCGGCTCATCGATATCATCCTGGCGTTTCCCTTCCTTGTGCTGGTGCTGTCGATCATCGCCATACTGGGACCAGGACTGAGCAGCTTCTATATCGCGATGGCGCTGGTGGGCTGGGTTTCCTACGCACGGCTGATCCGCGCGCAGGTGCTTGTGTTGAAAAACAGCGACTATGCCGTTGCCGCCGTAAGCCTCGGCTTCAGCCGGTCGCGCATCATGTTCCGGCATCTGCTGCCGAACGCGATCGCGGGATCGGTGGTGTTTTCGATGTCGGATGCGGTGCTCGTCCTGCTTAACGGCGCGGCCATCAGCTATCTGGGGCTTGGCGTTCAGCCGCCTGTCGCGGAATGGGGCATCATGGTTGCCGAAGGCCAGCCCTTCATTACCACCGCCTGGTGGATCACGTTGTTTCCCGGTCTTTCCATCGTGATGCTTGCCTTTGGCTTCAGCATGTTCGGCGATGCGCTTGGCGATGCTCTGGGAGTAAAGGAATGAGCGCTCCCGTCCTCAGCGTGAGAGATCTTACCGTCAATCTGGACTTGCCGGGCAGCGAGCCGCGCATGCTGCTCGACAAGGTTTCAGTGGATCTCGGAAAGGGCGAAGTCCTTGGACTGGTCGGCGAAAGCGGTTCAGGCAAAAGCCTGTTTTGCCGCACTGTCCGTCGTCGAAACATTTGGCGCAGGTTTGGCGTGGCGTTAACGGAGAGCGGGCCTCGTCAGGGGTTGGCTTTTAGGCGGCGAGCTTGCGGTG
>NZ_JBEPML010000021.1:0-94220 GCF_040545735.1 Aquamicrobium terrae
TCCTCGCAATCGCAGCGACCATGCGAAAGATCATCATAACCCTCAACGCAAGGCTCAGAGACAATCAAAACCATCAGAGTTGATGACGATGGAGTATTTGCCGGAGCAATTTAGGTCCACAAAAGGGCCAACCCCGGCACCCCTTATGCCTCCTCCGTCACTCCCACAGTCACCGGCTTGCGTTCGGGCGCCCGCACCTTGGTCACCAGCACCAGCAGCGCCAGCGCCAGGAACACCCCGGCCAGCGCATAGGGCGCTCCGCCGAACGTCACCGGCGCCGAGGGGCCGGTGAACCAGGCGAAGATGTTCGTGTAGAGCAGCGGCGTGATGATCGAGGTGATCGAGAACAGGCTGGTGATCGCCCCTTGCAGCTCGCCCTGCGCCGAAGGCGGCACCTTGGCGGCGGCGAGGCTGCGCAGCGGCGGATCGGCCAGCGCCTCCAGGCAGGTGGCCACGATCACCGCATAGATCATCCAGCCATGCCAGGCCGCCGCATAGCCGAAGGCGGCGATGGCGGTGAAGGCGAGCCCCACCGCGGCGGTGCGCCATTCGCCCAGCACCGGGATGACGCGCGGCAGCACGAAGGCCATCACCAGCGCCCCGCACAGCCCGAACAGGCCGAGCGACAGGCCGATCTGGCGCTCGCTCCAGCCATAGCGATAGTCGCTGACGAAGGACCACACCGCCGGATAGACCATGTGGCCGAGCGTCATCAGGAAGAACACCAGTCCCAGCCAGCCGATGCCGGGATAGTTGCGCATCTGCTTCAGGGCGCCGAGCGGGCTGGCGCGCCGCCAGTCGAAGCGGCGGCGATAGGCCGGCGCCAGCGTCTCCGGCAGCAGGAAGAAGGCGACCGCGAAGTTGAGGAAGGCCAGCCCCGCCGCGAAATAGAACGGCACGCGCGGCCCGAACTCGCCCAGAAGGCCGCCCAGCACCGGCCCGATGACGAAGCCGACGCCGAAGGCGATGCCCAGAAGGCCGAAATTGCGCGCCCGGTTCTCGTCGGTGCTGACATCGGCGATGAAGGCCGAGGCGGTGGAATAGCTGGCCCCGCTGATGCCGGCCAGCAGCCGGCCGATGAACAGCATCGGATAGGACCAGGCGATGGCGCAGATCAGATTGTCGATGGCGAAGGTGAACACCGAGGCGAGCAGGATCGGCCGCCGCCCGAAACGGTCCGACAGGTTGCCGATCACCGGCGCGAACACGAACTGCATGGCGGCATAGGCGAAGAACAGCCAGCCGCCCTCGAGGGCCGCGGCGCTAACGTCAATGCCGGACAATTCCTGCAGATAGGCCGGCAGCACCGGCATGATGATGCCGAAGCCGATGATATCGAGCAGCAATGTGACGAAGACGAGCGCAAGTCCGCGCCGTGCCGTGGCGGTGTCCACCATCCTGCGTCCTCCCTTCGCCAGAAAGGCGAAGCGCTCCTTATAGGCGTGTCGCCAGGATGGAACAATGGGAGAACACTTCAAAAGTTTTCATGCTGACATAAGCTGTCGTGGCGGCGCGCCCTCATGCCGGGGCCGGCTTGTGAACCGCGACGCCGGCCATCACCAGCGCGATGCCGGCCAGGTCGCGCCCGCCGGGGATCTGCCCCAGCACCAGCGCGGCAATCGCCGCCGCCGAGGCCGGCAGCAGCGCCAGCAACAGCGCGAACGTCGCGCGCGGCAGCCGCGACATCGCCAGCTGGTCGCAGACATAGGGAATGACCGACGAGCACATGCCGACCGCCACGCCGGCCGCGACCAGCGTCGGTGACGCCATTGCGCGCGCCGCCTCGGCAAGGCCCACCGGCATGAGAACGACCAGCGCGATCGCCATCGCCGCGCCGAGGCGGCGCACCCCGTCCCCCGCCCCGCCGCGCGCGGCCCGGTGGCCGAGGATGATGTAGCCGACGAACAGCAGCGCGTTCAGCGCCGCCCACGACAGCCCGGCCGGATCGGACGCCCATTTCACGTCGATGAGGAGGAAGACCCCGCTCACGGCCAGGACCAGCGCAACGACGTTTCTGGCGCGCCGCTCCCCATAAAGGGCGACCCCGATGGTGCCGACGAATTCCATCGCCGCCACCAGGCTCATCGGCAGCCGCTCCAGCGCCAGATAGAACGAGGTGTTCATCACCGCGAGACAGACACCCAGCGCCACGAGAAGCAGGCGCGTGGTCCCGTCCGCCTCCGCCAGCGTCCGCCACGGACGTGTGAGTACGGCAAACACCCCCGCCGCCGTCGTGACACGGAACCAGGCCACGCCCAGCACCCCCACCGCCGGAAACAGCAGCACGGCGAAGGACGGTCCCAGATAATGGAAGACGGCGCTGACGCCGAACCATAGCTGCGGCGGAACCGCCGTCGAAACCCTGTCAATCTGGCTCTTCGGCTGCATGGCGAAGCCGTCTCCGGTCGTTCGCCTATTTATAGAAGCCGCATCCGCTGTCTTATATGCTTATTCCATGGCATAATTTGCGAATTTTGTTTCTCTATGCAGGGCATTACCATGAAACGCCTTGGAATCGAAAACGGCGCCCTCGATGCGGTGGACGCGCGCATCGTCGCGCTGCTGGCGGACAACGCCCGCATCCCCACGGCCGAGCTTGCAAGGTCGGTCGGCCTGTCCGCCCCGAGCGTCGCGGAGCGTCTCCGGCGTCTGGAGGACAGCGGCGTCATCGAAGGCTACATGGCCCGCATCGCCCCGGCGGCGATCGGCTATCCGGTCTCGGCGTGGCTGAGGGTGCGCCCGGTTCCGGGCGAGCTGAAGCGCGTCGCCGAGATCATCCGCTCCATCCCCGAAATCACCGAATGCGACCGCATCACCGGCGAGGATTGCTTCCTGGCGCGCGTGCGGGTCGCCTCGGTGGCCGATCTGGAGCGGCTGCTCGACCAGCTCGTCCCCTATGCGATGACGAACACCGCCATCGTCCAGTCGTCGCCGGTCCTGCCGCGCCTGCCGCCGCTGGCCCCGGCGGCATAGCGGTCCCGCGGCCTGCGATCTACGCCATCAGTTCGCGCGCCGTGATCGCATATCTGAACCTGTCCGGGTCGAGGCAGTCCAGCCGCAGCGAGGCCGTTTCCGCCTGCGGATACATCAGGAAGCCGAGCTTCGGCCCTGCCGCCCCCGGCAGCGACACGTCATGCGCCATGTTGTAGGCCAGCCAGTTGGTTTCCCATGCGCCGAACAGCGCCTCGCGCGCCGCCACCACCTTGGCGTCGTCGGCGGCCAGGTTGCCGGGCGGCTCCTCCAGCACCACCTTGCGCACGTCGGCCGGATCGACCGGCACCCAGCCGTGACCGTCCAGATAGACCTCCGCCCGGCAGTGCTGCGCCTTGGTGATCACCTCGTTCTTCGCACCGAGGCTGGCATAGCCGAACTGCGAGGGCGCCACCCGGATGCCGTAGACGTCGCGCGCCGGAAGGCCCGCGGCCCGCGCCAGCCCGACATAGAGCGCATTGAGGTCCGCGCATTTGCCGCCGAGATTGCCGCTCTCCAGCATCGCCGCGATGTCGCCGATGCCGCAGCCGCGCACGCTGGCGTCGCGGAAGGTGTTGTCCACCACCCAGTCGTAGATCGCCCGCGCCCGGTCGAGGTCGGTGTTCGCGCCGGCGGTGATCTTCTGCGCCGTCTCCAGCACGATGCCGTCGACGGGAATGAGGTCGGTTCCGGCCGTGTAGAGCGCCTGTTCGGTCGGCGTCAGCGGCGGCGGGCTGCCGGGGGCGGAAAGATCCACGGCCCTGTCCCGGGTGGCGATGCGGCTGACCACCTCCACCACCGGGGCCTTCTCCCCGTCCTCCCATTCGACATGCAGCATGTCGGCGCCGTATTTCGGCTCCCGCGCCAGTTGCGCCCTGCCGGCATTGGTCGTCCATTCGCTGTTTTCGGAACGGAACCAGTCGGCCTCGTTCACCGAAGGCAGCGGAATCCATGCCTGCGTCCGGCCCTGCGGCTCGGCGATCTCAAGCCGCGTCACCACCTCGAAGCGGCGCCAGTTGCCGGGCTTCGGTGCAAAGGCGCTGTTGGCGCGCGCCGTTGCGGGCAGCAGCATCGCAGCGGAAGCCGCGGCACCCGCCTTCAGAAAATCCCGCCTGTCGATCCTCATTGGTTTTCCTCCCGTTGAACCGTTTCCATTTCCGGATTGCCGGTTGCCAGCCGTTCCCGCAGCCGCTCCACCGCAATACCGTCCCAGTCGAGGTCGTGGGTGACGACAAGGCGCGGCGTCAACGCATCATCGAGCACGAAGGTGGTCGGCAGGGAGCGCACGCCCCACTCCCTGGCAACGCTCATGTCCATGTCCAGCAGAACCGGATAGGCGACGGGCGCCTCCTCGAAGAAGCGCCGCACCCGCAATTCCACCTCGCCCACGGAAATGGCCAGCACCGTCAGCGGCTGGTGCCTGGGCTGCGCCTGCGAGCGCGCGGCCAGACGCTGCAAGGCCGGCAGTTCCTCCCGGCACGGTTCGCACCATGTGGCGAAGAAGTGGACGAGGACCGGCCCCCCGCCATGGTCCGGCAGCTTGACGGTCTTGCCGGAAAGGTCGGTCAGGGAAAATGACGGGGCGGCATCGGCTTGGGGTGCCGGGCGAAGCTCCGCCATCGCGTCAGCCGCCACCGCTCCTTGCACCGGCAACGCCAGCGAAACGGCGGCCAGGGCCGCAAGCAGGACCGCGCCGGCCCTTCGACGATGACGTGAAGTGTCCGGGATGCCGGAAATCGCGCACAGGCCTCGCAACAGCCATCCGCCCCGAAAACGGAGGGCAATGTCCGCTATGCCGACAAGGTGACCGCCCCGAAACTCGGGAGCCCGCGCGCCATGCATTGCAAGTCAGTATGGCGCAGATTTTCCGCCCGTCAATCGAAGGGCGTGCACAAGGCCATGACGGTCCGGCATCAATGCCTTCCGGCTAGGGCGCGGCCTCGCCGGGCTCCTCGCCGTCCTCGCCGTCGGCGAGTTCGACCTGATAGCTCACCGGCGCGCGCGCCGTCTCGTTCACGCTGAGCCTGAATATGTCCGGGCGCGCATAATGCCCGGCCACGTCGAGGTCGTACTTGCCGCGGATCGTATCGGCAGGGTCGATGTCCGCGGTCAGGACCGCTTCCCGATCGTAGACGGGGCCGGCGAGCACATCGCCGAGCGGCCCCACGATCACGCTGCCGCCCCGGATGAGGACGGTCGAAGGATCGTTCCCCTGCACGCAGTCATAGGCGTCCGGCGCATCGGCCCGCGTCATGTACTGGCAGGCGCTCAGCACGAAGCAACGCCCCTCGTAGGCGATATGGCGCATCGAGGCCTGCCAGATGTCGCGCTCGTCCACGGTCGGCGCGCACCACAGGCTGATGCCCTTGCCATACATCGCCTGCCGAAGGTTGGGCATGTAGTTTTCCCAGCAGATCGCCGCGCCGATGCGGCCGATATGCGTGTCGAAGACGGGAATGGTCGAGCCGTCGCCCTGCCCCCACACCAGCCGCTCGCTGGCGGTCGGCATCAGCTTGCGATGCTTTCCGAGCAAGGCGCCGTCCGGCCCGAAGAACAGCGCCGTGCAATAGAGCGTGCCGCCGTCGCGCTCGATCACGCCGGTGACGAGATGCGCCTTCATCTTGGCGGCAAAGGAGCCGATGCGGGCCGTCTCCGGCCCCGGCACCTCGATCGCGGCCTGCCAGTAGCGCAGGAAATCGTCGCGACCCTGCGCCGTGCGCGATCCGATCCGCGCGCCGAAATCCAGTCCCTTGGGATAGCCGCCGACATAGGCCTCGGGAAAGACGGCGAGTTCGACGCCTTCGGCGGCGGCCGCCTGGCAATGAGCCTCCATGCGCTCGAGCGTGCGCGGCGTGTCGAACAGGCTGGTCCCGGCCTGGATAACGGCGATGCGGCGTTGTGCCATGCGGCCCTCGGATCGGGTTGTTGCCTCAGATCGGGTTATTGAACGTGTCGCAGTCGGAAAGCTTGCCGCTCTGGTAGCCGCGGGCGAACCATTTCTGGCGCTGCTCGGAGGTGCCGTGGTTGAAGGTTTCCGGCACCACATAGCCCTGCATGCGCTTTTGCAGCGTGTCGTCGCCGATCTGCTGGGCGGCGTTCAGCGCCTCTTCCAGGTCGCCCTCTTCCAGAATGCCCTTCTGCGCGGTGTAGTGGCCCCACACGCCGGCGAAGCAATCGGCCTGCAATTCCACCTGCATCGACATGTGGTTCGCTTCCTGCTCGCCCATGCTCTGGCGCATCTGGTTGAACTTCGGCAGAACGCCGATCAGGTTCTGCACGTGGTGGCCGACCTCATGGGCGACGACATAGGCCTCGGCGAAATCGCCGGAGGCGCCGAACTGGTCGGACAGTTGCCGGAAGAAGGACGTGTCGAGATAGACCTTCTTGTCGGCCGGGCAGTAGAAGGGCCCGGAAGCGGAGGAGGCGAAGCCGCAGGCCGAGCGGATCTGGCCGTCGAACAGGGTCAGCTTCGGTTCCTCATAGGTCAGGCCGTTGGCCTTGAAGATGCCGTTCCAAACATCTTCCGTCTCGGCCAGCACCGTGGCCACGAACTGCCTCATCTCGTCGTTGCGCACCGAGCCCGAGCCGGGTTCGGTGGAGGTGATGCGGCCGTTGTCCTCGCCCGGCAGCAGCCCGCCGCCTCCGCCGGTCAGCACCTGCATCGGGTCGATGCCGCAGGCCTTGAGCGCGAAGAACAGCACCACGAGGATGATGATGGTGGAAATGCCGCCGCCGCCGGCGCGGCCGCCCACGGGAATGCGGATGCGGCCGGGGCCGCCGCCGAAACCGCCGGGCCGGCCGAAGCCGCCCTGCCCGCGCTGGTCCTCGATGTTGTCGCTTTGACGGCGGCCTCTCCAGCGCATGCACGATCCCCATTCTGCCGGCAGGCGCGGCGGCCTGCCCTTTTCCTGTCCGTTAACAGATAACTGAATGGCCGGGACGAGTCATGACCATTCTTCGTCCCGCACCATGCCCGGCAAACTCAGCCGCGCTGCTTGGCCCCGGCGCTCTTGCCGTCGGAGCTTTTCGAGCGCTCCTCGAACCGCTTGGCGCCCTTCTTCAGGTCCCTGCCGGATGCTTCCTCAACCTTGCGTTCCTCGTTCTTCGCGGCCTTCAGCAATCCCTCGGCCGCTGCCGCGCCCTTGGCCGTCGTCGCATTCTCCTTGCCCATTTTGGCCTCCATCGCCCATCTCGACTTGACCATCTCGACTTGCATTGACTGCGCCGCCGGCCGGTCGGCATCGCCTTCAACGCCGCTGGCCGCACGCGGTTCCGCCGGGGAATGAAACGAAGTGTCGGAAGCGGCGTTTGCCCAACGTCCTTGCAACATGCGCCGGGCACGAAACCGCCCGGTGCGGCACCATCGCCGACCAGAAACCCGGAAGGGACATCCAATGAGAAAGATCCGACTCACCGCTTTCGTCAGCCTGGATGGCGTCATGCAAGCCCCCGGCGGCCCGGACGAGGACCGCGACGGCGGCTTCGAGCATGGCGGCTGGACCTTCCACCATTGGGACGAGCCGATGGGCGCGTTCATGGACCGGACCTTCGACACGCCCTTCGAGCTGCTGCTCGGCCGGCGCACCTACGACATCTTCGCCGCCCACTGGCCGCGCGTTCCCGATACCGACCCGATCGCGAAATCCTTCAACGCCGTGACCAAGCACGTCGCCACCCACCGGCCGGACAGCCTTGGCTGGCGCAACAGCCGGGCCCTGACGCCCGATCCCGTTGCGGCGCTGCGGGAGCTGAAGGCCGGCACCGGGCCCGATCTGCTGGTGCAGGGCTCCACCGTCCTGCTCCAGGCATTGCTTGCCGGCGACCTGCTCGACGAGATCAGCCTGCTGACCTTCCCGCTGGTGCTGGGCAAGGGCAAGCGCCTGTTCGGCGACGGCGCCATGCCGGGCGCTTTCAGATTGCGGCACTCGCAGGTCTCCACCACCGGCGTCCTCATGGCCACCTACGAGCGCGCGGGCGAGATCGTCGCCGGGTCGTTTGCGCTCGACGAGGACGGCTGAGCGCCGCCGCGAGCGCCCAGCCCACGCGTTTAATCCGGCTCCTTTGCCCAGCCCCTTTGCCCGGCCATGCGCATTGGCTGGGCAAACATGCATTTTTCGGGGTTACATCGGTTGAAACTCTCCCCTATAAGGCCCCCTTAGCCTGATACCAGTATTCACCTCGCGCACATCGGCCCGGTTTCCCGGCGCCGGCGTTTCGCGCGCACAGCCATAACGGACCCTGCCATGCCAAAACGCACCGATATCAAATCCATCCTGATCATCGGTGCCGGCCCCATCGTCATCGGCCAGGCCTGCGAGTTCGACTATTCCGGCACCCAGGCCTGCAAGGCGCTGCGCGAGGAAGGCTTCCGCGTCATCCTGGTCAACTCCAACCCGGCCACCATCATGACCGACCCGGAGCTGGCCGACGCCACCTATATCGAGCCGATCACGCCCGAAGTCGTCGCCAAGATCATCGCCAAGGAGCGCCCGGATGCGCTGCTGCCCACCATGGGCGGCCAGACCGCGCTCAACACCGCCCTTTCGCTGCGCCGCATGGGCGTGCTGGAGCGCTACAATGTCGAGATGATCGGCGCCGACGCGCAGGCCATCGACAAGGCCGAGGACCGCGCCCTGTTCCGCGAGGCCATGGCCAAGATCGGGCTGGAGACGCCGAAGTCGATGCTGGCCAACGCCACCGACGTCAAGGATGCCGACCGCAAGAAGCACGAGGCCGAGCGCGCCGAGCTCAAGGCGTCCGGCGCCTCCGACACTGACCTCGACGCGCTCGAAACCCGCTGGAACCTCGGCGAGGGCGACCGCAAGCAGCGCTACGTCGCGCACGCCATGGGCGTGGCCGCGCAGGCGCTGGATGCCGTCGGCCTGCCCGCCATCATCCGCCCCTCCTTCACCCTCGGCGGCACCGGCGGCGGCATCGCCTTCAACCGCGAGGAGTTCTTCGCCATCGTGCAGTCCGGCCTCGACGCCTCTCCCACCACCGAGGTGCTGATCGAGGAAAGCGTGCTCGGCTGGAAGGAGTTCGAGATGGAGGTCGTCCGCGACAAGGCGGACAACTGCATCATCGTCTGCTCCATCGAGAACATCGACCCGATGGGCGTCCACACCGGCGACTCGATCACCGTCGCGCCCGCGCTGACCTTGACCGACAAGGAATACCAGATCATGCGCAACGCCTCGATTGCGGTGCTGCGCGAGATCGGCGTCGAGACCGGCGGCTCCAACGTCCAGTTCGCGGTCAACCCCGAGAACGGCCGCCTCGTCGTCATCGAGATGAACCCGCGCGTGTCGCGCTCCTCCGCACTTGCCTCCAAGGCCACCGGCTTCCCCATCGCCAAGATCGCCGCCAAGCTGGCCGTCGGCTACACGCTGGACGAGCTGGAGAACGACATCACCGGCGGCGCCACCCCCGCCTCCTTCGAGCCGACCATTGACTACGTGGTCACCAAGATCCCGCGCTTCGCCTTCGAGAAATTCCCCGGCGCCGAACCCACCCTCACCACCGCCATGAAGTCGGTGGGCGAGGTCATGGCCATCGGCCGCACCTTCCAGGAATCGCTGCAGAAGGCGCTGCGCGGCATGGAGACCGGCCTCACCGGCCTCGACGAGATCGAGATCCCCGGCATCGGCCAGGGTGATGACAAGAACGCCATCCGCGCCGCCCTCGGCACCCCGACGCCCGACCGGCTGCGCATGGTGGCGCAGGCCATCCGCATGGGCACCTCGCTGGAAGACGTGCACGCCATGTGCAAGATCGACCCGTGGTTCCTCGAGCAGATCGCCGGCATCATCGCCATGGAAACCCGCATCCGCGAGCATGGCCTGCCGCAGGACGCCGCCAATCTGCGCATGCTGAAAGCCATGGGCTTCTCCGACGCCCGCCTCGCCTCGCTGACCGGCAAGAAACCCAAGGAAGTCGCCCAGCTTCGCAATTCGCTGGCCGTCCACCCGGTCTACAAGCGCATCGACACCTGCGCCGCCGAATTCGCCTCCCCCACCGCCTATATGTACTCCACCTATGAGCAGCCCTTCGCCGGCGCCCCCGCCAACGAGGCCGGCGTGTCGGACCGCAAGAAGGTGGTCATCCTCGGCGGCGGCCCCAACCGCATCGGCCAGGGCATCGAGTTCGACTACTGCTGCTGCCACGCCTGCTTCGCGCTGGCCGAGGCCGGCTACGAGTCGATCATGATCAACTGCAACCCGGAGACGGTCTCGACCGACTACGACACCTCCGACCGCCTCTATTTCGAGCCGCTCACCGCCGAGGACGTCATCGAGATCCTCAAGATGGAGCAGAGCCGCGGCGAGTTGGTCGGCGTCATCGTCCAGTTCGGCGGCCAGACCCCGCTGAAGCTGGCAGAGGCGCTGGAGAAGAACGGCATCCCGATCCTCGGCACCTCGCCCGACATGATCGACCTTGCCGAGGACCGCGACCGCTTCCAGAAGCTGCTCCAGAAGCTGGACCTCACCCAGCCCGAGAACGGCATCGCCTATTCGGTCGAACAGGCCCGTACCGTTGCCGGCGAGTTGGGCTTCCCGCTGGTGGTGCGTCCCTCCTACGTGCTGGGCGGCCGCGCCATGCAGATCATCCATGACGAGGCCATGCTGCAAACCTACCTGCTCGACACCGTGCCCGAGCTGGTGCCGGAGGACATCAAGCAGAAATACCCCAACGACAAGACCGGCCAGATCAACACGCTGCTCGGCAAGAACCCGCTGCTGTTCGACACCTATCTGTCGGGCGCCATCGAGGTCGATGTGGATTGCCTGTGCGATGGCAAGGACGTTTACGTCTCCGGCATCATGGAGCACATCGAGGAGGCCGGCATCCATTCGGGCGACTCGGCCTGCTCGCTGCCGGTGCACTCCCTTACCAAGGGAGTGGTCGACGAACTCGAGCGCCAGACGGCCGCGCTCGCCAAAGCGCTCAATGTCGGCGGCCTGATGAACGTCCAGTACGCCATCAAGGACGGCACCATCTACGTGCTGGAGGTGAACCCGCGCGCCAGCCGCACCGTGCCTTTCGTCGCCAAGACGGTCGGCAAGCCGATCGCCAAGGTCGCCGCCCGCATCATGGCCGGCGAGACACTGGACGAAGCCTTCGCGCACTATGGCGAGAAGCCGAACGCCCGCAATCCCGGCCACATCGCGGTCAAGGAAGCCGTATTCCCCTTCTCCCGCTTCCCCGGCGTCGACATCCTGCTCGGGCCGGAGATGAAGTCGACCGGCGAGGTCATGGGCCTCGACCGCGACTATGCGCTGGCCTTCGCCAAGGCGCAGCTCGGCGCGGGCGTCGACCTGCCGCGCTCGGGCACGCTGTTCGTCTCGGTGCGCGACGACGACAAGCACGGCATACTGGAGCCGGTGCGCCGCCTCGCCGGACAGGGCTTCCGCGTGCTGGCGACCGGCGGCACGCAGCGCTTCCTGGCCGAGAACGGCATCGAGGCGGAAAAGATCAACAAGGTGCTCGAAGGCCGCCCCCACATCGAGGACGCCATCCGCAACCGTCAGGTGCAGATCGTCTTCAACACCACGGACGGCCAGAAGGCGGTGTCGGACTCCAAGTCGCTGCGCCGCGCCACCCTGATGCAGAAGGTGCCCTACTACACCACGCTGTCCGGCATGGCGGCGGTAGCCGAAGCCATCGCCGCCCTCAAGGCCGGCTCGCTGGAAGTGCGGCCGTTGCAGGAATATTTCTGAGTCCTGAAGGGTTCACGAAAAGGCCGGGTTTCGACCCGGCCTTTTCATTTGGCCGCAGCGCTTGTCGGGAACGCAGCTGCTCATTCGTCCTCTGGCTGAAAAGCCCAGTAGCCGAATAATATGAGCGAAACCGCCCGGAGCCTTCCCATGATCCCCACCATCACCGCCTTTGAAAGTTCGCCCGACCGCGGCAAGGGTCAGGCGCGCGACATGCGTGTCCGCTGGGCGTTCGAGGAAGTGGGCCAGCCTTACGAGGTCCGTCTTGTTTCGTTCCGCGAGATGAAAGAAGCCGCGTATCGCGCGCTCCAGCCTTTCGGGCAGATTCCGACCTATCAGGAAGGCGATCTCGCGCTGTTCGAGTCGGGGGCCATCGTGCTCCATATCGCGCAACATCATGCCGGCCTGCTGCCGGACGATCCGCATGGCCGGGCCCGCGCCATCATGTGGATGTTCGCCGCGCTCAACACGGTGGAGCCGCCTATCGTCGAGCACGAACAGGCGCCCTATGTGGAACGCGGCCAGCCCTGGTACGGCAGGGAGCGCCTGTCCTTCCTCGAGGATCGCATCCGCGTCCGGCTGGCCGAACTTTCCCGCCGTCTTGGCGACGACGGCTGGCTCGATGGCGCCTTCAGCGCCGGCGACCTCATGATGGTGATGGTGCTGCGCAGGCTGAACGGGTCGGGGATGCTGGAAGAATATCCGAACCTTGCCGCCTATGTCGCCCGAGGCGAGGCGCGACCGGCCTTCCAGCGGGCATTCGCGGCGCAACTGGCCGTGTTCCTCGCCGCATCGGGCGACAGATAAGCTTCCGGTTGCTGCCCGAAAGATTCTTTTCTCCGCAGACAGGGAGAAGGAAGATGGCCGCAACGCCGATGCCTCCCTCTCCCCGCCCGGGGGTAGAGGGTAAGGGTGAGGGACTTTTTCCTGCAAAATCCGAAAGAAACCGGCACTTTTATCCCCACCCTCGCCGCCTCGCCTATCATTCCCCTGCCCTTCCTGCGGGACCGCCGATCATGACGGTGGCGGCGGAGGATGGGACGGCGCGGCGGCGAACCCTGAACGTGAGGGCAAGCCGCTGATCGGGAGTGCCTGGCGAAGGGATCGATGGTTCGCCGCAGGCTGGACTGTGCGGTAATGCGGCAGCCCGGCTGAAACCGTTCTGGAAACGGGACGGGTCGGTCCATTGCACGCGTATCCTCGCAAGGGATGCGCGGCCTCGAAGGCTGTAGCCGGCTGGGCCCGGTAGGACGCTGGACGGGCGGTCGCAAGGCCGCACCACAAAACTTCAGATGAGCGACCGAGCGCCGCCCGTCATCCCGACTTGATCAATGGCCAGACGGTTTTCCGGGCGTGGCGAGGATGAATTGCGCGGTGGCCCGGCCGTCCTCGAGCAGGGGAGAAAAATGCCGGAAGGATCAGGATTCGTTCAGCGCGACCGGCAGGTCGACATGGCTCGGTGTTTCCACCGGCAGGGCCGGGATGGCGGCCGGTTCGCGGCGGCGCTTGCGGTCCTTGCCGAGACCGGTGATCTCCAGCATGCCGCGCCTCTTGGCGTGGTAGTAGTAGCCGGTCTGGTAAAGCCGGTCGGCGCGGTTTTCGTCGCCATCGGCCACCAGCCAGGCGCCGCGCAGATATTTCACCGCATATTTCAGGTTGGTCTCGGCATCGAGCAGGCCGTTGGCCGGGCCGTCATAGCCCATGCCGCGCGCCGTCGCGTGCTTGATCTGCATCAGGCCCCAATGGCCGTTGTTGTACGCCTTGGGATTGAACGTGCTTTCGCGCTTCACCACGCGGCGCACGAACTGCTCCGGCAGGCCGTAGACATTGGCATATTTGGCGATCAGCCCGTCGACGCCGCCGCGCGAGACGGGCTCCGCATCGGCGGTCGTGGTGGTCAGCACCGCGGGCTCCGCGCGCGGCATGGCGGCGGCGGAGGCGAGCTGGATGGGGGATGCCGCGGGCGCGGAGGCCAGCGCCATCACCGGCGCGGTCTCGCCGGGCTGCGCGGGCGCTGGGAAAGCGGCCAGATCGGCGTTGCGGGAAGCATCGGCGAAAGCGCTCTCGGGCAGCACGGCCACCGTCTCGGGCAGCGGCACCACGAAGCCGGCGTCGGCCTCCGCTTCGCTCGTCTCGACAAGGTTCTGGGTGGTCTGCGACGTGGTCGTGCAGCCGGAAAGGCCAAAAGCGGCCAGCACCATGCCAAAGGCGACGATTTTGAGCTTCGCTGGCAAGAGCGGTACAAGTCCGTTGATCGGTTAATCGCTCCTTACACCAGCCGATTCCGGCGGGCAACCTGCGGATGTGCTGTTTTCGGGTGGCGGCCACGGCAGGCAGATGAGATAATGTAACAATGCGTAACAATTCCGACAAAACCGCCGGCCATACCGTCTTCGAAACGCAGATGGGCTTCACCGGCTTTGCCTGGAGCGAAACCGGCATCACGCGGCTCTGCCTGCCGGAGAAAAGCCGCGCCGGCGTCGAGCGGCGGCTGGCCGGCCACGGTCCCGCCGTCGCCCAGCCGCAAGGCTGGGTTGCGGAGCTGGTGGAGGCGATCAGGGCCTATTTCGCCGGTGCCGATATCGATTTCTCCGCCGTGCCGGTCGACCTTTCCGGCATCGACGCCTTCCGGCTCGACATCTACGCCGCCGCGCGCCGGCTGGCCTTCGGCGAGGCCGTCACCTATGGCGAGCTTGCCCGCCGCGCCGGGCATGAGGGCATGGCGCGCGAAACCGGGGCGGCGCTCGGCGCCAATCCGGTGCCGCTGGTGGTGCCCTGCCACCGCATCGTGGCGGCCGGCGGCAAGATCGGCGGCTTTTCCGCCCCCGGCGGCTCGGCGACCAAGGAAAAGATGCTGGCGCTGGAGGGCGTGCGGGTCGGCCCGCCGCCGCCCGCCCAGACGTCGTTCGGCTTTTGAGCATTTTGCATGCCAGACGCAACCGCCTGGCGTTGCACAAATGCAGCCAAGGAAACCAGGCTCCAGCCGTCAGTCCCGCCCGAACATCCAAATCCGGCCGCGCCGCTCGAATTCCGGCTGCTTGCATTTGTAGACCGGGCACGAGCGCGTGTCGGCGCTCGGCACATAGGCGCGGGCCCGCACCTGTCCGGCCGGGCAGAAGCGGCTGTCGCTCACATAGCGGTCGTAGAGCGGCAGGCTGGGGTTGCGGGGCGAGCGGTAGCGCAGGATCACCGCGCCCTCGCGGGCGACGCGGACCTGCACGCCGTCGCAGCTCATGCGCGTCGGGTCGTAGCGTGAGACGGCATGCGCCTCGGCCGCAAGCAGGCTCAGGCCCAGCCCGAGAACAGCGATCTTGCCAAGGTGAAACGTCTTGCCGAAGGGAAGTTTGGTCATTTTCGTCCTCCGCAATGCGAGGCTCCTGAAACGCCGTCCCGGCGGGCCTTGTTCCGCAAGGCGGCAGAAGCCCGTTTATCGCAGCCCCTTGTTTTGGCCGCAAGCAAACGTTATATGCGGCTCGTTGATATTTCGGCCGATCGATCCGGGCCGCGCGTTCCTACGAGCTTGCTGCCGTCTATCTGCAAAATCTCGATACCACCGGCCGGATGGTTTTCCGGTCACAGACAAAGCAGCCAACTTGAAGGAATACGCAATATGGCAACCGGAACCGTGAAATGGTTTAACGCCACCAAGGGTTATGGCTTCATCCAGCCCGACAATGGTGGTCCGGACGTTTTCGTCCACATCTCCGCCGTGCAGCGCGCAGGTCTGACCTCGCTCGCCGACGGCCAGAAAGTCACCTTCGAGATCGAGCAGGACCGCCGTACCGGCAAGTCGTCCGCTGGATCTCTGCAGGCGGCCTGACCCTGCGCGAGCGCGCGCCGGGTGATCGACCCGGACCGCGCGGCAAGCCACGAATGTACTGGCGGTCGCGAGGGAAGCGCGCCGGAGCTTGAAGAAACCGACCAGCCGAAGCAGCGGATTGCTGCCGGCCCGGCCAGAAAGCTCCCTGTCAGGCCACCTGACCCCATCGAATAGGAAAAGGCGGGCTTTGCCCGCCTTTTTCACGCCGGCGTTTCAGGCCGGCGGCAGCCACTCGGCCGGAACATGCCCCGGATCGGTCTCGACCCGCCGCAGCCATTCCACCACATGGGGATAGGCGTCGAGGTCGAAGCCGCCCTTCCCCGCGCTGTGGGTGTAGGCATAAAGCGCCAGGTCCGCCACGCTGATGCCGCCACCCGCAAAGAAATCGTGGGTGGAAAGATGCCCGTCCATCACCGAAAGCGCCTTGTTGCCCCGCTCCAGCGTCAGCGCCAGCCGTTCCGGTGTCGCATCCGCGGCGCGTTCGGGAAAGGTCAGCAGCGCCTTGCGCACGGCGATATAGGGCTCGTGGCTGTACTGCTCGAAGAACAGCCACTGATAGGCCAAGGCCCGCTCGTAGCGGTCGGACGGAAGGAACCGCGTGCCCTCGGCGAGATAAAGCAGGATGGCGTTCGATTCCGCGATCGCCCTGCCGTCGTCCAGCTCCAGCAGGGGCACCATGGCATTGGGATTGCGCGCCTTGTAGTCGGGCGTGCGGGTGGCGCCGGTGCGGGAACTCACCTCGACATGGGCGAAGGGCAGGCCGAGCTTGGCCATCAAGAGCCGCGGCTTGTAGCAATTGCCGCTGTCGATCATTCCGTAAAGTCTGGGCATGGGCATCGCTCCGTTGGCGCGCATATTGCGCGGCGCGGACGCCGGGTTCCAATGACTTAATTTGCTGGAAGCATCAAAAAAAGCTTTACCTGCCCCGATCCGGCCGCAGCGCCATGGCCGCATCCGCCCTGGGCAGGAGCCGGTCGATCACCAGCGGGCTTTCGTCGAAGAACGCGCCGGCGGCAAGCGGCCTTGCCAGAAGCAGGCCTTGCAGCAGGTCGGCGCCGGCTTCCAGCGCCACGCGCAACTGCCGCGCCGTCTCGATACCTTCCACCAGGACCTCGACCCCGGCATCCTGAAGCATGGACACCAGCCGCCCGAACAGGTGCCCGGCGGCCGGATAGGAGCACAGCAGCGCGAAGAGCGGCCCGTCGACCCGCACGACATGCGGCCGGATCACGTCGACCTGCTGCTCGCTCTCATGGCCGGTGCCGAAGCCGGACAGGACCACGCCAAGCCCGCTGGCGCGCATTTCATAGGCCACCTCGCACAGGAGGTCCGGCTCGTCCGCATGGCCGCCTGCAACCTGGCACATCACCTGCCCCGGATGCAGGCCCAGCTCGTCCAGCCGGCCGGCCATCAGCCGCAATTCGGAAACCGTGCGCCCCGCCCCGTCATTGACGTCGAGGTCGAAGCCGAAAAACAGCTTCAGACCGTCCAGGCCGATATTGCGGAAATTGCGCAGGTGCAGCGTGCGGCACAGCGCATCGACGAAGGGACGCTCCCCCGGCAGAACCGCGTCGAGGAAGATGGCTGGCGAAACGCTGCACCCCCGGTGATGCGCCTCGACGGCCGCTTCCACCGCCACCATGCGCAACAGCTCGCCGCGCGGCGCAAAGATCGGCTGGTAGGTGCTGCGCAGCCGGAAATCCTCGTGCACGGCATATTCGATGCCGATCTCATCGGCGAATATGGCATCCGCGACCATGCGCCGGCGTCTGTTTCCGGCTGTCATCGTACCACCCGCCGGCCGAATGTCCTTCCGGGCGGATGTTGCGGGCCGGACCGTGGCGCCGCTGGCTTGAGCTGTTCCTCCGGCTCCGGTTCCGGGGGCGGCGTACCTGACCCCTTCATTTCGGGCGAGGCCATCACCGGCCGCGCCAGCACGAAACCCTGCACCATGGAAGCGCCGGATTTTTCGGCCAGTTCGATCTGCCAGTCCTCCTCGATGCCTTCGAACACCGTGCGGATGCCCTGCTCCTCGAACGATCTGACCATGGTCGCCAGCAAGGCGAAACCGACATCGGATTCCATCAGCCGGTTGATCCAGACCGCATCGAACTTGACGATATCGGGCATCAGATCCTTGATGCGGCTGATGTCGGATTCATCGGCGCCGTAGTCGTCGACGGCGATGCGAAAGCCGTTGCCGCGCAGGCCGGTGACGAAACTGTAGAAGGCCTCCTGCGACCCGGTCGGGTTCTCCGTGACCTCGCACACGACGCGGGCCGGCGCAATGCCGACGCTGCTCAGCACCAGCCGCATGTTGCGCAGCGTGGTGTCACCGATGTCCTGCTCGGTGAAAACCGACGGATCGATGTTGATGAAAAGCATGACGCCTTCAGGCAGGCACACCCCGGCATTCAGCAGGTGCAGCGTCCGCGTCAGTTCCTCGACCTGCAACCTGTCGCTGGCATTGCAGGTGGCGAAGAAGGCCGGCGGCGTCTCCGGCTCCCCGTTGCGGAACGGACGCACCAGCGCCTCGAATGCCTCGACGCGCAGCTTGCCTTCATGGAAGGCGAAGATCGGCTGGAAGGCGGTCCTGAGCGTGAAAGGCCCCCACCGCCCGATCGCGGTGCCATCCGCCTCGCGCTCGATATGAGATAGGCCTGCCCTGCGCTCCACCCTTACGATCTTTCCCTTCGCTTCGCGGGATTCGTCCAAACTGTCACGAAACGCTTAAAAGCGGTTTAACCCGCGTTAATCCGGCCCTTTAAGACCCGGCAACCATTGCGCCAGCAGCGAACAATGCTTGCACTCGACAGCACGATGCGACATTAGAGGCGTGCAGCATTTTTCCCCGTCCAGCCATATATCGGAGACGTCCAAATGGCCTTTCTTGCCGACGCCCTTTCCCGCGTGAAGCCTTCCGCGACCATCGCGGTCTCGCAGAAAGCGCGCGAGCTGAAAAACGCCGGGCGCGACGTCATCGGGCTCGGCGCGGGCGAGCCCGATTTCGATACGCCGGACAACATCAAGAACGCCGCCATCGAGGCGATCCGCCGCGGCGAGACCAAGTACCCGCCGGTGTCGGGCATCGCGCCGCTGCGCGAGGCGATCGCCAGGAAGTTCAAGCGCGAGAACAACCTCGACTACAAGCCGGAGCAGACCATCGTCGGTACCGGCGGCAAGCAGATCCTGTTCAACGCCTTCATGGCGACGCTGAACCCCGGCGACGAGGTCGTCATCCCGCGTCCCTACTGGGTGAGCTACCCGGAGATGGTGGCGCTGTGCGGCGGCACGCCGACCTTTGCCGAAACCTCGATCGCCAACGGCTTCAAGCTGACAGCCGAGGCGCTGGAGAAGGCGATCACCCCGAAGACCAAGTGGCTGGTGATGAACTCACCGTCCAACCCCTCGGGCGCGGCCTATGCCGAAGCCGAACTGCGTGCGCTGGCCGACGTGCTCCTGAAGCACCCGCATGTGTGGGTGTTGACCGACGACATGTACGAGCACCTGACCTATGGCGACTTCGTCTTCAGGACCATCGCCGAGGTGGAGCCCAACCTCTACGACCGCACGCTGACCATGAACGGCGTGTCCAAGGCCTATGCGATGACCGGCTGGCGCATCGGCTATGCCGCAGGCCCCATCCAGCTCATCAAGGCCATGGACATGATCCAGGGCCAGCAGACCTCGGGCGCCTGCTCCATCGCGCAGTGGGCTTCGGTCGAGGCGCTGAACGGCCCGCAGGACTTCATCGCGAAGAACAAGGCGGTTTTCCAGGGCCGGCGCGACCTCGTCGTCTCGATGCTCAACCAGGCGCGCGGCATCACCTGCCCGACGCCGGAAGGCGCGTTCTACGTTTATCCGTCCTGCCAGGAACTGATCGGCAAGGCGGCCCCCTCGGGCAAGGTGATCGACACCGACGAGACCTTCGTCTCCGAGTTGCTGGAGGCGGAAGGCGTGGCCGTGGTGCACGGTTCGGCCTTCGGCCTCGGCCCCAACTTCCGCATCTCCTATGCCACGTCGGATGCGCTGCTGGAGGAAGCCTGCACGCGCATCCAGCGCTTCACGGCCAGCCTGAGCTGATCGGCGCAAGCGATTCAAAAGACTCCAAAAGCCCGGCCTCGCGCCGGGCTTTTCTTATCCGACCCCGAGAAGGATCACGCCGGCGATGAGGACCGCGCATCCGGTGAGGCGCCAGGGCCCGACGATTTCCCTCAGGAAGAACATCCCCATCAGCGTCCCCACCATCATGGACATCTCCCGCATCGGCGCGACCAGGCTGAGGGGTGCGCCCGATCCCAAGGCCGCCAGAACGAGGATATAGGACAGGGGCGACAGCAGGCCGACCGCGACGGCGGTCCACCAGAAGCCGCGCATGGCCTTCAGGGCCCGGCGCGGATGCGCGACGACGAAGGGGCCCAGCAGGAAGAACCGCAAAAGGTTGGAGAACCAGTCGAGCACGACGGGGGCGATGCCCAGCACCTTGACCGCATAGGCATCGACCACCGTATAGGACGCGATCAGCCCGCCGGTGGTCGTGCCCCAGCGAACGCCGGACTGGCCGCCCGGCCGCCGGAATGCCGAGAGGTCGCCCCGCGTTGCGATGAGCCCGATCCCGGCGACCACCAGCACCAGCCCAACCAGCCCCACGCCGGTCGGCATCTCCCCGAGGATCAGGAAAGCGCCGATCGTCGACAGCATCGGGCCGGTGCCCCTTGCCACCGGATAGACCACCGAAAAATCGGCCAGTTGGTAGCCCCGCTGCAAGCACAGGCTGTAGGCCAGATGGATGACACCGCTGAGAAGCACGAAGCCGACCCCGGCGCCGCTCCACGCGATGTGGCCCTGCCCCAGGACGTAAAGCACCCACGGCGCGTAGCCGATGCAGGAAACGAGGTTGTAGGCAAACACGAAAACCGGGCCGACCGAGGCCGCGCGTTTGGCGAGCAGGTTCCAGCTCGCGTGGATGAGCGATGCCAGAACGACGAAAAGCAGCGAGGACAGCGTCATTGAGACCCCCTTGCGCGCCTGTGGCGCCGGTTGATCTCGACGTCTCCTCCCCTGGTGTTTTATCCCTTGGGTGCAGCCGCGGAAATTCCCGCGGTCTCTGCAACGCTCGGTCCAGCAGCGGACATGCCGCCCGGAACCCTAGTTGCCACTCGGTCGATGATGGAGCCTAGCCCGACAGGGCACGGACAATCAAGCGCAACGGCCGCATGGGTCCGGATCAAGGGTCGTCATCCGCTGTCAGGATCGATTTCCTTCAAGGGATCGCCGCCGTCGATGAACAGGCGGCCGCCGGGCTTCAAGGCTGCCTTGATGCGCAGCAAGGCCATGGGCGCCGCTTTCGGATGGCGCCCGTCGAGCGCGCCGACCCGCATGGCAAACGCCAGATCAAAGGGCTCCTCGCCGGCCTCCGCCACGAAGTCCTCGATCGCAACGCACCTGAAATCGAGCCGGCCCGAAGCCATCTCGGAAACCGATCCCGCGCGGGCCAGGCCGACCGCCTTCTCGGACCGGTCTATGGCCAGGACGAACCCATCGCCTATGCGCCTGGCCGCCTCGCGAGCGGCCACGCCGGGGCCGCACCCGATCTCCAGAACCCGCATCCCGCGCTTCAGGGGAAGGGCTTCGACAAAGGCGGCAATCCGTGACGACGTGCCGGCCATCCGGGGTTCCCCTCACCCGCCATATTGCGCGTCGTCGACCGGCTCCAGCCAGTCGACGGCCTTGCCGTCCAGCGCTTCCTGCATGGCGATGTGGGTCATGGCCGTCTGCGGCCCGGCGCCGTGCCAGTGCTTCTCGCCGGGCGGGAACCAGACCGTGTCCCCGACACCGATTTGCTGGATCGGCTCGCCCCACACCTGAACCAGCCCGGCGCCCGCCACAACGTGGAGCGTCTGGCCGAGCGGGTGGGTGTGCCAGTGCGTGCGTGCGCCGGGCTCGAAACTCACCGAAACCGCCCGCAGCCGCGCCGGCGCTTCCGCCTCGACGATGGGGGTCTGGGTGACCCGGCCGGTGAAATAGGCATCGGAGGCAATGACGGTCGGCACGCTGCCGCCACGAATGATCTTCATCGGCTCTCTCCTTTGCCTCATTTCAGCCGAAGCGAGGATGCGCGGCAAGCCCGCTTCGCGCCTGATCCACTTGCCCTGCCTGCAAAGCCTACTTGTCCTTCCTGCAAAGCCATGTGACCATGCTTCACGGCAGGCAGCCGCGCCACGAAGCTGCCGCCGCGCGACGGCCGCCAGGCCGGCCGCCGCTCCCTTCAAAAATGCCTGAGCGGAGGTCAGCCATGGGTAATCGCGCCGGAGGACGACGTACGGGACCGAAATGCATTGCCATCGTCGGTCCCTTCTCAAGCGGCAAGACGACACTTCTCGAAGCCATTCTCGCCCGCACGGGCGCCATTGCCCGCCAGAATCCCACCGCCTCGGGCAACACCGTTTCCGACCACTCTCCCGAAGCCCGCGAACACGCCATGAGCGTCGAGGCCAATTTCGCCACCGTCGACTTCATGGGCGACACGCTGACCTTCGTCGACTGCCCCGGCTCGATCGAGTTCGCCTTCGAGGCCGAGCCGGTGCTTGCCGCATGCGACGCCGCGATCGTCGTGGCCGAGCCCGACGAGAAGAAGATACCGGCCCTGCAACTCATCATGCGCCGCCTCGACGAACTCGGCGTGCCGCGCATCCTGTTCCTCAACAAGGTCGAGAAGGCGACGACCGGCGTTCGCGAAGCGCTCAAGACATTGCAGCCGGCAAGCTCGGTGCCGCTGCTGCTGCGCCAGATTCCCCTGCGCAAGGACGGCGTCGTCATCGGCTCGATCGACCTGGCGCTGGAGCGCGCCTACATCTACCGCGAATATGCCGAGAGCGAGGTGGCCGAGATTCCCGGCGACGAGAAGGCGCGCGAGATCGAGGCGCGCTTTTCGATGCTCGAGACGCTGGCCGACCACAATGACGAGTTGATGGAGCAATTGCTGGAGGAGATCGAGCCGCCGCGCGATGCGGTGTTCGACGACCTCGCCGCCGATCTGCGCGAAGGGCGGGTGACGCCGGTCCTGCTCGGCACGGCCGAAAAGGGCAATGGCGTGCTGCGGCTGCTGAAAGCGATCCGCCACGACGCGCCGGATGTCGAGGCGACGCGCCGGCGGCTCGGCGTGGGCGACGACGAGCGCGCCACGCTGGTGCAGGTGATGAAGACGATCTACACGCCGCACGGCGGCAAGCTTTCCGTCTCGCGCGTGCTGTGCGGCCAATTGGCGGATGGCGGGGAGCTTTACCTGCCCGACGGCGAGGTCAACAAGGTTTCCGGCCTTTACCGCATGTTCGGCAAGGACCAGACCAAGCTCGGCCAGGCCGTGGCCGGCGACACGGTGGCGGTGGGCAAGCTCGACGGCGCCCGCACCGGCCAGACCCTGACCTCCGCGAAGGGCGGCAGGGCGCCGCTGATCGAACTGACGCCGCCGAAACCGGTCTACGCCTTTGCCCTGCGCCCCAAGGAACGCAAGGACGACGTGAAGCTTTCGGCCGCAGTCCAGCGGCTGGCCGAGGAGGACCCCTCGCTCAGCCTTGCCCACAACCAGGATTCGGCCGAAACGGTTCTGTCCGGCCATGGCGAAATGCATCTGCGGGTGGTGCGCGAACGGCTGGAGGGCCGCAACCAGATCGCCGTCGAAGGCCACGCACCGGCGGTGCCCTACCGGGAAACCATCCGCAAGGGAACGCAGCAGCGCGGCCGCCACAAGAAGCAGTCCGGCGGGCACGGCCAGTTCGGCGACGTGGTGATCGAGATCAAGCCGCTGCCGCGCGGCAGCGGCTTCGAGTTCACCGACACGATCAGCGGCGGCGTGGTGCCGAAGCAATATATCCCCTCGGTCGAGGCCGGCATACGCGACTACCTGAAAAGCGGCCCGCTGGGCTTTCCGGTGGTCGACGTCGCCGTCAATCTCAGCGACGGCTCCTACCACACGGTCGATTCCTCCGACATGGCGTTCCAGATGGCGGCGCGGCTCGCCATGAAGGAAGGCATGGCCGCATGCTCGCCGGTGCTGCTGGAGCCGGTCATGAAGGTCGAGATCTTCACCCCCTCGGATGCGACGGCGCGCATCATCGCCCTCATCCCGCAACGGCGTGGCCAGATACTGGGCTATGACGCCCGCGACGGCTGGCCGGGCTGGGATGTGGTGGAGGCGAGCATGCCGCAGGCGGAGATGGGCGACCTGATCGTCGAACTGCGTTCGGCAACCGCAGGCGTCGCCACCTATGTCGCAAGCTTCAGCCATATGGCTGAATTGACAGGCCGGCTGGCCGATGACGTGATGAACGCCGCCGGCAAAGCGGCCTGAAATACCGTAGCGCATGCCCGGATATGAACAAACGGCGGCAGATGATACTGCCGCCGTTTGTTGCGGACCGTCCCCGGGGAGGAAAACGGCAGGTCCGCCGCATCGGGCCTGCCGGCAATACCGGCAGGAAACTGGATGGACGCGGCCGTCACCTGAGACCCGGCTCCGGAAGATGCCCCCATCCCCGAAGCCTGCCGCGTCCTTGTCCTGTGTAGTGAAGATTCGCCTTTGCGGTCACGTTACAGGGGTTACATGACCGTTACGCGCTGCCCCTGAACATCGCGAGCACCCATGGATGCGTTCGCCGGCTTGCAAGGGCGGCGAAACCGGCGGCCCACCGTCATGCGAGCATGTCGACGAGCATGTCGACGTTTGCTCCTGTGGCGGGCTGCGAAGATTTTGATGGTGGTGAAGAACGCCCGGCCCGGCCGAAAACCGACCCGACAAGAAAGCTGAAGATCAGCCGGCGGAAGCCAAAAACAAAAAAGCCGGATCAGAAGATCCGGCTGAGTTTGATGGAAGTGCCAAAAAGGCTAAACCTCCAGAGGGGAACACTCGTGAGCGCTAATGGGAGGAGAACGCGCTCAGGAGATGACTGATATATGGGCCACCGCTGCTCAACAAACAAGCATCTATTTTGCAACGCACGCATGCAAAAAGGCGGCATCTGTGGTCCAATGCATCGCATGCAGCAATAAGGCCAGAATAAAGGCACGAAATCTGGCCGGATGCCTGCTCCCGAGGCAGGGGCACCAGTGGCGAGGCGACGGCATGCGTATTTCTGCACCGGCTGCCAGACAGGACAGTCTGTTCCGGAGGCCGCACCAAGGCGGGGATGAAGCCGGCCGATACCGGCCCGAGCGCCGAACCCGCCGCCCGCTTCAGTAGGACCAGTTGCGGGCCTTGGCGAACATGAAATCGCGGAAGGCCTTGAGCTTGGCCTGATTCTTCATCGCCTCGGGATAGACGAAGAACGTGTCGAAGGACGGCCCTTCGAGCTCCTCGAGGATCGGGACGAGCCCGGACTCCTTTCCGGCCATGTAGTCCGGCAGCATGGCGATGCCGACGCCACGCTTGACCGCCTTGCGGATCGACATCAGGTCGTTGATCTGCAACACGCTGGGCCGCTTCTCGCCATCCGGCCGGCCCACCGTCTCCAGCGCATTGAGACCGCCCAGATAAGAGGGCACCGGCTCGCCGAAGGTGACGATGCGGTGCTGGTCGAGTTCCGCCACCGATTTCGGCTTGCCGTGGCGCTCGATATAGGCCGGCGAGGCGAAGACATGCAGGTGCACGGTGAAAAGGCGCCGCTGGATCAGGTCCGGCTGCTGCGGCTGGCGCAGGCGCACGGCGCAGTCGGCCTGGCGCATGGTCAGGTCCAGCTCCTCATTGGTGAAGACGAGCTGCAGGTTGATCTCCGGATAGAGATCGATGAACTCCTTGGTGCGCTCGGTGAGCCAGCCGGTGCCGAGCCCGACCGTCGTCGTCACCCGCAGCACGCCGGTCGGGTGGTCCTTGGTTTCCAGCAGCCGCGAACGGATCGACTCCAGCTTCATCAGCACGTCATGCGCCGTGCGATAGAGCATCTCGCCCTGTTCGGTCAGCACCAGGCCGCGCGCATGGCGGTGGAACAGCGGCACGCCGACATCGTGCTCCAGCGCGCTCACCTGCCGCGAGATCGCGGACTGCGACAGATGCAACGTCTCGGCGGCATGGGTGAACGACCCCGCCTGCGCGGCTGCATGAAAAACCCTGAGCTTGTCCCAATCCAGCGCCATGATTCCCCTCGTGTGATGCGGCGTCTGAAAGACGAGTTGGGATTTTTTGCGGCTACTCCGCCGCGTCCCGGTGTGCTTCGACGGTCGCCAGATATTTCTCGGCTTCCAGCGCGGCCATGCAGCCCATGCCGGCCGCCGTCACCGCCTGGCGATAGATGTCGTCCGTGACGTCGCCCGCGGCGAACACGCCGGGAATGTTGGTGCGGGTGGAATCCGCCTCGGTCCACAGATAGCCGTTCGGCTTCTGCTTCAGCTTGCCGGCGAACAGTTCCACGGCGGGTGCGTGGCCGATGGCCACGAACACGCCGTCGATCGGCAGGTTGCTTTCCTCGCCGGTCACCACATTGCGCAGTTTCAGCCCTTCCACCGAAGGCGGCTGCGGGGGCTGCCCCGGACGGCCGGTGACTTCGTCCACAACCGTATCCCAGATGACCTTGATGTTGTCCTTGGCCAGCAGGCGCTCGCGCAGGATGCGCTCGGCACGGAAATCGTTGCGGCGGTGGATGACGGTGACGCTGCGCGCCAGGTTGGACAGGTAAAGCGCCTCCTCGACCGCCGAATTGCCGCCGCCGACCACCGCCACGTCCTTGCCGCGGTAGAAGAAGCCGTCGCAGGTGGCGCAGGCCGACACCCCGAAGCCCATGAAGGTCTGTTCGGAGGGAATGCCGAGCCACTTGGCCTGCGCGCCGGTGGCGATGATGAGCGCATCGGCCGTGTAGACGGTGCCGGAATCCCCCTTCGCCACGAAGGGACGCGCATCGAGGTCGACCTCGACGACGATGTCGTGGACAATCTCCGCGCCGACATGCTCGGCCTGCCTGGCCATCTGCTCCATCAGCCACGGGCCCTGCACCGGTTCGGCGAAGCCCGGATAGTTCTCGACATCGGTGGTGATGGTGAGCTGGCCGCCCTGCTGCAGCCCCGCCACCAGCATCGGCTTCAGCATGGCGCGCGCCGCATAGATGGCGGCCGTGTAGCCTGCCGGACCGGAACCGATGATGAGGACGGGAGCATGCTTGACGGTCATGGCGCTGCCTTGGCGATGGCGGGCCGCCCGGCAGCCCGCAGGAAAAACAGATCGATATGCGCCGTCAATGTAAGTGCTGGCCGCCGTGCCAGCAAGGCAAACGGCAAAGTGTCCCCGGAAAGCTTGTCGCAGGAGAGAAAGAGAAACGCGGCGTAACGTAAAATCGCTGGCGTATGATAAAAAGTCGTTTAATTACCGGAACACGACAGATTCTTGCGCAGAGATGATCGCATGACCGTGAAGGCCGACCTCGACGCCATCGACTGGAAAATCCTCCGCGAATTGCAGCATGACGGCCGCATGACCAATGTCGAATTGTCGCAAAGGGTAGGCATTTCCGCCCCGCCCTGCCTGCGGCGCGTGCGCCGGCTGGAGGAAACCGGCATCATCCGCGGCTACCGCGCCCTGCTGGACGCCCCTTCGCTCGGCATGGAGGTGGTGGCATTTTGCCTGATCGGCCTCAAGCATCAGGCCGAGGTGGAACTGAAGGCCTTCGCCGAGCGCACCCGCAACTGGCCGATCGTCCGCGAAGCCTGGATGGTGTCGGGCGAATCCGACTTCCTGCTTCACTGCGTGACCAGCGACATCGGCACCTTCCAGAGCTTCGTGATCGAGGACCTGACCTCGACACCGAACGTGGACACGGTGCGCACCGCGCTGACCATCCGCAAGGTGAAGGATGAAGTGCCGGTGAGGATCGGGTAAATATAACCTAACAATTTAATATCATTTTAAAAATCTTACATTATCAAAATAAATAGAAAGGGTAGAATTAAATAAATCTTCATTCTTTCTATAATTCCCAGGGTACATATTTACATAACATCCAAGCATTGCTCCACATATCGCAACATGGAGCCGGTCCGTATGTATATTTTTATATCTTCCTATTTCCATCAAAAATTTATCTATAGGAGTATCCTGATTGCCTTCAGAAGATATATCTCTATTTCCGCTAGGAATATTAAAACAACCCAACGACTCCTTATCTTCTCTGAAGAAGAACCCGTCACTTCTATCCTTTAAGATATTCATCCTCGAAATACGTCTTTCCAAAAAAAATGCCATATCATGACAGAATTTCGAATCGGAAACGACACGCTGACTCTCAAATCGGTCACGCGCATAAAATACAACGTTGTCGTATTTCCTAGATGGCGGAAATTCGTAGGTCGAAGGCAATACAATAACCTTGTTAAAGGCCCTCGATGCATATTCAACTTCCGAGATGCTTGTATTCCAGTTCCTGCACCATCCCCCGCCGCCGCCATAAATAAGAACACTCGCAAATCTATGGTATTCTGATAGAATCTTATTTTGAATTTGTCCGAGGCGAGTCCGTCTTCGCTTCAGGCCTCGCCTAATGTAATTTCTATATCCCAAGCCATAAAAATCTGCAAAATCCAAGAAACCCTGACGAATAACAGAGTCTCCCCAGTTCCCATAATTATGAAAGTAATATAACCCCTTCCCTTTTGATAATAAATTTATATCATCAAAAAGGCATTGAAATTCTCTATAGATATTTTTCATGGAAGCGCTCTAAACAAGAGATATGGCAGCACCTCTGTGGGCAATTTCTGCTCTAGACATTCTTATTTCTATTCTATAGGAATTTTCTTCCATTCCATACCACCTAGTGACGCCTTCAATCTTATTGAAATTCTCTTAATCGGCCTTTGAATTTCCCTTAGAATTTTTCTCCTCAGAGTTTCTTGGAGCTTAGGACGCTCACCGCTTAATTCACTACCTATATTATAATTCTTAAACCTATTCTGTGATAGAATTAAATCTTGAATGCATATTGCAGGCACCAAATGATAAATTTTCAGACTCAATGCCATAGATAAATTATTATTAAAGATAAACTGATCAACAGGATCAGCTATTTTTTTGCTCTCCTCCACCAGCTTTTTTGCACAAGGTCGAGATATTATGTATCCTCCTGATCCAAATTGGGAACTATGCAGACGTCGAACTGTCCGTCCCGCAATCGTCGCGGCCTGCCTACGCTGATACAGAGTGCGTGTGAGCGTAGTTTCCAGTTTCACGATATCCGCATCATTTGGAATCCAGTCCGCAGTGACCAGTACATCCTTCAGTCCTGCCCCAAAGTGCAGATCATCTTCAAAAATCGCCGAATGGCTGTCTTCCCCTTCAGCGATAAATTCCCAACACTTGCGATGACTGAGGAAGCACCCAACCTCTCCCGGACCGAGATGATAAAAATTCCCTTCTCCAGCAAGCCAGCCATCGATTTCCCGCTGTGTCAGTTTTTTTCCGTCAACGGCCGATACCCTTATAAAGGCAACTTCCATGCCAGCGAACAGGGTCGACATACGCTTCAGTCTCTCAGGACTTCTGTCCAAGTTTATAAGATAGCATTTCATCACTCTCTCGACCCGCTATCTGGCCTCATCAAAATTAACAGCCATGAATATGGACTTCCGCGTAAGCGTACGGAAAATTCGGATAATAAAACCACATAATTGCATCAATATACGTTTCATTTCCCTCTTGATCCTTGCGTAGGTAGATAGTGTCTGTTTTGTAGCTTTGCGCCCTGCATTACGCTCCTCATCAATAAGGCTGCCAAGAGCCATAGTTCGTACGAGTTCCATATAAGTATCCTGGATGCAGATTGCCGGAATGATCTGCATCACCTTCAGCCGGTGTTCCTGCATATACCTCATTGCAAACAACAGACCGTCGACAGCCTCGCATTTCCGTTCCGTGAAGGTCAGCATGCGGTCAGCGGCCTCACGCGTCAGAAAATACCCCCCAGTGTTCAGATGCGTCGACTTCAATCGCCTGAGTTCATGGCCGAAGGGCGCCGGCCATGAAGTGGGAGAAAACTCATGTCGCCTTAAATCTGTCTCCGCCTTTATCAAGCCGGCTTGTGCGGGGATCCAGCTATCGTCGCAAAGAAAAGCCGCGGCATTCCTCGAAAAATGAATGTCGTCCTCGGCGATGAAGGCCCACTTTTCATCTCCGGCGAGCACCGCCTCCCATGCTTTTCTGTGACTGAGGTAGCAGCCGATTTCGCCAGGCGAGAGAACCTTGTTCCCTTCGGACAATTGCCGCCAATGGTCCAATTCCGCCGCCGGCAGTTCCCGGCCATCGACCGCAGGAACCCGCACGAGATCGAGCCCGAGCGCTTCGGCCTGCTGCGTGAACCACGCGCGACGCTCGGGCGACCTGTCCAGGTTTATGTAATAGACCTTCATTGATAAGCTCATCTACGCTGGGCACGCCCTGGATTGAAGGACTTCTAGGCTTTTGCCTTGAAGCGATACCGACGACCCAGGGCAATCAGCTTATCCTCAAGAAGTCTCTTCTGCTTGGAGAAGCCGTAATACCATTTACGGCCATATCTGCTGCGCTTGCGGCCATCCGATGCGGCAATCTGGCTTTCCGCATCGGTGGTGGTAACCGGCGCCGGCCAGAAGGCATATCCATGCCCGGCGCGGGTCAGCCAATAGCGAAAGTAATTGTCGACAGGGGCGAATATCTTGTCGTGGCTTTCGACGAATTGCCTGGCTCCTTCCCGGGACCAGACGATCGCGCATGCCATCATGGGAAAATAATGCGCGGCAACGAGACCGCATCGATAACCGCCGATGTCATGCTCCGAAATCGGGCTGGTGATCTTGGACTTGTTGGCGCCGATATTGAGCAGGAGCCAATCCTTGTCCGCGCTCTCCAATGCGGGAAGCGCCTCCTCTAGAAGTGCAATGGGATTGCAACGCAACAGCACGTCGTCTTCGAAGACCAATCCGTACTCGGCATCCGACTGCAGGAACTGCGCCGCAGCCGAAAGATGGCTGCGGTAGCACCCGATTTCCGCGCCAACCAGGCTTCGCCCCATATAGCGCTCCGCGCGGCCCGCATCGTAGTCGGCAACTTCGCTCAGATCGAGCTTGCGGCCATCGAACGCGGGAACACGCTCGAAATCCATGCCGAATGAACCAAACATCCGGCTGACGGATTCAAGGCGCTCGGTGCCACCGTCCAGATTGATCACATAGGTGCGGATCGATCCTTTCATCGTCACCGTTTCCTGCGTTGCAGTGGCTCGGTGTCAATCCCCATCAGCCGCAGCCTGTGCCAGAAATGGCGCCCCAGAGATTCGCGCCATTTGCGGAAATTTTCGCGCCTGAGCAGACGTGACAGGCCGCCCGACGAGGCCGGCCTGCGATATCCCGCTCCATTTCCGTAAGCGGATCGCGCATCGCCGGCGTGTTTTACCCCGCCGCCGATCATCCAAGCCATGTCCCACTTGCGGGCCTTGTAATGGTGGCTGATGGCCATTTCATCCCCGATGGCCGCGTAGCCGCCCCGTAGTGCCCGGTAATCTTCGGTCCGCCGCAATCCCGGATTGAAGGTGAACGTATGCCATAGAAAGTGCAGTTCCGGAAAAGCCAGCTTGTAGCTCGCTGTTCCGGTCCGGCGCGTCTTGAGGCTGCGGACATAGCGGGGCATGTCGGCATCGTCGCGCACCGTCACCATGATGGCCTGCGGCTCCTGTTCGAGGATCTCGACGGCCCGGGCGATGAAGCCCTTGCGGGTGAACAGCCAGTCGTCTTCCATGTGAAAGATATAGTCCGATGCGATGTCCGCGTAGGCTTTGTCGATCGAGGCGATCTGGCCGATATTCTTGCCGTTGAAGATGATGCGGTGCCTTGTCCCCTGCAACAGGGGCTCGATGCCGTAGACGCCGCGATCGTCCGAGTCCTCGATCACGATCAGCTCGTCGAGCGGATAGTCGTTCTGTTCGAGGAAACTCTCCAGCGTCTTCTCAAGCAGGTCGAAGCGCCGGCAACTGGTGACGACGGCGGAGACGGTGGGGCGGTTCTCGGCTTGTGTGCTCATCGGCTCAAATTCTGCACAGGCGGGGTGCGGCGACCATCGTGCCATTCCGGCATCTCGCACGGATCATTGCCCGTGTATAGCGGCTGCATAGATCTCTCCCAGCCGCCGCACCTCTCCCTCGATGCTGAAACGCGTCGCGGCGTGGGCCCGGCTGTTCGCCGCCGCCTGCCCTAGCCCGGCCTCGTCCTCCATCCATCGCTCTGCCGCAGCGATCATCGCGCCGAGGTCGTCGCGGGGGATGAGCGTGCCGGTGACGCTGTCTTCAATCAGCTCGGAGAAGGCGCCGACATCGGTGGCGACGACGGGGACCGCCGTCGCCATGGCTTCGAGCGGGGTGAGGCCGAACCCCTCCCAGCGTTGCGGAGCGATGAACAGCGACAGCGGCCGATACCAGCGCTCGATGTCGCGGTGCTCGCCGACGAACAGGATGCGGTCGGCCAGGCCGGCTTTTTCGACGCGGGCGCGCAGATCCGCCTCGAACCCCTTGTGCTCGGCCGTCGCGCGGCCGGCCACGATGGCGGACCAGCGCGGATGGCGCGGCAGAAGCGCGATCATGGCATCGACGAACAGGTCGGTGCCCTTCTGGTGCCGCACGCGGCCGAAACAGCCGACATGGAACTGGCCGGGGTCGAGCCCCAGTTCCCGCGCCGCCTCGGCACGATCCGCCGGCGGGTGGAAGCGTTCGATATCGATGCCGTGCATGACCACCGTGTTCGGCACTTCGAGATAGGCGGCGGTCTTGCGGCTGGTGGCGATCACCCCGTCCATGCGGCGGATGAGAAACTTCGTCCAGCGCTTGTGGCGGCGCTGCGAGGCCGAGGTGAAGACGAGCTTCAGCGGCGCGCGAAAGATGTCGCGCAGCACCACGCCGGCCAGCATTTCGGGGTTGCGGCGCGCATGCCAGACACGCACCGAGGCGCCCTGCGGCCGTCGGAGCAGGCCCGGCACCTGCCACCAGCGCAGGCGCGGCAGGTGGTCGGGCAGGCCGGGCCCAAGCGTGGCGATGCCGATCTCCTTCGCCTGCAACGGCACGAGCTGGATGATGGTGCTCGTGACGCCGGACAGGCGCTTCTTGAAATTGGGCACCACGACATGGACCCGCGACAGGTCGACCGGCGCTGCGGCCATGGCTGGATCTTCCTATCCGGCGACCGGATCAGGCCCAGCGCAGTTGGACGATCTCGTAGCCACGCGCACCGCCCGGTGCGTTGACCTCGATGGCGTCGCCGACTTCCTTGCCGATCAGGGCGCGCGCGATGGGGGACGAGATGGAGATGCGCCCCGCCTTCACATCGGCTTCCTGGTCGCCGACGATCTGGTAGGTCTTTTCCTCTTCGGTGTCCTCATCCACGAGCACGACCGTGGCGCCGAACTTGATCTTGTCGCCGCTCAGCTTGCTGATGTCGATGACCTCGGCGCGCGCGATCAGGTCCTCAAGCTCGCTGATTCGGCCTTCATTGAGGCTCTGCGCTTCCTTGGCGGCGTGGTATTCGGCGTTTTCCGAGAGATCGCCATGCGAACGCGCTTCGGAAATCGCCTCGATGATGCGCGGCCGTTCATCCTGCTGGCGCCAGCGCAGCTCCTCCTTCAGCGTCTCGAAGCCACCGCCTGTCATCGGCACCTTGTTCATAGCCACTCCTTTCCTGCCGTACGCCCTTTCCAGGCGCCCTTTCGACAAAAAGAAAACGGTCCGTCAGGACACTGACGGAACCGTCACATCTCGGATTCTCGTCACAATATAGCAATTGCTGGAGGTTTTTCACGTCCTAAAAACGAAGGACGCTTGCCCGGCAAAAAAATCAGGCCCTGAAAATCAGCGCCGCGCCGCAGGCAATCAGCAGGAAGCCGAAAAAGTGGTTCCAGGTCAGCGCCTCCTTCAGATAGGTGACCGAGAACACGGCGAAGACGCCGAGCGTTATGACCTCCTGGATGGTCTTCAGCTCCGCCGCCGAATAGACCTGATTGCCGAGCCGGTTGGCCGGCACCGCCAGCCAGTATTCGAAGAAGGCGATGCCCCAGCTCGCCAGGACGACGACAGAGATCGCCGCGCCCTTGAACTTCAGATGGCCGTACCAGGCGAAGGTCATGAAGACGTTCGAGGCCAGCAGCATGAGGATGGGCAGGACCTTGGGAGTGAGGAGCGACGCCACGCTGGGGAATCCGATCGAATGGAGAGAGCTTGCGCCATTTCATTCGCCGCGCTGGCCCTGTCAATCCGGCCTGTTGCGGCCGAAGCTCGGCCGTATGACGAATGTGCGAGATAGGCTATCATCGGGCGGGTCCGGCAGCACCGGCCGGGCTGGATTGGCACGAGGATTTTCGATGCGGAACAGCCAGGAACGCGAGTGGGAGCTTTCGATCGGGCCGGACACGGTCCGCATGCTGATCCTCAAGGCGAAGGCGTTGAGCGCCGGCATGCGCGACGATTTCGATGCCGGCAGCGAGCATGAGATCGAATTCGACGGCGAAAGCCGCGACCTCCAGCATCATCACGGCCTGGCGGAGGAAGAGACGGAAGACCTGACCGAACGCGAATTCCGGGCACTGATCAGCGATCTCAACGTCGACGAGGCCGCCGAGCTGATCGCGCTGGCATGGATCGGGCGCGGCGACTTCGACGCAAGCGAGTGGGACGAGGCGCTGACAGCGGCGAAACAGCGGCCGCTGCGGCAGACGGCCCGCTACCTGCTCGGCCTGCCGCAGCTTGCCGACTGGCTGGAACAGGGGCTCGAGAGCGTTGCCGAATAAGACCACGGCACCGGCGCCGGCCATCGTCGAGGGGCTTTTCATCGGTACGCTAGCGCCGCTCGGACCGCGGCAGGTGCCGAGCGGCATCGACAAGAAGCCGGTGCAAGGACATCTGGCCATCACCCGCGTCGGACTGCAAGGCGACGAGCATGGCGACACCCGCCACCATGGCGGCCCCGAGAAGGCCGTGCATCACTACCCCGCCGACCATTATGGCGAATGGCGCAAGGAAGGCATCGAGGCCGCGGCGCCGGCCTTCGGCGAGAACATCACGACAAGCGGCCTGTCCGAAGCCGATGTCTGCATCGGCGATGTCTTTCGCCTCGGCTCCGCATTGCTGCAGGTGAGCCAGGGACGCCAGCCCTGCTGGCGGCTCAATGCCCGCTTCGACCGCCCGGACATGGCGATCAGAGTGCAAAAGAGCGGGCGCACCGGCTGGTACTACAGGGTGCTGGAAGAGGGCGCGGCCGAGGCGGGCAATGCGCTGGTGCTGCATGAGCGCCCGCAGCCGGAGTGGTCGCTGGCGCGCATCATCGGGCTTCTCTACACGCGCACCATGGACACGGAATCGCTTCAGGAGCTTGGTGCCCTGCCGGAACTGGCGCCGTCGTGGCGTGAGCTTGCCGCGCGGCGCATCGCCAGCCGCAAGGTCGAGGACTGGAGCCGCCGGCTGCATGACAGCCACGCATGAACCTGCAAAAGGGATTCGGCTTCAACGACTTGGGCAGCGTTCCGGAATCTGCCTGCGAAGTGCGAGGAACACGCCGGCGGCAACAGGCCGTTACCGAAGGTGATCATTTTTCGCTGCAACCGCGCGGGCCCGTACCCGTTTGGATGCGATGGCCGTTTCGCGATTTCGTTCCCTGTCCCTGTTGATCCTTGCCTGCCTGATGGCGCAGCCCGCTGTCGCAAGGCGCCAGCCTGTGCGGCTGCCGCAATCGGCGCCCGTGCCCGAAATGCTTGCCGAACGGACCCCACAGCCCGATATTGCCTCCCAGACGGAAACGCCGACACCGGAGCCCCGGCCGGACGACGCGCCGCAGCCAGCCTCTCCACCCAGCCAGGCGCCCGTGCCGGAAGCCAAGCCGCCCGAAAAGCAGCCATCCGAAAGCAAGCCGCCCGAAAGCAAGCCGGACGAACCGGAAAAAGCCGAGGACAAGCGGCCCACCCCGCAGCCTGATCCGCGTTCGGGCATGGTTGCCGCCGAAAAGATGCCGGCCGAGGAGGAGGCCTGCCGCAAGAGATTGCGCGCCATGGGCGTCGCGTTCGAGGACGAGCCGGCACAGCACGACGCGGCTGCCGGCTGCTCGATCCCCTACCCGGTTATCGTCACCAGCCTCGGCAAACCCGTCGAACTGGCTCCGAAAGCGGAGCTGAACTGCGCCATGGCCGAGACCCTCGCGCGCTTCATGGCCGACGTCGTGCAGCCGGCGGCCAGGGAGATCATGGGTTCGGAGGTGGCCGGCGTCACCCACGCTTCCGCCTATGTCTGCCGCCCGCGCCACAACGGCGCGAAAATGTCGGAACATGCCTTCGGCAATGCGCTGGATATCGCCTCCTTCACCCTCAAGGACAAGAGCAGCGTCGAGGTCGGCCTCGCGCCTGCGGAAAAGCAGGGGAAATTTCTCGACCGCATCCGCAAGGCCGCCTGCGGCCCGTTCAAGACCGTGCTCGGACCCGGCAGCGATGCCGATCATGAAACGCACCTGCATCTGGACCTTGCGCCGCGCCGCAACGGCTCGACCTTCTGCCAGTGAGAGGCCACGAGGCGGCCTGCCCCAATGCGGCCACAGGCATGAATGGCGGCGCTGATCTTTCCTTTACCCTTGACGGTTAGGCTCTGCTTTCCAAGGAAACAGAGTTCATCGCCATGGCAGGCACGCCCCGCAGCGCAATGCCCGGCGCCCCCTATGGGCGGCGCCTCGGCCGGTTTCTGGCAGCCATTGCCGCCCTGGCGGCGGTGGCCGGCGTTTCGGCCTGCAACACCGGCAGTGTGTTCGATCTCCAGCCCGCCGTCGACGTCGGCACCACATCGGGCGTACAGCCCGGCGTCGGCATGCAGGCGCTGGTCCCCTCCAATCCCTACATGACCGCCGCCTATCCGCGCTTCGACCGGCCCCTGTCGCCGACCAACCAGCTATCGCCGGACGAGGTGGATTGCCGCAGGGAGCTGAAGCGGCTGCGCGTGGCCTATACCGACCTTGCTCCGATCAGCGACGGCGGCCAGTGCGGCATCGCCCATCCGGTCAAGGTCTCGGCGATCGGCAATATCGAGATGAAGCCGGCCGCGACGCTCACCTGCGCCATGGCGGCCAGCTTCGCGAGCTGGACCCGCAACGAGCTGACATCGGCCGCGCGCTGGCGCTATTTCAGCGGCGTCAAGTCCATCCGCCAGGGCTCGAGCTATTCCTGCCGCAAGATACGGGGCGAAGGCGTGCTCTCCGAGCACGGTAAGGGCAATGCGCTCGACGTGATGGCCATCGAGCTGAACAACGGCAAGGTGATCGACGTGCGCAAGCCCGGCCTTTTCGCCTTCCGCGAGCGCGGCCTGCTGAACACCGTGCGCGCCGACGGTTGCTCCTATTTCACCACGGTGCTCGGGCCGGGCTACAACTACGACCACCGCAACCATTTCCATTTCGACATCAAGAGCCGCAAGAGCGGCTATCGCGCCTGCCGCTGAAAAAAGCGGCCGGATCGGCGACGATATACGAAGCCCGATTTGCTCTCTTTTCCAAGAGGCATCGGGAATGCTAATGAGCATTCATGCTATACATTGAAATCGCCATCGTGGTCGTCCTCATCTGCGTGAACGGCCTGTTGGCCATGTCGGAACTGGCGATCGTTTCTTCCCGGCCCGCGCGGCTGAAGACCATGATCGACCGCAATGTGCGCGGCGCGGCGCGCGCGCTGGAACTGGGCGCCAATCCCGGCAAGTTCCTGTCGACCGTGCAGATCGGCATCACGCTGGTCGGCGTGCTTTCGGGCGCGTTCTCGGGCGCCACGCTGGGCGACCGCCTGTCGAAGGTGCTGGTCGAATCGGGCATGTCGACCGGTCTCGCCCATACGCTCGGCGTCGGCATCGTGGTGGCGGTCATCACCTATGCCTCGCTCATCATCGGCGAACTGGTGCCCAAGCAGATCGCCCTGCGCGATCCGGAACGCGTCGCCTCCAGGGTCGCGGGGCCGATGGCCATGCTGGCCACCATTTCGGCGCCGCTGGTGTGGCTGCTCGACCTGTCCGGCCGCTCGGTGCTGTGGCTGCTCGGCCAGCGCGGCGAGAGCGAGGAGCGGGTCACCGACGAAGAGATCAAGATGATCGTGGCGGAAGCCGAGCACCAGGGCACCATCGAATCCGACGAGCGGCGCATGATCGCCGGCGTGATGCGGCTGGGCGACCGCGCCGTGCGCGCGGTGATGACCCCGCGCACCGATGTCGACTGGCTCAACATCCAGTCGGACGAGGCGGCCATTCGCCGCCTGCTGATGGAAAGCCAGCATTCGCGCCTGCCGGCGGCCGACGGCAATGTCGACAACATGATCGGCGTCGTCCAGACCCGCGACATCCTGGCCACCTTGCTGGCCGGCAAGCCGCTGGATGCGCGCAAGCATGTGCGCGAGGCGCCCATCGTGCACGACCAGGCCGATGCGCTGGACGTGCTGGCCAAGCTCAAGGAAGCCGACATGCCGATGGCGCTCGTCCATGACGAATACGGCCATTTCGAAGGCGTGGTGACCCCTGCCGACATTCTGGAAGCCATCACCGGCGTGTTCCGATCCGACCTCGACGAGGACGATACCGAAGACACCGCCGTGCAGCGCGAGGATGGCTCCTGGCTGCTGGCCGGCTACATGCAGGCCGACGAAATGGCCGACATGATGGGCATCGACCTGCCGGAGAACCGCGATTACGAAACCGTGGCCGGCTATATCCTGTCGCACATGCACCACCTGCCCGCCACCGGCGAGACGGTGGACGCGCAGGGCTGGCGCTTCGAGGTGGTCGACCTGGACGGCCGCCGCATCGACAAGGTGCTGGCGACCAAGCTGCCGGCCAACTGATCCGGCAAAAAGGGCCTGTGCAACCGCACAGGCCCTTCTTCTTGCATCCGTGTTTTGTGGCCTCGTCAGGCCGCCTCGGCGCGTTCCTCGGCGTCCCGCGCGGCGCGCAGCGCCTTGGCCCACCACGCCATGTCGGCCAGCAGCGCATCGGCGCTGGTGCGCAGATGCGCCAGTTCGGCAATATCCTGTCCCTGCTGGATGGCGACATAGTCGGGCAACTGGATGTGCACGGCCGCCCGCACCGGCGCCATCTGCAATTCCACCGCGATCATCCGCAACTGCTCCACAGCCCGCGCGCCGCCGACGCCGCCATAGCCGACGAAGCCGGCCGGCTTGCGGAACACCTGGGAGCCGAGATAGTCGAGCGCGTTCTTGAGCACCCCGGTCGGGGCGTGGTTGTACTCGGCGGCGGTGAAGACGTAGCCGTCGAACGTGGCCATCTTCGCCTGCCAGCGCAACGCATGCTCATCCTTGGAAGGTCCCCACAGCGGCGACGTGTCCTCCGCGAACATCGCCATCGGATAGTCCTTCAGGTCGACGATCTCCGCCTCGACGTCGTCACGGCTATTGATGAGGTCGGCGATCCAGCGGGCGGGCTTGTCGGCAAAGCGCTTCGCCCGGATCGAGCCGATGACCACGGCCAGCCTGGCTTTGGAAGATGACATGCATGTTCTCCGTTGATGGTGGTATAAAAAGGAAACCGACGCTATTTATGTAACCAGGATACCGCCACGCAAGGAGGCACTTTTTTGAAACCAAGGCACCATCACCGCAGCGAGGATTGCCGGGCTGTCAGCGCGGTGCTGCAACGCGTGGGTGACAAGTGGACCGTGCTGGTCGTGTCGATGCTCGGCAGCGGACCGATGCGCTTCAACGAATTGCGCCATGCCATCGGCGGCATCTCACAGAAGATGCTGACCACGACGCTGCGCAGTCTCGAACGCGACGGTTTCGCCACCCGCACCGTCTTCCCGACCATCCCGCCGCGCGTCGACTATGAACTGACCGACCTCGGCCGCGAGCTTCTGATTCCGGTCACCGCGCTGGCCGACTGGGCCCGCGCCAATACCGGCCGCATCAACGCCGCCCGCGAGCAATTCGACAGCACGCCGAAACAGTAAGGTGGGGCAAGGCTGCCCTATTCCGCCGGCACCGGCGTCGGCTTGCCCTCGCCATCCAGCGCAACCATGACGAAATCGGCGTGGGTGACCATTTCCATCAACTCGGACAGATAGCGCTGCGCCCACGCCTCGACCTTCAGCGTGATCGAGCTGCGGCCGACGCGCTCGACATGCGTGTAGATGCACAGCGTGTCGCCGATCTTGACCGGCTTGGCGAAGGACATTTCCTTCACCGCCGCCGTCACCACCCGTCCGCGGGCGCGCTCGGCGGCACGGATGCCGCAGGCAAGGTCCATCTGCGCCATCACCCAGCCGCCGAAGATGTCGCCGGCCGCATTGGCGTCCGCCGGCATGGCCAGCGTGCGCAGCGTGAGTTCCCCCTGCGGCGCGCCGTTCACATATTGCACCATGCCTGACCTCCGGGACGTTTGCTTCATCCTGCCGTAGCTTCGCGACAGGGACGCGTCAACGGCCGGACGAAACGGTTCAATGAAATCAAGCGATTGCATCGCCTTGCGGAATCGATTTCGCAACCTGTTGAATCAGCATCTCAAGGTCAGTGCGCGCGGCAGCACCTCGAACGTCGCCGGAATGCGGCCCGGCGACTCCCCGTCTATGTCGAGCAGGGCACCGTCGGCCATGGCGCTTCCGACCGGCTCCACCAGCACCTTCCTGGCGCGCACCATGGTCACCGCCGGGTGGTTGCGGTGGCGCCCGCCATAGAGCTGGGTCAGATCGCGGATCAGGCCGGGCTTGCCGGCGGCGCGCACGATGACCACGTCGAACCAGCCGTCATCCATCTCCGCATCGGGCGCGACCATCATCCCGGCCCCGAAGAAGCGGCCGTTGGCCACCGCCACCAGCGCCACGCACGCCTCGACCGGCTCCCCATCGTCCAGCGTGATGCGGACGGTCTGGAACCGATAGCGCAGGAACGAGCCGATGGTGCGCCAGTAGAACAGCGCCTTGGCCGACACCCTCCCCTTGCGCTTGTCTGCATTCACCGCCCGCACGGTGACGCCCGACAGGCCGAGGCTGGCGATGTTGATGAAATGGCGGCTGGACAGCGCGCCATGGTCGTCGACGAAGGAGATGCGCCCGACATCGATCTGGCGGCTCTTGGCCCCGGCAATATGCCGGAGCAACCCGGCCGCATCGCGCGGCAGGCCGAAGCCGCGCGCGAAGTCCGATCCGGTGCCGCAGGGCAGCAGGGCCAGTTCCGTGTTCTTCACGCCCTCGCGCCGGGCGAGCAGGAGACCATCGGCCACCTCGCTGGCCGTGCCGTCCCCGCCGGCGGCGATCACCAGCCGGCAACCCGACATCGCAAGATCGAGCGCCAGCCTTTCGGCATCGCCCGCGCCTTGCGTCTCGCGCACCTCGACCTCCGGGAACTGCGTGCGCAGTTCGGCCATCACCTGAGGCCAATGGTCCTTGAGCTGGCCGCCGCCGGCCACCGGATTGAGGATCACCCCGACCTTCACACGCCTCCTCCCGAAGCTCCGCGCCATCTATTGAAGCGCGGACCCGGCGGATTCGGCAAGCGGCGATTGCAGCCGACATGAAATGGCCGGCCCCGACGGGACCGGCCTGAAACGCGCGGATATGCAAACCCGCTATGAAGCGGCGGCCTCGATCGACGTCACGGTGCCGGTGGTATCGTCCACGGTCACCACCACCTTGGTGCCGACCGCAAGCTGGTCGACGGCGGCCTCGGCGGGCAACTGGTAGATCTTGCCGTCGTCGAGGGTGATCGACTTGGTTTCCGGGTCGACCGCCTGAATCGTGCCCTGTACGGTCGCCGCATAGGCGGTGCTGAGAAGGGCAAGGAGGGCACTGGCGGTGGCAAGGGTCTTCTTCATGTCGGGAACTCCCGTTTTCAGCGGTTTTGGCCAGAGGTGCCGGACAAGCCGGCCGCCCCGCGACACCCCCGGAACCTATGGAGCCTGCCCTCGATTTCAAATCACGAAGGGTAACTTTTCCAAACGTAATCAGCGGCTTAATTCCGACACATTGTCCTGGAGCCGGTGGAAGCGATGCCGTCGCGCAGCCCGTTTGCGACATGCTCCAAGCGCGCAAATCGAGTCGGTTGGAGCGGTTCCGGGCGAGCAATGTGACAGCCACGCCGGCACCACAGTCCTCCCCTCCCGACGATCACGGAAAGCGCCAAGAAAAACCCGCTGAGGACACATTTTGTTTCGTTGGGCCAGCCCCTGGGCTGCTTCCCCGCGACGGCGAAATCTGGCATAGGATGAGCGGCACTGTTCGGAGCCCCCACCTTGCATCACTGGATTGAAATCATAGGCGCGCTGGCCGCCTTCATCACCACGCTCGGCTGGGTTCCTCAGGTTGTCAAGCTGGCGCGCGAGCGCAAGGCCGACAACATCTCGCTTATCGCCACCGGCTCGATCGCGGCAGGCGTGGCGCTCTGGGCGGTCTATGGCGTGCTCATCGGCTCATGGCCGGTCATCGTCGCCAATGTGCTGACGCTGCTGTTCGTCGGCGCCATCCTTGCCATGAAGCTGCGCTTCGGCTGAAACGCTCCTGACAGCCTCCTGTCAGCAGAGCCGCCGGGACCGCTTTCCGGGCAGGGCGCCCCCTTTCCATTTGAACCGAGTCCACCCATATTCGGGGCCATGGCCAAATCTCCCGACAAGCAGGCGCAGCCCAAGCGGCGCAGCCCCCTGACCGATTTCATGGATGCCAGCGAGCCGCTGCACAAGGGCGGCTTCGCCGAAGCCCCGCAGCCGCCGCTGTCGGGCACGGCCCTGTCCGGCTCGATCTCGGACTGGGCCGAGCAGATTTCGAGGGAAGCGGACCAGCGGGGGAGCGCCCCCGCACCGCAGTCCGGGCCTCCCCGCAAGGAGGACAAGACCGGCACCAAGCCCGCCAGGAAGATCCCGGCCCGGTCGGCCTCGCCCACCCGCACCGCGCGCGGCACCTCGATGGGCGGCGCGGCTTCGGCCAAGGAGCGCGCGGCCGTCGGCCTAAACCCGGTGGCCGGCCTCGACATCTCGCTGGAAGACGCCGGGACGATTTCCAATTCCGGCGTAACCGCCACGGTGCAGGCGCTGGCCGACCTGATCGAGAGCGGCAATCCGCTGCACAAGAACGGCGTTTTATGGGCGCCGCACCGCCCTGCCCGCCCGGAAAAATCCGAAGGCGGCATCGCGATCCGCATGGAGTCGGAATTCGAGCCGCGCGGCGACCAGCCGACCGCGATCAAGGACCTTGTCGAAGGCGTCTCCAACGAGGACCGCACGCAGGTCCTGCTCGGCGTCACCGGCTCGGGCAAGACCTTCACTATGGCCAAGGTAATCGAGGAGACGCAGCGCCCCGCCCTGATCCTCGCGCCCAACAAGACGCTGGCCGCCCAGCTCTATGCCGAGTTCAAGAAGTTCTTCCCGAACAACGCGGTGGAATATTTCGTCTCCTACTACGATTATTACCAGCCCGAGGCCTATGTGCCGCGGACGGATACCTACATCGAGAAGGAATCCTCCATCAACGAACAGATCGACCGCATGCGCCACTCGGCCACGCGCTCTCTGCTGGAGCGCGACGACGTGATCATCGTCGCCTCGGTGTCGTGCATCTACGGTATCGGCTCGGTCGAGACCTACACGGCGATGACCTTCCAGATGACGATCGGCGACCGTCTGGACCAGCGCCAGCTTCTCGCCGACCTCGTCGCCCAGCAATACAAGCGGCAGGATGCGAATTTCGTGCGCGGCTCGTTCCGCGTGCGCGGCGACACCATCGAAATCTTCCCGGCCCACCTTGAGGACCGCGCCTGGCGCATCTCGCTGTTCGGCGACGAGATCGAGGCGATCACCGAGTTCGACCCGCTGACCGGCAGCAAGACCGGCGAGCTCAAGAGCGTAAAGATTTACGCCAACTCGCACTATGTGACGCCGCGCCCGACCTTGAATCAGGCCATCAAGTCGATCAAGGAAGAGCTGAAGCAACGCCTGCAGGAGCTTGAAAGGGCTGGGCGCCTGCTGGAAGCGCAGCGGCTGGAGCAGCGCACCCGCTTCGACCTGGAGATGCTGGAGGCGACGGGCTCCTGCGCCGGCATCGAGAACTATTCGCGCTATCTCACCGGTCGCCAGCCCGGCGACCCACCACCGACGCTGTTCGAATATGTGCCCGACAACGCCCTGATCTTCATCGACGAAAGCCACGTCACCGTTCCGCAGATCGGCGGCATGTATCGCGGCGACTTCCGCCGCAAGGCGACGCTCGCCGAATACGGCTTCCGCCTGCCCTCCTGCATGGACAACCGGCCGCTGCGCTTCGAGGAATGGGACGCCATGCGCCCGCTCACCGTCGCCGTGTCGGCGACGCCCGGCGGCTGGGAGCTTGAGCAGTCCGGCGGCGTCTTCGCCGAGCAGGTCATTCGCCCGACCGGCCTGATCGACCCGCCGGTCGAGGTGCGCCCGGCCAAGAGCCAGGTGGACGACGTTCTGGGCGAAATCCGCGAGACGACGAAGAAAGGCTATCGCACGCTGGTGACGGTGCTGACCAAGCGCATGGCCGAGGACCTCACCGAATATCTGCACGAGCAGGGCATCCGCGTGCGCTACATGCACTCCGACATCGACACGCTGGAGCGCATCGAGATCCTGCGCGACCTGCGCCTCGGCGCGTTCGACGTGCTGGTCGGCATCAACCTGCTGCGCGAGGGCCTGGATATTCCCGAATGCGGCTTCGTCGCCATTCTCGACGCTGACAAGGAAGGCTTCCTGCGCTCCGAAACCTCGCTGATCCAGACCATTGGCCGCGCCGCGCGCAATGTCGACGGCAAGGTCATCCTCTACGCCGACCAGATCACCGGCTCGATGGAACGGGCGATGGCCGAGACCAATCGCCGCCGCGAGAAGCAGCTCGAATACAACGAGGCCAACGGCATCACGCCGGAATCGGTCAAGTCGCGCATCGCCGACATCCTCGACTCGGTTTACGAGAAGGATCACGTGCGCGCCGACATCTCGCAGTTCACCGACGACGCCGGCCAGTTGATGGGCAACAACCTCAAGGCCCATCTGGAGTTCCTGCAAAAGAAGATGCGCGACGCCGCCGCCGACCTCAATTTCGAGGAGGCCGCGCGGTTGCGCGACGAGATCAAGCGGCTCACCGAACTGGAACTGGCCGTTGCCGACGACCCGCTGGCCAAATATGCGGAATCCGAAAGTCCGGTCTCCGGCCGCGAGAAGGGCAAGCACAACAAGGGCCGCGCCCGCCACCGGGCCGTGGAAGACGGCACCGAGGGCGACTCCCTGTTCCGCAAGCCGCATCTCGACGAGATGGGCGCCGACGGGGCCGTGCCGGTGAAGAAGCCGCTGTTCGCCAAGCCCTCACTGGACGACATGGGCCCGGGCACCGACATGACGACGCCGGCCGGAGCCGTTTCGCGCTCGCTGTTCAAGAAGCAGTCGGCGCAGGAGGCGCATGGCTCGGACTTCGGCATTCCCGGTGAAGCCGGGGGAAGCTCGAGCGACCGACAGGCCGCCGCCGACCGTTCGGCGCGCCCACGGAGCGAGCCGCGCAGCGGCGGCAGCGTGAGCGAGGCTAAACCTTCCCTGTTCAGGAAGAATTCGCTCGACGAAATGACGGTGGGCCGCACGGAGAAGCCGGTGGAAGGCCGCAAGCCGGTCAAGCCGGACGATGTGAAGCCGATCCGCCGCGAGCGCGCCGGCATAGGCTCCTATGAGGACCCGTCGGATACGGCCCAGCGCCGGCGTCGTCCCGCGAAAACCGGGAAGCCCGGAAAGTAGATTGCTGCGACGGCGGAAAATTTCCGCCGTCAGTGTCGGACCGCCGCTTCGTCATACGTCCTGTGGGGGCTTTCAACCCAGACCCGGGAGATGCCCATGACCAATGCCGACGCGAAGCCCCAGGCCCCGCCGATGCCGAAGCCGCTCGGGGGCCTCACCCCTTACCTGCAACTGGACGGCGCGCTGAAAGCCGCCGCGTTCTACGAGAAGGCCTTCGGCGCCGAGCAGGTCTTCGCCGTGCCGCCGGACGAACAGGGCCGGACCATGCATGTCCATCTCTACGTCAACGGCTCCAGCCTGATGCTGTGCGATGCCTATCCGGAACACGGGCATCCGCACCAGCCGATCCAGGCCTGCACCATGCAGCTTCACCTGACGGCGGACACCATCGATTCGTGGTGGCAGCGCGCCGTCGATGCCGGCTGCGAGGTGGTCATGCCGCTGGACGTGATGTTCTGGGGCGACCGCTGGGGCAGCCTGCGCGACCCGTTCGGCGTCGACTGGGCCATGAACGCACCCGTCAATCAGTAAGCAACCGGACGACAACGCTGAAGGAGGAAGCAATGTCCTATGTCGATGGTTTCGTGCTTGCCGTGCCGCAGGCAAAGCTGGACGAATACAAGGAAATGGCCCGCAAGGCGTCCGATGTGTGGATGGATCACGGCGCGCTCGCCTATGTCGAATGCACGGGCGACGACGTGCCCTATGGCGAGCTGACCTCGTTTCCGCGCGCGGTGCAGGCCAAGGACGAACTCGTGATCTTTTCCTGGGTGGTCTACAAATCACGCCAGGACCGGGACGAGATCCTTGCCAAGGTGATGGCCGATCCACGTTTGAAAGGCGACATGGAAAACATGCCTTTCGACGGCAAGCGCATGATCTATGGCGGATTCGAATCCTTCCTGGACGTGCAGAAGGAAGCCGCTCTCTAGGCAATTCCAGCAAAAAGAAAGAGGAGGTGGCGGACCATGCCGCCCCCTCCTCTTTGCCGACCGATCAGCGGCAGCTACCGCTACGGACGATCCGCCATTCGGCGGCGCGCGCCTCGCAGGCGTTGGGGAAGGTACGCAGCTGGCCCCGGCTCGAAGCGCAGACGGGCGCGAATTCGCGCGTGCAGGCTCGCGACGGGCGCTCGGGAGGACGCGTGCCGGGCCCCCCACCCCAGCCGGGACGCCCACCCCAACCGGGCCGGTCACCGCCGGAGCGGCATGCGCCCTGATGGCTGATGCGGTAGCCGTTGGTCCTGGCCTGGCAGCTATTGCCGAAGGTGCGGCTATCCGAGCCGCGCACGCCGCAGACCGGCGCGTATTCCATGGTGCAGGCCTGCGCCGGCGGACGCGGACGTGGCGGCGGCGGGCGGTAGCCGGGACCCTCGTCGACCGCCACGGTACAGGCCGCGAGCAGGCCGGAAGTCAGCAGGACCGCCACTCCCGACACGAAAACGCTTTTGAGCTTCATGGATTGTCCTCTCCTATTTGCCTGGGGCAGCGCAAACAACGCGCACCGATGCTGGCAGTTCCGCCGGGTACCGGCAAGTCGTTGATTTTCATCGGTCCGCAGACTGGCCTGATTGGCCCTGAAATAGCGCCGTCTTGCCACAGTCACAAAACCGTGCGATAAGTCCATCGTTCGGGTATTTGCATCCCGGAGAATGGAACGTTTTGGACGACCCTATCCCCGATATCGTGAATCTCTGACAGCCCCGTTTCTGGCGGGGGGTTTACCCGTGCGCGAATGCATGACCGCCGAGCAACCACCGGACTTCCCCTTGCCCGGCAGCCGCTGGCAGGAAGAGGTCCAGAACGACGAACGGGTGAAGGAGTTCTCCCAATGTCCCAGACCGGTACCGTAAAATTCTTCAACACCACCAAGGGCTTCGGCTTCATCACGCCTGAAGACGGCGCCAAGGACGTCTTCGTCCACATCTCGGCGATCGAAGCTTCGGGCATGCGCACCCTCGTCGATGGCCAGAAGGTCACCTTCGACGTCGAGCCCGACCGCATGGGCAAGGGCCCGAAGGCGGTCAATCTGCGCGCCGCCTGATTTCGACTGCTGATTGCAGTTCCGGCAGGGGGCGCGGCAGCTATTGCCGCGCCCTTTGGGTTTCATCGCCAGAATCTTTGCTGACTAACGGCTTGAATAGCCTGCTGGTACAAAGTTTTTGTTGCCGATGAACTCAAAATAAATCACAAATTCGATCTTCGGGCCTTCGCAAACCCGAGAACAAGACTATGGGACTATAAGGGAGCATCCCATGCCGCAGACCGGCACCGTAAAATTCTTCAACCACGCCAAGGGTTTCGGTTTTATCACGCCAGACGATGGTGCCAAGGACGTCTTCGTCCACATCTCGGCCGTACAGGCTTCTGGCCTTCCCGGCCTGGAGGACGGCCAGAAGGTGACGTTCGAGACCGAACCGGACAAGCGCGGCAAGGGCCCCAAGGCGGTCAACCTCACCATCGGCTGAGGCTGCGCGGAACAACTGGCCGGCGGCTGCGTTTTTACGGGTAAAGCACCGTTTCGTTCAGCCGCCGTTCAGGCACGGTCCACTATCTGTTCAGGCAACATCGGGCCGCGTACGCGGTGGGGCTGCGAACAGGAGACCGTCATGAACAGATTTTTCAAGGCATTCGTGTTGTCGACGGCGGTCGTCGCGACCATGGCGACTGCCCTCCCCGCGGCTGAAGCGCGCGACTGGCGCCGCCATCACCACCATCACAGCCGGTCCAACGGCGATGCGGTCGCCGCCGGCGTCATCGGGCTGGCCGCCGGCGCCCTGATCGGCGGAGCGCTTGCCTCCCAGCCGCGCTATTACGAGCCGGAACCCACCTACATCATCCGCGAGCCGCGCCCCGCGCCGGTTCGCCGCTATTATCGTGACGATTATTATCGCGCGTCCTACGAGCCGTGGAGCCCCGAATGGTACAGGTATTGCTCGGACCGCTACCGCAGCTTCGATGCGCGCAGCGGCACCTTCATGGGCTATGATGGGCTGCGCCATTTCTGCCAGGCCAACTGACGGCCGGAAGGGTTCCCTGCCTGCGAAAAGGGCCGCTTTCGAGCGGCCCTTTTCTACATGTCGTACCCCCCACCCCTAAAGCGCGTCGCGATCTTCCGGATTCGCTCCTTACGCTTTAAGTTGTTGTTTTTACGCATGTCGTTATCCCGAAACCGGTTCCCACTTTCGGGCGACATGCTTTAACCCCTCCCCACAAGGGGGGTAGGGAACGATTTCACCGACGTCACAGCAACAATCTTCGACATTCGACTGGATGCTGCCGTCGCAGAATTCCCCTCCCCCTTGTTGGGAAGGGTTAGGGGTGGGGCAATTCGGATCCAATAAACCCCTGCCGCAAACGGGAGAAGCATGCCACCTGCGGGAGCGGGCAGGAGCGAGGGCCTGCCTCTGGCAAAGCGCGCCCCCAATCCATGGCATTCCCCGGTCAGATCAGGAACGGATTTGACCGCCGCTCCTCGCCGAGGCGTCCGCCCGGTCCGTGGCCGCAGATGAAACCGATGTCGTCGCCGAGCGGCAGCAGCTTTTCCTTGATGGAACGGATCAGCGCTTCGTGGTTGCCGCCCGGCAGGTCGGTGCGGCCCACCGAACCGCGAAACAGCACATCGCCGACATGGGCGAACTTGGCCGCGCGGTTGTAATAGACGACGTGGCCGGGCGCATGGCCCGGACAGTGCAGGACCTCGAACTCGTGCTCGCCGAAGGAAACCTTGTCGCCTTCGTTCAGGAAGCGATCCGGAACGCAATTGCGGACCGCACCGGTGAGGCCGAAGCGCTGCGCCTGGTTTTCCAGATTGTCGAGCAGCGGCCGGTCGTCCTCGTGCGGGCCGATGATCTCGACGCCCAGCGCTTCCTTCAGATCCATCGCGCCGCCGGCATGGTCGATATGGCCATGGGTGATCCAGATGGCTGTGGCGGTGATGGCATTTTCCTTCAATGCCGCCAGGATGCGGTCGACATCGCCACCGGGATCGACGACGACCCCGATTTTCTCATCCTGGTCGAACAGGATGGTGCAATTCTGCTGGAACGGCGTGACGGGAACGATGCCGGCGTTGAGCTGACCCATGATGACCCTTTTCCTGTCGGCAGAAAGACGGCCGAGAAACATTGCCCCGATGTAGGGTCATGGCGCCGCCGCGTCCACCTCGATCACGCCCCATCACGCAAAGGGCGGCCGAAGCCGCCCTTTTTCGTCGAACCACTGGTCCGGCTTATTTCTTCATGGCGTTCATGACCGCACCGACGATGCCGGTGAGAATCGCGCCGCCGCCCACGCCGCCGAGAATGTTGTTGAGGTTGAGGGCCCCGCCGAGGCCTTCTGCCGCGGCCGTCGCCGCTGCCGGATCAATGGTGCCCCCACCCAGCAGGCTGCCGAGGATGGCGGCGCCGCCGACTCCTCCGATCGCGCCACTGAGGATTTTGGGAAGCTGGCCCATCGCGGCCGTTTTTATCGCCGCACCGACGGCCTGGCCGCCGATAATGCCCGTGATGACCTGCACGATGATAGGAAGTAGCGTTTCCATCTGTGATCCCTCTCAGACAACCTCGACTCGAGTGAGCCGAATGCGGTCATGAGACGCTGATTCTGACGAAAGTCAAACGCTCAAAAACAATGGGAACGGCCCAGAGGGCCGCTCCCTCGCAACTTCACGGGACGACGAAGTTCTATTCCGCCGCGATGGCCCGCTTGGGCTGAACCGCTGCCGAATAGTCGTTCATCAGCGTCTTGGCGATCTCGCCGACCTCGAAACGGTGCGGGCCGATCTCCGAAACCGGCGTCACCTCGGCCGCCGTGCCGGTGAGGAAGCACTGCTCGAAACCTTCCAGTTCCTCCGGCTGAATGGCGCGCTCGATCACCTCGATGCCGCGATCACGGGCCAGGCCGATCACCGTGCGGCGGGTGATGCCGTCGAGGAAGCAATCCGGCGTCGGCGTGTGGATCTTGCCGTCCTTGACGAAGAAGATGTTGGCGCCGGTCGCCTCGGCCACCTGACCGCGCCAGTCCAGCATCATGGCGTCGGCATAGCCCTTGGCTTCGGCCGCATGCTTGGAGATGGTGCAGATCATGTAGAGGCCGGCGGCCTTCGACTTGGACGGGGCCGTGCGCGGGTCGGGGCGTCGATATTCGGCCATGTCGAGGCGGATGCCCTTGAGCTTCTGCTCCGGATCGAAATAGCTCGGCCACTGCCAGATGGCGATGGCGACGTTGATCCGGTTGTTCTGGGCCGAGACGCCCATCTGCTCGCTGCCGCGCCAAGCGATGGGGCGCACATAGGCATCCTTGAAGCCCTGCTTCTTCAGCAGCTCGTTGCAGGCCGCGTCGATCTCGGCCACCGAATAGGGAATCTTGAAGCCGAGAATGCGGGCCGATTCATGCAGACGCTCGGTGTGCTCGGTCAGCTTGAAGATCTCGCCGCCATAGGCGCGCTCACCTTCGAATACGGCGCTGGCATAGTGAAGCCCGTGGGTCAGCACGTGAATCTTGGCGTCCGCCCATTTGACGAATTCGCCGTTCATCCAGATATAACCGTCGAGATTGTCGAAGGAAACGGATGCCATGACAATAACCTCCCGCAGGCAGCCTGCCTGCATAAGTCTGTGCGTTGAAGTTTGATCCGGCAGCGATGAGGCAACCGCCAGTCCGAAGCCTAGGCCCATATTGTGGCCATGGCAAACTCAGGAAGTTCCGGATTTCCGGTCCAGCCTTGCGTTTTCGGTCGCAATAAGCCCTAAAGCTTGTCAAAAATTATCATTGGGCGCAGAATACGTCAATAGTGCTGACTTAATTTGGTGCGGGAGAAGCATGCTGAAGGAAAAAACCGGCGACGAGGCACCGATCCGGGCGGCGGTGGCCAACGAGGACGGCATCGATTTCACGCTGATCGAGCTGTTCTTCTTCGCCTATCGCGACTTCACCTCCGACCCCGACCAGATGCTGGCGGACTACGGATTCGGCCGCGCCCATCACCGGGTCCTGCACTTCGTCAACCGCCGGCCCGGCCTGACGGTGGCCGAACTGCTCGATGTGCTCAAGATCACCAAGCAATCGCTGGCGCGGGTGCTCAAGCAGCTCATCGACACCGGCCACATCGTGCAATTGCAGGGACCGCGTGACCGCCGCCAGCGCGAGCTTTATCCCACCGCCAAGGGGCGTGAGCTGTCGCTTGCCCTTTCGCGGCCACAGTCCCGCCGAATACAAGGCGCATTGATGGAAATGGAGGATGCGGGGCGCAAGTCGATCGAGCAGTTTCTCAAGGCGATGGTCAATCCGGAGCTGAGGGCCCAGATCGACACCGACCCCTCGCATGGCGCAGCAGAAGACTAGGAGACCGTCATGGAAGGCACTGACAGGGATGGCAGCGACAGGCTGGACCAGCCGGCCTGTGCGCCGGATGACGATGCGTTCCACCTGCTGGTGGTCGATGACGACACCCGCATCCGCAACCTGCTCAGGCAGTTCCTGAGCGAGAACGGCTTCCGCGTCACCGTGGCCGGAACCGCGGCCGAGGCGAGGCGCAAGCTGGCCGGGCTCGATTTCGACCTGCTGGTGCTGGACGTGATGATGCCGGGCGAAAGCGGCGTCGAGCTGACGAAGTCGCTGCGCGCCGAGCGCAACGTGCCGATCCTGATGCTGACGGCGCTTTCGGAGACCGACAACCGCATCACCGGGCTGGAAGCCGGGGCCGACGACTACCTGCCGAAGCCGTTCGACCCGCGCGAGCTGATCCTGCGCGTCAACAACATATTGCGGCGCGGCGGCCCCGCCTCCACGCCCAAGGTGGAACAGCTCGTCTTCGGCCCCTACACCTTCCAGATCGCCAAGCGCGAGTTGAAACGCGGCAGCGAGGTGCTGAAGCTGACCGACCGCGAGCAGGAAATCCTGGCGATCTTCGCCGAACGGGCCGGCGAAACGATTCCGCGCCACGAACTGGTGGGCGAGGATTCGGAAGTCGGCGAACGCACCATCGACGTGCAGATCAACCGGCTGCGCCGCAAGATCGAGCGCGACCCCTCCAACCCGGTGTGGCTACAGACGGTGCGCGGTATTGGGTATCGCCTCAGCGTGGAATAGAGTCGGCCGGACGGCCGCATGACGCGCCGCCCCAAGCGCAGGCCGGAACGGAATGACGACGACAGAATTGCAGGGCCCGCCTCCAGACAACTTCCGCGCCCGCGTCCAGCGCGCCGCCGCCTCGGTGCAGAAATCGTGGAAGCGCTTCTGGCGCCTGGTTTCGCTCTACATGCCGAAGCGGCTCTATGCCCGCTCGCTAATCATCATCATCGCGCCGATGATCCTGCTGCAATCGGTCATCGCCTTCGATTTCATGGAGCGCCACTGGCAGACGGTGACCCAGCGCCTGTCGCAAGCCGTCACCCGCGACATCGCCGCCATCATCGACCTGCTGGAGACCTATCCGAACGAGCCGGACTACGCCAACATCATCCGCATCGCCCAGGACCGGATGCAGCTCAAGGTCGACCTGCTGCCGCCCGAGCCCCTGCCCCCGCCGGGGCCGAAGCCCTTCTTCTCGATCCTCGACCAGATCCTGTCGGAAGAGATCACCCGCCAGATCAACCGGCCGTTCTGGCTCGACACGGTCGGCAATTCCAATGTCATCGAGGTGCGCATCCAGCTCGAAGGCAGGGTGCTGCGCGTCTTCGTGCGCCGCAGCCAGGCCTATGCGTCCAACACCCACATCTTCCTGTTGTGGATGGTCGGCACCTCGCTGGTGCTGCTGATGATCGCCATCCCCTTCCTGCGCAACCAGATCAGGCCGATCCTGGCGCTGGCGGAGGCGGCCGAGAGCTTCGGCAAGGGCCGGCCGATGCCGCGCGACTTCCGCCCGCGCGGCGCGGAAGAGGTGCGGCGCGCGGGCTTCGCCTTCATGCAGATGCGCGAGCGCATCGAGCGCCAGATCGAGCAGCGCACGGCGATGCTCACCGGCGTCAGCCACGACCTGCGCACCATCCTCACCCGCTTCAAGCTGCAACTGGCGCTGACCCGCACCAAGGCCGACATCGAGGCGCTGGGCAAGGACATAGACGACATGCAGTCCATGCTGGAGGGCTATCTGGCCTTCGCGCGCGGCGAGGCGGCCGAGGACACCGGGCATTTCGACCTTGCCGCCTGCTTCCAGCGGCTGGCGGACGAGGCAAAGCTGCGCAAGTGCAAGCTCATCACCTCGATCACCGGCTCGCCCGACATCCAGGTGCGACCCAACGCCTTCACCCGCCTGGTGGCCAATGTGGCGGGCAACGCCTTCCGTTACGCCAAATCCGTCGAAATCCACGCCGAACATGGCGATGGCTGGCTCACCATCACCATCGACGACGACGGCCCCGGCATTCCGCCGGAAAAGCGCGAGGAAGTGTTCAAACCGTTCGTGCGGCTCGATGCGGCGCGCAATCTCGACGCCACCGGCACCGGCCTCGGCCTGCCCATCGCCCGCGACATCGCCCGCAGCCATGGCGGCGACCTGACCTTCGAGGACAGTCCGCTCGGCGGCCTGCGGGCGCGCATCAGGATACCGGCGTAGGCCGTATCGGTGTCAGGCAGTGCGGCGGTCCAGCCGGGCGACCAGCCGGTCGCCCGCCCATTGCAGGACGCTGACCATGACGATCAGCACCGCGACGACGGCGATCATCACCGTGGTCTCGAAACGCTGGTAGCCGTAGCGGATGGCAAGGTCGCCTAGGCCGCCCGCGCCGATGGCGCCGGCCATGGCCGAAGCGCCCACGAGCGTGACCAGCGTGACGGTGAAGCCCGCCACGATGCCCGGCATCGCTTCCGGCACCAGCACCTCGCGCACGATGGTCCAGCGCGAGCCGCCCATGGCGCGCACTGCCTCGATCAACCCGCGGTCGACCTCGCGCAGCGACACTTCGGCGATGCGCGCATAATAGGGCGTGGCGGCGATGGAAAGCGGCACGATCGCCGCCCAGGTGCCGATCGAGGTGCCGGCGATGAAGCGCGTCACCGGGATCAGCGCCACCAGAAGGATGATGAACGGCACCGAGCGGAACCCGTTGACGATGCCGCCCAGCAGGCGGTTCGTCCACAGGTTCTCGGCAATGCCGCCACGATCGGTCACCACGAGCGCGAGGCCGAGCGGAAGGCCGAACACGAAGGAGACCACGCCGGAGGCACCGGTCATCAGCACCGTTTCCCAGAGCGAACGCAGGAAAAGCTCAATCATTGCCGAAGACATGGCCCAGCACCTCGACGCGGGCGCCCCGGCCCGTCAGGAATTGCACGGTTTGCGAAAGGTCCGGCTCGCCGGCCGGCACGGCGAGGAACAGCGTGCCGACCGGCCGCCCCTGCACCCGCTCGATACCGCCATGGACGAAGCGGAACGAGCCCGCTTTGGCGGCGAGATCCGCCAGCAGCGGCCCCAGCGCCGCCTCGCCGGCAATGTCGACGCGCAGCACCGCTTCCGATCCGAGCGTCGGCGAGAGCCGCTGCGCGATCTCGGCCGGCAGTTGCGGGCGGATGCCCTGCAACAGGCTGGTGGTAATGTCGGATTGCGGGTCGGCGAACACCTTCCAGACCTCGCCCTGCTCGACGATGCGGCCGGCATCGATCACCGCCACGCGGTCGGCGATCGAGCGCACCACCTCCATCTCGTGGGTGATGAGGATGATGGTGAGGCCGAGCTGGCGGTTGATGTCCTTGAGCAGGGCAAGGATGGAGCGCGTCGTTTCCGGATCAAGCGCCGAAGTGGCCTCGTCGGAAAGCAAAAGCGCTGGCCGCGCGGCCAGCGCGCGGGCGATGCCGACACGCTGCTTCTGGCCGCCCGAGAGCGAGGCCGGATAGGCCTTGGCCTTGCCGGCAAGGCCGACAAGCTCCAGCAACTCCGCTGCGCGGCGCAGGCGCTCGGCCTTCGGCACGCCCTCGATCTTGAGCGGCAGGGCGACATTTTCCTCGACGGTCTTGGCCGACAGCAGGTTGAAATGCTGGAAGATCATGCCGATGCGCCGGCGCAGCGGCTGCAACTGGTTTTCGTCCAGCCGGCTGATCTCCCGCCCTTCGATATGGACCTCGCCCGAATCCGGCCGCTCCAGGCCGTTGAGGCAGCGGATCAGCGTCGACTTGCCGGCCCCGCTGCGGCCGATGATGCCGATGATCTCGCCCTTGCCGACGGTCAGGGACACGCCGTCCAGCGCGGCGGTCGGGCCGAAATGGCGCTTGACGTCGACCAGCCGCACCACCGGCCCGGTGCCGGACGCAGCCGGTGCCGCCCGTCGCCCATCCGGAGCGAGCGCTTCCACGTGCTGCTGCCCCACATGCTGGTTCATCGTGCCGTCTTTCATGTGCCGGGAAGCCATCCTGCCCTGTCGCCTCATGATGCTTCATGCGCAAAGCGGCCCACCGCACATGCCGCGGGCCGCCTTTCCTTGCGCCAAATCAGATGACGGGGCAATGGCCGTTTGGTTAGCAAAGGCCACGTGGCGCCCGAACGGGCGCCACGCAACCCGGTCGGATCAGTAGGCGGAAACGCCCGCTCCCTTGTAGATCTGGTCGAATGCGGCCTTGACCGCATCGTTCTGATAGGAGCTGACGAGTTTCTTCACCCAGGGCGCATCCTTGTCTTCTTCCCTGACCGCGATGAAGTTGCGGTACGGGTTGTTCTCGATGGTTTCCTTGGCGATCTGGATGTCGGCGGTCAGCCCGCTTTTCAGCGCCCAGTCGGTGTTGACGACGGCGCCGTCGAGATCGTCGACCGAGCGCCCGACGATGCCGGCGTCGAGTTCCTTGATCTCCAGATTCTTCGGATTTTCCGCGACATCCGTCACCGTGGCCAGGATGCCGGCGCCCTCGCGCAGCTTGATCAGCCCCGCATCCTCCAGCACCTTGAGGGCACGGCCCTCGTTGGACGGGTCGTTCGGCACGCCGATCACCGCCCCGTCGGGCAGATCGGCCAGCGACTTGTGCTTCTTGGAATAGAGGCCGACCGGCCACAGCGCCGTGTAGCCGGCGACCACGATCTTGTAGCCCTGCGTGGCGATCTGGTTTTCGAGGTAAGGCTCATGCTGGAAGGCGTTGGCGTCGATGTCGCCGCGCGCCAGCGCCTCGTTGGGCTGGGTGTAGTCGTTGAAGATGACCGTCTCGACGGTCAGGCCGTTCTTGGCCGCCTGCTCCTTCACCGCCGCCCAGGTGTCCTCTTCCTCGCCCGCCATGATGCCGACCTTGACCGAGGTCTTGTCCTCGGCATGCGCGGAGGGGATGAGCGTCAGCGCCGCGACGGTGAGCACGGAGGCGGCAAGCGCAAGCAGCGCGGTGCGCCGGCTGGTGCCGGCAAAGGCAACGGCGCGCGGGGTGTTCCTGAGGATGGTCATTTCAAATCTCACAAGCCTTGGAAGGGTGTCTGGTGGCATCGCACCTCGCGAAGCCTACCCTATCCTCGGCAAAGACTGAACCTTCCTCAAAGGATATCGTTCCTGGATTGCATCAATCCAGAGATTCTCAATTCAAAATAGGCATGGTCTTCGGAATGGAATGCCTCACTCTCAAAACCGGCACCAGTCACGGATATCCGGGTCAGTGAAGCCGGCTGCCGTTGGGCACCGTGCGCTCGACGGCGCCCAGCACGATATCGCCGTTCTCGTCGGAGAAGCCGAGCGTCAGCACCTCGGACATGAACGGACCGATCTGCCGTGGCGGAAAGTTCACCACCGCGAAAATCTGCCGCCCCACCAGCGCCTCGGGCGTATAGTGGCGGGTGATCTGCGCCGACGATTTCCGGACCCCGATCTCCGGGCCGAAATCGATCTTCAGCTTGAAGGCCGGCTTGCGCGCCTCAGGAAAAGGCTCGGCCTCGACGATGGTGCCGGTCCTGATATCGACCTTGTCGAAATCGGCAAAACCGATCTCCGGCTTGCGCGCCGTACCTGAACTCATTTCTGCGCTGGTCCTTATGCGTTGCCGTGCGTCTCGAACAGGACGCTGGCCAGTGCATCCCTGGCCGAGGTTCCCGACCACACGACGAACTGGAATGCCTGGAAATAGCATTCGCAGGCCTCCAGCGCCGAGGACAGGAGCACCTCGACCTGCTGGCTCGACGGCTCGACCCCGCCGGCAAGCAGCAGCGACTGCCTGAACATGATGGCCCCTTCCTGCTCCCACAGGTCGAAATGGCCGAACAGCATCTGTTCGTTGATGAGCGAGAGCAGCCGCATCACCTCCAGCGCCCGGTTTTCCGGCACCTTGATGTCGAAGGCGCAGGCCAGATGCAGCGCCTCGAAATCCTCCATCCAGGAGAAGGAGACGTGATATTCGGTCCAGCTTCCGGCAACCGAGATGGAGATTTCATCGTCACCGGCCCGCTCGAAGGACCAGTCATTGTTGTGGGCGACCTGCTCGATGACATCCACCGGATGGATTTCGCGCGAGACTTCGAGTTCGAGGAGTTCCATTCACTGCTTCCTGTCGTTCGGGAGCACCATCACACGCTCCGTGGATAGGCACGCACAACGAACATTGATTTCTAGAACTCGGACGGTCTGGACTGCTCGACGCAACAACAACCCATGACCGGACCCCACCGCCCGGCGCATGTTCGCCTTCACGAATCATGCAACAAATTCAGTCTATTGATCCGGAGTCGCGTGACCAGCCCAATTTTCGGCGAAGAGTCATTCGCATGTGGAAAGCCTCTTACGACCGGATTCCCTGCCGGTGCGTAAGGGATTCATGACAAAGAGCTTTTCCAGAATCGCCCTTTGTGGAAAACTTCTGGAATTATTTCTTGGCGCGGGAGCCGGAAGCGGGCGCGGACTTCTCCGCGCTGGCGGTCAGCTCGGCAATTCTTGCCTCGAGCGCTTCGATACGCGCGGAAAGCTTGGCATTTTCCTCGCGCGCCTTGACGGCCATGTCGCGGGTGGCCTCGAATTCCTCGCGTTGGACGATGTCCATGGAATTGAGGATACGCTCGGCCTGCCCCCGGAAGGCGGTCTCCACCTCGCGCCGCACGCCCTGGGCGGCACCGGCCGCATCGGTCATCAGCTTGGCGAATTCGTCCAGAATGCGGTTGGGTCCGGTTGACATGGCTGCACCTCGCTTGGTCGGTTTGACGTAGTGGCGATGGATTGCGAATGCAAGTGCATCCGCGCAGGCGCATGCATGATTGCCGCCCGCGCGGGTCCTTCATCGCCTTGCCATGTCGCCTTGACCATGTCCAAACCCTGCCGCATGGTCCGCGCCGATCCAACCCGCACGAGGACATCTCGTTGAGCTTTCCGTCTTTGCTGCCGATTGCGGCCCTGCCCTTCCCCGAAATCGATCCGGTCATCGTGCAGATCGGCCCGCTCGCCATTCACTGGTACGGTCTGGCCTATGTCGTCGGCATCGTGTTTGCTTGGTGGTACGCCAAGCGGCTGGTTTCCAACCCGCGCCTGTGGCCGGACGGCAAGCTGCCGATGAAGCCGCAGGACATAGACGATTTCGTCGTCTGGGCCGCGGTCGGCGTCGTGCTCGGCGGGCGCATCGGCTATGTGCTGTTCTACGATTTCGCCCGCTATCTTGCAAACCCGGGCGACATCTTCGCCGTCTGGCAGGGCGGCATGTCCTTCCACGGCGGCATTCTCGGCACCACCATCGCCATGCTCCTGTTCGCCCGTTCGCGCGGCATCCATCCCTGGTCGCTGTTCGACGTGGTGGCCGCCGGGGTGCCGGTGGGCCTAGGGCTGGGACGGCTGGCGAACTTCATCAATTCCGAATTGTGGGGCCGCGTTTCCGACATGCCCTGGGCGGTGGTGTTTCCCACCGGCGGCTCCCTGCCCCGCCATCCGAGCCAGCTCTACGAGGGCCTGCTGGAAGGCGTGGTGCTGTTCCTGGTCCTGCGCCTGCTCACCCATTCGCGCCTGAAGCTGGGGACCCCACGCTTCGTTTCCGGCGCCTTCATCTGCGGCTACGGCCTGTCGCGCATCTTCGTCGAGTTCTTCCGCGAACCGGACGCCCAGATCGGCTATCTCGCCGGCAACTGGCTGACCATGGGCATGGTGCTGTCGGTGCCGATGGTGCTGATCGGCATCTGGGCGATGACCACCGCAAGGCCGCTGGCGCGCTCGGCACAGGCATGACGGGGCTCGGCCGGCATATAGCCGGACTGATCGCGGCCGACGGCCCGATCCCGGTCAGCGAATATATGGCATTGTGCCTGTTCCACCCCCGGCACGGCTACTACACAACCCGCGAGCCGTTCGGCGCCAGGGGCGACTTCATCACCGCGCCAGAGGTCAGCCAGATGTTCGGCGAGCTTGTCGCCGTCTGGCTCTATCAGGCATGGATCGCCAATGGCCGGCCGCTGCCCGTCACCGTGGTCGAGATCGGGCCGGGACGCGGCACGCTGATGAAGGACATGCTGCGCACATGGGCGCGGCTCGACCCGGCCTTTTTCGCAGAAGCGCGCTTCGCTCTGATCGAGACGAGCCCTCGCCTGACGGAAATCCAGCGCGAGACGCTGGGGGCGGTGGCCGAACGCGTTACATGGCACGAAACGGTGGCCACCCTGCCCCACGCACCACTGCTCATCGTCGGCAACGAGCTGTTCGACGCCGTTCCGGTGCGCCAGTTCGTGCGCACCGCCTCCGGCTGGCGCGAGCGCATGGTGGGGCTGGACGAGGCCGGTCGGCTCGCCTTCTTCGCCGGCGCCGCCTCGCTCGACCCGTCGCTTCTGCCGGCAGATGCCGGCACAGCCCCCGAAGGCGCCATTGTCGAGCTCGCCCCGGCCCGCAGCGCCCTGATGGCGGATATCGCGGCGCGCATCGCCGCACGCGGCGGGGCCGGCCTGTTCATCGACTATGGCTATCTCGAAGCCGGTGTCGGCGACACGTTGCAGGCGCTCAAGGACCATGCCCCCGACGATGTGCTGGCCCACCCCGGCGAAGCGGACCTGACCACGCATGTCGATTTCGCCGCCCTCGGCGGGGTGGCCCGCGCCCATGGATTGAAGGTTTCGACGGCCACTCAAGGCGCATTCCTGCTCGCCATGGGCCTGCTGGAGCGCGCCGGCCGGTTGGGCGCCGACGCCGACGAGGCCGCACGGCAAGCGATCACCGCGCAGGTCGAGCGGCTGGCCGCGCCCGACCAGATGGGCGATTTGTTCAAGGTGCTGGCGGTGCTGCCAAAGGACGCAGCCGACGTACCTTTTCCGGCGCGCGATTGACTTTTCCGGTCCGCCGGGACCACTCTGGCAAGCCGTCGCGCAGGCGAAATCCCTCGCATCTCCCGCTTGACGAAACGGTCCGGGGAGACAACAAAGCCCTAATGGTGAATCAGCAAAAGCCGGAACCGATCCGCTCTCCACTGCTGGAAAAGGCCGGGGCTCACGGCATCCGCCACGCCTATTTCACCCGCATCGGCGGCGTTTCCGAGGGCATTTACCAAGGCCTCAACATCGGCACCGGCTCGCAGGACGACCAGTCGCTGGTGGCCGAGAACCGCCGCCGCGTGGCGGAATGGATGGGCGTCGCGCCCGATCGCCTGCTGACCGCCTACCAGATCCACTCGCCCGACGTCATCGTCGCCCGCGAGCCCTTCGCCGGCGAACGGCCGAAGGCGGACGCCATCGTCACCGACCGGCCGGGCATCGCCGTCGGCGCCTCGACCGCCGATTGCGGCCCGGTGCTGTTCGCCGATGCCGGGGCCGGCGTGGTGGGAGCGGCCCATGCCGGCTGGAAGGGCGCCTTCACCGGCGTCCTCGAAAACACCATCGCGGCCATGGAAGGCCTCGGCGCACGCCGCGACGGCATCGTGGCCGTGCTCGGCCCCTCGATCAGCGGCCGCAACTACGAGGTCGGCCCCGAGTTCCGCGAGCGGTTCGTGGCGGCGGATGCCGCCAACGAAGACTGGTTCGTCCCGTCCGGCAAGCCGCATCATTTCCTCTTCAACCTCAACGGCTACACGGTGGAGCGCCTGCGCAAGGCGGGCGTGACCGCCGAGGCGCTCGGCCGCTGCACCTATGAGGAAGAAGAACTGTTCTATTCCTATCGCCGCACGACCCACCGCAAGGAGCCGGACTACGGCCGGCAGGTCTCGGCCATCGTTCTGGAGAGGTAAGAGCCATGGCGCTGCATTTCGAACGTTCCGAATTCGACGCCCGCCGCGACCGCCTGATGATCGAGCTGGCGGAGCGCAAGCTGGACGCCGTGCTGCTGTTCGCGCAGGAAAGCATGTACTGGCTGACCGGCTACGACACCTTCGGTTTCTGCTTCTTCCAATGTCTGGTGGTGCAGGCGGACGGTTCCATGACACTGCTGACGCGCTCGGCCGACATGCGCCAGGCACGCCAGACCTCCATCATCGACAACATCGTGCTGTGGACCGACCGCGACGGCGCCAACCCGGCCATCGACCTGCGCAACCTGCTGAACGAGCTGGACCTGCTCGGCGCCCGCATCGGCGTCGAATACGACACGCACGGCCTGACCGCCTACAACGGCCGCCGGCTGGACGAGCAGTTGCAGACCTTCGGACAGATTTCCGACGCCTCCGGCATTGTCGGGCGGCTGCGCCTGTTCAAGAGCCCGGCCGAGATCGCCAAGGTGGAGAAGGCCGCCGCCCTGACCGACGATGCGCTCGACGCCGCCCTGCCGCTGATCAAGCAGGGAGGCGACGAAGCCGCCATCCTGGCCGCCATGCAGGGCACCATCTTTGCCGGCGGCGGCGACTATCCCGCCAACGAGTTCATCATCGGCTCCGGTCCGGATGCGCTGCTGTGCCGCTACAAGGCCGGCCGCCGCAAGCTCAACAAGAACGACCAGCTCACGCTGGAATGGGCCGGCGTCTTCCACCATTACCATGCACCGGCGATGCGCACGGTGCTGACCGGCAAGGTTTCCAAGCGCCATCAGGAACTGTTCGACGCCGCGCAGGCCGCCCTGCTGGCCGTCGAGAAGGCGATGACGCCCGACAACACCTTCGGCGACGTTTTCGAAGCCCACGCCCGCACCATGGAAGCCTATGGCCTGACCAAGCACCGGCTGAACGCCTGCGGCTATTCGGTCGGCGCCCGCTTCTCGCCCTCCTGGATGGACATGCCGATGTTCTACCAGGGCAATCCCGAGCCGATCGCCCCGAACATGACGCTGTTCGCCCACATGATCATCATGGATTCCGAAACCGAGACGGCGATGACGCTCGGCCGCACCTACCTGACCACCGAATCCCAGGCCCGGCCGCTGTCGCGCCATGATCTCGACTTGATCGTGAAGTGATACATTCCGTGCGGGGCGCTTGGATGGCCCCGTGCGTATGGAGTGTTGTGGGGCATGAGCCGAGCGTCCTTGTCGACCGTGCTTTTTGTGGCGCTGGCCCTGGCCGCGTGCAACAGTTCGAGCGTGCTCGATCCGTCCGCCATCGGCACCCCCGGCCAGACCGCCACGGCCCAGCCACCCACGGGCCAGCCATCCACAGGCCAGCCGCCGGCGAGCGACAATGCCGCGTCTTCGTCGGCCGCCGCCGTGCAGCCGCCGGCCCGCCCCGGCCGGATCAGGCTCCAGGTCGCGCCCATCGTCGGCACTTCGGTGGAAGCGGCCGGCCCGCTGCTGGAGGAATTGCAGCAGCGCGCCCGCCAGCGCGGCGTCACCCTTGCCGGCAGTTCCGACCAGAGCGCGACCCATGTGCTGAAGGGTTATTTCTCGGTCCTGAACGAGGACGGCGCCGCCACCGTCATCTATGTCTGGGACGTGTATGACCCGGCCGGCAGCCGCCTGCACCGCATCTCCGGCCAGCAGAAGGCGACGGCGGTGAACGGCGCCGAGGGCTGGCCGGGCGTGGGTCCCGACACGCTCAAGGCCATTGCCGATACGACCATGGACCAGTTGTCGACCTGGTTCGACAGCGCCCCCGGCCAGGGATAGCAGGCACCGGCCTGCGACATTTTCCCATGTCCAACGGGCAACAACCTGTCCTGATTCTTGGGATTTGCTTCGAGAATCCCGTTTGTGGCGCTTGCAATACCGGTCAAGGCGGCTAAAAACCCCGTAAATTTCTCTCCGGGGACAAGGCATGAAACTCTTTGCGGGCAATTCCAACAGGGTGCTGGCCGAGGCGGTCGCCCGCTATCTGAACATTCCGCTGGGCAAGGCCAGCGTGCGGCGCTTCGCCGATCAGGAAATCTTTGTCGAAATCCAGGAGAACGTGCGCGGCGAGGACGTCTTCGTCCTGCAATCGACCTCCTACCCGACCAACGACCACCTGATGGAACTGCTCATCATGATCGATGCGTTCATGCGCTCCTCGGCGCGGCGCATCACGGCGGTCATCCCCTATTTCGGCTATGCGCGCCAGGATCGCCGCGCCTCGGGCCGCACGCCGATCTCGGCCAAGCTGGTCGCCAACATGATCACCCGCGCCGGCGCCTCGCGCGTGCTGACGCTGGACCTGCATGCCGGCCAGATCCAGGGCTTCTTCGACATCCCGACCGACAACCTGTTCTCGGTTCCGGTGATGGCCCGCGACGTGAAGGCCAAGTACAAGCAGCTCAACAACGTCATGGTCGTTTCGCCCGACACCGGCGGCGTGGTGCGCGCCCGTGCGCTGGCCAAGCGCCTCGACGCCCAGCTCGCCATCGTCGACAAGCGTCGCGAGCGCCCCGGCGAGTCGGAGGTCATGAACGTCATCGGCGACGTGCGCGGCAAGGACTGCCTGCTGATCGACGATATCGTCGATTCCGGCGGTACGCTCTGCAACGCGGCCGATGCGCTTCTGGAAAAGGGCGCCACCAGCGTCACCGCCTACATCACCCACGGCGTGCTCTCGGGCGCCGCAGCGAACCGCATCGCCGGCTCGCAACTGCAGGAACTGGTCATCACCGATTCCATCCAGCCGACGCAGACTACGATCGACGCCCCCAACATCCGCACCATCACCATCGCCGACCTTCTCGGCGAGGCGATCTCGCGCACGGCGTCCGAACAGTCGGTGTCCAGCCTGTTCGACTGACGTTTCCGCCAAAATCCCGGGATTAAAATCCCGCCGCCGGTGTTGTTGCCGATAGAGCTTCAACACCGGGAGGTCGTCATGATCCGGCCCATCCTGCTGGCGGGCGCCCTGGCCCTGGCTTCGTCGCCTTCGTTCGGCGAAAGCCTGGCCAGCGCGGGCGGCCGCTATGCGATAGAACCCTCGTCACGCATCGTCTTCAGTGTCGGCCAGGTCGGCGGCGGCGGTATAGAGGGCCAGTTCCGGCAGTTCTCCGGCACTTTCATCATCGATGCCGCGCGCGTCTCGCGCTCGGCGGTGTCCTTCACCCTGCGCCCCGCCAGCGTGCAGGCCGGCCAGCCCCGCATCACCAATTTCCTGCGCTCCTCGGCCGTGTTCGACGTGGACAACCATCCGGCCATCACCTTCCGCTCGACCAGGGTCACGCAGACCGGACCACGCAGCGCCACGGTGGAAGGCGTTCTTTCGGCGCGCGGCGTTGCGCGCCGGGAGAGCTTCGAGGTGGTTCTGCTGCGGCAGCAGGGACGCGGCATCGCCTTCCATGTCACCGGCAACGTGCTGCGCTCGCCCTATGGCATGGATGTCGGCACGCCCATCTATTCCAATGTCGTGAAATTCGACATGACCGTCGAAGGACGCCGGTGATTGCCGAAAATAGCCGGCCGGGGCGGGATTAAAGCTTTCCGGCCGGTGTTGACCCTCGTGTGGGCGGGATGATCCGCGAGCAAACAACCTGGAGGAAAGCACCATGTCCGCAACCACGAAGCTTCTTGCCATCGCAGCCGTCGCCTTCGGCCTTCCGCTTGCCGCCCATGCCGAGGACTATGCCGGCGGTGCGATCAAGACCATGGAAACCAGCAAGGGCGAGGTGCTGACCGACGCCAAGGGCATGACGCTCTATACTTTCGACAAGGATGCCGAAAACACCTCGAACTGCTACGATGACTGCGCCGTGAAGTGGCCGCCGCTGATGGCCGACGCTTCCGCCACCGACGCAGCGCCGTTCACGCTGGTGAGCCGAAAGGACGGTTCCAGGCAGTGGGCGCACAACGGCAAGCCGCTGTATCTGTGGCAGGCCGACAAGCAGCCGGGCGACGTGAGCGGTGACGGAGTGGGCGGTGCCTGGCATGTGGTGAAAGAGTAGGACCGGTTCCAAGCCCATGTCGCAATTCCTGGACCAGGTCGAGGATTGCGTGCCGGCGCTGCGGCGCTACGCACGCGCCCTCACCCACAATGCCGATCTGGCGGACGATCTGGTCCAGGACTGCCTCGAACGGGCGATCCGCAAAAGCAGCCTGTGGCGGCCGACCGGGCCGCTGCGGGCGTGGTTGTTCCGCATGCTGCTGAACATCCACCGCAATGAGTTGCGGCATCGGCGCCGCGCCCCGGACACCATGCCGATGACCGACCTCGTGGCGGAACCGCAGGTGCAAAGCGCTTCGCCCGGCCGGCTGGCGCTGGCCGAGACGGCGCGGGCCATGCAGGAACTGCCGGCCGACCAGCGCGAGGCGCTGCTTCTGATCGCCGTCGAGGGCTTCAGCTACGCCGATGCGGCAGCGGTTCTCGACATACCGGTGGGCACACTGATGTCGCGCCTCGGACGGGCGCGCGCGACGCTGCGCAGCCTTACGGAGGAAGGCGGGCCGAAACTGAGGACGATGAAATGACCGGCGACACCAGTCCGATCACCGAAAGCGACCTGCTCGCCTATGCCGACGGGCTGCTTGACGATGATCGTCGCACCGAGATCGAGCGGCATCTCGCCGACAACCCCGTGCTTGCCGAGGATGTCGGCCACTGGCGCAGGCAAAACGAGACGCTGCGCGAACTTTACGGCCATGTCGCGCGCGAGACGGTGCCGGCCCGGCTTTCCGCGCATCGCATGGCCCACCGGGTGAAGGCCGAAACGAACCGCAACTGGCGTATGGCCGCGGCCGCGGTCCTGCTGGTGACGGCCGGCGCCGTTTCGGGCTGGTTCGGGCGCGACATGATGGCGGCAGGCTCGCTCGCCGACAGCTCGATGATCAGCGAAGCCCTGGCCGCCCACAGCCTCTATACGCGCGAGGTGCTGCATCCAGTGGAAGTGCGCGGCGACCAGGAAGCCCATCTGGCCGCCTGGCTGTCGAAGCGGCTCGACCGCCCTCTCGTCATCCCCGACCTTCGCGACGAGGGGCTGACGCTGGTGGGTGGGCGGTTGCTGCCGGCCAATGGCGGCGCGGCCGCGCAGTTCATGTATGAGGACGATGGCGGCCGGCGCGTCACCCTCTACGTCGTGCCCACCCAGAACGGCAAGGAAACCTCGCTGCGCTATGTCGCCGCCGGCGCCCTCGAATCCTTTGCCTGGACCGAAGCGACGCTGGGCTGCGCGCTGGTCGGCGACCTGCCCAAGGAACGGCTTCAGGAGATCGCCGTGCGCGCCTACCGGCAATTGAGCTGAAAGCACCGAGGCATGGGAGAAGGCCATGTGGCGCAATACGCAGGCCGGCTACGGGCTCGCAGCGCAAGTTCTGCATTGGCTGATCGCGCTGCTGTTCGCCTGCCAGCTCGCGCTGGGTTACCTCACCCAGGCAAGCGCCGATGATCCCGCGCTGCAATTCCGGCTCTATCAATGGCACAAATCGCTGGGCTTCCTCATCCTGGCGCTGGCCCTGCTCAGACTCGGCTGGTGGGCGATCGGCATCCGACCGGCGCCGGCCGGGCATATGGGCCGGCTGGAAAGGCTGGCCGCCTATGCAGCCCACTCCCTGTTGCTCGGCCTGACCATTGTGGTGCCGCTGGCGGGCTGGGCAGTGGTGTCGGCGTCGCCGCTCGCCATACCCAGCTACGCCTTCGACCTGGTCGTCATACCCAACCTTCCGCTGGCGGCCTCGGACGCGGCGGAAGCGTTCTGGTCGCGCGTCCATGCCTTGCTGGCCTACGGCACGGGTCTGCTGGCGCTGGGCCATGCGCTGGCCGCGCTGCACCACCATTTCCTTCGCCGCGACGACACCTTGCGGCGCATGGTCCGTCCGTTTCGCAAACACGCCGGCTGGAAATAGCCGCAACAACGCATTAAAGTGCGGCTACGGCTGGAGGCGGCCGGCAGCCCGCGCCCCCGAAAGGGGCCTGGCGAACGCCTCCCGCGAGCCTTCCTGCACGTTTCACCGTCAGGCGAAGGCGTCGGCAATGCGGGCACCGACGAGAGCTTCGCCGTGACGAAAGGAACGGACATGCGGGATTACCGCGATGCAAAGGCCATGGCGAAAGCCATGCGCGAGGCGCTGGCCGCACAGCATATCGACATCACCCACAGCCAGGCCCTGGAAATCGTCGCACGCCAGTTCGGGCTGGCGAACTGGAACATCCTTGCGCACAAGATCGACACCGCCGCCCCGGACACCGGCGCGATCGCCTTCGAGGGGGCCGTGCCCATCGTGCGCATCTTCGATGTCGCCAAGGCGCACGAGTTCTATCTCGGCTTCCTCGGCTTCAGCGTGGATTGGGAGCATCGCTACGGCGACAACTTCCCGCTCTACACGCAGGTTTCGCGCGCCGGCCTGCGGCTGCACCTGTCCGAGCATGCGGGCGACGCCACGCCCGGCGGCAACATGTGCGTCTACATGACCGGCATCCGCGACCTGCACAGGGAGCTGTCGGCCAGGAACTACCGCTACATGAAACCGGGGCTGGAGGATGAGGGAACGCGGCTGGAACTGGAGGTCATCGACCCGTTCAACAACCGCATCCGCTTCATGGAGCTGAAGGACGGCTGAGCATGCCGCTCTCGTCGGGCCGGGAAGTCCGGCCCGGCCTCTCCCCCTCGCGCGAGCCGCGCAGATAGCTGCGGGGCGCCGAGCCCAGCATCCGCTTGAACATGGTGGTGAAGGCCGGGACGCTGTCATAGCCGAGGTCGAGCGCGACACTGGTGATCGGCTCGCCATCGGCCAGGCGCGGCAGCGCCGCGAACAGCAGCGCCTGTTGGCGCCATGTCGAAAGCGACAGGCCGGTCTCGCGATGGAAGGTACGGGTGAAGGAACGCCGGCTCATGCCGAGCCATTCCGCCCAGTCGTCGATGGTCGTGTGGGGCGAGGGTTCGGCGACGAAACGACGGCATAGCGAGTCGATCCGCGGGTCGGAGGGAAACGGCAGGCCGAGCGGCCGTTCCGGCAGGCGCGGGATCTCGTGCAGCAGGAGGTTGAGCACCAGCACCGCCCGCTCCGACGGCACCGGCCGGACAGGCAGTTGCACCGCCTCGACGATCAGGCTGCGCATCAGGTCGCTGACCGCAACCACGCGCAGGCGCGACGGCAACCCCTCTATCGCATCCGGCACGACATAGACCGAGCGCATCCTGACATCGCCCAGCATCTCCACCGAGTGCACGATGCCGGCCGGAATCCACATGGCATGGTCGGGCGGCACCATCCAGCGGCCGAAATGCGTCTTGACCAGCACCACGCCGGTCAGCGCATGCAGCAACTGGCAGCGGCTGTGCTCATGGTCGGGAACCCTGTGGCCGTCGGGATAGTCGCTGGGCATGGCCACGATCTGGTCGCTGGCCTGCTCCAGCCATTTCAATCGGCGCAGATGCGTCTCGAACAGATCGGTCCGGCCGCCGGCCGTTTCCGGATGTGCAGTCGCCATGCTTATTGGCCCACTCGCGAAAGTAATGGACCAAACCACGAAAGAAACCGCATTGCAACAGGACTATAAGCCCGAGCTTGGAATTGATGCGATGCCTGAGCGCACGGAGCCTGCCTTGACCGATACCGCCCTGCCCGCCCAACGCGCCTCCGCGACCGGCACGGCCTTTACCGTGATCCTGGCGGTGAGCCTGTGCCACGGCATCAACGACATCATGCAGTCGCTCCTGTCGGCGATCTATCCGTTGCTGAAGGACAATTACGGCCTCGACTTCTGGCAGATCGGCCTCCTGACCTTCACCTTCCAGGTCACCGCATCGCTGCTGCAGCCGGTGGTCGGGCTGGTCACCGACCGCAGGCCGATGCCGTTCTCGCTGCCGGTCGGCATGACGTCTTCGCTGATCGGGCTGGTCGTGCTCGCCTATGCCGGCCACTACTGGGCCTTGCTGTTGGGCGCCTCGCTGATCGGCATCGGCTCGTCCATATTCCATCCGGAATCCTCGCGCATCGCCCGCCTCGCCTCGGGCGGCCGGCATGGGCTGGCGCAATCCCTGTTCCAGGTGGGCGGCAATGCCGGCCAGGCCATCGGCCCGCTGCTGGCCGCCTTCGTGGTCGTTCCCTTCGGCCAGTCGAGCATCGCCTGGTTCGCGCTCGCATCGCTGCTCGGCATCATCGTGCTCTATCAGGTCGGCAACTGGTACAAGCGGTTGCGGGCCCGGAACGCGGCAAGCGCCAAGTCGGCGGCACCCGTCCTCGTGCTGCCGCGCAAGCGCGTCGCCTGGGCGCTCACGGTGCTGACCATCCTCGTCCTGTCGAAGAACGCCTATATGGCGGGACTTTCCAGCTATTACACCTTCTATGTCATCGAGAAGTTCGGCGTTTCGGTGCAGATGTCGCAGGTCCTGCTCTTCGCCTTCCTCGGCGCCAGCGCGCTCGGCATCCTGCTCGGCGGGCCGTTCGGCGACCGCTTCGGCCAGAAGGCGATGATCTGGTTCTCCATCGTCGGCGTCATCCCGTTCACGCTGGCCCTGCCCTACGCGAACTATGAATGGACGATCATCCTCACCATCCTGATCGGCCTCATCATGTCGTCGGCCTTCTCCAACATCGTCGTGTTCGCACAGGAACTGGTGCCGGGCCGCGTCGGCATGATCGCCGGCATCTTCTTCGGCTTCGCCTTCGGCATGGGCGGCATCGCGGCGGCGCTGCTGGGCGTGGTCGCCGACGCCAAGGGCATCGAATATGTCTACCATGCCTGCTCCTACCTGCCGCTGATCGGCCTGCTGACCATCTTCCTGCCGAACATGAAGCAGGCGCGGGCCGCCCAGGCCTGAAGACGACCGGCCGCCGAGGGCTTCCGGCGCCCGCGGCCTTGCGCGGGCACGCCCCTTCCGCTATAGAGCCGCCAGCCGCGTAGACACCCTTGGAGGCAACGCGGTCGAAGCCCGCCTTCCCGCATCGTCACCACCTGCCCGGCAGGCATGGCGTTTCGGGACGTGCGGCGTTTCCACGTTTGTGCCGGGAGAGTCCCGCTACAAGCGCTCCGCACATTATGAAAGGAAATGCCATGAGCACCAGCTACGAGCTCAAGGCCGAGACGCGCGAAAGGGTCGGTAAGGGGTCCGCCCGTGCCATTCGCCGTGAAGGCAAGATTCCCGCAGTCATCTATGGCGACAAGCAGCCTCCCCTGGCCATCGTCGTGTCGTACAAGGACATCTTCTACAAGATCCACGGCGGCGGCTTCATGACCACCGTTGCCACCATCGACGTGGACGGCAAGAAGATCCGCGTCCTGCCGAAGGACTACCAGCTCGACGCCGTTCGCGACTTCCCGCTGCATGTCGACTTCCTGCGCGTCAGCGCCAAGTCGGAAGTCACCGTCAACATTCCCGTCCACTTCATCAACGAAGAGAAGTCGCCCGGCCTCAAGCGCGGCGGCGTGCTCAACGTCGTGCGCCATGACGTCGAATTCGTCTGCCCGGCCGACTCCATCCCGGACTCGATCACCGTCGATCTGGAAGGCACCGAGATCGGCGACGTCATCCACATCTCCTCGATCAAGCTGCCGAAGGGCGTCAAGCCGGTGATCGCCGACCGCGACTTCACCGTGGCCACCGTGGCCGGCTCCGCCGCCGCCAAGTCCGACGCCGACGGCGAAGAGGCTGTGGCCGAGGAAGAAGAGAAGTAATTCTCCACGCCCGGAGGCTGACGATGCTGCTCTTTGTGGGCCTCGGCAATCCGGGCGCGAAATATGCGGACAACCGGCACAATGTCGGGTTCATGGCGGCGGACGCGATTGCCCGCCGCCATTCCTTTTCGCCCTGGACGCGCAAGTTCCAGGCCGAGATCGCCGAAGGCCGGCTGGACGGCGAGAAGGTGCTGCTGATCAAGCCGCAGACCTTCATGAACCTCTCCGGCCAGGCGGTCGGCGAGGCGATGCGCTTCTACAAGATCGACCCCTCCGCCGTTACCGTTTTCTACGACGAGATCGACCTGGAACCCGGCAAGGTGCGGGTGAAGAAGGGCGGCGGCGCCGGCGGCCACAACGGCATCCGCTCGCTCGACCAGCATATCGGCAAGGACTATCGCCGGGTGCGCATCGGCGTCGGCCATCCGGGCGTGCGCGAGATGGTGCACGGCCACGTGCTGGGCGATTTCGCCAAGGCCGATCGTGAGTGGCTGGACGTGCTGCTGGATGCGATCGCCGACAATGCCGGCCTGATCGCCGGCAACGACGACAGTTCCTTCATGAACCGCATCACGCTCGCCCTGCGCGACAAGCTCCAGCCAACCGGCGAACACGACACACCTCCGGCCAAAAAAAAGACTCCTAAGGCCCAGAGCCATATCAGGCAGGCTCGCCAGCAGGCACCGGCCATCAACGTTCCCGAAAACGGTCCGATGGCCGCGATGCTCAAGAAGCTGTTCGGCAAGGAATAGCCAGCCCGGCCTTGACGACCGGCAACCCTATCGACCATAGCCGGGAATACTCCCCCAGCAGGACAGGATCAGCAAATCATGGGTTTCAAATGCGGCATCGTCGGCCTGCCCAATGTCGGCAAGTCGACGCTCTTCAACGCACTGACCAAGACGGCCGTCGCGCAGGCCGCCAACTATCCGTTCTGCACCATCGAGCCGAACACCGGCGAGGTGGCGGTTCCCGACCCGCGCCTGAAGAAGATCGCGGCGGCGGCCGGCTCCAAGGAGATCATCCCCACCCGCATCTCCTTCGTCGACATCGCCGGCCTGGTGCGCGGCGCCTCCAAGGGCGAAGGGCTGGGCAACCAGTTCCTCGCCAATATCCGCGAGGTCGACGCCATCGTGCACGTGCTGCGCTGCTTCGAGGATGACGACATCACCCATGTCGAGGGCCGCATCGACCCGGTGGCGGATGCGGAGACGGTCGAGACCGAGCTGATGCTGGCCGACCTGGAGAGCCTCGAGCGCCGCATCGTCCAGACCCGCAAGCGCGCCACCGGCAAGGACAAGGAATCCATCACCGTGCTGCCGATGATGGAAAAGGCGCTGGAACTGCTCCAGAACGGCAAGCCGACGCGCGTGCTGCTCGACGGCATCGCCGCCGAGGACCTGCGCATTCTCCAGAGCCTCAACCTGCTCACCTCGCATCCCGTCCTCTATGTCTGCAACGTCGCCGAAAGCGACGCTGCCAGCGGCAACGAACACACCAAGGCTGTGGAGACCATGGCGGAGGCGCAAGGGGCGCGCGTGGTCGTCATTTCGGCAGCCATCGAGGCCGAAGTGGCCCAGCTTCCCGACGAGGAAGCACAGGAATTCCTCGCTTCCATGGGGCTGGAGGAACCGGGTCTCGACCGGCTGATCCGCGCCGGCTACGAGCTTCTGCATCTCATCACCTACTTCACCGCCGGCCCCAAGGAGACGCGCGCCTGGACCGTCGAGCGCGGCACCAAGGCCCCGCAGGCCGCCGGCGTCATCCACACCGATTTCGAGCGCGGCTTCATCCGCGCCCAGACCATCGCCTATGACGATTTCGTCACGCTGGGCGGCGAGGTCGCGGCCAAGGAAGCCGGCAAGGCCCGCGACGAAGGCAAGGAATATGTGGTGCAGGATGGCGACATCATGCTGTTCAGGTTCAACACCTGAACGAGGCCGTTCGCTACGAAGCCGCCGGAGGGCATGCCCGCCCCGCGCTTGCGAAACGGGCCGGCAGCGTCCATGGTGATCGTACAAGCTTGAACGGGATTTGGCGGATGGCGGCGAAGAAGTGGGCCTATGAGGATTTCGAGGTGGGCGCCTCGCTCGATCTCGGCTCCAAACTGGTGACGGCCGAGGAGATCGTGGAATTCGCCTCGCAATTCGATCCCCAGCCGATGCATCTGGACGAGGAAGCCGGCAAGGCCAGCGTTCTGGGCGGGCTGGCGGCTTCCGGCTGGCACACCTGCTGCATCTTCATGCGCCTGATGTGCGATGCGTTCCTGCTCGATTCCACCTCGCAGGGCTCACCCGGCATCGATCAGGTCAAATGGAAGAAACCGGTGCTGGCCGGCGACAGGCTGACGGCGCGATCCACCATTCTGGGCAAGCGCCTGTCGTCGTCCCGCCCCGGCCTCGGCTTCGTCTCCATGCGCGCCGAGATGGTCAACCAGCGCGGCGAGAGCGTGTTCGAGCTGGAGAACACCGGCATGTTCCTGAGCCGCGAGGCCGCCCGATGACACTGGACGAATTTCTCGGCATCGGCGTGACGAAGACGATCGGCGCGCACACCTTCCAGGCCGGCGAGATCAAGGCCTTCGCCGCCAAATACGATCCGCAGCCCTTCCATCTCGACGAGGAAGCCGCGCGCCGCAGCGTCCTGGGCGGCCTGTGCGCCTCCGGCTGGCACACCGCCTCCATGTTCATGCGCTTCGACGCGCTCGACCGCATGGCCGCCATGAAGGGCTGGCAGGGCGCCGGTCCGGCACCGGAATTCGGCCCCTCCCCCGGCTTCCGCAATCTGAAATGGCTGAAGCCGGTCTATTCCGGCCAGACCATCACCTTCGCCCGCACCGGGCTTTCGCATCGCCCGCTCGCATCGCGGCCCGGCTGGGTCATGTTCAGCATCAGGGGCGAAGCCTTCGATCCGGGCGGCGACAAGGTGTTCGAATTCGAGAACGCCATGCTCGTGAAAGTCGGCGACCGAAAGGACTAATCGCCCTCAAAGGCGATCAGGGTCCGCACCGATACGCCGAGCGCTTCCAGCTTGCGGCGTCCGCCGAGGTCGGGCAGGTCGATGACGAAACAGGCGGCGACGATATCGGCGCCGATCTGGCGCAGCAGCTTCACTGCCGCCTCCGCCGTGCCGCCGGTGGCGATGAGATCGTCGATGACGATCACCTTTTCGCCCGGCTTCACGCCGTCGCGGTGCATTTCCATCTCGTCAAGGCCGTATTCCAGGCTGTAGGCCACCCGCACGGTCTCATGCGGCAGCTTGCCCTTCTTGCGAATCGGCACGAAGCCGGCGGAAAGCCGGTGCGCCACGGCGCCGCCAAGGATGAAGCCGCGCGCCTCGATCCCCGCGATCTTGTCGATGCCGAGGTCGGCAAACGGCCCCACCAGCCCGTCCACCGCCGTGGCGAATGCATCCGCATCACCCAGAAGCGTGGTGATGTCGCGGAACTGCACGCCGGGCTTCGGATAGTCAGGAATGGTGCGGATGGAAGCGAGCAGCTTGTCGCGGACAGAAGTGTTCATAGGCAGGTTCCCTTGGCGCGCCAGTTTTACGGTACTCGACCCAAAAGAAAAGGGCGCCAGACAGCGCCCTTTTCTTTTCAAGCTATCGGCCTGTGCGGTCAGTGCGGGACGTTGGCCCACACCCTGCGCTTGGTGGCGTACATAAGGCCCGCAAACAGAACCAGGAACACGACCACCCGGAAGCCGGTCTTCTTGCGAGCCTCCAGATGCGGCTCGGCAGCCCACATCAGAAATGCGGACACGTCGCGCGAATACTGGTCGACGGTCTGCGGCGCGCCGTCGTCATAGGTCACCTGATCGTCGGACAGCGGCGGCGCCATGGCCAGCGACTTGCCGCCGATGAAATAGGGGTTGTAGTGCGTGCCTTCGGCGATTTCCATGCCTTCCGGCGGCTCTTCGTCATAGCCGGTCAGCAGCGAGTAGATGTAGTCCGGCCCGTTCTCGGCATACTGCGTGAAGATGTCGAAGATAAAGGTCGGGAAGCCGCGCTCCACGCCGCGCGCCTTGGCGATCAGCGAGAAGTCCGGCGGAGCCGCGCCGCCATTGGCCGCCGCGGCGGCTTGGTGGTTCGGGAACGGCGAGGTGAAATGATCGGACGGAAGGCCGGGACGCTCGAACATGTCGCCGTCGTCGTTGGGGCCGTCCTCGATGGTGTATTCGGCGGCGAAGGCCTTCACCTGCGCCTCGGAGTAGCCGAGGTCTTCCAGCGTGCGGAACGCCACCAGATCCATCGAATGACAGGCCGAGCAGACTTCCTTGTAGACCTTGAGGCCGCGCTGGAGCTGGGCCTTGTCATAGGTGCCGAACGGACCCGCAAAGCTCCAGTCCACATATTTCGGCTTATGGATGGGGAAATGCGTCGGCTCGGCCGCGTTGTGGCCCTCGTCCTGGGCGATGGCGGCGCCAGCAGCCATCACGAAGCCCAGGGCAGCCAGTGAAGCGAGAATCTTCTTCATACCCAAATTCCTCTCGAAAGACTCTTCGCTCAGCCTCGGGTTTCCGGTGACGCGGCCGCGCCCTCGGGATGGACGGCTCCGCCGGCCTTGTTCTTTTCCAGCACCGCCTCGGTGATCGAGTTGGGCAACCGCCTCGGCGTCTCGATGAGGCCCAGCACCGGCATGATGACGAGGAAGAACGCGAAGTAGTAGAGCGTCGCGATCTGCGCCATGATGACGTAGGTGCCCTCCGCCGGACGCGAGCCCAGCCAGCCGAGGAAGATGGAGTTGATGACGAAGATCCAGAAGAACAGCCGGTACCACGGACGGTAGACGGCGGAGCGAACCTTCGAGGTGTCGAGCCACGGCACCACGAACAGGACCGCGATGGCGCCGAACATGGCTAGCACGCCGCCCAGCTTGGAGTTGATCGGCCCGATGTTGAAGGTAATGGCGCGCAGGATGGCGTAGAACGGCAGGAAGTACCATTCGGGAACGATGTGCGCCGGGGTCTTCAGCGGGTCGGCCTGGATGTAATTGTCCGGATGGCCGAGATAGTTCGGCATGTAGAAGATGAAGTAGGCGAAGACGAGCAGGAACACGATCATGCCCAGCGCGTCCTTGATGGTCGCATAGGGCGTGAAGGCCACGGTATCGGTCTTCGACTTCACCTCGATGCCGGTCGGGTTGTTCTGGCCGGTGACGTGCAGCGCCCATACGTGCAGCACGACGACGCCGGCGATCATGAACGGCAGCAGGTAATGCAGCGCGAAGAAGCGGTTCAGCGTCGGGTTGTCGACCGCGAAGCCACCGAGAAGCAGCTCCTGGATCCAGGTGCCGACCACCGGAATGGCGGTGAAGAAGCCAGTGATGACGGTGGCGCCCCAGAAGGACATCTGGCCCCAGGGCAGCACATAGCCCATGAAGCCGGTCGCCATCATCAGCAGGTAGATGATGCAGCCGAGGATCCACAGCAGCTCGCGGGGCGCCTTGTAGGAGCCGTAGTAGAGGCCGCGCATGATGTGGAGATAGACGGCGATGAAGAAGAACGACGCGCCGTTGGAGTGCATGTAGCGCAGCAGCCAGCCGGAGTTGACGTCGCGCATGATCTTCTCGACCGAGCCGAAGGCGATGCTCGTGTCGGAAACGTAGTGCATGGCCAGGACGATGCCGGTCAGGATCTGGGAGACCAGCATGATCGACAGGATGCCGCCGAACGTCCACATGTAGTTCAGGTTGCGCGGCACCGGGTAGGCGATGAAGCTGTCGTAGACCAGCCGCGGCAGCGGCATGCGTTCATCGAACCAGCGACCGATTCCGGTCTTCGGCGTATAGGTGGAGTGTCCCTCGCTCATCGAATTGTCCCCTGCCTCAGCCGATGCGGATCTTGGTGTCGGAAATGAACTCGAAGGTCGGCACCGCCATGTTCTCGGGCGCCGGGCCTTTGCGGATGCGGCCGGCCGTATCGTAGTGCGAGCCGTGGCACGGGCAGAACCAGCCGCCGAAATCGCCCTGCTGGCCGAGCGGGATGCAGCCCAGATGGGTGCAGACGCCGACCATGACCAGCCAGTTCTCCTTGCCCTCGCCGGCCGAGCGATCGACGTCGGTGGCGGGCGCGTCGGAACCGATATTGGCGTTGCGGGCCAGCGGGTCCTTCAGTTCTTCAAGCTTGACCGCCTGCGCGGCCTCGATTTCCTGAGGCGTGCGGTTGCGCACGAACACCGGCTTGCCGCGCCACTTGACGGTCAGCGACATGCCCGGCTCCAGCGCCGCGACGTCCACCTCGACCGACGACAGCGCGCGCGTCGAAGCGTCGGGGCGCATCTGGTCGATGAACGGCCAGGCCACGGCTCCGGCACCAACGACGCCGGCCATGCCGGTGGCGATGTATAGAAAATCTCGACGGGCTGGATTTTCGATATCGGTTGCGCTCACGGGTGACTGATCCTTTCGCCTCATCCGTGCCGAAGATCGAGCCCTGTCCCCGCTCAAACGCCAGCCTTCCACGCATGGCAAAAGGCTAGCGAATTCCTCCGGCATTTGGACTTCGGTTTATGCGCGAAGCCATCACTTGTCCAGACCGCAACATGACAGGAGGGCAGATTGTCGCGCCCGGCGCGAAATGCCGGTTTTTCGGGCTTTCGGCCTGTCCGGGCGAGCATGCGCGGCGCGTTGCCCACACCCTTGTCAGGCCGGGCGCGTCTCTTCGAGCGGACTTTCCTCGTTGAACAGGAAGCCGCCGGATTGCCGCTTCCACAGCCTTGCATAGAGCCCGTCGAGCGCCACCAGCTCGTCATGCGTGCCCTCCTCGACGATGCGGCCACGGTCGAGCACCACCAGCCGGTCGAGCGCGGCGATGGTGGACAGGCGGTGGGCGATGGCGATGACCGTCTTGCCCTCCATCAGCCTGTGGAGATTTTCCTGGATCGCCGCCTCGACATCCGAATCGAGCGCCGAAGTCGCCTCGTCGAGGATGAGAATCGGTGCGTCCTTGAGGAAGACGCGCGAGATCGCCACGCGCTGGCGCTGGCCTCCGGAAAGCTTGACCCCGCGTTCGCCGACGAAGGCGTCGTAGCCGTGGCGGCCCTTGTTGTCCTGCAAGGCGAGGATGAATTCATGCGCCTCGGCCTTCTTCGCCGCCGCGATCACCTCGGCATCGGTCGCGTCCGGCGCGCCGAGCCTGATATTGTCGCGCAGCGAGCGGTGGAACAGCGCCGTCTCCTGGCTGACCACGCCGATATTGGCGCGCAGCGAGTTCTGCGTGACCGCCGCGATATCCTGGCCGTCGATGGCGATCCTGCCGCCCTCGGTGTCGTAGAGGCGCAGGATGAGGTTGACGAGCGTGGTCTTGCCCGCCCCCGAGGGGCCGACCAATCCGACCTTCTCGCCCGGCCGCACGACGAGGTCGATGCCGTCCAGAACGCCTTGCCCCTTGCCGTAGTGGAAGGTGAGGTCCTTCACGTCGATCCGGCCGCCGGCCACGACAAGCTCCTTCGCATCGGGCGCATCGACCAGCCCGAGCGGCTGCGAGATCAGCGCCTTGGAATTTTCCAGCACGCCGAGATTCCGCAGGATGCCGTTGAGCTGCATCATCAGCCGCCCGAGCAGCATGTTGAGGCGCAGCACCAGCGACAGGGTGAAGGCGACCGCACCGACGGTGATGGCGCCCTCCACCCACAGATAGATGGCAAAGCAGGCGATCAGCGTGATCATCACACCAGACAGCAGCGTCAGCGCCATGCGCACGCCGGTGAGCCGACGCGTGAACGGCCGCAACGCGCCGAGATAGATGTCGAAGCCGCTGCGCAGATAGCGGTCGTCGCCGTCGGCGGCGAACAGCTTCAGCGTCTGCACATTGGAATAGGAATCGACGATGCGGCCGTTGATCATCGAACCCGCCTCGGCCGTGGCCTCCGCGTGCTTGCGGATTTCCGGCAGGTAGGTGCGCGCCAGCCAGCCGAAGGCGACGATCCACACCATCACCAGCGCCGCCAGCCGCCAGTCGAGCCCGGCGACCAGCGCCAGCGTGGTGACGGTGTAGACGATCATGAACCACACGACCTCGATGAAGCTTTCCATGAGGTCGCCGGTCGCCTGCCCCGCCTGCCACACCTTGGTGGCGATGCGGCCGGCGAAATCGTTCTGGAAGAAGGAATAGGACTGGCGCGAGACATGCCGGTGCGCCTGCCAGCGCACCAGATTGTAGAAGCCGGGCGTGATGGTCTGCTCGTCGAGCAGCGCCGACAGGCCCACCACAAGGGTGCGGATGACCAGCACCACGACGACCATGAACACAAGTTCCCAGCCGGCCGCGTCCCACAGCACCGCCCAGCTCCGCTCCGCCGGAAGCTGGTCGAGTATGTCGACCAGCCGCCCGACGAAGTAGAACAGGCCCGCTTCCACCAGGGGTGCCACGCCGCCGATGACCAGCATGGCGAAGAAGGCGAATTTCGCCTGCCCGACATAGTGCCAGAGGAAGCCGCCGACGGTGGCCGGCGGCCGCAGGCTGCCGGGTTCGCGGAAGGGATCGACCCTCGCCTCGAACCAGTTGTAGATGGCCTTCATCATCGCGGGCACCCCGCCGGGTCAGCGCTGGGAAATTGCCGTTCGGCGGGGCAGGTGTCGATCATTCGGCCGGCTCTTCTCCAAGTTCGAGCTTCATGCGGGCGGCAGGCTCGTGCTGACCGTCGTCATCGATCAGGAAACCGCCGGACTGGCGCTGCCAGAGCTGGGCGTAGAGGCCGCCCCGCCCGATCAGCTCGTCATGCGTGCCTTCTTCGATGACGCGGCCCTTGTCCATGACGACCAGCCGGTCCATCGCCGCGATGGTCGAAAGCCGGTGGGCGATGGCAATGACGGTCTTGCCCTGCATGAGCCTGTAGAGGTTCTCCTGAATGGCGGCCTCGACCTCCGAGTCGAGCGCGGAGGTTGCCTCGTCGAGGATGAGAATCGGTGCGTCCTTCAGCATAACACGCGCGATGGCGATGCGTTGCCTCTGGCCGCCCGAAAGCTTCACGCCCCGTTCGCCGACATGGGCGTCCAAGCCCTTGCGGCCCTTGGCGTCGCCAAGCCCGGCGATGAAGTCGAGCGCCTCGGCCCGCCGCGCCGCCTCGATCACCATCTCCTCGGTCGCATCGGGACGGCCGTAGAGGATGTTGTCGCGCACCGAGCGGTGCAGCAGCGAGGTGTCCTGCGTGACCATGCCGATGTGGGCGCGCAGCGAATCCTGGGTGACGGCGGCGATGTCCTGCCCGTCGATCAGGATGCGCCCGCGCTCGAGGTCGTAGAAGCGCAGCAGCAGGTTGACCAGCGTCGACTTGCCCGCGCCCGAGCGGCCGACGATGCCCACCTTCTCGCCCGGCTTCACGGTCAGCGACAGGTGCTCGATGATGCCCTTCTTCTTGCCGTAGTGGAAACCGATGTCGTCGAAGCGGATCGCGCCCTTGTCGACCACCAGCTCCTTCGCCCCCGGCTTGTCCTCGACCAGGCGCGGCATGGAGATCGAGCCGATGCCGTCCTGCACCGTGCCGATGTTCTCGAACAGGCCCGATACTTCCCACATGATCCACTGCGACATGCCCCACAGCCGCAGCACCAGGCCGATGACGACCGCGACGGCGCCGATCGACACCTGCTGGCCCAGCCACAGCCAGATCGACAGGCCGGCGACGGACGCCAGGAGCAGCGAGTTCAACAGATAGAGCACGCCATAGAGGCTGGTGACCAGCCGCATGGAGCGATAGACCGTGTCGAGGAACAGGGCCATGCTTTCGCGCGCATAGCTCGCCTCGCGCCGCGCATGCGAGAACAGCTTGACCGTCTGGATGTTGGTGTAGCTGTCGACGATGCGGCCCGTCATCAAAGAGCGCGCGTCGGCCTGCTCCTGGCCGACTTTGCCGAGCCGCGGCACGAAATAGCGCAGAAGCAGCAGATAGCCGGCCAGCCACACCAGAAGCGGGGCGGCCAGCCGCCAGTCGGCCGAGCCGACGATGACCAGCACGCCGATGAAATAGACGACGACATAGTTGAGCACGTCGACCAGCTTGATGACGCAGTCGCGCACGGCCAGCGCCGTCTGCATCAGCTTGGTGGCGATGCGGCCGGCGAACTCGTCCTGATAGAAAGTCATCGACTGCTTGAGCAGGTAGCGGTGCACCTGCCAGCGGATGCGCATCGGATGATTGCCCATCAGCGTCTGCGTATGGATCAGCGACTGGAACCACACGGTCGCGGGCAACACCACCAGCACGACCAGCGCCATGCCGGCCAGCTTCCAGCCTTCCGTTTGCAGGAAGGTCTCGCGGTCGTGCGCCGACAGCCAGTCGACGATCGAGCCGAGGAACTGGAACATCCACACCTCGGTGATGGCGATGGCCGCGATCAGCACCGCGTCGAGGGCGATATAGGGCCACGCACCGCGCGTGTAGTGCACGCAGAAGGCGACCAGGGATTTCGGCGGCTCCACCGGCTCCTCGGCCGGGAACGGATTGAGCCTGTTTTCAAACCAGCGAAACATCTTTGCTCTCTTGCGTTCAAATTTCGATGCCCGCAGAACGGCGCGGGAGCGCCGGGAGCGCAGCCGCGGATGCGGCCGCATGCGGGGAATATAGGTCCGCCTGGCAGAACGCCCATGGAAGGGCGTTGAACGAGGCGGAGGCTTGAAGATCTGATTGGCGGGACAAGTCGGGATTCCTGCTCGAAACCGGGAAAGGTTCAGGCGGGAATCGAATCGAACGTGCTTGCTAGGTCAGATGACGTCGAACCGACTGCCGCCGTCAGGCGATTGGCCGGAGGCGATGGATGATTGCGTACATCAGTATCTGCATACCCGCCTCCTTCGGTTCGAGTTGACAATGGCGCTCCTATATACCCATTCGCACCCCGTGGCCAGACGACAGGCGCGCCGACCGATGATGCCAGCACCACCTGTGGCCGAATTGCAACTTGGAATAGAGCAAGCTTTTGGAAACCCGTCCGCGCATCGCCCTCTACCAGCCGGACATCGCCGGCAACACCGGCACCATATTGCGGCTCGCCGCCTGCCTTGGGCTTGGCGTCGACATCATCGAGCCGGCGGGATTCGACCTCTCCGACCGGGCGCTGAAGCGCGCCGGCATGGATTACCTGGAAATGGCGGCGCTGACCCGCCATGTCGACTGGAAGGCGTTCGAGGAAGCGCGGCAAGGCAAGGGGCATCGCCTCATTCTGCTCTCGACCAGGGCGGCGACCGCCTACACCGATTTCGCCTTTGCGCCGACCGACATCCTGCTGTTCGGACGCGAATCGGCTGGCGTTCCCGACCATGTGCATGCGGCGGCGGATGCGCGCCTGCTCATTCCCATGGTCGAAGGGGCGCGCAGCATCAACATCGCCCTGTCGGCCGCGATGGTGGCCGGCGAGGCGCTCAGGCAGTTGCGGTGAGGGTCAGTCCGCCGCCGGCAGCCGGCGGATGGTGAACTCGATGATGTCGCCCGGCCTCTCGAACCAGCTTTCGATCTCGGTCCAGTAGGCCTGCTTCGGCCAGCGCTGGAACCATTCCTGCGCCTTGGCGCGCGCCTCGGGACGGGACAGGACGAAGGTTTCCCTGAGGAAGCCGTCGCGCGACCTGCTGCCGCGCTCCGTCCGGCTGCGTTCCAGCCGTTTCCTGAGGCCATCCAGCGGCGGTCTTGCGGGCGTGCGCAAAAAAGCCTCCTTGACGCTTGCCTCACAGAGATTAGGGATCACGGCCGCAAAAGACGAGTCATTTTACGGGCCGCGGGGCCCGCAAGCGGAGACGCCAGTGCAGCAACGACCCGAGATCCCGGCAGGACTGCCTGCCGACATCGAAGAAAAGAAGCAGACGGCGAGGATCTGGTTCGAGGAATTGCGCGACCGCATCTGCACGGCCTTCGAAGGGCTGGAGGACGAACTGTCCGGCCCGCAATCCACCTGGACGCCCGGCCGCTTCGAGCGCAGCCCGTGGGAACGTGACGAAGGCCGCGGCGGCGGCGGCGTCATGTCGATCATGAAGGGCCGGCTGTTCGAGAAAGTGGGCGTGCACACCTCGACCGTGCATGGCGAATTCTCGCCGGAGTTCCGCAGCCAGATTCCGGGCGCGGACGAAGACCCGAGCTTCTGGGCGAGCGGCATCTCGCTGATCGCGCATCCGTGGAACCCCAACGTGCCGACCGTGCACATGAACACGCGCATGGTCGTCACCTCGCGGCAATGGTTCGGCGGCGGCGCCGATCTCACGCCGGTGCTCGACCGGCGCCGCAGCCAGGAGGACGCCGATACGGTGGCCTTCCACCGTGCCATGCAGTTCGCCTGCGACAAGCATGCCGGCGTCGCCGACTATCCGCGCTACAAGGACTGGTGCGACGAGTATTTCTTCCTCCCTCACCGCAACGAGCCGCGCGGCATCGGCGGCATCTTCTTCGACTGGCTGCATTCGGGCGAGGACAAGGGCGGCTGGAAGTCTGATTTCGCCTTCGTGCAGGATGTCGGCCGCGCCTTCCTCGTCGCCTACCAGCACATCGTGCGCAAGAACTTCAACGACGGCTGGAGCGAGCAGGACCGCGAGGAACAGCTCGTGCGCCGCGGCCGCTACGCCGAGTTCAACCTGCTCTACGACCGCGGCACCGTGTTCGGGCTCAAGACCGGCGGCAACGTCAATTCCATCCTGTCCAGCCTGCCGCCGGAAGCGAAATGGCCTTGACGGTCCTGCGTTAAAAATTTCCGTGAACGGACCGGCCGCCACAATCCATGTCCAGATTGCGGAATCGGACATGGATTGTGGCCATCCCGGCGCTCCGGATTTTCTTTTTCGTCTAATATCCTCCTGAAAAAACAGCGATATGTTGCGTGACGGACCGGGAAACGCCGGCGGTTCGTCAAGCCTCGGACCGCGACCCGACGTGTCCGGACGGTCCGCCCAAGCGGGCTCCAACGACCGGGCGCCCGCATTCTCAGGAGAGCCTGCCATGCGCAAGCTTGTTGTTACGACCGTTGCGGCCATCCTCCTCGCCAGCGGTCCCATGGCATTCGCAGCACCCCACCAGACCACCGGCAGCATCAAGCAATTCACCGCCGGCAAAAGCCTCGTCCTTCAGGACGGCTCGACCTTCCAGTTGGCGAAGACCTTCAAGGACCCCGGCCTCAAGGTCGGCGAGAAAGTCTCCGTGACCTGGGACATGAGTGGCAAGAACAAGATCGCCGAATCCGTCACGGTCACGAAATAGGCTGACTTTCCAGACACTTGCCGGGTGGGGCCTCATGCTCCGCCCGGACACGCACGGCGCCGCGGATCAAATTTGAACACGAAAGGGATCGAACCGCGCCCTGATGTGTTATTGTTGCCCGACAGACAGGTAAAGGAGGAACCGATGAAGGAATTTCATTGCGGATCGCTCGTCCCCGGTTGCGAGTGGCACACCCGCGCCGAGGAGGAAGCGGAAGTCATGCGCCGTGCCGTCGAGCATATGCGCGAGACCCATGGCGAAACCATCATCCGCGAAACGATGATCGAGGCCATCCGCTCGCGCATCGACAAGGTCAGAGACGCGGCCTGACCTCGCCGGCCGCGCGCTCCAGAAGCGCGTCGCGCCCGAGCGCGAAACCGCTCGCGATCCAGTCCTGCTCGAGGCGCTTGAGCAGGGCACCGAGTTCCGGCCCGGGCGCAGCGCCGAGGCCCTTCAGATCCGATCCCTTGAGCGGAAATTCCGGCTTCCGCCATTTCAGCGCGAAGCCGAGCTGGCGGGCAAAATTGCCGGCCTCCACCAGCGCCTTGTCATCTTCCGCCGCCCGCGCCCGCGCGCCCGACAGGGCGAGGCGAAGCCGATCCGTGATGGCCTGCGCCTCGCCGGCATAGAGCTGGCGGGCAAGTGCCCCCTCGCCCGTATCGGGCCTGGCGACGGGCGCCAGAGCCCACTGCACCAGACGGTCTGCCTCCGTCCGCGACATGCGCATGCGCTTGGCCAGTTCCTTCATGCGCACGGCATCCGGCGGCAGGATCGCCTCCAGCCGCAGCATGGCGTCGGCCGGCCAACCGAGATCGGCTTCGGCGCGCACCAGCGCATGGATCGCATCGACTCCCCATTTCTCGCTTTCGGGCAGGATGCGCGACAGCACGCCGGCCTGCCGCATCCACAGCAGGGCGCGCGACGGATCGGGGGCCGAGAGCAGCTTCTTCAGTTCCGCCCAGACCCGTTCGGCCGATAGCCGGTCGAGCCCTTCCTTCAGCCGCGCGCAAGCCTTCAGGCCCTCGCCGTCCGGCCGCCCATGGCCATACCAGGCGAAGAAGCGGAAGAAGCGCAATATGCGCAGATAGTCCTCACGGATGCGGGCCTCGGCATCGCCGATGAAACGCAGCCGCCGCGCCTCGATATCGGCCAGCCCGCCGACCAGATCGACGACCGTGCCGTCAGCCTCGGCATAGAGCGCGTTGATGGTGAAGTCGCGCCGCTCCGCGTCCGCCTTCCAGTCGCGCCCGAAGGCGACGCGCGCATGGCGGCCGTCGGTTTCGATGTCGGCGCGCAGCGTCGTCACCTCGAACGGCCGCCCCCCGGCGACGATGGTGACCGTGCCGTGGTCAAGACCGGTCGGCACCGCCTTGAAGCCGGCCGCCTCGGCCCGGCGCATGGTCTCGCGCGGCGGGTTGGTGGTGGCGATGTCCACATCCGCCACCGGCTGGCCGAGAAGCGCGTTGCGCACCGCGCCGCCGGCGATGCGGGCCTGTTCGTCCCCCTCGCCGAGCACCGCCAGCAGCCGCTGCAGATGCTCGTCGGCCAGCCAGTCGCCGCGCCCGGCAATGCTTACCGTCCCGCTCACGCATAGAGCCTTTCGTAAAGGGTGCGGATGATGCCGGCGGTGACGCCCCAGATGCGCTGGCCGCCATAGGGCATTTCGTAGAACACCCATTCGAGATCGTTCCACATGCGGCTGCCCTGCCGGTGATTGACCGGGTCCATGAGGAAGCGCAGCGGCACCTCGAAGGCGGCATCGACCTCATCCGGGTTGAGGGTGAGGTGGAAGCCGGGCTTCACCACCGAAAGCACCGGCGCGATGCGGTAGCCCGTGCCGGAAACATAGTCCGGCATGCGCCCCACCACATCGATGAACCTGTCCGGCAGGCCGATCTCCTCCTGCGTCTCGCGCAGCGCCGCATATTCCGGCGTCGGGTCGGTGGCATCGATGCGCCCGCCCGGAAAGGCTACCTGGCCGGTATGGTTGCGCAGGGTTTCCGAACGCTTTGTCAGCAGAACCGTGGCCTCGTCGCCATGGTCGACCACCGGGATCAGCACGGCGGCGGGACGCAGCCGCACGCCGTTGAGCTTCAGGCGCGGATGATCCGGATTGAAGCGATGGTCGCCATAGTCCGGCTCGGCCACACCGGCAGGCGTCTGCCTGCGCGCCCGCCTGCGAAACGCCTCGGCCGAAAAGGGAGGGATCGTGGTCATGGCGGTCATCGGCTCAGCCGCGTCAATTGTTCGAGTGGCATGATCGGGTAGATTTCGCCATGCGAGCGCAGCGCGAACATCGGCCCCTGCGGCGTCTCGAGCTCCTCGCCATGCTCGACGAGCTGATACATCACCGGGCGCGACACCAGCGCCTCCAGCCGCCCGCGCACCAGCACATAGGGCTTGAGCCCGCCTGTGCCGTCCTCCTCCACGAACCGCATGGGGTGATCGGGACCCGCCTCGACCACATCGCCGACATTGGTGCGGAAGGTGACAACCTGCCGGCCGGCCTGCTTCGAGACATCCGCCTCGACGGCCACGAACGGCGCGTCGACGACCCGGATGCCGACCTTCTCCACCGGCGTCACCAGATAGGTGCGGCCGTCCGCGTCCTTGCGCAGCACCGTCGAGAACAGTTGCACCAGCGCCGGCCGGCCGATCGGCGTGCCGAGATAGAACCAGGTGCCGTCGGCGCGGATCTCCATGTCGAGGTCGCCGCAGAAGTCCGGATTCCACCGTTCCACCGGCGGCAGCCCTTTGCCGGCGCGGGCGGCGCGCGCGATCAGCGCCTCCAGTCCACCGGTATCCGCGGCGGCGGCGAGGCCTTGCTGTCGATCTGGCTTGCTTTCGGTCATGGTCACGAAATAGTCACTGTTGTCGCGCTTGTCAGCCTTGGCCTGTGATTTAGACTCCTTAAGTCTTTATGCAATGCCGCGAGTCGCGGCATTGCGGCAGGAAACCGCCGCTACATAAGGCCCGGACAAGAAGGATCGAGGCACCATGAGCGTCATCGTCACCGAAAGCCCGATCACCGAAAAGGACATGATCGCCCAGGCCGAAAAGGCGCTGGCCGATATTTCGCGGGTGCGTGAGGGCGTCGGCAAGGTGATCTTCGGCCAGGAAAGCGTGGTCGAGCGCACCCTGGTGGCGCTTCTGGCCGGTGGCCACGCGTTGCTGGTCGGCGTGCCGGGTCTGGCCAAGACCAAGCTGGTCGAGACGCTGGGCACCGTGCTCGGCCTCGACGCGCGCCGCATCCAGTTCACGCCGGACCTGATGCCTTCCGACATATTGGGCTCCGAGGTGATGGAGCAGGACGAGAACGGCCGCCGCTCCTTCCGCTTCATTCCCGGCCCCATCTTCGCGCAATTGCTGATGGCCGACGAGATCAACCGCGCCTCGCCGCGCACGCAGTCGGCTCTCCTGCAATCCATGCAGGAATACCACGTCACCGTGGCCGGCCAGCGCTTCGACCTGCCGGCGCCTTTCCATGTGCTGGCGACGCAGAACCCGCTGGAGCAGGAAGGCACCTATCCCCTGCCCGAAGCCCAGCTCGACCGCTTCCTGATGCAGATCGACATCCTCTACCCCGATCTGGACGCGGAACGGCGCATCCTGCTGGAGACGACCGGCACCGCCGAGGCCCGGGCCACGAACGCCATCGGGCCGGAACGCCTGAAGGAGATCCAGACCCTCATCCGCCGCATGCCGGTGCCCGAAAGCGTGGTCGAGGCGATCCTCAAGCTGGTGCGCTCGGCCCGCCCCGGCCAGGGCGTGACCGAAACCGACCGCGATGTCGCCTGGGGCCCCGGCCCGCGCGCCAGCCAGGCGCTGACGCTGTGCGCCCGCGCCCGCGCCCTCTATGACGGCCGCCTCGCCCCTTCCGTCGACGACGTGAAGGCACTGGCCGAGCCTGTCCTGCAACATCGCATGGCGCTGACCTTCTCTGCCCGCGCCGAGGGCATGAGCGTGCGCGATGTCGTGGCGAGGCTTGCAAAGGCGATCTGATGCCCAGGATCGGCGAGCTCCAGGCACCTGCCGAAGCGCGCGAGGCGCTGGCAAGGGCACGCCAGCGCGTGGCCCTGGTGCCGGACCTGCTCATCGAGGCCCGGCGCATCGTCAACACGGTGACCGCCGGCTGGCACGGCCGCCGCAAGCGCGGCATCGGCGAGAATTTCTGGCAGTTCCGGCCCTATGTGGACGGCGAATCCGTCAGCCGCATCGACTGGCGCCGCTCCGCCCGCGACGATCACACCTATATCCGCGACCGGGAGTGGGAAGCCGCGCATACGGTGTGGTTGTGGGCGGACATGTCCGGCTCCATGCTCTACAAGTCGACGCTCGCCAGCGTCTCCAAGCAGGCGCGCGCGCTGGTGCTGGCACTGGCGGCGGCGGAACTTCTGTCGCGCAGCGGCGAGCGCATCGGCTGGCTGGGCCTGACCGACCCGTTCAGCGCCCGCAACGGCGCCGAGCGCATCGCCTCCCAGCTCGCACACGCGTCCGCCCTGCCGGACAGGCCCGACCTTTCCGGCATCCGCCGCTTCTGCGACGTGGTGCTGATCGGCGATTTCCTCGATCCGGTGGAAGAAACGCTCGCCTGGCTGGACGTTCTGGCCCGCAACGGCGTGCGCGCCCATCTGATCGAGGTGGCCGACCCGGCCGAGGAAACCTTCCCCTATGCGGGCCGCACCGAATTCACCGATCCCGAAAGCGGCGACAGGCTGACCGCCGGCCGCGCCGAGATGCTGGCCGCCGACTACCGCCACCTTTACGTGGCCCGGCGCGAAGAGCTTGCCGCCCACGCCAAGCGCCACGACTGGAGCTTCACCGTCAACCATACCGACCGCCCCGCCTCCGAGGCGCTGGTGCGCCTGCATGCGGCCCTCAGCACGGCGGGCGGCTATCCAATGGGGGCGCGAATCTGAGATGCAGCGCGTGAAGAACTCCCGGGAGCGCCAGACATCAAGGAGGACGGCATGAGCTGGCTGCCGCTCTCCTTCGGCGCACCGATGGTGCTGTTCGGGTTGCTGGCCCTGCCGGTGATCTGGTGGCTGCTGCGTTTCACGCCGCCCAAGCCGCAGACGGAACTGTTCCCGCCGCTGAAAATCCTCGCCCGCGTCCTCAAGCGCGAGGAAACGCCGCAGCAAAGCCCGTGGTGGCTGACGCTGCTGCGCCTGCTGATGGCCGCGCTCGTCATCATGGCGCTGGCCGAACCGGTGCTGAACCCGCGCGAGAAGGTGGCGACGGGCGGGGCCGGCCTCGCGCTGGTCATCGACAATGGCTGGGCCTCCGCGCCGGACTGGGACAAGCGCGTCGCCACCGCGCAGCGCCTGATCGCCGATGCCGGCGCCTCCGACCTGCCCGTGGTCATCGCCTTCACCGCCGAGAAGCCCAATGCCGATATCGGCCCGTTCGACGCCAACGGCGCGCTGGACCGACTGCGCGCGACCACGCCGCGGCCGATCCCGACCGACCGGCAGGCGGTCTATGCCCGTGTCGCCGAGACTTTGGCCTCGATGCCAGACGCCAGCATCGCCGTGTTGAGCGACGGGCTGGAAGCGCCGGGCGACGACCAGGCCTTCCAGGCGCTGCTCGAACGCGGCGCGGCAAACCTCGTCTGGGCCGCGCCCGACCGCATCGCGCCGGTGGCGCTGACCGCTTCGGAAAACGAGGTGGACGGCTTTTCGCTGACGGCGATCCGCGCGCCCGGCAATGCCGGTCCGGCCCGGCTCACGGCCGGTGCGTTCGACGACAAGGGCCGGCGCATCGCCGACGCCGCGCTGACCTTCAATGCCGGCGAGAGCACGGCGACGGCCACGATGACGGTGCCGTTCGAACTGCGCAACGATTTCGCCTCCATCGCGCTCGACGGCGAGCTTCACGCCGGTGCGGTGCGGGTGCTGGACGAAAGCTCCAAGCGCCGCCGCGTCGGGCTGATCTCGCAGGCCGAGGCCGACCAGGCGCAGCCGCTGCTGTCGCCGCTCTACTACATCCGCCGCGCGCTCTCGCCCTTCGCCGACCTGATCGAGCCCTCCAACCCCGATCTTGCCGAGGCCATTCCGCAAATCCTCGACCAGAAGCCGGCCATGATCGTCATGTCCGACGTCGGCACCATGCCCGAGCAGGCGCAGCAGAGGCTCACCGATTGGGTCGAGGGCGGCGGCACGCTGGTGCGCTTCGCCGGCCCGCGCCTTGCCAATGCCGGCAATGACGACCTTTTGCCGGTGCGGTTGCGCAGCGGCGAGCGCAGCTTCGGCGGCGCGCTGTCCTGGACCACGCCGCAGGCGGTGGCGGATTTCCCCGCCTCCGGCCCCTTCGCCGACCTCACCCCGCCGCGCGAGGTGACGGTGAGCCGGCAGGTGCTGGCCGAGCCCTCGCCCGACATCGTGGACCGCACCTGGGCCGGCCTTTCCGACGGCACGCCGCTGGTGACCGGCGCCAAGCGGGGCAAGGGCTCAATCGTGCTGTTCCACATCGCCCCGACGGCGACATGGTCCAACCTGCCGATTTCCGGCAGCTTCGTGGAAATGCTGCAACGCGTGGTGCAGTTGTCGCGCAACCAGGGCAATGTCGAGGCCTCCGCCGACACCACGGCCGCAGCGCTCGCCCCCTATCGCATGATCGCCGCCGACGGCGCGCTGGTGCCGCCCTCGCCCGAGGCGCGGCCGCTGACGCCGGGCGCCCGCAATGCAGTGACGATGGAAAATCCGCCCGGCCTCTACGGTTCGGAAGCTGGTGTGCTGGCCCACAACCTGCTTTCCTCCGAAAGCCGGCTTGCGCCGATCCAGCCCCCGCAGGCGCAGGTGCCGGTGACGCAGATCAGCTATGCCTTCGATGAATCGAGCCCGCTCAAGGGCCCGCTCATCGCCGCCGCGTTGGCGCTGATGGCGCTCGACACGCTGGCCGTGTTCTGGATGGGTGGCGTCATGGCCCGCCGGTCGCGCGGCGGCAGCAACGCCGCCACCGCCGCCTCCATGTTCGTCCTGTTCGCCCTGCCCGTGCTGCTTGCCGGCAATGCCTTGGCGCAGGATGCCAACCCGGACGATGCCAGGCCCGACGACGCCATTTCCATCGAGGCCGTGTCCACGACCCGGCTCGCCTATGTGATCACAGGCGTTTCCAGCGTCGATGCGGTCAGCCGCGCCGGCCTCCAGGGCCTGACCCGCTTCCTCGTCGACAAGACCGCGCTGGAGCCCGGGGAGCCGGCCGGCGTCGACATCGCCAAGGACGAACTGGCCTTCTACCCGCTGATCTACTGGCCGATCGACCCCGCCGGCCCGATGCCGGTCGAGGCCGCCATCGCCCGCATCGACGCCTATATGCGCCAGGGCGGCACGGTCCTGTTCGACACGCGCGACCAGTATTCCAGCGGCTTCGGGGAAGGTTCGGCCAGTCCCGCCACCCAGCGCCTGCGCGACATTCTCGGCAATCTCAACGTGCCGCCGCTCGAGCCCGTGCCGGCCGACCATGTGCTGACCAAGTCGTTCTACATGCTTCCCGAGTTTCCCGGCCGCTTCAACGGCAGCCCGATGTGGGTGGAAGCCTCGCTCGACGCCTCCAACACCGACAACCGGCCGGTGCGCACCGGCGACGGCGTGTCGCCGATCCTGATCACCGCCAACGACCTCGCCGGCGCATGGGCCATCGACGCCGATGGCGGCCCGCTGCTGCCGACCGTGCCGCCGGACCCGATGCAGCGCATCTACGCGCTGCGGGGCGGCGTCAACATCATGATGTACATGCTGACCGGCAACTACAAATCCGATCAGGTGCATGTGCCGATCCTGCTCGAACGGCTGGGCCAGTAGGATTGGAGCGGTGATGTCATGAACAACTGGTCGCTGTCCTTCGAACCGCTGCTCTCCCTGCCCATGCTCGTGGCGGTGCTGATCCCGCTGGCGCTGCTAGCGCTGGCCGGCCTGTGGATGCGCCGTCGCGGCGCCGTCCTGCGGCTCGCGGCGCTGGCGGCGCTTGCCGCCGCCCTCCTCAACCCCGTCCTGCTCGACGAGGAGCGCGATCCCCTGCAAAGCGTCGTCGCCCTCGTGGTGGACCGCAGCCAGAGCCAGTCGATCGGCGAGCGCGAGCAGCAGACCGACGCCGCGCTGGCCGGCATGAAGGAGCGCCTCGCCCGCTTCGGCCAGTTCGACGTGCGCGTGGTCGAGACCGGCCGCAACGATGCCGCTGCCGGCGACCGCACCGAAACGCGCCTGTTCTCGGCGCTGCAAGGTGCCTTCCGCGACGTTCCGAACTCCCGCATCGCCGGCGCGGTGATGATCACCGACGGGCAGGTGCATGACGTGCCCGCCACCGCGCCCGAGTTCGGGGCGCCGCTTCATGCGCTCGTCACCGGCCATGAGGGCGAGAAGGACCGCCGCGTCCGCTTCGAGAAGGCGCCCCGCTTCGGCCTCGTCGACAAGCCGCTCGACATGACCTACCGCGTCATCGCGACCGACGGGCAAACGGGGTCGGTCGATGTGCGCATCGCCGTCAATGGCGAGACCGTGGGCACGCAGCAGGCGCTGATCGGCCAGGAAATGCCGCTCGAGATCATCGTGCCCAATGCCGGGCGCAACATCGTCGAACTGTCCATTCCCACCGAGGAAGGCGAACTCACCGACACCAACAACCGCGCCATCGCGCTGGTCGACGGCATCCGCGAGAATTTGCGCGTGCTGCTGGTCTCGGGCGAGCCCCATGCCGGCGAGCGCACCTGGCGCAACCTGCTGAAGTCCGACGCCTCGGTCGACCTCGTCCACTTCACCATCCTGCGCCCGCCGGAAAAGCAGGATTCGACACCTATTCACGAGCTTTCGCTGATCGCCTTCCCCACCCGCGAACTGTTCGTGGAGAAGATCAACGAGTTCGACCTGATCATCTTCGACCGCTACCAGCACCGCGACGTGCTGCCGATCCTGTATTACGACTACATCGCCGAATATGTGGAAAAGGGCGGCGCCCTGCTGATCGCCGCCGGTCCCGAATATGCCGGCTACAGCACCATCGCCAACACGCCGCTGATGTCCGCCCTGCCGGCCATGCCCACCGGCGAGGTGATCGACAAGGCCTTCTATCCGCGCCTGACCGAGCTTGGCCAGCGCCACCCGGTGACCCGCGGCCTCGACGGTTCGGCCAGCGAGCCGCCGCGCTGGGGCCGGTGGTTCCGCACGGTACGCATCGAGGACCCGCAAGGCGAGGTGGTGATGAAGGGTGCCGACGAGCAGCCCCTGCTTCTGCTCGACCGCAAGGGCGAAGGCCGGGTCGGCATGCTGCTGTCCGACCAGGGCTGGCTGTGGGCGCGCGGCTACGAGGGCGGCGGCCCGCATGTGCAGCTCTATCGCAGGCTGGCCCACTGGCTGATGAAGGAACCGGAGCTGGAGGAGGAGCGGCTGACCGCCGACGGACGCGGCATGGCGCTCGACATCCGCCGCCAGACGATGAGCGAGGACCCCGGCCCCGCGGAAGTCACCACGCCATCGGGCAAGAAGGTGCAGGTGCGGCTTGCGCAATCCGAGCCCGGCATCTTCACCGGCAGCATCGAGACCGACGAGATCGGCCTCTACCAAATCACCAATGGCGAGTTGTCCACGCTTGCCCATGTCGGCCCGGTGAACGCCCCGGAATTCGCCGACGTGGTTTCGACCACCGACAAGCTGAAACCGGCGGCCGAGGCGGTTGGCGGCAGCGTGCGCCGGCTGGCCGGCTCCGACCCGGGCGGCGTCAACCTGCCCTCGGTCGTGCCGGTGCGCGCATCGGGAGAAGCCTCCGGCGGCGACTGGATCGGCCTGCGCAACACCGAGGACAGCGTGCTGAAATCGGTCAGCAGCGTGCCCCTGTTCGGCGGCTTCCTCGGCCTCGGCCTGCTCCTGCTGGCGCTGGGCGGCATGTGGTACCGCGAAGGGCGGTAGGCAAAAACGGCTTCCATCCCCTCTTTCGTCATGCTTGCCAAGCCGCGGAATGGATCCCGGACAGCCTGCCTTCGCTTCGCTGCGGCAGACTTCCGGGATGTTTGATCGATATGGGGTAGGTTGAGCAGCGAGGCTGCGGG
>NZ_JBEPML010000022.1:0-93244 GCF_040545735.1 Aquamicrobium terrae
GGGTCTCATCTGCGTTCCTTACGTCACTGCGACGAGACCCAATCCCTCCATTATCCGCAACCCCAGATCTGTGCCAAAGGCGCTGACGCCGAACAGTCGTCGGAAATTCCCGGTCCCGTATCGGCCACCTCGATCATGATATGTTCGTCGCCGTTGCGCCTCGTCCTGACATGGAGTTCGCGCCGTTCACTGTCGCCCATGGCTTCCAGCGCGTTGCGCATCAGATTGATCAGCACCTGCTGGATCTGGACCCGGTCGATCAGCACGTCGCCGGTGTTGGCGGCAAAGTCGAAGGTGGAGCGGACACCCCTCTCGCGCGAGCCGATGAGCGCTAGCGCGCCTGCCTCCTCGATCACCCTGCGAATGTCGGCCGGCGCTTTCGTGCTTTCACCACGGCTGAGAAACTCGCGCAGATTGCTGATGATGTCGCCGGCGCGCAGCGACTGTTGAGCCGTTTCCTGCAAGGCTTCCTTCAACTGTTGCGAGTTGGCGCCTCCGGGCCGCTCAAGAAGCCGCACGCAGCCTTGCGTGTAGTTGGAAATCGCGGCCAGCGGCTGGTTGAGCTCGTGGGCCAGCGCCGAGGCCATTTCGCCCAGCTCGCTGAGTCGCGCCAGCCTGGCCAGTTCCGCCTGAAGCTCCTGCAACTGCGCTTCCGATTCCTGGCGCTCGGTAAGATCGCGAATGAAGCCGGTGAAGAAGATTTGTCCATGGGACTGCATCTCGCCCACGGCGAGTTTCATCGGAAAGGTGGAACCGTCTTTCCTGCGCCCCACCACAACGCGGTCGATGCCGATGATGCGCCGTTCGCCGGTGGTGAGATAGCGCCGGATATAGCCGTCGTGCTCACCGCGATACGGCTCGGGCATCAGGAGCTTGATGTTCCGGCCGACGACCTCGTTCTTCGCATAACCGAACTGGCGCACGGCTGCGGCGCTGAAGGATGTGATGATACCCTTGTCGTCGATAACGATCGTGGCATCGGGAACCGTATCGAGGATCGAGCGCAAATGCGCCTCGCTCGCCCGCAACGTGCTTTCGGTGTGTTCGAGCACCCGGCGCGCGTGATGCAGCATCTCGCCCATCCAGGCGATGACGAGGCCGACGAGGACGAAGACCGCAACCTGCAACCAGAATGTCGGGTCGGAGCCGGCAAGAAAAAAGACGACCATGGTCGAAAGCGCCAGCGCAAACAGGCCCTGCCCAATGCCCCCCGCAATCGCCGCGACAAGGATCGCCGGCACGAACAGCACGAAAACAGCCGCGTTTCCCAGCACCTCCTGCAATGGAAGCCGGATTGCCAGCGCAACGGCAACGGCGGCGGCGGCAAGAAGATAACCCCGCCACCCTTCGAAGCGGCGGGAAAACACAGCCTGTAGAAAACTTCCATTCTGTCCGGCTATGTCTATAGCTGGCATGCCTCTTCCGGATCTCTCAACCATCCTGCCTGCGTGCAGCCGCTGCTTCCGGAACACCCGGCGGTCACTCCGAGCTCTGGGACGGCGCCCCTCGCACTACAAGGTCAGGGTATTGTCGACCGGAGCAATGCTACATCCGCTTTCGTGCAAATAACAGCCCGACAAACGGCGCACCTTTGACGAAACGGGAGACGTCGGAATCTCAAGCTGGCGGTGGAGGACCCTTCCTCAGCGGTTCCGGTTTCGGCAGCATGGCGATCATCTCATCGTCGGTAAGCTGAGGAAAGTCGCGATAGTGATAGCCGAGCGCGAGGAAGCGGGCGGGCTGGTTGAGGCAGACGACCTTGTCCGCTTCCCGACCCAGTTCCTCCAGCGTTGCCGGCGGGGCGACAGGGAGGGCGATGACGATCCCGCGGGGCGAGCGGCGTTTCAGGGCACGGATTGCCACTTTCATAGTCGTTCCCGTGGCGGCCCCATCATCGACCAGGATCACCGTCCTCTCGGCGACCGGGATCGGCGGTCGCCCCGCCCGGTACACATGACGCCGCCGTTCCAGCTCCGGGCGCTCCCGGTCCGTCAGCATCCGCAACTCGGCATCGTCGAGCCTGTAGGCCTCGACGATCTCGCGATTGAGGACCAGGTCGGGCGGGTCGCCGTCGACCATTGCCGCGACAGCCAGTTCGGGGTTTCCCGGTGCCCCCACCTTGCGCACGATGAGCAGGTCGAGCGGCGCCTTGAGCGCCCGGGCGATCTCGATCGCGACCGGCACCCCGCCGCGCGGCAATGCCAGAACGACGGGATTGCGCAGGCCGAGCCCGCCCAGTTCGGCGGCCAGCTTCTGTCCGGCTTCCGTACGGTCGCGGAACATGGCTCAGTCCGTCGGCCACAATGCGCGTAGCGACTTCTTCATGGAATTCCTGACCTCCTCGATCTCGCCGCGCGAGACATGACGCTCAAGCACGCTGAAAACGGCGGCGATGGCTTCATCCGGATCGTCCAGCCCGTCGTCGCGGAAGGCTTCCTTTATCCGGGCGACGAACTCTTCCTTCCTGCGGTCCCAGACCGGCGTTTCCTTCGGCTTCCAGCCTTCAAAATAGATGCCGCGGATGAGAACGGGCAGTTGCGCGGAAAGATCGAGCATCTCCTCCTGCGGAAGCCAGTCCCGCAGCGTGTGCAGGACGTTGCGCAAGAGACGATAGGCCCTCGCGTCGGTCCAGTCCAGATCGTCGGCAAGCTCGTTGACCCATTGCTGGGCCTGCTGCGCTGCGTGCGTGAATGTTGCTATGGACGTACCGCTCATGATGCCAGCTCCCTGGTTTCGGTCGAGCCCGCACAGCGATGCATCTGGTATCGTCGGGCCCGATCCGGCAAGGGCCACAGCAAACTCCATCCGCCGCTTTCCATCATTGATGGCGATCAAAACTGCGCCTGTGCCTGAATTGGGCAAGGACAGCCTTTTCCATTTCCCGCAGCCAGAGCACGGAACTTGCGACGGTGCTGCACAGCAACCAGTCGCCGGGGCCCAGGCCAACGGTAGAGAAGGCCTCCTGAAGGAAAGGTGTATAGATAACGGCGGCGTGGAGGGCGACCGACAGGGCGACCGCGCCCCACAGCCAGCGGTTCGAGAACAGTCCGTCGAAGGCACTGCGCTCGTCGGAGCGCGCATTGAAGACATTGAAGAGCTGGAACAGCGTCAGCGTCGTGAAGGCCATGGTCTGCGCATAGCGTGTGGAACCCGTCCCTTCGATCAGGCCGCCCGGCAGCGAGGCGTCGAGGACCATCAGCGTGCCAGTGGCCATCACAAGGCCTACGAAGACGATACCGGCCCACATGCGCGGCGTTATCATGCCTTCCCCACGCGGGCGTGGCGGCCGCGTCATCGCACGGCCGTTGGCGGGGTCGATGCCGAGCGCGAGGGCGGGGGCCCCATCGGTAACGAGATTGATCCACAGAATCTGGGTGGCCAGGAGCGGCAGCACCAGCCCGCTGCCGTCCGAAAGGCCGATCACCCCGGCCAGCAGCACGCCGAAGAACATGGTCATGACCTCGCCGACATTCGAGGACAGCAGGTAGCGGAGGAACTTCCGGATGTTGGAGAAGATCATGCGCCCTTCTTCCACCGCGGCGACGATGGAGGCGAAGTTATCGTCTGCCAGCACGAAGTCGGCCGCTTGCCTCGAAACGTCGGTACCGGTGATGCCCATGGCGATGCCGATGTCGGCGGCCTTGAGAGCCGGGGCGTCATTGACCCCGTCTCCGGTCATGGCGACCGTTGCGCCCTGCCGTTGCAGGGCGGTGACGAGCCTCAGCTTATGGGCGGGATCCACTCGCGCATAAACGGAAATCTCCTGCACCACAGCGTCGAGTTCCTTGTCGGACATGCTTTCGATCTCCGCGCCGGTAACCGCCCGCCGATCCTCCGTTATGCCCAGTTCGCGGGCGATCACGACAGCGGTGCCCGGATGGTCTCCGGTGATCATGATCGTGCGGATGCCTGCCGCCTTTGCCCGTGCCACCGCCTCGCGTGCTTCGGCTCGCGGCGGGTCGATCATTCCGACGAGGCCGAGGAAGACGAGCCGCGTCTCCGTTCGCTCGTCCGGCGGCGTGTCTTCCCCATCCAGCGTGCGGAACGCCACTCCGAGCGTGCGCAGCGCCTGCGCCGCCAGTGCCTCGTTGGCAAGCGCTATTTCGGTTCGGCGCCCCCCTGTCAGCGGCCGTGTCGTCTCTCCCACCAGTTCATCGGTGCATTTTTGCAGCAGGACGTCGGCAGCGCCCTTGGTGAAAATGCGTGTGCCGTCACGCTCCGCATCGGCATGGATCGTGCTCATCAGCTTGCGTTCCGACGAGAACGGGATTTCACCGATGCGCGCGAACCGGCTCTTGAGTGCTGCCTGCTCGAAGCCTGCCTTGCGGGCGGCCACGATCAGCGCCCCTTCGGTCGGGTCGCCGCCGATCGACCAGCGCCCGTCGCGCTCCGTCAGAACCGCATTGTTGGCGCAGCCCGCGGCGGCGAGAGTGCGGAAGGCTTCGGCGCGCAGAGCTTCCTCGTTGTCCGGCGTCCCGTCCGGCTCGACCCTGCCATGGGGCGCATAGCCGGTGCCGCCGAACTGCATGGTCCCGCTTGCCGTCACCACCTTGCGCACCGTCATTTCATTGCGGGTGAGCGTGCCGGTCTTGTCCGAGCAGATGACGTTGGCCGATCCCAGCGTCTCGACCGCCGCCAGCCGGCGCACGATCGCGTTGCGCTTCGCCATGCGCTGGACGCCGAGCGCCAGCACCGCCGTCACCACCGCCGGCAGGCCTTCCGGCACGGCAGCCACGGCCAGCGCCACACCCAGCAGAAGGATGTCGAACAAGCCGGGGAGGCCGCGCACCTCCGACACAGACAGAACGGCTACGACGATGACTGCGGCAATGCCGATCACGACCATGCCGAGCAGCCGTCCGGCCCGGTCGAGATCCGCCTGCAACGGAGTGGCCTCGTCGGGCGTCGCCTCAAGCATGCCGGCGATCCTGCCCATTTCCGAGCTCATCCCCGTGGCTGTGACAATAGCTCTCGCATGGCCGCGCGTCACCGATGTGCCGCTGAAGATCATGTTGCGTCGATCGCCCAACGCAACCTCCTGGCTGATCGGGTCCACATTTTTCGATACGGGCGCGCTTTCGCCCGTCAGTGCCGCCTCGGCCACCTGTAAGGCCGATGCCTCGATCAGCCGCGCATCTGCCGGCACGGTCCCGCCTTCCTCGACAAGCACGATATCGCCGGGTACGAGCAGCCTGGAGGGGATTGTCCGCCTCACGCCATTGCGAATGACGGTCGCGCGGGGAGACGCCATCTGGCGCAGAGCCCGCAGGGCCTCTTCGGCACGCGCCTGCTGGACGTGGCTCATCACGGCGTTGAGCAGCACGATGCCGAGGATCGCCATCGCCTCATAGGGCAATGCCGATTCCCGCTCGATTAGCCAGAGCGTTCCCGAAATTGCGGCGGCGGCCAGCAGCAGCAACACCAGAACGTCGGTGAACTGGCCAAGGAACCGCCGCCACGCCGCCACGGGCGGGTGTTCCCTGATCCGGTTTTCGCCGAACCTTCCAAGCCTGACCTGCGCTTCCGAGCCGCTCAGGCCGTTGTCCGGGTCCACCGCCAGAGCCGACGAGATGGCTGTCGCCGTATCGCGCCAGGGTACCGCGATATCGGAAGGAGTGGATATGGCGGTCATCGTGGTTCGGTTCCTGTCATCTTCAACCTGCGTTCTTCATCCGCGCGCAATCACGAGATAGGCGAGGTAGGCGAGATAGGCGGTGACGAAGGCCGCGCCCTCCGCCCGGGTGACCCGGCGGCCGCTGAGAAAGATCGGCACACAGGCGATGGCCGCGGCGCCCATCACCGGAATGTCGATGTGGACCAGCGCCGGCTCGACCGAAATGCCGGTGGAGGGCGCCAGTGCCGTGATGCCGAGAATGAAGAGGATGTTATAGACGCTGCTGCCCAAAAGGTTGCCGACGGCGATATCCCGCTCCTGGCGCAGCGTCGACACGATCGTTGTGACCAGTTCCGGCGAGGATGTACCGATAGCCACGATGGTGAGCCCGATGAAGGCGTCGGAAACGCCCATCATCCGGGCAAGATCGACCGCGCCGTGGACGAGCCATTCGGCCCCGACCACCACGATGGCGATGCCGGCCAGCAGCACCATCAGGCTCGTGCCGGCCTTGCGTGTGTGGCCGTTGGCGGGCGGCACCGGATATTCTCTCGAGAACTCGGCGATGACGGCGCGGCTCTCACGGCGGGCCCAACGGATGATGGCGCCGGTATAGGCGATGCCGGCCAGGAAGAGTGCCATGCCTTCCACACGCGTCAGCATGCCATCCCAAGCCATGGCGAGCAGGGCCAGCGCCGCCGCGGTCATCACCGGCAGGTCGAAACGCAGCGTGCGCATCTCCAACGACAGCGGCATCAGCAGGGCGCTGAGGCCGAGGATGAAGAGGATGTTGAAGCTGTTGGTGCCGGCAATATTGCCAACGGCCAACGAGCCATTGCCTTGCAGCGCCGCCTCGATCCCCACCGCAAGCTCGGGTGTACTGGTCCCCACCGCCACGATTGTCAGGCCGATCAGGATGGGCGGGATGCCGATGAGAGCCGCAAGCCTGGAGCCGGCCCGCACCACCAACTCCGACCCGGCAACGAGCAGGGAAAGACCGAACAGGCACCAAGCCAGCGCGGTCACGCCGGCCCCCGCCGCGCTGCGACACAGCGGGCGATGGTGAGGTGGCTGCCCATGCTACCCCTTCGCCAGCGCGGCTTCGATGGCCTCGACCGCATGTCCGGTCAGGTCCCTCGTCATCTCGCCGATCAGCTTCGAGCGGGTTTCGTCGTGATAGTGCCGGCGCAGCTCGCCCAGCGAGCGCGGATCGGCGACGATGTAGAGCGCATCGATGCGGCCCTCCAGCGCCAACCGGTTCAGGCAGGCAGCCACGGCGGCGGCGAAGTCGTCCTCACGCAGCCGCGCGGCATCCGGATTGGCCGCCACGCTGCGGTGCCGCATTCCCGAGCCCTGGTTGACAGCCTCGATATCCGGGATATCCAGCGCTACGAGTTGGATATGCGGCTCGGCGGCCTTGTTGCGGAACAGGCGCAGTTTCTCCCCATCCATCACGGCGACGGTGGCATCGTGCGGCAAGATCATCGGGCTCTCCTTCAGGCGATGGCGATGCGTGAAGTATGAGCCTGCCGGATGGCGAAGCCTTGATTGGCGTCAAAGCAGAAACCGGTTGAGGTGATCTCGCATCCCGGCCAGTCGGCTTGAAGGTAGCCAGATGCAAGCCGGATATGGTCGTCGTGGCAGCTTCAAACGGCATCGTCCCCTCTTGTGTGGGCGATGCCGTTGTCCGATAGGGCGGTTTCTCCAAGCCACGCCCATCACATGATGGTCGATGGGGAAAACGTGGCCTACATTTCACAAATTATACTGTTCGCGCGCATAGCCACCCAGACCCACGGCGTCGAGCCGTTCCATGGGAGCGAGGAAGGTGACCTGAATGACGCCCGGAGCACGGCCGATCTCGATTGCGCCGTTCACCGTGGCTCTGTTGCGCACCTCGGGAACGGTCATGCCGAGAAGCTTCGCCGCCCGTTCGAGGCCATTGTCGATGGCTGCATTCATGTTGGCCGCGGTTCCGATGACGGAGATGGGCGCAAGCTCTTCAAGACTGTTCATGCCCCATGTGCGGGCCAGACGCTCGGCCCGTGCGCGCTCGTCGGTGCTGAAGGGACGCGCAAGAGGCGGCAGGTCTTCCGGAAGCGGGAACAGCACCGGGCCGTCGATGGGATAGTTCTTCACCACCTCGACCTGCAAGGTGACGCTGCCTGCGACATCCATCGTGTGGCCGGCGATCTCGCCGTCACCCTGGGCGGCGTGCATATCACCCATATAAACGCCGGCACCCTTCACCTTGACCGGCGCGATCAGAATTGCCCCCGGCCGCACGGCGTCGATGTCCATATGGCCGTCGGTCTTGTGCTCGGCGAGCTGTTCGGCTGTGATTGCGTAGGAATGCGGCGCGCCGACGAGGAATGCGCCGAAGTCGCCGGCATTATGCGAATCCGGCATCGGGTGCGAAGGAGTCGTGCCGAGTTGTCCGAGGAAGGGGCGCATGCGCACCATGACGCCGGGCATGTCCGATGGCGCATAGGTCAGGATCGGATGCTGCACCGATTCATCGGGCAGGGCGGCATAGTGATGCGCGTTGCGTGCGATCTTCTCCGCCGCCTCTTTCGGCACGGTCACGCCGACGCGGCGCGTCTCGTCGAAGACGACGGTGTAGCCGTGTACGATCTCGAACGGCTTCACCGCGTTGCCGCATTTGTCGCACCTGACGGCGTCCTGGCCGATGCCTTCCACGTGCGTCTCCGGCCACACCTCGTCGCAGGTCGGGCATCGGGCTGCGACATAGGGATCGCCGAGGCAGAAGCCTTCCGGTGAGGAGTCGTGCCCGGATGCGGTGGCGATGGCCGTCACGGTAATATCGCGGATGCGCATCGCGATCCCGTCGCCCGGTTCCGCCCCGTCGACACAGACAGGCTGCGTGACCTCGTGGCCGCCGCGCAGGCGCGGGGTGATCATTGGTCCCCAGCAGCCTGGAGCTGTGTTCGCGATGATGGTGCCACCGTTCTCCACTGGCCCAAGCATCGGGGCGTTCGGATCGAGGACGCTGTTGGTGAAGCCATGGACGATGACACTACGCTGAGGCGATGCGGAGATCGCGCTTTCCTTGTTCATCTCACGACTCCCTCCATGTTTTTGACAGAGTATCACATCGTGCTCGCCCATGGGGATGTCTGGTCGGTAAGCCTCCAACATAGGCATTTGTTACAGTTTATACCCTCCGGCGATCATGTTCCGCGAGGCCGGCCATGGCCGGCAATGGCAGTCTCGCGAAGCCGAACCAGCCGCGCCCGGCAGGTGCCTGATCGGCATCGACAGTACGAGCAGGTTTCGGGAACCTTGATGCGGATCAAGCCCGCGACTGCCCCACCCGACACCTTTGCACCGCTATCGACCATCTATCTGGGCCAGAAACACCCTGCCCTCCACCGGGCCCCATTCGCTGGATTCTGTGCGGCTTCAGGGTTGCCAACCGCCACTGCCGTAGGGGCGCGTGATCACTTCTAGGAGATGCCCGTTGAGATCGTCGAAATACAGGCCCCGGCCTCCATCATGGTGGTTCAGCCCCAGTGTGCGCCTTCCGGGATCCGCCCAATGCGGCAGGCTCCCAGTTTGGATACGTGCCAGGATCGCGTCAAAACTCGCGTCATCGACCAGAAACGCATAGTGCTGCGAGACAATTTCGTGATCGACGTCCATGTAGTCGAGGTTTGCGCTATTGTCGGTCGTGACCATCCAGAACGGGCCCCATTGCTTGGGCTCTGGCAGCGACAGCATTTCGGCAAGGAAATGAGCAGACGCTTGCGAATCCTTTGCCGAGAGGATCGTGTGGTTGAAATCGACGCTCATTAGCGGTTCTCCTTCGTTTCAGGATGGAGGTTGACGGTGGGAGAATGCTGAACCTTCGGCTGAATGCGTTTTCCAAATGCCGCCACCACAGGCACTGCGAGCAAGGCCGCTCCGGTGACAATGTAGGCTGCCGCACTCCAGCCGTAAGTGTCTATTGCGGTTCCGACAGCCGTGGGGCCGAGGATCTGGCCCAAATTGTTGCCCTGAACGATCAGACCGATAACCACTGGGACCAGTCCCGCTGCAGGCGCCACGATCGGGGCGGATGACAGAAGGGTCGCCGGGATCAGTCCACCAACGGCCGAGAACAAAATACAGAGAATGAAGGTAGCCGTGTCTGGCAATATGGAGAGGAAAATGCCGAAACTGGCTGCTCCCATCATCAAGCAGGCCCCGATAAGCAGCACAGTCCGGCCGATTCCGCGGGAAAGCAGGACGCCCGCCGCCAGATTGCCGATCACATTTATCGCCGAAGCAAGGGCGCTCAGCAGTCCTGCGGTTTGGTGAGAGACACCCATTCGCTCCATCAACAGGACGGGCAAGAAGCTGAACAGCGCGAAAAACATCAGGCTGTAGAGTGCGAATGTAACGGCAAGTGCGAGGGCCCCCCCGGCATGGAAGACTGCAACCGTATCGATTTGCAGACGACGCCAGGACCAGGGTTGACGCTCGTTGGAGGAGGGAATGACGAACGGCACAAGCAGGCAGATGACCAGGGTAAGCGCGCTGCTCGCCCACCACATGATCCGCCAATCCCCGAACATGGGGCCTACCAGCATTGCAACCGCCATGCCGACCGGCATGAAGCAACTCCAAAGTGCAAACGCCAGATCGCGGTCGGACGGTTGCGCGACATGGCTTAGGATCGATGGCGCCGCCACACTGATCAGCAGGAATCCAGCACCTTCGATGACGCGCGCAAGCAAGAGCCCTGACAAGCCGGTGACCACCGCCCCGAATGCAGCCCCGGTTGTCGTAACGAGCAGCCCGATGATCAACAGGCGCCGGCTGCCGAAACTGCCGACAAGCGCTCCGGTCGGAATGCCCCCGACAAGCCCAAGAGCCGCAAAAATCCCCGTCAACCAGCCAATCGCCGTCAATCCGATTCCGAGATCGGCTTGCAGCAAGGGGGCGGCAATGGCCGCCTTCCCAACCTGCAATGCCGCCACGATGCCCGCACCAACGATCAGAAACACGGCGGCCCATCGGGTGGACGATGGTTCCGACATCATGGCATGATCCTTCATCACGCCGCCTTTGCCTGGCGACCGGTGGCCAACGCCAACGCGATCTCGGCGACATGCCGCCCCTGGAAGCGGGCTCCCGCGAGTTCGTTTTCGCTTGGTTGGCGGTCACCGCCGTTGCCGTCATCGGCTAGGGTAGACGCGCCATAGGGGGAGCAGCCTGTAATCTGATCCATCCGCATCTGTCTCTTGAAGCTGTAGGGCAGGCCGACAATGATCATCCCAAGATGGAAGAGAACGGTCTGTGTGGACTTTATGGTTGTCTCCTGACCACCATGCTGGCTGCCGGTCGAGGTGAAGACGCTGCCGACCTTGCCAACAAGCTTGTCTTCGAACCAAAGGCCGCCGGTTTGGTCGAGGAAGTTCTTCATCTGTGAGGCCATATTGCCAAAGCGCGTCGGTGTGCCCAAGATAATGGCGTCATAATCGGCAAGCTCGGCCACCGTGGCCACGGGCGCCTGCTGATCGGTCTTGTAGTCCGACTTCCTGGCAACCGTATCGGGCACAAGTTCAGGAACACGCTTCACATCAACGGAAGCGCCTGTCTGGCGAACGCCTTCCGCGACTGCGGCGGCCATCGTCTCAATGTGACCGTAAGAGGAATAGTAGAGTATCAGAACCTTGGCCATCCTTGCCACCTCACTTCAGCTCTTAGCATGGAGCTGAGGTTGCCCGCTTTGATCGACCGATTTAAGTGATATAATTTTTATCAAGTCGATCAACTGAGGTGATCATGCTCGATGCGCTGACCCTTGACCAGATGCGAACATTCATCGCGATCGCAGACACCGGCAGCTTTCGGGCCGCCGCGCAGAGATTGTCGCGTGTTCAGTCAGGGGTGAGTGTTGCGATCGCCAACCTGGAAGCACAGCTCGGCGTCGAATTGTTCGACCGATCCGGACACCGGCCTGTATTGACACCACAAGGCCAGGTACTCCTTGGCAACGCGCGAGACATCATTGTTCGTGTTGATGCGCTGCGGGCCAAAGCGCGCGGATTTGCAGCAGGAGTGGAAACCGAACTCGGGATCGCGGTTGATACGCTTTTTCCTGTGCAGCAGGTTGGTCGGGTGATCTCCCAGATGCGCGAGAGCTTTCCGTCTGTGTCCGTTCGTGTCCAGGTCGTGCCTCTCGGCGGGCCACTTGAGGCTCTCAGGCAGAAGCGTTGCGCGCTCTCCATTATGGTTGGCGAGGAATTCCGTGATCCGCGCATCAGATTCGACGCTTTGACTTCCATAACTCAAGTTGCCGTGGTCGCATCCGGGCATCCACTCACCCAGGGCAAAGGAGGTCGGTCACTGGAGGCTCTGGATCTCGCCGATCATCTTCAGATCGTTTTGTCCGACCCCTCTCCGATATCAGAGGGTCGTGACTTTGGAGTGATCTCGCCGCAAACATGTCGCGTGAATACCCAGGATGCCAAGCATAACCTCATTCTGGGCGGCGTTGGCTGGGGGCGCTTGCCCTTTTGGCTGGTGGAGCGCGACCTCGAACAAGGACGCCTCATCAGGATGAATGTGAGCGCGCTCGGACGTAACGGTGAAGTCGTGTCTGAAGCCTATATTGCGCATCGCCTGGACGAATCCATGGGGCCGGCGACGCGGCAGCTTGCGGACATCCTCATCAATCTGACCAAACGCAGCGCCTGACGTGACAACGAAGGCCACCGATGCTCGGCCTCGACGCTGCCCGCCATTCCGTGCCCGTATAGGGGGGTGGGAGCCGGTAAGTCTTGGCGCCTTGCGATGGCGTGCATCGGGGGAATTTGCCGTGCCACGGCGGGCGGACGGGCTGGGAGCTTGCCTACATCCAGCCCAGCGCCGTGATATCGCGCCGGTCGGCGGGCATCCTGGCTGCCTCTGCAAAGATGGCCTTGACGATCGAGCGCTCGCGCTCTGACTTCAGGCAGGCGATGTAATCCGTCGTCATCAGCTCGTCGTCCTCGATAGGTATGGCCTGGACACGGGTAGAGGCCAGCGCCTCCAACTCCCACACGATCCCGCAGCCGAGCCCCGACGCCACGGCCTCGATCAGGGCCTCGCGGCTGCCCAGTTCCAGCACGATACGCGGCTTGATGCCGATGCGCCCCAGCGCGGCGTTGATGAGAGCCTGCGTGGTCGAACCGTCCTCGCGGCCGATCATCGGTTCGTTCTCCAGTTCCTCCAGCTTCACCGTCTTGCGCCCGACAAAGCGATGACTGCGCGAAGTAATGAGAACGCCGCGATGGTGCCACAGCGTCACCGCATGCACGCGCGGATGATCAAAGATCAGCGGCAATACCCCGACATCCACATGCCGGTCGAGCAGCTTCTGGCGTACCACCTGGGTGTTGCCGGTCGATACTGACAGGCGCACACGCGGATGGCGGGCGAGGAACTTGGCGAACAAACCCATGACGATTTGCGGCCCGTCGACCGCCAGGCGCAACTGGCCGCGCTGCTCCTCGCTGGAAACGGAAAGGGTCTCGTCGATCTGTTCCTCGAGACTGGCTAGCTGGCGCGAGAGCGTGAACAGACGCTCGCCTGCCTGAGTAAGGCGCACACCCCGCGCATCGCGCTCGAAAAGTTTGAGCCCGTGCCTTTCCTCAAGTGAGCGAACCTGAATGGTCAGAGCCGGCTGCGTCAAACCCAGAACCTCGGCGGCCCGCGAGAAGCTGCCCTCCCGGGCGACTGCGTCGAAAGCCCTTATCTGGGTATAGATCATGACCATCCATTCTTTGGTCAAGGTATAAATTCTATTCGAATATACGGCAATAGTTTTAATTTGCCTTATAGCGCCGGAAGCAGAATTCTACCCTTCATGATGGACCAGACAAGCATCCTCCCGAACGCCGCAGCACAGGCCGTCAAGGTCGCGCGGGCCAACCGCCAACGCAGTATCGAGGCCCTCGCCACTCTTGTCCGAATCCCCTCGCTGACCGGCGAGGAAGGCGCTGCGCAGGCGCATCTGTGCGCCATGCTGGAGGCTGTCGGGGCCGACGTGAGCAAGGCCGAACCGGACGTCGAGGCGATGTTCGCCGCTTATCCCGAAATCGCCCAATATCCCACTCACTGGCAGCACGATCTCATCCTCCCCTATACTGACATGCCGAGCTTCACCGCCCTAAAGGAGAGCGGCCTTGCCGTCGTGCTCAATTATGATGGCCGCCCCAACGTGGTGGGCACTTGGCGCGGCAGTGGCGGCGGACGTTCGCTGATCCTCAACGGCCATGTCGATACCGTCACTATCGAGCCCAGCGCCGGCTGGAGCTTCGATCCATTCGGCGCCGAAATCGCCGACGGACGCCTGTACGGACGCGGTGCCTGCGACATGAAGGGCGGGCTCATGGCCGCCTTGATGGCGTTGACCTATCTGCACGAGGCGGACGTGAGGCTGCGCGGTAATGTCAGCCTGCAATGCGTGGTGAACGAGGAACATGCCGGCAACGGCACACTCGACCTGATACGCCGCGGTTTGCGCGCCGATGCCGCCATTGTGCTCGAACCGACTGGCAATACGATCCGCCATACCCATCCGGGCGGGCTCTACTGGCAGGTTTCTCTCACCGGCGTGCCACGTTCGCCAGGTGCGCGCTGGGATGGCACCGACCTCGAAGGACTGGGCGCCATCGATGCCTTGCCGCCAGTGATCGAGGCGCTGCTCGAACTGGAGCGTCGCTACAATGTGGCAACGCCGCCGGGTGAGAAGGCCCCCTTTGCCTTGACCATAGGCCGCGTTTGCGGCGGCCACTACGAAACCTCTAGCGCGGCCGAGGCCCTTTTGAAGGGCGGCGCCTATTTCGCACCATCGGTTGGCAGCGTCACTGATGTGATGGCGAGCTTCCGCGCCGCCATTACAGAGGCCAACGCCACCGACGGGCGGCTGAAACGCCATCCGGCAAAGCTCGAATTCCTGCATCATGACGATGCAACCGACCAGCCAGCGGATCTCGAAGTGGCGCGGGTGATGAGCAAGGTGCTGGCAAGCCAGGGTGCGGATACCGGAGCCTATCCCGGCCATTTCTGCTGCGACCTGCGCCACTTCGTCAATCAGGGCGGCATGACGGGCATCGTGTTCGGTCCCGGCTCGATCGCCCAGGCCCACAAGCCCGACGAGTATATTCCGGTCGCTGAATATCTGGAGGCCATCGAACTGTTGGCGCTCTTCATTGCCGAATGGTGCGGGGTCGAATAATCGGGCCACGCCGTCAATGACAACAAGAAGCAAAAGGGGAAACCACATGCGTGCCACAACCATCAAGTCCGTCTTGCTTGCAGCGCCCGTTGCCCTTGTCATTGGCACCGCCGCGCAGGCGCAAGAAAGCTGCCCCAAGAGCGGGGGAACTCTGACCTACGCTTACAGCCAGGAACCCAGTGCCCTCACCACCATCGTGACCTCGGCAGTGCCGGTATCGATCATCTCCACCAAGATGTTCGAAAGCCTGCTCAACTACGAGGGTGGCGCGCTCGAGCCGAAGCCGGGGCTGGCGGAAACCTGGTCCGTCTCACCCGACCACAAGACCGTGACCTTCAAGCTTCGGCCTGACGTCAAATGGCATGACGGCAAGCCCTTCACTTCGGCCGATGTCAAGTTCTCGATCGAGAAGATCGTGCGGCCCTACCATTCCCGTGGCACGGCAAATTTCGGCAAGGTATCGGATATCGCCACGCCTGACCCGTTGACCGTCGTCTTCACGCTGGAGGAACCCGTCCCCTATTTCATGAAGGTGTTCCAGCCCGGCGAGGCGCCGATGTTCGCCGAGCACTCCTTCGAGGGTGTGGACATGTCCGACATCGCCGCCGTGCGCGGTGCATCCGCCATGCAGAACCCGGTCGGAACCGGGCCGTTCAAGTTCAAGGAATGGCAGAAGGGCAGCCATATCGCACTGGAACGCAACCCCGACTATTGGCGCAAGGGCTTCCCGTGCCTCGACGGCATTGTCGCCCGCGTCATTCCCGACGGAGCAGCCCGGGCCATCGCGCTGGAGACCGGCGAACTCGACCTGATCCCGATGAGCGGCATGCCCGAAGCGGAGATCGAGCGACTATCCTCAGCGCGGGAACTGGAAGCCTCCCGCGAAGGCAGCGAGGCGCTGGGGCCGAACATGTGGCTCGAGATCAATCTGCGTGAAAAACCGTTGCAGGATCTGAAGGTGCGGCAGGCAATCAGCCTGGGGTTGAACCGCCAGCGCATCGTTGACGTCATCTGGTATGGTCAGGGCACCCCGGCGCGCAGCCTGCTGGTCAGCGCCAATCCTTATTTCAACAAGTCGCTGCCCGAATATGAATACGACCCGGCCAAGGCCGAGGCGCTGCTCGATGAGGCTGGCTATCCGCGTGGCGCTGGAGACGTGCGCTTCAAGCTGAGGCAAAACTTCCTGCCCTATGGCGAAAACTGGGTGCGGCTGGGCGAATATATCCGTCAGGAACTGTCAAAGATCGGCATCGAGGTGGAAACCCGCAGCGCCGACCTCGGTGGCTGGCTCAAGACGATCTACACGGACTGGGACTTCGACCTGACCAGCTCTTTCGTGCACAACTATTCCGACCCTTCGATCGGCAGCGAGCGCAACTTCGGCACCGCTTCGATCCGCAAGGGGGTGACCTTCACCAACTCGATGGGCTACAGCAATCCACGCGTCGATGAGTTGTTCGCCAAGGCCGCGGTGGAAGTCGATCCGGCCGAACGACGCAAGCAGTTCGATGAGTTGCAGCAGATCGTGCATGATGAGCTGCCGGTCATATTCCTGATGGAGATGTCCTACACCCATGTTTGGAACAGGCGGGTGAAGGGTTTCATCACCAACGGCATCTCCATGTATTCGCCGTGGGACGCGGTATGGAAGGAATAGGCGTGCACGATCCGCGGTGAGGAGGAACGGAGCCCGGCAATGCAAAGATTTCTTTCAGTGGCAAGGCGTATGGGGCAGATCGTGCCCAGCGTGCTCGGCATTGCCGTCCTCAATTTTGCGCTGCTTCATATGGCGCCGGGCGACGCGGCCGACATCGTTGCCGCCCAATCCGGCGGCGGAGACGAAGGCTATGTCGACGAGTTGCGCCGCTCCTTCGGCCTGGACCGGCCGCTCTACGAGCAATTCTTCATATATCTGGGAAAACTGCTCACCTTCGACCTTGGCTTCTCCCACGTACAGCAACGACCAGTCCTCGACCTGATCCTGGAACGGATTCCGGCGACGGTCCTGCTGATGCTGACGGCCATCGTGGTCGCAACGCTGCTCGGCATGGTGTTCGGCATGATCGCCGCCATGCGCCATCGCAAATGGCTGGACGGCGTCATCTCGGTGATCGCCCTTCTGGCCTATGCGACGCCGCAGTTCTGGCTGGGCCTGATGCTGGTCGTGCTGTTCTCCGTCATGCTCGGCATTTTCCCGTCCGGTGGCATGATGACGATCGACGCCGACCTGCCCTGGCACCTGCACGTGCTCGACATCGCCAGCCACCTAGTATTGCCTTCTGTGACGCTCGGTCTGTTCTACGTAGCGCTCTACACCCGGCTCATGCGGGCTTCGATGCTGGAGGTGTTCACCTTCGACTTCATTACCACCGCCCGCGCCAAGGGGGTGTCGGAGACACGCGTCGGCTTCATCCATGCTGCCGCCAATGCACTGTTGCCGGTGCTCACCATGGTAGGCGTGCAGATCGGCCATATGCTTGGCGGTTCGATCCTTGTCGAAACCGTGTTCGGCTGGCCGGGCCTCGGACGTCTGCTATTCGACGCACTCCAGCAGCGCGACCTCAACCTGTTGCTCGGCATCCTCTTCATCTCATCGATCCTCGTCGTGGTGGTGAACCTAGCCGTCGACATGCTTTATGGGGTCCTGGACCCGAGGATGGCGAAATGACTGGTTTCCTCGATCTGTGGCGCCGCTTTCGGCGCAATGTAGCGGCTGTGGTCGGTCTCTTCTTCCTGCTCTGTATCGTGCTTGCCGCGCTGTTCGGCCCCATGCTCTATCCGGTCGATCCCTACGACATGATCGGCCGGCCTTCGATGCCGCCCTCGGCCGAGTTCCCGCTCGGCACCGACGTATCGGGCCGCGACATCCTGGCCGGCCTCATCGGCGGGGCGCGCGTCTCGCTGCTGATCGGGCTGATCGCCAGTCTCGGTGCCACCGTCATCGGCGTCACGGTGGGAGCGATCGCCGGCTACAAGGGCGGCTGGTTCGACACCGTGCTGATGCGCCTGACAGATTTCTTCCTGACCATTCCTTCCTTCGTCTTGGCGGTTGTCATCATCGCGATCTTCAACCCGTCCATCGCCAGCGTCACCATTGCGATCGCCGTGGTGTCGTGGCCGCCGGTCGCCCGGCTCGCCCGTGCCGAGTTCATGGCCCAACGCGACCGCGAATATGTACAGGCCTGCCGGGCGCTCGGCATGTCCGATCTCGAGATCGCAACACGCCAGATCATGCCCAATGCGCTGCCGCCCGTGATTGTGGTATCGAGCCTGCTGGTGGCCACGGCCATCCTCACCGAGTCCGGACTGTCGTTCCTCGGCCTTACCGATCCCGACCTGATCTCCTGGGGTTACATGATCGGCGTCGGCCGCACCGTGCTGCGCACCGCCTGGTGGATGCCCGCTATCCCCGGCATCGCAATCCTGATCACCGTGCTCTGCATCAACCTGGTTGGCGAGGGCATGAACGATGCACTCAATCCGAGGCTTCAGCAACGATGAGCGAGGCAAGGGACGTCCTGTCGATAGAAGACATGAATGTCGAGTTTCCGACCACAAGTGGCGGGGTGAAGGCGGTCACCGGCCTGTCTTTCTCGCTGCGCGCCGGCGAAACATTGGCCATTGTGGGCGAATCGGGCTGCGGCAAGAGCACAGCCGCCATGTCGATCCTCAGCCTTCTGGCCATGAAGTCCCCGTGTCGGGTCAGCGGGCGTGTGCTGTTCGAGGGACACGATCTGATGAAGCTGTCACAGCGCCAGATGCGCGCCGTGCGTGGCAACGGCATCAGCATGATCTTCCAGGACCCGATGATGGCGCTCAATCCGGTGTTCACGATCGGCTGGCAAATCGCCGAAGCCCTGAAGCTGCATCTCAGGCTGTCTCCTGCCGCTGCCCGCCGCCGTGCCGTGGAGTTGCTCGACCTGGTCGGCATTCCTTCGCCGTCCGAGCGCTACGACCAGTATCCGCACAATCTGTCCGGCGGCATGCGGCAGCGCGTCATGATCGCCATGGCGCTGGCCTGCGAGCCCAAGGTGTTGATCGCCGACGAACCGACCACAGCGCTCGACGTTACCATCCAGGCACAGGTGCTGGCCCTGATCAATCGCCTGAAGGCCGAGATGGGGATGGCCGTGCTGCTCATCACTCATGATCTGGGCGTGGTCTGGGAGGTCGCCGACAGGGTCGCGGTCATGTATGCCGGCCGCAAGGTGGAGGAGGCGGCAGTGGACGACTTGTTTGCCGCTCCCGCCCATCCCTACACGCAGGGCCTGCTGAAGGCGGCGAGCTGGCAGAATGACAGCTCCGGTCGCCTGCCCGAAATCGGCGGAGCCGTGCCGTCGCCGCTGTCGATGCCGCCGGGATGCAGCTTTGCGCCCCGCTGCTCGCGCGCCACCCCACAATGTGCACTGGCGGCACCGCCGCTGGTTGGAAACGCACGGCAATTTGCTTGTTACCATCCGGAGCCAGCAGTAGCATGAACATGCCCGTCCTCTCAGCCACCGGCCTGGTCAAGGAATACAATATCGGCTCCGGTTGGAGCGGGCAGCGGCGCACCGTTTACGCCCTGAGCGGCGTGAACCTGTCGGTGGATGCCGGCGAGACCCTGTCGATCGTCGGCGAATCCGGATGTGGCAAGTCCACATTGGCGCGCTGCCTGACCAGCCTCGTCGCGCCAACTGCCGGCGATATACGCCTCGACGGTGCGGCGACCGGAGAGCTGCGCGGCCGTGATGCGCAACGCTTCCGTCGCGCCGTGCAGATCGTGTTCCAGGATCCCTATGCCAGCCTCAACCCACGCCGCACCGTCGGCCAGTCGATCGGAGACGGGCTGCGCCTCCACAATATCTGCCCGCGCGCGGAACGCCGGGACCGCATCGGGGACCTATTGATCAAGGTGGGTCTGTCCCCCGACCATATCGACCGCTATCCGCACGAATTGTCAGGCGGCCAACGCCAGCGCGTGGCGATTGCGCGGGCCCTGGCGGTTGAACCCCGGCTGATCGTTTGCGACGAACCGGTCTCGGCTCTCGACGTTTCGGTACAGGCGCAGATCATCAACCTGCTCAACGACCTGCAAGCCTCGCTCGGGGTCGCCTACATCTTCATTTCGCACAACCTTTCGCTGGTCAGGCACATCTCCAATCGCATCGCGGTGATGTATCTCGGCCAGGTGGTCGAAATGGGCGACACCCATACGCTCGACGCGGCGCTGTTGCATCCCTACAGCCGTGCCCTGTTCAGCGCGTCGCCGGAGATCGGCCGCGATCGCAACGGCGCCCGCGCCGAGCCGCTGTCGGGCGACGTGCCGAGCCCGCTGGCGCCGCCTTCAGGCTGCCGCTTCCGCACCCGCTGCCCATTCGCGACAGAGCGCTGCGCCGCCGAACCACCCCAACTGCGCCGGGTAGCTGGACGCGAGGTTCGTTGTCACTACGCGGAATCGATGCTGCCCTCGATGACCACAAACGCCAGGACGGCTGCCAACCTGTGAAGCAGCGACTTCGGCCAATGCCGCTTCCTTGGAGGTGGCGTGGGCGCCGGTCGGAATGCTGTGTGCTTGCTGCGGTGCGTGAAACACGCTTTGCCTTGTTTCATGTCCGATGATCTTGTCCTGGCAGAGCGGTCGGCTGGCGAAGGACCAAGCGAAAAGCGGATAACAAATACCAGAACGTGCTTGACAGTGAACACGGCTTAATCTTTCCTAAGCGAACCGATGTTGCAAGTCGCCACAGCGGTGTAGAGCAAGCCCGCTCAACATTAAGTCGATGACGATCCGGAGTTCGCACCTCCTGGGACAGGGCTCACAGCGCGGAGAAGCTGGATACAGCTTTTTCGAGTTTGAGACTGGCCGGGAGGGACAGAATGAGCGTCGATCTGCTTGTACGCGATGCGTATATCTATGTAGACCGTGAGTGGGAAATCGAGAGTGGCTGGATAGCCATTAAAGACGGTCGCATTCAAGCGCTTGGCAAGTCTGGCGATGAGCCGGTGAGCGCGCGGGTTATTTCCGCGAACGGCAGACTTGTGACGCCGGGCTTAATAAACGCCCATCATCACATGTATCAAAATCTGACCCGGTCCTACGCCCCGGTAACGAACGGCACGCTGTTCCAATGGCTGACGGGGCTGTATCCGCTTTGGGCAAATATCGACGAAGAGTCGGTTTATCTTTCTACATACATTGCCATGACTGAATTGCTCATGGGCGGATGTACGACGTCCATGGATCATATGTACGTTCATCCCAAGCCATTCCTGATCGATGCGCAATTCCGAGCAGCAAGAGATATAGGTTTTCGTTTCTATGCCACCCGCGGATCTATGACCCGTTCAGTGGAGAATGGCGGCTTGCCGCCTGCAAGTGTGGTCCAAACTGAGGATGAAATTCTTGCCGACAGCGTGCGGCTGGTCGAGAAATATCACGATGCAAAACCCGGTTCGATGGGACGTGTAGCGCTTGCGCCGTGCTCGCTCTTCTCGGTCACGGAAAATATAATGGTAGAGTCCGCTCAACTCGCCGAGAAATACGATCTACGGCTGCACACTCATCTTGCTGAGGATCCGCAGGAGGACGAATACTGCGCTGAGGTATATAAGTGCACTCCTGTCGAATATTTCGAGCGGGTTGGCTGGGCGACGCCCAGATCCTGGGTTGCGCATTTCATTTATCCCAATGACGAGGAAATCGGCAGGCTCGCCCATGCCGGCGTCTGCACGACCCAATGCCCATGTTCCAATATGCTGATCGGTGGGGGGTCGGCAGATGTCATGGGATTGCGCCGCAGAGGCATGAGGGTGGGGCTCGGCTGCGACGGATCTGCTTCGACTGACCATGCATCGATGTGGCTTGAAGCGAGAACGGCATTGCTCTTGGGCCGTTATCGCAATGGTCCGAACTCCATGTCGGCACGCGATGTGTTGGACGTGGCAACGCGGGGCGGTGCGGCATGTCTCGGCTGGGAAGATGAGATTGGCCATCTGCGTCCAGGTGCGTGCGCGGACCTCGTTATCTGGCAGATGTCCGACGTAGCGTTGGCAGGCGCGCATAGCGATCCGGTGGAATCTTGGTTGAGATGCGGACCGGCAGTGGCCGGCACAACCATCGTGAATGGCAAGCCGCTTGTCGAAAACACACAACCGGTAATGTCCCAATTGTCATCGGTCTTGCGAGAACATGCAAAGCATGCCCGCCGAATCCAGTGCTTCGAGGTCTGATCCGTACAACAGCCCATAATGCCGTACTCAGGGAGGAGAATCGGAATGAGTGCTATTGTCCTAGACGACGATGAAGCTGAAGACGTGACGGTTGGCGACATCGAAGAAATAATTCCCGCGAAGCGCCAGTTCGCGCTGGGGGCACAACAGGCGTTGGTTTCGAATGCCTGGCTGGACCCAATCTTCATCGCATCCGTCGCGGGGTTTTCTGCCGCGCTGGCAACAAACCTTGTGACGGCAACTTTCCTTGCTGCTGGCGTTGTCACCGTCGTGCAAAGCACCAAACTGGTGCGCTTGCCGATTGTGCAAGGGCCATCGTCGGCGTTTTCGCCGCTGGCTATCGGCTACTACAAAGCCGGAACGATATCTTCTGCAAGCCTTGGGCTGCTCATTGCCGCAGGGCTGGTTTTCCTTGCGGCAGTTTCAGGTCAGTTTGCGAGGCTGCGCCGCCTGCTTTCGCCGGCCGTCTCCGGGACCATTATCACCCTTGTCGGAGTGGCCTTGGCCGGTTTTACATTCATGGAATTCTTTGGAGGGGTCGGGACAGCTAACTTTGGAACCGGTACGAGCCTGTTTATTGCTTGTGCCACGACGCTTACGGTTCTCGTTAGCGCTGCCATAGGTGGCAGGTTTCGGATGTTCGGCTTTCTGATTGCGCTTTTGGTCGGGAATTTCATTGCGCTATGCTTTGGGATGCTGGATTTTTCGAGCGTTGGAACGGCACCTTGGCTGGCCGTCCCGACACTGCTGCCTTACGGCGCACTCCAGTTTGACTTGGCTATAACAGTCACGATGTTCATCGTTTTTCTGGTTGCCGTGGTGGAAGCGATGGGAATGTATGAGGCGACGGCCAAACTTACCAACACCGAATTAACCGATCGACGCGTCAATATGGGCATCGCCGGCGAGGCGGGCGGTTCAATGGTTGCAGCCTTGATCGGTGGCTTCGGAACAACGGCCTATGCGCAAAATCTCGGTGTCGTAAAAATGACCGGAGTTGGTAGCCGGCATGTGGTCCGGGTTGCAGGCTGCATCTTTATCGCGCTTGCTTTTTTCCCCAAGGTCGCCGCGATCCTTGTGGCCACGCCTGCGCCTGTTGTTGGGGGGCTCTTTTTGCCGGCTGCTGCCACTGTCATCATGGCGGGGCTTCAACTTGCCAGCAAAGAGCGCAGATCCCCGATCAAGAATCTTGTAGCGCCATTAGGTCTTATGGCAGGACTGGGTATTCCGGCGCTATCGGGAAGCTTGGCGCCGTCACTGCCGCCCATTCTCGGCGAGATGATTGGGCATTCGATTGTCGTCGGTGCTGTGACGGTAATGGTCGCTGAACTCTGTCTGGTCAAGCTCCCGGAACTGTTTCGATCAGAATAGCTAGGTCCTCCGATCGGGTGGCAAAGTTTGCACTTGATCGGACATGATCCGGCGACCGAAGTCGAGGCCTGGATTTCGAGCCATCGCTACTATCGTGCTTCAGGGTCGCGTGGAGTTTTCCCTGCGCCTTGTTGGCGTTGCGCAAGAAATGAATACCGGTCGGATCATCATGGCCGTAGCCTATGGCTTTGAACTCGTGGGCGCTTCCCTTGTCAATCGGCTCCTCAACAGGGGCCCAGCAAAATCCATGAACGAGCGGATGCGCGGTGTTCGCCGTAGATCCGCGTGGATAAGTAGCCAGACCTCGGATTCAAGGCCATCGATTGGCTCGCCCAATGGAAGCAGGCCGAATTGTTTCGCCAGGTAGTCCGGCAATAGTGCTTTGCCGAGACCCGAAGCCGCGGCCTGGCCGGCTACCCACATGCTGTTCACGCGCAGCGCGACCTCCGACCCAACCGTATGCTTCGCGAGCCAGCGCCCCGCCGGAACGCTGGCGAGACTGTCGTCCAGAACGATCCAAGGCAATGCGCTTGCGTCCCTGTCTGCGGCAAATATCCCGTAGCCGAAGGTTCCGGCCTTCTGGCCGACCAGCGTTTCTGGCGGCGTGCGCGTCGGACGAATGGCAACTTCCGCCTCGTAGCGTGCCATGTCGGCGAAGCTATTCGAGACGACAAGATCGAAGTGGATCCCGGCATGCTCCCTGCGAAAGGGATGGAGCAGTTCGGCCACCAGCGGGACCAGCGAATCTGCGGTGGTGACGGTGATGCGCCCTTCCAGGCGTTGCTCGCCGCCGGACAAGCGCCGCTGTGCGTCGGCGAGGCTCGCCTCCACAGCCGCCGCCGAACGTGCCAGCTCGGCGCCGAGAGGAGTCGGGCTATAACGTCCTCCGATCTTCCGGAACAACGGCGTTCCTGTTTCCCTCTCCAATTCGGTCAAGCGCCGGTAAAGAGTTGCGACATGCACCTTAAGCGCCGCCGCAGCCGAAGCCGCCGTTCCGTCGCGGGCGAGAACGCCGATCAGCAAGAGGTCGTTGGCCGAAAGCATTTTCGCATCCTTGCGAATCCAGTTCGCAATAATCGCATATGAATTCGCACTGACGCAATTCTATATGCTTACCGAAAAAGGATGCTGACATGACGACACTGCTCCATATCAAGGCCTCACCCCGCGGCGAACGCTCCCATTCCAGCATGGCGGCCAACCGTTTCATCGCAGCGCTTCAGAACCGTGACCCGGATGTCCAGGTGACGGAACTCGACGTGTGGCAAGCTGATCTGCCGTCATTCGACGGCGCATTGCTTGCCGCCAAATACGCCCGGCTTTCCGGGCAGGGCTTCTCCCGCGAGGAGGCACAGGCATGGGCGCAGATCGAGGCGCTCGTTCGCGATCTGGATGCTTCCGACATCGTGCTGATTTCCAGCCCGATGTGGAACCTCTCCATTCCCTATCGGCTCAAGCACTATATTGACCTCATCACCCAACCGGGACTGAGCTTCACCTCTGATCCGAAGACCGGCTATACGCCTCTCCTGCGTCCCCGACCCGTCGTCGCGATCCTGGCCAGTTCAGGAGATTTCTCCGAAGGTCCATCGTGGGGCCGTCCGGATCTGGCGTCGCCGTATATCCGGCAAGCGCTCAAGTTCATCGGTCTGATCGACGCCGAGATCGTCGCCGTGGGGCCGACCATCGGCAGGCCGAAAAGCATAGAAGCGGCCGCCGAGCGCGCCGGCCAAGCGCTGGATACCCTTGCCGAACGCTTTGCGAGGGCAGTGGCATGACCTACTCGACCGGTTGGATATTGCTCGTCATTTCCAGCATACTCGACGTTTTCTGGGCACTCGCCACCAAAAAGTCCAACGGCATGACGAATTGGGGCTGGGGCCTTCTCTCGCTCCTGCTGCTTGCCGCCTTCGTCCTGTCGCTCAGCAAGGCGCTCTCCGTACTGCCGCTGGGTATCGCATATGCCGTCTGGACAGGCATTGGAGCCGTTGGATCCGTCTTGGTCGGGACCATGGTCTTCGGCGAGCCGCTTGGCGCGCAACGCATCGCCTATGTGACAATCATTGTCATAGCAATCGTTGGACTGCATCTCGGAACGGGCGGGGATGTGGCCGGTTAGAGCCATGACTGACGACAATGCCACTACGACACGTATGATAGACTCAGAATCCAGAACATTGGCTGGCCATCCCAAAGATTCCTGGAGGCATTGCCCATTCCTTGACAATCCGGTTGCCTGTGAATTGATGTTGCCAATCCGCTCCTGTGCTCGGAGGATGACATGCGTATATATGCGCTCGCTATCGGTCTCGCTATCGGTCTTGTGATGCCTCTGGCCGCACCGGCGCCTGCTCACGCCGTGACCGTAAACATAACAGTCGGTACCAACCTCAACAACGGGAGGGCGATCACGTGTAGCCAGGGTCAAAGGTTGTTGCGCAATCGCGGGTTTCGGGATGTTCGGCGCGTAGATTGCAGAGGACGGTTTTTCATCTATCACACGCGCCGTGGCAACAGCCGTTTTGAGGTTGCGGTTAGTTCGCGCACCGCTCGAGTAGTGGATGTGCGCCGTATCCGTAGATGAGTGGTCGCTCGTACCATTGTCAGCGTTCTTCTATTTGGGAAACTGTCATTCGTTCGGGATTGGTTGAGATAGCTTTCGCGAATTTTCGAGCGAATGGCAGGGCAGGGCGCTTGCGCAGCCAGCGACCAAGTTGGTCTGCCAAAATGGGATGAACGGCACAGTATCCGGATTCCCGGCTCATTCTTTCCGCTTCGCGGTTGGGTAGAATGCAATCGTTTCGTACCCCTCAGCCTGGGAGTTCCTATGTCCGACCTGATCGTTATCGTCTATCCGAACGAAACGAAGGCTGAAGAGGTGCGCCAGCGCCTTCTTGAGCTGCAGAAGGAATACATCATCAAACTCGGCGACGCTGTAATAGCGACCAAGACCGAAGAGGGCAAAGTCAAGCTGAACCAGCTCTTCAATGCGACTGCAACGGGCGCGGTATCCGGTAGCTTCTGGGGAATGCTCATAGGCATTCTCTTCCTGAATCCGCTCGTCGGACTTGCGCTGGGCGCCACATCCGGAGCGCTCGGTGGCGCATTGACGGATGTCGGCATCAACGATGCATTCATGCGGGACTTGTCGACCAGTATCGAACCGGGCAACGGCGCCCTTTTCGTGCTTGTCCAGGAAATGACGGCCGACAAGGTGCTCAAGGAAATCCAGGGTTTCGGCGGTGTGGTACTCAAGACGTCGCTGGATGAAACCAAGGAGCAGGTGCTGCGCGATGCACTTCTGCAAGCGTCGGCCGCCTCTGCATAGTGCATGACGGCCCGGCAGATCGCTCCCAAAGTACGTAGCGGGTCCCATCGTGTCCGGTCCTGAAATCGCGACCCTGCTCGTGGTCGAGATTATTTGCGGCACCGCAGGGGCGATGGCCGTGGCACGGCTCTGGCGCGAGATCGATCTCGGGTGGAGATCCATCGCTGTCATCGGCATGCTTGGCGGTGTGGTTCTGACGCTGCTTCCCGCCCAGATTCCAGGGGTGGGGCGCTTTGTCGGCCACGTCGAGAACGTTATCGACGCCGCTTCGCGCGGCACTGGCGGTCTTACGCCTACGGTATTGGTCGGCGCGGGTGTCGCCGGGCTGCTGGGAGGCGTAATTTCGATCAGTCTCGTCGCCTTCCTGCGCCGCGCGGGTTCCCCGCGTCGATAACACAGGGGCGACCGCGAAAATTTGTCTGGGCCTGTTGTGACGCCGCCCTAGGCCCGGTCATGGCGGATCACGTCAGGCGAACCCAGCAACTGGGCGATCCAGAGCGTCGATGATGATTGCGCACAATAGGTGAGAATCGCAATCGTGATCGGAACGCCTATGAAGGCACCGAACAGGCCCCACAAGAACGACCAGAAGAACACCGAGAACAACACGACAAAGGGCGTAATCGCCAACGCACGACCTGCCACGCGCGGTTCTATATAGCTGCCGATGACGAACTGGATGATGTTGAGGCCCGCAAAGATCAGCATGGCGGCTTGCGGCGATCCGAATTGCGCCAAAGCATAAAACGAGGGTAGAAGCGTTGCAATGAAGGGACCCATGAACGGTATGTAGTTCAGCGTGAAGGCGAGAATGCCCCATTCGGCCGCAAAGCGAAGGCCGAACGCGGCTGAAAGCGCCCACACCATCGAACCTGTCGCAAGGCTCATCAGCGTCCTGACCAACATGTAGTGCCGAAGTTTGGCCGCCGTCTGCCTACTGCCATCGATCAATATGCCCGCAGCCCTGGGGCTGAGCGCGGCACGAGCGTTGCGGGCGAAGGTTTCGGTGTCGAGAAGGCCCAGGAGCACATAGACGACGACAACGATCCAGAACGAGATCATGATGTTCAGCCGTGCGGTTACGCCCTGCAAAATCCGCACGAGCCACCCAATGTTGAAATGCTCGGCCCACATGCCGGCAACCACGATGCCGTGACCCTCCAGCCACTCTGCAAGCTGATTGTAGAGCACCTGGAAGCGTGCGCTGTCGGATACGATTGAGCGGCCGATCCGCCCGAAGCCCCAGGTCGTGATCGATGCGACTACGAAAAACACGAGAACGATGAAGCAGACCACCAGTGCCAGGGCGAGAAGTTTTGGTAAAAAGCGTTGCAAATTGCGCTGGAGAGGCCAGACGAGCGCCAGAATGAACAGCGCACCAGAAACCGGCGCGAAAACCGCTGCCGCTATCTGGAGCGCCGACACTACGGCAATAATCGCCAAGATGGAGATTGCCACGACAAGCGCTCGCTCCGTCATGATATTTTCCAGTTCCCCATCGGCAATAATGGCATTGGAGGTATGTCTAGCACCATGCAGCGCAATCAGCCAATAAGGCCAGGGATGCACGCATATTCCTGCCGCGACGCGGCCAGTGTCTCACTAATGGAAAACTCAGCTCTATCCGTTTGGTTTTCAGTCTTGATATACGCACCTTGCAGGTCTTCCTTTCTTTCAGAACCGCCAGACCAGCGGCACGTAGAACACGGCCATGAAGAAGAACCAGATCATCAGTGGCAGGCCGAGTTTCCAGTAGTCGCCGAAAGCATATCCACCCGGTCCCATCACCATCAGGTTGGTCGTGGTCGCAATCGGTGTCAGGAAAGAGGCGGAGCCCGCGATACACAGGCTCATGAGTATAGGACGCGGCGAGATGCCCATGCTGGTGGCCGCGGCCATCGCGACCGGGATGACCAACATGGTGGTCGCCGTGTTGCTCATGATCTGTCCAAGGCTCGCGGTAAGTACAAACAGTCCTGCCAGGAAAGCGATCGGTCCCGCGGCGCCCGTCATCGCCACCAGATGATCGGCCACGAATTGCGCTGCGCCCGATTGCACCATTGCGACCGACATCGGCATCATTGCGCCAACGAGGATCACGGTTGTCCAGTGGATGGCGCGGTAGGATTCCTCGACCGTGACGGTGCCGGCAACGATCAGGATGCCCGCCGAGACCAGGCCGGCAACGACCGGCGGTACGATGCCCGTCGCCAGCAGCACGACAAGTCCGGCCAGGACGGCTACCGCCATGCCGGCCCCCGCGCCCATCGGCACGGCCTGCCGCCTGACGAGATCGGGCGAGTTGACGACCAGCACATCCGGGTCCCTGAGCCTGACGTCGAGAGCCTCCCAGCTCCCTTCCAGCAAGATGGTGTCTCCGGCCTTCAGTCGCGGGTCCCTGAGGTTGAGATCGACGCCGGCCCGCTGCACGGCCAGGACGATCAGGTCGCCGCTATCGGTTGCCATCCCTGGATGCATCGCCCGGCCGATCAGGGCGGAGCGCGGCGGAATGATGACCTCGGCCAGGCCCGAGCGGTGGTTGAACATCGCCGTTCCTGCCGCCTCCTCACGCAGGGCCAGGTGCTTTTCTGCTGCTAGCTCCGCTGCCGCCTGGGCCTCGCCGCGAACCAGCAGGTAGTCGCCCTGTGAGACGAGCGCCGGCTCCCTCAGGGGCAATCCCGAGCCCCCGGCTTGCACGGCCATGATCTGCAGCCGCGCGGGATCGCCAACCTCGAGATTGGTGGGGGCCGCGCCGACGAAGGGTGAACTCTCGCGCACGCGCATGCGGAATACACCGTCGCGCAGGCCATAGTGTTCAACGAGCGTCTCCGCATGCCGGCTGAAGTCGGCCGATAACCTCACGCTGGTCTTTTGCGGCAACAACCTCTTGCCGACGAGCAGGATTATCAGCATCGTTCCGGCGAGCAACGGCACGCCGACATAGGCGAACTCCGCGAAGGCAAAGCCTTCGAGCCCCGCGTCCTCCAGCGCTTCCGAGACGAGGATGTTCTTGGGTGCGCCGGTCAGCAGCATATTGGCTCCAGCATGGGCTGCGAAGGCGAGCGGCATGAGTAGCTGCGCAGGTGACTGACGCAACTGGATCGATGCCATCACAACCACCGGCATCAAGGCCGCGACGGCCCCACCGCCGCTGATCAAAGCCGCGAGGCAGCCCACTGCGGCCATGACGATGGCCAGCAGCCGCGACTGGTTGTTCTTGCCGGCCTTTGCGATGAGGAACTGTCCGGCCCAGGCCGTCACTCCGGTCTTGTCCAGCGCCGCGCTGACGATGAACAGGCTGGCGATGAACAGCACTGCCCCATCGCCGAAGCCCCCGAGCGCCTGCTCCAGCGTGACTAGACCCATTGCCCAGAGCGAGAGCGCCGCGGCGATGGCAACGGCCACCACGGGGAGCCTGTTCCAGGCGAACAGGGCTATTGTTGCAGCTATGATGAGGCCTGTGCTCTCGATCTGCGTCACGGTTTGCCCTTTGGATTGGCCGAAGACATCTGCGAGGCGGCTCTACTGTGCCTGGTGCACGTTGCAACCGATGCGGAACGAGCGCGCGAACTGTACTCCTTCGGATCCGGTGTTTGTCGCAAGCCGCTCGAGTCCATCGCTTCCGCTTTCTTCCCTCGGCCCCGAAGAAGACAGGAGGGTCAAGGCGCGCGAGAAACGGCTGCCCCCCAACGTGGCAATCTCTCGACGCTAACAACTGTCCGGGCGACACGGATGAGCTTAGAATCCCAACTCTGCACCACTCATCCCATTTTTTACGCGTGTTCAGGCACGGCCGGTGCTATCTCCGGAGTGGCCCATCCGCCGGACATCCCTTGCCCCGGACTTTGATCCGCGGGCAGGTCGAAGCGCTTCAAGTCCGTCCACGACGGTGCCGCAGGGCTTCCCTTTTTCGATCAGGGGAGACACTCCAGGAAGCGCGTTCGAGCTCCAACTTCGGGACGGCAGGCCTAGGTTCTGGATTCTGGGCTCATGACTTCTCGACATGCTGGCCTAATCTCCCAGTGTCATTGTCGGGTGGACTGGCGGTATTGGGTATCGCGGCCACGCATTCCGGCAGAGGGGAAGATTGAGGGATGTCAAAGGCCAGTACGGCTCCAAAAACGACGATGCAACGGTTTCTCGACGGTGTCGAGAAAGTAGGGAACATGGTTCCTCATCCGGTCGTCATCTTTCTTATCCTCATCGCAATCGTCATTGCCCTGTCCGCGCTGCTGAGCCTTTTTGGAGCAGCGGTCACCTTCGAGCGTATCAACGCCGACACGCATGAGATCGAAACGGCGACCACGGAGATACGCAGTCTGCTGAACGCAGACGGCATTCGCTTCATGTATGTGTCGCTGGTCCCCAACTTCATGGCCTTCACCGCGGTGGGCCTGATGATCGCCGCCATGATCGGCGCTGGCGTTGCCGAGGAGTCGGGCCTGGTCACAGCACTGATCCACAAGCTCGTCATCGTGTCGCCGCGCTGGGCGCTCACCTATATTCTGGCATTCGTCGGCATCCTGGCCAGCGTTGCGGCGGATGCGGGCTATCTCGTGCTGATCCCGCTTGCCGGCATCGCCTATCTTGCAGTCGGGCGCCACCCGCTTGCCGGCCTTGCGCTGGGTTTCGCGGCGGTGGCCGGCGCCTTCACGGTCAACATGCTGATCAAGCCGCTCGACACGGTGCTTGTCGAGTTCACCAATGACGCCGCCCACCTCGTTGATCCCAGCACGTCGATCGGGCTGGCGTCGAATATCTGGTTCTCGATCGCATCCGTCGCGTTTCTGACCGTCATCATCGCCTTCATCTCGGATCGAATGATCGAACCGCGCCTGGGGGCCTACAGACCGCAGGATGCTGCCGCGGGCACCACGACCGACCAGAGCACGATGCTGGGAGAGCAGGAATCGCGAGGGTTGCGCTTCGCCGGTGTCGGGCTGCTCGGACTGATCGTGGTCTTCTGCCTCTTGACGATTCCGAGTTGGGGACCGCTGCGCAATCCGGGGACCGGCGAGTTGATAGGCGACTCGCCGTTCATGAACGGCCTCATTGGTCTGATAGTGCTCATGTTCCTGGTCACCGGCTGGGCGTATGGCATCGGCGCCGGCACGCTGCGGACCTTGACGGAGGTGGTGGGCGCGATCGAGAAGTCGATCAAGAGCATGGGCGGCACCATCTTCCTGTTCTTCATTTTGAGCCAGTTCGTCGCCTACTTCACCTATACCAACATCGGCACGGTCATGGCGCTCAGCCTGTCCGGCGTCCTGCAGGCCGCCAACATCGGCGCGCTTCCCCTGCTGCTCGGCTTCATCGTCGTCGTCGCGATCATCGATCTGCTGCTGACCGGGGCGATCGCGAAATGGGCGATTTTCGCCCCCGTCTTCGTGCCGCTGCTCATGCAACTCGGTGTCGAGCCGGAAGCGGTTCTGGCGGCTTATCGCGTCGGCGATTCGCCGATGAATGCGATCACCCCGCTCAATGCCTATTTCGCCCTGGTGGTCGGCTTCGCGCAGAAATACGACAAGGGAGCGGGCGTCGGCACGATCGTATCGCTGATGCTGCCCTATGTCGTGTGGTTGTTTGTGCTGTGGACCGCACTTTTCGCGATCTGGCAAATCCTGGGCCTGCCCTGGGGCATATGACGGCTGATCGCCCACCCTTACATCAAACGGCTCAAGAATGATCGGATGGATACCATGACCAATACTTCCGTTCCCCTCGACGTCGAGGTTGCGATCGATCATTTGATGAATGTGCTCTCGGTGGAGGGCATTACAGGCCAGGAAGCCAATATCGCGGCAGCCGTCAGCGAGGCTCTGAAGAAGGCTGGCGTGCCGGCCTCGGCCATCCGCTTCGACGACGTCAACGAGCGTATCCCGCTGCCGACCGAAACCGGCAATCTGATTGTCGACCTGCCCGGTACGCGGCCGGGACCGCGCCTGCTGTTCTCGACCCATCTCGACACGGTGCCACTCTGCGCCGGGGCCAAGCCCCGGCGCGAGGGTGACCGGATCGTCTCGGACGGGACGACGGCGCTGGGCGGCGACGCACGCACGGGCGTGGCTCTACTTATCGTGGTTGCCGAAACGCTGCTCAAGAACCAGATTCCGCATCCGCCGATTACATTGCTTTTTACCGTGCGTGAGGAAAGCGGCCTGCACGGTGCACGCGAACTCAATCCCGCAGATCTCAAAGTCCCGGTCATGTGCATCAACGTCGACGGTCAGCTCGCTTCCGAACTGATCATCGGAGCGGTGGGGCAGGAGAACTGGGAGGTGGAGATCAAGGGCAAGGCGTCCCACGCCGGCGTCGCTCCGGACGAGGGCATCTCATCGACGCTGGTGGGAGCCATCGCGCTGGCCGAGGCCCGCAATGCCGGCTGGTTCGGCAAGGTCGTCAAGCCGGATGGTCACGGAACAAGCAATGTCGGCATCTTCGGCGGCAAGGATGGCAAGCCGTCCGGCGATGCGACCAATGTCGTCACCGACTATACCTACATCAAGGGCGAGGCGCGCAGCCCCGAACTGACCTTCGCCACGAAGATCGTCAATGGCTACGAGGAAGCGTTCGCCCGGGCCAGGTCCGAGGTGAAGGATCACGAGGGAGAAACCGCCGACGTGACCTTCCGCCGACAGCCGGCCTATCCTCCTTTCGAACTGGGCAAGGACACGCCGGTGGTGAAGCGGGCCACCGAAGCGCTGAAAATGCTCGGCATTGAGCCGACCTATCTGTTCTCCAACGGCGGGCTCGATGCCAACTGGCTCGACAAACATGGAATTCCCACCATTACCATCGGTGCAGGCCAGGCTCGGATCCACACGATCAACGAATATGTGAACCTGACCGAGTACGAGAAAGGCTGCCGCCTGGGCCTGATCATGGCGACCATGGAGGGATAGTGGGACAGTCGCCGTCTCGCATGGCAGCGGATGCCCGGTGCTTGGGGCCGGCCTTATAGTCCCCTGACCACATGCCCTAGCAATGCCTGGCGGCGACAGGGGCTGTAGAGCCGAAAAAGCGCAAACGACAGAGCAAGATCGAGCAAGGAACTGACGATTGAGCCCCATAGCCTACATCGCAGCGATCATCGCTCTTGCTATCGTGCTGTTTGTCTCGAACAAGCTGCCGGTCGTCGTGGTGGCCATGGCGACGGGGCTGGCGCTGTGGGCCACCGGCATCCTGACGCTCAACCAGGCTTTGGCAGGCTTCGGAGACCCCGCGGTCATCTTCATCGCATCGCTCTTCGTCGTCAGCTCCGGGCTCGAGATAACCGGCGTGACCGCCTGGACCGGTCAGCTTCTGATCCGCGGCGCGGGCGAAGAAAGCCGGACCCGTCTTCTGCTCCTCATGATGGGCCTCGTCGCGCTCCTGACGGCTCTGATCAGCGTCAATGGCGCCGTCGCCGCCTTGCTGCCGGTTGTTGTCGTCATCGCGGTCCGGCTTAAACGAAACTCCTCGCAGCTCCTGATGCCGCTTGTCTTCTCGGCCCATGCAGGTTCCATGCTGGCCCTGACAGGGACGCCGGTTAATGTCCTTGTTTCCGAGGCAAGCGCGGACGCAGGCGTCGGTGATTTCGGATTTTTCGAGTTCGCCCTTGTGGGTGTCCCGCTTCTCATCGGCACCATGGCGATCATCCTGCTGTTCGGCCAGCGACTGCTGCCCGAACGCAACGGCGCGACCATGCCCGCGGACTTCAGCCGCCACGCAAAAACGCTGGTAGAGCAATACGGCCTCGCCACCGGGGTCTACCGGATGCGTGTGCGGGCCAGTTCGGCATATGTCGATGCTGCGCCATCGGCGATCGATCTTGCCGCATATGAAGGCCTCCAGCTGGTTGCCGTTCAGCAAGGTGAATCGGCCGAACCGCTTCGCAGGCCGCTCGTGGCCGAGGGGGATCACCTGGTGATCCGGGGCGAGCCTGAGACCGTGGCGAGTTTTGCGGCCGAAATGCACCTTTCCTTCAGGGAGGGCGAGCCGGACGCTGGCCAGGGTGAGGAGACGCTGTTCAATCGCCAGTCGGGCCTTGCCGAGGTGGTTATTCCTCCGCGCTCTGGCCTCATCGGCCAGACCGTTTTTCCCGGTATGGTCACCGAGAGCGGTGACTTGATCATTCTGGCGGTGCAGCGTGCGGGCACGGACGTCGCATCGTCGACAGTCAAAGGCGATGCCCGAGGGATCGCCTTGCAGGCCGGCGACACGATGCTTTTGCAGGGGACCTGGAAGGCGCTCGATGTCCGCCTTGACGACCCTGACGTGCTGGTCGTCAGTTCTCCCGAACTGGTTCGCCGCCAGGCCGTGCCGATGGGCCCCGGCGCCAAGCAGGCGGTTACGATCCTGCTCGCCATGGTGCTGATGCTCGCGACGGGAATCGTCCCGCCCGCCGTCGCGGGATTGCTGGCGGCCGGCGCGATCATCCTGTCGGGGATCATGACCGTGGAGCAGTCCTATCGCGCGATTGGCTGGACGACGGTGATCCTCGTCGGAGCCATGATGCCCCTTTCGACCGCGATGGTGGAAACCGGAGCCGCTCAGCTCATGGCCGAGCATCTTGTTGGGTTCGTCGGCGATGCCGGACCGTTTGCCCTGCTCGCCGGGCTTTTCGTCCTGACCGCCATCATGGGACAGCTCATCAGCAACACCGCGACCGCGCTGATCATCATCCCGATCGGTGTGGCCGCCGCCACAAGCATGGGCATATCGCCTCGCCCGGTCCTCATGAGCACGGCGGTGGCAGCGGCGGCTGCATTCCTGACGCCGATCGCAACCCCGACGAATCTTATGGTCATGGGGCCGGGCGGCTATGCGTTCAGCGACTACTGGAAGCTGGGACTGCCATTGCTAATCTGGTTCTTCGTCGTCTCGGTATTCATCGTACCGTTGATATGGAGCTTTTGAGATGGCCTGGCCGAGACTGGCGACCCGGCAGCCGGCACGCGGTTCGAAATTTTCTTGATAAGGGAGTGTGTCATGGAAAATATGCCAGGCCTCGATCGTCGGGATTTCATGCTCGCGACCATCGGCGGTGCCGCCGCATCGGTTGTTCTCGCTTCGGATCACGCCGCGGCGCAAACTGCGGCATCCAATATGTCGGGAGGGACCGTCTACACAGGCGATGTCGCCGACGGAAAGCAGGTCGTCAGCACGCTTGATGTTGCCGACCTTGAGCCGGGGAAGCTTCATCGCCTCTACTTCCGCGGTGTCGAAGGGCCCACGGGCCAGCCATGGCTGGTGTCGGTGGCCGTCCTGAAAGGGGCGAACCCGGGCAAGCGCGTCACACTGGTGAGCGGTGTCCACGGCGACGAGATGAGTTCCATCCACGCCGTCCAGACCATCGTCAACGAGCTCGACCCGGCCGCGATGAGCGGCACCGTGATGGCGATCTTCGATGTGTCCCGGCCTGCGATCGAAAGCATGGGCCGGAGCTGGCCGAACTCCAGCCGCGGTGCAGGCCTGATCGACCTCAACCGTGTCTGGCCGGGCGACGAGAGCGGGCCGGGCGCCCCAGTGCGCCATGCCGGTCTTCTGTTCAATCGGCTGATCCGTCCGAACTCGGACTATGTCCTTGATTTTCATACCGGCCATACCGGCATCGATGCCCCGGCGTTTCACCTGGCGAAGATGGACGTGCCAGAGATCAGGGCCATGGCGGAACTTTTCCCGATCGACCAGATCTTCGACAACGCCGGTTATCCCGGTCTTCTGTCGGACGCCCTCTTTCAGGTGGGTATTCCGGCCTTCACGCCCGAGATCGGCAATGGCCGGCGCCTTGATCTGACAATGATCCCTCTCTTCGTGGAGGGCACGATGAACGTGCTCAAGCTGCACGGCATCATCGAGGGGCCGATCGGACGCACCGGACGCGATACGGGGATTTTCGTGGGCAACAGCCTCTTCCCGGTTATTGCGACCGCAGGCGGCATTGTCGAACATCTCGTGAAGCTTACGGACGCGGTCAGCCCCGGCCAGAAAATCGCAATCCAGCGCGACATGTTCGGCGAGATCGTTGCGGAATATACCAGCCAGGTCGATGGCGAGATCGGCGGTCTTCGGAGCGATGCGACGTCAGAGCCCGGCAATGTGATCGCCTTCATTGTCTTCAACCGGACGCCGCCGAGCGGGATGGAACAGTATCCGGAATGAAGCACAGCCCTTCGCTGCACCACAGCAACAAAGAGGCACGGGGCAAACGGTTCCCGAGACAACCGCATGAAAAGGAATAGGGGATGAGAGACTTGGCGAAAATGACCATGACAGCGGCTGCCGCGGTCTTCCTTGCAGCTCCCACCGCGGGTGCAGCCGATCTCGTCATTGCCATGCCGAACTGGTTCTCGGGTCAGGCGGGCGCGAACATCATCAAGGTGGCTCTGAAGAAGGAGTTCAGCATCGAGGCCGACGCAGTGGAGATGGGCACGCTGATAGCCTTCGCGGGGCTCGAGTCCGGTGCGGTCGATATCCATCCGGAGGTCTGGCTGCCGAACCTGGACAATCTCGTGGAGAAATATGTGAAAGATGCCGGCACGGTTGCGCTCAGCCCGATCGGCGTAGCTGCGTGGCAGGGCATCTGCGAGACGCGGGCCGCCCAGGAGAACGGCATCAAGGACATTTCGGACCTCAACGATCCGCAAAAGACGGCGATCTTCGACACGGACGGCGACGGCAAGGGCGAGATATGGATCGGCGCGCCGGCCTGGTCTTCGACCGCCATCGAGCGCATCCGAGCCAACAGCTACGGCTACGGCAAGACCATGACGCTCCTCGAAATGCCGGAGGATGTAGGAATGGCGGCCGTGGATGCCGCTGAAGCGACGGGCCGGCCGATCATCTTCGGCTGCTATGCGCCGCACGCGGTGTTCAAGCTGCACGACATAGTACGGCTGACGGAGCCGCCCTACGATCCGGCCAAGTGGAACATCGTGCTACCCTCCGAAGATCCTTTGTGGGAGCAGAAATCGAGCGCGGCGGTCGGCTGGGACACAGCCCGTTATCATATCGCCTATGCGACATCGCTGCGTGAGCGACATCCGGAAGTCGCCCGGTTTCTTGATCGCGTCGACTTCACCCCGGAAGAGGCGACGGAAATGAGCTACGCGCTCCAGGTCGAACGGCAGGACCCGTACGAGTTCGCCGAACAATGGGTGGCCGGGCACGAGGCTCGCGTCAAGGGATGGGCCAGATGATGATGAGCGAGGGATTGGAGAAGATGAAGGCGGCTTTCGCTTTGATAAGATGCTCACAGCGCCTCGGACGTACCCGGTCTGCGCGGAAGGCGATGATGATTGCTGTCGGCGTCGGATTTTCCACCATCGCGCTCGCTGCCGGGACGCAGGTTTACAATCCCCAGACGCGAACCTGGAGCAACTACGACCGGACGGCCGCCTATCGTTACTACCGCCAGCACAAGCAGGTGCCGGAACCCTTCCGGATGCAGGTTGTCAAGTTCCGTACCGCGGAGAAGCCAGGCACCATCATCATCGATGGCAACCAGCATTTTCTCTATCTCGTCCAGCCGGGCCAGCAGGCGATCCGCTACGGCATCGGGGTAGGACGGGAGGGCTTCGGCTGGGCGGGCATCGTGCGCGTCGGCCGCACGGCAGAATGGCCGACATGGACGCCGCCGGCCGAGATGGTAGCTCGTGACCCGAACGCCGCAAAATGGGCTGGAGGCCAGCCGGGCGGGCCGGACAATCCGCTTGGAGCGCGAGCGCTCTACCTCTACGAGGGCGATCAGGACACGATCTACCGCATCCACGGCACGCCCGAGCCATGGACGATGGGCCTTGACGTGTCGTCTGGTTGCATCCGCATGGTCAACGACGACATCATCGACCTGCACGCGCGCGTGCAGGTCGGCGCGAAGGTGATCGTGCTCATGCAAGGGGCAGCCCTTTACAAGGGCGTATAGATTCAGCCGAGTGCAGAGGGGAAATCAGGATGAACAACGCAACCGACAGACAATCCGGCGCCGGACGTGGGCTTATAGCCATATCTTTGTTTCTTTCTTCCGTTCTGGCCGCGTGTCAGAGCAGCCCGACGCCGGACCAGATGACGAGAACGGCCGTCGAGACCGCGCCGGCCGACCTCCAACTGATCTGCGCCAATGCGGCGGCGCAATCGCGAGGCGTCGACACTGCTACCGTGTTGCCGACAAGCTCCCGCAAACTCGACGCAAGAACCTATCAGGTGCAACTCAACGCAAGTGGCACGACAATGAACTGTGTCGTGGACGATCAGGGGATGGTTAGTTCCGTCACTGCCGCGTAAGATATATTGGATGTTTCGCGGCGGCTCGTGATGATAGCTCGTTTTAGCCGCATGTTGAGAACGGCATTTTCCGCTTCGGTTGCTCCGATCCCAAGAACTGATTCGTTTCTGACTGGAGTGCGGTGAGAACTTAGTCATATGAACTAGGAGGATTTCCCATGTTTCGATTGGGCATGAAGTATCAACACCTGGTTCACGGCGTTGGTTGTGGCTGTTCAAGTCCGATGCTTCTGCAGGCGTCGAGACGCCTGGATGAATTTTCGCGAAGATCGTTCCTCAGGGGCGCAGGTGCGGCGGCGATCGCCGCAGCAACGCCCGTGGCATCTTTCGCCCAGACAGCGGAAGTTGATGCGAAGGTTCTGTTCACCCGTGCCAGGCTCTTCGACGGCAAGTCGGACGCGCTCCAGCCAAACGTCCAGATCCTGGTCGAAGGCAACCGGATCGCGTCGATCGATACGACGAACAGCGCTCCACCCGCTGATGCGACCGTGATAGATTGCGAAGATCGTGTCCTCATGCCGGGCCTGATCGATGCGCATTGGCATGCGGTGTTTGCCGCAGTTCCATTGCCCGTTCTTATGGCAGGCGATCCCGGCATCATCTTTGCGACATCCACCGCGGAGGCAGAACGCACCCTGATGCGTGGTTTCACCACCGTGCGCGATCTGGGCGGTCCCGTCTTCTCATTCAAGCAGGCGATCGACAGTGGCATCATACCAGGGCCACGCATCTTCCCATCGGGCGCCATGATCACGACGTCCGGGGGGCACGGCGATCTTCGCATGCCATCGGAGATTCCGCGCAATGGTGGACAACTCAGCCATGGCGAACTGTTGGGCGGCGCGGCGATTGTCGACGATGCCGGTGCCCTGCAGCTTCGTATACGGGAGCAGTTGCTGCAGGGTGCCTCGCAGATCAAGGTCATGGCGGGCGGTGGCGTGTCGTCTCCACGTAGTCCTCTCGACATGACCACCTTCAGCGAAGATGAGCTTCGCACGGCGGTCAATGTGGCGCGAGACTGGAACACTTACGTCACCGTCCATGCCTATGCCCCCAACACCGTACAGCGGGCCCTCGCAGCCGGTGTCACCTGCGTCGAGCACGCACATCTGATGGACGAAGAGACCGCAAGGATGATCGCAGACAAGGGCGTCTGGCTCAGCATGCAGCCTTTCCTGACAATGGAGGATGCTGCTTCGCAGACCGGGCCAGGTGTCGAGCGTGCGCAGCAGCTCTTCGTCGGCACGCCTAGGGTCTACGAATTCGTCAAGAAGTACGGCATCAAGACGGCCTGGGGCTCCGATGTGCTGTTCTCACCCGAACTGACGCCGCGCCAGAACATCATGCTGACCCATCTCAGCCGCTGGTATACGAATGCCGAAATCCTGCGCATAGCGACGTCTGTCAATGCGGAACTGCTTGCCCTTTCGAATCTGCGAACGCCGTATGAAGGCAAGCTGGGCGTGATCGAGGCAGGAGCATTTGCAGACTTGCTGGTCCTGAACGGCAATCCCCTCGATAACATTCGCCTGATCGAAGAGCCTGAAACGAGCCTGGCCGTCATCATGAAAGACGGTAGGGTTCATAGGAACGCGCTGTGAGCACATGGCCAACGATCCCGCAGATCGGGTGGGAGTGGCGATGGAGTAATGCTGCCGCTACTCTCCAACAAGCTCGGGTCACTCTTGCAGGAATGTGTCCCGAGTCAGATTTTCTGGTGGTCCGGAAGAGTGTCCACGTATTTGGCCGCCGGTTTCATTTGGGCATGCAGGAAATTAACGTTATGTACAGGTTTTGATTTCCTGAAGCACTTTAAGAAAATTATGAATGATTGAGATAATGTTGAATTGATTTTGATATATTGGAAAGTTGAGGGTTCGTTTCATTGGCAAGAAATCGGCTTGTCGTGCAGTTGTCTGCTGCACTATAGTGACGCCGACAGGATAGGGCCGTCGTGAATACGGAAGAATGCTCGCTCAGCAAATGACGTAGCAGCCAAAGGCTTGGTTGGAGAGAAGCGACCACGTGAGGTGACTCCGAGGTCGGACCACAGGTTGTGGAGGCCATGAATGCTGGAGGCGCCGAACTGGTACGCGCGCAAATACAACTCCGTCGTGGCCCGCACCCGCGAGTCTGATCCCGATGCGGAATTCCATATCCGGCAGATCGGTGCGCAGCATCATTCATCACGCCTGGCGACCATCGACTACAGTGACGCGTTTGTCCTCGACTTGCGGGACGCAGGCGGCATCGCCATGTCCGGGGCGATCAATGACGATGCGTTGACGGCAGTATTCTTTTGGGGCGAAGGTGCCGCCTTTAACGGTCAGCAGAGCGAAATTCCGCGGTTGCGGATCCTCGGCCCGGGAACGAAATTCGATTTGGCGATGCCCGGAAACTATCGCCTCATGCGTATCGGCCTGCGGGGTTCCGCGCTCGATTCGTTGCGTACCGCGTCTGCCGCCCACTCGGGTCGACGAGATTGGCTGATGCCTGGGGTTCACGAGCAGTGCTTTGCCCCCAAAACCGAACTTGAGCTTCAGCAGAAACTGTTGCGGGCCGTCGGGTTCGCGGAAGCTGCCGCGCGGCGCGGCTACGACCTCAGCGCCGGCCTGGCAGTTGCGGCGAGCGAGGCGGGCGCCGCGCTCGCGCGAGTGCTCTCCTGCACGGAGGAGCCGTCTGCCCGCAGTCCCGGTTCCGGCGTACGGCGCAAAATCGTCGATGCCACTCTCGCTATCCTCGAGGCCAGTCCGCATGGTCCGGTTTCGATCTGCGCCATCTGCGGGGTGCTGGGCATCGGCGAGCGGACACTGGAGCGCGCCTTTCGGGAACATCTGGGAGTCAGCCCTCGCGCCTACGAGCGGGAGCGGCGGTTACGGGCTGCGCACGGCCTGATCCTGACAAAGGGTGATCGCCTCTCGATCACCGATATCGCCATGAGCTTCAGCTTCTGGCATCTGGGCCGCTTTGCCGGGGCCTATACGGCGCTCTTCGGGTGCTCGCCCAGCGAGACACGGCGGCGCATTTGGGGGGTGCCGAACGACTGAAAGACCTCGTTGAGGGAGGGATGAATGAACAGGCCGATACGCACCGCCTGCGCCGTGATCCGCAGGAAGCGCGCGACAGGGTGCGTCGACGCTTCATCGCTTCCACGGCCGGCACTTCAGGTCTGTTCTCCAGCGGGTTCGGCGCCGCTGGCGGAGGTTTCCCGACACCCGTTTCACCCTGTCGGAAAGTGGATAGAGATCGGCTCGCTCTCAGGAGATTCTGATCGTACGGCCTCGTTGCTGTCGTCAACGCGCGGCAGTCGGAGTTCGAACGGAAATGCCGGGAGGGCAATGGTGCTCAAACGACCTTTAGCCGCGACCGTCATGCCAGTCTGCCCCTGCGCCGGGAGCGGCTATGTCGCCATCATCCTGACTACCGGAAACTCGAAGCCGGCGGCCGGAGTCGGGATGGAGCCGGAACGAATCCTCCGACAGATGGCCGGAAGCGCGAGACGCAATGGTGGTGCTACACGAGCCTCCCCGATGACGGCAAGATAGGCGTTGTCATGGACGCAAGGGTAAACTCAGGCCGCATTCCCATCGACCCCTTCGCCGACGAGCCTCTTCGTTGTGCCATTGACATCGCCACCTCAGCGGTGCCGGCCAAGGAGCAGTTCGACTTTTACCGGAGTTGGAGCGAAGGACTTGTCGATCTCAAGCTTCAGCAGTCCGCGGGACCCTCGTTTCATGCCCGCCAGCGGGTGTGGCAACTCGGCGATCTGGTTTTGATGGACGTAACATGTCCGGGTTCCGGCTATACTATTCGATGGGAGCACCGGAAACGGCCAATTCTGGACCACTGGTTGTTGAACGTTTCGTTTTCGCGGCTGCCGGAGGTCGGGATGAGTACTGGAAAGCCGGCCTTGAGGAGCCTCGCGTTACCTGACGCCAGATCGAGCAACGATCATCTGTTCGTCGCGCTCCTTTTGCCGCGCAGCTTGCTGCCAGCCGATCCGTCGAGAGTTGAAGTCGGCGACGCTACACTGAGCTTCCTAGCGGAATACCTGCTTCTGTTGCATCGCTCTGTTCCTGATCTCACAGAAGGGGATTTGCCTCACATCGTCTCGGCGACCGCCAATCTTTTCACGGCCGCCCTCATGCCATCCAAAGACAATCCCTCGGCCGCACATGGCCCGGTGGCCGCAGTCGCGGCCGTGCGTATTGCGCAACTCATCATGGAAAAGCTCAACGACCGCGACCTGACGCCGGACAAGCTCTGCCGCGCTGCCGGCGTCTCGCGATCCCATCTCTATCGGATATTCGAGCCGGCCGGCGGGGTTTCCAACTACATCCGCCGCAAGCGATTGCTCAAGACACGCGATGCCCTGGCCGACAGCGCGGACAGGCGGACGATTTCCAATATCGCCGAAGAATGGGGTTTTACCAATGCCTCGACCTATAGCCGGATGTTCAGAGCGGAGTTCGGCTTGTCCCCCAAGGAGGCGCGCGAACTTGGATGGCAGGGCGTTCGGCATTCGGCTTGGCTGAGCATAGATCGGCCAATCAAGGGTGTCGGCAACCTGGGTAATCTCTTGATCAACAATTCCCTGGGCCTGTCACCATCCTCCAGCCGGTGAGTTGTCTTAATGCAGGACAAAGTACGAGGAGAGGTCGAAAGCGACGGAACTGGTGCCGGGGGACCGTTGACGTGTGCGGTCGATGTGGACACCTCGTCTGCGCCTCCGATCGAGCAATTCGATCTTTTTCGAAGCTGGCACTCGAATATCGTCGACGTTGAACTGCTCCGGGACGCGTTCGGGTCGTTCGCCGCACGGGAGCGGGTCTGGCAACTGGGTAGCCTGACATTGGCCTTCATCGAATATCCCGGGACCGGTTATCGCCGCCGTTGGAGCAGCAGGAAGAACCCGGTCTTCGATCATTGGGTTCTTTCCATACCGCAGACTATTCCCTCCGACGGCACCCCATTCCAAACAGGACAATTGCGCTGGCAATGTCTGGCGGAGCCACATCAGGATCAGGGCGAGGACGATGGCGTTCTTTGCCTGTTCCTGCCGCGGGATTTCGCGTTCTCTCAAGCCTTCACTCTCGACATTCGTCCGGAAATGGCGACGTTCATCGCCGATTATATCCTTTTGCTCTATGGTTCCCTTCCGGACCGCACGGTGAATGATGTCCCCTATGTCGCTGCGGCAACCACCAGCCTTCTCGCCGCCTGCATTACGCCGTCCCGAGACTATTTTCTCGAAGCACGGGAAGCGATCGACGCGGTCCTCATGGCTCGCGCAAACAAGCTCATCGCAGCGAGTCTTGGCGACCGGAGCCTGACGCCGGAAAAACTGTGCCAGGAGCTTGGGATTTCCCGCTCCCGTCTCTATCGGATTTTCGAGCCGGCCGGAGGCGTATCGAACCATATCAGGCGACAGCGACTGTTAAAGACGCGCGATGCCCTGGGTGACAATACAGATGGAAGCCCGATCTCCACTATTGCCGAGAAATGGGGCTTTATGGATCCGTCAGCTTATAGCCGGACGTTCAAGAAAGAGTTCGGAATTTCACCTAAAGACGCCCGCGCAGCCGGTTGGCTCGGCATCCGCGTTGTACCTTCGGCAGGGCGGCCGAATGACTATGCGGCGTCGCTAAGCAATATTCTCCTGAACAATTATCTATCCGGTTGATTGTTCCAATGAAAACTCCAATTCCTTCTATATGTAATGTACTTTCAAACATCTATTCTTGTAGGGGAAGCCGAAGGACGATTCGAGCGCCTCGGTGGTAGCCCTCGTCGAACGCCAATGTGCCCCCATGCGCCGTCGCGATCGAATGGCAAATCTGAAGTCCGAGGCCCAGCCCGCCGGGCTTCGTGCTTACAAACGGCTTGAAGGCGTCGTTCATCATGTCCGGTGTCAGACCCGGCCCGTTGTCGAGAACGATCAATTCGCCGAAACGGCCATCCTTGCGCACCACAATTTCCACTTGCCGGTTAGCCGGAGGCAAGGTGGAGGTTGCATCCATAGCGTTGACTACCAAATTTAGTACGATCTGCTGCAACTGCGCGAAATTGCCCAGTACTTCGACCGGGTATGATGGTCGTTTGAAGTTCACTTTTGTTTGCCGGACCACGAATTCGGCGTTGGCGAGGGCGAGCGTCGAGTTGACCACTTGGCTCAGCTCGACGGGTTCAAGAGAGGCCTCACCCTTCGTAAGCAGGCGACGGAGCTGGATGATGACGTCTGCAGCGCGCTTGTTATCGGCGATAATGTCGGAAAATATTTCCTTCAGTTCCCCCAGCTTGCCTGTTTCCATCGGACTGTTCAGCAAACGTTTTCCGACCTCGGCATTTGCCAGCATAGATGTAAGCGGTTGGTTCAACTCATGGGCAAACGCACCTGAAAGCTCGCCAAGCATGGAAGCGCGCGACAGATGGGCGAGTTCGCGTTGTCCCAGTGCGAGCTCCGCCTCGATCTTCCTGCGATGCGAGGCTTGAAGTACAAGTGCCGTAATCAACCCCGACTGAAGCAGGACGACGGCGATTATCAGCATGATTTCGGTACTGTATTCTTCCCATGCCGATGTTTGATGGAAGAGGATTTCGGAGCCGGATGGTAGCAATTTGGGATCGATATTGAACCGTTTCATGACAAGTTCGTTGACGATCGGCTGGGACACCTGCCGTACGAATTGTGGCAGTGTCTGATCTTGGGACGTCACTTTCACCACGAGATCCGCCATCTGTTCGCCCACGCTGCGAAATGTACCCATTTGCCCGCCGAGCGCACCTGCCGCCACGAAAGTGTCGTAGACGGTGTAGAGCGGTACACTGGAAATCGGCGCGAGCTTTGCGGTAACCTCCCGCGGGTCATATTTCCTGCCCTGGGCGTCCTGGCTGACGGTGAGCAGCAGCACGACATCCTCGCGCCTCAGATGCCGGACCTTGTCGGCGAAACCATCGAGGTTGAGCCCTGTCAAATATTCGATTTCGAAATCGAGATAGCGGTCACCCAGAGCAGCCTTTGCAGAGGCTCCCCAGCTTTGATCGAAGGGGCCGGAGCCAAATACGACGAAGGCTTTCTTTGCATAGGGCTGAAGCCTCTGCGCCAAGGACAAGGTTTGCCTAAGGTCGAACTCGCTGAGAATTCCCTTTGCATCAGGTGGAAGCTCATGCAATCTCGTAGAGCGCGTGCTTATTCCTCCGAAGAGCAGCGGAGCATCCGGCGCAATTTTCTCACGATTGTCGAGTATGAAGCTGAGCGCGTACGGTCCCAATACGATAACGACATCCAGCTTTTTGTCGCGATATTTGGCGCTCAACAAATTTGCCATGCGCGTCACGTGCTCAGGCTCCGGGAAGCGCAAACTGTCCAGGTACTCGCTATATATCTCAAAGGCGGTGGGGTTGGGTGCGTCCAGCCTGCTATGAAAGCCTTCGGTGAACTCGATAGTAGAGGCCTTGCTGCCATCGGGTTCATAGATGAGAAGAACTCTAATGGGCTCGGCGTCCGCCATGGCGGAACCTGCCCATATAGTGATGAATGTAACGGCCCAACGTAGCAAACTCAAGAAAATGAGCTTCACCTGAATATAACCGCCCTCAATAATCACCGATTCCGAGTTCACATCATACTTCAGGAGGAAAATCAGACTCAATCGAAATATGGCGGGTCATGAGTAGCCTGTATGCGGTTGGTGAAACAAATCCCGGTGGCGAACAGCCTTGTATATTTCCTCGTTGAAACAAGAAGCGGTCATGGCCGTCAATGATCGGGTGCCGCATCTCGGCCACGATGCCGGGCCTGAGGGAATTTGCAGTGTTGTGTCGCAGTCCTATATGGAAATCAGTTTCAGTTGGAGGGTGGAGCACTCCCGTTGCGGCGAGCTAGGGCCTGCTGGATTGTCGCGTCCAGTATCGTGGGGCTTAATGGCTTTTGAAGATAGTCAATGGCGCCCGCCCTTATGCAAAGTGTACGGAATTCCGGTCGCCCGTTTCCCGAAATGATGATTGTGGGAACGTTGAAGCTGCGAGAGCGCATTTCCTTGAGAACTTCCAGGCCGTTCAATCCCGGCATGTGCAAATCGAGAAGCACACATGCCGGGACCATGTATGCGAGGCTTGCAAGGAAATCCTCGCCCGAGGAGAATGCAACCGGCCGATACGACAACATACCGATGAGACGCCTCAATGCGCGCCTCACAAATTCATCATCGTCGACTATGGCTATGACCGGATCCGCGACGTCCATGGCTATCTACTAAGCCACAACCGACTTCCCGCGTAGTTGGCCTTGGGTCCAACGACAGAAGGTCAGAGGCCAAACTGTTGCACCAGCCGAACGAGATCGGCCAGTGTCTTGACGCCCATTTTTCCCATCATCCGGCCGCGATGCACTTTGACCGTTTTTTCGACGATACCCAATTCGTCGGCGATCTGCTTGTTCAGCTTGCCCGCGACGACATACCGGAGCACCTCATATTCGCGTCGCGTCAACTTTGCGAAACGCTCCTCAAAGCTCTTGCGTTCAGAGAATAACTTTCGTCGGGCCACATCTACCTGCATCGCCCGCTCAACCGCTGCAAGCAGCGCTTCCGAACTCACAGGCTTGGTCAAAAAGTCCAGCGCTCCAGCTTTCATCGCCTGGACAGATGTCGGAATGTCGCCATGGCCGGTTAGAAAAATTACGGCCCTTTCGCTGGAATCCAAGGCCTTCTGAATTTCCAATCCGCTTTTGCCGGGCAGGCTGAGGTCGACGATCGCGCAACCGGCGATCTCGGGATCATGCTCATCCAGGAACGATTCAGCGTCGACGAATGTGCGCGTCTCATATCCTGGCAAGGAAAGCACGCGTGAAAGCGCCCTAAGTATGCTCGGGTCGTCATCGACAAGATATATCTGGAATGAAGGTTCCGCCATGGTGTAAACCAATACATTGTTAATAAACCAAAGTAGAGGGTCCTTTATCCCCACATCAAGATTGAATGTGCCCCGCTGACGATAGAACCAGCCAATTTTACGTCAGCAATGGCTGATCTAGCAATGGCATTTCGTAGGATCCGCTTTTTTGCTGGCACTTGTCCAAGACGTTACGTCCCCGTTTGAATTCTGCTTCACGCAATACCCCTGCATGCTCAAAATATAGCTTCTCCCCAATGCAGACATGTCGATGCGCCCGGCTGTTGGGCCGCCTGGCGGAAGGTAGGCCCTTGGTCCAACTATCGTCGGACCCCGAATGGGTTCAAAAATTACTTTGCGCTTTCGATGAAGCAGTTGGCGGTAACTTGTCATCGGACACTTCGGCCTCGGACTGAAGTGTCTGGGTATGGCGATGCGCGCCTATAGAACGGAGCTTGTGGCTCGAGTGAGTGAGCGATGACGGACCCCATCTTCGAAGACTCTTCGACGGAATTGTCGGCCCGCCGTACCGGCATGTCGTTCCAACGTACCCGCATGAGTGCCGACCGTACGTTGATGTCGGTAATCCGCACCTCGCTCTCGCTGATCAGCTTCGGTTTCACGATCTACCAATTCTTTGAAAAGCTTAAGCAAAGTGCTGTCATCGAGCATGGAGGGGCCGGCCGCAATTTTGGCGTCGCCTTGGTCGCGGTCGGGATCACCATGCTGGTGCTTGGTATCCTGTACCACATCCAGTTCATGCTCGGGCTTCGTGCCGAGCGCAACGAAATGGGAAGGGCCGGCCTCATTCATGGCGAGAGCAAGTTTCCGCCATCGCTGACCCTGGTCACTGCCGTCGTGCTTCTGATCATCGGCATTGCCGCGATCACCAGCATGGTCTTCCGCGTAGGCCCATTCAACTAGCGGAAAAGCAGTCGGTCCGATCGATTTCGATCATGGCCAAGGAAGTCGTGTCTTTTATGAAGTGGAGATCAATATGGCCGCGAAATCTGGCAAGCCGAATATCCTTGTGATCTTTGGCGACGACATAGGCTACTGGAACGTAGGTGCCTATACACATGGGATGATGGGCAGGACGCCCAACATCGACAGGATTGCCAACGAAGGCATTCTTTTCACCGACCACTATGGCCAGGCCAGTTGTACGGCGGGGCGCGCGGCCTTCATCATGGGCCAGGTGCCGGTGCGCACCGGCATGACCACGATCGGCATTCCCGGCTCACCGCGCGGTATCCAGAAGGAGGACCCGACGATCGCGGAAGTGCTGAAGTCGCAAGGCTACACGACCGGCCAGTTCGGTAAGAACCACCTCGGCGACCGCAACGAATTCCTGCCGACGGTGCACGGCTTCGACGAGTGGTTCGGCAATCTGTACCACCTCAACGCGGAGGAGGAGCCGGAGCAGCTCGACCATCCGAGCCATAGGAACCCGGAATATCTCAAGAAATACGGGCCGCGCGGCGTGCTGCATGCCTGGGCGACCGATGTCGACGATCCGACCGAGGATCCGGTGTTCGGCCGCGTCGGCAAGCAGAAGATCGAAAACACGGGCCTGCTCACCAGCAAGCGCATGGAAACCTATGACAGCGAGGTGCTCGACAAGACACTCGACTTCCTCGACCGATCCGCCAAGGACGACAAGCCGTTCTTCTGCTGGTTCAACAGCAGCGCGATCCATATCTGGTCACACGTGCCGAAGAAATACATCCAGAAGGCAGTGGATGAAGGTCGAGCCGAGGAAGATGTTGCCCGCGCCAAGATGATCGAGCACGACGAGCATGTCGGCGTCCTCCTCGACAAGCTCAAGGAGATGGGCGTCGACGATAACACCATCGTCGTCTATACGACCGACAACGGCAACGAGATGATGTTCTGGCCCGATGCCGGCTATGCGCCGTTCCGCGGCGAGAAGGGCACGAGCTGGGAAGGCGGGCTGCGGGTGCCGTGCGCGGTTCGCTGGCCGGCGAAGATCCCGGCGCATTCCAGCTCGAACGGAATCCAGTCGCACGAGGATCTGTACGTCACGCTGGCCGCCGCCGCCGGTCTGCCGAACCTGAAGAGCGATCTTCTCGACGGCTACAAGATGAACGGCACGACCTACAAGGTTCATCTCGACGGATACAATAACCTCGACCACTGGACGGGCAAGTCGCCGAAGTCGGCGCGCCGCGAGTTCTACTATTACGACGAGAATGATCTGATGGCCGTCCGTGTCGACGGCTGGAAGATGCATATCGGCGTGAAGAAGGATGGGGGCTGGTTCAACGAGAAGTCATATCCGAGCGGCCCCTATCTTTTCAACCTGCTGATGGATCCGCTGGAGAAGATGGATCCCGAGTCACATGAGTGGGGTTACATCGGACGCAAGTTCATGGTGAAGAAGCTGTGGGCGCCGACTGCGGCAACTCCGTTCATCGCCGCGCATCTGAAGAGCCTGCAAGCCTTCCCGCCGCGCCAGGCTGCCGACACGCTGAGCCTCCACAAGGCGCTCGAGGCGGCGATGGATCGGCTTGAGACGAGCAGAACCACCAACAACTAGCCGTCGAAAATTTGAGGGACAGGCGATGCTCCCGCATCGCCTGTCCCGGAAACATCTCGAAGAAGGGGCTCCGTGTGACACTGGCGCAACTGATCCCGCTGGCGATCAAGATCAGCATCTTCCTCATCGTCTTCGCGCTCGGGCTGAAGACGGAAAAGGGCGATGCCGTCTATCTGTTGCGGCGCCCCTCGCTGCTCCTGCGTTCCATATTGTCCATGAACATCGCCATGGTCGCGGTCGCGGTCGCGACATCCGCGCTCTTCGATCTGCCGTTTCCCGTCGAAGTCGCGCTGATCGCCCTGGCCGTTTCGCCCGTGCCGCCGATTCTGCCCAAGAAGCAGACGAAGGCAGGCGGCTCGGCCTCCTACTCCATCAGCCTGCTTGCCGCCGCCGCCATGGCCGCGATCGTGCTCGCGCCGCTGGCGGTCGGTCTGGCCGGCGCGTTCTTCGGGCGGGAGGCCGGCATATCGCCTGCAGCCGTCGCAAAGACCGTGCTGGTCACGGTTCTCGTGCCGCTCGGGCTCGGGATCGCTGTGCGCATGTTTGCGCCGCTGCTGGCCGAACGCGCGGCGCGGCCTGTCTCGATCCTCGCAACGGCTCTTCTCGTTCTGTCGGTACTGCCGGTCCTGTTCGTGGCGACCCGGGCGATCTGGGAACTGGTAGGCAACGGCGTGGCGGTTGCGCTCGCGGCCTTCACGCTGATCGGGCTCGCCATCGGCCACCTCCTCGGCGGGCCGGATCCGGAGAACCGCACCGTTCTCGCACTCGCCACGGGCACGCGCCATCCCGGTGTCGCCATTGCCATCGCCAGCACCAATTTCCCGGACGAAAAGGCGGTGCTGGCCGTGGTGCTCTATCACCTCGTTATCGGGGCAATCGTGTCGATCCCATATGTGAGGTCACGGCGCACCAGCAACGCGGAGATCACATTATGAGCGGCTTTCTCAACTCGTGGAACGATGGTGAGGCGAAGCGCGCGATAATCGATTTCGTCTCGCGCGTGAGCGATGGGAACGGTCCGGATTTCGTTCCGAAGGTAGATCGTATCGCCACCTTCGACAATGACGGCACGCTCTGGTGCGAGCAGCCGATCCAGGTCCAGCTCTTTTTCGCCTTCGACAGGTTGGCGGAAATGGCCAAGGCCGATCCATCGCTCAAGGATCGGCCGCCGTTCAAGGCATTTCTGGAACGCGACCTGGCCGCCATAAAGGCGCTCGGTAAGGAGGGCGCTTTCCGTTTCGTCCTGACCACGCATTCGGGCGAAACGCCTGAGAATTTCGACCGGCTTTCCCATGCGTGGCTGGCAAGCGCGCAGCATCCGAAGCTGCGCCGGCGCTTCATCGATAATGTCTACCTGCCACAGTTGGAGCTTCTCGATTTTCTGCGCGCCCACGAATTTACGGTTTTCATCGTAACGGGAGGAGGCGGTGATTTCGTCCGCTCTGTTTCGGAGGAGATCTACGGCATTCCGCGCCATCAGGTGATCGGCTCGAGCGTGAAAACCCGTTTCGAGATCGATGAAGGACGAGCAGATATGGTCAAGCTGGCCGAACTCGGCAGCTTCGATGATCGGGAAGTCAAGCCGGCAAACATCCATCTCCACATCGGGCGGCGTCCGATCCTGGCCTTCGGCAATTCCGACGGGGATCTGGCGATGCTGCGCTATACGAAGAGCAGTTCCTATCCAAGTCTCGCGCTGCTGCTGCATCATGACGATGCGGAGCGTGAATATGCCTATGACGGCAACTTCGCGCTCAGTCCCCTCGTAGAGGCGCTCGACAGGGCGCACGAGTACGGGCTTACGGTCGTCAGCATGGAGCGCGACTGGAATCGCATCTTTGGAGATCAGCCAGGATGAGTATCCGCCAGCAACCAGCCCCGATGGACGACGCCCGGGCGCACCTTGCGGCGCCGGCCGGCATGGTCTGGATTCCGGGCGGCCGGTTCATGATGGGCTCGGACAAGCACTATCCGGAGGAAGCGCCGGCGCATCGCGTTCAGGTGGACGGCTTCTGGATGGATGCATTCACGGTCACCAATGCCGACTTCGAGCGCTTCGTCAAGGAAACCCGCTATGTGACGGTGGCCGAACGCCCGGCCGACCCGGACGATTATCCGGGGGCCTTGCCGGAAATGCTGGCGCCCGCATCGACCGTGTTCCAGAAGCCGGCCGGACTTGTGGACATGGGCAACCACTATAACTGGTGGACCTATGTGCGCGGTGCCAACTGGCGTCACCCGCGCGGCGCGGGAACCTCGGTCAGGAAGATCATGGACCACCCGGTCGTGCATGTGGCGTGGGAGGATGTCGAGGCCTACGCCAAATGGGCCGGCAAGGAACTGCCGACCGAAGCCGAATGGGAGTTTGCCGCGCGCGGCGGTCTCGATGGCAGGGAATTCGTGTGGGGCGACGAACTCACCCCCGGCGGCAAGTATATGGCCAACACCTGGCAAGGCGAGTTTCCCTATCGCAACACCCAGGACGACGGCTACGAATTCACCTCGCCGGTAGGGTCTTTCGCCCCCAACGGCTACGGGCTGTACGACATGGCCGGAAATGTCTGGCAATGGACGAGCGACTGGTATCAGGAGCACGGCAGGATCGACGGTCCCTGCTGCACCGCGACCAACCCGCGCGGGGCCGCGCGCGAGGCAAGCATCGACCAGCGCAATACGGCCGCCGGCATCCCGCGCAAGGTCACCAAGGGCGGCTCCCATCTGTGCGCGCCGAACTACTGTCGCCGCTACCGGCCCGCCGCGCGCATGGCGCAGCCGATCGACACATCCATCTCGCACCTCGGTTTCAGGTGCATCTCGCGGCCGCAAAGGGAGGCTGACCGGCCATGATGCGTGATCTGCTCGTCGAGCTTACCGAACAGGTTGTTCCGATCGTGGAGCTGATGGCGCTCGCGGTCATCGTGATCGGCACGGTGGAGGCGTTTCTCAGAGGCATTCCCGGCGCGCTGAAGGGCGATAGCGCACACCCCGCCATCCGCTCGATCTGGATGCGCTATTCCCGCTGGCTGGTCGCCGGCCTCACCTTCCAGCTTGCGGCCGACATCATCGAGACCTCGGTGACGCCAAGTTGGGGGGAGATCGGGCAGGTCAGCGCAATCGCCGTCATTCGCACCTTCCTCAACTTCTTTCTGGAGCGCGACCAGCGCGAGCTGCGCGAACTGGAAGCGGAAGATACGGCAGCCAGGCTTGCCGAGCCGGAAGAACCGGCATGATCCCGGCCCATGGCGACGGTGTCGTTTCAGGCTTTGTAAGGAGAGAATCCGGACGTGACACGGAGGCGTCGGGACCGATCGTGAAGATGCAGTTCACAACTCAAAAGGCGTCCGCGCCAGGTCCTGGTGGCGAAGCATGGTTCTCGCTGATCCGCGGTGGGCCGATCTATCTGTTCCTGAGGCGTATTGGGCTGGCCGCGCCCGGGTGGCGCGGCGCCGCACTGCTTTGTGCAGTTCTCGTCGCCGTCTGCTTCCTGCCGCTGGTCATCCTTTCGGCCATGGACGGCACGCTGTTGGCTCGGCAGGCAGGGATGCCGCTTGCCGGCGATGTGGCCACGCTCTGCCGCTTCCTGATCGCCCTGCCGGCGCTGGTGTTAATCGCGCCCGACAGCGACGCGCTCTCGCGCCGGGCGCTAGCTCATTTCCTCGATGCGGGTCTTGTTCAAGCGGAAGGTCGGCAAGCCTTCATGCAAATCGTGAAAGGCGTCGTGCGTCTGCGCGATACCGTATGGCCGGAACTGCTCCTCGTGGTCGTGGCCTTTCTTCCCGCATTGCTGCCGCCGGGTACCGGTCCGCTGGTCGGTACCGTGGCGGGATGGAGCTTCGATGCCGATTACAGCCTGACCCCGGCCGGCATGTGGCTCCAGTTCGTCGCCAAGCCGATTTGGCTGCTGGTGGCCCTCTTGTGGATCTGGCGGCTCGTGCTGTGGGCGCTTCTTTTGCGACGTATCACCCGGCTCGACCTTGCCCTCCATGCCGCTCATCCGGACGGGGCCGGTGGACTGGGTTTCCTGCCGGCCCTCCAGCAGCGCCTGTCCAAGTTCTCCTTCGCCGGCGGCGTCGTCATCGCCGGCGCTATGGCCAACGAGATCATTTATGCAGGCGCCACGGTCGAAAGCATAAGGGGCCCGCTCATCGCCTATATCATCATTGCGACCCTGCTTCTGTGCCTGCCGTTGTTCGTGCTGGCGCCACGCCTTGCCCTGCTGAAGCGACAGGGCCTGTTCGCCTATGGGGCGCTTGGCGATGCCTATCTGCGCGCATTCGAGGCGAAATGGCTTCGCCCAGCCCGCCGGCCTGCAACCGAAAGTGAGGCCCTTGGGGAAATGGGCGGCGAATACGGGACGCTGACCGATCTCAATCAGGCGTATGCGGTCGTCCAGAACCTGTCCATCGTTCCTGTCAACCGCTACGTGCTGGCCGGCATCGCACTGCCTGCCGTGTTGCCGATGGTCCCCGTGGTGCTTCTTGCCCTTGGCGTGCAGGAACTCATCACACGCCTGTTTTCCCTGCTTGGATGAGGAGGAGACCATGCTTGCACTCCGGCTCTTCAAATTGGCGGGTACTGCCGCCATCACCCTGCTGATGCTGGCAGGCGGTGCCACGCTACCCGCCCGCGCCCAACAGCAGCAGGTCACCGCCGATGATCCGGCAGCCGCCGCCTCCGACGTGCCGGCGCCCCTCGATGCCGACGAGATGGAAATTCTGGTGGCACGCATCGCGCTCTATCCGGACGATCTCGTTGCGGTCATTACGGCATCCGCACTCTATCCGCTGCAAGTGGTGGAAGCCGGGCGCTATCTGGAGAGCTACGCCAAGGACAAGAGCCTGCAGCCCAAGGATGGCTGGGATGGCAGCGTGATCTCGCTGCTCAACTATCCCGAGATCGTGAAGATGATGAGTGAGGACCTCGACTGGACGCAGGCGCTGGGGCAGGCGATAGCCTACCAGCAGCAGGACGCACTCATCGCCATCCAGCAGCTTCGCGAGGAAGCCGTCGCCAAGGGCGTCATCAAGACCGACGACAAGGTGAAGGTCGACAAGCAGGGCGGCAACGTCATCATAGAGCCGGCCAGCCCCGAGGTGATCTATGTCCCGCGCTACGACCCGCAGGTGCTCTATGTCGCGGATTATCCGCTGGCCCCAGTCGCCTACTATCCGGACCCTTATCCCTATTACTGGAATCCGGGAGCCACCTTCTTTGCCGGCGCGGTTACCGGCGCCATTTGGGCGGCCGCGGTCGATTGGGATGACTGGGATGTCTGGGGCGGGCATTGGAACGGGCCGGACATCGACATCGATTGCAACCATTGCCTCAACAACATCGATCTCAACGGCAAGGTGAATTTCGGCGACATCGACTGGAAGAATGTCGACCGTTCGAAGATCAGGATCGACCGCGACCAGTTCGCCAGCCTCGAGCGCAACGGCATCAGGAACAGCATCAAGGCCGGCGGCGACAATGCGCTGCGCGACCGGACGGCGAACATCAAGCGGGAAAATGTGGCCGGCCGGTCCGGTAAAGGGAAGGCGCAGACCGCCGACATCCGCAAATTGACGCTGGAAGGGCTCAAGCCGGGGCCTGGGGCGAGCAGGCCGGCGATGCAGAAACCCGCAAACGTCAAGCGCGAGGTGTCGAAGCCGAAGGTCCAGAAGCCTGCCGCCGCCGCCCGCCCTGCCGGCAAGGTGAAGCCGGCGGCCAGGGTAGACAACAGGCCACGGCAGGCGACCGGCCTCGGCGATGTCGATCGCGGCAAGGTCTCGCAGATGCGGTCGGATCGTGGCCGGCAGTCCATGGGTGGCGGGCTGCGCGGCGGCGCGCACAAGGCCGTCAAACGGCCCACCGGGCGCCGGCATTGAGAAGAGGAGGACCGAAGCGATGAACGCCGCCCTTCACACCCTGACCATACACACGCTGCGTACCACGATCCTCGCCGGTCTGGCGCTGATGCCCGCCATGGTCTTTGGCGAGGATCTGCCGCGCATCTCCTCCCTTGCTGCTTTTGCCGAACCGCCCACCTTCGATAGCGCGGATGCGGCTGTCACCGCCATGAAGACGGCGCTTTGGGACAACGATCTCGAAGCGCTCGCCGTTCTGCTCGGCCTCGATGCCGCAAAGCTCAAGGCCGACGCAAACACCGCCGCCACCTTTGCGCAGATCCGCAACGGTGCGGAAAAACGGGTGGTCGTCGAGGACGTGGACGATCGCAAGCTTGTCGAAATCGGCGACAAGCTCTGGCCCTTGCCTTTCCCGCTGGTCAAGGATGGGGATGGCAAATGGAGTTTCGACACCTATGCCGGCCTGCAGGAGATCGTGAACCGGCGGGTCGGCCAGAACGAACTGGAGGCGATCGCCACCATGCGCGCCTATGTCGACGCCCAGAGCGACTATCGGGCGCTCGATCGTGACGGCGATGGCGTGCTCGAATACGCCCAGCGGCTGATCAGCAGCGAGGGCCGGACCGATGGGCTCTACTGGCCCGCCGAACAGGGAGACGGCGACAGCCCGGCCGGCGAGTTTGTCGACCAAGCCGTGCTCGCGGACGGCAACGATGGCTATTTCGGCTACCGCTACCGCATCCTGACGCGGCAGGGCGTCCACATAGCCGGCGGCGACCACGACTACATCATCAACGGCAACATGATCGTCGGCTTCGCCCTCATCGCCTGGCCGGTCCGCTATGGCGAAACAGGCGTCAAGACCTTTGAGGTGAACCAGAGTGGCATCGTCTACGAGGCCGATCTCGGCGGGGAAACCGAAGCGCTCGTCAAGCGCATCAGGAGTTTCAATCCCGACAGGAACTGGAACGTTGTTGGAGACTGACGGCATGGCAACACCTTCTTTCGCCACCCGCCGCGAATTTCTCGGAGGCTCCTCCCTGTTGGCAAGCACCATGGCCATCCCCGCTTTCGCGACGCGGGCATCGGCTGAGGAAACGCCTCTTGCCTCATGGCACGACGGCCCGGCCAGAAACGCCATCGTCGCCTTCGTCGAGCGCACGACGGGGCAGGGCAGCCCGGATTTCGTGCCGCCCGAGGAGCGCATCACCGTCTTCGACAATGACGGCACCCTGTGGTCCGAGCAGCCGGTCTATTTCCAGCTCGCTTTCGCGCTCGACCGGATCAGGGCGCTCGCCGCCGTCAACTCCGGCCTCGCCGGAATCGAACCCTACAAGTCGGTCCTTTCCGGCGACCCTGCCGCGATTGCCGCGCTGGGGGAAATGGGGCTGCTCCAGATCGTGGCGCTGACCCATGCGGGGATGACGACCGAACAGTTTCAGGTGCAGGTGAAGGAATGGCTGAAAACCGCCCGCCACCCCCGTTTCGACCGGCCCTATACCGACCTCGTCTTCCAGCCGATGCTGGAGCTTTTGGCATACCTGCGGGCGAACGGCTTCAAGACCTACATCGTTTCCGGCGGCGGCGTGGACTTCATGCGTCCCTGGGTGGAAACGGTCTACGGCATTCCGCCCGAGCAGATCGTGGGTTCGGCCATACAAGCTCAGTTCGAGATCGACGGCGGCAAGGCCGAACTGCGCAAGCTGCCGGAGATCGAGTTCAACAATGACGGCCCCGGCAAGCCGGTCGCCATCAACCGCTTCATCGGCAGGCTTCCCGTATTCGCCGCCGGCAATTCCGACGGCGACCTCGAAATGCTGCAATGGACGACGCTCCGTCCGGGGCCGCGCTTCGGCATGATCGTGCATCACACCGATGCCGAACGGGAATGGGCCTACGACCGGGACTCGAAGATGGGCCGACTGGACCGCGCGCTCGCCGAAGCGCCCGATCGGGGCTGGCTCGTCGTCGACATGCAGCAGGACTGGAAGACCGTCTATCCTTTCCAGATGTAAGATCAATCGTCATCCGGGGCGTCCCGGATCCTGACCCGAGGGGACTTTCAATGCATATTTCCAAGCGGCTCTTCCCGGCGCTGGCTCTGGCCTTTCCGGCGGCGCCCGCTCACGCGGCCGACATTGTGACGCCGGTCACACCCGAAACGATGCAGATCGAGGCGAACGGCTGGACCTTCGCTTTCAGCCCGTATTTCTGGGCCGCCGGCCTGTCCGGGGACGTCTCCCAATTCGGCATACCGGGAACGGTCCATCTCAGCCCCGATTTCGGGGACATACTGAACAATCTCGACTTTGCCGTCATGGCGATCGGCGAGGCGCGCTATGACCGTTACAGCTTCTTCGGTGATGTCATCTATACCAAGCTTTCCATCGATTCCGGCACGCCCAGGGGCATCCTCGCCGACAGCGTCGACCTCACCTCGCAGACTTTCGCAGGGCTCTTCGGTGCCGGCTACTCGGTTTTCCAGGACGGCAACAGCCATCTCGACGTCGTCGGCGGCGTCCGGGTATGGGATGTCCGCACGGAGGTTTCCTTCGACGGCGGCGTTCTCGACGGGCGCGTGTTCTCGGACGGCAAGACCTGGGTGGATGCGATGGTCGGCCTGCGCGCGCGCTACGACTTCAACGACAATTTCTACCTGACGGGCTGGGGCATGATCGGCGCCGGCGGCGCTAAAGTGGACTGGGACGTGGCCGCCGGCCTCGGCTACCAGTTCAACGAGACATGGTCCGCTGTGGTCGGCTACCGGGCGCTCGGCGTTGATTATGACCGCGATGGCTTCGTCTTCGACGCTGTCCAGCATGGCCCCATCATGGGCTTGGTTGTGCGTTTTTGACGGGCAATTTCGACGGCCAGGCCGTGATGCCTGGCCGACCGATTCAATGCCCGGCGTTGCCAGGATCGTTGCGAAAGAACAGGGCAAATGACGCATGAAGGGCATGTGATACCGGTGCGCGGTGGACATGGCGAATATGGCGCTGACGGTAATGAAAGTATCGCCGCTACCGTGCGCGCCTTCTATGAGCGGCATCCCTATCCGGCTCCGCCAGAAGATCTGGATGCTTATCGCACCCGCATGAACGATGATCGCGTGCGGGTGACGGAGCATCGTCTCTTCTGGCCCAATCTCACGCTTCGAGATAATTTTTCGGTGCTGATCGCTGGCTGCGGAACCGTTCAGGCCGTCAAGCACGCGATGCGCTGGCCAAACGCCCACATCGTCGGTATCGACGTGAGCGAGGCAAGCATCGAGCGCACTGCCGCTCTAAAGGAAAGATACGGTCTTAAGAACCTTGAGCTCGCATGTCTTCCGGTCGAACAGGCCGGCCGACTCCACCAACGTTTCGACCAGATCATATGTACGGGTGTGCTGCACCATCTTCCGGACCCGGATGTGGGTTTGCTGGCCTTACGCGAGGTACTTGCGCCTGGGGGTGCGATGCATCTCATGCTGTATGCTCCATACGGCCGTACCGGCATCTATCTGTTGCAGGACTATTGCCGCCGGCTCGGTATTGGCTCGTCCTTAACGGATATCCACGAACTTGACGCGGCGCTGCGCCAGTTGCCGCAAGGGCATGCACTATGGCCTTTACTGAAGGCCTCTCCCGATTTTCGCTACGAGGCCGGCTTGGCCGATGCGCTGCTGCATCCACGGGATCGTCCCTATTCGGTTCCAGAGTTTTTCGAGTTCGTGAAACGGGGCGGTTTGCGGTTCGGACGCTGGCTGCGGCAAGCGCCCTATCTACCGCACTGCGGCGCGCCATCGAAAACACCGCATTATGGCCGGCTGGCCAAGCTCGGGGGCGTTGAGCAATATGCGGCCATGGAGCTGTTCCGGGGCAACATGGTGCGCCACAGCGCCATTCTTTATCGGGACGACGAACAGACCGCCAACCAGACGATCAATTTTGCTGGAGAGTCATGGCTTGACTATCGGCCCGTCCGCCTGCCGGAAACGGTATGCGTTGAAGAGCAACTGCCACCCGGTGCGGCCGGAGTGTTGATCAACCGGCGGCATATCGACAAGGACATCTATCTGCCGATCAATTCGGTGGAGAAACAATTGGTTCTCGCTATCGACGGCGTGCGTAGCGTTCGTGACCTGATGAAAGCTTATGGTCACAGGCAGCCGCTGAAGATGCTGTTCCAGCGTCTGTGGTGGTACGACCAGATCGTATTCGATACCTCCAATCTTTGAGGGGTTCTGGCGTGCTCACACGGCGGATAAGATTGGCCTTCGGCAGGGTAAGACTGTTTAGCCGCCGCGTTTCGATGCGGGCGTTCACCTGGGCGGCGAGATGGCAAAAGACATGACCGCGGTGCGCATCGGGCCTGACATTCCCGTGGCGATCGTCGACTCGCCCGACTATTTTCGCGCGCATGCCGTTCCGAACTTGCCGACGCAACTGATTGATCATCGCGCCATCAATCTGCGGCTGCCCCCATCGGCGGCAGGCTTCGTCTGCCTTCACCCTCTTGGTGGAGACGCTGCGTTTTCGGGCGTGATTGCCCACGAATACGGCGCGAATGAACTCTGGCGGTCGTCGATGGCCAGTGCCTTCGTGATCGGCGGGAATGCTCTTTGCGGGCATTCGGGACGTTCGCACACCTTGCATCCGGCGCCGATCAGCGTTCGCGCGGCTGGATCGTTCTGGCTAATGCCTTGCGAATAGACAAGCCGGTTGGCATGGTGCAGGTCGCAGCCAAGGCCGATCGCGAACCTTTTCGCCGGTGTCCGGTAGCCGCCGCGTGAGTTCTCCACCATTCGGGCGATCCAGAGGTAGGCGCGGCCGTCCGGCATCTCCGCGACCTGGGTCAGTATCTCGCCGGGATTGGAGAATGCGTCGTAGACGTTCCAGAGCGGACAGGTTCCGCCGATCCGTGAGAAGTGAAAGTCCGTTGCCGACTGCCGCTTGGAGATGTTGCCCGCCCTGTCGACGCGGACAAAGAAGAAGGGCACGCCGCGCGCCTCGGGGCGCTGCAGCGTGCTGAGCCGATGGCAGACCGTCTCGAAGCCGACACCGAAATCGCGGCCGAGCAGATCGATATCGTAGCGCAACTGCTCTGCCAGTTGAAGAAATGGCGCATAGGGCAAAATGAGCGCGCCGGCGAAATAATTGGCGAGACCGATGTGAGCAAGGGATCGTGCTTCGTCACTCGAGAACGCCCCTCGGGCAACCAGGTCATCCATCAGTTCGCGCTGCTCAAGGAAGGCAAGCTGCGTGGCCATCTGGAAGGCCTGCTGTCCAGGTCGCAGCCTGCGTGACAGCCAGAGGGTGCGTGTCTCGGGATCAAACTGCCGCTGGATGCCGGCACCGGCGTCTTCCCTCAGATCGGCCAGCCGCAGTCCGTGCCTGGTTTCCAGTCTGCCGGCGAGCACCGGTGCCATCCGGCCAACCGGCATGCCCAGTTCCTGGGCAACGATTTCCGCAGCGCGGTCGAGCGCATCGACATAGTTGCGGTTGGTGTAGAAAAAATCGCGCACTTCCTCAAACGGCGTCGAAGGCAGTCCCATCAGTTCGTTCTGCCGGTCGCCACCGAGCTTTGCCGCATAGGCGGCCGCCTGCTCGCTCGTCTGCTTGAGCCTTCGGCTCTGGGAAATGAAGGCGCGTGCCAGAGCCGGCATGTTGCTGGCCAGTTCGCGCAGGTCGGTGGAGGCAATCGGTTCGCCCAGCGCCGGATCGGACAGCGCCTCCCGCAGCTCGCCGATCAGCCGTGCATCGTCATTGTCGGAGAAGAGCTGCACGTCCATGCCGAACGCGGCGTTGAGCCTCAGCAGCACCGGCACGGTCAGCGGCCGTTGATTGTTCTCGATCTGGTTGAAATAGGAAAGCGAGATGCCGAGCGCGTCAGCCAGCGCCTGCTGGGTGAGTTTGCGCTCCTCGCGCAGCCGCTTCAACCGCACGCCCATGAACGCCTTCTTCATGGTCGGCCTCGCTGCCGATACCTTTGCAAACTTTGCATATTCACGGAATGCCCTTCACAAAATTCTGCATTTTCAGTCATTTACGCCTCTTATCCTATGCGGATAGTGCGGAGTTGAAAAGCCCATCGGAGCATCGACGCTGGAACATGCAGACGATCAGATCGGAACAAGTCGCGCCTCGCTTTCTGACGGTCGATGCCGATGGCGTGCAGATGCTCATTCCGCTCCAGGAAGATCAACCGTCAGTGAAGGATGCCGTTTCGTGAAGTTGCATAAGGTTCGTACCTACAAATCCGCCGAAAAGCTCGCCCGTGAGGATCAGCTTGCCTGGAAGATCGCGTCCGTGGCGGCCGACAACGTGGCGCTCGACGCCGATGTGGTGGAGATGATCGGAAACCGCATCATCGACAATGCGGCCGTCGCCGCCGCATCGCTGGCGCGCCGCCCGGTCGTCAGCGCCCGGGCACAGGCTGTGGCGCATCCCTTCCTGCCGGGCGCGACCGTGTTCGGTCTTTCCACCGCGAAACGCGTTTCGCCGGAATGGGCGGCGTGGGCGAACGGCGTTGCTGTGCGCGAACTGGATTTCCACGACACCTTCCTTGCCGCCGACTATTCGCATCCGGGCGACAACATTCCGCCGATCCTTGCCGTGGCCCAACATTGCGGCCTGTCGGGCGCGGCGCTGGCCAGGGGCATCGCCACCGGCTACGAGGTGCAGGTCAATCTGGTGAAGGGCATCTGCCTGCATAAACATAAGATCGACCACATTGCCCATCTTGGGCCCTCGGTCGCCGCCGGCATCGGCACGGCGCTCGGCCTTTCGGCAAACGTTATCTATCAGGCCGTGCAGCAGGCGCTGCATGTGACGACCACCACGCGCCAGTCGCGCAAGGGCGCGATTTCGAGCTGGAAGGCCTATGCGCCGGCGTTCGCCGGCAAGATGGCGGTGGAAGCGGTCGACCGCGTGATGCGCGGGGAGGGGGCTCCGTCGCCGGCATGGGAGGGTGAGGACGGGTTCATTGCCTGGCTGCTCTCCGGCCCTGGCGCCGAATATGTCGTACCGCTGCCCGAAAAGGGGGAGGCCAAGCGCGCCATCATGGACACCTACACCAAGGAGCATTCGGCCGAATACCAGAGCCAGGCGCTCATCGATCTGGCGCGCCGCATGGGACCGAAGGTCGGCGATCTGACCAAGGTGAAGGACATCGTCATCCACACCAGCCATCACACCCACTACGTGATCGGCACCGGCGCCAACGACCCGCAGAAGATGGACCCGAAGGCCAGCCGCGAAACGCTCGACCATTCGATCATGTACATTTTCGCCGTGGCACTGGAAGACGGCGGCTGGCACCACGAGCGCTCCTATGCGCCCGAACGCGCCAACTGGCCGGAAACGGTGGCCCTGTGGCACAGGATTTCCACCGTGGAGGACCCGGAATGGACGCGCCGCTACCACAGCCATGATCCGAAGGAAAAGGCCTTTGGCGGCCGCGTTACCGTCACCCTTCAGGACGGCTCGGTCATCGAGGACGAGTTGGCGATCGCCGATGCGCATCCGCTGGGCGCGCGCCCCTTCACCCGTCCGGACTACGTCGACAAGTTCCGCACGCTGGCCGACGGCGTCGTGGAAAAGGCCGAGCAGGACCGCTTCATCGCCACCGTCGAGCGCCTCATGGAGCTGAAGCCGGAGGAACTGGCCGGCCTGACCTTCACGGTCCAGCCGGACAAGCTTGGCCCGGCTGCCGCCACCGGCATTTTCGACTGGAAGCGATAGGGAGGAAGCCATGAGCGCATTCAAGCCGAAGAAGTCCGTTGCCCTGTCCGGCGTCGTTGCCGGCAACACGGCGCTGTGCACCGTGGGGCGCACCGGCAACGATCTCCACTATCGCGGCTACGACATTCTCGACATGGCCGAGACTTGCGAGTTCGAGGAGATCGCCCATCTCCTCGTCCACGGCACGCTGCCGACGCAGGCCGAGCTTGCCGCCTACAAGGCGAAGCTGAAGGCGCTGCGCGGGCTGCCCGATGCAGTGAAGCGCACGCTGGAGCTTTTGCCGGCCGCGACCCATCCGATGGACGTGATGCGCTCCGGCGTCTCCGCTCTCGGCTGCGTGCTGCCGGAGGCGCCGGACCACAACCTGCCCGGCGCGCGCGACATCGCCGACCGCCTGATGGCCTCGCTGGGTTCCATGCTGCTCTACTGGCATCATCATGCCCATAACGGGCGGCGCATCGAGGTCGAGACCGACGATGACAGCATCGGCGGCCATTTCCTCCACCTTCTGCACGGCAAGGCGCCGAAGGTCTCTCATGTGAAGGCGATGCACATCTCGCTGATCCTCTATGCGGAGCACGAGTTCAACGCCTCGACCTTCACCGGGCGCATGATCGCAGGCACCGGCTCGGATGTCTACTCGGCCATCACCGGGGCTATCGGCGCGCTGCGCGGGCCGAAGCACGGCGGCGCCAACGAGGTCGCCTTCGAGATCCACAAGCGCTACGCCGATCCGGACGAGGCGGAAGCCGACATCCGCCGCCGCGTCGAGGCGAAAGAGGTCGTCATCGGCTTCGGCCATCCGGTCTATACGGTGAGCGACCCGCGCAACAAGGTCATCAAGACCGTGGCGCGCCAGCTCTCCGTCGAGGCCGGATCGACGAAGATGTTCGACATCGCCGAGCGCATCGAATCCACCATGGCCGACGCCAAGAAAATGTTCCCGAACCTCGACTGGTTCAGCGCGGTGTCCTATCACATGATGGGCGTGCCGACGGCCATGTTTACGCCGCTCTTCGTCATCTCGCGCACCAGCGGCTGGGCGGCGCATATCATCGAACAGCGCATCGACAACAAGATCATCCGCCCGTCCGCCAACTATGTCGGGCCGGAAAATCTCGAATTCGTGCCGATCGAACGTCGTGGCCGGCCGGCCGAAAACTCCAAGGCAGCCTGAGGAAAAGCATGCCCTATCTCGTATCTTCGGACTTTCCGCAGAAACCCGCGGGCGAGCGCTTCAGGGCGCTGGTCGAGCGCGGCGGCATCGCAAGGCTTCCCGGAACCCATAACGGCATGGCCGCCTTGCAGGCCAGAGCCGCGGGCTTCGAGGGGCTCTACCTGTCGGGCGCGGCCATGACGGCCTCGATGGGCATTCCCGACCTCGGCATCATCACCGTCGACGAGGTGGCCTTCTTCATCCGCCAGATCGCCCGCGCGTCCGGTCTGCCGCTGCTGGTCGATGGCGACACCGGCTATGGAGAGGCACTCAACGTGATGCATATGGTACGCACCTTCGAGGATGCGGGCGCCGGCGCGGTCCACATCGAAGACCAGCTCTTGCCCAAGAAGTGCGGCCACCTCAATGACAAGAAGCTGGCCGCCGCCAACGACATGGCGACCAAGGTCGCCGCCGCGGCAAAAGCCCGCCGCCACCTCTACATCATCGCCCGCACCGATGCGGCGGCCAGCGAAGGCATCGACGGGGCCGTCGCGCGGGCAAAGCTCTACATGGAAGCCGGCGCCGATGCGATCTTCCCCGAGGCGCTGACCACGGCCGACATGTTTCGCGAGTTCGCCGCGCACATGCCGGGCGTGCCGCTGCTCGCCAACATGACCGAATTCGGCCGCACGCCTTTCTTCACCGCCGACGAGTTCGAGGCCATGGGCTACAGGATGGTGATCTGGCCGGTATCGTCGTTGCGCGTCGCCAACAAGGCCCAGGAAAAGCTCTATGCCACGTTGAAACGCGACGGATCGGCAAAGGCTATGGTGCCAGAAATGCAGACCCGCGCTGAGCTCTACGACACGATCGGCCTTGCCGCCTACGAGGCGCTGGATGCCTCGATCATTGCCACTGTAGTGCCTGAGCCTGCGTAGGAACCGAAAGGCGGCGCGCTGATCTGCTTGACCCGTCCTTTCTCCCTCAATCCGACGGTGCCCGCGCCTCGCTCAGCGCGGCGGGGACCAGCCGCCTGCCAATCTGCTCCGCCAGCGCGGTCAGTTGTGGCGAGAACTGGCGGTTGCGCCGTGCGATCAGGTGGACATAGACCGCCTGTAATTGTGGGGCCTCGATGCGGACGGCGACCAGCCGGCCGCTAGACAGTTCGGAACCGACACTGAACTCCGGCAGAACCGTCACACCCCGCCGTGCGCAGGCGGTACGGATCAGCAGCGCGATGGAGTTGGTGGTCAACACCGGTGCCACCGCCTGGCCGGCATCGGTTGCCGCAATGTCGATAGTCTGGCGGATGCGGAAACCTTGGCCCATCAATGCCAGCGGCTGCGCGCAAAGCTCGGCGATCGAGATGCTGGTGCGTCCGGCCAGAGGATGCGCGACATGCATGATCGCCTTCAGCGGCACCGGTGCCCGGAAGCGCGACACGATGTGCGGATGCGACAGCGGATGAAAGCCGAGGCCGAAATGCACCTCGTCCTCCAGCAGCGCCTGCACCATGCGCGGGGTGTCGGTCACGTTCACCGACAGTGTAAAACCCGGCCAGGCATCCATGAATCCATCCAGCGTGTCGTAAAGCGCTTCGCCCAGAAATCCCTCGCCGAGCGCAAGCTGCACATGTCCCGAGCGCGCGGTGGTCAGGTCCAGAAGCTGCCCGCGCAATGCCTCGATGCTGGCCTGCCGGGTGCGGTAGTATTCGATGACCGCCTGTCCAGCTTCCGTCAGCCGGATCTCGCGCTGGCCATGCTCGATCAGGCGGGTCCCGATCTCACGCTCCAGCTGCGCGATCTGGCGGCTGATCGAGGACGGCGCCACCTCCAGCACATCGGCGGCGGCCCGCATCGAGCCGCTGCGCCATGCCTGAAACAGGAACCTCACCCGGCGGTCATCAATGGTCAAGTCAACCCCTCACGAAATTGCGTCCCAAGCACTGCTGGCGCAACATCATGCCCAATTTGACGATAAGTCGCGGAATATCCGTAAGATCGTTGCGCTGAATGCAACATTCTTGGCATGAATCCGACATTGATTGCAACCTTTGTGACGTGTCGAATGAGGGCATCGCCGCCTGCGTCCAGCGTGGAGCGGCCAAACCAGCATGGGAGGACATGATGGAAATGCGCGAAATCAATCCCTGGAACTGGCAGGCGGGCTTTGGATTTGCCCATGCCAAGGAGGTTACGGGCGTCAGCCGAATCCTGACCTTGTCAGGGCAATGCGCCACAGACGCCAATGGCGCGCCCCAGCACAAGGACGATATGGCAGGGCAGTTGCAGCTTGCCGTGGCGAACCTGGGCGAGGTGCTGAAGCAGGCTGGCATGGATTATTCCAACGTCACCGGCATCCGCGTCTATACGACCGATATGGACGCTACGCTGGCGAACTGGGCTTCGCTGATCGGCCCCTTCGCCGCTGTTGGCAACACCCCGGCCAGCACGCTTGTCGGTATCACCCGGTTGTTCTCGCCCGACCTGCTGGTCGAGGTCGAAGCCATCGCCTGCGCCTGAGGGAGGTCCACATGATCCGGGGCATCCATCATCCGGCCATAACCACCGGCGATATCGACCGCCTGCTGCCCTTTTATCGGGACCTGCTGGGCTTTACCGAGGTCTTCGGCTTCGGCTGGGAGGCAGGAACCGACATGTCCGGCTTTGCCGCAGGCATTACCGGCGTGGCGGATTCGACCGCGCGCTCGGTGTTGCTGAAGGCCGGCACTGCCTTCCTCGAACTGTTTGAATACAAGCAACCGGCCTCGACCCGAAGCGACGACCGCGCGCTGTACCAGCAAGGCTTCGCGCATGTCTGCTTCGACAGCGACGACGTGATTGCCGACCATGCGCGACTGTCGGCGGCCGGGGTGCCATTCGTCTCGGCGCCCGTGGATGTGGGGCCGATGCGGCTGTGCTATTGCCGCGACCCCGATGGCAATTTCGTTGAATTGCAGCAGATCACCGACCCGGCCAGCGACCTCGTACTGCGCGCGGCCCTGGGCTGAAACCCCAACAGGGAATTCATCATGAACAACTCGCTCCTTCGCTTCCGGGGAGGCATCGGGATGGCGTTCCTGCCCGCCCTGGTCTTCCTGTGCCTGTGCGTACTCTACTTCGTCGTCTTCAAGGCCTTCGACATGACGGCGCTGGCAATGGGAGGCTTCGTTTCGCTGCTGATCGGTGCACTCTTTGCCCGCGACTACACAAAATTCTGGGAACACGCCCTGCGCGGTATCGGCAGCGAGACCTCGGTGGCGATCATCGTCATCCTGTTTATGGTCGGCATGATCTCGGCGCTGATCAAGACCACGGGCGTTGCCTCCGGCTTCGTCTGGTTGGCTCAGGAGACCGGGCTGAACGTGGGCTACTACACCTTCTTCGTGTTCGTCGCGGTCGCCGCGATCTCGATGGCCACGGGCTCGTCGATCGGCACCATGTTCACCGCCTTCCCGATCTTCTACGCAGCCGGCATCACCATTGGTGCCGACCCGGCACCGCTGGCCGGCGCGATCCTGTCGGCGGCGATCCTGGGCGACAACCTCGCGCCCATCTCGGACACCACGATCATTTCATCCTCTTCCCAGCGTTACCGCACGAGGAATGCCGTGGCCGATATCGGCGGCGTCGTGCGGCACCGGGCGCGCTATGCGCTGACGGCGGCCGTCATTTCGGCGCTGCTATTCCTGTTCATCGGCATGTCCTCGGACAATGCCGGAACCGTGGTGACGGAGTTTTCCGGCAATGCCAGCCCGGCGCCGTTGCTGATGCTGATCCCGGTGGCAATCATGCTGATCGTGGCGATGGTTACACGTGACATCTTCAAGGCGGTGACGGTGGGGCTGATCCTCGGCTCGATCACTGGGCTGGCCACCGGCCTGCTGACCGTCGATGCCATCATCGGCGTGACCGACGGCAATCCCAGCGGCTTCCTCTATGACGGGGTGAACTCCATGCTGGGCACGGTGGCGCTGGTGATCTCGGTGTTCGGCATCATGGGCGTACTGCGCGGCGCCGGCGTGATGGAGATGATGATCGACCGGATCACCTCCAGCGCCATGGCGTCGAGCCCGCGCGGCGTGGAATTTGCCATCGGTATCGGCGTATCGGCCACCACGCTGCTGTTCGGCGGCGTGAATTCGGCCGCGATGCTGGCCTTTGGCCCCATCGCCGACGAGTTGGGCGCACGCGTGGGCCTGCATCCCTATCGGCGCTCGAACATCATGGATTGCTTTGCCCTTGGCCTCGCCTCGGTGGTGCCGGTGCTGAGCGCCTATCTGTTCATCGGGGCGCTGCTGACCTCGGGCTATGAGGGGACGCCGGCGCAATCGACCTTCGCGCTGTTTCCTGTCACCCTTTATCCGCTGGTGCTGACGGTGGTGATGATCGTTGCCGCCTGGACGGGCTGGGGTCGCACCTTCGAGGCCGCGAACGGCGAACCGGTCAAGACACGGGCGGGCGCGTAAGCGCCCCCCTTTCATCGAAGGAGATCGACATGGATCGCAACAGCGTCGCCTGGACGGGCTATATTCCCGCCATCACCACCCCCTTCGACCGCGCTGGACGGCTGGACCTCGACTCCTTCGCGGGCCAGATGGACTGGCTGGCAGCCGAGCGCATGCATGGCGTCATACTTGCGGGCACCAGCGGGGAGTGGTTCAGCATGACCACGGCCGAACGCGCCGACCTGTTCGAGGCCGGCGCCCGCTGGCGCGGGCAGGGGCTGGTGGTGATCGGCGCCTGCAATGCCTTCACGCCGGCCGAGGCGATCACCCACGCCCGCGCCGCCGAAAAGGCCGGGCTGGACGGCATCCTTTTGACCCCGCCACCCTATATGGTGCCGAACCGGCGCGAGATCGTGAACTTCTATCGCACGGTTTCGGACGCCACCGACATTCCGATGACCATCTACAACTGGCCCCGCGGCTGCATCGTGGACATGGACCCCAACCTGCTGGACGAACTGGCGGATATCGACAACGTTGTGGCCATCAAGAACTCTACCGGCGATTTCGCCTCGTTCCTTTCGACCATGTACCGGGTCGAGGGGCGGGTGCGCTATTTCGGCTTGCCGACCTCGGCTTTGGGTGCCGATCTCGCGCTGCTGGGGCATGGGGACGGGCTGATGGGCTCAGGCGGCGTGCTGGGCGCCGACCATCCCGATTTCTGGCGCGCGATCGCAGAGGGCGACCGCGACCGCGCCATCCGGCTGGGTGAACGGGACCGTGTGGTCATGCAGGCCTGGTTCCAGCCAAATTACGGCGCGCAGTTCGGCAACCAGCAGGCGATTATGAAGACCGCGCTGCGGCTGCGGGGGGTGCCGGCGGGCTTCGTGCGTGACCCGCTGCTGGAACTGACCGATGGCGAAGTGCAGCGCGTCGCCGATACCCTGCACGCCCTGGGCATCGAGACCCGGCCGCTCTGATGGGCCGACACTATGATGCGGTGGTGATCGGAGGCGGCCTTCTGGGCTGCATCACCGCCTGGATGATCGGGCGCGACGGCGGGCAGGTTCTGCTGGTCGAGCGCGACCAGATCAACCAGCATGCTTCCGGTCGTAATGCGGGCAGTCTGCATTTCCAGCTTGAATATCGCATGATCGAGCGCGGGCTGGATGCCGCCCGCAAGGCCGCCGAGGCCATGCCCCTGCATCTGGAGGCAGCGCGGCTGTGGTCGGAACTGCCCGCCCTGACCGGCGAAAACATCGAGGTCAAGCAGTCCGGCGGCCTGATGATCGCCGAGGATGCTGCGCAGGTCGCCCTGCTGGAGCAGAAAACCGAGATAGAGCGCGCGTGGGGCCTCGATATCAGTGTGATCGATCGGGCGGGGATCGACCGTATCGCGCCCTATCTTTCGCCCCGTGTGGTCGCGGCCGCGTGGTGTCCGGTCGAGGGCAAGGCCGATGCCCGCACCGCCGCCCCGGCGATGGCCCGTGCCGCTTTGCGCGCGGGCGCGGAAATCCGCACCCGCTGCGAGGTCCTCGCTCTCTCGCGGCAGGGCGGGTGCTGGCAGGTGGATTTGCAGGATCGCGGGGTCGGGATGCGGGACCGGGTGACTGCGGATGCCGTGGTGATCGCCGCCGGTGTCTGGACGACGAAACTGGGCGAAATGATGGGGGCCCATCTGCCCACCGTACCACTGGCGTTGACCATGAGCGTCAGCCTGCGCATTCCGAAGCTGATGTCGCATCTGGTCCAGCACGCCGGCGGGCGACTGTCGCTGAAGCAGGCGCTGGACGGCAACATCCTGATTGGCGGCGGCTGGCCGGCGCGGCTGCCGCTGGGCGCGGACGGCCATCCGGATTTCGACGCCAAGCCTGACCTTCTGCGTGACAGCCTTGCCGGCAATGCGGCGATGGCGATCCGCGTGCTTCCCGAACTCGCCGGCCTGCCGATGCTGCGCAGTTGGGTGGGCACCACGACGATCACTCCCGACCAGTTGCCACTGGTCGGCCCGGTGCCCGGCCAACCCGGCGCCTTCGTGGCCACCGGCGGTTCGGCCTTCACGCTCGGCCCCAGTTTTGCGCAGGTTCTGGCGGGGCTGGTCGCCGGGCGTGCGCCGGCACTGGACATGAGCAAGTTCGACGCTGCCCGCTATGCGAAAGGCTGAGCCATGATGACCTGGGAACGCAAGCCTGCCCCGCGCGGCCGAGCGGTTAGCTTCACTTTCGAGGGTCGCGAGATCGCCGCCTATGAGGGCGAGACGGTGGCGGCGGCACTACTGGCCGCCGGCATCGTGGCCTTCGGCGCCACGCGCGAAGGGGACGCGCGCATGCCGCTGTGCAATATGGGCACCTGCTTCGATTGCGCGCTGGTGGTGGACGAGCAGTATCTGGTGCGCGGTTGTCTTACAGACGTGCGCGAGGGACTTTGCGTCTCCCGTCACCGGCCAGCTAGGGGGAAGCGATGATCGACCTTGCCATCGTGGGCGCCGGCCCGGCCGGCATGGCGGCCGCCCTTGAGGTTGCCGAGGCGGGGTTCTCCGTTCTGGTGGTGGACGAGCAGGCCCGCGCCGGCGGCCAGATATTTCGCCGCCCGCCGGCCGAATGGGGCATCCGCCACGGCGACTACCGACCCTATCCCTGGGCACAAGGCCTGATCGAGCGTTTCGAGGACCATCCCCGCATCGAGGCGCTGTTCCGCGCCACCGCCTTCGGCATGCTGCGCGATGCGCCGGAGGTGGGCAGCGGGCTGCAACTGGCGGTGCATTCCGCGCAGGGCGGACGGCTGGTCGCCGCGCGGCGCCTGCTGATTGCTACTGGCGCTCATGACATGCCGGTAGCTTTCCCCGGCTGGACTTTGCCCGGCGTGATGACCGCCGGAGCCGTGCAATCGCTGCTGAAAAGTCAGAAGTTGCTGGCCGGACAAAGACTGGTACTGGCCGGCTCGCATCCGATCCTGCTGATCCTTGCCGCGCAGCTGCTGGATGCCGGTGCCCGCATCGCCGAGATTGCCTTCGCCCGTGGCCTGCCACGGCTGGCCGAGATGGTGGGTGCGTTGCCGGCGGTGCCCGGTCATGTGGCCCTGTTCGCGGATGCGGCGCGGGCGCTGCGCAAGATCCTGGCGCATGGCGTGCGCCTGTCGCGCCATACCGTCGTGACGGGCGCTGAAGGCGGGGAGGCGCTTTCCGGCGTGCGACTGCAAAAGGTGGATGGCGATTGGGCGCCGAAGGGCGAGGCCCGGCTGGTGGCGGCGGATGTGCTGGCGCTGGGCTACGGCTTTCACCCGTCGACCGAACTGGCGCGCCAGGCCGGCTGCAACCTGCATTGGCACTCGGCGGCCGGGGGTTGGCTGGTCAGCCATGACGATGCTTTCCGCACCAGCGCCGAGGGGATTTTCGTTGCCGGAGAACCCACCGGCATTGCCGGTGCGGAACGCGCATGGGCTGAGGGACGGGTGGCCGGGCTGGCCATCGCTGCCTCGCTGGGCGCGAAGCCAAGCGCGGCACGGCAGGTCGAGGCCGCGCGAATGCTGGCGCGCGCGGGCCGCTTTTCCCGCGTGGTGCAGGCGATGTTCGCGCCGAACCGCACGGCGCTGGCGGCGCTCTCGCTCCCCGAGGAGACCATCATCTGCCGCTGCGAACTGGTGCGCAGCGGCCAGTTGGACGCGGTGCTGGCCAACAACCCTTTCATCCTGTCGGCCAGCGCGGCGAAACTGGAATGCCGCAGCGGCATGGGCCTATGCCAGGGCCGCTATTGCGAGGCCACGGTGGCTGCACGTATTGCCGCTGCGCGTAGAGCTCCGATCGAGGCCTCCGGCCGCTTTAGTGCTCACCTGCCAGTCAAGCCGGTGCCGCTGCAAAGCTACTGCGACCTGAGGCGCGGTGAAGAGTAAGGTTGAGAGCCCATTATCGAGGAGGGCGGGGGCTCCTTACGGGCTGCTATATGACTGCGGGGCGACTTCATGTTCGAAGTGCCCCGTCTCCACCCTGGTCAAGCCGCGTCCGGGACGTCGGAAATCTCGTCAAAGATGCCCTGGGGAAGTCCGAGGGCGCGGGCGATGCGGTCACGGTAGCCCTTATCGAAGCGGTGGCCGCGTTCCATCAATTCGACTTCCTCGACCGTCAGGCCGCTTGTGACAGCTATGTCTTCGATCGAATAACCCAGATGTTCCCGATAGGCCCGGATTACCGGGGTCCCTGCTGAAATTTTGGTCAGCACTGCTTCGGGCAGCGCGTAGGGCGTTGCAGTCGCCATTCTTGTCTCCAATACAAAGATCGGCCTTGTCAAACGCACCACAAGCGACGGCCGATATTGAAACAGGATGCCGAAAAGCCCGTGTAGGCGGCATCTAAAGCTGCGATCACTCTCAAATCACGAGAGGCGCCGGCGCAATATGGCGGCTGCGGGCCGTTCGATCAAGAACCCCGGTCGCAAAAGTCTTCCGTTCCATCATGCCGGCCAAAACAAGCGCCAGCACCTGCGGGCGGAAACCGCTGCTTTCCAGGCGTCAAATGCCGCTTTCCCGACCGCGTTCCGGCAAGTGACCGTTTTGTCCGGCTGGTGTGGAAAAGTCGACTTGAAACAGGTGTGTTGCTGGTTCAGCTTCGTCGGAGGGACTGATGGCCTCAAGGCAGGAGCCCAGTCGGCACCGAATGTGCTTCCCACGCGGTTCAGGGCACGGAACAATCTATCCATGGCGGATCAGGGTTCATCGACAGCATCGATCATTCTGGCGGGCACCGCGCAAGGCCGGATCGTCTCCACCCATGAAGCGCTGAGTTTCTGGGGCGGGGTCGATCCTGCGAGCGGCCGCGTCATCGACGCCCATCATCCCTTGCACGGCGAACTGCTGACGGGCGCGATATTGCTCATGCCGACAAGCCGGGGATCATGCTCGGGCTCTGGCGTTCTGCTCGACATGGCTCTGACAGGCAAGGCTCCAACCGCGCTGGTCTTTTGCGAAGACGAGGATGTTCTGACGCTGGGCGGGCTTGTGGCTTCGGAAATGTTCGGGAAGACGGTTCCGATCATGCGCATTTCCCCGAACGCATTTCAGGAGCTGTCACGCGCAAGGACAGCCACGATCGGCGATGCTGCCATCAAGGCCGAAGGGCTCGCCATTCCCCTTGCCGCCAAGGCGCCGCGCTCGCTCCATCTGTCGGCGTCGGACAAGGCCAAGCTGGAAGGCGCGCATGGCGAGGCGGTGCGCCAGGCCATGCGGATCATCTGCGCCATGGCGACCCAGCAAGGAGCGGCCCGTCTCGTTGACGTCACGCAGGTCCACATCGACGGCTGCATCTATGCGGGGCCCGCCAATCTGACATTCGCGGAACACTTCGCGAAGATGGGAGCCCGGGTTTGCGTTCCGACGACGACGAATGCCATCTCGGTGGATCACGACAACTGGCGGGCGCAAGGCGTTCTCTCCTCCTTCGGCCTGCCCGCTGCGCGATTGGCCGATGCCTATGTCCGCATGGGATGCAGTTCCAGCTTCACCTGCGCGCCCTATCTGCTCGACAGCGCACCGCGAGCAGGCGACTGTATCGCCTGGGCCGAGTCCAACGCCGTCATTTTCGCCAATACGGTGCTCGGCGCGAGAACCGCAAAGCATCCGGATTTCCTCGACCTCTGCATCGCGCTTACCGGACGCGCACCGCTGGCCGGCGCCTACCTCGATGCAGGTCGCAAGGCGCGCTGCATCATCGAGGTGGAATGGCCGGACCATGCCGATGAGGCCATATGGCCGCTCGTGGGTTATCTTGCCGGCCGCGCCTCGCCGGATCATGTTCCGCTTCTGCGTGGGCTCGCCGCGACACGGCCGTCGAGAGACAATCTGCAGGCTCTGTGCGCAGCCTTCGGCACGACCTCTGCGGCCCCAATGCTTCACATCGAGGGCGTGACGCCAGACGCGGAGAATGCGGCGGCCGACGATGCGGACAGGGTGCGGATCACGCGCGGCGACATCGGTGCAGCCTGGCTTTCTCTGAATAGCGGTCCGGAGGAGGTGGATCTCGTTGCCTTCGGCAGTCCTCATGCATCGCTCGAAGAACTGCACGCTATCGCCGATGCGTTCGGTAGTCGTCGAAAGCGGCCGGAAGTTGCCGTCATCGTGACGGCTGGCAGAGACGTCATTGCGCAAGCACGTCGCGATGGCGTTCTGGCGCGCCTTGAGAGCTCCGGCGTCCGGGTTCTGCCCGATCTGTGCTGGTGCTCCATTACGGAGCCGGTGTTTCCGCCAAAGGCGCGGACCGTGATGACCACTTCCGGGAAGTATGCCCACTACGGCCCGGGTCTCTCGGGTCGGGTAGTCCGGTTTGGCGCTCTGGCTGACTGTGTGCGGGCGGCAATCGAGGGAAGGGCGCCCTCGCGTATTCCGGAATGGATGGCGTGAGAGCGTTGAGTGGTGACGGCCCAATTCGATCGGGAGCCTTCAGCAACCCCTTTCAAGGTGGTCGTTGCCGGATGACCTGCCAAAGCAAAGGCAATTCGATTGGACCGAAGATCGCAGCCTCAAAAAATCCATCTTCCATGCGGAATGCTCAATCCGTGAAAGGGGCATCGGCTATGAGTTCACCTGCATGAAATTCCTGAAGAGCATCGTTGGCCTCTTCATTGTCATTTATCTGGTGCCCACCCTTGCCTCGGCTGGCGTATGGTACATGCGCGACCGGCCACAAAGCTGGCGCGAAGCGGACTGGGGATCGGCTGGTATCCTGCCGAGGCCGCAAGACGTTTCGGAGGCGACGATCCATGTCTTCTCCGCCACGACGGGCGGTATGAAAGGCTCGGTGGCCAGCCACGCCTGGATTGTCACCAAGGCAGCCAATGCGGGCCACTACAACCGCTATGACAAGGTGGGTTGGGGCGCTCCGGTGCGCCGCAACAATTATGCGCCCGACGCCTACTGGTATTCCAACACGCCACGTCTCGTCGTCAGTCTTCAAGGTGCGGAGGCCGCGCGGTTGATCCCCCGGATCGAGGCGGTCATTGCGGCCTATCCCCATTCCGAAGCCGGCGGCTATCGCATGTGGCCCGGGCCGAACTCGAACACTTTCGTCGCTCATATATTGCGAAGCGTTCCCGAACTGGGCGTCGTGCTGCCGCCGGATGCAATTGGCCGGGACTATCTTCCCGACGGCCGTTTCTTCGCCATCGATGCGGATGGCAGGGATGTACATGCAACGCTTTATGGTCTTCTGGGCATATCTGCCGGTGCGCGCAGTGGGTTGGAGCTGCATGCCCTCGGCCTCGTCGCCGGCGTGGATATCGTACGCCCGGGACTGAAGATTCCGGCCATCGGGCGGATCGGATTCTGACGCCGCGCGACGGCGACGGACAAGGCGGCTGCACCCTGTTTGAGCATATCATGCCCAGCAATGGCCCTCTTTCGGTATGGCATTCTATTTCCAGAAATGGTTTTGGAGCCGACTTCTGAGCGTCCGCCACGCCGGCGAGGTATGATTGGAATATCGTTTCCCGGGTCTGGAGCTTCCACATGCGCCTCGCACCGATCATCGTAATTTTGCTCGCCAGCCTTCTGGCGCCTGCCGTCGCACAAGCGCGGGACGTCACTCCGCTCGTCAGCGCCGAATGGCTCAAGGCCAATGCGGACAAGGACAACCTTGTCATCCTCGACATCCGCGACAAGGTCGAGGAAACCGACCTCGGCGATAAGCCCTACATCGCCAACGCGGTGATTGCGCCCTATGCCACGGCAGGCTGGCGCGTCGAGGTCGACGGGGTGCCCGCCCAGCTTCCGCCGCTCGAGAAGATCGTCGCACTGATCGGCAATCTGGGTATCGACGGTGACGACCATGTGGTGATCGTGCCGTGGGGTACCGATTCCAGCGAGTTCGGCGGCGCCACGCGCGTCTACTGGACCTTCAAATATCTGGGCCACGATGCGGTCTCGATCCTCGACGGCGGCTGGAGGCAATACGATGCCCAGGGCGGCGCACGCGCTGCCACTCCGCGCAAGCCGGAGCCGGCCGAGTTCGCCTATAATGTCCGCAAGGAACTGCGCGCCACGACGGATGACGTGGCCGCCGCGCTCAAGGACGGCGTCAAGCTGGTCGACGGCCGTCCGAAGGAGCAGTATGTCGGCAAGTCCAAGAGCCCGGTCGTGGCGAAGCTCGGCACCATCCCCGGCGCGGTCAATATCGAACATTCGTCGCTCTACAGCGGTGAATATGCCAGCTTTGCCCGTCCGGAAACCGTTGCGGCGCTCGCTGCCGGCGTCGGCCTGGCGGAGAACGAGAAGAACATCACCTTCTGCAACACCGGCCACTGGGCGTCGGTCGCATGGTTCGGCCTGTCGGAAATTCTCGGCAACAAGAACACCGCCATGTATGATGGTTCCATGGCGGAGTGGGCTGCCGACCCCGCGCGGCCGGTCCAGGTTCAGTAGGGCCAGGTTCGGTTAGGGCCAAGTTCGACAGGATCGACAAGACCCGTCATACCGCAAACCGCAAAGGCGGGCTTTGGATGCGGCGCATCGCGGCGGCATTCAAGGCCCGCCCTGCTTCAATCGTTAGATTCGGTAGATCATGAGCGACATAACTGCCACGACCCTCCCGCGCTTCCTCCCCGATGCCAAGACCGACAAGGCTCCGTTTCTCGTGGCCGCCGCTGCGCTGGCCGCCGGCTTTCTGCTGATTTCCGGCCTCGTCGACCTGAGGCAGGGCAGCCTGTTCCTGATCGGTGCAGCCCTCGGCGCCACACTCTATCACGGCTCGTTCGGCTTTACCGGGGGCTGGCGGCGCATGGTGGTGGAACGGCGCGGCCGCGCCATGCGTGCGCAGATGCTGATGATAGCTGTCGCCGCGCTTGCCATGATACCGCTGACGGCGGCCGGCAGTATCGGCAGTCAACCGCTCGTCGGTGCGCTGGCGCCCGTCGGTGTTTCCGTCCTTGTGGGCGCGGCGTTGTTCGGCTTCGGCATGCAGCTTGGTGGTGGCTGCGGCTCGGGCACGCTGTTCACCGTCGGCGGTGGCTCGGCGCGCATGCTGGTCACGTTGGTCTTCTTCATTGTCGGCGCACTGATCGGTACCGCTCACCTGCCATTCTGGCTGGCGCAGCCCTCGCTTCCCGCCATCTCCCTCGGAGGCGAACTGGGGCTTGCCTCCGGCATTGCCGTCACACTGGTTGGCCTTGGACTTGTGGCGCTCATCACGGTGCTGATCGAACGGCGCGCGCATGGCAATATCGAGCGCGAGCCCGCCCCGGCACGGCCGGGCTGGACATGGATCTGGCGTGGCCCATGGCCACTGGTCGGTGCTGGCCTCCTGCTTGCCCTGCTCAACATCGCGACGCTGCTGACGGCCGGCCATCCATGGTCGATCACCTACGGCTTCGGCCTGTGGGGCGCCAAGATCGCGCAAGCCGCGGGCATCGATGTGGCGGGCTGGGAATTCTGGACCTGGCCGGCGCAGGCGCAGGCGCTCAATTCCTCGGTGCTGGCCGACACGGTCTCGGTGATGGATTTCGGGCTGGTGCTGGGAGCAGCACTTGCCGCCGCCATAGCCGGCAAGTTCGCGCCCAAGGCGGCCATCCCACTCGGCTCCCTGGTTGCCGCCAGTCTTGGCGGGCTGCTGATGGGATACGGTGCGCGGCTCTCCTTCGGCTGCAATATCGGCGCGCTGTTTTCCGGCATCGCCACCGGCAGCCTGCATGGGTGGCTGTGGTTCGCCGCTGCCTTCGTCGGTTCCTTCGCTGGCGTATGGGCGCGCCCGGTGTTCGGTCTTGACGGGCTTGCACGCAGATGAGCGCACGCAACACGATCCTGTTCGGCGCAGCGCTTGCCGTCACCACGGCTGCCATCGCAGTTGACCATGCCACCCATCCCGTGCCCGAGCGCCCCAAGCTGGAAGGCAACGCCGCAGCGGCGGGAACCGCGCCTTGTGCCGCCGCACCTTGCGCGGCCGGCAGCGCTTCCGCCTCTCCCTGCGCGGCCGGTGCGCCGCCGAAGCTGGCACCGCCCCCACCACCTCCGGCGCCTCTGCCGGCTGCGCCACAGGCAAGGCCTGCACCCGCGCTCGCTCCGCCTCCACCGCCACCCTTGCCACTCCCTGAGGGTCAGGAAGCGCCCGACCTCGTAATCAAGAGCGACCTATGAGCGAGGCTCGCGAACAGGCACGGCGCGAGATCGCCTTTTGCGAGTCCATACTCGCCAAGGGCGGCCTCACCGTGCTGACCGAGATCTTCCAGGGCATCTCGTCGCTCTCGGCATGGGAGCATTTCCCGCCCGGCGACGTCTACGATCCCCAAAGCGGCGCACAATGGTTCTATCACTGTCATCCCGCCGACGAAGGCTCGGCCGAGCACGGCCATTTCCATTGTTTCCTGCGCCCGCAAGGTCCCGATGGTCCCCTGCATCACCTTGCGGCGATCGGAGTCGATCGCGACGGCCGGCCCTTGCGGCTGTTCACGGTCAACCAGTGGGTCGTGGACGATCAATGGGCGGATGCTGCGGCGACGATTGCGCTTCTTCCGCGCTTCGACCTGCAGATGCCGCGCCCCTCCTATCTGGTCAATCGCTGGCTCACTGCCATGTTCGTGGCCTGGGAGCCCGAGATCGCCGATCTCATCCGAGAACGCGATCGAGTGCTTGCCGCCCACGTCCCGCAGGGGGGCATTGCGGTGCGGCAGGACCGGACGCTCGAGGTCACCTCCGAACTGCGACTTGACGGGTAGGGCGGCAGGAGAACAAGCAGCCTGCATGAGTATCACCGCATTCGCCAGCGTGCGGGCGAATGCGTCTCAGGCCTGCGCGCGGACGACTTGGAGAACAGAAAACGGTTTCCCCCTTACGGCGTCTCGCCGGTTCCCGGTTGCTTGATATCGATGAGGGCAATCTCTTTAATCTACTAAAATTGTAGAATTAAGGAGCAGAGGGGGCCTTCCCCGGCAAACATGGGAAAAGCCCGGTCGTCAACTCGCATTCAGGCCCCGACTCTGGCAAGGCTTCCGCCGCTGACCTCGCTGCGGGCCTTCGTGGTGGCGGCGCGTCATCTCAGCTTCACGCGGGCGGCGGAAGAACTTCATGTAAGCCCGGCGGCCATTGGACAGCAAATCCGCATTCTGGAAGATTACGTCGGTGAACAGCTTTTCCACCGTAATACGGCCAGGTTGCGCCTGACCGATGCGGGGCGTCTGCTGATGCCCGGTCTGACGGACGCTTTCGAAGGCATGCTTGAGGCCGTTGCTCACCTTGCCGGAGGCGCGCGCGAGAATGTGATCAGGGTGTCCGTGGCACCCTCGCTCGCAGCCCGATGGCTGGTTTCGCGGCTTGAGCGATTGCGCCATTCGGTTCCCGACCTGAAGGTACAGGTCAATGCGTCCACGGAACTTGCCGATGTCGAGCGTGAAGACGTGGATTGCGTCCTGCGCTATGGCGCCGGCGCCTATCCCGGTCTGTTTGTCGAACGGCTTTTTTCCGAAGCGGTTGTGCCGATATGCAGCCCGGCCTTCGCGGAAGACTATGGGCTGAATCCCCGCACGCGGTCATTGCAGGGCGTACCCCTTCTGCATGAGGAAGGGCCGGAATATGATTCATCCTGCCCGGACTGGAGCACATGGCTGCGCGGTATGGGGATGTCCTCACGCGGGCTCGATCACGGGCTGGGGCTCAACCAGTCCTCGCTGATTCTCGATGCAGCGGTCAGCGGTCAAGGCCTGGCTCTCGGCAAGCTTCGTCTGGCAGAAGCGGATTTGCGGGCAGGGCGACTGATTATTCCTTTCGGAAAGCCGCATCCCGTCGAATTTTCCTACTACTTCGTAGCTTCTTCCAGAAAGGCCAAGGCTGCTCCGGTTGAGCTTTTTCTGCAATGGATGCGTGCGGAGGCGCAGCTTGTCCGGGACGTGGCCATGGCGCATCCGCGCTCCTCGTCGCCCCAGGAGCCGGGTGAACAGCCCACCGCTTCATCGTGAAGCAAGCAGGCGTCTGATCTTGGCCACCTGCGAAGCGTGGTCCTCAAGGTATTCTATTCTGTCGAAAAGTTCGCCGTGGCGGTCCATGAGGTAGATGATGGCGGTATGGTCCATCGTATAATCGCCGTCCTCCAGGGGGATTTTGCGATATGTCGCGCGGAAAAGCCGGGCTGTGGCCGCCGTTTCCTCCGGTGTCCCCCGCAGTCCCACGATGCGCCTGTCGAACACGCCGAGATAGGAGGCAAGATATTCCTGCGTGTCTCGTTCCGGGTCTACCGTAACGAATATCGGCACCAGAGCGTCAGCTTCGGCACCCAGTTCGGCCAGGATGCCGGTCAACTCGAATAGCGTCGTGGGGCAGACTTCGGGGCAATGGGTAAAGCCAAAGAAAACCAGATAGGGTTTGCCCTTCACGTCGGCGTTCGTGAAGCGCACGCCATGCTGGTTCGTCAGGCTGAATGGCCCGCCAATGTCATATTGATCGTTGGCCGGTTGCGTGGCTTCGGCCTGGAGGGCGGGCGAGGCTGCCAGCACGAAGGCTGTAAGGATGGTAGCCCACTTCATGAAAAAACCGTTTCCTTTCAAAGTTGTCGGTTCAGTGACAGTCGGGCGCGTCCTGATCGAGATAGACTTCGAAGGCCACATTGCGCGCCCATTTTTCCTGCAGTTCCACCCATGTTCCGGCGGATCCGATCTGGTCGAGCACCTGCCGGACAGCATCGGACAGAAGCGGATCATCCGTACCGAGCATGGCCGCAAGGCGCACCGGGGGCGTAGGAGAGAGCGTGGCGGAAAACTTCTGCCATCCCTGTTGCTGGAACAGGCGTTCCAGCAGAGTTTCATCATGGATCGCAGCGTCGCAGATGCCGGTTCGCACCTGCACAAGCGATTTGGCGGGGGCATCTTCGATCTGCACTTGCGCTCCCGTTTGCCGGGCGAGGGCCAATGCGACCGTATTTCCACGCGCAACACAGACCGTGCGCCCGGCCAGATCCCGCCAGTCCCTGACGTCTGTATCGGTACGCATGCTTGCCGCTGCTCCGGATCTGAAACCCGTATCCACAATTATGAAATCACGGGGCAGGCGAATCTCGTCCGGCACCCTGCCCACAATCACATCGACCTCGTGGCGCTCGAGCGAAGGGGACCAGTCGACCTCCGGAAGCTGGACGAACTCCGGCTTCCTGCCCAGGCGCTCCGCGATCTTTCGCGCGATGAGCACATCGAAGCTCTCGGGCGTGTAGACGCGATACTCGGCAGGACCAGGCTCAGGCGGCACATAGCTGACGCCGATACGCAGTGGATCAGATGACGAATGGGCGCCGACAGGCAGGGTGGTCAGGGAGGCAAGGATCATCATAATCCGAATGCTCCAGCGCCATGTTCCCGAATGCGTATGCATCCGTCCCTGCTGCCTGGACATGTGGTTCAACGTCTTCATGCGGTTTGTGTAGCGTACAAACTCGCGGCGTGCCAAAATATAAACTTTATACTGAATATGGATTTTCTTTAGTTGTCCGTATTAAATTTTAAATATGGTAGATATAATGATCATATTTGATATATTATTCGCTATATTTTAGAGTCAATAGGAAATATATCTATAATAAAAATTCTAAGTGGGATAATTTTGCTTTTATTTCCCTATATATGGCCTGTCGTTGACAGGAAATGACCCTCAAATACCATTGCGATATTGCAGTTTCAAATTGGCGCTTTTCGTGAAAGCGACCTGATCCCGGAGAGACATGATGCGTATCCGATCGAAATTCCTGGCGCTCGCAAGCGTTGCGGCTATTTCCGCTGCCGCTCTTCTGGCGCAGGGGCCGGCAACCGGCCCGGCGTTGGCCGATCAGGCCGAGACCAGGGAGCCGCTCACCTTCATCAACCTGCCTCAGGCGGCGTGGACTGTCGTGGGCCACAAGAAGGGGTTCATTCAGGAAGAGTTCGCCAAGATCGGCATCACCGATATCAATCTCATCAATCCTGGAACCGCCGAGTTGTCGGGCGCCGAGGCCGCGCTTCTGGACCGGGGCGGGCTCGCCATCGCGCAACGCATGATGTATCCGGCGACCGTTCACAAGGCCAATGGCATCGATGCGGTAATCGTCTGGCAGTCATCGCCCTCAGACAAATATCGCACGCCACTCCTCGCCAAGGCGGAATCCAGCATCAACAGCCCGACCGATCTGGAGGGCAAGAAGTTTGGTGGCAGTCGCGTCGGCTGTGGCTGGACCTCTCCGACGGAGATCCTGAACGAGGCAGGCGTCCCGCTCGATACCCGCATCCGCAAGGGCGCGGTGCGCCAGGAGACGATCACCAATTCGGCGGCCACATCGGCGGCATTGCTGAGCGGGGCCATCGATGCCACCGCAACGCATATCGCACTTCCCGCCTCCGCCGCACTGTGGCTGTCCGGCGAGGTCAAGGTAGTTGGCCGCAGCCCCGATGACGGCATCTATGTGAACGCCGCCGGCAGGGTTTCCTATTTCGCCATGCGTCCCTTCGCCGAAGCCTATCCGGAAGCCATCAGGGCGTTCCTCGTCGCGCATGAAAGGACCAAGGCCTGGATTCAGGACAATGTCGACGAATCCGCCGAAATCATTGCCGAGGAGTTGCGCCTGCCCGTCCAGATTGCAAAGTTCCAGATCACCGATGCGTCTTCCTTCGAATTCATGGACGGTGAGCAGTCCGCCGAAAATGCAAGGCAAGCGATCCGCGACTTCCAGAAATACTACATCGAAGCCGGTGACGAGATTCTTGCCGAGCGCTACCTGAAAGATGAGGCGATCGAGCAGTTCGTCGACGCCCGCTTCTTCAAAGGCGGGGAATACTCCGTCTACAACTGATAGTCCGCTTCCCTTCCAGGGATAACGAACCGCCGCACGAATGACCCTGCCGGAAGTGCAACCCGGCTGGCGGCACGGCTATTGAACCGCAAGAAAAGTAGTGCCGAAATGGCCGGTTCACGGGCCTGCTACCGCCGCCGGCAACCGGTCGCCCTCTTCCCCGAACAGACTGGAGTACAGAATGAGCATCACCACGGTGAATGTGCAGCCGCCGGCCGTTGCCGGAAAAGATCGGCTGCGCGGAGGCAAGGAGGGCCGGCGGCGGCTAAAGTCGCGCGATCTCGTTATCGGGCTGATCCTGCCGCTTCTGATCCTGCTCTTGTGGCAACTGGCATCGCAGAACGAGTGGATTTCACCCGTTTTCCTGCCCCTGCCTTCGACGACCCTCCTGTCGTTCTTCGACATGGTTGGTCGGCAGAGCTTCCATGTCGATTTTCTCGCTTCGATCAACATCGTCACCCAGGCTTTCGTTTATGGGACCGTTTTGGGCATCGGGCTGGGGATTGCAGCGGGTTTATCGCAGACGGTCGAGCGCATTTTCGGGCCGACACTTGATGGTATCAGGCATATTCCGGGAATCGCCTGGTTGCCGCTTATCGTTTTATGGGTTGGCATCGGCCCGGCCGCCAAGATCGTCGTCATCACCAAGACGGTGTTTTTTCCGGTGTTCCTCAACACGCTTCAGGGCATTCGCAGCGTGGAGAAGAACTACATCGAGCTCGCCAATGTGCTGACGCTGACGCGTTGGCAACTGGTACGCAAGGTGATCATCCCCGGCGCGATGCCGAGCATCCTCGTTGGTGTGCGCTACGGAGCCAGCCTCGCCTGGGCGCTGGTGGTGGTGGCCGAAGGGCTGAGCGGCATGGAAGGCGTCGGCTATCTGATTTTCAGGGCGCAATCGCTGCTCATGACCGACCAGCTTCTGGTCTGCATGGTCGTCATTGGCGTCGTCGGCTTCTTTATCGACCGTTCCATGGCGCTGCTACAGCGGTATCTGCTGCGCTGGAAGCAGGGTTTCGACGGCTGACCTTTGCCAGGCCTTTCACCGCTTCCCAACATTCACCTCAAGGAGAACCCACATGACGACTGCATTCAATCCCTCACCCGAAGACATCGCGGCGAGCACGACGCGCGAGTTGCTTTACACGATCTGCCCGGTTCTGGTGGCGTCCAACGTGGCGCTCGAACTTGGCTGGATTGACGACGAATTGGCGAAAGTGGGCGCTTCGGCCACCTATCTGCGTTCCGTGGGAGGAGAGGCGGCCTGGCAGGCACACTACAGCCATGCCTCGGAACGGTTGCTGCGTGACGGCGGCAACAGTCCCGCGATCTGGGCACAGGCCGATCTGCGGCCCACTGTGCTGGTAGGTTTGACGCAGGCTCAGCCAGCCGGTCGCATCATCGTGCGGGCGCAGGACGACATCTATCGCGTAGGCGACCTGAAAAGCCGCCGCATCGCCATCTATCGCAGCCTGCAATCGGGGAAGATTGATTTCAGGCGCGCAACCACGGAGCATGGCATCCTGACGGCGCTCGCGATTCACGGATTGAAGCGCGAGGATGTCGAATGGGTGGATATCGAGGATCGCGACAACCATGAGGAGACGCCATCCCGTACGCCGGCCGGTATCTGGGCACAGCGGCATGGCGACGCCGAAGCGATCATCGCCGGCGCCCACAGCCGCGAAGCGCGCGCGCTTCTCGAGGGGCGGGTCGACGCCATCTATGATTCCTCGATAGGAACCGCGCGGCTGCTTGAGGCGAGTGGGCTCTTCAAGGTCATTGAGGATCTGGACCATCATCCGGACTGGACGCTGAGGATCGCCAATGCGCCCCGCACCATTACGGTCAGCCGGGAATTCGCCGAAGCCAACCGCGATGTTGTCGTGGCCTGGTTGCGCGCCTCGATCCGGGCTGGCCACTGGATCAATGCAAACCCGGATGCGGCCTCCGAGATTTTTCTACGTACAACGATCTATCCTCACGCTGGCGACATAGCTGCAGCCCTGCGCGGCTACGATCTGGTGCCAAACCTGTCGGCCCAGAATCTCTCCGGCCTGACCATACAGAAGAACTTTCTTCTTTCGCAGGGCTATATCCGCGGCGATTTCGACGTCTCCGTCTGGGCCGACGCGTCCTATCTCGAAGAGGCACTGGCCTCGTTCTGAGCAGTTTCATCTCCAGGAAAATGAAAGAAGGAGTTATCCGATGACCGACGTTCTGGAACGCAATTCATCGAAATCCGCCGTGTCCGTAGGGGCGAGGGAAGCCTACTATACGATCTGCCCTGTCTTTGCGGCATCCAATGTAGCGCAGGAGCTTGGCTGGATCGAGGAAGAGCTGGGCAAGGTCGGCGCGAAGCTGTCCTATCTGCGGGCCCTGCCGCCCGAACAAGGATATCTTCCCCATTTCAGCCACCAGTTCGAGCATCTTTTCCGCGATGGAGGCAATATCCCTTCCATCTGGGCGAAGGCCGACGTGACAGATACGACATTGCTGGCACTCACGGCCGGGCATCACGGCGGCCAGATACTAGTACGTAGCGATTCCGACATCTATAGGGTTGCCGATCTGAAGGGGCGCAAGTTCGGCCTCTACAAGAGCCAGAACCAAAACAAGGTGGACTGGTGGCGTGCAACCAGCGAGCGCGGTATTCTGGTGGCACTCAGACTTGCCGGCCTGGACCGCACCGTGGTTGAAATCGTCGATGCGCCGCACGAAGATCGCGGCTTCGGCAACGCCAGCAAGCCGTCGCAACTGTGGGCGACACGTAGCCGGGATGATCTCGTCTACACGGCTGAAGTGAAGCTGCTGGAGGCCGGAACGGTCGATGCCGTCTATACCAGTCATGGCCGTGGCCAGGCGCTGGAGCGTACCGGCCGGTTTAAAGTGATCGAGGACTTCTCTCGCTATCCGGACTGGACGTTGCAGGTGGCCAACAGCCCTTATGCGCTGACGGTGAGCACCGATTTTGCGCGCAAGAACAGGGACATCGTGGTCGCCTTCCTGCGGGCTGTGGTGCGTGCAGCGCGCTGGATCAACGCCAACCGCGATGCAGCGGCATCGATACTGCAGCGGGTTACCTATCATCAGAGTCCAGCGGATGTTGCAGGCGCAATCACAGCCACCGACTTCCTGCCGTCGCTGTCCGAGCAGAATCTTGCCGGCCTCGACATTCAAAAGAAGTTCCTGGTCGAGCATGGTTACGTGAAGCGCAACTTCGACAGCCGCAAATGGGCGGATGCGAGCTATCTGGAAGAAGCGCTGCGTTCGCTCTGACCCACCAGCGCAACAATGGCCTCCCGCGATGCGGGAGGCTGCAACGACAGGAATATGCCATGAGCAAACGCGGTACGCTGGACATCAGGAATGTCAGCAAGTCCTACGATTTGGACAAGGCGGAACTGAAGGTTCTCGATCATATAAACCTCAGGGTCGACCCGGGAGAATTCATTTCCATCGTGGGTCCAAGCGGTTGTGGGAAGTCCACTCTGCTGCGTCTCGCGGTCGGGCTGGACAAGGATTACAATGGCGAGATCCTGCTCGACGGCGAGCCGATTAGTGGCACCAGCCTGAAACGGGGCATCGTCTTCCAGGATCATCGCCTGCTGCCTTGGCTGACTCTGGAAGAAAATATCGGGCTCGCTCTGGAAAATTCGGGTTGGCCGGCCCAGAAGCGCGCGCAGGCGGTGGCCGATCATATCGCGCTTGTCGGCCTCAAGGGATTCGAGACCGTCTATCCGCACCAGCTTTCAGGTGGCATGTCGCAACGTGCAGCAATCGCCCGGGGGCTGGTTTCCAAACCTGAAATCCTGCTGCTCGACGAGCCGCTGGGCGCGCTCGATGCACTGACCCGCCTGCGATTGCAGGAGGAATTGCTGCGCATCTGGAAAACCGAGAAGGTCACCATGCTTCTGGTCACCCACGATGTGGAGGAAGCGATCTATCTTTCGGACCGTATCATCGTCATGCATTCGCGTCCCGGGCGCATCGCAAGCGACATCAAGGTCGATCTGCCATGGCCTCGCGACCGGGCCAGCCACCAGTTCGCAGATGTGCGGCGCGAGATCCTGCGCAGCATGGATGCTCATGCCCCGAAGGAGGCCGAGGCCGCGTGACAAAGCCTTTCACTGTTCGCGTCTCTGCCAGATGGCGCGCCGTCGCCGCGGCACTCATCTTGCTGGCTTTGCCGGGTACGGCGCATGGTGCGGACACGCCCACATCGACCGATCTGCCCGACCTGACCGGGGTGAGATCAAAGATCTATGCCGAGCGTTACAGTGAGGCGGTTGAGGAGCTTACGGCGCTCACCACCACTGTTCAGCATGCCGATCTCTACAATCTGCTTGCTTTCAGCCTGCGCAATCTGGAGCGCTACGACGAGGCCGCGAAATGGTATCGCGAAGCGCTCTATTATGACCCCGATCACAAAGGCGCGCTGGAATATCAGGGGGAGCTTTTCCTTAAGCTCGGCCAGACGGAACGTGCCAAGGTCAATGCGCAGAAGCTGAATTTTCTCTGTCCGGACGGGTGTGATGAACTGAATGCTCTCAATCTGGCTATCGCCGAGGCGGAAGGAACACTCGGCGAATTGCCTTCTGGAGACTCGCCTCGGTCGGCCTTATCCAGATAGTCGTACCCGTCAAAGTACTGAGACGCAGCATTGCGCCTACCGAAATGCGGCAAGCGCCCTCGCTTTTAAATTAGCGAATCTGAAACTAGGCCAATCCGAGCTTCTTCTTGAGTTCGGCGTTTTCCTTGCGAAGATGCTCGGCCAACTGCTTCTTCAAGCGCTCGTTTTCTTTTTCAAGAGCCAGGAGGTCCTGCAAGTCGGTGCCTGTCGATGCCGTGGACGTGGATGTCGCAGTCCTCTTCCATTGATAGTAGGTCTGCTCCGAGATGCCGGTCTGCTTTACAGCATTCCTGACACTTTCGCCGCGACCGATCGATCGGTCGATCTGCGCCAGCTTCTGCCTGCGTTCCTTTTCGGAGTAGGTCTTGCGCCTGCCCTTCACCGCGGCAGTCGGAGCCTCGGCCGCTTTGGCAGCCTGTTTCGCGCTGTCCTTGCGAGCCGGCTTTTCAGAGGCCGCCGCCTTCGGCTTGTCGGCCTTGGCCCTTTTCTGGCGGAGTGCTTTCTGTTGCGGTTCAGGTGCCTCCACCTTGGGAGGTTCTCCGGCGACGACAGATGCTGCTTCAACGTCCTGAGGGGCTGCCATTACGTGCTCCATCCTCGTGTGTTGCTCTTCACGAGCATCGTTGGTCATCCGAGCGGTGTCAACATGCGGCAAGTCTTGCTGTTGCGGCGCCGCGACTTGGGTTGTTCCGTCACCGAAAGCGGCAAGATCGACATCGCTCCACAGGGAGCGTGACGTTCCCCGATGGCCGCGTTTGCGTTTGACTTCGACAATGAACGATGGGGCCTTGCGCCGCATGTCTGCTGCTCGCGATAGCTGAAGATGACCGGATTTTCCCCGGCGCCTTACCGCACTTGGATGCCAATAGCTAGCCCAAACGCAATAATTCCGTCCAGCTTACAGGTTGATCTGTCTCTCCGGCATGATTGTACGAAATCGATTGCCCCAAAGGCAGTTTGCCTGGTTGGAAGAATCTTTTGCAGGCGATGGAATAATTCCAGGGTGGTGCTCGTCTCCTCTGTCACAACAACATCGGAGAGGACGATGATCAGCAGGCGCCAGATACTCAAAACCGCAGGCTCGGCCGCTCTTGGAGCGGCCGGTGGCATGGCTTTCTCCGGAATGGCCGCCCGGGCCGCCGAGACGGCGGTGCTTCCTTTCGCCAATGGCGAGAGGCCATTGGTGCAATATCCGGGCAAGCGCCCGCTGATTTGCCAGACCGCACGCCCGCCGCAGCTCGAAACCCCGTTCAGCGTCTTCAACGAAGGCATCATCACGCCCAACGACGCGTTTTTCGTGCGCTATCATCTGGCCAACATTCCGCTCGACATCGATCCCGCCGCCTATCGCATCGAAGTCAAGGGCGTGGTCGAGAAGGTGCTGTCGCTTTCCCTCGACGAGCTGAAGGCAATGCACGATCCAGTCGAGATCGTCGCGGTCCACCAATGTTCGGGCAACAGCCGCGGCTTCTTCGAACCGCGCATGGGCGGCGGCCAGTCGGGCAACGGCGCCATGGGCAACGCGCGCTGGAAAGGCGTGCCGCTGAAGGCCGTGCTTGACAAGGCAGGTGTGAAGTCGGGCGCCACGCATGTGTCGTTCAACGGGCTGGACGAGCCGGCGCTGCCGGAGACGCCCGATTTCGTCAAGGCACTCGAAATCGATCACGCCCGCGACGGTGAAGTGATGATTGCCTTCGCCATGAACGGCGAGGACCTGCCCTGGCTCAATGGCTTTCCGGTGCGGCTGGTCGTGCCGGGCTGGTACGGAACATACTGGGTCAAGCATCTCACCGAAATTACCGTCCTGGACAAGCCGCTCGACAGTTTCTGGATGAAGACCGCCTACCGTATCCCCGACAACGATTGTAACTGTACCGAACCCGGAAAGCCGGCTGACACGACGGTTCCCATCAACCGGTTCAAGGTCCGCTCCTTCATCACCAGCGTGACGGATGGCGGCAAGGTCGATGCGGACGCGCCGCTCAAGCTTCGCGGCATCGCCTTCGATGGCGGTTCCGGCATCAAGGAGGTGTCGGTTTCGAGCGACGGCGGCAAGACATGGCAGCCAACCACGCTGAGCGAGGATCTCGGCAAATATTCGTTCCGCGAATGGACCGCCACCGTCAAGATCGCCAAGGGCGAGCACGAATTGAAAGTGCGCGCCACCGCCAATGACGGCACGACGCAGCCGGAGGAGCAGCCCTGGAATCCCTCGGGCTACATGCGCAACGTCATCGAGACCACCAAGGTTGTCGCGGCCTGAGGAACATGATCATGAAGCCTGTTTCCGCAAAGATCCTGCTTGTCACTGCCGCCATGCTGGGTGGTGGGTATGCGCTGGCCGACACGCTTTCCTACGAGTTGCCGGACGAGACGGCCGAATTCAAGCCGGGTCCGGGTGTCGAACTGGCGCAGGCGAACTGTGTCGCCTGTCATTCCGCCGACTACATCAACACCCAGCCGCCCAAGAAGGGGCATGACTTCTGGGAGGCCGAGGTCAAGAAAATGAAGAACACTTATGGGGCACCCATTGACGACGCCGACATAAAGGGTATCGCCGACTATCTGTCTGCCACCTACTGAGAAAGGACAGCACAACATCGAACGTCGTAGCCCAGCTGGCCAGGACCATCGTTTCCTTTTCTCCGGGAGCGGCGGTCCAGGCGGAAAGCCAGGAGAAGGACGATGCTGACGCGCACGCGCTTCGAGACGCGGTTTGCGCGCTATCAGCAACGTCTCTATGGTTTCGCGGTCGCCATGACAGGCGATCGCGACCGCGCGCGCGATCTGTTGCACGATTGTGTGCTTCGTGCTGCTTCAGCGCGTGAGCGCCCGGTGAACGAACCGGCCTTTCGCGCATGGCTGTTTACGATCATGCGCAACTTGTGGATCGACCAGCACCGGGCGGCGGAGAGACAGTCGCGAATGCTGGAGACATTGTCCGACGCCGTGCCCGTTTCCCTTGACAGCATGGCCGTCGAAAGTTTCGCGGTGCGGCAGGCTTTCGAGCTTCTGTCACACGATCATCGGGAGGTGCTGGCACTGGTCGATATTTCCGGGTTCAGTTACCAGGAAACTGCCGACCTCCTGGGCGTGCCGCGCGGCACGGTGATGAGCCGCATCAGCCGTGCCCGGCAAGCGCTGGCGGGGCTTCTGGCGGATGACAGCCCCAAGGTTGTCCCGCTTTCACGGAAAACAGGACAGGTATGACCGAAACGGACCTCGAAATGCTGAACGCCTATGTCGATGGCGAACTTTCGCCCGACGCATGCGCGCTTCTGGAAGCACGCATCGTTTCCGATGCGGGGCTGGCGCAGCAGGTCGAGACGCTGCGACACATGAAGCGACAGGTTGCCGCCATAGGTTCCGAATTCGTCGTGGTGCAATCTCCGCCCGGCAGTATCCGGCCACGTGCGAGCGCCGTTGCCGCAGCGGCGGCCGTTCTCTGCTTGGTATTTCTGGGTGGATGGCTGGGTGCGCTCATGTTCGATGGCCGGGCGAAATCGCCTTCGGGCGATGCCATCGTCCAGGCACTGGCGTTGCATGACGACTGGTCGGCCAAGGTCCTCGATGTGGCCGCTCCGGCTATCGATATCCGGAGCTTCGAGGCGCCGGAGCTTGGCGCTGCGGGCCTTTCTCTGGTTTCGCTTCGTTCCGATGCCATGCTGGGCGGTCAACCGGTCGTGCAGGCAGGCTATGCGGGCCAGCATGGATGTAGGCTGAGCCTGTTTCGCATGGCGAGTTCGAACGCCGGCCAACCTCTCCGTGTCGTCAACGACGGCGACGTCCGATCAGCCACATGGGCGGACAATTCATTTCGCTACGCGATGGTTGCACGCAAGCTCGATGAGGCCCGGTTTGCGGCCTTGGCCGATGCTCTGCGCACTATGACGTTGCGCGTGGAATCGCCGTCCTCGCGGCAGGTGGTGGCAGAACTGGAGGGCGCCCATCAACCGTGCAATGGATGAGGGCAATGGAAACCGACCGAGCAGGGAAGGGCGCAAACATGAGTCAACGCGGCCTCTCGCAAGGCTGCGACCCGAGAGAAACGCGCATTCGCCTCAGCCGCCGGCCTGGGTAGCCGATCGTTCGTAAAGGGTGGCGCCGGTTTGCGCGTCCACGCCCTCAAGGCTGACATCGTAGCCCCAGAGCCTGCGGACATGACGCAGTGTCGCGTCGCAGCCGGTTT
>NZ_JBEPML010000023.1:0-93162 GCF_040545735.1 Aquamicrobium terrae
GGGTCTCATCTGCGTTCCTTACGTCACTGCGACGAGACCCAATCCCTCCATTATCCGCAACCCCAGATCTGTGCCAAAGGCGCTGACGCCGAACATTGCGTTGCCGCCCATTCATTGATGGGGAAGATGGCTGGACTGTCGCAGGATGAACTCCGGCTCACGCTCGCGGGTGAAGCGACTGGGAATTCGCAACGTGACGCACTGATCCAGTTTTCGCGTCTATTGGTCAGCACGTCTGGAACCGTGGAGGCCTCTGCCGTCGAGGCCGTGCGGGCAGCCGGCTATTCGGATCGCCAATTGCTGGAGATCGCGTTGGCGATCACCGCCATCACCTTTACCAATCTCGTGAACCGGATCAACGACACGACAGTCGATTTCCCGAAGGTAGTCTGAAGCGAAGATCGGCTTGAACAATACTATTCGTCAGAGAAAGGCGATCCCTATCATGAACGACACAATTGATCCCCATCGGCGAAACGCTCTCAAGACGGCGGCAATGATCGGCGCCGCAAGTCTAGTTACTCTCGGCGCAGGATCCGCGAATGCCGAAAACCAGAGCGTCGCGACTTCCGCGAGACCGGAGCGATTCGATCCGAGAGTCACCGCTCTGGTGTTCACCGACCCGCAGAACGAGGTATTGACGGATAGCGGCGGTGCTTGGCCGCTTGTGCGCGAAGCGATCGAGGCGAACCGCACGGTTGAGAATCTCGAGCGTCTTTTCAAGACGGCGAAAGCTCATGGATACGAAGTCTTCGTCTCGCCGCATTATTACTACCCGACAGACCGAGGATGGCACTTCCATGACCCGCTCGGTCAGGTCATGCATGACGCTCATATGTTCGAGCGGAGCGGCGCACTAGATCTCAAAGGCTTTAAGGGATCGGGTGCCGATTGGGTGCCATCGCTGCAACCTTATATTGAGGACGGCAAGACAATCGTCGTTTCGCCCCACAAAGCATATGGGCCGGAAACGAACGACCTCGTCCTCCAGCTTCGTAAACGAGGGATCAGCCGCGTCATCCTCGGGGGAATGCTTGCGAATATGTGTGTGGAAGCGCACGCACGAGAGCTTATCGAGCAGGGTTTTGAACTTGTCATCGCGAAGGATGCGACTGCTGCGCCGGTTCATCCAGAATGGGGCGACGGCAATGTGGCTGCAGCCATAAACTTCCGCTTCTTGTCCAAGGATGTGCTCACAACGGATGAAATTATCGCGAGAATGGGTTGAGCAAGGCGTCGGAAGTGTGGGAACAACCCCTCAGTCGACTTCAGAGATCAGTAACTGTCTCTCGGCTCCACGCGATTTGGCCGTTTCATCTTCGTAAAAACTCGGCAAATTTCCAGTCATGGATTTCAGGTTCGCGCGCAACCCAGTGTTGCGTGCGAACTCGGAGTTTGTTTGGCTTTCAGCTTCTTGTCTGGACTTTTATACCGGAGCGCTCGTAGCGGCTTTGGTCTATGGAGGTCCCGAATTGCGCATGATTATTAGACTACACCTAATTGTTCGCAAAATTTGCATTATTGATGGTCTCGTTCATCATCTCTACGAACAGAGCAGTTAATCGCGGCTGAGTGGCCGAAGGGCTAACGCAGACGGCCGACGGCGCGCTGCTCGTTGCCGATGACGTCGGGAATATCATTTGGCGCGTGACGCGCGCGGGCTCGTAGCAGCATCCGCGCCGGCGATGCGGCGATCGCTCCGCGAGCCATCTGAGAAGAATGGGTTCGAGCGACGCCGTCGTTTGCGTTTGAGCGCTCCCCCTCGACTGGTCACCCGTTTTAGCCAGCCAGCGAATTCTTGCACCGAAGATCCAGGCGTAATCTGGGGGATTTCGGGTCGACCTACGCCACATCCTAAGCGAGCGCGCCTGCTGTCTTGTTTAGGACGGTCCGTCAAATCGAAAAGGAGATTTCGATGACTGTCGAGAACAGCAATGCGAGCCAAACAAAGGCTCTGCATTTTGCATGCACGGCGAGTTTGTTTGCGATCGCAGGCCCGCCAATAGGGACCGTGAGCGTGCTCCTTGCCATTCTAGCCTTTAGGCTTCCGAGCATATCCCCCGACTTGACCGCTATTCCAGCGCTCTCGGTGCTTGCCATGTCCTATGTGCTCGGTTTTGTTCCGGCGATCATCGCGGGCTTTCTGATCGCATCGCGCGGACTTTGGAATCGCGTCTCGTTTCGCTTCACCCTCGTCACTGCGAGCGTGGCGATTTTTCTTCCCATTTTGGTCTATGGACTGGTTGGGCCTCTTTTCGGTTCGGCGATCGCCATCAATCTGCATCTTCTGCTGCTGTTGGGGCTTGGGATCGGCGCCTATCCGGCCGCAACCATATGCTGGCTGATCGCCCGCCGCGCCGGTTGGCTGGGGCGCCACGCCGCGATGCAGGCGTCTGTGGTGGCCAGCTAGTCAACGGGCTGCGGCGGGATGTGCTGGTTCATCCAGCGAACACCGTCGCGAATGCCTCCGAACGGGTAGAGGTGGAACAGCACGTCACCGAGGTCCTCCCGCGCGAGATTCTCGGTGATGTGGTTCCAATAGCGATCCGGGCCGACACGCACGAGGAGGTTGGTGAGCGAAAGGCCGTAACGACGCACGATCCCTGCCGAGGTCGCGACACCGAACTGGCGGGCGAAGCGCAAGAGTTTTCCGACGTCTGCGGGACCTGGCACGCCGACCCGGATCGGCGCCTGCACCCCTTCCTCGCGCAGAAGCTTTATCCAACGAACAACCGCTTCAGCGTCGAACCCGTATTGCGCCGTGATTTCGACTGTGCATCCGGCCTCACGAAGGAAGTCGTGTTTCCATTTCAAGGCGCTCAGGAGGGCGTCTTCATCGATCTTAGGATGGCCCTCCGGATAGCCGACGATGCCGGCATGGCGAATCGCATGCTTTTCTATAACGCCCGCCTTCAGCAGCGCGATCGAATCCTGAAACGACCCGGCCGGCGTCGCGGGATCTCCCCCGACGAAAATGAACCGTTGGGGTGCCGCTGCGGCGATGAGCCCCTGCATCAGCGTTTCCAGATCCTGCGCGGATCGCAGGCGACGTGAAGAGATGATCGGCACGGGCTCAAACCCGAAGGATCGAATAGTCCGCGCGGCGTTGATCCGCTGCGCGTGATCTTCGTTCCCGAGAAATGCGATGTTAATCGGAGTGCCGGGGCGAAGTTCGTCACGGGCGGCTTCTATCTCCCCGATATCTTTTCCCGTCACCTCCAGGGCATAGGGTGCGGTGTGGAATATCTGCAAAATACGCGTGTCGGATTTGACCTCAGACATCGCCTTCTCCCGGCTGTTCGGATAAATAAAGACTCCGCTTGTCAGGCACGCCATCCATCGCCGCAGCGTCGGTCGGGGGCGGCTTTGCAACCGAAATGTTCGGCCACAGAGCGGCATAGCGCTCATTTAGGTTGATCCAGTCGCTGGCGGCGGGATCGCTGTCGGGCACGATCGCTTCGGCCGGACATTCCGGCTCGCAGACGCCGCAGTCGATACATTCGTCGGGATGAATAACGAGCATGTTCTCACCCTCGTAGAAGCAATCGACAGGGCAGACGTTCACGCAATCCATGTATTTGCAGCGGATGCAGTTTTCGGTGACGACATAAGTCATGCGCGGGTCCTGAGGCGTGTCGCCTTCAGCGGTGATGCACACTGAAGGCCCGAGCGGCGGAGGGCTGGGACCGGGCCTCGAAGACCTCAGGCCGTTGATCCAGTTTCAATCTGCACTTTCCATCGTTAGCCATACATGATAGATAAATTGTATGTCAATCGACCATACAGTTTGAGAGGGCCGCATGTGGAAGCCGAGGCTCGTTGAAACGGCCCGGATGAAATATCTGGGAATCGTAGAGGCGCTGGAGGCGGATATCCGTTCTGGCCGGGTCGCCCGTGGTGATCGCCTGCCCGCACAAAGGGCCATCGCCGAAGCGCTGGGCGTCGACCTGACGACCGTCACGCGCGCTTTCAACGAGGCGCGCCGGCGCGGGCTCGTCGCCGCCCAGGCCGGCCGCGGAACCTTCATCAGCGAGACCGTCGAGGGCGATGGCGGCGCGCAGCCGCACGCCCTGATCGACCTCAGCATGAACATCCCGTCGCAGCCGTCAGCGGTCGACTTCCGCAAGATCTTTCCTTCAGGAGTAGCGGGGGTGCTGGGCAGTCCGAAGGGCTTGCTTCATCTCCACTACCAGGAAAGCACAGGCTCGGAGCCGGACCGATTCGCGGCGGCGAGCTGGCTTGGGACGCGCATCGAAGGCGTAACGCCTGACCGTCTGGTCGTGACCGGCGGTGCCCAATGCGCCCTGTTCGGGGTTTGCGAGTTGCTGCTCGCTCGAGGCGACGTGGTGGCCGCCGGAGCGATGACCTATCCGGGCCTGAAGGCGGTGGCGATCCAGAAAGGGCTGGTGATCGAGCCCCTCGACATGGACGACCGCGGCATCATTCCCGAGGCCTTCGAAAAGGCCTGCCGCGAGCGTCGTCCGAAGGCACTCTATGTTATCCCGACCATCGACAACCCGACCACGGCGACCTTGCCTGAGGATCGCCGACGCGCGTTGAGCGCGATCGCGCGCAAGCACGATGTGACGATCATCGAGGACGATCCGTATGCGCCGCTCCGGCCCGATCGGGCGGCTGCGTTCGCCGAGCTGGCTCCGGACATCACCTGGCATATCGCCACGCTTTCGAAATGCGCGACGCCCGCCCTGCGGGTCGCCTATCTGATCGCACCGTCGTCAACGAAAGCGCTGCGGCTGGCGGGCGTCCTGCGCGCGACGATCCTGATGGCGCCGCCTCTCATGTCGGCGCTTGCCAGCCGCTGGATTGCCGAGGGTTCTCTCGACGAGGTCACCAAGTCGATCGCCGCCGAGAATGCTGAGCGCCAGAAGCTGGCGTCCTCGATCCTCGGTGGATTGACGTTCGCGGCGGACCCCTTCGGCCACCATCTCTGGCTGCCGCTGCCCGATCATTGGCGGGCTCCCGATTTTGCGGAGCATGCCGATCGCGCCGGCGTCTCGATCGTCCCGAGCGCCGCTTTCGCGACGGTGTCTCACCCGATTGAGGCGGTGCGCATTTCACTGGGAGTCGCGCCTGATCGCGGCGATCTCGAAGACGGTCTCACGCTCCTGGCCAACCTGATTTCACAACCCTCCCTCGGCGCGAAGGCCGTTGTGTAGTTTTTGAAGGATCTTCCGATGTCTACGACAATCAAGGCCGCCGTCATCCAGGCCGCTCCCATCCTCTTCGATACGCCGAAGACGCTTTCCAAACTGGCGGATCTTGCTCGCGACGCGGCGCAACAGGGCGCGGATCTGGTGGTCTTTCCCGAGGCGTTCGTGGGCGGCTATCCGAAGGGCCTCGATTTCGGCGCAAGGCTCGGGATGCGCAGCCCGGAAGGACGCGAGGAGTTTCGCCGCTACCATGAGAGCGCGATCGAGCTTTCGGGTCCCGAGGCGCTCCGGCTCGGCGAAATCGCGCGTGACAACAAGATCCATCTCGTTGTCGGCGTGATCGAAAGGGACGGCGGTACGCTCTACTGCACCGCCGTGACCTACGCCCCCTCGGGCAGGCTGCTCTCGAAGCACCGAAAGCTCATGCCGACAGCGCTTGAGCGGCTGGTCTGGGGATTTGGAGACGGCTCGACGATCAGCGTCGTGAACACGCCGCTCGGCCGGCTGGGAAGCGTGATCTGCTGGGAGAACTACATGCCGCTGCTACGGGCGGCAATGTACGCCCAGGGCATCGAGCTCTACTGCGCGCCGACCGTCGACGACCGCGACACGTGGCTGCCGACGATGCGGATGATCGCCCTGGAGGGGCGCTGCTTCGTCATTTCAGCGTGCCAGTACCTCACCCGCGGCGACGGGCCGGCGGACTATTCCCCGATTCAGGGCGACGACCCAGGGACCGTGCTGATCCGGGGCGGCTCCTGCATCATCGATCCCCTCGGCGTCGTTCTCGTCGAGCCGGACTTCAGCGGCGAGACCATCAAGGTCGCCGAGATCGATCGTCGCGTCATCGCGCGCGGCAAATACGACCTCGACGTGGTCGGTCATTATGCACGGCCGGACGTCTTCAGGCTTTTGGTGGATACGCAGTCGAAGGCGCCTGTCTCGTTCACGTCGCAGCCGGCGGAGGCGGACGAAGCGGGCCGGAATACCCCTGCGGCGCAGGAGGCTGCGGCATGTTTGGATTAACTGCGCTCGAACTGGCGCGGATCCAGTTCGGCTTTACCATCTCGTTTCACATCGTCTTTCCGGCCATCACCATCGGGCTCGCCAGTTATCTGGCCGTGCTGGAGGGTCTGTGGCTTTGGAAGAAGGACACGGTCTATCGCGATCTCTATCATTTCTGGTCGAAGATCTTCGCGGTCAACTTCGCGATGGGCGTCGTCTCCGGCCTGGTGATGGCCTACCAGTTCGGCACGAACTGGAGTTATTTCTCGGCCTTCGCCGGGTCGATCACAGGACCGCTGCTCGCCTACGAGGTGCTCACCGCCTTCTTCCTCGAGGCCGGATTTCTCGGGGTGATGCTGTTCGGCTGGAACAAGGTTGGCCCCGGTCTTCATCTCTTCGCCACTATCATGGTGGCGATCGGCACATTGATCTCGGCGACGTGGATTCTTGCCTCGAACAGTTGGATGCAGACCCCGCAGGGGCACGAGATCATCAACGGCGTCGTCGTGCCCGTCGACTGGTTCAAGGTCATCTTCAATCCGTCCTTTCCCTACCGGCTTGCGCATATGACTGTGGCCGCCTTTCTCGCGACCGCGCTTTTCGTTGGTGCGTCCGGAGCCTGGCACCTTCTGCGCGGCAACGACAATCCTCGCGTCAAGACGATGTTCTCGATGGCGATGTGGATGGTGTTGATCGTTGCGCCGCTGCAAATCGCTATCGGCGACGTGCATGGTCTGAACACGCTAAAGCACCAGCCGGCGAAGATCGCCGCGATGGAGGGCCACTGGCGCAACGAGCCCGGGGCCGGCGTGCCTCTTATCCTCTTCGGCGTGCCCGACATGCAGGCCGAGGAAACGCGCTACGCGATCGAGATCCCGCGGCTGGGAAGCGTCATTCTCACCCATAGCCTCGATGGGCAGTTCCCCGGCTTGAGCGAGTTCGCGCGGGAGGACCGGCCAAACTCCCTGGTGGTCTTCTGGTCGTTCCGCGTGATGGTCGGGCTCGGTCTTCTGATGCTCCTGCTGGGCGTGGGAAGCGTCTGGCTGCGGTGGCGCAAAGGCCTCTTCAGCAATCCTTGGTTCCTGCGGTTCGCCACATGTATGGGCCCGTCAGGCCTCATCGCCATTCTCGCCGGCTGGTACACGACAGAGATCGGACGCCAGCCTTGGGTGGTCTATGGCGTCATGCGGACAGAGCACGCGGTTTCGAACCACTCGGCGCTGGTCCTGTCGACGACGCTCATCGCGTTCATCGTAATGTATTTCGCGGTCTTCGGCACTGGCGTCAGCTACATGCTCAAGCTCGTCGCGAAGGGGCCGCATCAGATCGAGGAGGTAAACCCGCCGCAGGATCCGGGGCAGTCGCAGCGGCCGGCTCGACCCTTGTCGGCCGCTCCTGACGACATCGACCCGGCTCTCAACTGAGGAGGAACAACCATGGGTATCGATCTTCCTCTTCTGTGGGCGATCATCATCGGTTTCGGCTTGATGATGTACGTCATCATGGACGGCTTCGACCTCGGCATCGGCATCCTCTTCCCGTTCGTTCGCGACCGGGACGATCGCGATGTCATGGTCAACAGCGTGGCGCCGGTTTGGGACGGCAACGAGACCTGGCTCGTGCTCGGTGGCGCTGCGCTCCTCGCTGCCTTTCCGCTGGCCTACGCCATCATCCTCAGCGCTCTTTATCTGCCCTTGATGTTGATGCTGGCGGGCCTGATCTGGCGCGGGGTGGCTTTCGAGTTTCGCTTCAAGGCGGACGAGGGCCACAAGCCTTTCTGGGACAAGGCCTTCATGTGGGGCTCGTACATAGCGACCTTCTCGCAAGGCGTTGCGCTTGGAGCCTTTATCAACGGCTTCAAGGTCGAGAACGGCGCTTATGCCGGCGGATTCTTCGACTGGCTGACGCCGTTCAGCCTGTTCACGGGCTTCGCCCTTCTGGTGTCCTATGCGCTGCTCGGGTCGACCTGGCTGGTGATGAAGACGGAAGGACCGCTGCAGCAGCGGATGAAGGACCTTGCCAAGCCCGTGACTCTGGTGCTGCTCGGCATCATCGCCGTGGTTAGTCTGTGGACCCCGTTCGCCCATCCGGTCGTGGCGCAGCGCTGGTTCTCGATGCCGAACCTCGTCTTTTTCGCGCCCGTACCGATCTTCGTTGCGCTGGCGACGTTTGCGATCATCAAGACGTTGCAGCGCGAGACGGTCCATGCGGCTCCCTTCCTGCTGGCGCTCTTCATGCTCTTCATGGGCTACAGCGGGCTGGCGATCAGCCTTTGGCCGAATATCATTCCGCCGGACATTTCGATCTGGAGCGCTGCATCGCCGCCGCAAAGCATGGGATTCACGCTCGTCGGCGCGCTGTTCATCATCCCCTTCATCCTCGCCTACACGGCGTGGTCCTACTACGTCTTTCGCGGCAAGGTGAAGGTGGGGGAAGGCTATCACTGATGTCTTCGGGAAGACCTGATCGAAAGCTTTGGCTGCGCCGTGTTGGCTGGCTGGTGCTTATTTGGGCGGGCAGCATCGCGGCTCTCGCCGTGGTTGCCCTGCTCTTCCGACTGCTGATGAACCTCGCCGGCTTGACCGCCTGATCCGGCGAGGAACGCCCCCGCAACTTGCGTTCGCTTCTGAAAGGCGGACGTAGCGCTCTGGAACGCATCCCCAGCATCATGCGGCGACGTTCCAATAGGAACGACCATGACCGACGAAACCACCTCCACCAAAGCCACATCGGATTTTGACGACGCGGCGCTCTTCTATCACCGCCACCCGAAACCCGGGAAGCTCGCCATCCAGGCCACCAAGGCGCTCGGAAACCAGCGTGATCTTGCGCTCGCCTATTCGCCAGGCGTCGCGGCGCCGTGTCTGGCTATTCAGGCCGATCCGGCGTCCGCAGCCGACTATACGGCCCGGGCGAACCTCGTAGCCGTAATCTCCAACGGAACGGCCGTGCTTGGCCTTGGAGATATCGGCGCTCTCGCATCAAAGCCGGTCATGGAGGGCAAGGCTGTCCTGTTCAAGAAGTTCGCGGACATCGACGTGTTCGATATCGAGGTGAATGCCGACGATGCGGAGAAGATGATCGAGACGGTGGCGGCGCTGGAGCCGACATTCGGCGGCATCAATCTGGAAGACATCAAGGCGCCTGAGTGCTTCGAGATCGAGGATGCGCTGCGCCGCCGGATGAGCATTCCCGTCTTTCACGACGATCAGCACGGCACGGCAATTATTGTCGGCGCGGCCGTACTGAATGGCCTCGAACTCGCCGGCAAAGCCATTGAAGAGGTCAAGATCGTCACTTCCGGCGCTGGAGCCGCCGCCTTGGCGTGCCTCAATCTCCTGGTGAGTCTTGGGGCGCGCCGCGAGAATATCTGGGTCTGCGACATCGAAGGCGTGGTCTATCAGGGGCGAAACACCCTGATGGACAAATGGAAGGAGGTCTATGCTCAAGAGACGGATGCGCGCCGCCTCTCCGAGGTCATTGGCGGAGCGGATGTCTTTCTCGGACTGTCTGCGCCGGGGGTGCTCAAGTCTGAGATGCTGACGCAGATGGCCGACACGCCGCTCGTCCTGGCGCTCGCCAATCCCAGACCTGAGATCATGCCGTCAGAAGCCCGCGCTGCGCGACCTGACGCCATCATCTGCACTGGGCGTTCCGACGAGGCGAACCAGGTCAATAATGTCCTTTGTTTCCCCTTCATCTTCCGGGGCGCTCTGGATGTCGGGGCGACAACCATCAACGAGGAAATGAAGCTCGCAGCGGTCCGAGCGATCGCGTCGCTCGCACGAGAGGAACCGTCTGACATCGCGGCTCGGGCCTATTCCGGCGAAACGCCCATATTCGGACCGGCCTACATCATTCCTTCTCCGTTCGATCAGCGGCTGATCCTGCGCATCGCGCCAGCGGTTGCGGAAGCCGCAATGGCGACCGGCGTCGCCACGCGGCCGATTGTCGACATGGACGGCTACCATGATCGCCTGAATCGGTTCGTCTTCCGCTCCGGCCTTATCATGAAACCCGTGTTCGCAGCGGCTCGCGCCGAGCCCCGGCCGAAGCGAGTGATCTATGCCGACGGGGAGGATGAGCGCGTTCTTCGCGCCGCCCAGGTCGTGCGCGAGGAAGGCCTGGCGATGCCGATCCTGATCGGACGTCCGCATGTACTGGACGCCAAGATTAGGCGTCATGGCCTCAAGATTCGACAAGGCGTCGATTTCGAGGTGATCAACCCGGAAGACGATCCGCGTTATCGCGAGTATGTTGATCTCTACCTGTCGTTGGCGGGCCGGCATGGTGTAACGCCTGAAGCGGCTCGGACGATTGTTCGGACGGATACCACAGCCATTGCGGCGCTCGCCGTGAGAAGAGACGATGCGGACGCGATGATCTGCGGGTTGGTCGGTCGCTACGATCATCATCTCGATATCGTGCGTCAGGTGATCGGTGGGCCCAGCGTGGGCGGATACGCGGCGTTGAGTCTGCTGATTTCCGCGCGCGGACCGCTCTTCCTGGCCGACACCTATGTCAACGTCGATCCCGACGCCGAGCAGCTCGCAAACATCACAATTTTGGCGGCAGACGCGATTGCGCGTTTCGGCATTGCTCCGCAGGTTGCGCTGGTATCGCATTCCAGCTTCGGTTCGAAAACGTCTCAGAGCGCCGTCAAGATGCGCGATGCGGCGGCCATTATCGAGCGTCTGGCGCCGAATCTTGTCTTCGACGGAGAAATGCAGGGGGACGCGGCGCTGTCTCAGGGCCTTCGCGATCGAGTCCTGCCCGGCTCGCGACTGAAGGGGCAAGCGAACCTGCTGGTGTTTCCGACGCTGGACGCCGCCAACATCACCTTGAACGTCGTCAAGGAGATGACGGATGCGCTGCATGTCGGTCCGATCCTGCTCGGCGCGCAACGGGCTGTTCATATTCTAAGCGACTCGGTCACTTCGCGGGGCGTCGTCAACATGACTGCTCTGGCGGCCGTGGATTCCAGTGGCGCAACGGGCGGCCGAGGCCAATCCAACCTGACATTTGTCGATGGTCTCCTAGCGGAGTGAGTATCTTGGAGAAGCAAAGCCAGCAGAACTCGCCCTCACGGGCTCCGCGCTATCGAGGCGTCGTCTTCGATCTTGACAGAACGCTTGCGGATTCGGCGCTGGATCTCGCAGCCTCCGTTAACGTGATGCTGCTGCAGATGGGCCGAAAAGCGCTGACCATCGGTGAGGTTCGCGCGCTGTTAGGGGATGGCGTGCGCGAGTTGGTCCGCCGCGCACTGGCTGCGTCGGGGGGTTCTTCCGAAGAGTTGTTCAACGCCCATTTTCCGATTTTCCTGCATCACTACGAGAGCCACATCGCTGACAACAGTCGCGCTTGGCCAGGGGCGAACGAGGCCTTGCATGCGCTCCGATCAGGTGGCGTCGTGCTGGCCTTGTGCACGAACAAGCTGGAGCAACTCACGACGCCGTTGCTGAACAGCCTCGGCTGGACGGAGCTGTTTTCCGTGGTCATTTGCGGCGACACCCTATCGGCAAGGAAGCCGAATCCAGCGCCATTACTCGAGGCCGTGCGACGGGCGGGCGGGGGTCCGGCGCTTTTCGTTGATGACACGAGCGTTGACCTCGCGACCGCGGAAGGCGCCGGTTTGCCTGTCGTGATCATCGACATGATCGGCGGGTCTGCAGCCACGCAGGATCCGCGGGCCCGCACGATCATTTCGGACTTTTCGGTTTTGGTTGAGAGCGTCCTGGGCGTCGAGCCCACAGGGCGATAGACGGTCTTGGCGCCTAAGGCTGCAGCCGGAGGCCAATATCTACGAGGCGGCCGGGTCGCGCCTGGCTTTGGCGAAGCCGCGATCCGTTGCGATGAACCGCTCGAGCATCGGGACGATGAGCTTGATGGGATCGTCGATCTGTTGGCCCTGCTCCCGACCGAGGACGCTCGCATAGGTCGACAGATCGCGATGAAGGCTTGCCGGGAGCTCCAGTGTCACCTTCACGGGCTTGTCGTTGACGATCGGGCCGAGCTTGAGCTTCGCCATCAGGATCCTCCGTATGGTTCGAGGACGAGGTCGCGCGTGACGATCACGCGCACCGGAAATCCGGGGCGGATGGTCAACGTCGGCGCGATATTGAGCTGGCGTCGAATAATCTGCTGGCCGGCATCGTTGATGGTGTCCTGGGCGCCGTTCCGGATCGCCCGGAGCAGGCGGTCGTCGTTGTCAACGGCGAGCTCGGAGCCGATGCTGAGCAAGGTGGACAGTCCCGCAGCCTTGGCCAGGTCCCACCAGTGATAGTCGACGCCGTCCTGCAGACCTGCATAGCCTTCGGCGTCGGCGCCGGGCTGGCGCTCAAGCACGATGGATCGGCCGTTCGGGAAGATCAGGCGGTTCCAGACCAGGAGGACCCGGCTTTGCCCGAACTGGACGTTGTTGTCGTACTGGCCGATGACGCGTGTTCCCTGCGGGACAAGGAGAATGCGGCCGGTCGGGCTGTCGTAGATGTTCTCGGTGACCTGAGCGGTGATCTGTCCGGGCAGATCGGAGCGAATGCCGGTGATCAGCGCCGCCGAGATGACGGCCCCTGCCTGAAGAACGTAGGGCGAGGCTGGTGCGGCGACACGGTCGGGAGTCACGGTCCGGCGATCCGGCGCGGCATCCAGAAAAGCCGCCTGACGCTCCTGCGCCGTCGGGGTCGACGGCTGGGGCGCCAATCCCAGACCGGTCAGGTTCGGAATGGCGCCCGGCGCTTGCGTCGTCGGCGTCGCAGCCGGCTGGACGTTGCCGCGTGTTTCGGTCGAGGCGAAGAGGCGCGCTGTTCGCGCCGCCTCCAGCTCCTGGAGTCGCCGTTGCTCCTCGGGACTGACGCCGGGATTGGGCGTGGAGATCCCGGGCGCCGGAACCGGCTGGCCCCGTTGCTGCGCGTCAAGGATGGGACGTCCGAGGTCTCCGGGGAGCGGCGGTCCGAGTTGGGGGACGCCGCTATAATCGCGCGGGAGCCCGGCGATACCGTCCGCCGTCGGTCGGTTTTCCGTCGAGTAGAGCTCCTCGTTCGGCCGCCCGCCGTCGCGGGTCTGAAGCGCGTAGAGAAGCGCGCCGCCTATGCCGACGCTCGCGACCAGGCCGAGACCGGCGAGCACCTTGCGCGACAGCCGGGTCACACGGGGCGGCTCGGCGCGCAGGCGCATCGCCGCCGGGCCGGCCGGCTCGCCGGTCAGCGGCTGCGCAGCCTCCTCCCGCCGCTCCTCGTTCCGGGAGTCGATCTCGCTCACGATGTCGGCCTCCCGTCGGTGCGGACGATGCGCACGCGCTTCTGGTTGCGACCGGAGCCGAACCGCAGCTCGGCGGCGGCGAAAAGGCGGTCGACGATCATGTGGTGCCCGCGGACACGGTAGTTGACGAGTTCGGAGGTGTTTCCTTCGGGTCCGACGACGAACAAGGGCGGCATCTCTCCCTGGCCGATCCCGCGCGGGAATTCGATGAAGACCTGACGCCCGTCATCGAAGGCGCGCAGCGGGCGCCAGGGCGCTCGATCGCCTTCAATTGCATAGCGGAAATTGACATTCGAAAGATCGATGCCGCTCGCGACGGGCTGAGCCGCCTGCGCCTCCTGATTCTGTCGCCGCAGCGCGATGAGTTGATCTTGCGGATACTGCCAGGAGACCGAGGCCATATAGGTCCGTTCGGTGGAGCGCAGCTCCATATGATAAGTGCGCAGGTTTGTGTTGATGATGAGATTGGTCATCAGATCGGCGCGGGTCGGCTTGACCAGGATATGCACCTGTTGGCTCGCCCCCGTCCCGCTCAGCGTATCGCCGATGATCCAGCGGACGGTGTCGCCGGCGGCGACCGGGCCGGAACCGACGAGTTGCTCTCCCGGTTGAAGCGCGATGTCGGTGATCTGTCCGACGGCGGTGTAAACCTGATAGAGGGCGCCCTGGGTGAAGGGATAGACCTGCATCGAATTGATAAAGCCGTCCCGCACCGGCTGGACGCGCGCCGCCGCATTGGCCTGGTTCACGCGCGCCGCCGGGTCGGTCGGCTCCGGCGTTCGGCGTGACGGTTCCACCGGCTTCATCTGGCCGGGCAGCGGCAAGGGACGCGGCAGCTCGACCACGGTTACCGGGGCTGGCGGTTCGACGGTCTGCACGGCAGGCGCCGCGTTGTCGTAGGAGATTTCAGGCGGCGGGTTCGTCGTCGCGCAGCCGGCGAGAGCCGTGCCTGCAAGGAGCACGAGTGGTAGAGTTACCCTGCGCAGCGGCGGAATGGCGGGTATGTGAGAAGCCGGATTTCCGGCTTTACGGAAAAACGGCTTCATTGCCCAAGCTCCCGTGACCATGAAATTGCGTTGACGTAGATGCCCAGCGGATTCGCCCTGAGCCGATCGCTGTTGCGCGGAACCTGCACCACGATGGTGAGGATGGCGGTCCATCGCTCCGTTGTGGCGAGCTGGCCGTTTTCGTATCGGCGCTCGATCCAGGCGACGCGGAAGCTGTCCGGGGACGCACGGATGACACTCGACACCTCGACAGCCACCTGTTGGCGTCCGACCTTGGTGAAAGGATCATTCGCGCGCGCGTAGTCGTTGAGGGCGGCCGCGCCGCGGTCTGTCGTGAAGTCGTAGGCGCGCAACCAGTTCTGACGAACAATGATGGCGTCGGCCGGGATCGAACGGACCTGCTCGATGAAGCGCGCCAGATGGAAGGCGATCTGGGGATCGGTTGGTCGATAATCGGCGACCGCGGGCGCGACCGCCTGCGCCTGACCGAGGCGGTCGACCTGGACCACCCACGGCACGACTGTTCCCCGCGCAGACTGCCAGACGAGCGCAGCCGCGAAGGCTGCCGACAGGATCAGCGAGCCGAACGCCATGGTGCGCCAGTTCTTCGCCTGGACCCGAGAGGCTCCGATCCTTTCGTCCCAGACTTGCCCGGCACGCTGGTAAGGCGTCTCGGGTTCCGGGGTTTTGCCGTAGTGGGTGGAGGGTCTCTTGAACATCAGCGATCGCTTTCGGAGAGGTTTACGGAAGAGCCGCCGCCATGCGCGTCGCCGGAGCGGACGGCGTGCGCCGTGGTCTGGACGGCGTGAGTCATGTGTTGCGAGCGCCGCATGCGCTTGGCCCAATCGGGAGGGCTGCCGGCGGTCGAAGCGCTCGCCGGCGCGGCTGCCTCGCCAGCGGCTTCGCCGCCGACAGACCCCATGGTAGATGTCCCGCCCGTCGCTTCGAACGCGGCCTTGCCGCCGGCGTTGAAGCTCGACTTCATGCTTTCGGCGGCGCGCGAGGCGGCGCGTCTGAGCGGCGAGACGGCGGCGGCTCCGCCGGCACGGGCGACGCCGCCAAGCCCTGACGCCACGCCGGCCGCGCCGGACTGGCCGGCGGCGCCGAGGCTATAGGCTGTGGACGCACCACCGGCCACGGCTGCGCCGCCACGTGCTGCAGCCGCAGCGCCGCCTGCAAGGCTCGCTCCGCCCGATGCGATCGCTCCGGCGGCGCCGACGCCTGCGGCGACCATGCCGCCCGCCGCGAGACCTGTGCCGACCGCCGCGCCGGCGCTGAGCTGCGGCCCGCCCGAGACGATGCCGCTGGCGATGCCTGGGCCGAAAATGCCCAGGCCGAGTAAGCTCAGTGCGGCGAGCACGATCGCCATCGCCTGGTCGATGGTGGGTGTGGCGCCGCCGAAGCCTGCTGTGAATTCGGAGAAGAGCGTCGAGCCGATGCCGATGATGACGGCGAGGACGAGGACCTTGATGCCGGAAGAGATGACGTTGCCGAGGACGCGCTCGGCCATGAAGGCGGACTTGCCGAATAAGCCAAAGGGGATGAGTACGAAACCAGCGAGCGTGGTGAGCTTGAACTCAATCAACGTCACGAAAAGCTGGATGGCGAGAATGAAGAAGGCGAGCAACACCAGCGCCCAGGCGAGGAACATGCAGGCGATCTGGATGAAGTTCTCGAAGAAGGACCAATAGCCCATGAGGCCCGAGATCGACTCGAGCAGCGGACGCCCGGCGTCCAGTCCGGTCTGGGCCACCTTTCCGGGCCGCAGCAGGTCCGACGTCGAGAAGCCCGTGCCGCTTGCCTTCAGCCCAAGGCCGGCGAACGACTCGAAGACGATGCGCGCGAGATTGTTCCAGTTGCCGATGATGTAGGCAAACACGCCGACAAAAAGAGTTTTCTTCACCAAGCGCGCGATGATGTCGTCGTCGGCGCCCCAGGACCAGAAGAGGGCCGCCAGCGTCACATCGATGACGATCAAGGTCGTTGCGATGAACGCGACCTCGCCGCTCAGCAGTCCGAAACCCGAATCGATGTATCGGGTGAAGACTTCAAGAAAATGATCGATGACGCCGGTATTGCCCATGATGCTACTGCGCGTCTGGCGCCGGCGACGCCGGAGCGGGTTGCGGGGAAATGCCCAGATCCGTCGCCGAGCGGGGCGGCGTCGGCGATTGGGGAAGCTCCTCGGCGGGCCGGGCGCCGGGCGCGAGGAAGCGCTTGCGGTTTTCCGCCCAGATCCGAAGGCAGGAGGGATCTTTCGGCCCCGCTTCGCCAAGGGTCTGGCAGCGGAGCAGCTCGGCGCGGAGAGGATCGACCTGCGCGGTACTCGGTCGGGCGCCGCCCCAGCTCTCGGCCGGTTCGTCGGTACGGTTCATCTCGATCGCAGCGGCGGTGATCGCGACAGCGACGAACACCACGGCAGCCACCCGGGCGATCATTTTCCCATCCATGGCCTGCACTCAGTTCCCGCTGCCGGGGAACATCCGGGCGTTCCCCGCCTGGTAGCCGCTTCCCGGCGTCAGAAAGCGGCGGCGCTGCTCCCGACCTTGCTCGGCGGCGGCCGCCCGCTCCGCCTCGGACAGCGACTGAGCCCGCCCGTTGGCGGCGATGACGGCAGTAAGGTCGGCGAGCTGCTGGGCCTGGAGCGCCAGAAGCTGATTCCCCGCCTGGGTCGCCTGGAGAGCGCCCGTCGCGCCCTGACTTTGGCCGACCAGTGCGGACATCTGGGAGCGGTTGGTGTCGATGTTTCCGACGACGCCGGCCTGCACCCGCATGGCGTCCTGAAGGCCGCCGACCGTATTTTGCCAACGCTCGCGCGCCTGGGTGATGAGTTGCTGATCGGTCGCGGAGATCGAGGCGTTGCCATAGGTGGTCTGGAACGCTTTATCGATGTTCTGCACGTCGTAGGCGATGCGCTGGGCCTGCTGGAGGAGCTGCTGCGTGCGCTGCACGGATTGCTGAAGCTGTTGCAGCGACGAGTAAGGCAAGCTCGCCAGGTTGCGGGCCTGGTTGATCAGCATCGTCGCTTCATTCTGCAGCGAGGTGATCTGATTGTTGATCTGCTCAAGGGCACGCGCCGCCGACAGCACGTTCTGGACGTAGTTGGTGGGATCGTAGACGATCCATTGCGCGGCCGCGGGCGCGGCCAGCATCGGCGACATCGCGATGGGCGCGGTGAATAGAATTGCGGCAATGCGCGTCGCGCGCGAGCGGGAAGAAACAGGGCGGATCATGGTCGTGCCTCCGGATCGGTTTGGGGGATGACGTTGGTGAGATCGGCGACGAGGTCGGCCGCCCAGGCGAGCTGGTTCTCGGCCAGCCATTCAAGGAGGAAGCCGTCCGTGCCGCTGCGCGCGTGAACCTGGGCGATCAGCGCCTGATGCTGTTTTGACGAGGCGGCGCAGAGGGCCAGCGCGACATCGGACAGGCCGAGCTCGAACAGGCGATTGCCGCGCCTCGACTGGCAGTAGTAGTCACGCTTGGGCATGGCCCGCGCGAGGATCTCGATCTGGCGATCGTTCAGCCCGAAGCGGCGATAGATCGCCGTGATCTGCGGCTCGATCGCGCGTTCGTTCGGCAAGAGGATGCGGGTCTGGCAGCTCTCGATGATGGCAGGCGCGATCGCCGACCCGTCGATGTCCGAGAGCGACTGGGTGGCGAAGATGACGCTGGCGTTCTTTTTCCTCAGCGTCTTGAGCCATTCCCGGAGCTGGCCGGCGAAGCCTTCGTCATCGAGCGCGAGCCAGCCTTCGTCGACGATCAGCATCGTCGGACGGCCGTCGAGACGGTCCTCGATGCGATGGAAGAGATAGGCGAGGACGGCGGCGGCCGCGCCTGTTCCGATCAGACCTTCGGTCTCGAACGCCTGGACGGACGCTTCACCAAGATGTTCGGATTCGGCGTCAAGCAGACGGCCGTAAGCGCCGCCGACGCAGAACGGGCGAAGCGCCTGCTTCAGGTCGTTGGACTGGAGCAGAACGGAAAGGCCCGTTAGGGTCCGTTCGCCGATTGGCGCCGATGCGAGAGACGAGAGCGCTGACCAGAGATGTTCCTTGACCTCCGGGGTGATCGGCACGCTTTCCCGCGCAAGGATGGCCGCCAGCCAGTCGGCCGCCCACGCCCGTTCGGCGATGTCGTCGATCCGAGCCAGCGGCTGAAGCGAAACGCTGTCCTCGGAGCCCTCCGTCAGCCCGCCGCCGAGATCGTGCCAATCGCCGCGCATCGCGAGCGCTGCGGCGCGGATCGAACCGCCGAAATCGAATGCGAAGACTTGGGCGCGCTCATAGCGACGGAACTGCAGCGCCATGAGCGCAAGCAGGACGCTCTTGCCGGCGCCCGTCGGCCCGACGATCAGCGTATGGCCGACGTCGCCGACATGGATGGAAAGCCGGAACGGGGTCGAGCCTTCGGTTTTTCCGAAGAGCAGCGGGGGACCTGCCAGATGCTCGTCCCGTTCCGGTCCCGCCCACACCGCTGAAAGCGGGATCATATGGGCGAGATTCAACGTGCTGATCGGCGGCTGCCGCACGTTTGCGTAGACATGTCCGGGAAGGCTGCCGAGCCACGCGTCGACCGCGTTGATGCTCTCCGGCATGGCCGTGAAGTCGCGGCCCTGGACTACCTTCTCGACCAACCGAAGCTTTTCGGCTGCAATTCTTGGATCGTCGTCCCAGACCGTGACCGTCGCGGTGACATAGGCCTGCCCGGCGTAATCGGCGCCGAGCTCCTGCAGCGCCATGTCGGCGTCGGCGGCCTTGTTCGCTGCGTCCGTGTCGACCAGGACGCTGGCCTCGTTAGTCATTACCTCCTTGAGGATGGCCGCGATCGACTTGCGCTTGGCGAACCACTGACGGCGAATCTTGGTCAGCAGCTTGGTGGCGTCGGTCTTGTCGAGCAGGACGGCTCGCGTCGACCAGCGATAGGGAAAGGCCAGCCGGTTCAGCTCGTCGAGAATGCCGGGCGTCGTCGCAGTCGGAAAGCCGACGATGGTCAGAATGCGCAGATGCGTATCGCCAAGCCGTGGCTCGAGCCCGCCGGTGAGCGGCTGATCGGCAAGCAGCGCATCGAGGTACATCGGGGTTTCGGGGACCCGGACGCGATGCCGCTTGGTCGAGACCGCCGAGTGCAGGAACGTGAGCGTCTCGGCGTCATCGAGCCAGGCGCAGTCGGGCATGAAAGCGTCGATGAGCTGGAGGATGCGGTCCGTTCGGTCGACGAAGCCACGCAGGATCTCGTGGGCGTCGACGCCGGCGTGGTCACGCCCCTCATAAAGCCAGGTCTCGGCGCGAGCTGTATCCTCGGCCGGCGGCAGGTACAGGAAGGTCATGAAATAGCTCGACTCGAAATGCGCGCCGGCTTCCTCGAAGTCCGCCTTGCGTTCGGCGTCGACGAGCGCGGACGCGCTGTCGCCGAATTTGCTCGACGGATAGGTGGCCGCGCCATGGCGCTGCGCTTCGACGAAGATCGCCCATCCCGAGCCGAGGCGGCGGAAGGCGTTGTTGAGGCGAGCCGCGACCGCGATCAGCTCCGCCGGCACGGCGCTGTCGAGATCGGGACCACGGAATCGAGCGGTTCGCTGAAGGCTGCCGTCCTTGTTGAGAACGACGCCTTCGCCCACCAAAGCGACCCAAGGCAGGAAGTCGGCGAGCCGGGTGTTGCGATTGCGATATTCGGCGAGGTTCATCATGGCGCCGTCCCTTCAGACCGACAGGTGGCCGGGGATGCGCAGATGCCGGCGCACCACGTCGACGAATTGCGGATCGCGCTTCGCGGCCCACACGGCGGCGAAATGCCCAACGGCCCAAAGCGCCAGGCCGACGAGCCAGAGGCGAAGGCCGAGACCGAGCGCGGCCGCGAGCGTTCCGTTCAGAATGGCGATCGAGCGCGGTGCGCCGCCGAGCAGGATGTGCTCGGTCAGGGCCCGATGGACGGGGACCGAGAAGCCCGGCACCTCATTGGCGGTTTCCCCCGGGCCGGCCATCAGACGAGCGCCCCGCCGCCGAACGAGAAGAAGGACAAAAAGAAGCTGGAGGCTGCGAAGGCGATCGAAAGGCCGAAGACGATCTGGATCAGCCGGCGGAAACCGCCGCTCGTATCGCCGAAAGCCAAGGTCAGGCCGGTGACGATGATGATGATCACCGCCACGATCTTGGCGACCGGTCCTTCGATCGATTGCAGGATCTGCTGGAGTGGTTGCTCCCAGGGCATCGAGGAACCGGAGGCGTGCGCGGCGGGGGCAAGCGCCAGGCTGAGGAACGTGACGGATGCGACCGTCCCGACGTGACGGCGGATGCGCAAAGCATATCGGATCATGAGGGATCTCCTGAGGGGGGCTGGCTGGCGGGAAGGATGCGGTAATCGCCATCCGGACCGATCCCTTCGACGCGGGCGAGCTCAGCGAGACGGCGAGAAGCGCCGCGGCCTGACAGCACCGCCACTATGTCGATGGTTTCGCCGATCAGCGCTTTGGGGACTGTGACGACAGCCTCCTGAATGAGCTGTTCGAGGCGGCGCAGCGCGCCGATGCCGGAACCGGCATGGATGGTGCCGACACCGCCCGGATGGCCGGTCCCCCACAGCTTGAGCAGGTCGAGGGCTTCCGGGCCGCGCACCTCGCCGACGAGAATTCGGTCGGGCCGGAAGCGCATTGACGAGCGCGCCAGTTCAGTGAGGTCCGCCACGCCGTCCTTGGTGCGCATAGGCACCTTGTTTTCCGAGCGGCATTGAAGCTCGCGCGTGTCCTCGATGATGACGACGCGATCCGCGCTCTTTGCGATCTCCGACAGAAGAGCGTTGACGAGCGTAGTCTTGCCGGTCGAAGTGCCGCCCGCGACGAGGATGTTGGCGCGAGACGCGACCGCCTCGCGTAGCGTCGCAGCCTGATCGTCTGTCATGATGTCCGCTGCGACGTAGTCGTCGAGTGTGAACACCGCGACGGCGGGCTTCCTGATCGCGAAAGCCGGGCCGGCGACAATCGGGGGAAGCAAGGCTTCAAAGCGCTCGCCCGTCTCTGGCAGCTCGGCCGAAACCCGAGGCGCGGCAGGGTGAACTTCTGCGCCGACATGGTGCGCGACGAGGCGGACAATGCGTTCGCCATCGGCCGGCGAAAGCCGCTCTCCCGTATCGGCCAGCCCCTCTGAAAGTCGGTCGATCCAGAGCCGCCCATCAGGGTTGAGCATCACCTCGACGATCGCGGGATCTTCCAGAAACCGGGCGATCGCAGGTCCAAGCGCCGTGCGCAGCATGCGCGCGCCACGAAGGATCGCCTCAGATTTCGGATGAGTTGCCGCCACGTCGTCCCCGTTCTCTTGCGGGCCCGCTATGTGCGGCCCTGGATCGGGGATAAGTAGAAGAGGCAGAATTCAGGGCTTTACAACAACCGAAATGTGGTCGTCGTACTGTGGCGTACAAAGACAGGGAAACGGCGGAATTGCTCTGTACTTGTGAACGCGGGGATAATGACTATTCCGCGTCGCGCGCGGGTTCGAGGTCCTCCGGTATCTCTTGCCTGAGCTTTGGCCCCGTCGCGAGTCGACGGCCGAGGGCGGCGATGAAGGCCTCATAGCGCTCGGCCGATTTCGCGCGGGCGGCCTGGGCGACGTGCTCGGGAAGAGCCGGCGTCGTGTTGAACCAGAAGCGCACGAAGATGGCGAGCGTCTCAACCGAGATGCCAACGTCGCGCTCCATGCGGGTCATCCGGCGGTCGAGCTGGTCGAGCCTCTTGGTGATCGCCGCTTCCTGTCGTTCGGCTGCGTCCGGCGAGAGGAACGACGCAATACCGGCCTCTGCGACGAGGGACAGGGAAAGGCCGCGCCGCGCGGCATGCGTCGACAGGGCCTTCATGACATCGGGATCGAGATAGACTGACAGCCGCTGCTTCTTCGGAGCGTTCTTCATGGAGGCCTCCTAGAGCTCGATGCCGTCGCCAGGATCGAGCGCGGCCTGCCGGGCGACATGGCGCATCGTGTCCCGCAGCCGGGCGTTGCGCGCCGCATCGATGTCGGCGTCGTCGACCGGGTCGATCTCGAACTCGTTTTCGATCGACGGCTTCTTCTCGACGGCCCGAGCCCGATTGAGCTCGGGTTGCCGCCGGCGTTCCGAGCCGGTCGTGTCCTCGTCGGCGGGAGCGGCGTCGTCAGAATCCGTCGTGATCGCGGGCGCCTGAGGGATGGCGAGACCGCTCCAGTCGTCCGGGGAACCGCGCATCGCTTTGACGAGCGCCGGCGGCGGAAGGATACGTTCCTGTAACCGCGGGTCCTGGAAATAGCGGGCCTTCTTGGCGCGGATGGGGGGCGTGCCCGCGACCATCACGATCTCGTCGGCAGGCGGGAACTGCATGATCTCGCCGGGCGTCAGAAGCGGCCTCGCCGTCTCCGAGCGCGACACCATCAGGTGGCCGAGCCAAGGCGACAGCCGATGACCGGCGTAGTTCTTCATCGCCTTCATTTCGGTCGCGGTGCCGAGCGCGTCGGAGACTCGCTTGGCGGTCCGCTCGTCGTTGGTCGCGAAGCTCACGCGCACATGGCAGTTGTCGAGGATGGAATTGTTCGGACCGTAGGCCTTTTCGATCTGATTGAGAGACTGGGCGATCAGGAAGCTCTTGAGCCCGTAGCCCGCCATGAAGGCGAGCGCGCTCTCGAAAAAGTCGAGACGGCCGAGCGCTGGAAACTCGTCGAGCATCAGGAGCAGACGATGCCTGCCGGCCTTGGCCTCCAGGTCCTCCGTCAGCCGGCGGCCGACCTGGTTGAGGATCAGCCGGATGAGGGGCTTGGTCCTGTTGATGTCGGACGGTGGAACGACGAGGTAGAGTGTTGTCGGATGCTTGCCTCCGACGACGTCCGTGATGCGCCAGTCGCAGCGTCTCGTCACTTCCGCGACGACGGGATCACGATAGAGGCCGAGGAACGACATGGCGGTCGAGAGCACGCCGGACCGCTCGTTGTCGCTCTTGTTCAGCAGTTCGCGCGCCGCGCTGGCGATGACCGGGTGCGGCCCTGCCTCTCCGAGATGGGCGGTCTTCATCATGGCGGCGAGCGTCGACTCGATCGGGCGCTTCGGATCGGAAAGGAAGGCCGCGACGCCGGCGAGGGTCTTGTCCTTCCCTGCGTACAGGACGTGCAGAATCGCGCCGACAAGAAGCGCGTGGCTCGTCTTTTCCCAATGGTTCCGCTTTTCCAGCGATCCTTCCGGGTCGACCAGAATGTCGGCGATGTTTTGGACGTCACGGACTTCCCACTCGCCTTTGCGGACCTCGAGCAGGGGATTGTAGGCGGCCGATTTAGGATTGGTCGGGTCGAAGAGAAGAACGCGCCCATGCCGGGCTCTAAACCCCGCCGTCAGGGTCCAGTTCTCACCTTTGATATCGTGGACGATCGCCGAGCCCGGCCAGGTCAGGAGAGAGGGGACGACCAAGCCCACGCCCTTGCCGGATCGCGTCGGCGCGAAACATAGCACGTGCTCGGGCCCGTCGTGGCGGAGGTAGTCGCGGTCGAGCTTGCCCAGGACGACGCCGTCAGCCCCGAGCAGGCCCGCATCCTTGACCTCGCTGGGGGTGGCCCACCGCGCCGAGCCGTAAGTCTGGACATTCTTCGCCTCGCGGGCGCGCCAGACGGACATGCCTATGGCGACCGCGATCGAGATGAAGCCCCCGGAGGCCGCAATGTAGCCACCCTCGACGAAGATCGGCGGGGCATAGGCGTCATAGAAATACCACCACCAGAAAAAAGCCGGAGGATAGTAGATCGGCCAGCCGGCGACCTCGAACCAGGGCGCGCCGAGCTGCGGCTGAAAGCCGAGCCTGTAGGCTGTCCATTGGGTGGCGGCCCATGTCGTCAATAGAACGATGACGAAGACGGCGAGGATCTGACCCCAGAGGATTTTCGTCGCGGACATGGCAATGGTCCTTTCTTGATTTTGCTACAGGCCGAGGCCTCGTTTGCGTCCGAAGCTCCAGTCGACACCGCCATCGGACCGCGCGACGCCCGAGACGTGTTGCCCCAACTGGCGGTCGAGGGACGGCGTCCATGGGACGAGCTGAAATCCGAGGCCGTCGTCGATCATGGCGAAGCGCCCGCTCGCCAGAGCGAAGCGCTGGCGATAGGTGCCGGCGACGTATTCGCCGTTATCCGGCGTTACGAACGAACGGCCCGTTTCCGCCGCGAGCTTCTCGGCGAGGCTGTCCAGCTCCCGGCGTTGCAGCGTCCGCAGAAGATTGCGTGAGAAGATCACGCTCTGGCCGCGCCGTTCAGCGAGCTTCTCATCGATCAAATGCGCGGCGCGGCGATCCATCGCTTCACGCACCTCGGCGCCGAATCCTCCAGCGCCGAGCCCGACCGGCTCACGCGCGATCGCCTGGCGATCGAGCCACGTCGCGCCGCTCGCGTGAACCTGGGCGCCGACGTCGAGATCGGAGCGAACCGCCAGCGCCACGCGACGCTGGCCGCGGGCATCGTCAAAGCGGCGCAGCTCGACGATCGAGCCGGGGCGACTGTCGCCGGCGGCGTCGAGGTCGGAAAGCTTGATGTGATGCGTGCGACCGTCCACGCCGTCGACGATCGCAAATGCCGTTCCCTTCAGTTCGTCGTCGAGCCCGCGCGCCACGAGGCGGCCGACAATCGGATCGTCGATGTTTTCGGCGGCGAGCACGTAGCTCGACGCGCCGCGATCGATGCCGCTCTCGGTAAGGCCGCGATGGATGCGCTTGATGATGTCGCCTCGCTCACCGAGGTCGCGCAGGGTGGCTTCAGCCCTTTCGCCGATCGTCCACTGGCCCGGACCGATCTCTTCCGCCAGGCCGAGAGTTTCAAGCTTGCGTAACCGTCCGACCTTCAGAGCATGGAATTCATCGGGCTGCCGGTCCGCGCGAGGCGCGAGATCGATGACGCCGGTCCGATATGAATCGCGCGCAAGCTGCCGATCGAGCGTCGTCCACCGCTCAGCGCCGATCTGGCGTTCGAGGGTTTGTCGGATTTCGTGATCGGTCCGGGGCCCGAGCTCCTGAGTGATCAGATCGCGCGCCCGGTCGCGCATGCCCTCCTTGATGTAGTCTCGCGAAATGACGAGGTTCTCCCCATCATCACGAACGCCGCGAACGATCAGATGGACGTGCGGGTGCTCGGTGTTCCAATGATCGACGGCGACCCAGTCGAGCCGGGTGCCGAGGTCCTTCTCCATCTGGCCGACCAGCTCACGGGTAAAACCCTTCAGGTCGGCCATTTCCACGGCGTCGTCCGGCGAGACGATGAACCGGAAATGATGGCGGTCGTCTTCGCAGCGTTCGGCGAATGCCTTGACGTCAGCGTCGTCGACGCCAGGTCCGAACAGCCGGGCCTTTTCGCCATCGCGGGTGACGCCGTCGCGTCGCAGATAATTGAGGTGCGTGCCCAGAGGGGCGTTGCGTCCGCCGTGACGAACGACGCGCGCCTTCACGACGGCGCCCCGAGATCGGGCGGTGAGCAGCCTGTTGGCCTGGACCGCCGCGCGCTGGCCCCGGCCAAAGCGCGAGCGATTGCCGGGCCCGATCTTTCCCTTGCGTGAGACCGAGCCACCCGCCTTTTGAGCGGCGGCCAAAGCCTGGGCGATGAAGGGGCGCGCCTGCTGCGCCCGCGTCGAGCGAATGCGGCCCGGCCGGATACGGAAATCGTCCTCGGCGCTCATGATCCGAGCCCCGCACATCCCGCCAACGCGCGGAAATCACTGGAAAAGCGCCGCGCGCGCAGGCTGCGCCGCATGGGCGCACATCGCGCAAAAGCGCTATAACCCCTTGATAAACCACGACCGACCAAAGCCGCACATCGCGGCCCTTTATCCTGCCATCGTGCGGTTGTGGTGCCTGCTCCTCCTCCCGCTCCCGCCAATCCTTCGCCAGAGCCCGAGAACGCCGCATGGAGTGCGAATGTGCTCATCGCGGCCTCTCACCTGCGGTTCGGACGGCGAACAGGCCGCCGGTTTGCGGATCAGCCGGCGCGAAATCACGCCCCGGTCGCTGCGGTGATGCTGCAACCGGTTCGCTGTCCTCGTGCGGAGCCTCTGCACGCGACGCCCCTTCGGGCTGCACGATGAACAGTGGCGCGCGCCTCCAGGCGAGCGGGTCCGAGACCGCCACCGTGACGGGGGATACTACGAGATCGCCGCCGCCAATGGCCGGGGTCAACATCGCGACATACGCCCGCGTCTCGGCAGGCAAAGGGCGTCCTCGATCGCGATAGTCCTCGTAACGCCCGGGACCGGCGTTGTAGGCGGCCAGGAAGCCGGGCGAGCCGTAGCGATCGTGCATCTCGCGTAAGTATGCTGCGCCCGCCAGAATGTTGTCGCGCGGGTGAAAGGGATCCCTTCCGAGGCCGTATCGCGCGCGCAGCTCCGCCCAAGTGGCGGGCATGATCTGCATCAAGCCCATCGCACCCGCGGGCGACACCGCGCGCACATCGCCGCGGCTTTCGACGCGCATGACGGCGCGTATCCAGGCTTCCGGAACGCCGAAGCGCCGCGCCGCGTCGGCCACGTCGGCGGCATAGGGATCGGCGGACAAGCTGTGCTCGGCCGACGCCTGCTGTGCATGAGCGATCGTCGTCGACGGCATCGCGATGGCCAGGCCGGAAAGGAGAAGGAAGGCTGTGCGCCGGACGGTTTCCAACCGTCCGGCGGCAGCTCTTGGGCGACGGGCCGCCATCGCTCAGTCTCGATCGCCGCGTTTCGGCGGGCGTTTCAAATACAGGCCCCATGCCGACTTGTCGTCAGCGGACTGGAACAGGTTGGCATGGACCGGCTGCGCGAACGTGGGGTCGTCGAGCTGCACCGAAACATAGTCGCCGGCCTTCTCTCCGACGCGCTTCCAGCCTGCGCCGACTTCGGGACCGTCGTCTTCGGATCCGAGATGGACCCGGTAGTCGGGCGCGTTCTCGGCGTCGGACTGCTCTGCGGGAACGAGCACCAGGTCGACGTCGAGCGCGAGCGTTCTGACGCGCCCGACGTAGCCCGACTTTGTGTTCGTGAACTGACCGATCAGAAACATGGTGTTCTCCTTGGATGTGCGGTGAGTTGGGACCTGGGCGCACCCTCACCGCGTTGGGGCGCGCCAGACGAAGCGGCCATCGCCGTCCTCGTCGGTGTAGAGAGGGGTGGCCCGCCCGATCACTGCGGACGCGGGAAGCGGCCCGAAGTACCTGCCGTCGAGGCTGTCGCGGACCTGCCAGTTCATCAGGAACAGTTCGCCTGGCGCGACGACGCGACAGCCCTGCCAGACCGGCAGCGGGTTTCCGCGGCGATCGCGATCGAGCGCGTCGCCCATCGGCACGGCATCGACCGTGATAGCGAGGCCAGTCCGGCAAACCCGCTGACCGGGAAGCGCGGCGACGCGTTTGAGCAGCGGCACGCCGCGCGGCAGGTAGCCGCCATCGGCGAGGAAGCTGGCCAACGGTTCGGGGGCGCGCACGGCGACCAGATCGGTGACTTCCGGGGACCGCTCCGGCTCGATGCTGTAGAGGCCGATCGGTGTGCTCGCGGAGGCGTTCCAGATCAGCTTCGGTGCGAACGACACGATCGACAGGACGCTGAGCAGCGACACCGAGGCCGTCGTGGTGATGGCGTAGCTGAGCCGGGTCATGCGCCGATCTCGCGGCGCAGGAGGAAGGCGCGATGGCGCGCGGGCGTGTAGCTGCGCGGCGTCTCGCCGGCGGCCAGGCGATTGTGGACGTGGCGCCAATGGTCGGGCGAGACCTCGGCAGGATCGATGCCGGCGCCCTCAATCGCGTCGATGAGCTGGAGCAGCCGCTCCACCTTCGGCCAGCCATTGACGCGCAGCAGAATTTCCCCGCCAGGTGTGACGGTCGGCACGGTCTGGCAGGGCGCGCCTCGCGCGACCGTGCACACGATGTCGAGCCGGGAGAGCACCGTGCCGTGCTCGTTGGCGGCCCAGCGGACCAGCGCGAAGGTCGCCCCGGGAGGGAAGAAGAGGATGCGCCGGCGACGATCGAGGACTTGTTCGCGCAGCTCACGGCCGAAGCGGATCCAATGCTCGGTGTGCTTCTCGATCCAGACGAGTTCGACCTGGGTGAGCGTCTCGGGCGGCGCGGCGGCAGCACCGTCGGCGCCCGGCGGCGCGGCGACGAGGCCGGTCATTGTCCGTCTCCTGATGGCGGTGGGAATTCGCGTTCGAACAGCGCGCGCAGCATGTCGGCGACGGTCTGGCCGCGCTGGAAAGCCGCGATCTTGATCCGGCCGCGCATGTCGGAGGTGACGTCGATTGTCAGCCGCGCGGAGAAGTCCGCCTCGGGCTGGACGCGTTGCGCCTGGCGGTCGGGGGACTTGATCCAGCTCTCGGGATCAGCCGGCCGCGACGCGAAAGCTCTGCGTGGGGATCGCTCGCTCATCGACGAATCCCCGCGACTTCGGCCGCGAGCGCCGTGATCTCGCGCGCGCCAGGGCAATCCTCGTCCTGCTCGGCGGCGAGCCGGCCGGTCTGCACGACATCGGCGAAGACGATCCGCTGGCCGATCGTGGTCGAGAGCAGTGGCGGGTCGTGATCCGCCAGCGTCTCGGCGGTCTCTCGCGCCAACACCGTGCGGGCCGCGCAGCGGTTCAGCACGAAGCGCGCCGCAATCTCCGGGCGGTAGATCCGCGCCTCGCCAAGCAAGGCGAGCATCTCGGCCGAGGCCCAGCCGTCGAGCGGCGACGGCTGCACAGGGATCAGCACGAGGTCGGCCGCGAGCAGCGCCGAGCGCATCAGGCCGGCGACGCGCGGCGGACCGTCGATGACGACATGGTCGGCGTCGCGGGCAAGCTCCGGCGCTTCACGGTGGAGCGTGTCGCGGGCCAGGCCGACGACACCGAACAGCCGCTCCAGCCCCTCCCGGCTTCGTTGCTGCGACCAGTCGAGCGCCGAGCCTTGCGGATCGGCGTCGATGAGCGTGACCCGCTTGCCGTTGCGCGCCCACTCACCGGCCAGGTGCAGCGCGAGCGTCGTCTTGCCGACGCCGCCCTTTTGGTTGAGCAGCGCGACGATCATGGCGCGCTCCCGGCGATCGGGGACTCGTCCACAACGGCGGAAAAGCGCAGCTCCGTTAGAAAGATTCCGAAGGAATCTAGGTTAGATAAGTTAAGGGGCTCGCAAACTGCTGATTCAGCGCGAAGATTTGACGATTCCGGTCCCCGATAGCACGAGAGTCCGGTCCCCGATGGCACGATAGCGTTGGTCCCCGATAGCACGAGACTATTCACAGCTTATCCCCAGGGCGAGTTGTCGAGCGCCGACGGCGGCGCGGCGGGCCGAGCGCGGCGGGATCGGTTGGTGCGAAGGACAGAATTTCGGGTCCGCCGAGGCTTTGCTCGATGGTCAGCCGGTAGCCCGGAAGTGGCTGCCGGCGGACGATGTCCCGCAGGTCGTAGGCGAAGTGTTTGAGCGGCGAGAGGCTGCCGGACTTGGCGTGCAGGTGCGGCAGGTCGAAGCTCCAGCCGAACTCCTGTTTGCCGCCGTGCTTTCGGACCAGACGGTAGAGCCAGCGCTCAAGACCACCGGTCAGACCGAAATAGTTTCGGTCGATGGTGAGCACGAGCGCGTCATCGAGGACCGCGCCGTAGAACCAATCGGGCACGATCAACTCGAGGCCGAGCGGCCGTCCGCGATGATCGGCGCGCTCCTTCCATTCGTTGATCCAGGAGAAGCGGTGCAGCCGTCGTTCGGTCGGTTGGCGGATCGAGGTCGCGATGGTGGTCGACTGAAGGCGATCCAGCGCGGCTTTCAGACGGTCGTAATCGCGCAGGCTGACGCCGCGCCCGATGAAGTTGAGGATTTCGTAGGGCGTCGTCGCCATGAGGCGGGACGGACGAAGCCCGACGTCCCGCGCCTCGACGATCTGCGACGCAGCCCAGATCAGGATGTCCGCGTCCCAGATGGTCGCCATGCCGTGCTCGGCGACAGCCTCGACGCGAATAACGATCTGGCCGGCCCTGAAATCGATCGGCGCCAGCCGCTTGGATTTGGCGAGCGAAAAGAACGGGTAGGCCATGAGGTCCTGCGCATCGCGCGGCGCGAGATCGCCGGGCAGAGCCCGGAACAGATCGAGCTGGGCGCGTTCTTCGCGATGCGGGTGAGCGGACGACATGGACCGACCGCCTCAGCGCGCGAAGCGGCCGCCGGCGGGGGCGGGCGTTGCGGCCTGGCGTTTGGCCGGCAATACGGTGCCGCCTCGCGGATCGGACGTCGAGGTGACCAGTCCGCGATCCGCCCAGGTCTGGAGATCTTCGACGGTATAGACGACGCGTCCGCCGAGCTTGCGATAGGACGGCCCGGTTCCGTAGGTGCGGTGCTTCTCCAGCGTCCGTTCGGAGAGGCCGAGGAAGCGCGCGGCTTCCTGCGTTCTCAGGTAGCGGGTCGGTATGGTGGCGGCTGTCTCGGCCATGAGCGAACCTCCGTGCTCTCGTGGGCGGCCGCTGCGAACCAGCGGCGAATTGCGAGCACGGTGGCGCGAAGACGGCGCCTTGGACGATGTCGAAGTAAGGGAATTAAGATCGACACCGTCGCGGGTTAGCGCCGGCGGCGTGGTAGCCGAAGGAGAGTGAGGTAGCCGCCCTCGACCAGTTTGAGGCCATCGCGGGCCAGCCGGATCGTCGTTTCGCGGATGGCGCTGCCGACCCAGGTGGCGGGTTCAGTCTCGTGTTGCGGGAAGAGATATTTGGCGACGGCGCGGTAAGTGGCCCCCGCCTGCCGCGCATCGATGGCCCGCAACATCAGTCGGGCGCGCTCGCGCTTCTGCGGCGTCAGCCGGTCATCCGGTGAGACCCGCCGGCTTTTCATGGCCTGCCAGAACCGACCGATCGTCGTCAGCCGGTCGGGCGTGTGCTCGTCCAGAATGACCACGGCCGCGTAGGCGCCTACAGGGTCGCCGCCGTCGATGGCAAGATCGAAGCGCTCGCCGCGCAGGTCGATGCGGACGACGTCTCCATCATTCAGAATGATGTGCGGCCGCAGGTCAGCCGTTGTTATGCGGAAGCCGCCGAGCGGGTCCGGCCCGTGTTTGAGCGGGACGGCGGTCGGATTTTTTTCCGGGATCCAGAAGATCGGCCGATCGAGCGCCGTGACCATCGGGTCCACGGCGAAATCGCAACCCCCAATGGCGCGCGAAACGGCTGGCTTCCTCTTCGTTCAACCGGCCCGTCGCCACCAGTTCCGCATAGGATTTGCGATAATCGGGGTTACGCCGAAGAAATTCCCACGCAAGATCATCCGGCGTGAGTTCGTCGACGTAACTGTATGCGGCGTCAGAGCGCCAATTATCGTCCTCGGACATCCTCCATACCCTCCCGCAATACTTTGCAACGCGAGTTATGAAGTCGAGACGATTCCAAGTTGTAATTGACGCGGGAAGCACGGAGTGGAAGCAAGGTGATGCATAAATCGCATCACCTCAATGCAGACGGGATCCGAGAAGCTCGCAGAAACCGTTCTGGGTCATCCATTTTGCGCGAGCGAGATGCGTCGCGTGGACGCGCGCGGCGCGATCGGGTTCGGCGCTGGGCGAGATGCCGAACAGCGTCTCGACGACCTCCTCCCAATGAGCTCCGGCCGCGTCGGCGTCGAGCAGACGCAGATAGAGCTTCAGATGGGACCGATCGTAAGCGGTCAGTGCTGCGCCGCCGGGCGGCTGATCGAGAAAGTCAAACTTGGTCACGGCATCCCCCGATGCTCGATCTATCCATTCTGGAGGATTTTGTTAACGCTGATTTGACCAAGGAAAAGCGAAAAGAAGCAACCACGGACGGAGCTGTGCATAAGGCCCGATTTCGAAGGTCAGTCCGTCTGATTTCCATGGACCAGCACTACTCCCACGCTCTGGTCGGAGCGCATGAAGACGATGCCGGCTCGTTCGAATGCCCGTCTGACCTCGTCGCGCGTGCTCTCATAGACCTCGAGTCCGCTTGCGGATTCGAGGCGCTTCAGCGCGGTCAGCGATACTCGAGCCTTGTCAGCGAGCGTCTCCTGCGTCCAACCCAGTAGCGCGCGTGCGGCCCGCGATTGTCGGGCGGTGATCATGCATGATCACCTCCCACCCGGACCTAAGCGCACGCCAGAACTACGACTATAATAGTCGTTCTTGTGCCGGCTGGCCACTTATTTGCCGCTTTGGCCAGGCGGTGATCGCAGAATTACCGGCAACTGATTCGGTCGTTCTGGCGCTAGAAGACCCCGGCCTTCCGGCCGGGGTCTTGCGCGGCGCTTCAGTCGCGTCGGCGACCGTTGGGCCGGGACCAGATCAGCGAGAAGGTCTCGCCGTCCTCGTCGTCGAAGAGCTTGGCGTAGATGGGGGCGTTGAAGCTCGGATCGTCGAGCTTGAGGCCCAGATAGTCGCGGCCCTCGTTGGAGCGCTTGGACCAGGCGGCGCCGATCTCGGCGCGGCCGACCAGGACCCGGTGGCTGGGGGCATTCTCGCCGGTGGCGCGGGTGTCCAGAACCATCCGCACGTTCTTGGCCTGGACGCTGAGGGTGACGATTTCGCCGGTGAACTCGTTCGATCCGGTCTTCTTGAAGGTGCCGATGGTCGCCATTTTAAATCTCCGTTTTCCGTATTCGAGCCCGCACCATTGCGGCCTCGATGGCGATCGGTTGGCCGGAGGCGATCGACGGCGCACCCCGCAGGGGCTTGACGGCTAAGGAGGGCTTTCTTGTCCCGCGAGGAATGGCGGCGCAGCCGACAGGGGAAGAAAGTTTGACGCGGCTGTTGCGTCATAGGCGATCGAGGCGCAGCCGGCCTTCGGCCAGATCAGGCCATTGAAGAGGCCGTTTGGAGCGGTTGATGCACGGAGAAAAAAGGGAGATGTGGCGACCCCCTCGACCTTCGGGACGGCATCGCATCGGGTCTCGCACGGATCGTCGGGATCCTCTGTCCCGGCAGGTGCGTGCTCGTCGCTCCTCTTCCGCCAACCGGAGAAACGCACCCTTCCGAGTGGCCTGTCGCGTGCGTTCGACAGCGCTATTTGCTCGACGCTCCAATGAGGGCCGCGCCTGTCTGTGCCCGCCACGATGTTCCCTGCGCCGACGCCATGCCTCGGACCCGCTCTTCAGCGCAGGACAAGATGCGGTCACTGGTCTGGTCCTGCCTACACGTCCTCCATGCCGTCAGGCCCGCGCGAGATCCCGGCCGGACGGACCGGTGGCCGCCGCCATGCCCACGACCCGGACAAAGGCGGTAATGCCGACTGTGACGGCGCCGAGGACCGAGAAGCTGATCTGCCAGGCTTCCGACGGCATGAGGTGCTTTACGACGCCATGGGTCGCGTGGAAGCCTGCGATTGCGGCCGGCGCGACGAAAACGACGGCGACCAGGAGCTTGAGCCAGATCGGGCGCGCGAAGGCGATCATGAGCTGGCCGAAGGCGAGCGTGGCGATCGCCGCGGCGATGCCGGTCAGGAGCGCGCCGGCGACGCCGGCGCCGGTGTCGTGCGCCCAGGAGCCGGCTGCGATACCGAGAAACACAGGCAATGCGAAGACAGCAAGCGCGAACAACAGCCAGCAGAGCAGGCCGATGGAAGCCAGGGAAGCAAGTATAGCGAGGATGATCATGGTGGTCGTCTCCGTGACGAGAAGGTCTGACGGTCGCGCCTTCCACCACCACCACGGCGCGAACGCAGTGTAGCGCAAGATCGGCGGCTCCGGGAGCGGAAATCGTGGTGATTTCCGCCCGGCGCGTCGATCCTTCGCCGTTCAGGCGGCGAAGGGGTCGATCTCATGGACGATCTCCGCGATGTCGCCGTCATACTCACTGGTGGGCATCACCGCGTGCGTGCCGTCGCCGGCGCGGAAGATGACGATTGCGGCCATGAGCGTGGTGGCGAGGCTGAAGGCGAAGGCTTGTGCGTCAATGAGGGACATCGATCCGGCTCCTGTTCGGGGCGGAGGACCATCCCCCGCTGACAGGCGCCCGATGGGTCCGGCCGGGGCCGCGATCACCGCGCGGGCGAAGCCCACGCGGCGGCACGCTTCGCGTAGTCCGACCCTTTACGGGTTGATGGCGTCAGGCCCCGGCCGGACCGAGGATCAGCGCAGGTAAGCGGGGGTGGTTGTCGCTGCAGAACCGATCCGGCGGCCTCTCTGACGCGGGCCGGCTGCGTTTTGCTCTCACAGTAAGTGCCGCCTCGGGTTATCATTACTTCGACGGCGAGGAGCGGTATGAGGACTGGCGATGACTGAGTTTGCGGGCCGTGATCTGCATCTGGTGAAGAAGGCGCTGGCGATCGCCGTGCTTGCGATCGAACGCATGCCGGGCCCGTTCCAGTCGAGCTCCGACCAGAGCGATATGAAGGCGCTGCTGGACAGCCTGATCGAGAACGACACGGAATTGGCGCACTATACGCGATCGGCGCGGATTGCGGTGACGGGCGAGGCCGACTGAAAGGCGCAAATACGGAATGGCGACGAGACGCCTTTCCGCAACTGCAGAAATGCGTGTGGGAAGGGCGGCGCTTACGCGCCGCCGAATGCCCAGACCGGGATGCCGAGCTTCTTCGCCTTGTCAGCGAGGTTGTCGTTGATGCCCGTGCCGGGGAAGTGCATCACGCCCTTCGGCAGGATTTCCAGCATCTGATCGTTGCGCTTGAAGGGCGCCGCGCGGCCGTGTTTCGTCCAGTCCGGAGCGAAGCCGATTTGCGGGACGTTGCGGTTCTTCGCCCAGAGCGAGGCGATCTTTTCGGCTCCCTTCGGGGACTTGCCGTGAACCAGCACCATATCGGGGTGCTTTTCATGCACCTGGTCGAGTTTGGCCCAGATCAGCCGATGATCATTGAAGTCGAGCCCGCCGGTGACGACGATCTTCGGACCGGGAGGAAGGAGCACCTCCTGCTCTGCGCGCTTCTTCGCCATGAGGAAGTCACGGCTGTCGATCATGGCCGAGGTGAGATGGCGATGGTTGACCTTCGATCCGCTGCGCGGCAGCCAGGGCTTTCCGGCGTGGCGCTCGTAATGCTCGGCGGCCTGGTCGCGCATCAGTTCGAAGGCGTTCTGGCGTTCGATGAGCGTCTTGCCTTCCGCGATCTGACGCTCGAGTTCGACTGACTTGACCTCGCTGCCGTCCTGTTCCCGCTGCGAGCGCTTCTGCGCCTGCTCATTGTCGTCGAGTTCGCGTGCGATCCGTTCGGTGGCGCGATGGAAGACATTGACGGTCGACCAGAGGAGATCGTCGAGGTCGGGTTCGAGGCGCGTGTCCTCCAGCGTCACGATCAGGGCGTCGAAGATGTCGGCGACGGCGCCTGCGACCGCGTTGCCGTCCGGAAGAAGCCGCTGGTCCGGTTCGTCGGAAAAAGGCCGGTAGCCGTGGAGCTGCAGTTCGTTGAGGACGTGGTCGGTGGGGGAGGATTCGTGGTGGGGTTCGAAGTCGTCGTGCTCGTTCATGGGATGCTCCGTCGATTGGACCGCGACCGTCGCGGCCTTCATGGCGACGAAGCCCACCGGCGGGACGGCCCTGCACCCGGAGCGCAGCGCAGGGCCTGATGGCTAAGGCCGGCTATTTTGCCTCGCGATGGAAAGCGGCCGTCAGGCCGCGCCGGAAAATAGCCGGGCGGCGCCATTGCGGGACTGGCCCGACTGTGGGCCGATCGCCCTCTAGAAGGCCGAGGCGCGGTCCTCTCAGACGGTTGGCGCATCGCGACGGCACGGCGACCATCACCACCACCTTCCTCCTTGCCGGCTATGCCGCCAGCGCCATGAAACGCGCCACATCCTGCGGCCCGATCTGCATGCGGGTCTGGCTTCGCAGGGCGTCGATGCCGAGGGTGCGCAGATCCTCGTTGAAATCGCCGAGCTGGGGCGAGATGACGATCGCCTCGATCCCGACCGCATTGGCTCTTTCGACCAGACTGTCACGTGCGCCGTCACCGGCCGGGTCGTTGTCGCGTAGGATGTAGAGCCTGCGCAGCGTATCCGGGAACAGGACGGCAGCGAGATGTGCGGCCGAGAGCGCCGCCAGCATCGGCATTTCAGGCAAGATCTGCCTGATCGACAGCACGGTCTCGATGCCTTCTCCAGCCGCCATCACTTCGGCCCCGACCCCGAAGCGGACCGCATTGCCGAGAAGATCGCCCATCGCCCGTCTTGGCGTGTCGATCGGCGCCTTGTCGCGTCGGTGCGGATCGAGCCAGGTGCGATGCGCCCCGGTGATACGTCCGTCGAGGTCGGTGACCGCCGCGATCATGGCCGGCCAGGTTTCGGTGACAGAGTGCTCGTCCGGGCGATAATAGCAGCGGGGGTGATAATGCAGGCTTCCGGTTCCGCGTAAATCCGTAATGCCGCGCTCCCGGAGATACGTCTGTACGAGCGTGCCATGGATCGGCTGAGACATCCGTACCAGGCGTCGGGCGGCTTCGGGAGAACCTTGCGGCGCCGGATTCTGGCGCGGCTGCTGCCGGATCTCCGGCTGAGGCGGAGGCATTTTGAGAAAAGCGCGCGCCTCGTCGGCGACATCCTTGAAATCGACGAGACCGCAGCTTTCGCGGATCACATCGAGAAGGTCGCCGTGCTCGCCGGTGGCGGCATCGGTCCACTTTCCGGCACGGCCCTTCGGAGAGTCCTGAAGGCGGACATACAGCGAGCGGCCGCGCGCGTTGCGCGCATCGCCCACCAGCCAGTAGCGGCCCTCGCGCCGTCCGTTCGAGAGGTAGTGGCGGCAGACCGCCTCGGCCTGCCGGCCGAGGCGCTGCGCAAGATCGGAAGCATCATGACGGGACATCACGCCGCCTCCCGCTCGGATATGCGCGCCACCGGGAAGGTGTCGAGCAACTTGGCGAGGATGCCCGGGCCGGCGGCGTCGACCGGAACGAAGAAGCGGAGCTTCCACGAGATAATCTCGCTGAAGAGGCCATAGGCCCGCAGCCGGTCCCGCATGGCCTCGGTGAAGCCGGTCAGTTCCAGACGTTGGGCGCTCATGACGCGAGCGCGGCGGAGCTGGAGCCCATCGGCGAGATCGAGGATGGTCGTGCCGTCCATCAGAGCGGCGAAGGCCTCCTCCGGCGTCAGCGAAGCGGCGCCCGTGGTGACGGCATTCGCGGCCCAGGCTGGCGACACGCGGCGGCCGATGATGCGCTCGCCGGCATCGGTCTGGAGACGATAGACCCGCGTCGAGTCGTCGGGCAGGCGCTTCCAGATCGGCAAAAGCAGTCCGAAGACGATGTGGATCGTGCTGTCGGAGAATTCCGGGATGTCGCCGAGTTCGACCTCCCATGCGGCGGCGAAGCGATCGCGGTCGGCGTCCTCCCAATGGCTCTCAATCATCATGCGCAGCGGCGCATAATGCTGCTCCATGGGCCGGACCAGGCAGACGCGCCGCTCGATCTCGCCATCGTCGAGCATCATCGACGGAGCCGGAATCTGTACGGCGGCGCGTCCGGACCGGCCGTTGACGAGCAGCCGCGCGCGGGGATCGGAGAGATGGTTGAGCGCATCGGACAGCCCCATCGGGCGGTTGCGCTCCCGGCGCGTGATGGTCAGCAGCCGCGTCTCCGCCCCGGTGCCGGGATGGACATGGATGACCTGGCTGTCGGTCACCACGAAGCTCTCGGCCTGCAGCGTCTCCAGCCCGACGTCATAGTGGCCGCTGCGCATCGCACCCTCGATCTTCGCCGTGAGAAGCTGTTCGAAGGCGGTGAACAGGATGCCCTGCAGCTCGATCGTCAGCGCCAGCAGGCGATTGAGGAAGGTCGTGATGGCCGGAAGCTCGTCCTTGATGCCGCTGTCGTCCATGAGCTTCAGTCCGGTAGCCGTCTCGAAGCGGTCAAGCGAGCAGCCCTCGACCTTGCCGCGAACGAGCAGCAGATAGAGCTGGCGCAGGGCATCGCGGGCATAGTGGGACTCAAGGTTGTCCTCGGCGCGGAAGAGGCCCTGGCCGCCGGTCTGGCGCTGGCCGCGCGTAATGGCGCCGAGCGTGTCGAGCCGGCGCGCGATGGTGGAGAGGAAGCGCTTCTCGGCCTTCACGTCGGTGGTGATCGGCCGGAAGAGCGGCGGCTGCGCCTGGTTGGTGCGGTTGGTACGGCCGAGCCCCTGGATTGCAGCGTCCGCCTTCCAGCCCGGCTCCAGCAAATAATGAATGCGCAGGCGCTGGTTCCGGACGCCGAGATCCGCGTGGTAGCTGCGGCCCGTGCCGCCGGCGTCCGAGAAGACGAGAATGCGCTTCTGGTCGTCCATGAACGCGGCCGCCTCGGCGAGATTGGCGGATGCTGCCCGGTTCTCGACAACGAGGCGCTCGCCCTTGCGGACCACACGTCGCGACCGGCCGGTGACCTCGGCGACGACATCGACGCCGAAGCGCTGAACGATCTGATCGAGCGCTCCCGGGACGGGCGGCAGCGATGCGAGGCGCTCGACCAGCTCGTCCCGGCGGGCGACGGCCTCGCGGCTTTCGACGGGCTGGCCGTCGCGATAGACCGGTCGCGACGACAGATTGCCTTCACTGTCGGAGAACGGCTCATAGAGCTGCACCGGGAAGGAGTGGGCCAGATAGTCCAGCACATATTCGCGCGGCGTGATGTCGACCCGCACGTCGTTCCATTCTTCGGTGGGGATTTCGGCAAGGCGCCGTTCCATCAGCGCTTCGCCCGTCGATACGATCTGGACGACGGCGGAATGACCCTCGGCCAGATCCTGCTCGATGGAGCGGATCAACGTCGGCGTTTTCATGCTGGTCAGGAGATGACCGAAGAAGCGCTGCTTGGCGCTCTCGAAGGCCGAGCGCGCGGCCGACTTCGCCTGCCGGTTCAGCGTGCCGCTGTCACCGGTGATGTTGGCGGCCTGCATCGCCGCGTCGAGATGATTATGGATGATGGCGAAGGCGCCCGCATAGGCGTCATAGATGCGCGTCTGCTCGGAGGTGAGTTTGTGCTCCACGAGCTCATATTCGACGCCGTCATAGGAAAGCGACCGGGCCGTGTAGAGGCCGAGCGCCCGCAGATCCCGGGCCAGAACCTCCATCGCCGCCACGCCGCCGTTATCGACCGCCTCGACGAATTCGGCGCGGTTGGCAAAGGGAAAATCCTCGCCGCCCCACAGGCCAAGCCGCTGGGCATACGCGAGATTGTGAACGGTGGTGGCGCCGGTCGCCGACACGTAGACGACACGGGCGCTCGGAAGCGCGTGCTGGAGCCGAAGCCCCGCGCGGCCTTGCTGCGACGGGGCGACATCGCCGCGTTCTCCCTTGCCGCCTGCGGCGTTCTGCATGGCATGGCTTTCGTCGAAAATGATCACTCCGTCGAAATCGGAGCCCAACCATTCAACGATCTGCTTGACGCGCGAAAGCTTCTCCCCGCGGTCGTCGGACCGCAGCGTGGAATAGGTGGCGAAAAGGATGCCTTCGTTCAGCCGTATCGAAGTCCCCTGCGGGAAACGGGACAGCGGCGTGACGAGCAGCCGTTCCATTCCGAGCGCCGACCAGTCGCGCTGGGCGTCTTCCAGAAGCTTGTCGGACTTCGAAATCCAGATGGCCTTGCGGCGTCCCTTGAGCCAGTTGTCGAGGATGATGCCCGCCGACTGACGGCCCTTGCCGGCGCCGGTGCCATCGCCCAGCATGAAGCCGCGTCGGAAGCGGACCGCGCTTGGCGCATCGTCCGGGGCCGCGGTGAGGATGTCCGCGGTTTCGTCCACGGTCCAAGCGCCGGCGAGAAATTCGCTGTGGGCCTCGCCCGCATAGATCACCGTCTCGATCTGGGCGTCGGACAGGACGCCGTCTGTCACGATCGCGGCCGGAAGCGTCGGGCGATAGCTCGGCTTCGGCGGCGCGACCGATGCCATGGCGGCCGATTGCACCAACTTGGTCGGATGGGGCTGCGCGTCTGGGATGCGGATCGACTGGAGGGCATAGGCCTCGTAGATCGAGTCCGACAGCCGGCCGCCCTCGGGCGGCGTCCAGTCCACGGTTTCATACTCGACCGGCGCGCCCTCGACATGGATCGTGCCGCGGGCGGGCATGGCGGCTGCGGCGCGCGCGAGATAGCCCCGCACGGTGCGGGGCGAGGAGGCCGGGGCTGTGGCGGCACGCGCGATCGAAACCGGAAGGCGTGCGGGTAGCCGTGCGTCGATCCAGCCGAGAAGCGTCGCGACGTCCGGAGCGATCCCGGCCGATTCCGGGAAGGCTCCCGGATCGTCGGCCGGCCTCTTGTCGATCACCGTCAGGCGGGTTTCGAAGGTCGTCCCGTGCTTGGCGTAGACCGAGCCGGCGATCGCTGCGGTGAAGACGACACGGCCGCGCACCTGCAGCCGGACGAAGGCGTCGCGCCAGGCCGGCGTTTCGGGGGAAAAATTCGCGCCGGTGATCGCGACCAGGCGTCCGCCCTCGGCGAGCCGGACGAGCGCAGAGGCGATATGCCGATAGGCGGCGTCGGCGACGCGCCCGGTGACGTTCGCCATCACCGAGAACGGCGGGTTCATGATGACCACGCTCGGGACCGCGGCCGGATCGAGATGGTCGTCGATCTGGGCGGCGTCGAAGCGCGTGACGGCCGCTGCCGGAAAGAGAGATGACAGCAGTTGGGCCCGGGTCTCGGCCAGCTCGTTGAGGATGATGGCGGCGCCCGCGGTCTCGGCGAGGATCGCGAGCAGGCCGGTGCCGGCGGACGGTTCGAGCACGCGGTCGATCGGAGTCAACCGCGCCGCCGTCAGCGCGGCAAGACCCAGCGGGACTGGCGTCGAGAATTGCTGGAAGGCCTGGGTTTCTTCGGATCGACGCGTGTGCGTCGGCAGGAGCGCGACGATCCTGGCCAGCGCCGACAGGCGTGAAGCCGGGGAAGCGGCTTTACGGAAAAGCGGCTTTCCGAATTTGCGCAGAAACATGACGGTGGCGGTTTCGCAGGCCTCGTAGGCCGCTTTCCAGTCCCAGGCGCCGGCGGCGTCGGATGCGCCGAAGGCGTCCTCCATGGCGCTGCGCAGCATCGCGGCGTCGACGGCGCGGCCCTGTTCGAGATGAAAGAGGATCCGCTCGGCGGCGGCGAGGATACCGGCGGCGGTCGGCGTTTGCGGGACAAGCGGCAGCGAGGCCGCGGGCGGGATAAGGGCATGTAGCATGAGGAACACCTCGGAGAGCTGGAGACGGACGAGCCGGCCCGGCGCTCTCTCTCTCGACCGGACGGGCTCAAACCCGTCCCGGCCCCCCTCTGGCTCTGGCGAGCGCCCCGGATTGCTCCGCCTTCCGGAGGCGTGGATGGAACGCTAGGCTCTCTGAGGAAAAAACCGCAGCGGGCGTCAGGGTCCGCCGCGCGGACGTTGAAGAGGAGAGACGACGTGAAGGGCAGCGCGATCAGCATGTTCGGAGCGGCTTGCCTGGCGGTCGGATTCGGGGCGGGGTTCGTGCTCAGGCCCGTCATCTCGCCCATCGCCGCATCTGCGACGGTTGCCGCCGACTTCGCGCAGCCGAGCGAAGAACAGGCCACTGCCGCCGTCCGGCGTCACCGCCTGTTCGCAGGCCCGTCGCTTGCGAACGCGACATTGAAGCTTGGCGACTGTTCGCCGGGCGGCGTCGGCCCCGGCGTCACCTGCATGACGCAAGTCGTGCTGGATCCGACCAGGCCGAACGCCGTTCCGCTGAACAGGCCGGTCGGTTTTGCGCAGGTGGACGGACAGTGGGAGGTGGCCGTCTGGTAGAGGGGGTGCCGCAATCGCGTGCGCGGCCGGTCCGGGTCTCGCGGGTTCGCGGTGCGGCCGCGGCCCTCGCCGGCAGAGTTGGTCGCTAGGTCGAGGTCTCCGGCGGGCGGTAGATCTCGAACGGATTGCCGTCGGCCAGATGGCCAAACGGCGTGAAGACGAATTCGCCATGATCCCGTCCGACCGCGCAGATGACATATCGGGGCTCGCCGGTGGCGATGTCAGTGCATTCCATGAGCGCCAGGTCACCGCTCGTCGCGGCGCGCAGGAGCGTCTGGAAATTGGCCCGGGCATGATCGGGGATGCTCATCGCGCGCCTCCCGCCGGAGAAAGGTCGGCGAGCCAGCGGCCTGTGCTCATCCATGCGATCGTCTGACCCGAGGCCAGATCGAGGATATGGGCTCCGCCGGAGAAGCCGTCGACGACGGGCCGGGAGGCGACGCCGGCCCATTGCATGCTCCAGGCGCCTGTGAGGCCGAGCGCGCGGGCGCAGCGCGTCACGAAGGTGATGACCAGTTGCGGATCGCCGCCGCCGGCGTCGTAGAGCCAAAGCCGTGTAGCTCCGTATTCGGGCGATACCGAAAGCTGAAAGGTCTCGGCCGGCGGATCCTCGCCGGCGTTCTCGGCCATCAGCGCCTTGTAGATGGCGAATGCACGTCCGACGTTGTCCGGCCTGCCGACATCAAGCAGTTCGGAAAAGTGAATGCGGTGTTGCGTCATTTCGGGCTCCTGAAACGAAAAAAGCCCGGTGCGATGGCCGGGCTGGGAACGGGGATCTGATGGCTGGGCTAGTAGCCGAATTGCCAGGATGGCCAGGATTGGCCGTCGTCGGCGGCTCGCACGGCCTCGTCGAGATAGGCGGTGTCGCCTTCGACGACGGTGGCGTGGCGAACCGGGTTTCGTCGATGATCGTTACCCGGGCGACCTCGCCATCCTCGACCTCGACATGAACAGGCACGAGGTACTGGAAGACGACGCGCCTTGGTGGCGGATTGCATTGGATCATGGCGATGCTCCATCGGTTTGAGGAATGGGCGGGGCGGCCGTCGCCGCCCCGCGCGGTGTCATTCGGCGGCGACGAGGTGGTTTTCGTCGTCTTCAGGGTCGGCGGGGGTCTCCTCGTCATCGCCCGCGAGGAAAGCGGGGAGCGCGGCGCCCTCATCCTCGCCGGCGCCAGCATCGACGCCGGCTGCGGGCGCCTCGTCGTCGACCAGGCGCAGAGGCTCGGGAAGCCAGCCCGTGTCGGCCAGAAGCCGTTCGGCCTCCTTGGCCATGTCGCCCTTCTTCAGGTGGTCGATGAGCTGGGCGGCCTGTTCGCCCGCACCTTCGCGAACCGCCTGGAGGATGCGAGGCTTGGTGACGCGGCCGAGATAGTTGCCCACCGTCGGGCGCCATCCGACCTCGATCATGTCGAGGCCGGTCGCACGCGCCAGCCGGTCGGCCTGGCCGAGCCGCATGTCCAGACCATGCTGGGAGACGCCGTTCCCGCCGTAGGGGTTGGGCTTCTCATAAAGCGCGTTGACGCCGTAGCTGACGCAATGCGCCAGCAGCGCCATGCGGCTGGCGTCGTCGAGCGCTGCCAGCCAGTTCCAGAGCGCGTCGTCCTCTTCCGGGATATCGCCGGCCCAGCCTTCGTGCCGCTCATGCACGGCCCGAGCGGAGGGACTGTCCTTCAGGGCCTCGTCCTGGACGAGGAAGAAGACATGGCGGACGGTAGCCTCCAGCGCCCCGCCATGCATGCGGTGCTGGAACGTGTCGGAGACCAGCTTGTGCAGCAGCGCGGTCATGGCGACGTGCGGGTTCTCGGCAAGCGCGTTGCGCAACGCGAGCGTGCGATGTGCGGTCAGCTCCGTCACGAGGCGATCCGGCAAGGGCTTGATGACCTCGTCCTCGTCGTCCTCCGCGTCGACGGGCTGGCCGCCGATGGTGATGACAGCGCGCTGGACCGCAGGCTGGGCCGAATCGGCCTCGGTGTCCGACGCGTCGCCGCCGTCCGGCGCAGATGGGGCTTCATCCTCGGGCCGGACATAACCGCGATCGATGTCCAGGCGGCCGTCATGGGCGAGGCTGATGAAGACACCGCCGCGGGCGATATCCTCGGCCTCATAGCGGACAGGCCGGGTCTCGAAAGCCCCCAGGGCGGTCTCGATCTCGCCAAGGCGTTGATCGACATCGTCCGGGAGTTCGTCGGCGTCCTCATATTCGGCTTCGAGCTTCTGGTGTTCCGCGTTCAGCGCGTCGATCGTGGCCTGTTCTTCGGCGGTCAGGTCGAGGGGCTCGCCGCGAAGCTCCCGAAGGCCACGCGTCGCGTCGTAGGGAAAGCCCACCGCGACTTCGACCCACTTCCAGCCTTCGGCCGCGACGGACTCTGCCGCGGCCTTGAGCTTCTCGCCGACGAGACGGTCGAGCAGCGCTGCATCCTGCAGCCAGCCGCCATCGTCGGACTGGAACAGATCGCGCGTGATGACGCCGCCCGCCGCCTCATAGGCTCCGGGCGTGACGAAGACGGCGCGCTTGTCGGAGGCCCGGACCGTGGTTTCGGTCAGCATGCGCCGGATCTGATAAGGCTCCTTGGACCACGAATCCTTGATCGCGTCCCACACCTGGTGCTGACGCTCATGGTCGTGCGAGACGGTGAAGGCCATGAGCTGCTCCAGCGTCATGCCGTCCTCGGCGTAGATGTCGAGCAGCGCCGGCGCGACTGAAACGAGGCGGAGCCGCTGCTTCACGACCTGGGCCGACACGAAGAAGGCGGCCGCGATCTCTTCCTCGGTCATGCCCTTGGTCAACATGTCGTGGAAGGCGCGGAACTGGTCGAGCGGATGGAGCGGTGCGCGCTCGATATTCTCGGCGAGCGACACCTCCTCGGGGAGGATGGTCCCGTCGCGATCGCGGACCACGCACGGCACGGGCGCGACCTTGGCGAGACGCTTCTGCTTCACCAGCAGTTCGAGCGCACGGAAGCGGCGGCCGCCGGCGGGCACCTCGAACATGCCGGTCTCAACGCCCTCGGCGTCAACGACGGGGAAGACGCTGAGACTCTGGATCAGGCCGCGCCGGGCGATCGAGGCCGCCAGGTCCTCGATCGAGACGCCGGCCTTCACGCGGCGGACGTTCGACTGGCTGAGCACCAGCTTGTTGAAGGGAATGTCGCGCGAGGACGACAGGGTGATCTTCTGAACGGCAGTAGCCATCGGGATTTACTCCGCGACGGGCGGCCGAAAGCCTCTCTCTCGACCTCCAACCCGTCACGAAATTCCGGCCCTCCTCTTCCTCTCTTCTGCCGGGGCGGCCACGCCTGGCGCCGGGCTCCAGCGCCACGGATGTTCAGGAACAGATTCCTGTGCCATAGGACGAAAGCCGCAGGCGGCTTGAACACCGCTCCGGCCGCATCGTGCGATTGAACACTGGGCCTCCGACCATGTCGGGCGGCCCACGGAATAGAAGACCCTTGAGCGTCGGGCTTGGCCCGGCGCGGGAAATACGTGGGGCGCGGTTCCCAGTGTTCACGCGTGTTCAACCGTCCCGGCGCCAGGCCGCGGCGGTCGGGAGGAGGCTATGGACACTAACGTCGCAGGCGAGAGGAAGCCGGTGCCGTGGCGCTGGATCAGCCGACAGAAAGATCGGGGAAGGACTCGCCCGTATCGGCTGACGCGGACCGAACGTGCCATGATCACCGCACAGGGCAAGGCGCTGACGATGCTGGTGACGGCGCTGCAAGCGAGAGGCCATCTGCAGACCAGGGAATTCGCCGATATGATGGGCGTGTTCAGCGTCGTCGTCGCCGAGGACGACGATCTTGAGGGCACGATCCTCGCCGCATGGGCCGGTATCATGAAGGATAGCCTCTGACAGGCGGTAATACGGATCGAGACGCCGTCTTGGATTTCCAGACCTCGCTCATTGCGCGCCTGGAGCATGTGCGACGGGTCGGACGCGCCGGACCACGACGGGACGCGTGTCCGCGGCCTGTGCGAGCCGCTGGATCAGGGAAAGATCCGGAACGGAGCAATTTCCGCGCACGTCGATATCGACCCGATGTTCCGTCCGTCCGTCATCCGTGGCGCGATGATCGGGCAAGATGTCGAAGCCTGCGTTCGGATCGATGGCGCGGACCCGCGACGTCAGGAGGAGGATGCCCGAGCCGAGATTGCCGCAGAACAGCACTTCCTCTGTTGGAGCCGCACTTGGCCCGCCACCGACCGACTTTCGCCCGATCTGGCGAAAGGCCTCGTCGAAGGTCGCCGGGTTCGTGGTGATCCGCGCCTGCGTCTTCTGATGAAAGACCCAGGGCGGGCGGTCCGGGTCGAGCCGGCCGACAGCGATCTGATGGAGGAAATCGGCGAAACTCGCCGGATCGGCGGGATAGGGGCAGGTGCGCCAGAGCGTGCGGACCTTGCGCCGAATGGAATCGTGAAGCACGAAGAGCTTGGCGCGCGCCTCGCGCCAGCGAGCCGCGCGCTGACGGCGCAGCTCACGTTCACGGTCAATCCACCAGACCTGGCGGTGGGCCATTTCCTCGTCGACATCCCGCTGCCTGGCGGCAATCGCTTCGGCGAAGAGCGGCAGCGCCTCTCGCTCGAGGCGCTGCTTGCGGAGAAACGCCGCGCGTTTGCGCGGCGTCTCCCGATAGGCGGTTGGGCGAGGCCATCGCCGGAAGCGCATCACACTTCCTCCCGTTTGGCGCGGTAAGCTGCGTAGAGCAGGCGCTCGGCGGCCCGGATGCTTCCGGTCCGGCGCGCCGCCTCCGCCCAGACCGAGATCGGGAACAGGCCCTCGAACAGGATGTCGCGCTCGATGCCGAGGCCGAATGGCAGGCGCACCTCCGCCATGTCCGCGAGGCTGAACGAACCGAGTTCGGGTTCGCCGAGATCGGCGAGACCGAACAGGGTGTCCCCATCGGCGTCGAGTTCGGTGGCGAGCCAGACGCCTTCGCCCAGAGGATTGAAGAACTTGACCACGGGCACATGATCGGCGTCGGGCTGGCGGCCGTTGACGAGCAGGCGCTCGCGAAGATCCGACGTGAGGAGGATCATGCCGCCCTCCTGTCGATCGAGGGTTCGGCCTGCTCGTCGGCTGGCAGGAATCTAAGCAGCCAGTCGGCCGCCTTGCTTGCCTGCGAGGCGGCGCGGACGATGGCGCGATTGTCCTCGCGCAGCACCTCGAGCCAGGAGCCGATGTAATCGGCATGCCGCACCGTCGGCACGATACCGATCGTCGCGCAGCAGAAGGCCGCGTTCATCTCGGCGACCAGCTCCTCGAACGCGTACTTTTTTGTTCCAAAGGAACCGGAGAAGTCACGGTTGAGCCGCGAGGGATGGCCCGTCGCATGACCGAGCTCATGCAGCGCGGTCCTGTGCCAGTTGATCGGCTCGAAATAGGCCTGTGGAGGCGGGACCTGCACATAGTCGAGCGCCGGCACGTAGAAGGCGCGGTTTCCGCCGATGCGGAAGTCGATGCCCGTCGCGCCGATCAGGGCCTCGACCTGCGGTTCGATGAGCCCGGCAGGCGGCGGCGGCGCGACGATGGCGACATCCTCCGGCAGGCCCTCGCACTGGGCCGCGTTGAAGACGGTGAAGCGCTTCAGGAACGGGATGGCCTGGGCTTCCTCGCCGGTTTCGCGTGCCCGGCGCTTTTCGTCGTCCGGCACGAAGCGGTCGGCATAGACGACGGTCGTGCCGCGCTCGCCTTTGCGGACATTGCCGCCGAGCGCGAGCGCCTGGCGGAAGGTCAGCCAGCCCTGGCCGGGGAAGCCGTGCTCGATCACGGCGCCCCAGAGGATCAGCACATTGATCCCTGAATAATGCCGGCCGGTCGCTGCGTTTCTGGGCATAGCGAGCGGCGCCTTCGCCGCCGCCGTTCCCCAAGGCTGGACCCAGGGCACGCGGCCCGCTTCCAGCTCGGCGATGATCTTGCCGGTGATTTCGTCGTAAAGGCTCGTCCGGTCCTGGCCGGCGCGAGCGGATGCTGTCTTTCTGGACATCGCGGTTCTCCGCGACGGGCGCCGGAAGCCTCTCTCCCAGCCCTCAACCCGTCACGGCAAAGCCGGTCCGCACTCTCACTCTCGGGGGCGTTGCGGGGTCTCCCCGCAGAAGGGGTCGCCCGAGACGAACGGCTCGGGCGCAGGGGAAGGCGTTCCCCAACAATTTTGTTGATCTATGCCTATGAAAACTGAAAAAGTTGCGATCAGCGGAGAACGAAGAGCTTATGATGTCTGAACGGCCAACCCACGATTACGATGCTTTATTCGCTTGGTGACAAATACTAACACTGCGCCGGTCGTGATTAACTCGAAGTTTAGTATTCCGGAACACCGGGAGTTTACCTCCGGCGACTATTATAGTCGGCATTGGTCTCGTCCGCCGCGTGGACGCAATTCCGGGTGGGCGGCCCATTTGCCTTGCTACAGTTTGAGAACCGTATCCTCCGATTAATTGCGAGCGGCGCTTCTGTCGAAGAAACGGCGCGCCAGCTTTGCGTCGAGGTCGAAGCGCTGCTTCCCACGGTCGCCTGCACGGTCATGAGCGTGGATGCTGCAGGGATGCTTCGGCCGCTTGCGATGCCAAGCCTTCCCGACGCGTTCGTGCTCGGACTGGACGGTCTCATGATCGGCCCGGAGGTTGGGTCGTCGGGATCCGCAGCCTATCTTCGCGCGACGGTCGGGGTGACCGATATCGCGACCGATCCCAGATGGGCGAAGTTCAAGCATCGCGCCCTCGGCGTCGGTCTGAAGGCGTCCTGGTCATACCCTATTCTCTCGGAAGGCGACGACGCCCTTGGCGCGCTGGCCCTGTATTTTCGGGAAAGCCGAGCACCGACCGAAGCCGAGATCGCCTTGATCTCGTCCTGTCTCGAGCTGTGCCAGATGGCGCTGCGACGCGACAAGCGGGTTCAGGACCGTGAGCGGCGCGCCAATGTCGACGCCTTGACCGGCCTGCCGAACCGCGCGGCGTTCAACGCCGCGCTGGAGCGGATGCCGAAGGAGGAGCCAGGCGGGTGGGCCTTGCTGATGATCGACCTCGACAATCTGAAGATCGTGAACGACACCTTCGGCCACCGCGCGGGCGACGCACTGATCCAGGTCGCGGCCGGCCGGGTCTCCCGCGCGCTCTCGCCCGACATGGCCTTTCGGCTGGGCGGTGACGAATTCGCCGTCCTCGTCCAGGCGCCGGACGTCCTTGCCGATCTCGACGGCGCGACGAAGCGCGTCTTCGAGCAGCTCGAGGTGGCCGTGTCCTGTGCCGGGCATATGGTGGTGCCTCGCGCGACGATCGGCGGCGCAGTGTTCGGTCAGTCGGAGCTCACGGCCGCTGCGGTGCTGGAGGCCGCGGACTTCGCCCTGTATCACGCGAAGGAAACCGGCCGTGGCGGTTTCGTGCGCTATTGGCCGGGCATCGGGACGCGGATCACAGATCGCCGCGATGCGATCCGGGACGTGACGAGCGCATTGGCCGATGACCGGATCGACGCTCACTATCAGCCCATCGTCAGGCTGGACACGGGCCACATCCTCGGGGTCGAGGCGCTTTGCCGGATGCGGGAGCCTGGAGGGCGCCTCGTCCCGGCGCGTGCGTTCCGCGAGGCGACCTCGGACGCGACCGTCGCGGCCGAGCTGACCGAGCGGATGCTGTCATTGATCGTCGCTGACCTGCGCCGGTGGTTGGACCATGGCGTGCCGGTCGGGCATGTCGGTCTCAACGTCTCGACGGCCGATTTCTATACCGGGAGCCTGTCCGAGAAGATCAAGCGCGCCTTCGGCGATGCAGAAGTGCCCATGCAGCGCCTTATTCTGGAGGTGAGCGAGGACGTCTATCTCGGTCGCGGAGAGCGGGTCGTCGCGCGCGAGATCGAAGCCCTGCGAGCCGCCGGCGTCATGGTGGCGCTGGATGATTTCGGCACCGGTTACGCGTCCCTTACGCATCTGCTCGATGTGCCGGTCGACATCATCAAGATCGATCAGGCGTTCATCTCGCGGCTCTGCCCGGAAGATCCGAGCCGGATCATCATCAACGGTCTGATCGGCATCGCGGAAGGCCTCGACATCCGTATCATGGCGGAGGGCGTCGAAACCCAAGCGCAGGCTGATCAGCTCTGGGCGATGGGGTGTCGGTACGGCCAGGGTTACGTGTTCGCGCGGCCCGCCGACCGATGGGCGACGGAATTGCTCCTGCGTCATCATGGGCAGGGGACGGAGGGAGCAAGACCGCTTCGCCCATGCTTGTCATCAGCAAGCGAGGATCATAATGCAAACATGCGAGCGGTCGTCAGAGATGGGTCTCCGACACAAAGGCTGGCCGCCCGTTGAGAGGCGATGGCGGGATGGCCCATGGCTCACCCCGCCGGGCTGTGGTTCACTGACTGCCAAGGGGACGGGCCGCTGGAATCCGGTAGCTATCGGCCCAGGGCTGCACACGCTCGAACGCCGCGCTCGCCGACAAGACCGTCAGGTCATCGCGCCGCGGACCGATCAGCATCAGTCCGACGGGAAGGCCGTCCGCCAGGCCGGCAGGGAGCGATGCGGCCGGATTGCCAGTGAAATTCGTCAGGAATGTCGGACAGAAACCGATCAGGCGATTTATGGGCGTTCCGGCTATCTCGGAGGGACCGACGGTCATGCCTCGCTCACCGTTGGGAGTTGGCAGACAGGTCGTGGTCGGGCCCGCTATCAGGTCGACTTGGCTGAAAGCAGCGTTCAGGACGTCATAGACCTTGGTGCGCATCACTTGATCGCGGTGCAGGTCGAGAGGGGTGGCGTTCTTGGCTTTCTGCGCCCATTCCATCACCGGGGCCGGAAAGTCGGGTTCGAGATGCAACCCGTTTTCGGCAAAGCTATCGACGACTGCGATCGTGCCTTGAGAGATCATTCGGCACCAGAGCTGACTGAGCTCGTCATGTGTATAACCGAAATCGAGTTTGAGCGGGACGATTTTGGCGCCGGCCTGTTCGAACGCTCGCACGGCATGAGCGATCGTCGCGGCAACTGCGGGTTCGACTGGGAACCCGCCGAAATCCGGGGTGAAACCGATGCGCAGGCTCGTGATCGGCTGATCAACGGCGCCGAGCCAATCAAGCCTGTCATTGAGACTGAACGGATCCGCTGGATCCGATCCAGCCAAGACGCTCATCGCGAGAGCCGCGTCTTCGACGGTGCGTGTGATTGGTCCCTCGTAAATGAACGGCGCAGCGGCGCCAAACGCGTTGGGCCGTATCGCCAAAGGGATTCTGCCGGGCGAGGCCTGGAAGCCAAACACATGGCACCAGGCCGCCGGAATCCGGATAGAACCTCCGCCATCCGTGCCATCGCCGATCGGCAAAAGGCCGTCGGCGACAGCAGCGGAGGTCCCGCCCGACGATCCTCCGCTGTTGCGGGAGAGGTCGAATGGATTTCGTGTCGGACCATACAAGTCGTTGTCGGTGGTTCCTCGGAACCCCAACACGGGACTATTGGTGATCCCGAGCACGACCGCGCCGGCTTCTTCCATCTTGGTCGCGTAGCGCGATTTCACGTCGAGCTTGAAGTCTCTCAGGCACCGAATGCCGCCGAGGGTCGAAGGCCAGCCTGGATAGAAGTTGAAGAGATCCTTGATCGCGGTTGGCACGCCAGCCAGAGGACCGACGTCCTCTCCTGCGCTGATCCGCGTATCGAGGTCTTTCGCGCGGCTTCTGGCTTGTTCGAAATCCGTGTAAACGAAAGCGTTGAGCGAACCGTTGCGCGCCTCGATACGTGAAATCGCATGTTCGGTGACATCCGCCGCAGAAATTTGACGCGTCCTGACGAGACGGGCGATCTCTGTTGCGGAGGCATAGTCCAAGTCTGATCTTTCCAATTGTCCATCCTCCCGGGTTGGTCTTCTGTTGTTTTCTGGATTTGCCGGAAGGGGAGCAGATCGGCGCGCCTGCTCCCCTCTCGCTGTTATCGATGGGTGCGGAAGCGCATCTCGTCAGGCATGAACGTCTTTTCCGGGAACGCTGCTTCATTTGAGCCAAAGGGCATCTGTGCGCGGAGCTTCCACGAAGAGGGGACATCCCATGTTTCGCTCACCTTCGCGTCCACAATCGGATTGTAATGCTGGAGGCTTGCGCCAACGCCAGCGTTAGCAAGCGTGGTCCACACAGCGTATTGTGCCATGCCGCCGGACTGTTCGGACCACACCGGAAAATGATCCGCGTAGAGCGGCCATTGCTTCTGTAGGTCATGGACGGTTTGCTGGTCTTCGAAGAACAGAATCGTTCCGACGCCCGCGGCGAAGCCATTGATCTTGTCCAGCGAGGCTTCCAACATGTCTGCTGCCAGGATCGTGCGGAGTTCTTCGCGCACGATGCTCCAGAATCTCTGACTTGCGTCGCCCAACAGGATGACGGCGCGGGAGCTCTGGGAATTGAAAGGCGACGGCGAGTGGCGAATTGCTTCTCGGATCAGCGCCTCAAGCGCGTCTTCGGTGAAATTCAGATTGCGGCCGAGCGCATATTGCGTGCGGCGTTTCTTGAGTAGTTCGAGCATACGCTTCCTCATTCAGATTCGATCGTTTGACCGAGGCGGCGCTGAGTGTCGCGCCGCGTCGGCCGCGCTGCGCCGATCCTTGGTGAGGCCGAACAGGACGGGTTTGACGTCACGTCCGAAGCGATTTGCGCGAGTCGCAAACCTTCAGTACACATAATGCATAAGTTACATCAAATGCACTATTGGAGCTGGAATGGAAAAATGGCCGGATAGCAGGCTGGTGGCTGGCGTAGGCCGGTTTGTCGAATTGGTCGACGGTCCCTGGGCGACGTTGATTCTGAGCCAGTTATGCGGGGGGCCTAAGCGATTCAGCGAGCTGCGGGAAGCGCTACCGGGCATCAGCTCCCACACTCTGACCCGCAGGCTGCGTCAATTCGAGGAGATAGGGATCGTGGCGCGGGCTTGTTATGCGGAAGTCCCGCCGCGGGTCGAGTACTCGCTGACCCCTTTGGGCCGGACGATGCGGCCTGTCCTGGAGGGGATGGGCGAATGGGCCTTGAAGATGCCCTCGGGGAAAGATGCTGCATCGTAAGCAGATACGGCGGATGGTCGCTGTGTAGATAGAGGTGGTGATCAGTTCTGATCGCCACATCGCCGTACCCGCCATATCTCACCTGAGGCAGGCGACATTTCACGGACCCAGCCCGCTTCGTTTTCCGAAGACGGGTGCGGATCTTCGATTTCGGTTCCAAGACCGAAATAGAAGGCCCCATCGTGGATCTCAAAAGACCGCGCGAACGAAGAGGCGTTGAACGCGCATTGAATGCGCCAGTCGGAGCGAGCGTCGTCGCGCGGGCGGGCGACAGCCACTTCGAAACCGCGATCCGTTTGCCGATTGAGAAGGAGATAGATGACATCGCCGCGCTGAACCATGTCGTAGGGCAGGTATCCGGTCGGCAGCATCGCCCTCCGGATCCGGTCGACGGCGTCGGCGACGAAAAGGCCGATAGGCTTCCATTGATGATCGTTGTGAGGCCACGCCGCGATATAGAGGGTCTGGGTCCTGGTCGTTAATGGCCGGACAGCGATCGGGGTCTGGCCGAGGCGCTTCTCATCTTCCGCAAGTGGGATAAGGTCTAGGTTTGAAGTTTCCATTGCAGTCCGACGATCCAAGGGCATCGTCCTGAGATCGAAGCCGACTGGTTTGAAGCCGCCGCGATCATCCCATTCAAACAGCGTGGCCGTGAGAGGAGACGCTTTGGCGTCCGCGACTTCCGGCGCGCGGACCAAAGGCGCCCTTGCGCTTGCGAACAAGCGATCGCCGATGGCGAACATTTCAAACAACCGCCCGAACTGGCCGCCGCCCACGCGGCGCACGAAAGCGCCGGAGGGATTTTCGGCATCCGCGAAAGCGGGGTTTGCGATCAGCTCAGCCGATCGCCAGAATTCGCCCCCGTCGTCCGAGGTCCAGGCGTCGATGGGCTGGTCGTAGCTGCCGCCGGTTGCGATCAGTTGGTCGCCGCGCGCGAACAGGTCGTAGACATGCAGACCGCGCGGGATGTCGCGTCGCTTGATCCATCCCTCTCGTTCGAGGCTGTAGGTTTCGCCGAACGACCAGTCTTCGCGTGAATCATGGCCAGGAACCCAAAGCCTACCCTTGATGACCCGAAATACGGCGACCTGTTCCTCATCGATTACGGTTTCTTGCCGGAATCCGTCGTCCCCGAATGAGATGATGGGCGTCGGACCTGCGTTCGGGGATGGACCTGTGTTTGCGGAGTTGCCGGCGCCGAGATAGAGGCGGTCGCCGTAGGTCTGCATATCCCAGACGTTGCGCGGATAGGGCTCCTCCGGCCAACGTGCTGAGAAGGGTGTTCCAATGGTCTCGGTCTGAGCCTGCGGCGGAGCATTCTCATGCTCCGCCCAAGCCGATGATGCGAACGATCCGACAGCCAGGCCCAAAAGGCCCGCCTTCCAAAGGTCCCTAAAAGGCATCAGCATGCTTTTCGCCCTCGCTCAAAAGCGCGCCGTGACGCCGAGGCTGTAGAAGCGCCCCACGTTGTCGTACCGCGCCGCATTCGACTGGCCGCCGCCGCCGCCGAGATAGGTGAAGGCCGTGAACGGCGGCTTGGTGTCGAACAGATTGTCGACGCCGAAGCTGATCCGGTAACGTTCGGAAAGGTCGTAGGCTGCAAAGACACGAGTGTAGATGCGTTCCTCAACCTTCGGAATGTCGTAGGCCTCCTGTGTTGCTTGCGGATTGACATCCGACTCGCTGATGAAGGTGTTGACCATCCCTGCTGTGATGGGGCCTCGACGCACCCGTGTCGAAAGCGAAAGGCGCAAACGCGGATCGCCATACCCACCGTCATCGATCACCAGGCTGCGCGGATCGGACGGATCGGCACTTCTTTCCTTCTTGATGAGATAGTTGCCGAGGAGACGAACGTCCGCCGACCAGCCTGCGGGGAGTTCACGGGCGTAGGCCACGCTGAAATCGATTCCTTTGGTCGTCAACGAGGCGACGTTGACGTTCGCCCCAAGGATAGCGTCGAGATTGTAGTCCGAACCGAAGCTGATGAGAGAGCAGAAGACATTGTCGATGCTTGCGGAGTCCACGCACCGATCGGCGATGGTCGTGGCCGCGAACGTGGTCACGGCGTCCTTGATCTTTATATCGTAGTAGTCGGCGGTGATGCGGAGGCCCTGAGCGAAGCGCGGGCGGACGACGACGCCGGCGGTGACACTATCGGCGGTTTCAGCCTTGAGATCGGGGTTTCCGCCTGTCGTGAAGCGTGTCGCAGCGAAGGTGTCGCGGAAGCCTTCCGGGATGCCCAGGGCGCGGCAGTTGGCGAGGCGATTTGCGGTCTCATTGATGCGCGTGAGATCGCATGGGTCGACGAAGTTTGTCAGCGTCACAGTTTGGGGGCCGAACAACTCCATCAGATTGGGTGCGCGCACGCTTCGCGAGGCCGACACTCTGAAGCGGAGGTCTTGGACCGGCGCATAGACCAGCGCCGTGTTCCAGGCTGTCGTTCGGCCGATCGTATCGTAATCCGACACGCGCAGGGCGCCTTCGAGGTCCAAGGCTTGGACGCCGGTGAGATTGGCGACGAGCGGCGCACGCAACTCGAGATAGGCTTCGTTGACCGCGAAATCCGCATCGACCGGCGGGCGCGGCGTGGCCAGGCCGACGAAGGTCACCTCGTTGTTGAGGGACAACGGATCGTCCTTTGTCTTGAGCGACTCCGTGCGGCGCTCGACGCCGGCGGCGAAGGCAACGGGTCCCGCCGGGAGTTCGAAGAGCGGCCCCGAAAACTGAGCGCCCCAGACCTGCTGGGTGTTCTCGATCTCCTGCAGCCGCGTGTGGAGGAAATAGTCGCGCTGGGCCTGGGTCGGCGCCGCACCGCTGAAGATGTCGTAAGGAACGCATCCCTCCTGACGCGCCGCGGCGCTGCGACAGGTTGGCTGTCCACTCACCGGATCCAGAACGACGTCGACGGCCGCGTGGAACTTCGACGCGATCGGCAGATTCGTCGTGCGGACATCGTCTTCGAAACGACCGCTCTGGAAAAACACCTGCCAGTCGAACCGGTCGTCGATGCGGCCCTTGAGCCCTCCGACGAGCGTCATGGTGCGCCGGTCGTGGATATTCTCGATCTCGCCGAACTCGCGATAGACCTTTCTGACGGCGATGCGGTCGCGCCCCGCATCAGCTAGCAGGCCCCGCACGGCGTCCGGCATGAACGGATTGTCGATGCGGATGATGGGGCCGCCCAGTCCGTTCAGCCAGATGTTGCGTTCATCGGCGCGGAAGAACTGCTCGATGTTCGAGCCGCTTGTGTCCGCGTACTCCAATTCGGCGAAGGCTTCGATCGCATCGGTAACGCGATAGTTGATGTCGCCGCGCACTGCGTAGACTTCCGACGGGCTGCGCAGCTCGAACCAGTCGCTGAAGCTCGCGCCGGTATCCCCGACCACGGCCCCGAGGCTGCCCGGCCTGAAGATCGGCGCTTTCAGCGGCTCAAGACCCTGCGGGCCGTACACATAGGTGGTGTTGTTCAGATAGATGTTGGCCTCGTAGGTCGCGTAGCTGTCGTTGAAGTCCACGAGGGTGATGCGGTCGGGGATGCCGTCGTTCGGTCCGGTGTTGGCGGGATTACCCTCGCTCGACACGCGCTTGGCCCCGAAGCCCCGCTCATTCGCGCGCAGGGCCTCGCTGCGCGTATAGGACAGCCCGATGTTCGCCCGCCCGCGACCTTGTGCGAAATCGCGTCCGGCCAGAAGGCTGGCGGCGTAGTTGTCGGCTCCGCCATGTTCGCTCACGCCGGCGCGCATCGACATCTCGACCCCGTCGACATGGCGGGTGATGAGGTTGGCGACCCCGCTGACAGCATCAGCGCCGTAGACGGCTGAAGCGCCGCCGGTGATCACCTCCACCCGGTCCAGCATCGCAGCCGGGATCGTATTGATGTCGACCGCGGACGACATGCTCGATCCCGATACCCGGCGCCGTCCGTTGATCAGGGTCAGGCTTCGATTGACGCCCAGGCCGCGAAGGTCGATGAAGGCGGCGCCGGCATCGGCGTTCCTGAAGGCGTTGGCGGACCCGAGCCCGACGCCGGTCGAAGGCAGCTCACGAAGGACATCCGCAACATTGACCGCCACGGACTGGTCCATGAGCTGGCGGTCGACAACGGTTGTCGGAGCCGGCGTGTCGGCGTCCCGACGTGCGATCCGCGAGCCGGTCACGACAACCTCGTCGACCTGAATAGCCGCCGGATCGAAGAGCGGGCTCTGCTGGACGATGAGCGTTCCGCTGTCGTTCAGACGCACGCCGAGACCCGTGCCCATCAGAAGTATGCGAATCCCGTCTTCTGGGCTGTATCGGCCCTGAACGGGCGCCGAGCGGCGTCCGTTGACCGACGCGGCGGGAACAATGATGTCTCGGCCGATCTGACGTCCGGCCTCGGATAGCGCGGCGCCGAGATCCTGTGCGGGGACATTCATGTCTACGGCGCTCGCTGCCGATTGGGCCATGGCGCTCGTGGAGAACGCGACTAGGCTCGCGCCCGCCATCAAGAGAGTGCGCGCGCCGCTATTGAGAAACTGTTTCATATCCGCCCCGAAGGTGAAGCACCCCAGCGTGCTTACCTTCAGGAACGGGCGTCACGGCGTTCGCCACAGGCTAGACTGTGTGAATTTTTGGCTACGGTGCGCGCCGCTCCAGAATGATTTCTCCGTTGGCTGATCGAGTTTTACGTAGGTTGAACACCTCGGTCGCAGCGTCGGCGAATCGGTCGACATCGCCCGCGCGAAAAACGCCAGTGACCTTCAAACTTCCAATCCCGTCGCTGCCGACAATCAAATTCGTTGCGGAATAGCGGTTCATCTCGGCGACCGCTTCCCCCAAAGGCGTATTGTCAAAAATGAGTTGGCCGCGGCTCCAGCTCGTCAGAGGCCGGGTATCGGCAGGCCTGATCGCAGCGACGCCGTCATTTCGGACGCTCAGTACCTCTCCGGCGTTGACGATGACGCCGGAACGGGCCGCCTGACTGCCGCGACGGGGCGCGACCCGGACCCGGCCCTCGACCAGCGCCATGGTCATCCCGCCGTCCCGGACGCGAACATCGAATGCAGTGCCCAGGGCCGTGACGACATTATCCGCAGCGAAGACCTCAAAGGGGCGCGACGGGTCTTTCGCCACTGTGAAGAAAGCCTCGCCTTTGATGAGGTGGACGCTGCGTCGACGACCGACATAGATGACTTGCGCGACGGAATTGGTGTTCAGCATCATCACCGATCCGTCCGGAAGGTTGAACGCCGCTCTCTCTCCAATAGTGGTGGTGTATCGACTGTCGGCGAGCTGCAGGGCATGCTCATCGTCGCGGAGTTCGCTGTCGGCTTGGCGGTCGCCAAATTCCATTAAGCCGATCGCCACGACAGCGCAGGCGGCAAGCGTCGCAACAAAAAGCGAGACACTCCACCTATCGGCACGCCGCGCGAGCGCCCGCCGCCTCAGGTCGAGGATCGAGGGTTCCGCCCCGAGCGCGATGATCAAACTGTCCGTCGATCGGATCCGCTCATAGGCTCTACGGTGCGCCGGGGCAGCGTCAAGCCAGCCGTCCAGCGAGCGCTTCTCAGCCGGCGCGAGGACCCTCCCAGTTTGGCGAGCCACCCAGCGGGCCGCGATCTCCTCAACGGCGTCGTTGTTCGGTGCGTCAGATTCGGCGTTCCTGTTCATACACGTTCCTCGACATGGCGAGAGATGTGCAGCAGGGCTTTAGCGAGGTGTTTCTCTACGGCGCTCGTCGAAATGCCCAGGCGCCGCGCGATTTCAGCGTGCCGCAGTTGCTCGAGCCGCGAAAGGATCACAACCGTCCGCGTCTTCTCAGGAAGCTTAAGGAGGGCTTTTAACGCAATGGAAAGCTGCTGGCGGCCCTCGACATCGCGATCAGGACCATAGTGATAGGTGGCGTGCAGCGCGTCGTCATAATGATCGTGGGCGTCGGCTTGGCGGGACGCTGCACGGCGATGGTGGTCGACTGCTACCGACGCTGCTGCTTCGAACAGGTATCCCTCGACGTTGTGGAGCTTAGACAGGCCTGGGCGCTTTGAAAGACGTGCAAAAACCTCCTGCACAGCGTCCTCGGCATCCAACGGCGACATCCTGCGGCGAAGAAAATAGCGATTGAGCGCGGGGCGCAGGCTCGCCGACAAGGCGTGGATGAGACGATGGTCGTCGGGATCAAGAATGTCAGGCCCCATGACGGCCCCCTCGGCGAAAGCATTCGCGCCAAAGAGCGCCCTTCCTACAGGAACGCGATGCCGAGCGAATTCCTCAAGTCGATAGTGAGAACGTCAGGAAAAATTCTTCATTCACGGATTGGGACAGCTTCTGTTCCGCCGATCGACGCCGAAACACGCGCTGAGCGCGAATGAAGCTGCGAAATTATCGAGCTGAGACTGATCGACGGCGGCGCGTAGTGTTCGGCGCGACTGCGGATGTCGACAGGACCTCGCCGAGGCTCTGCAATGTGAGAGCGGGACGGGAAGGAAGCTTCACCGTTAATTCAAGTCGGCCGCCTACGGCTTCGACGTAGCTGCGCAGCGTCGAAAGATACATGTCCGTCTGCCGCTCGATCTGAGACACGGACGGCTGCTTGATGTTCAAGGCCGATGCAATGTCAGCCTGGGCCTTGCCGGCGATCTGCCGCAGCTCACGCAGACCTTCGACATCCTGCTTGAGCTCCTGGTAGCGCTGTTCGATCTCCACTTGCTCGTCAGCGGGAAGGTCGGCGATTATGTCGGTCAGGCTCCTGCCCATGTCACTTGCCTTTCTTTACGGATTTCAGGCTTTCCAGATGCTCGGAAAACCGCAAATCCGCCTTTGCGATTAAGTTCTTGTAGAAGCGCTTCTGGCTGCCGCCAGACTTGTCGCCCGCCACAAGGACAATGGCCGTCCGTTCAGGATCGAAGGCGAAGGCTGCGCGCCATTCGCCGTCAGCTCCATCAAACCGCAGTTCCTTCATGTTCGGGTACTTTGACCCCTTGAGCGTGTCGGCGTGTGGCCGGCCAAGCTGCGGCCCGAAATCGGACAGCAGCCTGGCGACAGCGATCAACGCAACCCGAACGTCCCGCTCAAAGGTCTGAACCTCGACCTCGAAGGCTGGGTGGAATTCGACTTCCCATTCCATATAGGTTCTAACCTATGTGCGGTCAATGGGAAGGATGCGCGGGGCAACCGGTGAAGCCGCGGTAACGCGTCGGCAGCTTTCCGCCCAAGCGTCGAGATCGTCGACGGCGTAACGGACCCATTTGCCGAACTTGTGATACGCCGGACCACCGCCAAGTGACCGATAGCATTCGAGGGTATGGGCCTCGAGCGCGAGGTAGCGCGCGGCAGCTTCGGTGTCGACGAAACGGATCGGCCCCGCATCGTCGACAAACTTGGCTCGCTTGAGGATCTCCGGCGTCGGCCAGCGGCGTTGAGCTTGCGACTTCTCAACCATGGGTCGCCTCCTCGTCAGCGCGCTTGGTGCCGGGAGGAATGGCACGGTTCTCCCCACTGCGATGTCGATAGGGCCTGTAGTTTCCGAGGCGAGTGCGCGAGGTGTAGGCTCCGTCTTCGAACCCAAGCGGTTTGCCGTCCGGACCAGTCTCAGCAGGGGGCGCCTGGGTCGCCGGCGCAACGGTAGGGGGCTCGGCTGGAACGATGATAGGCTCCGGCGCGGGAGCTGCCGCGCCCCCCACCAGGGACAACCGACGCTGGGTCACAGCCTCGGCCGCTGCGCGTACCGGGTCGTCTTCCGTGTGTACGTATCTCATGAACATGGTCACGGTCTTGTGGGCAGTGAGTGCCATGCCGACTTTCACCGGCACCCCGGAATTGGCGATGTCCGTAGCGGAGCGATGGCGAATACCATGCGTCCCGATGTGGGGGAGCCCGGCGCGCTGCAGGATGCGACGCCAGCCTTGATAGTAGGTGTGTTTCGACATCGGCAGGTTCGGATCGAAGACGGACGGGCAGACAAACGGCGACTCTTCCAGCCTCGGAGCGGTCTCGAAAAGCCGCAACGCCTCCGCGCTCATCGGCTTCGACATGCCGCCCGTTTTGCTATCGGGCCAGACGACACGGCGATTGTCGAAATCAATCCAGGCCCATTCGAGATGGGTGATCTCGGACATGCGTGCTGCGAATTCGAACTGGAGCCGGACGGCGAGAAGGATGAAGGGATGCTCCAGCCCCTCGGTCTCCGCTCGATTGAGGTATTCATAAAGCTTCCGCAGCTCGCCGTCCGTGATGAGGCGTGTCTTGCCGCGCTCCGGGTATTTCGGGACATGCCGGCATGGATTGGATCCGTCCGGGCGCAGACCCCAGACTTCGGCCATGTTGAACATCTTCCGAACCGCCGACAGCACTCTGTTGGCGTTGGTAGGCGCCTTGGCCATCTTCTTCATGAGATGGGAGATGTCCGCCCGCGTGACGTCTGGCACCTTATGGTGGCCGAGGATCGGGATGATGTAGCGCTTGCCGTAGCCACGGTTTGATTCGACCGTGACGGGCTTGTTGCGCATCTCCGAATATTCGGTGATGAACCGATCGAACAGCTCCTTGACGGTGAGCGCCTGGCGAGCCGCCGTGCGCTCGGCGCTCGGGTCCACCCCGCGACGCACCTCGGCGAGCCAGTCCTGGGCGATGTTCCGCGCCTGCTCGACCGTGATCTCTCCATACCGGCCGATCGCAGGCTTACGGCGCTGCCCATTGTGAGCTACGTAGGCCACCATGAAAATTTTGCGGCCAGTCGGCGTGACCTTTACGAGGAAGCCGGGTATCATCGTATCCCGGAGTTCGTAATCGCGGTCCTTCGGGTTTGCGGCGTCGACAGCGGTCTTTGTGAGTTTGATTTTGGGCATTCCTAACCTCCGTTGAGGTCGGATTTCAGGTGCAGAATAGGTGCACCTAGAAAGCCAACCGTAGCGTACATCCGGCTAGGTATGTGTGTTCTTCGAACCGAAAAAATCTAGTGCTGACAATCGGTTAGAGGGAAAACGGATACTGCCGGATACACAAAGGATAGGGCATATCCCGCCCCTCAAAATGCGTTTCCGAGAGGAGTGCTGGTTCGAGTCCGGCATGGGGCACCATCATCTCCACGGTTTCGAACCGGGTCGCGCGGCCTTGACGGCGCGCTGTTCGCCGTTGCCGTTCGGCGGGAATCGACCTGCCGCATCAAGTGATCGTGATCGGCGGCCATTGTGTGGCCGCGTTTTTCTTCTTATGCATGCGGCGCGCAATTCGAGGGCCTTCATGCTTCGCGGACTCTACGACTGGACCCTGTCGCTCGCGGCAAGGAAATCGGCCGAATGGTGGCTGGCCTTCATCGCCTTCGTGGAAAGCTCCGTATTCCTGGTGCCGGCCGATGTGCTCTACCTGCCGATGGCGCTGTCGCGGCCGGACCGGGCCTATCGCTATGCGCTGGTCGCGACCGTGGCGTCGGTGCTCGGCGGCATCGCCGGCTGGTTCCTCGGCCACTATGCCTATGAGGCGCTGGCGAGGCCGGTCCTGGAATTCTACGGCAAATACGAGCAGTTCGAGGCGCTGCGCCTGTCGTCCGGCATCGGCTTCATCATCCTGATGCTGATCACCTCCGGCCTCGCCCACCTGCCGCCGATCAAGGTGGTGACGATCCTGTCGGGCGTCATCGGCGTCAACCTCCTGCTGTTCATCGTGCTCGCCATCGTGGCGCGCGGGGCGCGGTTCTTCTTTCTTGCCTGGCTGCTGAGGCGCTATGGCGAGCCGATCCGCGAGTTCATCGAAAAGCGGCTGGGCACCATCGCGGCGGCCGGTGCGGCTGCCCTAATTCTGCTTTACGTGCTGGTCAGATATGCGCACTGACCGTCAGGAATGCACTCCATGACCGATACCGCCATTTCCGCCGGGCAACGCCGGCCGCTTTACACGGCTCTCTTCCTTGCCTTCGCCATGGCGGCCACCGTCGGCACCGCGCTCGGCTTCCAGTACATAGGCGGCTACATTCCCTGCAAGCTCTGCTACGAGCAGCGCATTCCCTATTATGTCGGCGTGCCGCTGATGCTTCTGGCGGCGCTGGCGGCGTTCCTGAAGCTGCCGGCTTGGATCGTGCGGACGCTGCTCGCCGCAGGCGGGCTGCTGATGGCCTACGGGCTCTATCTCGGCGTCTATCATTCCGGCGTCGAATGGCGCTGGTGGCCGGGGCCGACAGACTGCGTGAACATCGCCGCTCCCGTCGACACCGGCGGCAGGGGCGTTCTCGATGCGCTCGACCAGTTCGTGCCGCCCTCCTGTGACGAGGCGGCGCTGCGCATATTCGGCCTGTCCATGGCCGGCTGGAATGCGATTGCCAGCCTCGGGCTTGCCGCCATCGCCTTCTGGGGGGCTTTCCGGGGAGCTTCCGCGCAGGGCAGGTGATGGGGCGGGTGCCGTCCCTGTCCGCGTGTTCGGGCGCCGGATTCGCCCACAAACCGAATTCCACTTTCCGGCTCCATGTTCTATAGCTTCCCCGACAACCGGGGAGATCCATGCCAGCCACGCCACGCATACTCGTCTTTGCAGGATCGGTGCGCAGCGGAGCCTTTAGCGGCAAGACGGCAGACGCGGCGCAAAAGGCGCTTGCCCTCCAAGGGGCGGAGGTGACGCGCATCTCGCTGCTCGATTATCCGCTGCCCATCTACGACCAGGACCTCGAAAAGGAAGAGGGCATTCCCGAGAGCGCCATGAAGCTGGCGCGGCTGTTCGCCAGCCATGACGGGGTGCTGATCGCCACGCCGGAATACAACGGCTCCGTGCCGCCGCTGCTCAAGAACACCATCGACTGGCTGAGCCGTGTGCGCCGCGACGGCGACAAGGAGCTCAAGCCCCTGACGGGCAAGGTCGTCGCGATCTGTTCTTCGTCGGAAGGCCAGTTCGCGGGCATCCGCGCCATCAACCATCTGCGCGCCATATTGCAGCGCTGCCAGATGGAGGTGACCATGCCGGAATGTTCGGTGCCCCGCGGCGGCGAGGCCTTCGACGACAAGGGCGACTTCCGCGACGAACGCCTCCAGCAGACGATGGAGCGCGTGGCGAGCGCTCTCATCGAACAGAGTGCACTTACAGCAGGGATGCAAAGATGATCGAAGCCCGCGAGATGAAGGACCGCCTGATCGTGGGCCTCGACGTGCCCACGGTGGCCGAGGCCGGGCGGGTGGTGCGCGATCTGGAGGGCGTCGTCTCCTTCTACAAGATCGGCTACCAGCTCGCCTTTGCCGGCGGGCTGGATTTCGCCCGCGAGCTCGCCGACTCGGGGATAAACGTGTTCCTCGACATGAAGCTGCTCGACATCGACAACACCATCGCCAAGGGCGTGGAGAACATCGTGCACATGGGCGTCTCCATGCTGACGCTGCATGCCTATCCCAAGGCCATGCGGGCGGCGGTCGAGGCGGCGCGTGGCAGCGATCTGTGCCTGCTCGGCGTCACCGTGCTGACCTCGATGGACGAGCAGGACGTGATCGAGGCAGGCTATGAACTCGATCCGCATACGCTGGTGCTGCGGCGCGCCGAACAGGCGCTGCAAGCGGGCATGGGCGGCATCGTCTGCTCCGCCAATGAAACGGAGGCCGTGCGCCGCATCGTCGGGCCGGCCATGGCCGTGGTGACGCCCGGCATCCGCCCCGCCGGCGCCGATCATGGCGACCAGAAGCGGGTCGTCACGCCGCGCCAGGCCATCAGCAACGGTTCCAGCCATCTGGTCGTGGCCCGCCCGATCGTCGGCGCACAGGACAGGCGCGCGGCGGCGCTGGCGATCCTCGAGGATATGCGCGCCGCCTAAAGCGTGTCGCGATCTTCCGGATTCGCTCCTTACGCTTTAAGTTGTTGTTTTTACGCATGTCGTTATCCCGAAACCGGTTCCCACTTTCGGGCGACATGCTTTAACCCCGGATTTCATCAGGAGGACCGTCATGGCCAAGGGATACTGGATCGCACGGGTCGATATTCGCGATCCCGAGCGCTACAAGGACTATGTTGCAGCCGCCAAGGTGGCCTTCGAGCGGTTCGGGGCGAAGTTCCTCGCCCGTGGCGGCGAATATGAAGTGGCCGAAGGACCGGGGCGGGCCCGAAACGTCATCATCGAGTTCGAGTCGCTGGCTATCGCGCATGATTGCTATCACTCGCCCGAATATCAGGTCGCGGCTGCGATCCGTCAGCAGGTGGCCGATGGCGAGATCGTGCTGGTGGAGGGCGCCTGATCAGGTGGCTTCCAAGCTTATCAAAAGAAGATGCCGCAGGCGGGACGCTCCGGCCTGCGGCATTTTCCTTTTCGTCGGTTGGGTAAAGCTCGTCGCGCCTACAGAATAAAGCGCGACAGATCGGTGTTCCGGGACAGGTCGCCGACATGCTTCTGCACATAGTCCGCGTCGATGGTGACGGTGGTGCCGTCGCGGTCCGGGGCGTCGAAGGAAATATCGTCCAGCACCCGCTCCATCACCGTCTGCAGGCGGCGCGCCCCGATATTCTCGACCGTGCCGTTGAGGTCCACGGCGATGCCGGCCAGCGCGTCGATGGCGTTGTCGGTGAACTCCAGCGTCACGCCCTCGGTCCCCATCAGCGCCACATATTGCTTGATGAGGCTGGCTTCGGTTTCCGTCAGGATGCGCACGAAGTCTTCCTTCTCCAGCGCGCGCAGCTCGACGCGGATCGGCAGGCGGCCCTGAAGCTCCGGCAGCAGGTCGGACGGCTTGGAGACGTGGAAGGCGCCGGAGGCGATGAACAGGATATGGTCCGTCTTCACCGGCCCGTATTTCGTCGCCACCGTGGTGCCTTCGACCAGCGGCAGCAGGTCGCGCTGCACGCCCTCGCGCGAGGGGCCGCCGGAAACGTCGGAGCGGGCGGCGATCTTGTCGATCTCGTCGAGGAAGACGATGCCGTCATTGGCGGCCGATTCCAGGGCCTGGCGCACCACCTCGTCCTGATCGAGCAGCTTGTCGGATTCGTCGGCGATCAACAGGTCGTAGGATTCCTTGACGGTGGTCTTGCGCAGCTTGGTGCGCTTGCCGCCCATGGCCTTCGACAGCATGTCGTTGATGTTGAGAACACCGATATTGGCGCCGGGCATGCCGGGGATCTCGAAACCGGGCATGCCGCCGGTGCCGGTATCGGCCACGTCGACCTCGATCTCCTTGTCGTCCAGCTCGCCCTCGCGCAGTTTCTTGCGGAAGGAATCGCGGGTCGCCGGCGAGGCGGTCTTGCCGACCAGCGCCTCAAGCACGCGCTCCTCGGCGTTGAGATGGGCGCGGGCCTTGACGTCCTCGCGCATCTTCTCGCGGGTGAGCCCGATGGCGACCTCGACCAGATCGCGCACGATCTGCTCCACGTCGCGGCCGACATAGCCGACCTCGGTGAACTTGGTGGCCTCGACCTTGACGAAGGGCGCATTGGCAAGCTTCGCCAGCCGGCGTGAAATCTCGGTCTTGCCGACGCCGGTGGGGCCGATCATCAGGATGTTCTTCGGCATCACCTCTTCGCGCATCTGGCCGTCGAGTTGCTGGCGCCGCCAGCGGTTGCGCAAGGCGATGGCCACGGCGCGCTTGGCGTCCTTCTGGCCGATGATGTAACGATCGAGTTCGGAAACGATCTCGCGGGGGGAAAAATTGCTCATAATCGATAACTCATGAAACGGCGGGTGCCGCTTATGTATGAGATGGAAGCCTGCGTACAAGGGCAACCGGCAACAGGGCCAGCAGCCGGCGGCGCAGTCCATGCCAGCCGGCGCTGAGCAGCAGCACCAGCGCGCCCAGCACGAGCAGGGTCAGCGGCACCACGCTTTCGCTGAGGCCGATCTGCCTGACCAGCGAGCCGAAGGCGATGCCGGCATAGGAAAGGCCGGAGACCAGAATGGCGCGCCGGTCCACCAGAACTGCCACGAGGGCGAGGCCGATGAAGATCGCCAGCACGCCCAGCGACGCGGCCATGGTCAGCCCGCCGGTTCCGATCAGGCCGCTGACCAGCGGATGGACGACCAGCGGTGCCGCCAGCATGTGCAGCCAGAAGGCGATGTCGGTGCGGCGTGTCTGGCGCTGCGGGTCGCTGAGGTCGAAGCGCATGGCAAGCGCGAAGACGCCAAGTCCGCAGATCAGCAGGAGAGGCCGGAGGAACCGTTCGGCGAAATCGGGCGCCACGCTGACCACCAGCGCCAGAACGCTGGCGACCAGCGCGGCCACGCCGGCGGCGAAGGTGATGGGGATGCGGAAGCGCCAGTAATGCAGCGCCGTCGCGGCGATGGTGACGAGGCCGGCGACGACGACGGGCCAGCCTTCCTTTTCAAGCGTGGCGAAGCTGAAGGCCTCGGAATCGGCTGCGAGAACCACCGTGGCCGTGAAGACCGAAACCGCATAGACGAGCAGCAGCACGATGCTGGGCAGCGCCATGCGCCGCTTGCGGGTGAAATATTCGGCCAGCAGCCAGCTTGCCAGCGCCACGGTGAAGCCGGCCCCGGCCCCGCCGACCCATTCCATAGCGAAATAGGACAGCGCGCCGAGGAAGAGGGCTATGCCGATGGTGACGAAGATGTCGCCGAAGCCGTTGATGAAGCGGAATTTCTCGTCGTCGGTCGGGGCCGCGGCCGGGATGCCGGTGGCGGTGTTCTCCAGATAGCGCAACATCTCGGCCTGCCGGAGTGTCAGCACACCCTGGGCGATGGCGCGCTCCAGCGTATCGCCGGAGATGGCCGTCTTGTCCGATATCGTGGCCGCCATCACAGCCCTCCCTGCCAGGTTTTCACCGATTCCAGCGGATAGACCAGCATCAGCACGTTGAGGGTCAGGTTGTCGCGGATGAGGTAGCCGACGACCAGCTCGAAGGCGATGGCCAGCACCACGATAAGCCAGACGGGCAGGCGGGCGGCGAGGAGGAAGCCCAGCACCATGAACAGCGTGTCGAAGACCGAGTTGATGATGCTGTCGCCGAAATAGTCGAGCGAGATGGTCGCCTCGCGATAGCGGTTGATGATGATCGGGCTGTTTTCGAGGATTTCCCATGCGGCTTCGAGCAGGATGGCGAAGGACAGCCGCGTCCACACGGTCGAGCGGCGGAACAGCACCCAGAACAGCAGGTAGAACAGGAAACCGTGGATGACGTGCGAGAAAGTGTACCAGTCGGAAATGTGCTGGGAGTTCTCCGGGCTGACCACGACGCCGTGCCACAGCTTCACGTAGCCGCATTTGCAGATCCAGATATGGCCCATGAGGCGCAGGATCGCGGCCTGCGCGGCTACCAGCAGCGCTGCCGCCAGCACGCCCGCCTTCCAGTCCAGCCCCCAGGATGCGCGTTCGTGCGGTGCGGTGAGTTGAGCCAAGTCGTGTCCCCCTTCGCGGCGAATCATCCTGTCTGTGCCGACAAGAACACATAGCGCGGCGATTTGAAGGGGAAAGTTTTGGCCGGCTCAGTCCTCTTCGTCGGCGTCGAGCGCCATCAACAGCGCGGGCCCGTACTGGCTGGTGCGCTCGCCGAGCACCCGGAAGCCGGCCTTCTCATAGGCGCGGATGGCCCTGTGGTTCTTGGGATCGGGATCGATGACGACGCGCGGTGCGCCCTCGTCGAACAGGTCCTGCGCGAATTGCGCGAGGATGGCCGAGCCGTGGCCCACGCCCAACAGTTCCGCCGGGCCGATGGAGATGTCGAGGCCGAGCGTGCCGAAGGGCTGATCCGCATAGGGGTGGTCGTCCTCCAGATGCGGATCGTAGGCCTGCAGATAGGCGATGGGCCTGCCGTCGAGTTCCACGATCAGCGGCTCGACGGATACGCTGTCCATGGCTTCCCGGATCGAAGCCAGCGACGCTTCCGTACCGTCGGTCCACCATTCGGCCACGTGCGGTGCTTCCAGCCAGCGCCGCAGCAGCGGCAGGTCGCCTTCGGTGACGGCTCGGAAGCTGTAGCGTCGCTCCGGCTCAGGTTGCCCCGGCTCAGGCAGCATCGAGGGTTTCGATCACGAAGCTGTGGTTGGTGTAGACGCAGATGTCGGCGGCGATTTCCATCGCCTTGCGGGCGATCTCCTCGGCATCCTTGTCGGTGTCCATCAGGGCGCGGGCGGCGGCCAGCGCATAGTTGCCGCCGGAGCCGATGGCCATGACGCCGTGCTCGGGCTCCAGCACGTCGCCGGTGCCGGTCAGCGCCAGCGACACGTTCTTGTCGGCCACCAGCATCATGGCTTCCAGCCGGCGCAGATAGCGGTCGGTGCGCCAGTCCTTGGCCAGTTCCACGCAGGCGCGCGTCAACTGGTCGGGATATTGTTCCAGCTTGGCCTCAAGCCGCTCCATGAGGGTGAAGGCGTCGGCGGTGGCGCCGGCGAAACCGGCGATGACGTTGCCGCCCTTGCCGATGCGGCGCACCTTCTTGGCGTTGCCCTTCATGATGGTCTGGCCGAGGCTTACCTGCCCGTCGCCGGCGATGACCACCTTGCCGCCCTTGCGCACGGTGATGATGGTCGTGGCGTGCATGGTCAGTTCATTCGACATTTGGAGCTCCGATGTCGCGCCGGCCCTTCATCTGAAGCGAGCGGCACATTACGAGATGTTTCGCCTGCTTATTTATGTCGCCGCCACGCGATTGCAAACGCCGCTTTGCCAACTGGCAATCGCCCCCTCATGCTGCTAGAAGGCTTGCGTTTTCCAGTTTGCCCTTGAGGATAAGGGGAAGGGTTCATGGTCGAGCGTTCCGCCGAGGTCAGCCGCAAGACGAAGGAGACCGAGATCACGGTCTCGCTCGATGTCGACGGCGCCGGCAAGTCCGACATCTCCACCGGCGTCGGCTTCTTCGACCATATGCTGGACCAGCTTTCGCGCCATTCGCTGATCGACATGACGGTGCGCGCCAAGGGCGACCTGCACATCGACGACCACCACACGGTCGAGGACACCGGCATCGTCATCGGGCAGGCCCTGGCCAAGGCGCTGGGCGAGCGGCGCGGCATCATGCGCTATGCCTCGATCGATCTTGCCATGGACGAGACGCTGACCGGCGCCGCCGTCGACGTTTCCGGCCGGCCGTTCCTCGTCTGGAACGTCGAATTCTCGTCGCCCAAGATCGGTACCTTCGACACCGAACTGGTGCGTGAGTTCTTCCAGGCGCTGTCGCAGCATGCCGGCATCACGCTGCACGTCACCAACCACTACGGTGCCAACAACCATCACATCGCCGAAACCTGCTTCAAGGCGGTGGCGCGGGCGTTGCGCGCGGCGACGGAGCCCGATCCGCGCCAGCCGGACGCCATTCCCTCCACCAAGGGATCGCTGAAAGGGTAGCGATGGCCAGCCATGTCGTGATGCTGCCGCCCGACGGCAGCCCGCAAAGCCGGGCCGAGCAGGCGGTGCTGCTGCGCGACGGTTTCTCGTGGCCGGCGTTCCTCGTGCCGCCGCTGTGGCTGTTGTGGCACCGGCTGTGGGCGGAGGCGATCATCGCCTTTCTGGTCATGGGGGCGTTCACCGGTTTCGGCGAAATGGCCGGCATGGGCTTCGCCGGTTCGCTGCTGGGGCTGCTGGTTTCCATCTATGTCGGGCTGGAAGGACAGGCGATGCGCGTTGCGGCGCTCCGCCGCCGCGGCTTTCGCCAATGGGGTGTGGTCGAGGCCGGCAATGCCGACGAAGCCTATATGCGCTATGCGCATGAGGCGGCCGCCGAACCTGACGAACCGGAACCCGCCATGGCCATCGTTCCGGCAGAAACCGCGGGGCAGCGCCCGCTACGGCCTGCGCCTTCGCTCGGCCTGATCCAATACGGCAGAAACTGACATGCGCGTCGCCATCATCGACTACGGTTCGGGCAATCTGCGCTCGGCGACCAAGGCTTTCGAGCGGGCGGCGCGGGAAGCCGGCATCGCGGCGTACATCGAGCTGACGGCGGATGCGGATCGCGTGCGCGGCGCCGACCGCATCGTGCTGCCGGGCGTCGGCGCCTATGCCGATTGCGCCGCCGGCCTGCGCGCCGTCGAAGGCATGTGGGAGGCGGTCGAGGAAGCGGCGATCGCGCGCGCCCGGCCGTTCCTCGGCATCTGCGTGGGCATGCAGCTCATGTCCGAGCGCGGGCTGGAAAAGACGGTCACGCAGGGCTTCGGCTGGATCGCGGGCGACGTGAAGGAAATCGCGCCGTCCGATCCTGCGCTCAAGATCCCGCAGATCGGCTGGAATACGCTTCGCGTGACGCGCGACCATCCGCTGTTCGACGGCATTCCGACCGGGCCGGACGGGCTGCATGCCTATTTCGTCCATTCCTACCAACTCGATGCACGGAAGCCCGAACAGGTGATCGCACTGGCCGACTATGGCGGCCCGGTGACGGCCGCGGTGGCGCGCGACAATCTCGTTGGAACCCAGTTCCACCCCGAGAAGAGCCAGTCGCTCGGCCTGGCGCTCATCGCCAATTTCCTGCGCTGGAAGCCGTAAGGAGGCGGACATGAGCAAGAAGGGCTACTGGATGGCGATGGTGGATGTTCGCGATCCTGAACACTACGGTAGATATATCGAGGCGAACGGGGCGGCCTTCGCCAAATACGGCGCGAAATTCCTGGTGCGCGCCGGGCGTTTCGAAAACCCCGAGGGCCCTACCGGCAACCGCCATGTCATCGTCGAGTTCCCTTCCTACGAGGCGGCGCTGGCCTGCTACAATTCGCCCGAATACCAGGAAGCGCTGAAGCACAGGCTGGCCGGTTCGGTCGGCAAGGTCGTCATCGTCGAGGGAGCCTGACATGATCCTTTTCCCCGCCATCGACCTCAAGAACGGCCAGTGCGTGCGCCTCAAGCTGGGCAACATGAACCAGGCGACCGTCTACAACAACGATCCGGCCGCGCAGGCCCGCGCCTTCGAGGAGCAGGGCTTCGAGTGGCTGCATGTCGTCGATCTCAACGGCGCCTTCGAGGGGCAGAGCGTCAATGGCGCGGCCGTCGAGGCGATCCTCAAGACGACGAAGAACCCGGTGCAGCTCGGCGGCGGCATCCGCACGCTGGCGCATATCGAAAGCTGGCTGGACAAGGGGCTGGCCCGCGTCATCCTCGGCACCGTGGCGGTGCGCGCGCCCGAGCTTGTGAAGGAAGCCTGCAAGGCATTCCCCGGCAAGGTGGCCGTCGGCATCGACGCGCGCGGCGGAAAAGTGGCGGTCGAGGGCTGGGCCGAAGCCTCCGAACTCGGGGTCACCGAACTGGCGAAGAAGTTCGAGGGCGCGGGCGTGGCGGCGATCATCTACACCGACATCGACCGCGACGGCGTGCTGGCCGGCATCAACTGGACCTCGACCATCGATCTGGCCGAGGCGGTGTCGATCCCGGTGATCGCCTCAGGCGGGCTCGCTTCCATCGCCGACATCGTGCGCATGACCATGCCCGATGCGGCCAAGCTCGAAGGCGCGATTTCCGGCCGTGCCCTCTATGACGGACGCATCGATCCAGCCGAGGCGCTCGCCATTTTGCGCGAGGCGCGTGAACGGCAGGCGGCGGCGCAATGAAGCTCTCCCTTGTCCTCGCCCCCTATGACAGCGGGCACTACCAATCCGGCTTCGGCCAGGGGCCGGACGCGCTCGTCACCGGCGGGCTGGTCGAGGCGCTGACGCTGGCGGGCCACGATGTCGACGTCGAGGACATCGGCAAGGTGGGCGGCGACCAGCCGCGCGAGATCGCCACCGGCTTTGCCGTGTGCCGGGCGGTGGCGGGCAGGGTCGATGCGGCGCTGGAGGATGGCCGTTTCCCGGTGGTGCTGGCCGGCAACTGCCTCACCACCGTTGGCGCGGTGGCTGGAGAACAGGCCGATTCCATTATCTGGTTCGACCAGCACGGCGATATCAATACGCCGGAAACCTCCGTGCACGGCTTCCTCGACGGCATGGCGCTGGCGATTGCGCTTGGCCTGTGCTGGAAGCCGATCGCGCACACGGTTCCCGGCTTTAAGGCGATCGACCCGGCCCGCTGCCTGCTGGTCGATGCGCGCGACCTCGATGACGACGAGCGCAAGCTGCTCGACGCGCTGCCCGTGCTGCGTTCCACATGTACGAGCGCCGTCGAACAGGCGGGCAAGCTGAACGCGGCCGGCGCGGTGCGCACGCATCTGCATATTGACCTCGACGTTCTCGATCCTGACATGTTGCAGGTGAACCGCTACACGACGCCCGGCGGCCCGGACCCGAACGAATTGGGGAAGATCGTCTGCGGCATCGGCCGCTCCATGCCGATCAGCGGCGTCACGCTCTCGGCCTATGACCCGGCCTTCGACCCGCAGGGCGACGTGCCGCCGGTGGCGGGCCATCTGCTGGTCGACCTGCTCGCGGCGCTTGAACGCATCTGATGGACAAGGAATTTTCCGCATGACTCTCAAGGCCCGCGTGATCCCTTGCCTGGATGTGAAAGACGGCCGCGTGGTGAAGGGCGTCAATTTCGTCGATCTGGTCGATGCCGGCGATCCGGTGGAGGCCGCCCGCGCCTATGACGCGGCCGGCGCCGACGAGCTTTGCTTCCTCGACATCACCGCTTCTTCCGACAACCGCGAAACCATTTTCGACGTGGTGGCGCGTACCGCCGAACAGTGTTTCATGCCGCTGACCGTCGGCGGCGGCGTGCGGCAGGTGGCCGATATCCGCAAGCTGCTCCTGGCCGGCGCCGACAAGGTGTCGATCAACACGGCGGCGGTGAAGAACCCGGAATTCGTGGCGGAAGCCGCCGACAAGTTCGGCAACCAGTGCATCGTCGTGGCCATCGACGCCAAGAAGGTCAGCGGCGAAGGCGAGGCGGACCGCTGGGAGATCTTCACCCATGGGGGACGCGAGAAGACAGGCATCGATGCCGTCGAGTTCGCCCGGCGCGTGGTGGACCTTGGCGCCGGCGAAATCCTGCTCACCTCCATGGACCGCGACGGCACCAAGGTCGGCTACGACATCGCGCTGACGCGGGCGGTGGCCGATGCCGTGCGCGCCCCAGTGATCGCCTCCGGCGGCGTCGGCAATCTCGACCACATGGTCGCGGGCATACGTGACGGCCACGCGACGGCGGTGCTCGCCGCCTCGATCTTCCACTTCGGCACCTATTCCATCGCCGAAGCCAAGGCGCATATGGCCGCCGCCGGCATCGAGGTTCGACTCGACTCCGGCCCGGATCGGCACTAAACGGCGCCATGGCCAGTTTCTCGCTCTCCGACCTGGAAGCCACGATCCGCGAACGGGCGCGCTCGGGCGATGCGGAATCGTGGACCGCGCGGCTGTTCGCCAAGGGCATGGACAAGGCCGCCCAGAAGCTCGGCGAGGAAGCCGTCGAAACGGTCATCGCCGCGGTCAAGGGCGATACCAAAGGCGTCATTTCGGAAAGCGCCGACCTTCTCTATCATTGGCTTGTCGTGCTGGCGATCGCGGGCGTTTCCCTCGACGATGTGCTGGCCGAACTCGAGCGGCGGACCGGGCAGTCGGGCGTCGCCGAGAAGGCATCCCGGAGCCAGCCGGGCTGACGCCCGAAGCCGAGGGGCAGGAGACGCGATGGATCAGCTTGCGCCGACCGCACAATATTCTCCCTACCTGTTCTTCTCGGCGCAGGAATGGTCGAAATTCAGGGCCGATACGCCGCTGACCCTGACCGGCGAGGAAATCAACCGGCTGCGTTCGCTCAACGACCCGGTCGACCTCGACGAGGTGCGCCGCATCTACCTGTCGATGTCGCGCCTGCTCTCCGCCCATGTCGAGGCGAGCCAACTTCTGGCCGAGCAGCGCCGCGTCTTCTTCAACGGCAAGACCACGACCAAAACGCCGTTCATCATCGGCATCGCCGGCTCGGTCGCGGTGGGCAAGTCGACGACGGCGCGCGTGCTGAAGGATTTGCTGGCGCGCTGGCCTTCCAGCCCCAAGGTCGACCTGATCACCACGGACGGCTTCCTGCTGCCCAACGAGGTTCTGCGCCGCGAGGACCTGATGGAGCGCAAGGGCTTTCCCGAAAGCTACGACGTCGGCGCGCTGCTGCGCTTCCTGTCGGCCATCAAGTCCGGCGAGAAGGACGTGCAGGCGCCACTCTATTCGCACCTGACCTATGACGTCATTCCGGGCGCCTTCACCACCATCGACCGGCCGGACATATTGATCTTCGAGGGTCTCAACGTCCTGCAGCCGCGCCACCTGCCGCCGGACGGCAAGTTCGTGCCCTTCCTGTCGGACTTCTTCGACTTCTCGATCTATATCGATGCCGACGAGAAGCTGATCCACGACTGGTATATCGCCCGCTTCATGCGGCTGCGCGAAACCGCCTTCCGCAACCCGGATTCGTTCTTCCACCGCTATTCGCAGCTTTCCGAAGGGGCGGCGCAGGCGATCGCCGAGGGGCTGTGGATGAACATCAACCTGAAGAACCTGCGCGAGAACATCCTGCCGACGCGCCCGCGCGCCGACCTTATCCTGCGCAAGGGCGCCGACCATCTCGTCGAGGAAGTGGCGCTCCGGAAGCTGTAGGACCCTTTGGGTTCTGCCGGAAACGGCCCCTCACCCTTACCCTCTCCCCGCAAGCAGGGAGAGGGGGCCACCAGCGTTGCGGACAGCATCCTTCTCCCCGCTTGCGGGGAGAAGGTCCCGGCAGGGGGATGAGGGGCGATTTGGTCCGGACCTGAAAGGCCCAGTTCAGCCTACTCACTCACGCGGCGCAGCGTCAGGTTGATGCGGCCGCCATTCTTCAGAAGCGGCGAGGTCCGCGGGTAGATGCGGTCGACGCCGTGATAGGCGAGGCGGCTTTGCCCGCCCAGCACCAGCACGTCGCCGCTCGCCAGCCGGAGCGACGCGGTCGGGCCGCCGCGCTCGGCGGTGCCGACCCGGAAACGGCAGTCGTCGCCCAGCGAGACCGACACCACCGGCGCGGAAAAATCGGATTCGTCGCGATCCTGATGCAGGCCCATGCGGGCGCGCTCGTCGTAGAAATTGACGAGGCAGGCCTGCGGCGGCTTTTCATGGCCGGCAACGTCGCGCCAGATCGCCAGCAGCGTTTCCGGAATCGGCGGCCAAGGCTCGCCGGTGACCGGATGGACGGGCTGGTAGCGGTAGCCGCGCTCCTTGTCGGTGACCCATCCCATTTCGCCGCAATTGGTCATGCGCACGCTCATTTCCTTGCCGGTGCGCGGCATGGCCGGCACGAACAGCGGCGCGGCCTGCACGATCCGCCTGATCTCCTCGACCAGCCCGGCCTGCTGCGACGGCGACAGATAGAGGGGAAAGTGGCGGACGCCTTCTGGCAGAGCGGACATTGGCCTGTTCCTGATCGGCAGACATTGGAATGCCAAAAAACAGAACGGCGACCCGAAAGCCGCCGTTCCTTCAAAAAATCCTCGAATCTCAGCCCAGATCGGGAATGCGCAGCACCTGGCCGGGATAGATCTTGTCGGGGTGGGTCAGCATCGGCTTGTTGGCCTCGAAGATGACGGTGTATTTCGAGGCCTTGCCCTTGCCGTAATGGGCCTCGGCGATCTTGGAGAGGTTGTCGCCCTTCTTGACCGTGTAGAAAACCGCTTCCTTGACCGTGGCGTCCGGAGTCGCCACCGTCAGCTCATCGGCCTGCACCTTGGAGACACCCAGCGTATTGCCGACCGCGATGATCGCCTTTTCGAGCGCCGACTGGTCCGCGACTTCGCCCTTCAGCACCGCCGTGTCGCCGTTGACCTCGATCTTGACGTTGTCAGTGCCGAGCTTGTGGGAATCGAGTTCCTTCTTCAGCGCGTCCGCATCCGGGGTTTCGTCGTCGCCAAAGCCGAGCTTGGCACCGACGTTCTTCACGAAGTCGAAAATACCCATTGTGGTCTCCTTCTATCAACCGATGTGGTATTCGCAGTTAGCAAGTAAACATGGAAGAGACGGCGGGATTTTCAATCGTTTTCGATCCTGCCCCGCAATTTCTTCACCACCGAGCGGCCGGCCTTGGCCTTCAGGCGGCGTTCCACCGAGCCTTTGGTGGGTTTCGTCTTCTTGCGCGGCGGCGGTGGCGGCTCGGCCGCCCGGGCGACGAGTGCGGCCAGCCGCTGGCGGGCATCGGCGCGGTTCTGCTCCTGCGTCCGGAAACGGGCAGCCTCGATGACGATGACGCCGTCCTTGGTGGCGCGCTGGCCGGCGAGCCTGATCGTGCTTGCGCGCACGCGCTCCGACAGGCCGCGCGCATTGGCGGCGTCGAAGCGCAACTGCACGGCGGTCGCCACCTTGTTGACGTTCTGGCCGCCCGGCCCGGAAGCGCGGATGAACACTTCCTCGAGCTCGTCGTCGTGGATGACGGCTTCCCTGCCGATGATGATGTCGTTCTCGGTGCCCATGGTGCAGTCATGCGGCCTGAAAGACAAAAAGAAAAGGCCCGATCGGGACCGGGCCTTTCTGCTGTCGGGTTCTCTAAGCCTTATTCGGCGGCTTCCTGAAAGTGGGGAGCCGCGCTCCTCACCGCGGCGTCGACGTGGCTCTCGAACTTGCCGAAATTGTCGATGAACATGCCGACCAGCTTGGCCGCCTGAAGGTCATAGGCCTGCTTGTCGGCCCAGGTCGAGCGCGGGTCGAGGATCGACGGGTCGACGCCCGGCACCGAAACCGGCACTTCGAAGCCGAAATTGGGGTCGGTGCGGAATTCGACCTGCTTGAGCGAGCCGTCGAGCGCGGCCGTCAGCAGGGCGCGCGTCGCCTTGATCGGCATGCGGCTGCCGACCCCGTAGGCGCCGCCGGTCCAGCCGGTGTTGACCAGCCAGCAATCGACGCCGTGCGTGGCGATCAGTTCGCGCAGCAGGTTGCCGTATTCCGAGGGGTGGCGCGGCATGAAGGGCGCGCCGAAGCAGGTGGAGAAGGTCGCTTCCGGCTCGGTCACGCCGCGCTCGGTGCCGGCCACCTTGGCGGTGTAGCCGGACAGGAAATGGTACATGGCCTGCGCCGGGGTGAGCTTCGCGATCGGCGGCATCACGCCGAAGGCGTCGGCGGTCAGCATGATGATGTTCTTCGGATGGCTGGCCTGGCCGGTGGCGCTGGCGTTGGGGATGTAATCCAGCGGATAGGCACAGCGCGTGTTCTCGGTGCGCGAGCCGTCGTCGAAGTCCGGCACGCGCCTGTCGTCGAGGATGACGTTTTCCAGCACCGTGCCGAAGCGGCGCGTGGTGGCGAAGATTTCCGGCTCGGCCTCGGCCGAGAGGCGGATGGTCTTGGCGTAGCAGCCGCCCTCGAAATTGAAGATGCCGTGCGGGCCCCAGCCATGCTCGTCGTCGCCGATCAGCGTGCGCTTCGGATCGGCCGAAAGCGTGGTCTTGCCGGTGCCGGAGAGGCCGAAGAACACGGCCGCATCGCCGTCGGGGCCCTCATTGGCCGAGCAGTGCATGGGCATGACACCCTTGGCGGGCAGGACGTAGTTGAGCGCGGTGAACACCGACTTCTTCATCTCGCCGGCATAGCGGGTGCCGCCGATCAGCACGATCTTGCGGGTGAGGTCGACGGCGATCAGCGTCTCGCTGCGGCCGCCATGGCGGGCATTGTCGGCGCGGAAGGACGGCAGGTCGATGATCGTCATTTCCGGCACGAAGCCGGCAATCTCCTCGTCGGAAAGACGGATCAGCAGGTTGCGGATGAACAGCGAATGCCAGGCGAATTCGGTGACGACGCGGGTCGGCAGGGCCAGCGAGCGGTCGGCGCCGCCGATCAGGTCCTGCACGAACAGGTCGCGGGTCGCGGCGTGGGCGAGGAAATCGGCATGGAGGGCATCGAACTGCGCCCGCGTCATGGCGTTGTTGTTGTCCCACCAGACGTGATCCTCGGTGTTCTCGTCGCGGACGACAAACTTGTCCTTGGGCGAACGGCCGGTGTACTGCCCGGTGTCTGCCACCAGCGCGCCATGTGCGGTGAGCTGGGCTTCGCCGCGGCGGACCGCCTCCTCGCAAAGCTCGGCCGGCCCGAGATTGAAGTGCACCTTGCCGGAGGTGCGAAGGCCGAGTGCATCGAGCCCGAGTGCAGGATTGCGTTTGCCGATTTCCGACATGGAAGTCCTTTCAATGTACGCGGATGCAAAGGATGCGGGGCCGTCGCTGCCGAGGCCTTTTCCGGTGAGAACCAGAAAAAACAAACAATATCAAATCATTAATCGATTTAAAAAATTTGAAAGTTGTTTAAATCGTTTAGATGTGGGAAAAGTGCAGGGCTGCTGGCGGGATGCCCGGGCACCGGGTTTGGTCGACGCCGGCTGCAAGGGTGTGCGGCAGCACGGCGCGGTTGAATGCACGCGCCACATTTTGTACCTAATTTGTCCTGCACAAGCCCTTCTGCTTTGAGAAGGGACAGTCGCCCATGAGGGAGCCGCTCGAAATGGCAACGATCGCGCTTGTCGACGACGACCGCAACATCCTGACCTCGGTCTCCATAGCCCTGGAATCCGAAGGCTACCGGGTCGAGACCTACACGGACGGCGCGTCGGCGCTGGAGGGGCTGGCCGCCCGTCCGCCGAACCTCGCCATTCTCGACATCAAGATGCCGCGCATGGACGGCATGGAGCTTCTGCGCCGCCTGCGCCAAAAGACCGACCTTCCGGTCATCTTCCTGACCTCGAAGGACGACGAGATCGACGAATTGTTCGGGCTCAAGATGGGCGCCGACGACTTCATCCGCAAACCCTTCTCGCAGCGCCTTCTGGTCGAGCGCGTCAAGGCCGTGCTGCGCCGCGCCGGCGCCCGCGAAACCGCCGCCAAGACGCCGAACCAGCAGACCCGTTCGCTGGAGCGCGGTCAGCTCGTCATGGACCAGGAGCGCCACACCTGCACCTGGAAGGGCCAGCCGGTGACGCTGACGGTGACCGAATTCCTTATCCTGCACTCGCTGGCGCAAAGGCCGGGCGTGGTGAAGAGCCGCGACGCGCTGATGGATTCGGCCTATGATGAACAGGTTTATGTCGACGACCGTACCATCGACAGCCACATCAAGCGGCTGCGCAAGAAGTTCAAGGCAGTGGACGAGGACTTCGAGATGATCGAGACACTGTATGGCGTCGGCTACCGCTTCAAGGAAGCGTAAGGCGGCAACGGGGGCCGCAGGGCCATGGCCATGGAAGCAGAGCTGAAGAAGCCGGCGGGCGCCGCGAGACGCCCGGCCCGCCGTCTTTCGGTGCTGTCGCGCGTGACGGTGCCGATCCGCCGCTTCCTCGGCCATCACTTCTTCTCCAGCCTCACCAGGCGCATCCTGTTCGTCAACCTGGCCGGCCTCGCGGTGATGGTGACGGGCATCCTCTACCTCAACACCTTCCGCGACGGCCTCATCGACGCGCGTGTCGAAAGCCTGATGACGCAGGGCGAGATCATCGCCAGCGCCATCGCCTCCTCGGCCACGATCGAGACCGATTCGATCAGCATAGACCCGGAAAAACTGCTGGAACTCCAGGCCGGCGAGAGCCTGGCGCCGAGTTCCGACCAGCTCGACAACCTCGATTTCCCGATCAATCCCGAGCGCGTCGCGCCGCTGCTGCGCCGGCTGATCTCGCCGACCAAGACCCGCGCCCGCGTCTACGACCGCGACGCGGTGCTGCTGCTCGATTCGCGCCGGCTCTATTCGCGCGGCCAGATCCTGCGCTACGACCTGCCGGCGATAGACGGGGACCAGCCGAACATATTGGAGCGGGTGGAGAAGTTCGTCTTCGACCTGTTCCGCAACCGCGACCTGCCGATCTACCACGAGCAGCCGGGCGGCAATGGCGCGGCCTATCCCGAGGTGATGAAGGCGTTGACCGGCAGCCCCTCGACCATCGTGCGCATTTCGGAGAAGGGCGAGCAGGTGGTGTCGGTGGCGGTGCCGATCCAGCGTTTCCGGGCCGTGCTCGGCGTGCTGATGCTGTCCACCGAAGGCGACATCGACAAGATCGTCGCGGCGGAACGCAAGGCGATCCTGCGCGTGTTCGGCATCGCGGCGCTGGTGACGGCGCTGATGTCGCTGCTTCTGGCCTCGACCATCGCCAATCCGCTGCGCCGGCTGGCGGCGGCGGCCGTGCGGGTGCGGCGCGGCGTCAAGAGCCGCGAGGAAATTCCGGATTTCTCCGACCGGCAGGACGAGATCGGCAACCTTTCCATTGCGGTGCGCGACATGACCAATGCGCTCTATGCCCGCATCGAGGCCATCGAGAGTTTCGCGGCCGATGTCAGCCATGAGCTGAAGAACCCGCTGACCTCGCTGCGCAGCGCGGTGGAGACGCTGCCGCTGGCCAAGTCGGACTCCTCGCGCGCCCGGCTGATGGAGGTCATCCAGCATGACGTGCGCCGGCTCGACCGGCTCATCACCGACATTTCCGACGCCTCGCGTCTCGACGCGGAGCTCGCCCGCGAGGATGCCTCCGGCGTCGACCTCAAGAAATTCCTCACCGACCTCGTGGCGGTGTCGCGCGAGGCCTCGCGGCACAAGAAGCCGGTCGACATCCAGCTCCATATCGCGGCGCAGCCACAGGGGGTCAAGGGCTATCGCGTCAGCGGCCATGAGCTGCGGCTGGGGCAGGTCATCACCAACCTGATCGAGAACGCGCGCTCCTTCGTGCCGGACGACCACGGCGTCATTACGATTTCCCTGGAGCGGTCGGGCAATTCGCACATCATCACCATCGACGATAACGGGCCGGGCATCCGTGCCGATGCGGTCGAGCGCATCTTCGAGCGCTTCTATACCGACCGTCCGTCCGGCGAGGCGTTCGGCCAGAATTCCGGCCTCGGCCTGTCGATCAGCCGCCAGATCATCGAGGCGCATGGCGGCACGCTGACGGCGGAGAACATTCCCGGCGGCAAGCCGGGAGAGGCGCGCGGCGCGCGCTTCACCATCACCTTGCCGGTGGAGCCGTGAGCGCTTCCGGCCCCGCCGCCGGCCGCACCAACATCCACGCCACCGCTGTCCTGGCCGGCGATCGCGGCATCCTGATCACCGGACCGTCGGGTGCCGGCAAGAGCACCCTGGCAATCGCCCTGATCGGGCGCCTGCGCGCCGGCGGGCGCTTTGCCCGGCTGGTGGCCGACGATCAGCTTTTCGTGAGCGGTCATGGCGGACGGCTGGTCTGCCATGCGCCGCCCGCCATCAGCGGCCTGGTCGAGGTGTTCGGCCTCGGCCCGCGCGAACTGGCAAGCGAGCCCGCCGCCGTCATCGACCTGGTCGGACGGCTGGTGCCGGCCGGCGCGGTGGCGCGCATGCAGGAGGAGGCGAGCGAGGTCATCGCCGACTGCCGGGTGCCGCGCATCGACCTGCCGGCCGGGGATGTGATTTCGGCCGCGCAAATGCTTATATCGTGGCTGAGACTGCCGCCTTTCAGCGGAAATTGATGCTGCGGTGCGGCAAAATGGCTCGCTATGGTGCACTTTAGGGCTTGTCAACGCGCCGCGTCTCGACAAGATAGCGCACCCAACGCCGCCGGGGTGGCGAGTATAAAAAGCGCTTGTGAAGGGGCCATGACGGGAGCCATCCAACGATGATCGGACTCGTGCTCGTCACGCACGGTCGACTGGCTGACGAGTTCCGCAACGCGCTGGAACATGTCGTCGGCCCGCAGGACCATTTGGCGACCGTGGCCATCGGCCCCGATGACGATATGGAACAGCGCCGCCGCGACATCGTCGGGGCCGTTGCCGAGGTGGACACGGGCGCCGGCGTCATTGTGCTGACCGACATGTTCGGGGGCACGCCCTCCAACCTTGCCATCTCGGTAATGGAGGCCGGCCGCACCGAGGTGATCGCCGGCATGAACCTGCCGATGCTGATCAAGCTGTCGAGCGTGCGCAAGAACGACGACATGCCCGTGGCGCTGGAGGAGGCGCAGGCGGCCGGGCGCAAATACATCAACGTTGCCAGTCAACTGTTGGCCAGCAAATGAGCGGCGGACTGGACGACATGGAAGAACTGGCGCGCGAGGTGGAGATCGTCAACCAGCGCGGCCTGCATGCCCGGGCCTCGGCCAAGTTCGTCCAGATGGTCAGCGGGTTCGACGCCGTCGTCTCGGTCGAGAAGGACGGCATGCGCGTCGGCGGCACCTCGATCATGGGCCTGATGATGCTCGCCGCCAGCCCCGGCTGCTCGATCCGGGTGCTCGCCAGCGGCCCCGACGCGGAAGCCGCGCTCGACGCGCTGGTGGAGCTGATTTCCAACCGCTTCGGCGAGGAAGTCTAGAGCGCGTCGCGATCTTCCAGGTTCGCTCCGTGCCGGTTGATAACGTAACCCGATCCCCATCATAATTCCGGAAGCCGCAGCGAAACGAAAGCTGTCCGGGGTCCATTCCGTGACTTTGAAGGTTCCGGCATGGATTCCCGACACTCTCCGCTCCCTGCGGTCGCTCCAAGGTCGAGAATCCATCCCGAAACCTTGCCGAGGATGGAAAAAGCGGTGGCCAAGCCGTAAGGCTACGTCTCCCGCCTTTGGGGATGATAGGCAGGACAGAATCTGAAGGGCTCCGGCGAAGGCAGGTCGCGCCTCAGGGCTCCAGCTCGACATCCCAGTAGAGAAAGTCCATCCAGCTTTCATGCAGATGGTTGGGCGGGAACAGCCGGCCGTTGTTGTGAAGGTCCTGGACGGTGGGGCGGTAGGGCTTCTGCTGCGGCCACATCCGGGCCTGCGACGGAAGCATGCCCCCCTTGCGCAAATTGCAGTGGGAACAGGCGGCGACTATGTTCTCCCACGTCGTCGTGCCGCCACAACGACGTGGGATCACGTGGTCGAAGGTGAGATCCTCTGCCGTGTTGCAATACTGGCAGCGGAAACGGTCGCGCAGGAACACGTTGAAGCGGGTGAAAGCAGGATAGCGCGACGGCTTCACATAGGTCTTGAGGCTGACCACGCTCGGCAGCTTCATGGTGAAGCTGGGCGACGAGATCGCATGCTCGTATTCGGCGACGATGTTGACACGGTCGAGGAACACGGCCTTGATGGCGTCCTGCCACGACCACAGCGACAGGGGGTAATAGCTGAGCGGGCGATAGTCCGCGTTCAGCACCAGTGCGGGAAGCCCATCCGGGGATACGGCGACCGTCACTTGCCCAGTCTCCTTTCCGTCTGCTCGACGCCGCGGATACTGTACGCCTCCCATGACAGGGATGTGAAGCGGATTGTGAGGCCGCAAACCCCTCAAACACGCGTGTTTGAAGCGTTTTCTTGAGGCTTCAGGCCGGCGGCGCGGCCTCGCGGCCCCGCAACTCGCGATAGTAGGCCCAGAATAGGCGCGCCGCGACGCCTCGCCATGGGCGCCATGATTCGGCCAGACGCAGAAGTTCCTTCTCGGCGGGGCGCGGATCGATGGCCAGCGCATGGCCGACGGCGGTTTGCAGCGCCACGTCGCGGGCCGGGAAGATGTCGGGATGGCCGGCGGCAAACAAAAGGTAGCAATCGGCCGTCCAGGTGCCGATGCCTGGAATGGCGGTGAGCAGCCGGTGGGCCTCGCCGGCATCGAGCTGGCAGAGCCCGTCGAGGTCGAGTCCCTGCGCCACCGCGGCGGCCGCGGCGAGCAGGCCGCGCTGCTTGGGGCGCGACAGGCCGGCGGTGCGGAAGGTGTCCTCGCCGGCTTCCAGAACGGCCTCCGGCGTCAGCGGATCGAGCAGTCCGGTCAGGCGGCCGAAGATGGCGTCGGCGCTGGCGCGCGAAACCTGCTGCGACACCAATATCGAGGCGAGGCTGCGGAAACCGGGCTCCGAGAGGCGCAGCGGCACCTCGCCGGCCTTCGTCCTGACCGTGGCGAGGCGCGGGTCGAGCGTGCACAGCGCGTCGAGGCCGAGCGCGATGTGGTCAGTCGTTTCGATGCGTTGCATATGCCGTCGATGCCCTGCCAGGGTGGCTTGTGTCCGTTGATGGCCGAGAGTAGCAATCGCCGCAAGAGCCGAACAACCCGATTGCCGCCACCAGATGACAGGATCGACCTTCCGCTTCGCGCCGAGCCCAAATGGCGAGCTGCATCTGGGCCATGCCCTGTCGGTATTGCTCAACAGCGATCTGGCGAAGGCCGGTGACGACAGGCTGCTTCTGCGCATCGAGGACATCGACCTTACCCGCTGCACGCCTGAATATGAGGCCGGCATCCATGAGGACCTGCGCTGGTTGGGCATCGGATGGGAAGAGCCCGTGCGGCGCCAGTCCGAGCATTTCGAGGACTATGCGCAGGCATTGGCGCGGCTCATTGAGGAAGAACTGGTCTACCCGGCCTTCATGAGTCGGGGCGAGATCAGGGCCTTCATTGCCGGTCAGGACAAGGCGGGGCGGGACTGGCCGCGCGATCCGGACGGCGCGCCGCTCTATCCGGGGCTCGACAAGTCGCTGGGAACGGCGGAAAGGCAGCGGCGCATCGGGGACGGCCAACCCTTCGCCTGGCGGCTGGACGTGGCGGCGGCACTGGCGCGTCTTGACCTGTCGCCGGGCCGCCCTCTGGAATGGCGGGAGTATGACGACGACGATCTTGGGCGGTTCCGAACGGTTGCGGCCGATCCTTCCGCCTGGGGCGACGTCATTCTGGCGCGGCGGGAAATCCCGACCAGCTATCACCTGTCCGTCATCGTCGACGATGCCTTGCAGGGCGTGACCCATGTGGTGCGGGGCCGCGACCTCTACCATGCCACCGCGATCCAGCGCCTGTTGCAGGAACTGCTCGGCCTGCCGGCGCCGGCCTATCGCCATCACCGCCTGATCCTCGATGCGGAAGGGCGCAAGCTGTCGAAGACCCTCGGGCACACCGGGCTTGCGGCGCTGCGCGCCGACGGAAAGACACCCGGCGACATCAGGCGACTCGTCGGCCTGTGAGCCGATGGCCCACCGGTTTTCCTTTGCCTGTCCGGTCCGGGGGCATTAAGGCATGCGGCCTGACTACGGGCGACCCTCCCGCCCGGCTGAAAGGTTCATGATGAAGCGGTTCATTCCCCCACTCTTCGTCGTCCTGTGGGCGACCGGCTTCATCGGTGCGCGCTACGCCATGCCGTGGGCCGAACCATTCACCTTCCTGAGCGGACGCTTCGTCATCGCGGCGGCCCTCTTTGCGCTCCTGCTGCTCGTGCTGGGCTCGCAAAGACTGCCGCGCAACACCGTGCTGCACGCCATCGGGGCCGGGGCGCTGATGCACGGCGTCTATCTGGGCGGGGTGTTCTGGGCGATCCACAAGGGCATGCCAGCCGGACTTTCGGCGCTGGTCGTCGGCCTGCAACCGCTGATCACGGCGGTGATGGCGGGGCAGGTGCTCGGCGAGAAAATCCTGCCGCGCCACTGGCTGGGCCTTGCCATCGGGCTGGTCGGGGTGGTCACCGTGCTGTGGCCGAAGCTCGGGGTCGCCGGCAGCGGCATCACCGCCGCCACGCTGGAGGCATCGGTGCTTGCCGTCGTCGCCATCAGCGCTGGCACGATCTGGCAGAAGCGCCACGGCTCCGGCAGCGATCTGGTGGCGGGCACGTTCTGGCAATATGTCGGCGGCGCGGCGGTGGCGGTGCCGGCCTCGCTGCTGTTCGAGACGCGGGCCGTGGTGCTCAACGGCGAACTCGTCTTTGCCATGGCCTGGCTGGTGCTGGTGCTTTCGGTGGGCGCGATCTTCCTGCTGATGATCCTGATCCGCGACGGCGAGATGGCGAAGGTCGGCTCGCTGTTCTACCTGGTGCCGGCGGTGACCGCGCTGATGGCATGGGCGCTGTTCGGCGAGAGCCTGACGCCGGTGCAGATCGTCGGCATGGCCGTCACCACGCTCGGCGTCGGGCTGGCCACGGCCCGCGCGCCGGGCCTTCAGGCGCCGACGCGGGCGCGCGCTTCCAGATAGCGGCTGATGGCGGCGTTCAGTTCTCCGCCGAGGATGAAGATCGCCGAGATGATGTAGAGGAAGACGACGGCGATCATGATCGAGGCCAGCCCCGCATAGGTCGAGGCATAGGAGGAGAAATTGTCGATATAGGTGCCGAACACCACCGAACCGACCAGCCAGGCGACGAGGGTGAAGCCGATGCCGGGCAGGATCGACAGCAGGCTGCGGCGCCCGGCAGGCAGCCAGAAATGCACCGCGAACAGCCCGCCGATGATCACCGTGGCGGCGATGGCGTAACGCCAGAAGGTGATTGTGCCCATATAGGGGCCGATCCATTCCAGCCGTGCTTCGGCAAGGCGGGCGATCAGCGGCGCGAACACCAGAAGCACGCTGATGGCGAAGAAGACGGCCGACCCGATCAGCACGAAGACGAGGCTCTGCACCCGGCGGTGGATGATGCCGCGGTTCTCCGTCACCCGGTAGGCGCGGTTGAGCGAGGTGCGCAGCGCCTCGATGCCGTTGGAGGCGAAGAAGGCGGCGAGCAGGACGCCGTAGGTGAGCAGGTCGGTGCGCTGCACCGTGAGCACGTTCAGCACTTCGCGCGCGATGGGCTGGGCGATCTGTTCGGGCCATGTGTCGAACACCAGATGCACCGCGGTATCGGCGAAAGCCTGGGCGCCGAGGAAGGACGCCAGCGTGGTGGCGAAGATCAGGAACGGGAACAGCGCCATCAATGCCGAGATGGCCAGATGACTGGCCATGGCCCAGCCGTCATCATAGTTGAAATGCCCGAGCGCGTCATAAAGAACACGTTTGACGGCTACGATCCTGCGTAACAATGGCCCGTCCCGTGATTGAATCGAGGCCGCGAATATGGGAAGGGTTGGCCCCGAAAGACAAGCCCCAGGGAAGAATGACCGGTCCTGCAGCACAGTCGCCCACAATCATTGTGACCGGGGCATCGTCGGGCATCGGCGCCCATTGCGCCCGCGCTCTCAAGGCGGACGGCTGGCGGGTTTTCGCCACGGCGCGCAAGGATCAGGACATCGAAGCGTTGCGAAACGACGGGTTCGAGGCGTTCTATCTCGACTATCGCGAGCCCGAATCGATCGAGGCGCTGGTGGAAGCGGTGATGGAGCGGACCGGCGGCCGGCTCGATGCGCTCTACAACAACGGCGCCCATGCGCAGGCCGGCGCGGTCGAGGACCTGCCGGTGGAGGCGCTGCGCGAGCAGTTCGAGGCCAACGTCTTCGGCTGGCATGACCTTACCCGCCGCGTCCTGCCCGCCATGCGGGCGCAGGGCCATGGAAGGCTGGTGCACTGCTCGTCAATCCTCGGCCTGATGCCGGCGCGTTTGCGGGGGGCCTACTGCGCGTCCAAGCATGCGGTGGAAGGCCTGATGCTGGCTCTGCGCCAGGAACTGGAGGGCAGCGGCATCCATGTCTCGCTGATCGAGCCGGGACCGGTGCGCTCCAATATCCACCGCAACGGCATGACCTGGTTCCTGAAGCATGTCGATTACGGCAATTCGCACTATCGGGACGACTACCGGGCCCAGCTCGAGCAGGTGCGCGAGGCCAACGACAAGGTGCGGGCCGACCCGGCGGTCGTCTACCGGGCGCTCCACCATGCGCTTGTGTCGCGGCGCCCGCGGCCACACTATGTGGTAACGGTGCCGGCCAGGATCGGGGTGCTGATGAAGCGCCTGCTTCCCGCGGGCGTGCTCTACCGCATCCTTTCCCGAGCCGCCTGACAGAAGACAAACCGGACACATTCCCATGGCAACCGTATTCAACGTCATCGCCGTCATCTTCATGTTCGCCGTGGTCGTGGTTCTGGTCCGCGGTCTCGTCAACATGATGCGCGGCGGCTCGGGCAACACCTCCAACAAGCTGATGCAGGCGCGCATCATGCTTCAGTTCGTGGCGCTGGTGTTTCTCCTGCTCGCGCTTTATCTGACCGGCAGGTAAGGGATCAGGGAGGGTTTCATGGTCAGGCTGAACAAGATCTACACCCGCACCGGGGACGGCGGCACCACCGGGCTCGGCACCGGGGAGCGGCGGCTGAAATGCGACCAGCGGGTGGAAGCCTTCGGCGCGGTCGACGAGGCCAATGCCTGCATCGGGCTCGCCCGGGTGCATACGGGCGGGGCGCATGCCGGGATCGACGCCATGCTCGGCCGCATCCAGAACGATCTGTTCGATCTCGGGGCCGATCTTGCGACGCCGGACACCGGCAAGAAGCTGGACTACGAGCCGCTGCGCATCGTCGCCTCGCAGGTGACGCGGGTGGAGCAGGACATCGACCTCCTCAACAAGAACCTGTCGCCGCTGCGCTCCTTCGTGCTGAATGGCGGCACGCCGGCTGCGGCCGCGCTGCATCTGGCCCGCACGGTGGCCCGCCGGGCCGAGCGCGAGATGGTGGCACTGGCGCAGCAGGAAGGCGAGCACGTCAATCCGGAAGGCATCCGCTACATCAATCGCGTGTCGGACCTGCTGTTCGTGGCGGCGCGGGCGGTCAATGACAACGGAAATGCCGATGTGTTATGGGTGCCGGGCAAGAACCGCTGAGCGATTTCTCTGAGCCCGTGCCGGCAGGAGCCCCATGTTCATTCCGCTGCATGACGCCAACAGCCTGCACCACATCAAGCTCCAATATGTCACGATCGGCCTGATCGCGCTCAACGTCATCGTCTATTGCACCACGCGGCTGGCCGGCGAGGACTTCTCCAACGCCGCCATGCTCGGCCTCGGCTTCATCCCCTCGGTGATCTACGACAACGCCGAGCTCGCACCGCAATTCGTTGTGGTGCCGGAGCAGTGGAGCTACCTCACCTATTCGTTCCTGCACCTCGATATCCTGCATCTGGGCGGCAACATGCTGTTCCTGTGGGTGTTCGGCGACAATGTCGAGGACGCCATGGGGCATTTGCGCTTCCTTGCCTTCTATCTGCTGTGCGCGGCAGCGGGCGCCTTCGTGCACGGGATGGTGGCGCCGGAATCGCAGGCGCCGCTGATCGGTGCCTCGGGCGCCGTGGCCGGGGTCGTCGCCGCCTATCTGCTGTTGCACCCCCGGGTAAAGGTGTGGATCCTCGCCTTCGGCCGCATTCCGCTGCGTGTGCCGGCCTATCTCGCGCTGGCTGCCTGGATCGCCCTGCAATTCGTCATGTTCCTCGGCTTTGCCGAGGACCAGATTTCCTGGGCCTGCCATGTTGGGGGCATTATTGCGGGGGCGGTGCTCCTCCTGGTTTTCAAGCGCCGCGACGTGCCGCTGTTCGACCGGGAGGTGGTTCTGCCGCGCAGCGTGGCGGTGGAGCAGAAGAGCGCGCTCGAACCCGTGGACAAGGAACCGGCGCCGCGCTGGGGCAGGCAATAGGATTGCGGCAATTCAAACGATTTTGTTTGCACTGCACATATTGACGGGTCTGGAGCCCCAAACTACGGTTCCGGCCGCCTGGGGAAGCCCCTCCGCCACTACAGGCGCCGAATACCACGACATGGCGCTGGAAAATGTCGGCTTTGGACAATTTTGACAGGGAAAGCGCTGCTATTGCGCATCCAAGGAAATCTCGAGAGGTGAGTTAGCGATGAAAGTTCTCGTGCCCGTGAAGCGGGTTGTGGATGCGAATGTCAAGGTTCGGGTGAAGGGCGACGGCTCGGGTGTTGAGCTTGCCAATGTGAAGATGGCGATGAACCCGTTCGACGAGATTTCGGTGGAGGAGGCGATCCGCCTGAAGGAAGCGGGCAAGGTCGAGGAGATCGTGGTGGTGTCGATCGGGCCTCAGCAGGCGCAGGAGACGCTGCGCACGGCGCTGGCCATGGGCGCCGACCGCGCGATCTTGGTCAAGGTGGACGAGGCGGTGGAGCCGCTGGGCGTGGCCAAGGTGCTGAAAGGGGTGGTCGAGGCCGAAGAGCCGGGCCTGGTGATCCTCGGCAAGCAGGCGATCGACGACGATTGCAACCAGACCGGCCAGATGCTGGCCGCCCTTCTGGGCTGGGCCCAGGGCACCTTCGCCTCGAAGGTGGAGATCGACGGCGACAAGGCGAGGGTGACGCGCGAGGTCGACGGCGGCCTGCAGACGGTGGAGTTGAAGCTGCCGGCGATCGTGACCACGGACCTGCGCCTCAACGAGCCGCGCTATGCGTCGCTGCCCAACATCATGAAGGCCAAGAAGAAGCCGCTGGACGAGAAGAGCCCGGCCGATTTCGGCGCCGACGTCGCCCCGCGCCTGAAGGTTCTGAAGACCGAGGAGCCGGGCGGGCGCAAGGCGGGCGTCAAGGTCGGCTCGGTGGCCGAGTTGGTCGACAAGCTGCGCAACGAAGCCGGCGTTCTCTGAGCGAAGCGGAAAGGGATAAAACCATGGCAATTCTTCTCATCGCCGAACATGACAACGCCTCGCTGTCGGACCAGACCGCCAAGGCGCTGAGCGCGGCCTCGCAGATCGGCGGCGACGTCGACGTGCTGGTCGCCGGCAAGGGCGCCAAGCCCGCCGCCGATGCCGCCGCCAGGCTCAAGGGTGTCCGAAAAGTGCTGCTGGCCGAAGCCGACGAGTTGGCCGAGCGCCTGGCCGAGCCGTTCGCGGCGCTGGTCGTGTCGCTGGCCCCCGACTACGACACCATCGTCGCCCCGGCGACCTCGTCGGGCAAGAACGTCGCCCCGCGCGTCGCCGCCCTGCTCGACGTGGCGCAGGTCTCGGAGATCGTCGAGGTCGTCTCGCCCGACACCTTCAAGCGTCCGATCTATGCCGGCAACGCCATCCAGACGGTGCAGGCGAGCGAGCCGAAGAAGGTCATCACCGTGCGCACCGCCTCCTTCCAGGCCGCGCCGGAAGGCGGCTCGGCCGCCGTCGAGACCGTCAACGCCGCCGCCGATCCCGGCGTGTCCTCTTTCGTGGAGAACAGGCTGTCGGAGAGCGACCGTCCGGAGCTGACCTCGGCCCGCATCATCATCTCGGGCGGCCGCGCGCTGGGCTCGGCCGAGAAGTTCCAGGAGGTGATCCTGCCGCTGGCCGACAAGCTGGGCGCGGCCGTCGGCGCTTCCCGTGCCGCCGTCGATGCCGGCTATGCCCCCAACGACTGGCAGGTCGGCCAGACCGGCAAGGTGGTCGCCCCCGACCTCTACATCGCCTGCGGCATCTCCGGCGCCATCCAGCATCTGGCCGGCATGAAGGATAGCAAGGTCATCGTCGCCATCAACAAGGACGAGGAAGCCCCCATCTTCCAGGTCGCCGACTACGGCATCGTCGGCGACCTCTTCACAGTCCTCCCAGAACTCCAAAAGGCGCTTTGACCGCGACACGCAGAGCGTATTAAACTGTTGCGGACGGGGTAGACGAAGTCGCCCCGTCCTTTTAGTTTGCACTGCACAAATTTCAGTCAGACGGGGTCAGGAATGAGCAAGATCGGAACGGTCGGCATCGTCGGAGCGGGCCAGATGGGCGGAGGTATCGCCCATGTCTCGGCTCTGGCCGGCTACGATGTGCTGGTCTACGACATCTCGGCCGACCGCATCGAGAAGGGCTTGGCGACGATCAGCGGCAACATGGCGCGGCAGGTGTCGTCGGGCAAGCTCGAGGAAAAGGCCCGCAAGGATGCGCTGGCGCGCATTTCCGGCGCCCAAGCCATGTCCGACCTTGCCGCCGCCGATCTCGTCATCGAGGCGGCCACCGAGGATGAGACGGTCAAGCGCAAAATCTACGCCGAGCTTTGTCCGCAGCTCAACCCGACGGCGATCCTCGCCACCAACACCTCCTCGATCTCCATCACGAGGCTGGCGGCACAGACCGACCGCCCGGAGCGTTTCATCGGCATTCATTTCATGAACCCGGTTCCGGTCATGAAGCTGGTCGAGCTGGTGCGCGGCATCGCCACGGAGGACCAGACCTTCGAGGCGGCCAAGGCCTATGTGAACAAGCTCGACAAGACGATCACCGTGTCGGAGGATTTCCCGGCTTTCATCGTCAACCGCATCCTGCTGCCGATGATCAACGAGGCGATCTACACGCTCTATGAGGGTGTCGGCTCGGTGGAGGCGATCGACACGGCGATGCGGCTCGGGGCGAACCATCCGATGGGCCCGCTGCAGCTTGCCGACTTCATCGGCCTCGACACCTGCCTGTCGATCATGCAGGTGCTGCATGACGGCCTGTCGGATTCCAAGTACCGACCGTGCCCGCTGTTGGTGAAATATGTCGAAGCCGGCTGGCTCGGCCGCAAGACCGGGCGGGGCTTCTACGACTATCGCGGCGAACATCCGGTGCCGACGCGCTGATTTTCATCTGCCTGCAGCGGACAGGGCCGCCGCATATTGCTCTGGCAAACACGTCATCGTCATCAACTCTGATGGTTTTTGATTGTCTCTGAGCCTTGCGTTGAGGGTTATGATGATCTTTCGCATGGTCGCTGCGATTGCGAGGATCGGTGGTTTTCCGTTGGCGATGAG
>NZ_JBEPML010000024.1:0-77546 GCF_040545735.1 Aquamicrobium terrae
CGATCCTCGCAATCGCAGCGACCATGCGAAAGATCATCATAACCCTCAACGCAAGGCTCAGAGACAATCAAAACCATCAGAGTTGATGACGACGACGAGATAAGCGGAACGCGTCTACACGAGCGAGGTGGATGAAGATTGGGACGAGCGAGGTGGATGACGGTTGGGTGTAAAAAAAAACCGCGCAGGCAATTGCTGCCCGCGCGGTCGCTCAGACACCTAATTGGCCATCAGATATCCAGATTGGCGACGCTCAGCGCGTTCTCCTGGATGAACTCGCGGCGCGGTTCCACCTCGTCGCCCATCAGGCGCGCGAACAGCTCGTCGGCGCCGGAGGCGTCGTTGACCTTGACCTGCAGAAGCGAACGCGCATTGGGGTCCAGCGTGGTTTCCCAGAGCTGTTCGGCGTTCATCTCGCCAAGGCCCTTGTAGCGCTGCATGGTCAGCCCCTTGCGGCCAATGGCGAAGACGGCGTCGAGCAGGGCCAGCGGCCCGGAGAGCGTCTGGCTGCCTTCCTTGCGGCGCAGCACCGGCTGCCGGGCGTAGACCTCGCCAAGGCGCGGCGCAAGGCGGTCGAGCTGGCGTGCGTCGGCCGAGTTGATCAGCGCCATGTCGAGATGCACCGCCTCGCGGACGCCGCGCACGGTGCGCTCGAACAGGTAGCCGCCCGGCCCCTCGTTGGAGCGCGAGGTCGAGCCCTTCCAGCCACGTTCGGTTTCTTCCGAGATCAGGTCCAGCCGCTCGGCGATCCGCTCGGCCATGGCATTGGCCTTGCCGAGATCGTCGAAGACCCCCGGATTGAGGCCGCCGGCGATGGTCGCCTGCTCGACCACGGCATGGCTGTAGCGCGTGTGCAGCCCGTTCAGGAGGTGGCGCACGGCCAGCGCGTCGTCCACCGCCGCGCGCAGGTCCTGCCCGGCGCGCACCTCGCCCGAACCCAGCGTCAGGGACGCGTCTTCGAGGCCGGTGCCGATGAGATAGTCCTCGAAGGCCGCCTCGTCCTTGAGATATTGCGAGCTCTTGCCGCGCGTCACCTTATAGAGCGGCGGCTGGGCGATGTAGAGGTGGCCGCGCTCGATCAGTTCCGGCATCTGGCGGAAGAAGAAGGTGAGCAGCAGCGTGCGGATATGGGCGCCGTCGACGTCGGCGTCCGTCATGATGATGATCTTGTGGTAGCGCAGCTTGTCCGGGTTGAACTCGTCCTTGCCGATCGAGGTGCCGAGCGCCGTGATCAGCGTGCCGATCATATCGGACGACAGCATGCGGTCGAAGCGGGCACGCTCGACGTTGAGAATCTTGCCGCGCAGCGGCAGGATCGCCTGGTTCTTGCGCTCGCGCCCGCCCTTGGCGGAGCCGCCGGCCGAGTCACCCTCGACGATGAACAGTTCGGACTTGGCCGGGTCGCGCTCCTGGCAGTCGGCCAGCTTGCCGGGCAAGGAGGTGATGTCGAGCACCCCCTTGCGGCGGGTCAGCTCGCGCGCCTTGCGCGCGGCCTCGCGCGCGGCGGCGGCCTCGACCACCTTGCCGACCAGCGTCTTGGCCTCGGACGGATGCTCCTCCAGCCAGGTGCCGAGCGCCTCGTTGACGAGGCTTTCGACCACCGGGCGCACCTCGGAGGACACCAGCTTGTCCTTGGTCTGCGAGGAGAATTTCGGGTCCGGCACCTTCACAGAAAGTACGGCCGTCAGCCCCTCGCGGCAATCGTCGCCGGTCAGCGATACCTTTTCCTTCTTGGAAATGCCGGAGGTTTCGGCATAGCCGGTGACCTGGCGCGTCAGTGCCCCACGGAAGCCGGCCAGATGGGTGCCGCCGTCACGCTGGGGAATGTTGTTGGTAAAGGCCAGCACGTTCTCGTGGTAGCTGTCGTTCCACCACATGGCCACCTCGACGCCGATGCCGTCACGCTCGGCGCGGATGGCGATCGGCTTGTCGATCAGCGGCTTCTTGGCCCGGTCGAGATACTTCACGAACTCTTCCAGCCCGCCCTCGTAATGCAGTTCCTGCTGCTTCACGTCGGCATGGCGGTTGTCGGTCAGGATGATGCGCACGCCGGAATTGAGGAAGGCCAGCTCGCGCAGCCTGTGCTCCAGCGTGCCATAGTCGAATTCGGTGACGCCCTTGAAGGTATCCGGCGACGGCAGGAAGGTGACGGCGGTGCCGCTGCGTCCCTCATAGGTGCCGGGCTGGTTGGCGGATTCATAATCACCGACCACGGCCAGCGGCGCGTCCACCGTGCCGTGCGTGAAACTCACCTCATGGACCTTGCCGTTGCGACGGATGCGCAGCTTCAGCCACACCGACAGCGCGTTGACCACCGACACGCCCACGCCGTGCAGGCCGCCGGAAACCTTGTAGGAATTCTGGTCGAACTTTCCGCCCGCATGAAGCTGGGTCATGATCACTTCGGCCGCGGACACGCCTTCGGTCGGGTGCAGGTCGGTGGGAATGCCGCGTCCGTTGTCGGCCACGGTGCATGAACCATCGGCATTCAGCGTGACCGAAACGAGATCGGCATGGCCGGCCAGCGCCTCGTCGATGGCGTTGTCCACCACCTCGTAGACCATGTGGTGCAGACCCGAACCGTCGTCGGTGTCGCCGATATACATGCCCGGCCGCTTGCGCACGGCATCCAACCCCTTCAAAACCTTGATGGAATCCGCACCGTACTCGGCCTGTGCGCCGGCCTGGTTCTCGGTCGTATCGCTCATGAAATACTTTCGTCTCTCTGTCGCGGGGGCGGGCGCATGAAACCGTCCCGAATCGAGCGCCCGCCGATCCACCAGATATAGGCGTTTCGGGCCATTTTTCCAAGTTTTCCAAGGAGTTTGCCACTGAAAAACGGCCCTGCCGGAGATCCTCCGGCAGGGCCGTTCAGCGGCCGTCGAAGCGGCCCCTTGCGCAACAGGAACGTGGTCAGGCCGCCGCGGCGGCCTTGGCCTGCGGACGAAGCGCCTTCAGGGCACCGGCCCAGCGGTCCAGTTCGTCCAGCATGGTCTTGGCGCCGGCGGTGATGAGATCGTTCGGCTTGAACTCGCCGTCGACCAGAAGCTGCGGGTAGTTCGGCACCGGCACGCCTTCGGGGATCGGCACAACCTTGACCGTGTTGAGCAGCGGCTTGGCCGATTCCACGGCGCGCAGGCCGCCGGAAACCCCGCCATAGGAGAGGAAGCCGGCCGGCTTGTAGTTCCATTCCGTCGACAGGTAGGTGATGGCGTTCACCAGCGGCGCGGGGATGAAATAGTTGTATTCCGGCGTCACGAAGACGAAGGCGTCGCCTTCGGCGATGACCTGCGACCAGCGCCTGGTGTGGGCGTTCTCGTACTGGCCGAGGCGGGGATGCTTCGGCTCGTCGAACAGCGGCAGGTCGAATTCGGCGATGTCGACCAGCACCGGCTCGAACTTGCCGTGCTCGCGGGCGAAGTCGGTGAACCACTTGGCGAAGATCGGACCGACACGGCCCGGCCGGGTGCTGCCGACGATGATGTTGAGTTTTTGTGTCAATGTAGGGTTCCCTTGATCTCGGTCACTAAAAGTGACTGGCCCCAAATGGGCCTTCCCCCGGCGATCGGCAAGAGAAGATTTTTGCTGACCGGTGCGATGGCAGGGGTGACAGTGCGTTCACGATTCATGAACACCGCCAGCCATCCGGCCCCGGCGGTGGACGCTGGCGCACCCCTCACCTACATATCTGCGATGGCCCCCTCCGTCGAAGCCACCCCTGACCCGTTCGTGCCGCCGGCGCCGAAGCCGCGCAGCAGTCCGCCCTCGACGCTGGAGATGATGCGCATCGTCTACCGCAACCCGCTCGAATTGTGGGGCGAGCCCTCCTACAACGAGCCGTGGATCTCGATCAGCGGCATCGGCGGGCCGCTGGTGATCGCCAACGATCCCGGCCTCATCCGCCACGTGCTGGTCGACAATGCGAAGAACTACAAGATGGCGACGGTGCGCCAGAAGGTGCTGCGGCCGATCCTGCGCGACGGGCTGCTGACGGCCGAGGGCGCGGTGTGGAAGCGCTCGCGCAAGGCCATGGCGCCGGTGTTCACGCCGCGCCACATCTTCGGCTTCGCCGCGCCCATGCTGGCCTGCACCAACGCCTTCGTGGAGCGCTACGAAGACGGCCGCGTCTCCGACATCGCCAACGACATGACGATGCTGACCTACGAGATCCTGGCCGAAACGCTGTTCTCGGGCGAGATCGCGGGCGAACCGGGCAGTTTCGCACAACAGATCGACCACCTGTTCGAGACCATGGGCCGGGTCGATCCGCTCGACCTGCTGCGCGCGCCGGACTGGCTGCCGCGCCTCACCCGCATAAGGGGCCGCCGCACCATGGCCTATTTCCGCCAGATCGTGGCCGACACCATGGCCATGCGTCGCGCGCGCATGGACCGCGACGGCGACAAGGTGCCGAACGACTTCCTCACCCTTCTGCTGCGCGCCGAAGGGCCGGACGGGCTGACCCGCGCCGAGATCGGGGATAACATCGTCACCTTCATCGGCGCCGGCCACGAGACCACCGCGCGGGCGCTCGGCTGGACGCTCTACTGCCTCGCCGAAGCGCCGTGGGAACGCGAAAAGATCGAGCGGGAGATCGACGCGGTTCTGGCGCGGGAGCCCGATCCGGTGAAATGGCTGGACGCCATGCCGCTGACGCGCGCCGCCTTCGAGGAGGCGCTGCGGCTCTACCCGCCGGCGCCCTCCATCAACCGCGAGCCGATCGAGACCGACCACTACAAGGACCTCGAACTGCGCAAGGGCGCACAGGTGCTGGTGATGCCGTGGACGGTGCATCGCCACCGCAAGCTGTGGGAGGCGCCGGACGCCTTCATGCCGGAGCGTTTCCACCCTGAAAACCGCGACCGCATCGACCGCTACCAGTACCTGCCGTTCGGCGCGGGGCCGCGCGTGTGCATTGGCGCCAGCTTTGCCATGCAGGAGGCGATCATCGCGCTGGCCGTCATGCTGTCGCGCTTCCGCTTCGAAACCGTCAGCGAAACCAGGCCATGGCCGGTGCAGAAGCTGACCACGCAGCCGCAGGGAGGCCTGCCGATGCGGGTGAGCCGCCGATGAGCGCCCGCACGGTCATGGTGCGCATCAGGGGCCGTGTGCAGGGCGTCGGCTTCCGCTACTGGGCGCAGGACGAGGCCGAGCGGTTGGGCCTTGCCGGCTGGGTGCGCAACGAGCCGGGCGGTTCGGTCAAGGCGCTGCTGAGCGGCGCGGACGAGGCGGTTGCGGAAATGCTGGAACGACTGCGTGAAGGACCTCGGGGCGCGGTGGTCAGCGAGGTCGAGATGCTGCCGCCGGGCGTTCAGGACGTGCCGGCCGATTTTCGCATCCTGCGCTGAGGACCCCTCATCCGACCTCGCGAAGGGAGGTCGGATGAGGAGTGCTCGCCAAAGAGCTATCGTCCATAGAACACGTTCTCCACATGCACCGGCCAGCGCCAGGGCAGCACGGCCACCATGTCGAAGCGCACGGAAAACCGGCCAAAGTCCGGCTGGCGCGACAGCCAGATGTCGGCGGCGGCTTCGATGCGGCGTTCGGACTGGCGCGCAATGGCCTCCATCGCCTCGACCAGCGAGCGCCGCGCCTTGACCTCGACGATCAGCACCAGATCGCCGCGCCGGGCGATCAGGTCGATTTCGCCAAGCCGCGTGCGGTAGCGGCGGGCAAGGATGCGATAGCCCTTGGCCATCAGCGCCAGCGCAGCCAACCATTCGCTGTGGTGGCCGCGCCGATAGGCCTTGCGGCGCCGCGTCGAGGCATCAGCCACCGCTTTCCTCCTTCAGCGCGAGCAGCCTGCGGTAAAGCTCCTGCTTGGGCTGACCGGTCATGCGTGCCGCCTCGGCCGCAGCCTTCGATGCCGGCATCTCCGCCGCGAGACCAATGAGCAGCGCGTCGACATCGGCGGGGGCCGCCTCTTCCTCCACCGGAGGGCCGACGCAGATGACGACTTCACCCTTCGGCGTGTCGGCGGCGGCATAGTGCGCCGCCAGTTCCTGCAAGGAACCATGACGGGCCTCCTCGAAAGCCTTGGTCAATTCGCGGCATACGACCGCCGGGCGCGCACCGCCCAGCACTTCAGCCATCGCGGCAAGCGTCTCGGCCACGCGGCGCGGCGATTCGAAGAAGATCAGCGTGGCCGGCACCGCCTGCCACTGTTCCAGCCGGCTGCGCCGCTGGCCGGCCTTGACCGGCAGGAAGCCGGCGAACAGGAAGGCGTCCGAAGGCAGGCCGGAAACGGTGAGCGCGGCAAGCGCCGCCGAAGGCCCCGGCACGGGCACGACGCGCAGCCCGCGTTCAAGTGCCTCGCCGACCAGCCGGTAGCCGGGATCGGAAACCAGCGGCGTGCCGGCATCCGAGATCAGCGCGACGCTCCTGCCCTCCTCCAGCGCCGCGAGCAGCCGCGGCCCGGCCTCGGCGGCATTGTGCTCATGGTAGGCGGTGGTGCGGCGGCGGATACCGTAGCGCTCCAGCAGGACGCGCGACACGCGCGTGTCCTCGCAGGCCAGCACATCGGCGGCGGCCAGCGTTTCCAGCGCCCGTATGGTGATGTCGCCCAGATTGCCGATCGGCGTCGCCACCAGATAGAGCGCCGGCTCCAGCGGCCGCGCCGGAAATTCGGCCTGCCCGATCAGGAATGAGCGTCTGGAAGTTCCGGAATCCATGCCATGTCCTTTTTCAGAAGCACGGTTTGGCATGGCTTGCGTGCCTTGCAAAGCCCGTGCCACAAGCCGCCACAACCAAAGCCTGCGGAAAGACCTCCATGACAGCCTCCCTCCCCGTGATTTCCGATCTGCGCGATCGTCCGGAGTTTGCCGGCACGATTGCCGACCGTGTGTGGCAGGCATGGTGGCGTGAACAGGGCGTCGCCCTCGGTGAGATCGAGGCCATGGTAACGGAATGCATGGATGGACCGGACATCCCGCTTTCGCTGGTTGCCCATGAGGGCCCGGATTTTTACGGCTGTGCGCATCTGATCGCCAGCGATCTTGACGAGCGCCCGCAATACACGCCATGGGTCGCCGCCGTCTGGGTCGAGGAAAAGACGCGCAAGAGCGGCCTTGGCACGAAGCTCGTGCTCGCCGCCGTCGAGCAGGGATTTTGGCGAGGGTCCGACACGGTCTATCTCTGCGCCGAACCGCATCTCGCGCCTTTCTACGAAAAGATGGGATGGCGCTGCATCGAGGAAGGCGTCGAGGGGCTCACCGTCTTCTCGATCTCGCGCTGAGCGGCAAATGCTGTTGTGGGCTCGCCTATCGATAAGCCACCAGCACCGCGCCAGCACCGATGAGAGTGACACCCAGCCAGTTCGCGGCCGACAGGCGCTCGCCCAGAAAGATCATGCCGAACACGGCCACCAGAACGACGCTCAGCTTGTCGATGGGCGCCACCTGCGCCACCTGTCCGAGCTTCAGGGCGCGGAAGTAGCACAGCCATGACGCGCCGGTCGCCAGACCTGAAAGCACGAGAAATGTGTAGGTCTTGCCCGATATGGAGCCAAGCGGCTGCGCCTGCCCGGTCGCCATGACGATTGCGGCGATCACCAGCAGGATGACGGCGGTGCGGATCAGGGTGGCGAAGTCGGAATCGACATTTTCCACGCCCACCTTGGCGAAGATGGCCGTAAGCGCGGCAAAGGCAGCCGAAAGCAGCGCCCAGAATTGCCATGAGGAAAAGGAGAGATTCACGCCAAGCCCCGCCATGTTGTGGGCGGCCATACCGGCTCCGCCGCCAGCAAAAGAAAAGCCGTCAGCGAGCCAGTTCGGCCACCAGCGAGTTCAGCACGATCATGCCGGAGGGCGTGGCGCGCAGGCGCGAATTGCCGACCGGCGCGACCAGCCCTTCCTCCTGAAGAATGGACAATTGCCGCGCCGGCAGCGTGCGCCCTGACAGGGTTTCGAAACGGGCAAGGTCGATGCCCTCAACCAGACGCAGGCCCATCATCAGGAACTCGTCGGCTTCCTCATCGCGCGTCAGCCGTTCCCCGTCGACGATGCCGTGGCCCTGCCGTTCCACCAGTTCCGCCCATGTCTCCGGGTGCCGTTCGGCAATGGTGACGACCCGGATGCCGTCTTCCAGAAACCGGCCATGCGCGCCCGGGCCGATGCCGACATATTCGCCATAGCGCCAGTAGACCAGGTTGTGCCGGCTTTCCGCGCCGGGACGGGCGTGGTTGGACACCTCATAGGCCGGCAGGCCGCGCGCGGCGGTCACTTCCTGCGTGAGCTGGTAGAGATCGGCGGCAAGGCCAGGCACCGGCATCTCGAACTTGCGGGCGGCGTGGAGCTTATGGAAGGCCGTGCCTTCCTCGATGGTCAACTGATAGAGGGACAGGTGGTCGGCGGCATGGCCGATCGCCTCGTTCAGTTCCGCCTCCCACGCTTCCGGTGTCTGGCCGGGGCGGGCATAGATCAGGTCGAAGGACAGGCGCGGGAAGATTTCACGGGCCAGCCGGATCGCCTGCAGGGCCTCGGAAACGTCGTGGAGGCGGCCGAGAAAGCGCAGATCGGCGTCGTTGAGCGCCTGAACGCCCAGCGAGACGCGGTTGACGCCGGCGGCGCGGTAGCCACGGAAGCGTTCGGCCTCCACCGAGGACGGATTGGCCTCCATCGTTATTTCGATGCCGGCCGGCACGCTCCAGTTGCGCGCCACCTCATCCAGGATCGCGCCGACCGTCGTGGGTTCCATCAGCGAAGGCGTGCCGCCGCCGATGAAGATCGACGTCACCTGGCGCGGCCCGGTGCGCGCCCGCATCGACGCCATTTCGGCGGCGAAGGCGCGCACGAAACGCTCTTGATCGACCTTCTGGTGGCGGACATGGCTGTTGAAGTCGCAATAGGGGCACTTGGCCGCGCAGAACGGCCAGTGGAGATAGACCCCGAAACCGGGAGAGCGGTCGACGGTCATCTGTCCCGCATCCCCACGTCATCTGGGCCAAGCCCGAGCGGAAGGCGGCCGACAACCGGAATGGATCCCGGCTCGCGGTCGCCATCGCTCCCTTGGCCGGGATGACGGCGGAAGGTTGCCATTGCCATTGTGGCCGGCACGGTCACTTTGCTCCCACCACTCCCAGCCGCGCCTCGGCGAATTTCCGGAAGGCGCGGGCGCGGTGCGAAAGTGCCTCGGTCGCGCCGGGCTTCCAGCCGTGCTTTTGCTCAGCCGTCATCTCACCAAAGGTCCTGTCATAGCCATCGGGCAGGAACACCGGGTCGTAGCCGAAGCCAAGCTCGCCGCGCGGCGGCCAGACGAGATGGCCTTCGACCTCGCCGCGATAATACTCCGCCTCTCCATCGGGAAAAGCCAGGCAGATCACGGCAACGAAGCGGCCGGTGCGCTGTTGCGGCTTCACGGCCCCCGCCTTCTGCATGGCCGTCTCAGCCTTTTCCATGGCCATGCCGAAATCGCGCGTGCCGTCCGGCTTCTCGGCCCAGTTGGCGGTATAGACGCCCGGATCGCCGTCCAGCGCATCGATGCACAGGCCGGAATCGTCGGAAAGCGCCGGCAGGCCGGTGGCTTTGGTAGCCGCGAAGGCCTTGATATAGGCATTCTCCTCGAAGGTGGTGCCGGTCTCGTCCGGCTCCGGCAGGCCGAACTCGCGCGCCGACTTCGCCTCGAATCCGAACGGCCCCATCAGGTCCGCGAACTCGCGCAGCTTGCCTTCATTATGGCTGGCGACGACGATCTTCTTGTCCAAAGGATGCATTACAGGCCCCAGATGCGCGGTTCGGCGAATTCCAGCGAATTGCCGGAAGGATCGCGGATGTAGATCGAACGGCCGCCATTCGGCCACTCGAAATCGGCTTCGATTGCAACGCCCGCCGCTTCCAGCCGGCCCTTCCAGGCGACGATTTCCTCGGCGCTTGCCGAAAAGCACAGATGCCCCTCCCCGACCGTGCCGTGCGGCGGCACCGGCAGGCGCGCATCGGGGCGTGGCGGCTGCTTCGTCGCTTCGGCAACGAACAGCAACAGCACGCCCTGCCCGCAGCGGAAGAACAGGTGCCGCCCCTCGACCTTGACGATGCGCTCCAGCCCCAGCACGTCGCCGTAGAAGGTTTCGGCGGCGTCGAGATCGGTGACGTAGAGCGCGGATTCGAGGATGGCGGCTGGTTTCATGTCTCTTCCTGCGTCAAGCCACGGCCAGTTTCTGCAACTCCACCAGCCGGGCGATGCCCTGCCGCGCCAGCCCCATCAGCTCGTCGAACTGCGCCTCGGAAAACGGCTCGCCCTCGGCGGTGCCCTGGATCTCGACGATGCCGCCCTTGCCGGTCATGACGAAATTGGCGTCGGTGCCGGCCGAGGAGTCCTCCAGATAATCGAGGTCGATGACCGGCTCGCCGTCATGGATGCCGCAGGAAATGGCGGCGACGTGATCCTTCAGCACCCGCTGCACGCTCACCATCTGGCGGGCTTCCATCCAGCGCAGGCAATCATGCAGCGCGATCCATGCGCCGGTGATCGAGGCGGTGCGGGTGCCGCCGTCGGCCTGAAGCACGTCGCAATCCACCGTGATCTGCTGTTCGCCCAGCGCCTGCATATCGACCACGGCGCGCAGCGAGCGCCCGATCAGCCGCTGGATTTCCAGCGTACGGCCGCCCTGCTTGCCGCTGGACGCCTCGCGGCGCATGCGCTCGCCGGTCGAGCGCGGCAGCATGCCGTATTCCGCGGTCACCCACCCCTTGCCGGAATTGCGCATCCAGCCCGGCACCCGCTCTTCGAGGCTTGCCGTGCACAGCACATGCGTGTCGCCGAACTTGACCAGGCAGGAACCTTCGGCGTGCTTGGAAAAGCCGCGCTCGAAGGAGATGGCGCGCATTTCGTCGGGCTGGCGTTTGGAGGGGCGCATGTCTTGTCTCTCTGGTCTGTCCTGATTTTGCCCGGCTTGTAGCCCCCCACGGCGCGGTGTGCAAAGGAAAACGGGTTGCTTGCACTGGGGCGAGGCGCGTCTATATCCTTGGGCAGAGGTTCGCGATGACAAAGCACAGTTCCGCTCCCACACCGCCGGTTCCCGTTTCGCAATGGCAATCGCTGGATGCGCGTTCGCGCGACATCTTCCGGCGCATCGTCGATTCCTACCTGAGGGACGGCGAGCCGGTGGGCTCGCGCAGCCTGTCGCGCATCCTGCCCTCCTCGCTCTCGCCGGCGACGATCCGCAACGTGATGAGCGACCTGGAGCACCTCGGGCTGGTCTATGCGCCGCACGTCTCGGCCGGGCGCCTGCCGACGCAGGCGGGCCTGCGCTTCTTCGTCGATGCCTTCATGGAGATCGGCGACCTCGGCGACGAGGAGCGGCGCAGCATCGAGACGCAGATCAAGGCTTCCGGCAACGACACCTCGCTGGAACACATGCTGACCGAGGCCAGCCAGCTTCTGTCGGGCATGTCGCGCGGCGCCGGGCTGGTGCTGGCGGCCAAGAACGAGGCGTCGCTGAAACATATCGAATTCATCCAGCTCGAGCCGACCAAGGCGCTGGCCGTGCTGGTTTCGCAGAACGGCGACGTCGAGAACCGCATCATCGACCTGCCGGCCGGGGTCACCGTCTCGCAGCTCCACGAAGCCTCCAACTTCCTCAACGCCCACATACGCGGGCGGACGCTGGCCGAGGCACGGGCAGAAATCTCGCGCATCAAGGAGGAAACGCGCGCGGCACTGGATTCGCTGTCGCAGGAACTGGTGGAACAGGGGCTTGCCGTATGGGCCGGGGCCGAAAGCGGCCTGCCGGCGCGGCTGATCGTGCGCGGCCGGGCGAACCTGCTCGAGAACATCACCGCCCAGGCCGACATGGAGCTGTTGAAGAACCTGTTCGACGATCTGGAAACGCAGGACGGCCTGCTGCAACTGCTCGACCTTGCCGAGGAAGGCCCCGGCGTGCGCATCTTCATCGGCTCGGAGAACAAGCTGTTCTCGCTGTCGGGCTCGTCGCTGGTGGTGGCGCCTTACCGCGATGCGGAGGCGCGCGTGGTCGGCGCGCTCGGCGTCATCGGCCCGACCCGGCTCAACTATGCGCGCATCGTGCCGATGGTCGACTACACCGCCCAGCTCGTCTCGCGCATGCTGCGCTGAACCGGAGGCTGGCGAGGGGCGTCAAGCCGCGTCGCCCATATACCGGGCGCTCGGCAGTATGGTCAGAGGCTGCACGTCGCCGGCCCCGACCTTGGCGAACAGCAGGCGCCGCTCCCATTCCGTCGAGCGGAAGAAGGGAAAACGCGCATAGAAGCGCTCGCGGTTGGCCACGGCATTGGTGCGGAACAGCACGACCTTGTTGAACACGCCCGGATAGGCGCGCGGCTCGCTGATCTGCTCGGAATAGTAGATGCGGCGATAAAAGCCGGCATGGTCCTCGCGCACCGTCGAAAGCCCGTATGGCGCGTTGAAATAGATGCAGGCCATGCCCGCCAGCCGCAGCGTCACATAGAGCAGGTGCGGATAGACGCGGGTCCACTCGGGGTCCGAGGCGAAGCGGCTCATGCACACGAAGGTGTCGCCGGCTTCCAGCATCGGATAGACGATGTCGCCGAACGCCTGCACCGAGGGCGACATGGGCGTTTCCAGCGTGACGTGGTGGATGCGCATGGTGGATACCAGGGTCTGGTCCACATAGACGCCGAAGCGATAGACGTTCGGCACCTCGTCCAGCGCGTCGCTGATGACATGGTTCTCGGCATCCGGCACCATGTCGTTGAACCGGTAGGCCTTGTAGCGCAACCGGTAGATGTCCTCGAGGTCCTCGCCCTTGTCGCAGCGGCGGTACTCGGAACGGTCGAGCAGTTCGAACACCTTGCTCGCAAAGCTCGAGCCGGACAGGCCGGACCGTGCCGGTTCGGTTTCCGCATCCAGCTTCAATTGCCGAGTTGCCATCGGCTTACCCTCTATTCCGCCGCCGCTAATCAAGGGTAAGCGTTGGATCAGTTAAGTAAAGTTTTAATTAAAGAAATCCAGCTTCACTCAAAATTAACCTTAACAAATCGCTTTTTTCATCCGGAGGGTGCACGCCGGGGTGGAAAAGCGGAGACAGGGGAAAATCCGTGAAACGGCTTATGTGCGGGTTGCGCCCGAAGCGACCACTTCGTCATGGGCGAACGGCCAGCGCGCCGTCGACATGGTTTCGATGCCGGATGCGCTCAGCGCCGCGCCGAACAGGAAGCCCTGCACCAGGTCCGGCTCGACCTGCCGCGACAGCACGCGAAGCTGCTCGAACGTTTCCACGCCCTCGATGGTGATGGAAAGCCCCAGGGAGCGCGACAGCGCCACGATGCCCCTGAGCAGTTCCAGCGAGCGCGGGCTCTGGGTCACGTCCGACAGGAAGGAACGGTCGATCTTGACCTTGTCCAGCGGCAGCTTGTGCAGATAGCTGAGGCTGGAATAGCCGGTGCCGAAGTCGTCCAGCGCGATGCGCACGCCAAGCGCCTTGAGTTCCTTCAGCACCTGGCGCGTCTCGGACTTGTCGTCCAGAAGCGCCGTTTCCGTCACCTCGACCTCAAGCCGGTGCGGCGGCAAGCCGGCCGCCTCCAGCGCATCGCGCACTTTCTGGATGATCTCGCTGTTGCGGAAATCCTTGGCCGACAGATTGACCGAAACATTGGTGTGCTTGGGCCATTTGGCGCATTCGGCGCAGGCAGCGTTCAGCATGAAGGTGCTGATCTGCGAAATGATGCCCATCTCCTCCGCCAGAGGAATGAACACGCCGGGCGACACCGGTCCCAGTTCGGGGTGATCCCAGCGGCACAGCGCCTCGCAGCCGGAAATGCGCATCGTGGCCATGGCCACGATCGGCTGGTAGACGACGCGCAAGGTGCCGGCTTCCACGGCGCTGCGCAGGTCGGCCTTCATCCGCTGCCGGTCGCGGAAAGCCGCGTCCATCGACGATTCGAACAATTGCCAGCCGTTCTTGCCGAGTTCCTTGGCCTTGTAGAGGGCAAGGTCGGCCTTGACGATCATCTCGTCGACATCGCTCGCCTCGACCCGCGCCAGCACCGCGCCGGCGCTGATCTGGATGCGCAGCACATGGCCGGCGACATCGACCTCGCCCTTGAGGCCGGCGAAGATCTCGTCGAGCATCCGGGCGAGATCGCTTTCGCTCTCCACCCGGTCGAAAAAAACCATGAATTCGTCGCCACCGAAACGACTGATCTTGATGCCCGGCGCCGAAAAGGTGGCAAGCCGTTCCGCCACCGCATAGATCAGCCCATCGCCGACGGGATGGCCGACGGTGTCGTTGACGCTCTTGAAGTCGTCGAGGTCGATGGTGGCGATGGCGCAATAGCGGCCCTGATCGCCGGAAGCCATGCTCTCCTCGACCAGTTCGTGAAAATAGGCCCGGTTGAGCAGACCGGTCAGGCTGTCATAACGGGCCATGAAGCGGATGCGCTCTTCCGCCTCGACGCGGGCGGTGACGTCCTCGAAGGTGATGACGCCGAGCTCCTGGCTGCCTTCGCGGGCCGAGAACTCGTAGTGCTGGCCGTTCGAAAAGCCGACAAGGACCTTGCGGTCCCTGCCCTCTCGCAATGCCCTTGTCAGTTGCGCCTCGATATATCGGCAGTCCTTTCGGGTCAGCATGCCGCCGACCACCCCGCGCATCAGCAAGGAATGCACCGAGCGCCCGAGCAGATCGTCGGGCGACGGGATCGACAGCAGGCGTGCGGACTCGGCATTGGCCACCACGACCTTGCCGTCGGGGTCGAGCATGATGAGGCCGTGCGGCATCGTGTTGAGCGCCCGGTTGAAGCGCTGAGCGAGGCGACTGGCGAGCTTGTCGGCCGAAATCGCCGAGAACAGCACGTCACGCACCGTATCGGCGTAGCGATGGATCGCCAGCAGGAAGGGAATGGACAGGAGCCCCAGCGTGACGTGGTAGAAGTCGCCGCGCAGGATGAACCCCAGCGCCATCGGGCATGCCAGCGTCAGGATGAGGATGTTGACCATCCTCGGCGAGCCGTAGTTGCGCCCGGCGATGCCGGTCGCCGTGGCCAGCACGATGCAGACGGCGGCCGTCTCGGAGAAGGCGTCCTTGCCGGTATAGATGGCGACAAGGCAGAAGGTGCCCAGCACCAGGCCGTGCATGGAACCATAGATGATGTAGCGATTCTCGCGCCGGCGGGCTTCCTCGCGGTTTTCGGCGACCGGCAGCGCCGAATAGCGGCGCATGTTGAGAACGCGGACCACGCCGACCATGACCAGCACGGCGGCGAGCACCAGATAGGCGTGGTTTCCGGACTTACCCCATACGAGGCCCATCAACGCCGTCTGCGCGGAAATGCCGATGGCAAGCGTGAAGCCGTCGCGGAAAAGAGTTTCCACGAACGGAATGTACACGTCGTCAGGCAGCTCTTTTCGCTTGATGGCGGTCACATCCGGCACTCACTCATGCGAATGTGATGACACATTCGCATTAAAAAACTTTTAGAAGGCAAGCGTCGAAGGACATACATACACGATGCCGTCCCGGTTTCCCCGATTCAAATTGTCCCTGTACAGGATGCATCGATCCTGAAGCCGGACGCAATAGGCTTCGGGGCTGGGCCAACGGTTGGCCGGCGCAAAGTCGAAACCGGCCATGGCAAATCGGGCGCGCAGCCTCTATTTTACGCCCAACGGATTTTCATTCAGACTGGAACCACACCATCATGACGCAGCCGCTGATCGCCGTCTCGACAGACGTGAAGCAGTTCGAAAACTACACCTGGCATGCAGCGCCCCAGCAATATCTGGAAGCCGTGATTTCGGGAGCCGGCGCCCTGCCCGTGCTGGTGCCCTCCTTCGGCGAACGGCTCGACCTCGACGCGCTGCTTTCGGCCGTGGACGGGGTGATGCTGACCGGCTCCAAGTCGAATGTGCATCCGGCCCTCTACGGCGGCGACGCCGGCGAGGAGAACGGCCCCTACGACACCGCCCGCGACTCCACCACCATGCCGCTGATCCGCAAGGCGATCGAGCACGGCGTGCCGCTGCTGGCCATCTGCCGGGGCATTCAGGAGCTGAACGTGGCGCTCGGCGGCACGCTGGCCACCGAAATCCAGGAGCGCGACGGCATTCTCGACCACCGCGCGCCGGTGAGCGAGGATCAGGACGAGCGCTTCGCCATTCGCCAGAAGGTCAGGATCAAGCCCGGCACCTGCCTCGCAAACGTGTTCGGCGCCGGCGACATCGACGTCAACTCGGTGCACCGTCAGGCAGTCGAACGGCTGGGTTCGAAGCTCGAGGTCGAGGCCGTGGCCGAGGACGGGACGGTGGAAGCCGTTTCGGTGAAGGGTGCGCGGGCCTTTGCCGTCGGCGTGCAATGGCATCCCGAATACTGGGTGAAATCGGACAGCGTGTCGCAGAAGGTGTTCAAGGCGTTCGGCGATGCCGTGCGCCAGCACGCGGCCGCCAAGCTGGCTGCACGGGCTGCTGCGGAGTAGCGCGCCCTATTTCGCCTTCACATGCGCGGTTTCCGGCACCGGGGTCAGCGCCCGGCGCGCGCCGAACCACGAGACCAGATTGTCCACGCACAGGTCCGCCATGGCCCGGCGCGTTGCCACGGACGCCGAGGCCACGTGCGGCAGAAGCACGGTGTTGGGAGCATCCAGCAGAGCCTGCGGCGCGTTGGGTTCGTCGGCGAACACGTCGAGGCCCGCGGCCGCGATGGTGCCGTCACGAAGAGCGGCCGCCAGCGCCGCCTCGTCGACGGTGCTGCCGCGGCCGGTGTTGATCAGAACGCCTTCCGGCCCGAGCGCCGCCAGTATCTCGGCGTTGATCGCCTTTTCGGTGGCCGCGCCGCCGGGCGCGATGCAGATCAGCGTATCGACAGCCGCGGCAAGCCCCTTGAGCGTCGGATGATAGCTGTAGGCGACGCCCTCAGCCGGCCGGCGATTGTGATAGGCGATTGAAACGCCGAAGGCTTCCAGCCGCTTCGCCACCGCAAGGCCGATGCGGCCGAGGCCGAAAATGCCGATGTGCCGCCCACGCAGGCTGAGCGGGCTGAACCGATAGTTGCCTTCGCTCACCCATTTGCCCTGCCGCAGCCACGCTTCGGCCTTCGGCACTTCCCGCAGGGTCGCGAGCAGCAGCGCGACCGTCAGATCGGCGACCTCCTCGGTCAGCACATCCGGCGTGTTGGTGACCATGATGCCCTTGGCGCCGGCATGGGCGGCATCCACCGAATCATAGCCGACGCCGAAATTGGCGATGATCTCCAGATTGGGGAAGGTGTCGATGAAAGCGGCATCGATGCCGCCGAAGGCCGAAATGCCGCGCACGGCCGCAATGTCCTGCGGCGACAGCAGCGACGGGTCCGGGCGCTCGATATGGATCAGCCGGAAGGCTTCATCGATGCGCGCGACGACGTGGTCGTGCACCTTTCCCGAGACGAGGATCGTTGCGGGCTCGGTCGATGCAGGCATGAATTCAACGCTCCACGGGGCGGCCGGTGGACTGGCGCACATGCAGTTCCGGCTTGATGAGTTCCTGGGTCTGGCCGACGGCCTGACCGTTGAGTTTGTCGAGCAGCGCGCTGGCGGCGCGCCTTCCGACCTCGCGCTGGCCGTTCCAGACGGTGGTGAGGGCGGGCGTGGCGATCGCCGCCTCCTCCAGATCGTCATAGCCGGTCACCGAAATGTCGATGCCCGGCGTCAGCCCGGCGCGGGCGATGCCGTTCATCAGGCCGATGGCGACGAGGTCGTTCCAGCAGCAGGCGGCGGTCGGCTTGTCCTTGAGGGCCAGCAACTGGTTGGCCGCCTCGAAGCCGCCCTGCTTGGTGCGCGGCCCTGCGATGCGCCATGACGGGCGCACTTCCAGCCCCGCCTCGCGCATGGCGCGCAGATAGCCCTGGTAGCGGTCGCGGCCGGTCGAGGTCTGGTCGGTGCCGCCGACCATGGCGATGCGCTTGTGGCCGAGCGAGATCAGGTGATTGGTGGCGAGCGCCGTGCCATAGGCGTCGTCGCCGCGAAACACCGGCACATGCGCGCCCTCGACGTCGCGGGCGATCAGCACCGCCGGCAGCCCGTTGTCCTCGGCCATGCGGATGTCGCCGGCCGGCGTGTCGATGGCCGGCGACATGATGACGCCATCGGCCCCCAGTTGCAGCAGCGTGTCGATGAAGATGCGCTGCTTGTCGAGTTTGTCGTAATGGTTGGACAGCAGGAAGGTCTGGCGCGAGCGGTCCAGCTCATGCTCGATGGAGCGCAGGATCTCGGCATAGAACGGGTTCATGATGTCGTGCACCACGACGCCGACGATGCCGGAGCGCTGGGTGCGCAGCGAAGCGGCGCGGCGATTGTAGATATAGCCGATCTCGCGCGCGTGTTCCTTGATGCGCTCGCGGGTAGAGCCGGCCACCAGCGGGCTGTCGCGCAACGCCAGCGACACCGTTGCCGTCGACACGCCAAGTGCGTCGGCGATCGTGGAAAGCTTGACCTTCTGAGCCAGAGCTAGTGCTCCCCGCGTCACATTTAAATTTTTTAAATGCGGCTTATGCCATCGCGGCAGCCCGAGTCAAAGCTTTTTCGCCACGGCCTCGGTTTCGGCGTCTGGGGCGGCCCGGTTCTTCACCCGCAGCCGGTGCTCGCGATGCAGGATATAGAGGCCGCTGGCCACGATGATGCCGGCGCCCGCGAGGGTCCAGTTGTCGGGGAACTGGTCGAAGACCAGCCAGCCGAAGGCGATCATCCATACCATCTGCATGTAGGGATAAGGGGCGAGCGCGGTGGCGGTCGCCTGCCGGTAGGCCTGGATCAGGCACCAATGGCCGAGCCCGCCGAACAGGCCGAGCAGCAACAGCACCAGCCAGTGAAACGGACCGATGGACGGCCATTCGGTGAACCACAGCGTCGGCGTCAGCAGGATCATCGGCGCCAGCGCCGAATAGAAGATCAGGCTCTCGGGCGTTTCCGAGGTCGACATGCGCCGGGTCATGATGACGTAGATCGAGTTCGACAGCATCGAGCACAGCGCGAACACGTGGCCGATGCCGAACACGCCGACGCCCGGACGCGTGATGACGAGGACGCCGACGAAGCCTGTCAGGATGGCCAGCCAGCGCCGCCAGCCCGCCCATTCGCCGAGCAGCGGCCCGGCCAGCGCGGTGATCACCATCGGCCCGAAGAAATAGATCGAGGTCGTTTCCGCCAGTTGCAGGTAACGCAACGCCAATATGTTGAAGATGGTCGAGCCGCACAGGAAGGCGCCGCGCACGATATGGGCCATCGGGCTGACAGCGCGAAAACGGGCAGGATCGCGCCAGCCCCTGAACAGGGCGGGCACGAGCACCGCATGGCCGGCGAAGCGGGTCCAGGCGATGAACAGGGGCGCGATACCGGCCACCGCCAGATATTTGATCGACGTGTCGAGAAAGCTGAACAGGAAATAGGCCGCGACCATGTAGAAAATGGCCGAGACGGGCGCCGCAATGTCTTCTTGACGACTGGAAATAACCACACCGAGACTGGAAAGCTGATCCGCTGTCCGAGCTTTGGGCCAGCCGGCGCGGTGCTGCAAGCCCAAAAGCGCCTGGCCTGTCGTGAAACAGGCCCTTGGCCTCACCATTCAGCCCTGCGGCCGCGGTTCCCCGCTTGGCCGGCTTCGGGCTCAGGCGTCCGCGTCGGCCTCCGCCTTGGCGGCGCTCTTCGCATCCGGCTTGGCGTCCGCCTCCGGCTCAGCCTCGTCGTCGATGAAGACGAGTTCTTCGTTCGACAGGTTGGCCTCGATGCGGGCGAGAAGCTTGGCCAGCGTCTTCTGCTCCTTCTTGTCGAGGCCCTTGAGCGCCTGCTTCTCGGTCTTCTTCACCGATTTCTCGATGGCCACGATCATCTCGCGGCCGGCATCGGTAAGGAAGATGTGAGCCTGCCTGGCATCGGAATTCGAGTTCCGCTTTTCCAGGAAACCCTGCGCCTGCAGGCGGTTGATGGTCTTGGTGATGGTGGGCGGGCGAACGCCCAGCCGGTCGGCCAGTGCGCCGGGCGTCTGCCCGTCGTCACGGTCCAGCGCCAGCATGATCTGGTCCTGCCCTGCATAGAAGCCGTGTGCCAGCAGACGCGCCGCAAGCGCGGTCCGCGCCAGCCGCGCGGCCGAATGCAGCCGGTTCATCGTTGCCGTTCTGTCAGCCTTGGCCATGATCGTCCTCTCGACCGCACCCGCATCGCAACCATGGCCCGGCATGGGACGGTTGGCAATCGGGGTTCCAAAAACCCGCGCCCAAAACAGCTTTGCCGGCAAGTTTCGCTGCGCGCATGACGGCTAATGGCAGATGTTTATTTCAGTTAGATGACAAATGATCTTCACCTTGCGACAGATCGAGCCGGCAGGCCGGGCAGGTTGCGCTTTGCCCCGTGCAATCGGGGCCGGCACATCCTATATGGAACCCACATTTCATTTCCGAGGGCCCCATGAGCGACACCCAGATGAGCGATACACGAACAAGTGAAACCGGGGCGAGCGAAACCGCGGCGCAAATCCCCGTCACCGTGCTGACCGGCTATCTCGGTTCCGGCAAGACCACCCTGCTCAACCGCATCCTGTCGGAGAACCACGGCAAGCGCTACGCGGTCATCGTCAACGAATTCGGCGAGATCGGCATCGATAACGACCTCATCGTGGAATCCGACGAGGAAATCTACGAGATGAACAATGGCTGCGTGTGCTGCACGGTGCGCGGCGACCTGATCCGCGTGGTCGAGGGCCTGATGCGCCGCCCCGGCCGCTTCGACGCCATCGTGGTCGAGACGACCGGCCTCGCCGACCCCGCGCCGGTGGCGCAGACCTTCTTCATGGACGACGACGTGCGCTCCAAGACCAAGCTGGACGCCGTGGTGGCGCTGGTCGACGCCAAGCACCTGCCGCTTCGCCTCAAAGACTCGAAGGAGGCCGAGGACCAGATCGCCTTCGCCGACGTGATCGTGCTCAACAAGACCGATCTCGTCAGCGAGGACGAGCTGCGCGCGGTGGAAGCCACGGTGCGCGCCATCAACCCGGCGGCGAAGATCCACCGCACCCAGCGTTCCGGCGTCGATCTGGCCGAGGTGCTGGACCGCGGCGCCTTCGACCTCACGCGGGCTCTGGAGAACGATCCGCATTTCCTTGAGGCGCATGATCACGACCATGACCATGTCTGCGGTCCCGACTGCGATCACGATCATCACCACCATCATGATCACGATGGGCATGATCACGATGGGCACGATCATCATCATGGCCACCACGGGCATGACCACGTCTCGCCGATCCACGACGTGACGGTGCAGTCCGTATCGCTGCGCGGCGGCGAGATGGACCCGAAGAAGTTCTTCCCGTGGATCGAGAAGATCACGCAGATCGAAGGTCCGAATATCCTGCGCCTCAAGGGCATCGTCGCCTTCAAGGACGATCCGGAGCGCTATGTCATCCAGGGCGTGCACATGATCATCGAGGGCGACCACCAGCGCGCCTGGAAGGACGGCGAAAAGCACGAGAGCCGGCTGGTGTTCATCGGCCGCCAGCTCGATGCCGAACGGCTGAAGAAGAGCTTCGAGGCGTGCCAGGCGGCCTGATCGTCCACCTGAACGGCTGGCCGGGCGTTGGCAAGCTGACGGTCGGGCGCGCGCTGGCAGACAGGCTCGGCGCGCGGCTGATCGACAACCATCTGCTGCACGACGTCGCCATACGCTGCACCGGGCTTGCCGATCCCGGCCGATGGCCGCTCTATGAAAAGGTGCGCCACGCCGCCTACGAAGCACTGAAGGACAGGCCGCACGCAGACACCTTGGTGATCACGAATGCCCTTTGCGCCAACGATGCGCGCGAACGGCAGGCATGGAACCATGTCGTCGATCTGGCCATAGCACGCAATGCACCGCTGGTGCCCGTCGTGCTCGAAGCCGATTTCGAGGAGAACGCCCGCAGGCTGCGCAGCCCGGACCGGGCGGGCCGCAAGCTGGCCGATCCGGCTGTCCTTCGCTCATTCCTGACGGCCGACAGCATCCAGAAGCCCGACGTGCCGGACCTGTTGGTGCTTGACGTGACGCGGCTTTCCGCCGATCAAGCTGCCGACGCGATTTGCCGCCATCTGCGGTCCGGGGCCGATGACCGGTTCCGCCCCGCGACGGACAGGCATCGCAATCTTCAGCCATGAAGCAGGCAAGCAGATAATCCCATGCCCACAGTCGCCCCGCTCGATCTCGAAGGCCATTGCGTGGCCGCTGTCTTTCTCGGCGATGTGCCGCATTTCGCGCTCGCCGACGGCTCCATCCACCGGCTGGACCACGGCCACAAAACCGAACAGGCCAATGACGGGCTGCTGTGCGCCTTTTACGACAGCGCCGACGACCGCCTCGTCACCGGGGGCGAGGACGGCAAGGTGTTCGCCGTCAAGGCGGGCGGCGCCGTCGAGCCACTGGCCGAGGCCGGCCGCAAATGGATCACCAGCGTTTCGGCAGGCCCGCAAGGCGCCATCGCCTACGCAACCGGTCGCACCGCCTATGTGCGCTTCGCCGACGGCAAGGTGAAGGAGTTCACCCATCCGCGCTCGGTCGAAGGCATCGCTTTCGCGCCGAAGGGCATGCGCATCGGCGTCGCCCGCTACAACGGCGCGACGCTGCATTTCGCCGCCGCCGAGGGCAAGCCTGTCGAGCTGGAATGGGCGGGCGCCCATACCGGCATCACCTTCTCGCCGGACGGCAATTTCCTTGTCACCACCATGCAGGAAAACGCCCTGCACGGCTGGAAGCTGGCCGACGGCAAGCACATGCGCATGACCGGCTATCCGGCCAAGGTGAAAAGCCTTTCATGGTCTCCCAAGGGCCGTTGGCTGGCCAGTTCGGGTGCGCCGGCGGCCATCGTCTGGCCCTTCCAGGGCAAGGATGGGCCGATGGGCAAGGCGCCGCTGGAACTCGGCACGCGCGGCAATTCCATGGTGACCTGCGTCGCCTGCCATCCGAGCGAAGATGTCGTGGCCATCGGCTACGATGACGGCATGGTGCTGGCCGCCCGCTTCGCCGATGCCAAGGAGGTGCTGCTGCGCCGCCCCGGCAAGGGCGCCATCACCGCCATGGCATGGGACAGCGAGGAGCGCCGCATTGTCTTCGGCAGTGCGGCGGGCGACTGCGGCGTCATCGACATCGCCGGCTGAATGGGCGGCGGCGGACTGGATTACCACCACCCCTGACCCCCCCACAAAGAGGAGGGGGACGATTTCCCCGGCGTTGCCGTCCCAGTCTTCGGCATTCGATGCCGGATTCCAACATTGCGGAATCCCCCTCCCCTTGTGAGGAGGGGTCAGGGATGGGGTGCGATGCCGCACGCCCGCGATTGACTTTGCCCCTTGCGGTGGCCCTGGCTGAACCGCCCGGAAGAGCCGCGCCTATTCCACGGAACAGGAAATCTTGCCGTCGAAGGTTTTCGTCCTGCCCTCGCCGGAAGTCGCCCCGGTCATGTCGAACATTTCGAGCGTGTAGTCCCCGGCAAAGGCCCCGCCCTCCGACACGGCTTTCACCGTAAGCTCGGCGTAGCCATGCGGCTTGTCGCCCTCGCGTTCGCGATAGAGCACCAGCCGCAGTTCCGAACCGTCCAGCCAGTATTGCGCCAGATGCGCGCGCTCGAAGCCTGTGTTGCGCAGGTCCTCGGCCACGGCATCGTCGCGGATGCCGATTTCGCCCTGGAGGCTGAACACCGGGCTGCCCATGCCGTGCGTGACGCCGCCATTCACTTCGATCGACACGGCTTCGTCTTCGGCGCTGCACGAAAATCCGCCTGAAGCGGCTGCCGGCCCTGCCGTCAGGACCGCGGATATCAACAAGATGACTGCACGCATCGCGACCTGCTCCCGAAACGGCGCATGATCGCCATCGAGGTCGACCGGTCAAGCCCGGCCTGAGCCAACGCAGATTCCCCGTCCGGCCGGTTGCCGCGCGAAAACGCCCCTCTATAGTGGCTCCGGTTGTTCATGACGGGCAGGACATGGCGGGCAGCGGACAGGCGCAGGGCGGGATAGGGCAGGAACGCATAGAGGCGCTGCGCGAGGGGGAAGCGGAAGTATTCCGCAAGGCCCGGCCGAAGACTGCCGCCAGGCTGGACAACGGCATTGCCGGCTTCCTCGACGGCGTGCCCATGCACTGGATGAAGGACTGGCCGACACCGTTCCCCATCCTGGTCGACCAGGCGCGCGGCGCCACCATCACCGATGTCGACGGCAACCGGCTGGACGATTTCTGCCTCGGCGACACCGGCTCCATGTTCGGCCACTCGCCGCCGCCGGTGGCGCGCGCCATACGCAGGCAGGCCGGACGCGGCCTCACCTACATGCTGCCTTCCGAAGACGCGCTGGCCGTCGGCCCGCTGTTGCAGGAGAAATTCGGCCTGCCCTTCTGGCAGATCGCCACCACGGCCACGGATGCCAACCGTTTCGCACTGCGCGTCGCGCGCGCCGTCACGGGCCGCAAAAAGATCCTCGTCTTCAACGGCTGCTATCATGGCGCGGTGGACGAGACCATGGTGCGGCTGAAGGGCGGCAAGCCGATCAACCGGCCGGGGCTGGCCGGGGAGTTCCGCGACCTGACGCGGGCGACGAAGATCGTGGAGTTCAATGACATTCCTGCCCTTGAGGCAGCCCTTGCCGACAGGGACGTCGCCTGCGTCATCACCGAGCCGGTGCTGACCAACTCCTGCATGGTGCTGCCCGATCCGGGCTTCCACGACGCCCTGCGCCGCCTGACCCGCGATGCCGGCACGCTGCTTCTGATCGACGAGACGCATACCATTTCGACCGGCCCCGGCGGCTACACGCGCGCCCATGGGCTCGAACCGGACCTGTTCGTGCTCGGCAAGCCTGTGGCCGGCGGCGTGCCCGCCAGCGTGTGGGGGATGAGCGAGGACGTTGCCTCGCGTTACGCCGATTACCGGCGCACCCATGAGCCCGGCTATTCCGGCATGGGCACCACGCTGTCGGCCAATCCGCTGCAATTCGCGGCCATGCGCGCCACGCTCGAAGAGGTGATGACGGCTGAGAATTACGCGCATATGGAGCATCTGGCGCGCCGTCTCGATGCGGGCCTTACAGCCGTCATCGACCGTTTCGGCCTGCCCTGGCATGTCGCACGGGTCGGCGCGCGCGTCGAGTTCATCTGTGCGTCCGGACCGCTGAGGAACGGCGGCGAGGCGGAAGCCGCCCACGCGCCGGGACTGGAAGCCGCCTTGCATGTCGCGCTCGTCAACCGCGGCGTGCTGATCGCGCCCTTCCACAACATGATGCTGATTTCCCCCGCCACGCGGCCCGCGCAGGTGAACCGGCTGATCACGGCCTTCGCCGACGTCGTGAGTCGGCTCAGCGATTGATCATCTTCCAGCCGTCGATTACCCCTTGCGGTCAGACGGCATTCCTTCTGGAGACCACCCACCATGACCTCCCCTTCGGGCTCGACGCCCGGCGAAGCCCAGGCCTTTCTCGACGCCCATCCGGAGGTCGAAGCCTTCGACATCGTGCTGACCGACGCCAACGGCGTCGGGCGCGGCAAGATCATCCGCCGGCATGAGCTGATGGGTCTCTACAAAAGCGGCCGGCACATGCCGATCTCGATCCTCGGCCTCGACATCACCGGCGAGGACGTGCACGAAACCGGGCTGATCTGGGATTCGGGCGACGGCGACCTGCGCGCATGGCCTCTCCCCGGCACGCTGGTGCCGCTCTACGGCACCAGTCCGGCGCGCGGACAGGTGCTGATGGCCATGCATCATCTCGACGGCGCGCCGATGAGCTCGGACCCGCGCCACGCGCTGGCGCGGCAGGTGGCGAAGCTGGCCGAGAAGGGCCTGCATCCGGCCGGCGCCTTCGAGCTGGAATTCTTTCTCCTCGCCAATGAACGCGACGCCGAGGGCAAGGTGCAGCCGGCCGGCGCGGTGCTGGACGGCCGCCGCTCGGCCAAGACGGAGGTCTATTCCGTCGACCATCTGCACGGCATGGAGCCGCTGTTTTCGGACATCTATGCGACCGCAAGGGAACAGGGCATTCCCGCCGAGACGGTGATCTCGGAATATGCGCCCGGTCAGTACGAGCTTACGCTCAACTACCGCAAGGACGTGCTCCGCGCCGCCGACGACCTGGTGATGCTGAAGCGCATCGTGCGGGCGCAGGCGCGCCGCCATGGCGTCACCGCCTGCTTCATGGCCAAGCCCATCGAGCAATATGCCGGCTCGGGCATGCATCTCCACGTTTCGCTGCTCGACCGCGACGAGCAGAACGCCTTCACCGAAAAGCCCGGCGAGACATGGTCGCCGCTATTGCTTCATGCGCTGGGCGGGCTTGCCGTCACCATGGCCGAATCCATGCTTGTGTTCGCGCCGCACGCCAATTCCTGGCGGCGCTTCGTCTCGCAATCCTATGCGCCGGTGGCGCCGACATGGGGCGTCAACAATCGCTCGGTAGCCTTGCGGGTGCCGGCGGGGGATGCGCGGAACCGCCGCATCGAACACCGGCCTTCCGGCGTCGATGCCAATCCCTATCTGGTCGCCGCAACGGTGCTGGCCGGCATTGCCAAGGGCATCGAGGAACAGCTCGACCCCGGCCCCGAGACGACCGGCAACGGCTATGAGGCCGACAGTGGCGACAGCACCATGCCGACCGACTGGCGCGCCGCAATCGACGCGGCGAAGGCTTCGGAGTTTTTACGCGGGGCGCTGGGGCCGGACCTGCACAACACCTTCACCGCCATCAAGCAGGCCGAGTATTTCCGTGTGGCGCGCACGGTGAGCGAACTCGACTACCACCTCTATTTGCACGAGGTGTGAGGCGAATTATGTAAGCATCCGCTTACTGAATTGGTTGGGGCAATTCATACTCCGGCAAAATTGCCCTCATCCCCCTGCCGGGACCCTCTCCCCGCTTGCGGGGAGAGGGAGAGGGGCTATTTCCGGCAAAACCTGAAATTCAACGCACCAATATGGCGCGCAGGTCGTTGACATTGGTGCCGGTCGGGCCGGGCACGAACAGATCGTCCACCGCATCGAACGCCGTCCAGGCATTGTTGGCGGCCAGCAGGGCGCGCGCATCGACGCCGGCGGCCCGCATGCGGCGCACCGTTTCGCCATCGCAGAAGGCGCCGGCATTGTCCTCGGAACCGTCGATGCCGTCGGTGTCGGCGGCCAGCGCATGGATGCCGTCGAAGCCGTCGATGCCGAGCGCGAAGGAAAGCAGGAACTCGGTGTTGCGGCCGCCCTTGCCCTTGGCGCGCAAGGTCACCGTGGTTTCGCCGCCAGACAGCAGCAGCACCGGTTTTTGGAAGGGCCGGTTGCGGGTGGCGATCTCGCGGGCGATGGCCGCGTGGACCGAACCCACCTCGCGCGCCTCGCCCTCGATGGAATCGGACAGGATGACGGCCTCGATGCCCAGCCGCTTCGCCTCCGCGGCGGCCGCCTCCAGCGAAACGGCGGCCGAAGCGATCAGCTTCACCTCGTTGCGGGCGAAGCGCTTATCGTCGGGGCGCGGCGCGTCGGCTTCCGGCGAGTTGAGATGCGCAATCACACGCTCCGGCAGCTCGATGCCGTAAGCCTCGATGGCCTTCAGCGCATCGGCGCGGCTGGCCGCGTCAGGCACCGTGGGGCCGGACGCCACCAGCGCCGGATTGTCGCCCGGAATGTCGGAGACGATCAGCGACACCACGCGGGCCGGATGAGCCGCCGCCGCGAGCCGCCCGCCCTTGATGGCCGAGACATGCTTGCGGATGGCGTTCATGACGGAGATCGGCGCGCCCGAGGCCAGAAGCGCCTCGTTGACGGCGATTTCGTCCTCCAGCGTCAGCGAACCGGCGGGGGCCGGCAGCAGCGCCGAGCCGCCGCCGCAAACCAGCGCCACCACGAGATCGTCCTCGCCGAGCCCCTCCACCTGCCGCAAGAGGCGCTGCCCGGCCTCCAGCCCGGCCTTGTCCGGCACTGGATGGGCCGCCTCGATCACCTCGATGCGCTTGGTCGGCGCGCCGTAGCCGTAGCGGGTGACGACAAGACCCTCGATGGGACCGTCCCAGACCTTCTCGAAGGCGGCCGCCATCTGCGCCGCGCCCTTGCCGGCGCCGATGACGATGGTGCGCCCCTTGGGCCGTTCCGGCAGATGATCGCGGATCGTCCGTTCCGGGTCCGCCGCAGCGACTGCCGCTTCGAAAATGGAGGTCAGGAAAGCCTTGGGCGCGAGGGTCATGCGTTCCTTCCTGTTTGAGGACACTGGCCTGTTTGAGGGCACGGCCTGTTTGAGGGCATGGGCACCCTTTGGACAGCTTGCCTTGTACAGTCAAGGGGCGGCGGCCTCAGGCGGCGACGATGCTCTTGGAAGGCTTGCCGGCGACATAGACCTCGCGCACGGCGCGGTCGTCGCCCAGCGTCTGCAATAGGAACAGCTCCTCGGCCAGGGACTTCACGGTCTCCATGCGCAGTTCCATGACCGGAGTGGCGCGGCTGTCCAGCACGATGATGTCGGCCTCGGTGCCGGCTTCCAGCGTGCCGACCCGGTCGGCGATGGACAGCGCCTCGGCATTGCCGCGCGTGATCTGCCAGAAGGACTGGAACGGGTTCAGCTTCTCGCCCTGCAGGGCGATCACCTTGTAACCCTCGTCCATGGTGCGCAGCATGGAATAGTTGGTGCCGCCGCCGACATCGGTCGCGGCCGCGATGCGCAGGGGCTTCTCGCGGCGGCGGAAGCGCTGATAGTCGAACAGGCCGGAACCGAGGAACAGGTTGGACGTCGGGCAGAATACAGCGACCGAACCGGTTTCCGAAATAATATCGGCCTCGCGCTCGGCAAGGTGGATCGAGTGGCCAAGCAGGGTGCGCGGCCCGAGCAGCCCATAATGTTCGTAGACGCCGGCATAGTCTTCGGCCTGCGGATAGAGTTCGCGGGTGAAGGCGATCTCGTCATGGTTCTCCGACAGGTGCGTCTGGATGTGCAGCTCGGGAAACTCCTTCGCCAGCGCGCCCGCCATCTCCATCTGCTCCGGCGTAGAGGTGATGGCGAAGCGCGGCGTGATGGCGTAGTGCTGGCGGCCCTTGCCGTGCCATTCGGCAATCAGCGCCTTGGTGTCGTCATAGCCGGACTGCGGCGTGTCGGTGAGTTCACCCGGCGCGTTGCGGTCCATCATCACCTTGCCGGCGATGTTGAGCATGTTCCGGTCATGCGATTCGGCGAAGAAGGCTTCCGCCGATTCCTTGTGCACCGAGCAATAGGCGGCGACCGTGGTGGTGCCGTTGCGGATCATCTCGTCGAGGAACAGGCGCGCGATGCGGCGGCCGTGCTGGGCGTTGAGGAACCTGGTTTCTTCCGGGAAGGTGTAGGTGTTCAGCCATTCCAGCAGTTCCGCGCCATAGGAGGCGATGATCTGCATCTGCGGGAAATGGGCGTGCGCGTCGATGAAGCCGGGAACCAGAAGATGCGGCCGGTGGTCGACCTTCGCCACACCCTCGCCGGCCTGCCTTTCGACATCCGCATAGGCGCCGGCGGCGACGATCTTGCCGCCCCTGAGAAGCAGGCCGCCGTCTTCCTCGTAGCTCCACGCGCCCTGGTCGTCGATCGCCTCAGGCCAGCGCACGAAGGAAAGCGTGCGTCCACGCAGCAGGGTATCGGTCATGGTATCGGTCCTCGCAGTCTCTTGCCGGCGATCGTCCGGCGCACGGGCGTAGCGGCTGCGGCTGTCGGAAGTGCCTGCCGCCGGAAGTGCGGTTATTGGCGCTTGTCCTCGAACCAGGCGGTGAGCAGCGCCCGCTCCTCTTCGGTCATCTGGGTCACGTTGGCGGGCGGCATGGCATGGCTCTTGCCGGCCTGCAGGTAGATCTCGCGGGCATGGGAGGCGATGGCCTCGTCGGTATCGAGAACCACGCCCTTGGGGGCGTGGTAGATGCCGTCATAGAACGGCTCCGATGCATGGCACATGGCGCAACGCCCCATCACCGTGTCGCGCACCGCCGGGAAATGGGTCGAGGCGATGTAGACCTCGCCGGTGGCGGAAGCCGCCTTCGACTCGCCGGTCAGCACCTTCGGCACGGTCGACAGCCAGATGATGATGACGAACAGGATGGCGGCGACCAGCCAGGTCCAGGTCGGGTTGCCCTTGCGGGCGTGGCCGGTGTTGAAATAGTGGCGGATCAGCACGCCGATGAGGAACACCAGCGAGGCGATGATCCAGTTGTACTGGGTACCGAACGCCAGCGGATAGTGGTTCGACAGCATCAGGAACAGCACGGGCAGCGTCAGGTAGTTGTTGTGCACCGAGCGCTGCTTGGCGATCTTGCCGTATTTCGGGTCCGGCTTGCGGCCGGCGATGAGGTCGGCGACGACCACCTTCTGGTTCGGAATGATGACCATGAAGACGTTGGCCGACATGATCGTGGCGGTGATGGCGCCAAGATGCAGGAAGGCGGCGCGGCCGGTGAACAGATGCGTCAGTCCCCAGGCGATGAACACCAAGATGACATAGAGGAAGATCATCAGGCCGGTGTCGCTCTTGCCGAGGAAGAGCTTGCACAGCGTGTCGTAGAACAGCCAGCCCACGCCGATGGTGGCCAGCGAAATGCCGATGCCGACCGGCACCGAGACGTCCAGAACGCTGGGATCGATGAGGAAGAGGTCGGCGCCGGCATAGTAGACAATGCACAGAAGCGCGAAGCCCGACAGCCAGGTGGCGTAGCTTTCCCACTTGAACCAGGTCAGGTGTTCCGGCATCGCCTCCGGCGCCACCAGATATTTCTGGATGTGGTAGAAACCGCCGCCGTGGACCTGCCACTCCTCGCCAAAGGCGCCGGCCGGCAGCCCGGGGCGCTGGCGCAGCCCCAGGTCGAGCGCGACGAAATAGAACGACGAACCAATCCAGGCGATGGCGGTGATGACATGCAGCCAACGCACCCCGAACGACAACCAATCCCAGAAAATCGCAAAATCCAGCATGCTCCACCCCTTGTCGGCAGAAAACGACTTTACGGACTCGTTCCCAAACGAAAAGAGGCCATTGGCCCGATGACTTTCAAAAAAATTTGGAAAATACTATTGTCCTTCGACGCAGCCACATACAGCCACGGAATCGCATGGCCTATCTCGACAATATTGCCGTCTTCGTTCGGGTCGTCGAACTGGGGAATTTGTCCGCGGCCGGCCGGGACATGCGCATTTCCCCCGCCGTCGCCTCCAACCGCATCAAGGAACTGGAGAAGCACCTTGGCGTGCGGCTGTTCAACCGCACGACGCGCCAGCTCATGCCGACCGAGCACGGCACCGTGTTCTACACCGGCGCCAAACAGATCCTGGAGGCGGTGGCGGAAGCCGAAGCCTCGGTCGCGACCCTGTCCGGCCAGCCGCGCGGCACCATCCGCGTCACCGCCCCGCTGGGCCTGGGACGACGGCTGGTTGCCTCCGGCATCCCCGAATTCCACGACAGATATCCCGATATCGAGGTTCGGCTGCGGCTTTCCGACCACAATGTCGATATCCTGAAAGAGGGCATCGACGTGGCGTTCCGGCTGGGGGTGATCGAGGATTCGTCGCTCAGGATGCGCGGCATCCTCGAATGCGAGCGGGTGCTGGTGGCCTCGCCCGAATATATCGAACGGCGCGGCGAGCCGGCCGATGTGCATGAACTGATCGAGAAGAAGCACGACTGCCTGATGCTGCGCTATCCGGGTTCCCGCGAGTTCTACTGGATCTTGCAGACGCCAACCGGCCCGCAGAAATTCGAGTTCCGCGGCCCCTATGACAGCGATGACGGCGATGTGCTGACCGGCTGGGCACTGGCCGGGCGCGGCATCGTCAACAAGCCACGCTTCGAGGTCGAGCCCTATCTGCGCGACGGGCGCCTGCGCGTGATCCTGCAACAGACGCCGCCGACGCCCGTCCAGCTTGCCGCCGTCTATCCGCACAAGAAGCTGCAGGACCCCAAGGTGCGCCTGCTGCTCGACTTCATGGCGGAGCGGTGCCAGCGGCTGATCCGCGAGGCGCTGTCGGCCAAATAGCCGCAGGGTGCTTGAGGAACCCATCTTGCAGGCGCACATTGTCGAACGAGGGGCACGGTTCCTGCCGCGCCGCTCGTCCAACCATCGAATGGAGTTTCCCCATGGCAACGATCCAGACCCGTAACGACCTGAAGTCCAACACGCGCGCGTCGTCCATCGAAGTGCTGAACGCGCGGCTGGCAGACGCCATCGACCTGGCACTGATCACCAAGCAGGCGCACTGGAACGTGAAGGGTCCGCAATTCATTGCCATCCACGAGATGCTCGACACTTTCCGCACCGAACTCGACGGCCATGTCGACACGATCGCGGAACGGGCGGCCCAGCTCGGCGGCACCGCGCTCGGCACCTCGCAGGTCGTCGCCCGGGACAGCACCCTCAAGCCCTATCCGACCGATATCCACAAGACGAAGGACCATCTCGCCGCGCTGATCGATGCCTATGCGGCCGCCGCCAAGGGCGCGCGCGACGCCATCGACGAGACCGACGAGGCGGGCGATGCCGACACGGCCGACATCTTCACCGGCTATTCGCGTTCGCTCGACAAGTTCCTGTGGTTCCTGGAATCCCACATCCAGGAAAAGGAATAAGCCCTCACCGTTAGAGTGTTTCCGCGTTCTTGAACCGCGGAATCACTCAACTCATTGTTTCGAGGAAATTTTCCGCGCCGCGCGCGTTTCGGAAACGCCCGGCCCCGCATGCGAAGCCAGCGCCGACATCATCTCGGCGGCGGCCAGCGCCGCGATCACCGGCGGTCGCTTGTCCTTCACCGCCTCGCCGCCGATGGGGGAAACCAGCCGGGCGAATTCCGCTGCCGTGCCGCCGGCCGTCTTCAGGAACCAGCTCCGGAAAGTGGCCTTCTTGGTTTTCGAGCCGATCATGCCGACATAGGCGGCATCGCCGCGCTTCAGCGCCTCGGCAACGATGAGGAAGTCCAGCGCGTGATCGTGGGTCAGCACGGCGAAGGCGGAGCCGGCGGGCGCCGCGCGCACCGCCTCTTCCGGAACCGGCGTCAGCAGCGTCTCGACGCCTGGCGCCACGCCTTCCAGCTCGTTCTCCCGCGTCTCGACCACCACGGCATGGACGGGCAGCAGGGCGACGGAAGCCGCCAGCGCCTTGCCGACATGGCCTCCTCCGAAAATGTAGAGATGCGGCAGCATCATCTCCTCCCGCTCGGCCGCGCCGACAAGAGCAGCCGCCAGGGCGGCATCGCCCGGCCGGATCGCCACTTCCACCCGGCCGCCGCAGCACTGGCCGATCTCCGGCCCGAGCGGCACGTCGAGCATGGTCGAGCCGTCACCGGATTTGCCGAGCACCTGCCGGGCCTTGTCGATGGCCATGTATTCGAGCTGGCCGCCGCCGATGGTGCCATAGCTGGACGCCGGCGACACCAGCATCCATGCCCCGGTCTCGCGGGGCGTGGAACCCTTCGTGCCGGCCACGCTGACCAGCGCGAAACGGCCGGCGCCGGCAAGGAAGGATTTCAGATCGTCAACGGTCGAGGCCATCTCATGCCTCCCAACACGTCTCAAGCCGGCAAAGCGACAAACCTTTCATGCCCATAAGATAGGTTCCCAACGCAGCTTGCGCTACTTTCCGGCCTGTGCCTTTAGCCGCTCCACCGCCATCAGCACGCGCTCCGGCGTGGCCGGGGCGTCGAGGCGCGGGCAGATCTTGTGATCCGCGACGCTGGCGATGGCATCCGACAAGGCGTGGAGCACGGACAGGCCGAGCGGCAGCGGCGGCTCGCCCACCGCCTTGGAGCGGTGGACGGTCGGCTCATAGGCCTCGGACCAGTCGGTCAGCGCCACGTTGAATACCTTGGGCCGGTCGGAGGCCAGCGGGATCTTGTAGGTGGAAGGCGCATGCGTGCGCAGGCGGCCCTTGTCGTCCCACCACAATTCCTCGGTGGTCAGCCAGCCCATGCCCTGGATGAAGCCGCCCTCGACCTGGCCGATGTCGATGGCCTTGTTCAGCGAACGGCCGGTATCGTGCAGGATGTCGGTGCGCTCGACCACATATTCGCCGGTCAGCGTGTCGACGGAGACTTCCGAGCAGGCCGCGCCATAGGCGTAGTAGTAGAAGGCGTGGCCACGGCCCTTGGCGCGGTCCCAGTGGATTTTCGGCGTCTTGTAGAATCCGGCCGCCGAAAGCTGGACGCGGTTCATGTAGGCCTGCTTGACCAGGTCGTTGAAGGGGATCTCCTCATTGCCGACCCGCACCCGGTTGGGCAGGAACACCACCTGTTCGCGCGGGATCTGGTGGGTTTCGGCGGCGAAGTCGATCAGCCGCTCCTTGATCTGGCGCGCCGCGTCCTGCGCCGCCATGCCGTTGAGGTCCGCGCCCGACGAGGCGGCGGTGGGCGAGGTGTTGGGCACCTTGGCCGTGGTGGTGGCGGTGATCTTCACCCGGTCGAGATCGATCTGGAATTCCTCGGCCACCACCTGCGCCACCTTGAGGTGCAGGCCCTGCCCCATCTCGGTGCCGCCATGGTTCATGTGCACCGAACCGTCGGTGTAGACATGAACCAGCGCACCGGCCTGGTTGGACTCCGTCTTGGTGAAGGAGATGCCGAATTTCACCGGCGTCAGCGCCAGGCCGCGCTTGACCACCGGGCTCGTGGCGTTGAACTCGGCAATCGCCTTGCGGCGGCCGGCATAGTCGGCGCTTTCCTCCAGCTCGGCCACGATGCGCTGGATGATGCAGTCCTCCACCTTCTGGTGGTAGGGGGTGAGGTTGCGCTCGCCCTTCACGCCCATCGCGTCGTAGAAGTTGAGCTTGCGGATTTCCAGCGGGTCCTTGCCGACGGCGAAGGCCACCTCGTCGATGACGCGCTCCGCGCCCACCATGCCCTGCGGGCCGCCGAAGCCGCGGAACGCCGTGTTCGACACGGTGTTGGTGTAGAGCGGCGCCGACTTGGCATGCACATGCGGGAAGAAATAGGCATTGTCGCAATGGAACAGCGCGCGGTCGCCCACCGGGCCGGAAAGGTCGGCGGAAAAGCCGGAGCGCAGCGCGAAGGTGTAGTCGATGCCGAGGATGCGGCCCTCGTCGTCGAAGCCGACATCGTAGTCGATGGCGAAGTCGTGCCGCTTGCCGGTGGCGGTCATGTCCTCGTCGCGGTCGAGGCGCAGCTTGACGGCGCGCTTGAGCTTCTTGGCGGCGATGGCGGCCAGCGCCGCGCACTGGTTGGCCTGGGTTTCCTTGCCGCCGAAGCCGCCGCCCATGCGGCGTACCTCCACCGTCACCGCATGGCTCGGCACGCCGAGCGCATGGGCAACCATGTGCTGGGTTTCGCTCGGCCCTTGCGTCGAGCAATAGACGATGATCTCGTCGTCCTCGCCCGGAATGGCCAGCGACACCTGCCCTTCGAGGTAGAAGTGGTCCTGCCCGCCAAGGCGCATGCGGCCCTTGACGCGGCGCGGCGCGCTGGCGAGCGCCGTCGCGGCATCGCCGCGCTTCAGCGTCAGCGGCGTGGTGACCTGCTTGTGGGTCGCGACGTCGAGGTCCCAGATGTCGATGACCGCAGGCAGTTCCTCATACTCGATCTTTGCCAGCCGGGCGGCACGGCGGGCCTGCTCGCGCGTCTCGGCGATGACGCAGAAGATCGGCTGGCCGTGGAACTCGACCTTGCCCTCGGCCAGCACCGGATCGTCATCCATGTAGGAAGGCGATATCTCGTTGACGCCGGGAACGTCCTCATAGGTGAGCACGTCGACGACGCCGGGCGCGGCGCGCACCGCCGACAGGTCCACCGACTTGATGATGCCATGCGCGACATTGGAGAGGCCGAGGCCGGCATGCAGCGTGCCGACCGGCTCGACCATGTCGTCGATATAGACGGCCGTGCCGGTGACGTGCTTGTGGGCGGAATCGTGGCGCTGCGTGGAATGGACGCCGCCGACGATCTTCTCGGCCTTCAGATTTGGTGCGTGCTTGGTCATGGGTCTTGCCTCCTCACCGCAAAAGCGCCGTTCAACCGGCTGCTAGGCTGCGGCATATCTCGACACGAGCACCGGCGCCTCGGCACCGGACGTTTCCAGGTAGAAACGGCGCAGAAGGTTCTTCGCCGCCAGCATACGATATTCGGCCGTGGCGCGCATATCGGTCAGCGGCGTGAAATCCTGCTCATAGGCCGGGATCGCGGCCTCCACCGTCGATTCCGTCCACGGCTTGCCGGTCAGGGCCGCTTCCACGGCGCTCGCCCGCTTCGGGGTTGCCGCCATGCCGCCATAGGCGATGCGGATCGCAGCGACCGTGCCGTCCCCGGCCAGTTCCAGATGGAAGGCGCCAAGGGTAGCGGTGATGTCCTCCTCGCGGCGCTTGGAAATCTTGTGCACGGCGTAGCGGATGCCTTCAGCCGGCACCGGCACCTGGACGGATTCCACGAACTCGCCCGGCTGCCGGTCCTGCTTGCCATAGGCGATGAAGAACTCTTCCAGCGGGATGGTGCGCCGCGTCGTGCCCTTGCACAGGGTCAGCGTCGAGCCCAGCGCGATCAGGGCCGGCGGCATGTCGCCGATGGGCGAGCCGTTGGCGATGTTGCCGCCGATGGTGCCCATGTTGCGCACCTGCTCGCCACCGATGCGGGCGATCAGCGCGCCGAGCGCCGGAATGCGCCGCGACAGGAAATCGAACGCCTCGCTGTAGGTGACGCCGGCGCCGATGGTGATGACGCCATCCTCGTCGCACATGGAGCGCAGTTCCTTCACGCCGCCGATGAACACGGTCGGCGAGATGTTGCGCATCATCTTGGTCACCCACAGGCCGACATCGGTCGAGCCGGCGACCACGGTGGCCTTGGGCTCCGCTTCCAGCACGGCACCCAGGTCGTCGACGCTCGCCGGAACGACGAAGCGCTGGCCGCCTTCGCCGATCTCGACGCGTGCGCCGTCATCAAGGGCCGCCAGCCGCGCCACGATCGACGCGCGCTCCTTCGCCAGCGGGTCCTCGGCCACCCGGCCGTAGCTGGAAATGGCGCGGGCGGAGCGGATGATCGCCTCATAGCCGGTGCAGCGGCAGAGATTGCCCTGCAGCGCCTTCTCGATCTCGAAATCGGACGGGGTCGGCGACTTCATCCACAGGCCGTAGAGCGACATGATGAAGCCCGGCGTGCAGAAGCCGCATTGCGAGCCATGGAAATCGACCATCGCCTGCTGCACCGGATGCAGCCTGCCCTCGTTCGGCGCCAGATGCTCCACGGTGACGACATGGCAGCAATCCAGCGACCCCATGAAGCGGATGCAGGCGTTGACGCCCTCATAGACGAGCTCGTCGCCCACCCGCTTGCCGACGAGCACCGTGCAGGCGCCGCAGTCGCCCTCGGCGCAGCCTTCCTTGGTGCCGCGCAGGTTCCGCGACAGGCGCAGCCAGTCCAGCAGGGTCATGTCGGGCGCGACCGAGGTCAGCACCACGTCGCGGTCGTTGAGAATGAAGCGAAGTTCGTTGCGGATTGCTGCGGCCATCACTCAGCTCCCCCGATAGGTGGAGTAACCATATGGCGAAATCAGCAGGGGCACGTGATAGTGCGTCTGTTCCGCCATGCCGAAACGGATCGGCACGACATCGAGAAAGGCCGGCTCGGAAAGCGCCACGCCCTGCCCGCGCAGATAATCGCCGGCGGCAAAGACCAGCTCGTATTCGCCGGCGCGGAATTCCTCGCCAGCGAGCAACGGCGCGTCGCACCGTCCGTCGGAATTGGTCACGACGGTCTTGAGCGCCGTGCGCTTGCCGCCTTCAATGCGAAACAGCTCGATGGAAAGACCCGCCGCGGGCCTCCCGGATGCCGTATCGAGCACGTGCGTCGTCAGACGGCCACCGGCTGCCTCAGCCTTTGCTCCCACTTGATCGCCTCCCGTTCAGGTACGTCGAATTTGCAGCCTCGGATTGTGCGCCATTTAACGGCGCGGCATAAGGGCTGCAGGCGGGAAACGGCCCAAAAACACTTTCAAATTTTTTGAGGGGAATGTCAGCCCTCCCCTTTCGATAATCTGTCATTCGCAATTGCCAGCCTGGAGCTATCGACGATGCGTTATGTGCGCGACATGCGTGGTTACGGAGCCAATCCACCCGATGCGGCCTGGCCCGGTGGCGCCCATGTGGCCGTGCAATTCGTGGTCAACTACGAGGAAGGCGGCGAGAACTGCATCCTCCACGGCGACAAGGCCTCGGAGGCCTTCCTGTCGGAGATCACGGGTGCTGCGCCATGGCCGGGCCTGCGCCATTGGAACATGGAATCCATCTACGAATACGGGGCCCGCGCCGGCTTCTGGCGCCTGCACCGCCTGTTCACCGGGGCACAGGTGCCGGTCACCGTCTACGGCGTCGCCTCCGCTCTCGCGCGCTCGCCCGACCAGGTGGCCGCCATGCAGGCCGCGGACTGGGAAATCGCCTCGCACGGCCTGAAGTGGATCGACTATCGCGACCATGACGAGGAGGCCGAGCGCACCGACATGATGGAGGCGATCCGGCTGCATACGGAAGTGGTGGGCGAACGGCCGAAGGGCATGTATCTGGGCCGCACTTCGGTCTGGTCGGTGCGGCTGGCGGCCGCCGAAGGCGGTTTCGACTATATTTCCGACACCTATGACGACGACCTGCCCTACTGGCTCGACCATGACGGCCATGGCAACGCCATCGCGCCGCAGCTCGTCATCCCCTACACGCTCGACGCCAACGACATGCGCTTCGCCATCCAGGCGGGCTTCTCCGAAGGCGAGCAGTTCTTCACCTATCTGAAGGACGCCTTCGACACGCTCTACGCCGAGGGCAAGGCCGGCAAGGCCAAGATGATGTCGATCGGCCTGCATTGCCGCCTGATCGGCCGTCCCGGGCGCGTGGCCGCGCTGAAGCGCTTCGTCGACTACGTCAAGAGCCACGACAAGGTGTGGCTGCCGCGCCGCGTCGACATCGCCCGCCACTGGAAGGAGCACCATCCCTACAAGGCCCCGGCGCTGCGCCCTTCGCGCATGGACGAGGCCAGCTTCGTCAAGGCCTTCGGCGGCATATTCGAGCACTCGCCGTGGATCGCCGAACGCGCCTGGAAGCTGGAGCTCGGCCCGGCCCACGACAGCGCCGGCGGACTGCACAACGCACTGTGCCGCGCCTTCCGGTCGGCCAGCGAGACGGAACGGCTCGGCGTGCTGACCGCCCACCCCGACCTTGCCGGCAAGCTGGCGCAGGCCAAGCGCCTCACCCCCGAATCGACCGCCGAACAGGCGTCGGTCGGGCTCGATGCGCTGACCGACGAGGAGCGCGAGGCCTTCACCCGCCTCAACACCGCCTATGTGGAGAAGTTCGGCTTCCCCTTCATCATCGCCGTGAAGGACAACACCAAGGCGACCATCCTCGACGCCTTCCGCAAGCGCATCGACAGCGACCGCGCCACCGAATTCGAAACGGCCTGCAAGCAGGTGGAACGCATCGCCCTGCTGCGGCTCAGAGACGTGCTGCCCCACTAGGAATCCAAGAATGGACATGACCGCCATGCCCGAACGCACCTATTATGCACCGCGCGGCGGCCTGCCGCCCCAGAGCGACCTGATCACGGACCGCGCCGTCTTCACCGAAGCCTATGCGGTGATCCCGCGGCGGGAATTCAGCGACATCGTCGCCAGCTATCTGCCGTTCTGGGACAAGACGCGGCTGTGGGTGATCGCCCGCCCGCTTTCCGGCTTCGCCGAAACCTTCTCCCAGTACATCATGGAAGTGCAGCCCGGCGGCGGCAGCGACCGGCCCGAACCCGATGCCGACGCCGAGGGCGTCCTGTTCGTGGTCGAGGGCGAGGTCACCGTGACGCTGGACGGCGAGGCGCACCGCCTCACCCCCGGCGGCTATGCCTTCCTGCCGCCGGCCAGCGGATGGACCTTGCGCAACGCGGGCGCCGCCACGGCCCGTTTCCACTGGATCCGCAAGGCCTACGAGTTCGTCGACGGGCTGGAGCCGCCGGAGCCGATCTTCGCCAACGAGAACGACATCGAGCCGGTCGCCATGCCCGACACGGACGGAAAATGGGCCACGACACGCTTCGTCGACCCGGCCGACATCCGCCACGACATGCATGTGACCATCGTCACCTTCAAGCCGGGCGGCATCATCCCCTTCCCCGAAACCCACGTCATGGAGCACGGGCTCTATGTGCTGGAAGGCCAGGCCGTCTACCGGCTCAACCAGGACTGGGTCGAGGTGCAGGCAGGCGACTACATGTGGCTGCGCGCCTTCTGCCCCCAGGCCTGCTATGCCGGCGGGCCCGGCAATTTCCGCTACCTGCTCTACAAGGACGTGAACCGGCACGCGGTGCTGGGCGGCTTCGGGAGGCAGACATGAGCGGCATCATCCTCGCACAGCCCCTGACGCGCGAAAGCTTCGCGCCCTTCGGCGACGTCATCGACACCGATGGCGACAACCATTTCCCGATCAATGCGGGAAAATGCGAACGCCACCACGCGCTGGCCCGCCCGGAAGTGGGCGGCGACAATGCCCATGTGCTGATCTCGATTGCCCGCGGCACTCCCTACAGCTTTCCCCTCACCCTCGCCATGGTCGAGCGCCACCCGCTCGGCAGCCAGGCCTTCATTCCCATGTCGCCGCGCCCCTTCGTAGTGGTGGTGTGCCCGGACGGGCCGGACGGGCCGGGCACCCCGCAGGCCTTCCTGACGGCACCGGGACAGGGCGTGAACTACCGCCGCAATGTGTGGCACGGCGTCCTGACGCCGGTGGGCGAGGAGCAGGACTTCGTCATCGTGGATCGCGGCGGCGACGGCTCCAACCTGGAGGAATTCTACTTCTCCCATCCCTATGAGGTTCGCCTGCCGGAGGGTTTCCAGCCATGAGCGACGTGTCCCTCATCGACCGCCTGCTCGATGTGATCGAGCACGACATCGTGCCGAAGACGGCAGCCGGCGTGGAGAAGGGAAACAAGCTTTTCGGCGCGGCGCTGCTGCGCAAGGCCGACCGTTCGCTGGTGCTGGCCGAAACCAACAACGAGGTCGAGAACCCGCTCTGGCACGGCGAGATGCACTGCCTGAAGCGTTTTTACGAGATGCCGAAGGCGGAGCGCGTCGATACGAAGGAGGCCATCTTCGTTTCCACCCACGAACCCTGCTCGCTGTGCCTGTCGGCCATCACCTGGGCCGGGTTCGACAATTTCTACTATCTGTTCAGCCACGAGGATTCACGCGACAGCTTCGCCATTCCCCACGACCTGAAGATCCTCAAGGAGGTCTTCACGCTCGAACCGGGCGGCTACAATGCCGAGAATGCCTACTGGAAAAGTTTTTCGATCCGCAAACTGGTGCGGGAAGCGCCCGAAGCCGAGCGCCGGCGGCTCGAACAACGCATAGCGGCGATTTCCGCCCGCTATGACGATCTTTCGGCGACCTACCAGGCCGGAAAGCACGAAAACGATATCCCGCTCAACTGAGCACTTTTCTATTTGCGACATTTCGAAGCGTGGTGACGCAGCCGGAATTTGACTGTTCCGGCTGCGAAATTTCGTTTGAGTACCGCCGATATCCACCTCAACACCGCTGAAAATGGCGTTTCTTGTCTGATTGCGACAAGTTCGCCGAACTTCTTAAAGCTCCGGCTTGTTCCAGCAGCGGCATGCAAATTACGCCAGCCCATGTCGCTTTCCGTCCGGTTCCGGCTTGACCTTGGCCGCATTATTCACCGTAATTGACCAATAAAAACGGCCATTGGGGTCGAACCACAGAGTAAGGGAGCTCAAACTAAAATGTCAGACGAACTGCATTTTCTGAGCCGGGCGGTTGCTGCGGGAAAACTTAGCCGGCGTGATTTCCTCGGCCGCGCTGCGGCGCTGGGCGTGGGCGCCGCGCTGGCCAACACGATGCTGTCGGGCGCGGCCCGTGCACAGGCGCCGCAGAAGGGCGGCGCCCTGAAGATGGGCCTGGTGGGCGGCGAATCCACCAACAGCCTCGACCCTGCCCAGTTCCTCACCCAGGTGCCGCAGAATTTCGGCTCCACATGGGGCGAGCTTCTGGTGCTCCAGTCGCCGGAAGACGGCACCGCGCAGCCGGTGCTGGCCGAATCCTGGGACGCCTCCGACGACGCCGCCGAATGGTCGTTCAAGATCCGCAAGGGCGTGACCTTCCACAACGGCAAGGACCTGACGCCCGAGGACGTGGCGCAGACCATCCGCCGCCATTCCGATGAAAAGACCAAGTCGGCCGCACTGGGCGTGCTGGGCGACATCAACGAGGTCGTGGTCGACGGCGACAACGTCGTCTTCAAGCTCAAGCGCGGCAATGCCGACCTGCCGCTGCTGCTGACCGACTACCATCTGATCATCCAGCCGAACGGCGGCTTTGACGACCCGACCGCGGGCATCGGCACCGGCCCCTACAAGGTCGAGGTCAACGAGCCCGGCGTGCGCCACATGTCGGTGAAATATGACGGCTACTGGCGCGACGACGTCGGCCATGTCGATTCGGTCGAGGTGATCGTCATGAACGACACCACCGCCCGCATGGCGGCGCTGCAATCGGGCCAGGTCCATATCATCAACCGTGTGGAGCCGAAGACGGTCGGCCTGCTCAAGCGTGCACCGGGCGTCGTCGTCGTCAACGTGCCGTCGAAGGGCCACTACATCTTCCCGATGTTCTGCAACACCGCGCCGTTCGACAATGCGGACCTGCGCATGGCGCTCAAGCTCGCCGTTGACCGCGAGCAGATGGTGCAGCAGATCATGCAGGGCTACGCCTCGATCGGCAACGATTTCCCGATCAGCAAGAGCTACGCGCTCTATCCCGAAGGCATCGAGCAGCGCACCTACGATCCGGACAAGGCGAAGTTCCACTTCGAGAAATCCGGGCACAGCGGCCCGATCCTGCTGCGCACCTCCGATGTCGCCTTCCCCGGCGCGGTGGACGCGGCGCAGCTCTTCCAGCAGCAGGCCGCCAAGGCCGGAATCCAGCTCCAGGTGCAGCGCGAGCCCGGCGACGGCTACTGGACCGAGGTGTGGAACAAACAGCCCTTCTGCGCGTCCTACTGGGGCGGGCGGCCGACGCAGGATTCCATGTATTCGACCGCCTACATCACCGGCGCCGACTGGAACGACACGCGTTTCTTCAACGAGAAGTTCGACAAGATCATTCTCGATGCGCGCGCCGAGCTGGACAACGCCAAGCGCACCGAACTCTATCGCGAGGCGGCGATGATCGTGCGTGACGACGGCGGCCTGATCCTGCCGATGTTCAACGACTTCATCGATGCCCATCGCGAGGAGGTGCAGGGCTGGGTCCTCGACCCGAACCACGAGACCTCCAACCTCAGGGCCGCCACCCGCGTCTGGCTGAAGCAGGGCTGAGACGCGCCTGATGGGAAGTACGCTTATTCTGCGGCTGATCGCCCAGCGCCTCGCGCTGGGCGTTCTCCTCCTTTTCGCCGTCTCGGTGCTGATCTTCGCGGGCACCCAGATCCTGCCCGGAGACGTGGCCCAGTCGATCCTCGGGCAGGCGGCGACGCCGCAGGCGCTGGAGAACCTGCGCCGCGACCTCGGCCTCAACGACCCGGCCTATATCCGCTATTTCCGCTGGCTGGGCGGCGTGTTGACCGGCGATTTCGGCACCGCGCTCTCCAACGGGCGCGACATCGCCGACGCGCTCGGCGGCCGGCTGAAGAACACCCTGTTCCTTGCCGCCTGCGCGGCGGTGATCTCGGTGCCGCTGGCCATCCTGCTCGGGCTGCTGGCCGTGCGCTACCGCAACGGCGTCATCGACAAGGCGATCTCCGGCTTCGCGCTGGCCTCGACCTCGCTGCCGGAATTCTTCATCGGCTATCTGCTGATCCTGTTCTTCGCCGTCGAGTTGCAATGGTTTCCCGCCAGTTCGACCGTCTTCGACACCATGTCGTTCGGTGCCAGGATCCAGGCCATCGCCCTGCCGGCGATCACCCTGACGCTGGTGGTGCTGGCGCACATGATGCGCATGACGCGCGCGGCGATCCTCAACGTCATGCAATCGGCCTATATCGAGACGGCCGAGCTGAAGGGCCTGTCGGCCTTCGAGATCATCCGCAATCACGCCATGCCCAACGCGGTGGCGCCCATCGTCAATGTGGTGATGCTGAACCTTGCCTATCTCATCGTCGGCGTCGTCGTCGTGGAGGTGATCTTCGTCTATCCCGGCATGGGCCAGTATCTGGTCGACCACGTTTCCAAGCGCGACGTGCCGGTGGTGCAGGCCGTCGGCCTGATCTTCGCCGCCGTCTATATCGGCCTCAACATGATCGCGGACATCGTGGCCATCCTGGCCAATCCCCGCCTCAGGCATCCGAAGTGAGGACCGCGCGTGCTTGACCTGAAACGCATTCCCGTGAGCGCCCTGATCGGCCTCTTCCTGACGGCACTGTTCCTCTTCGCGGCCCTGTTCGCCCCGTGGATTGCGCCCTATGGCAATGGCGAGATCGTCGGCGACGTGTGGGGGCCGATTTCGGCCACGCATCTGCTCGGCACCGACAATCTCGGCCGCGACCTGCTCTCACGCATGATCTACGGCGCGCGCATCACCATCTTCATCGCGGTGGCGGCGACGGCGCTGTCCTTCATCCTCGGCTCGGTGCTCGGCTTCACCGCCGCCGTGGTGGGCGGATGGCTCGACCAGACCATGTCGCGCTTCGTCGACCTCCTGATGTCGATCCCGACGCTGATCTTCGCACTGGTGGTGCTTTCGGTGCTGCCGTCGACACTGGTCACGCTCATCCTCGTCATGGGCATTCTCGACGCCACCCGCGTCTATCGCCTTGCGCGCGCCGTGGCGGTCGACATCAACGTCATGGATTTCGTGGAGGCGGCCAAGCTGCGCGGCGAAGGCCGGTCCTGGATCATCTTCCGCGAGATCCTGCCTAATGCGCTGTCGCCGCTGGTGGCGGAGCTCGGCCTGCGCTTCATCTTCGCGGTGCTGTTCCTGTCGGCGCTTTCCTTCCTCGGCCTCGGCGTGCAACCGCCGAATGCCGACTGGGGCGGCATGGTCAAGGAAAACAAGGACGGCATCGTGTTCGGCATCCCGGCGGCACTGATCCCGGCCGGCGCCATCGCGCTCCTGGCAATCTCGGTCAACCTCGTCGCCGACTGGGTGCTGAACCGAACCTCCGACCTGAAGGGAGGCCGCGGCAATGGCTGAACGGACGAAGACGAACCCGCAGCGCCCCGGCACCGGAACGCTGCTCGACATCCGCAACCTGCGCATCGAGGCGACGGTCTATCCCCCCGGCGAAGACCCGAAGAACGTGGTCATCGTCGACGACGTGTCGCTCACGGTCGAGCGCGGCAAGGTGCTGGGCCTGATCGGCGAATCCGGCGCCGGCAAGTCGACCATCGGCCTGTCGACGATGGGCTATGGCCGCGGCGGCGTGCGCATCACCGGCGGCGAGGTCATCCTCAACGGCCGCGACATCCTCAGGAGCGAGCGGGGCCTGCGCAAGCTGCGCGGCAAGGAGGTGTGCTACGTCGCCCAGTCGGCGGCGGCGGCCTTCAATCCGGCCCACAAGCTCATGCGGCAGGTGGTCGAAGCCACGCTCGAACATGGCGTGTCGAACCGCGAGGAGGCCGAGAAGCGGGCCGTCGACCTGTTCCGCCAGCTCAGCCTTCCCGATCCCGAGAACATCGGCGACCGCTATCCGCATCAGGTGTCCGGCGGGCAGTTGCAGCGCGTCATGACGGCGATGGCGCTGTGCTCGAAACCCGACCTCATCGTCTTCGACGAGCCGACCACCGCGCTCGACGTCACCACCCAGATCGACGTTCTGGCAGCGATCAAGAGGGCGATCCAGGACACCGGCGTGGCGGCGCTCTACATCACCCACGATCTCGCCGTGGTGGCCCAGGTGGCCGATGACATCATGGTGCTGCGCCACGGCAAGACCGTGGAATGGGGCGAAACCCGCCAGATCATCAAGGAGCCGAAGCAGGATTACACAAGGGCTCTGGTCTCGGTTCATGCGATCGACCATGACGAGCACACGCCGACCCCGACGCCGATCCTCTCGGTCGACAACGTCACCGCCTCCTATGGCGGCGGCAAGGTCAAGGTGCTGAAGAATGTCAGCGTCGACATCCATCCCGGCCAGACGCTGGCCGTGGTGGGCGAATCTGGCTCCGGCAAGTCGACGCTGGCGCGCGCCATCACCGGCCTGCTGCCGCCGGAGAGCGGAACCGTCAGCTTCGACGGGCGCGTGCTTGCCAACCGGCTGGCCGACCGCCCCAAGGAGGACCTGCGCCAGCTCCAGATGATCTACCAGATGGCGGACGTAGCAATGAACCCGCGCCAGACGGTGGGCACCATCATCGGCCGGCCGCTGGAATTCTATTTCGGCATGCGCGGTGCCGAGCGCAACCGGCGCGTGGCCGAACTGCTCGACAAGATCGAGATGGGCAAGGGCTTCGCCGACCGCTATCCGGCCGAGCTTTCGGGCGGCCAGAAGCAGCGCGTGTGCATTGCGCGTGCCCTCGCCGCGCGGCCGAAGCTGATCATCTGCGACGAGGTGACCTCGGCGCTCGACCCGCTGGTGGCGCACGGCATCCTCAAGCTGCTGCTCGACCTGCAGGCCGAGGAGGACGTGGCCTATCTGTTCATCACCCACGACCTCGCCACGGTGAAGGCCATCGCCGATTCCATCGCGGTGATGTATCGCGGCGAACTGGTGCGCTACGGCCCCAAGAGCAAGGTGCTGACGCCGCCGTTCGACGCCTATACCGACCTGTTGCTGTCCTCCGTGCCGGAAATGGAGATCGGCTGGCTGGAGACGGCGATCGCGAGCCGGCGTATGGAGGCAGCCGGCAACTGACGCCTGCTTCCGGAAGCCGCCGCCGCACGATGTTTCGAACAGGCCGCGCCATGTGAAGGGCGGCCATTATCCGGCGCGGGGCCCTTGTGTCGCGCCGCCGTCATGATGGAAACGCTATCGTGACGTTCGCAAAACCGAAGGGAAAACATGTCTGACGAACTGAACTATCACGCCGCAAGATTGGCGCGGGGCGCCATGTCCCGTCGCGAATTCCTGGGCCGCGCCGCAGCGCTCGGCGTCTCGGCCATCGCCGCCGACGCCCTGATGGGCAAGGCGCTGGCGCAGACCCCTGTGCGCGGCGGCATTCTCAGGGCCGGCCTGCAAGGCGGCGAATCCACCAACACGCTCGACCCCGCGCTCAATCTCAGCCAGGTTCCGTTCAATTTCTGCAAGCAATGGGGCGAGTTCCTGTTCCGGCTGAACCGCGACGGTTCGCTGGAAAACCGGATTGCCGAGGATATCGGCGCCTCGGCCGACGCCCGCACATGGACGATGAAGATCCGCGACGGCATCGAGTTCCACAACGGCAAGACGGTGACCGCCGAAGACGTTGCCGCCACCATCGAACGCCATGCCGACGAGACGTCGAAATCCGGCGCACTCGGCATCCTTAAGAACATCAAGGCCGTGAAGGCGGACGGGCGCGAGGTGATCGTCACGCTGGCCGAGCCGGACGCCGACTTCCCCTATCTGATGGCCGACTACCATCTGGTCATCCAGCCCAATGGCGGCAAGGACGATCCGGCCGCCGGCATCAGCGCCGGCCCCTACAAGGTGGCGGCGAACGAGCCCGGCATCCGCTATGTCGGCGAACGCTTCACCAATTTCTGGGACGCGGATCGCCTCGGCTTCGCCGACCAGGTCGAGATCATCGTCATCAACGACCCGACCGCGCGCATCTCCGCCCTGCAAAGCGGGCAGGTGCACATGATCAACCGGGTGGAGCCGAAGATCGTCGAGCTGGTCCAGCGTGTCCCGGGCGTGTCGATCGAGAACGTGTCGGGCAAGGGCTACTATCCCTTCAACATGTTCTGCGACACCGCACCCTTCGACAACAACGACCTGCGCATGGCCCTGAAGCTCGCCATGGACCGCGAGCAGATGCTGCAGCAGATCCTGCGCGGCTACGGCACCGTCGGCAACGACTTTCCGATCAATGCGGCCTATCCGCTGTTCTCGGACGACGTCGAGCAGCGCGTCTTCGATCCCGACAAGGCGGCCGAGTTCTACAAGAAGTCCGGCCATAGCGGCCCGATCGTGCTGCGGACCTCCGAGGTCGCCTTTCCCGGCGCGGTCGATGCCGCCCAGCTTTACCAGCAAAGCTGCGCCAAGGCCGGCATCCAGATCGAGATCCGCCGCGAGCCGGGCGACGGCTACTGGTCCGAAGTGTGGAACAAGCAGCCCTTCTGCCTCTCCTACTGGGGCGGACGTTCGACCCAGGACCAGATGTATTCGACCGGCTACGCCTCGGATGCGGACTGGAACGACACCCGCTTCAAGCGGCCGGAGTTCGACAAGATGCTCTATGCGGCACGCGCCGAACTCGACGAGGGCAAGCGCAAGGCGATCTATCGCGACATGGCGGTCATGATGCGCGACGAGGGCGGGCTGATCGTGCCCTTCTTCAACCAGTTCATCGACGCGGTCCTGACCTCGAAAATCGGCGGTTACAACAAGCACACCGAGGGCGAGTTGATGGACGGCTATGCGCTGGCCGAATGCTGGCTCGCCGCATAGAAACCGCCACCTTGACGAGCCCGTCGGCAGGCGCCGGCGGGCTGCCCCACCGAAATCCCCTCCTGACGGCAAAGCCGGCATGGAAACTTGCGGAGCCTGCCATGGCGCTGAACACCAAGCTGCTGCTCATCATTCTCGACGGCGTGCCGTGGCGCAACTGGCGCCGGCTGTTCGGCAATCTGGAAGGCTGGGTGCAATCGGGGGACGCGCGGGTGTGGAAGATGCGCTCGGTGCTGCCGTCCACATCGGCCTGCTGCTACGCCTCCATCCATACCGGGACGCCGCCCCAGATTCACGGCATCCTTTCCAACGAGAACCGTTTCCGGGTCGAGCAGCCCGACCTGTTTTCCGAGATTTCGAAGGCCGGCGGCAAGACCGGCGCGGTGACCCATTCCTACTGGTCGGAATTCTTCAACCGCTATCCCTTCGATCTCGTCGAGGACATGGAATATGACGAGCCGGGCGGGCCGATCACCCATGGCCGCTTCCACACCATGACCGGCTACAACGGCACCAACCAGATGACGCCGAGCGATGTCGACCTGTTCGCCACGCTGACCATGCTGACAAGGCGCCACGGCATCGACTACGGTATCCTGCATACCTGCACGCTGGATTCCATGGGCCATCGCTTCGGCCACGACTGCACGGAAATGGACCATGCCTGCTATGCCATGGATGGCATGCTGGCAGCCTTCCTGCCGAAATGGCGCGAGGCGGGCTATGAGGTGATCGTCACCGCCGACCATGGCCAGACCGACCGCGGCCATCACGGCGGCCGGGAAGACGACCAGCAGGATTTCGCCCTCTACTATTTCGGCAAAGGCAAGGGGCCCGACGATACGGCGCTGCTGGACCAGCTCCAGCTTGCACCGACAGTGCTCAATCTGCTTGGCCTTGCCGCACCGGCCAGCATGAAGGCCAAGCCCTTTCTGGTTTGACCTAAGCCGCCCCACCCGTCGCGTATAGGTGCGGCGGCAAGGGCGGGTCACTCCTGCAGCCAGCAGGACGCCAGGGCCAGGCCGGACATGAGCTCGCCGACCGGGTGCGGCTGGTAACCGCCCACCTTGTCGGAAACGGCATCCACCCAGTCGTTGAAGACGGGGATGATGGCGCCACCCTCGTCATGCACAATCATGGCGATGTCCCGGTACATGGCCTTGCGCTTGCCTTCATCCAGTTCCGCCCGCGCGGCAACCACCATCCTGTCGAAATCCTCGCGGCGGAAGCGGGTTTCGTTCCAGTCGGCGCTGGAGATGTAGGCCGTCGAATATTGCTGGTCCTGGGTGGGGCGCCCGACCCAGTAGGACGCCGAGAACGGCGAGACGTTCCACACCTCGGCCCAGTAGCCGTCGCCCGGCTCGCGCCGGACATCGAGCGTGATGCCGGCCCTGGCCGCGCTCTGTTGGAAAAGCTGGGCGGCATCGACCGCGCCGGGGAAGGCCACATCCGAGGTTTGCAGCACGATCGGCCCTTCATGGCCCGACTTCTTGTAGTGGAACGCCGCCTTGTCCGGGTCGAAGCCGCGCTGCTCGATGTCGTCGGAAAACAGCGGATAGGCCTTGTTGACCGGAATGTCGTTGCCGACGGTGCCGTAGCCGGCAAGGATCTTGTCGACCATCTCCTGCCGATCGATGGCATATTTCAGCGCCAGCCTGAGGTCGTTGTTGTCGAAGGGCGGCGTGATGCACTGCATGGCAAACACATAGTGGGCGCTGCCGGTAATGTTCTGGATGGTGACGCCGGGAAGCCGCTTGACCAGTTCCACGACCTTGGGCTCGACCCGGTTCATCATGTGGACCTGACCGGAGCGCAAGGCGGCCATGCGCGCGGCCGAATCGTTGATGACGATGATCTCGACCTGCTCGGCATGGCCCCGCGCATCCGGCGCCCAGTAGCCGTCATAGCGCTCGCCGATCTCACGCACGCCCGGCTCATGCGCGGCGATCCTGTAGGGTCCGGTGCCGATGCCGGCCTCGGGCGCATCCTTGCCGCCGTCCGGCTGGATGATGAGATGGTAGTCGGTCATCAGATAGGGCAGGTCGGCATTGGCCTCCTTGAGCGTGACGATGAAGTCGTCGCCTTCCGCCTTCAGCGTCTCGATGCCGCGCAGCACGCCGAGCGCGCCCGACTTGGTGTCCTCGCCGGCATGGCGCTCGATCGTCGCGCGCACATCCTCGGCCGTCACCTCCTTGCCATTGTGGAAGGTGACGCCCTTGCGGATCTTGAAGGTCCAGGTCCTGGCGTCCGCCGAGGCTCCATATTCGGTCGCCAGAAACGGCACCAGCGAGCCGTCGGGCGCCACATCCAGCAGTTTCTCGCCCCAGCAGCGGGCAAAGGCGCCCTTGACCTGATTGTTGATGGCGGCGGGATCGAGGCCGTCGGTAGATTCGCCGCCGACCAGCCCGGCCTTCAGCGCACCGCCCTTCACCGGGCCGCCCGCCCGCGCGGCGTTCGACAGAAGCAGCGAGGCCATGGGCGCGGCGACGCCAAGAGCCGCCGCGCGGCCGAGAAAAGCGCGACGGCTGAGGCGGTTGGCCACCACGCAACGGCTCAGGAAGTCCAGTTCGTCCGACATGTGCGTTCCCCTTCTTCTGCGTTCAGGACTGGTGATGCCACTCGCCCTTGCCGAGCGAGCGAATGGCTTCGACGATGCGGCTGAAGCTGTCACGGGCGCGCGCCACGGTATGGCGGGCGCGCAGATAGCCGTGCACGAGCCCCGGCTCGTCGATCCATCGCGCCTTGCCGCCGGCCGCGACGATCCTGTCGCGATAGTCGCGGCCATCATCCGAAAGCGGATCGCACTCGGCGGTGATCACCACCGTCGGGGGAAGGCCGGAATAGTCGGTGTCATTGAAGGGAGCGAAGGTGACATCGCCGGAGATGTCGCGCCCGCCGGCCCGCATGTCCCGGTAGTAGTCCATGTCGCGCACGCTGAGCAGCGGCGCATCGGCATGGGTGAGGTAGGAGCCCTGCCCCAGCTTGCCGCCGAGGCCGGGATAGACAAGCACCTGGCCGATGGCGGCGCGCTCATGGCCGCGCGTGGTGTGCGCCACGGCCGCAGCCAGGTTGCCGCCGGCGGAATCGCCGCTCAGCAGGATCGGCCGCGCATAGGTCCTCGCCGCCCACTCGAAGGCGGCGCGGCTGTCCTCATAGGCGGCGGGGTGGGTGTGTTCGGGCACCAGCCGGTAGTCGACCGACACGACCTTATAGCCAGTGCGCTGGCAGATTTCGGCGCAGACATCGTCATGGCTGTCGAGCCCGCCGAGGATGAAACCGCCACCATGGAAATAGAGCACCAGCGCCGCATCGTCGGGCCTGGCATTGCGGTAGATGCGGATCGGGATCGCATGGGTTGGCGTCTCGATGGCCGTCGTCTCGGCGCTCACGCCCTCGGGATAGCCGGCGTGGAATTCCCGGCACATGCGGTCATAGGTTCGTCGCTGCTCCTCGACGCTGTGGTCGACCGCGTCCGGCGGATAGAAGCTGTTGGTTCGGTCGATGAAGGCCCAGGTTTCGGCGTTGATGAGCTTTGCGTAATCTGCCATGGTTCTCCTCTTCTCCCGCACCCGGCCGGCACTTCACGTGGTCATTTGCCCTTCCACACCGGATCGCGCTTTTCGGCGAAGGCCCGCGCGCCTTCCTGATAGTCCTCGGAATCGTAAAGGATATCGACGGTGGGCAACTGCCTGCGCATGACCTTGTTCATGGCTTCCTGGAAGGGCAGCCCCTCTGTCATGCGGGCCGTCTCCTTGATGGCGGCGAAGACCAGCGGCGGGCCGCTTTCCAGCAGGCGCGCGATCTCCCACACGCGTTGCTCCAGCCCGTCGGCCGGCAGCACCTCGTTGACCAGGCCCCAGCGATGTGCCTCGGCCGCATCCATCCAGCGGCCGGTCAGCAGAAGGTCCATGGCCACGTGATAGGGCATGCGCCTGGGCAGCTTGATCGTGGCAGCGTCGGCCAGCGTGCCGGCGCGGATTTCAGGCAGGGCGAAGGAGGAATGCTCCGACGCGTAGATAAGGTCGCAGGAGAGCGCCAGCTCGAAGCCGCCGCCCACCGCCATGCCGTTGACGCAGGCAATCACCGGCTTGTTGAGGTCGCGCAGTTCCTGCAATCCGCCGAAACCGCCGACGCCATAGTCGCCATCAATCGGGTCGCCTTCGGCGGCCGCCTTGAGGTCCCAGCCGGCGCAGAAGAACTTTTCGCCGGCGGTCCTGAGGATGGCGACGCGCAGGTCCGGATCGTCGCGGAACGCCTTGAAGGTCTGGCCCATCAGCCGCGAGGTGGCGAGATCGATGGCGTTGGCCTTGGGCCGGTCGAGCGTGACTTCGAGGATGCCGCCCTCGCGGCGGGTTCTGATGACATCGGACATGACGCGCCTTAGTCTCCCTCCTGTGGGGATGTCGGGGTGCAGACCAGCAGCGCATCGGCGGTCCACGCGCCCCTGCCCTCATTGCAGACGATCAGCGGATTGATGTCGAGTTCCTCGATCCGGTCCGCATGCTCCAGCACGAAACGGGAGATGGCGAGGATGGCATCCACCGCAGCGGAGATGTCCGCCTTCGGCCGGCCGCGATAGCCATCGAGCAGCGGGAACAGCTTGAGGCCACGCAGGGCCGTCTCGATTTCCGCACGCGCGGCCGGCAGCAGAAGCGTGTCGCTGTCCTTGAGCAGTTCGACCAGCACGCCGCCGCTGCCGAGCGTCATGGCCTGCCCGAACACGGGATCGCGGGTGAAGCCGACGATCAGTTCGCCGGCCGCGCCCGCCACCATGCGTTCGACATAAAGCCCGATCCCGAGCGGCAGCAGCGCCGCGGCCGCATCCCGCACCTCGCCGGCGGACTTCAGGTTGAGCCGCACCGCGCCCAGTTCGCTCTTGTGGGCGACGCCCAGCGCCTTCAACGCGACGGGAAAGCCCAGGCTTTCGGCGGCGGCCACGGCCTCGGCCACGCTTGCGGCGCGCGCGCCTTGCGGCACGGCGAGGCCGGCACCGCGCAACAGCCGCTTGGCCTCGGCCTCGTCGAGAACCACCCTGCCCTCCCCCTTGTCGGAAGAACCGGCGTGGACTCCCCCAAGAGCGGACGCAGGGGGCCGGCTCCACGCCTTGCCGATGAAGGCGGCCGCATCGGCCGCATCGAGGGCCTCGACAATGCCGTGCAAGGGCACAATGCCGCGCTCCAGCAGCCGCTCGGCATGCGGTTCCGGCAGGTTTTCCGGTAGGGAGGCCACGATGGCGCCCAGCGCACCGTTGGCCCGCAAGGCCGCCTCGAAGGCATCGCATGCCGCCGCCCAGTCGGCATCCGAGCAGCGGTCTGTGCGCGGGAAATCCAGCAGCAGCAGATTGAGATCGAAGCCGCCGGCGACAAAGGCATCGAAGGCCGCCGTCATCGCCGCGCGATCGTTCCAGATGAAGGTGTGGTAGTCGAGCGGGTTGGACGCCGTCACCAACGGCCCAAGCACGGCCTTGACCCTCGCCTGATGCGCCGGTGAAAGCGCCGGGAAGGCGACGCTACGGCCCTCGGCCGTGTCGGCCATCACCGAGGCCTCGCCGCCCGAACAACTCATCGAGGACAGGCGGCTGCCGGGCAACGGCCCGACGGCGTGCACCAGCTTCAGGCTTTCCAGCAGCGATGGGATGGAATTGACGCGCGCGATGCCGAGCCGCTTGAGGAAGGCGTCCGAGCCGGCGTCGGAACCGGCCAGGGACGCCGTATGCGACACGGTGGCCGCCCGCGCCTGCTCCGATCTTCCGACTTTCATGGCCACGATCGGCTTGTTCAGCTCGCGTGCCCGCATCGCCAGCCACTCGAAACCGGCGACCGAGTCAAAACCCTCGATGTGGAGGCCGAGGCAGGAAACACGCTCGTCCTCGATGAGGCCGAGCGCCATTTCCGACAGGCCGGTCTGCGCCTGGTTGCCGGCCGTCATCAGATAGGCGAGCGGCAGGCCGCGCTGCTGCATCGTCATGTTGATCGCGATGTTGGAGGACTGGGTGATGATGGCCGCGCCGCGCTCGCCGGGCTTCAGACGCCGGCCGCCATGCTGGTCCGGCCACAGAAGCGCACCGTCGGCATAGTTGATGAGGCCGTAGCAGTTCGGCCCGATGACCGGCATGCTGCCGGCTGCCGCGATCAGTTCCCCTTGCAGGCGGGCGCCATCCTCGTCGTCAGCGCCGGCCTCCAGGAAGCCCGAGGCGAAGCAGATGGCCCCGCCCGCGCCCATCGCCGCCAGTTCCCGCACGATGTCGATGGTGGCGAAGCGGTTGACGCCGATGAACACGGCATCCGGCGCGCCAGGCAGGTCGGCAAGGGACGGATAGGCCCTGACGCCCTCGACCTCGGCACGCCTGGGGTGCACGGGCCAGACTTCACCGGCAAAGCCCATCTTCAGCGACTGCGCCACCACATTGGGCGCGAATGCCCCGCCGCCGACGACGGCGATGGATCCGGGGCGCAGAAGGCGTTCGAGGCGGTTCATTTTCCGGCCCCCCAGCACCCGCACCCCTGACCCCTCCCCACGAGGGGGAGGGGGACACACGGTTGCACAGAGCCACACACACATTGATGGTTCTGGCTCCAGCAGCGGCGAAGTCGTCCCCCTCCCCCTGGGGAGGGGTCAGGGGTGGAGGTATGAAACGCGAGAGGCTGCATCATCATCCCCCCACCGCCCTCAGCAAGGCGCGCGAGATGATGTGGCGCTGGATTTCGGAGGTGCCTTCCCAGATGCGCTCGACGCGGGCGTCGCGCCAGATGCGCTCCAGCGGCAGGTCGTCCATCAGGCCCATGCCGCCGTGGATCTGGATCGCCTCGTCGGCGACGAAGGCCAGCATTTCCGTGGCCTTCAGCTTGGCCATGGCCATGTCCTGATCGGTGACGGTGCCCTGATCGTATTTCCAGCCGGCCTCCATGATCATCAGCTCGGCCGCCTTCAATTCCGTCGCCATATCGGCCAGCTTGAAGGAAATGCCCTGGAACTTGCCGATCTGTTGCCCGAACTGCTCGCGCTGGGCGGCGTAGTCGATGGCATGCGAAAGCGCGCGTTCGGCCCGGCCCAGACAGGTGGCACCGACTTGCAGGCGGGTCGCGCCGAGCCAGCTATTGGCGACCTCGAAGCCCTTGTGCACCTTGCCAAGCACCTGTTCCTTCGGCAGGCGGCAATTGTCGAACTCCAGGATGGAGTTGGTGTAGCCGCGATGCGAGACGTTGCGGTAGCCGTCGCGCACGGTGAAGCCGGGCGTGCCCTTGTCGACGAAGAAGGCGGTGATCTTTTTGCGCTTGCCGCGCGGCCCGTCCTCCTCGCCTGACGCCATGAAGACGATGGCGAAATCGGCAATGTCGGCATGGCTGATGAAATGCTTGGTGCCGTTCAGCACCCAGTCATCGCCGTCCTGTACGGCACTCGCCTTCATGCCGCGCAGATCGGAGCCGGCGCCCGGCTCGGTCATGGCCAGGCAATCGGATTTCTCGCCGCGAATGCAGGGGTGGAGATATTTCTCCTTCTGCGCGTCCGTGCCGGCGAGCAGGATGTTGGACGGGCGCGCCACGCAGGTCCAGTGCAGCGCGTAATTGGCGCGGCCAAGCTCCTTTTCGTAAAGCAGCCAGGTGACTGTATCGAGCCCGGCGCCGCCCACCTCCTCCGGCATGTTGGCGGCGTAGAGACCGGCGGCGATGGCCTTCTGCTTGATCTCCCCGATCAGTTCGGGGCGCAGATGACCGGTGCGCTCCACCTCCGCTTCGTGCGGATAAAGCTCGTTCTCGACAAAGGCGCGCGTGGTCTCGACAATGGCGCGCTGTTCCTCGCTCAGGCCGAAATCCATCGCTTTACGCCTTCTGTTCGGAAGCCTGCCGCGACAGGCGCGCGGCGTAGTCGTTGAGCAGCTCGCCGGCGCCCCAGCCCTTGCCGCCGTTCTGCCGGCCGAGCGCCTGCATCATGGCGACGAGATTGTCGTCGCGGATCTGTTCCAGTTCGCGGATCGACCATTTGCTGGACTGCTCGTCGGACTGGCCGGCGATCAGGTCGACCAGCTCGTCGTTGAACTCGGGCACGTCCATCAGCTTGGTCCAAGGCCATTTCAGGCAGGGGCCGAACTGGGCCATGAAATGGCGCATGCCGGCCTCGCCGCCGGCGATGCGGTAGACCTGGAACATGCCCATCTGCGCCCAGCGCAGGCCAAAGGAATAACGCATGATGTCGTCGAGTTCCTCGACGGTGCAGATGCCGTCCTTGATCAGCCACAGCGCCTCGCGCCACATGGCTTCGAGCAGGCGGTCGCCGACGAAGGCCTCGATCTCCTTGCGCACCACCACCGGCTTCATGCCGATGGATGCGTAGATTTCCTTTGCCTTCTCGACGGCATCCGGCGCGGTCCCGTCACCGGCCACCACCTCGACCAGCGGCAGCAGATAGACCGGGTTGAACGGATGACCGACCACCAGCCGCTCGGGATGCTTCGTCATCGCCGACTGCATGTCGCTCGGCTTGATGCCGGAGGTGGAAGAACCGATGACCGCCCCGGCCCGGGCGTGTGCGTCGATCTCGGCCAGCACCTTGTGCTTCAGGTCGAGCCGCTCCGGCACGCTTTCCTGGATGAAACCGGCATCGGCCACCGCCTCGGCGATGGACCTGGCGAAGGTGAGCCTGCCTTCCCGCGGCAGGCCGCCGGGCAGCATCTGGGCATAGGCGCGGCGCGCGCCCTGCATCACTTCGTCCACCTTGCGCGCGGCTTCCGGGTCGGGGTCGAAGATGGAAACGTCGATGCCGTTGAGCAGCAGGCGCGCGACCCAGCCCGCGCCGATCACTCCGCCGCCGATGGCGGCCGCTTTCTGGATGGTCATGTCACGTGGGCTCCCGAGTTATCCCCTCACAGGCCTATGCCACGACTGGCGCGCGCTTGGTGAGGTTCAGCCTGCTTCGCACTTCCTCCGGCCCGATGACGCGCGCGCCGAGGTTTTCGATGATCGTCACCGCGCGCTCCACAAGCTGGGCGTTGGTGGCGAGTTGCCCCTTGCCGAGCCACAGATTGTCCTCCAGCCCGACGCGGACATTGCCGCCGGCCAGCACGGCCGCGGCCGCATAGGCCATCTGGTTGCGGCCAAGCGAGAAGGCCGAGAAGGTCCACTCCTTCGGCACATTGTTGACCATGGCCATGAAGGTGTTGAGGTCGTCCGGCGCACCCCACGGCACGCCCATGCAAAGCTGCACCAGCGCGTCGGGCTTGAGCACGCCTTCCTTGACCAGCTCCTTGGCGAACCAAAGATGGCCGGTGTCGAAGGCCTCGACCTCGGGCTTGACGCCCATTTCGGTCATCATGGAGCCCATGGCACGCAGCATGCCGGGGGTGTTGGTCATCACATAGTCGGCCTCGGCGAAATTCATGGTGCCGCAGTCGAGCGTGCAGATTTCCGGCAGGCACTGGCGCACATGCTCCATGCGCTCGGTGGCGCCGGCCATGTCGGTGCCCTGCTCCTTCAGCGGCAGCGGCGCCTCCGGGGAGCCGAACACCATGTCTCCGCCCATGCCGGCGGTGAGGTTCAGCACCACGTCGACATCGGCGTCGCGGATACGCTCGGTCACCTCGCGATAGAGGTGGATGTCGCGGCGCGGCTTGCCGGTCTCGGGGTCGCGCACATGGCAATGCACGATCGCGGCGCCCGCCTTGGCCGCCTCGATGGCCGAATCGGCGATCTGCTTGGGCGAGCGCGGCACGTGCGGGCTGCGATCCTGGGTGCCGCCAGACCCGGTGACGGCACAGGTAATGAACACCTCGCGATTCATCTCGAGCGGCATGGGGGCGTCTCCTCCGATTGACGTGCCCCATCATTGCACGCTTGCAGGCTTCTGCTTTGCGTTTTACGAATGCAAAATGGCAAAAAGCGAAAAGCCGAGCATATTCCGGGCTGAGCACGCCCCGCTCAAACTGACGTTCCTGCTGTTCTCCGGATCGTCGATCATGTGCGTGGCCTCGGCCATCGACCCGCTGCGCGCCGCCAACCGCATCGCCGGCGAGCGACTGTTCGATTTCAAGCTGGTGTCGATGAACGGCGAGCCCGCCATGACCACCAGCGACCTGCCGGTGCCGGTGAGCGGACGTTTCGACCCGCGGGAATCCACCGATGTGCTGGCCGTCATCGGTGGCTTCGGCGCCAAGAACCACGGCACCGCCGCGCTGCTTTCGGGCCTGCGCCAGGCGGCGCGCCCGGCGCGCGCCATCGGCGGCATCGAGGCCGGCACCTGGCTGGTCGGCCGTGCCGGATTGCTGGAAGGCCGCGCCGCCACCACTCACTGGGAGGATCTGGAGGATTTCGCGGCCGCCTTTCCCGGTGCCGATGTGCGGCCCGACCGCTACGTTATCGACGGTCCGGTGTTCACCTCGGGCGGCGCCTCGCCCACCTTCGACCTGATGCTGCACCTGATCCGCGCGCGGCTCGGCATGGCGGTGGCGCTCGATGTCGCCAGCGTCTTCATCTACGACCAGACGCGCGCCGCGACCGACGCGCAGCCGCTGGTCTCGCTCGGCCGCCTCGACGGCTACGATGCGCGGCTGGCGCAGTCGGTCCGGCTGATGGAATCCCACATCGACCAGCCGCTGACCATCGCCGGCGTGGCGCGGCGCGTCGGCCTCACTTCACGGGCGCTGGAGAATATCTTCCGCCGTTCGATCGGGGAAACCCCCGGCGCCTATTACCTGCGCCTGCGCCTCAATGCGGCGCGCCGGCTGGTGGCCGACACGCGCCTGCCGATGGCCGACATCGCGGCCCGCACCGGCTTCTCGTCGGCCGCCACCTTCTCGCGCGCCTTCGCCAAGGGGTTCGGCAGGGCGCCGTCCATGCTGCGGGGCAACTGATCAGGCGGCGGCGCTTTGGTCCGGCTCGCCCTGTTCCAGCAGGCTCCGCATCTGCCTGGCCAGATGCACCTGCATCCGGCTGGCGACGGCGCGGTCCCATTCGCCGCAAGCCTGATTCGCGGCCGGGCGCGGCAGCGCCATCAGCCGGTCGATGATGGAGTCAGTGCCCCCGTTCGACAGGAGGGCGTCGATTTCGCGATCTTCGTGCATATCGGCTCGCCTCGTTTCAGCTTGTTGCGAGGCTCATTTATAGGATGGCCGTGACGGCTTCATGAAGGCAGGAAGGCGGCATTGCGGCGGCAAAAGCGGATCGCTTTTCCATGATTGCCGCAATTGTGCGAAAAGCCGCTGGCTGGCTATTCCGCGCTGCCCAGCGTCTTCTCGAACAGGATCGTGGTGAGGCCGCTCTGCCATTCCTCGTCCGGATAACGCCCCGTTTCGGCATAGCCCAACGCCTTGTAGAAGTTCTGGCTCTGCTCGTTGAAGGTGTCGGTTTCCAGCCGGGACCGGCGGAAGCCCTGTGCGGCCATGTCCCGTTCCGCCCGCTCCATCAGGCGGCGCCCCACGCCCCTGCGCTGGAGGCCGGAAGACACATGCAGCGCATCGACAAAATCATCGACGCAATGGATCAGCCCGGCAATTTCGCCCCCGATCTCGGCCACCAGCATGTCCGTGCCGCAGCGTTCCACGAAGCGCCCGCCGATATCGGTCTCGACATAGCGACGCACGGAGGCTTCCGTGATCTGCGGCCGCCATGTGGTTTCGAACGTCTCGCGCAGTATGGCCTTCATGGCCGGAAAGTCCTGCGGGCGCGCGGGCCGCACAATAATTTCATCCGTCATCTCAACCCGCGCCAAACCTTACACATAACGATTGACCACGTTCTCCAGATATTCCTGCCGGCCGGAGCGCGGCTGCGGCTCGATGCCGTCCTTCACCACGCGCTCGGCCACCTGTTCCAGCGTGCGCTTGCCGGCCAGCATCGCATTGGCTTCCTCGCCGCTCCAGCCGGCATAACGCTCTTCGAGCGGCTTGATAAGGGCCTTGTCCTCGATCATGCGGGCCGCCGCCTTCAGGCCGCGCGCGCAGCAATCCATGGCGCCGACATGGGCGATCAGCAGGTCCTCCGGGTCCAGCGACTGGCGGCGCAGCTTGGCGTCGAAATTGGTGCCGCCGGTGGTGAAGCCGCCGGCCAGCAGCACCTGATAATAGGCCAGCGCCATTTCCGGCACGTTGTTGGGGAACTGGTCGGTGTCCCAGCCGGACTGGTAGTCGTTGCGGTTCATGTCGATGGAGCCGAAGATGCCCAATGCGGCGGCCAGCGCCAGCTCATGCTCGAAGGAGTGGCCGGCGAGGATGGCGTGGCCCTGCTCGATATTGACCTTCACCTCCTTCTCCAGCCCGAAATCCCTGAGGAAGCCGTAGACGGTGGCGACGTCGTAATCATACTGGTGCTTGGTCGGCTCCTGCGGCTTCGGCTCGATCAGGATCGTGCCCTTGAAACCGATGCGGTGCTTGTAGTCGACGACCATCGACAGGAAGCGGCCGGCCTGCTCGCGCTCGCGCTTCATGTCGGTGTTGAGCAGCGTCTCATAGCCTTCGCGCCCGCCCCACAGCACGTAGTTTTCGCCGCCGAGCCGCTGGGTCACGTCGATGCAGGATTTCACCGTGGCGGCCGCATAGGCGAACACCTCCGGATCGGGATTGGTGGCAGCGCCTGCCATATAGCGGCGGTGCGAGAACAGATTGGCCGTGCCCCACAAGAGCTTCACGCCGGTCTCGGCCTGCTTCTTTTCAAAAATGCCGGCGATCTCGTCGAGCCGTGCGGCGCTTTCGGCAAAGTCCTTGCCCTCCGGGCGCACATCGGCGTCGTGGAAGCAGTAATAGGGCACGCCGAGCAGCGAGAACATCTCGAAGGCCACATCTGCCTTGAGGCGCGCCTTGTCCATATCCTCACCGAACCAGGGCCTGTCGAAGGTCTGGCCGCCGAAAGGGTCGCCGCCCGGCCAGGCGAAGGAATGCCAGTAGGCGACGGCAAAGCGTAGATGATCCTCCAGCCGCTTGCCGAGCACGACCTCATCGGGATCGTAGAAGCGATAGGCGAGCGGATTGGTGCTTTCCGGCCCCTCGTAACGGACGGGCGCGATATCGCCGAAGAAACCGGTGCTCATGATCGATACTCCTGATCGTGTATGGACAGCCCCCCACCCCCTAACCCCTCCCCACAAGGGAAAGGGGGATTCTGGGCCGCCGCATTTCGGCGTTGAAGAGGAATGCACGAAGGCAAAAGATTCCCTCCCCCTTGTGGGGAGGGGTTAGGGGTGGGGTATAAAGCCTAGAATCCCGCATTTTTCACTGCCGGATAAAGGGCGCGGTAGCGCCGGTACGCATCGGCATAGGCCGGGGCCAGTGCGGCATCCGGTTCGACCGTGGCGCTTGTGGCAGGCGGGGTACAGACGGCGCGCGGATCGGCCCCGGTGGCCGCGATCAGGCCAAGGCGCGCTGCGCCGAAGGCCGCGCCGAAATCGCCGTCGGCCGGCACGTCCACCGGAATGCCGAGCGCGGTGGCAATCGCCTTCAGCCAGTAGGGCGAGCGCGAACCGCCGCCGATGGCGGTGACCCGTTCCAGCCGCGTGCCGGCGCTGGCCAGCGCCTCGAGGCTGTCGCGAAAGGCGAAGGCGACGCCCTCCAGCACCGCCTGCGTCAGGGCCACGCGACCGCTCTCATGGGCGAGGCCGGCAAAGACGCCCCGGATGGTTGCATCATTGTAAGGTGTGCGCTCACCCGACAGATAGGGCAGGAAAGTCAGGCCCGATGGCGCCTTGAGATCATCGCCAAGCTCGGCGGTAAGTTCGCCCGCCTTGCGGTCGGTGATTCCCGTCAGCCAGTTCAGTGAATCCGTGGCCGAGAGGATGACGCCCATCTGGTGCCAGGTCTGCGGCAGGGCGTGGCAGAAAGTATGCACGGCGCTGGCCGGATTGGGCAGGTAGGCTTCATTGGCGGCGAACAGCACGCCGGAGGTGCCGAGCGAGACGAAGGCATGGCCTTCGCCCACCGTGCCCATGCCGCAGGCCGAGGCCGCATTGTCCCCTGCCCCGCCGGCAATCGGAATGCCCGCCTGCATGCCCCATTTCGAAGCCAGTTCCGCGCGCAGCGCGCCGGCCGGCTGGGTGCCCTCGACAAGGGCAGGCATGAAGCTCTCGTCCAATCCGGTCGCGGCAAGCAGTTCACCCGACCAGCGCCGCCGGCCGACATCCAGCCAGGAGGTGCCGGCCGAATCCGACATTTCCGACATGTGCTCGCCCGAAAGCCAAAAACGCAGATAGTCCTTCGGCAGCAGCACCTTCGCGACGCGGGCAAAGATGTCCGGCTCGTTGGCCTTCACCCAGACAAGCTTGGGCGCGGTGAAGCCGGGAAAGACGATGTTGCCGGTGATCTGGCGAAAACGCGGATCGGCATCGAGCGCGGCGGCTTCGGCGTGGCTGCGCACATCGTTCCACAGGATGCAGGGCCGCAACACCCGGTCGTCGCGATCGAGCAGCGTCGCGCCATGCATCTGGCCGGACAGGCCGATGCCGCGAACGGCTGACAACTCCTTCGGGTGCGAGGCTTTCAGCTCGCCGATGGCCCGCTCGCAGGCTTCCAGCCAATCGGCGGGATCCTGCTCCGACCAGCCCGGATGCGGGCGCGAAACCTCCAGCGCACCATGACCGGAGGCGACCGGCCGCTGATCGCCATCGATCAGCAGCGCCTTGACGCCGGACGTGCCGAGGTCGAGCCCGAGATACATGCACTTCCTCCCGATCCGCGACGATAGCGGAAAACCGGAAACGCAAAACGACCGTTGTCGTTCGGCATTCCGATTTATTTCGAATATCGTAAAAATTCACGGTTCGCCAGCCAAATGTGTCCCGGACGACAGTCCGCGATGGTCGCCAACACATTTTTCCCTTCCACGGGTGATTTGCCATCTTGCCGTCACGAAGCACAATGTAATAACATCACATCAATCGTTCCCTCGACGGACCCGCATTCGCCAAATGGCCGACGCCTGCATCACATTCCGCGACCTGACGCTGGGCTACAACAGCCATCCGGCCGTGCATCATCTGTCCGGCACCGTGCGCAAGGGCTCGCTCACTGCCGTCGTCGGCGCCAACGGCTCCGGCAAATCCACGCTGATGAAAGGCGTGGTCGGCATGCTGAAGCCGATGGTGGGCTCGGTCACCGTGACGCCGGGCACGCGCGTCGCCTATCTGCCGCAGCAGTCCGAACTCGACCGCACCTTCCCCGCGCGGGTGGTGGATCTCGTCTCGCTCGGCCTGTGGCCGAAGCGCGGCCTGCTCGGCCGCCACACGGCGCAGGATCGCGCTGCCGTATCGGAGGCCCTGATGGCGGTGGGGCTGGAAGGCTTCGAACAGCGGCCTATCGATACGCTCTCCGGCGGCCAGCTCCAGCGCGCTTTGTTCGCGCGGGTGCTGGTGCAGGATGCGGAACTGATCCTGCTCGACGAGCCGTTCAACGCCATCGATGCCCGCACCGTCACCGACCTGATCGCGCTGATCAAGCGCTGGCACGGCGAGAACCGCACGGTAATGGTCGTGGTGCACGACCTCGACCTCGTGCGCACCCATTTCCCCGAGGCCCTGCTTCTGGCCCGCAGCCCGGTCGCATGGGGCGAAGCGAAGGCGACGCTGGCGCCGGAGAACCTGCTGCGCGCCCGCCAGTTCCACGAGGCCTGGGACGAAAGCGCGCCATGGTGCGCCGCGGATGGCGATCACGACCACGCGCATGAGCACGATGGACATGGGCATCACCACCATGCCCATGATGAGGCCGGGCACGCGGCGCGGGAGAAGGTTGCCTGATGGACGCGCTTCACCAGTTCCTCGTCGCGCCGTTCACCGAATTCGCCTTCATGCAGCGCGGATTGCTGGGCGCGGTTCTCTTGTCGATCAGCGCCTGCCCGATCGGCGTGTTCCTGATGCTGCGTCGCATGAGCCTGACCGGCGATGCCATGGCCCACGCCATCCTGCCGGGCGCGGCCGCCGGCTTCCTGCTCTACGGCTTGCAGATCGTGCCGATGACCATCGGCGGGCTGCTGGCCGGTGCCATCGTGGCGCTCGGGGCCGGTGCGGTTTCGCGCCTCACGGTCCAGAAGGAGGATGCCTCCATGGCCGCCTTCTACCTGATCTCGCTGGCGCTCGGCGTCACCATGGTGTCGCTGCGCGGTTCCAGCGTCGACCTGATGCATGTGCTGTTCGGCACCGTACTGGCGCTCAACAATGCGGCGCTCACGCTGATCGGCATCGTGGCCGCCGTCACGCTCGCGGCGCTCGCCATCTTCTGGCGCGCGCTGGTGGCGGAATGCCTCGACCCGCTGTTCCTGCGTTCCGTGTCACGGCTCGACACGCCGGTGCACTTCATCTTCCTCGGGCTGGTCGTGCTCAACCTTGTCGCCGGCTTCCAGGCGCTGGGAACGCTGCTTTCGGTCGGCCTGATGGTGCTGCCGGCCGCCGCCGCCCGCTTCTGGACGCAGCGTGTCGAGACCATGGCCGTTCTGGCCATCGCCTTCGGACTCGTCTCGTCCATCAGCGGCCTGCTTTTGTCCTACCACGCGGCGCTGCCTTCCGGCCCGGCCATCATCCTTTCCACCGGCATTCTCTATTTCATGTCGGTGCTGTTCGGCACGCGGGGCGTGCTGGCAACCCGCCGGCCGCGCCACGCCCACCGAATCGCCTGAAAACAGGAAACCTCACGAATGACACTCTTCAAAAAGCTCGCCTCGGCTTTGATTGTTATAACATTCACGCTGCCTGCCTCGGCGGCGGAAAAGCTCAATGTCATCGCCAGCTTCTCCATCCTCGGCGACTTCGCGCAAAAGGTCGGCGGCGACCGCATCGAACTGCGCACCATCGTCGGGCCGGACAGCGACGCCCATGTCTACGAGCCGAAGCCGGCCGATGCCATCGCGGTGGCCAAGGCCGATGTGGTGCTGGTGAACGGGCTGTTGTTCGAGGGCTTTCTCCAGCGCCTGATCGAGGCCAGCGGCACTTCGGCCGCGGTGGTCGAGGTCAGCAAGGGCGCGGAAATCCTCAACGACCCGGCCGGCGGGCACTATCACTACAATGGCGGCAAGGCGGTGTTCCATGAAGCCCCGCTCGACCCGCATGCCTGGCAGTCGGTGGCCAATGCGAAGGTCTATGTGAAGAACATACAAGAAGCCTTCTGCAAGGCGGATGCCGAAGGCTGCCCGGCCTATCAGGCGAATGCCAAATCCTACGACGCCGAGCTCGACGCGCTGGACAAGGAAATCCGCGAAACGGTCGCCTCGATCCCGCAGGATCGCCGCGTCTTCGTGGTCGCGCACAATGCCTTTCGCTATTTCGAGCATGACTATGGCGTCACCTTCCTCGCGCCGCAGGGGGTTTCGACGGACTCGGAAGCCTCGGCGGCCGATGTCGCCGGCGTCGTGCGCGAGATCGCCGGCCAGCGCGCCACCGCCGTGTTCGCGGAAAACATCTCGAACTCGCGACTGGTGGAGCAGATCGCCTCGGAAGCCGGCCTGAAGCTCGGCGGCTCGCTCTATTCGGATGCGCTTTCGAAGCCAGACGGAAAGGCCGCGACCTATATCGATATGATGCGCAGCAACCTTGCCACCATCAGGGATGCGGCCGGCTCCTGACCGCGTAGTCGCCGCGCCCTTAGGGTCGGCCGGCGCCGTGCCTGAGCAGACGGCCGACCCTGTCCACTCAACCCGCAAGGACGCAGGATACCTGGATTGCGTTCTTTTTGCACCGGCTTGTAACGTAATAACATCAAGGAGAGCAGTATGAGAAACTTCTTCTACGCAGCCTCGGCGCTGGCGCTGGGAGCCTGCCTGTGGACCGGCCCGGTGCTGGCCGACGAGGACGACGTGACCGCATGGCGGCTGTTCGTCTCCGACCATGCGGAACCGGTCGTCAATGTCATCGACGCGCTCGACGGCGACAAGCTCGACACCTTCCAGATCAAGGGCCCGGCTTCGCTCTACCGCACCGACAGCGGCCAGACCGTGTTTGCCGTGCAGGGCGGGGCCGGCGCGGTCTCGGTGATCTCCACCGGCATCGCCTTCCACGACCATGGCGATCATGGCGATATCGACGTGGACGAGCCTGAGCTGCTCGACGCCACGCTGGAAGGTTCCAAGCCGGCCCATTTCGTCGAGCGGCAGGGCAATGTCGCGCAATGGTTCGACGGCGAGGACAAGGCCCGCTTCTTTACCGAGAAGGCCGCCCTCGAGGGCAAGCCGGAGGTGCGCGAGATCAGCGTCGTCGCTCCGCATCACGGCGTGGCGGTGCCCTTCGACAGGCATGCTGTGGTCACCATCCCCAACCCCGAGGATGCCTCGAAGCGCCCGATCGGCGCCCGTCTCGTCGATGTCGACGGCAAGCAGATCGGCGAGGATGTCGCCTGCCCCGGCCTGCACGGCTCGGCCGGATCGGGCAGCCTTTATGCGCTGGCCTGCGACACCGGTCTGCTTTTGATCTCGCAGGATGGCGACGTGCCCGAAATCCGGCACCTGCCCTATTCCGACAAGCTGCCCAAAGGCAGCTCCTCGACGCTGATCGGCGGCAAGGGCCTGCAATATTTCGTCGGCAACTACGGGCCTGACCGCATCGTGCTGGTCGATCCTTCGGAACAGGACGCCTTCCGCCTGGTGCAGCTTCCCACGCGCCGGGTGCATTTCGCCGCCGACCCGATCCGTTCAAAATTCGTCTATGTCATCACCGAGGACGGACAGCTTCATCAGGTGGACGTGCTGAAGGGCGAGATCGCACACTCGCTCAAGCTGACCCAGCCCTATTCCATGGACGGTCACTGGAGCGACCCGCGCCCGCGCGTCACCGTCGCCGCCGACAAGGTGTTCGTCACCGACCCGCTGAACGGCAAGATCCACATCGTGGACGCGAACACCTTCGAGAAGGCCGGCACGATCACCGTGGAAGGCAAGCCCTTCAACATCGTGGCCGTGGGCGGCACGGGCAAGGCGCATGAGGACGAAGGCCACGAACACAGCCATGAACATGATCACGGAGATAATCAGATCTACAAAGGCTTCTTTGAGGACGATCAGGTCAAGGAGCGCGCCCTGACGGACTGGGCCGGGGATTGGCAGTCGGTCTATCCCTATCTGCAGGATGGAACGCTCGATCCGGTCATGGCTCACAAGGCAGAGCATGGCGACAAGAGTGCCGATGAATACAAGGCCTATTACGAAACCGGTTATCGCACCGATGTCGAGCGCATCAAGATCGACGGCGACGCCGTGACGTTCTTCAAGAACGGCAAGGCGATTGAGGCACGCTATGCGGGCGACGGCTACGAGATCCTGAAATACGAGGCAGGCAATCGCGGAGTGCGTTTCATCTTCAAGAAGACGGAAGGTGACGATGCAGCCCCGCAATACATCCAGTTCAGCGACCATAAGATCGCGCCGGAGGCAGCCGATCACTATCACCTCTACTGGGGCGACGATCGCGCCGCCCTGCTGGAGGAAGTGACGAACTGGCCAACCTACTATCCGTCCTCTCTGGATGCCAAGAAGATCGCGAGCGAGATGATCGCGCACTGATTGCTGCGGGAAACCTCGCATTGTGCGTCCGGCCACGCAGGCCGGGCGCTCCATCCGCACTCGCAAGACCAAGAGGCGCGCCATGCCCGACAAAGCCAAAACTCCAACCCGGCTTCCCGTGACCGTGCTCTCCGGCTTCCTCGGCGCCGGCAAGACCACGCTTCTCAACCACATATTGAACAATCGCGAGGGCCGCCGCGTGGCGGTCATCGTCAACGACATGAGCGAGGTCAATATCGACGCCTCGCTGGTGCGCGACGGCGGCGCGAACCTGTCACGCACCGAGGAGCAACTCGTGGAGATGACCAATGGCTGCATCTGCTGCACGCTGCGCGACGACCTTCTCAAGGAAGTGCGCCGTCTCTCGCAGGAAGGCCGTTTCGACTATCTGCTGATCGAGGGCACCGGCATCGCCGAGCCGCTGCCCGTCGCGGCGACCTTCGATTTCCGCGACGAGAACGGCGACAGTCTTTCCGACGTCGCCCGCCTCGACACCATGGTCACCGTGGTGGATGCCGCCAACCTGCTCAACGACTACGGCTCGCAGGATTTCCTGCGCGATCGCGGCGAGATCGCCAGCGACGCGGACGATCGCGCCATCGTCGATCTTCTGGTCGAGCAGATCGAGTTCGCCGATGTCGTCGTGCTCAACAAGGTGTCCGACACCTCGGCCCACAATCTCGACATGGCGCGCAGGATCGTGCGGTCGCTGAACTCCGACGCCGAACTGCTCGAAACGGATTTCGCCAAGGTGCAGCTCGACAAGGTGCTCGACACGGGCCGCTTCGACTTCGAAAGGGCAGAGACCCATCCGCTCTGGTTCAAGGAGCTCAACGGCTTCGCCGACCATGTGCCGGAAACCGAGGAATACGGCATCCGCTCCTTCGTCTACCGGGAGCGCAGGCCTTTCGATCCGGTGAAGCTCAAGGCTTTCATCGGCCGCTCATGGCCGGGCGTGGTGCGCGCCAAGGGCTTCTTCTGGCTGGCCACGCGCCCGCATTACGTGGGCGAACTCAGCCAGGCCGGCGCGCTGGTGCGCACCGGAAAGCGCGGCCTGTGGTGGGCTTCGGTGCCGAAACAGCGCTGGCCCGACCATCCGGAATGGCATGCGGCCATGCGGCCCTATCTCGACGATGTCTGGGGAGACCGGCGGCAGGAGATCGTCTTCATCGGCTGCGATCCCATGAACGAGGCGCAGATTCGCGCGGAGCTCGACGCCTGCCTCGTCCCGGAGCGGGATTTCATGCCCGGGCGCTGGCACAGCCTGCCTGATCCGTTCCCAAGCTGGGAACCGCAGGCGGCCTGAGGCGGCACACAATTGCAACCGTTCCGCGAGATGCTTCACGGTTTGTAAACCATGAATACCGAAAATACCTGCGAATGCCGGACCGCGGGGGCCCGGCCGGTATCGCAGGAACGAGTGCATGTCAAAGCTGCCACGCGACCCGTCGTCGCCAGTCGCCGGGCCAGTCGCCGGGCCAGTTACAGGCGAAGCCGGTCCGACGCCCCCCCTTCCCCGCCGCCTGCTGCTGCAAGGCATGGGCGCGACCGCGCTGATGGCGGCAAGCGGCTGCTCCACCGCAACCTCCGGCTTCGATGCGCTCAATCTCGACTACACCTCGACCGGCTCGGTCCGCCCCATGCGCCCCTCGATCAGCGTCGACCGGCAGATCACCAGCCCGGACGTGATGTATGCGGGCCTGACCGATGGCGGCTTTTCCGTGCCGGAAGTGCCCTACCAGAAGATCAAGCCGCAGTTCCGCCGCCAGATCGTGGTCGACCCGACCGGCGAGGCGCCCGGCACCATCGTCGTCCACACCAAGGACTGCCTGCTCTATCTCGTGCAGCCCGGCGGCGAGGCTATCCGCTACGGCGTCGGCGTCGGCAAGGCGGGGTTTTCCTGGTCCGGCCGCGCCAACATCCAGTATGGCCGTGAGTGGCCGACCTGGACGCCGCCGCGCGAAATGATCCAGCGCAAGCCCGAACTGGTGAAATGGCAGAACGGCCAGCCCGGCGGCCTCGACAATCCGCTCGGCGCGCGCGCCCTCTACATCTTCCAGAACGGGCAGGACACGCTCTACCGCATCCACGGCTCTCCCGAATGGTGGAGCATCGGCCAGTCCGTGTCCTCGGGCTGCGTGCGCCTCATCAACCAGGACATCATCGACCTCTACAACCGCGTCTCCAAGCGCAATCCCATCGTCGTCATCTGACCCCCAGGGCGATCGATTGAATATACGGTTGCGCGCCGATACAAGACGCGCAATCGTGGATTCTTCGAGCATCCAGGGAGGTCGAAATGGCCGGAACTTTCGTCATCGCGCAAGGCGGCGGGCCGACGGCGGTCATCAATCAGACGCTGGTGGGCGCGGCGCTGGAAATCCGCAAACGGCATCCCGGCGCGCGCGTTCTGGGATCGCTGCATGGTGTGCGCGGCATTCGCGACGGCAACTATGCCGACCTCACCGACCTGTCCGAACAGCAATTGCGGCTGATCGGCGACACGCCGAGCGCGGCGCTGGGCTCTACCCGCGACAAGCCGGACGCCGCCTATTGCGACCTGATTCTGAAGGGCCTGAAGAAGGCCGGCGCCGACGCCTTCATCTATATCGGCGGCAACGACACCGCCGGCACCCAGCAGATCCTGAGCGACGCCGCCGGCGGCTCCATCGCCATGGTGCATGCGCCCAAGACCATCGACAACGACCTCGAGGAAAGCGACCACACGCCGGGCTTCATCTCGGCGGCGGAGTTCGTGGCCGGAGCCTTCCTGTCGATCGATCTCGATTTCCGCGCGCTGCCAGGCATCTATGTCGGCATCGTCATGGGCCGCCATGCCGGCTTCCTCACCGCCGCATCCGCCGCATGGCAGCAGGACGAGGCGAGCGGGCCGCATCTCATCTACGTGCCGGAACGCGCCTTCGAGATTTCGCGCTTCATCGACGACATCCGTGCGACCTACGACCGCCACGGCCGCTGCGTGGTGGCCGTATCCGAAGGTGTGTCCACCGCCGACGGCAAGGCGCTGGTGGAAAGCCTGGTGCCGCCGGAACGGCTGGAGCGCGACCAGCACGGCAACGTCAAGCTCTCGGGCAGTGACCTGACCGCCGCTCTGGAGCGGGCCTTGGCCGAGCATCTGCCGGGCAAGCGGGCGCGCGTCGATGCCTTCGGTTATCTGCCGCGCGGCTATGTCGGGGCGATCAACCAGACCGATGCGCGCGAGGCCTTCGAGGCCGGCGTCTTTGCCGTACAGGCCGCAACCGAAGGCGGCGGCTCGGTCGCGTTGCAGCACGACGGCAGCACGGTGCTGAAGAACGTGCCGCTCACCGCCGTAGCCGGCAAGACAAGGCACATGCCGGACGATTTCCTGCACCCACAGGAAAACCGCCTTGCCGAAGCGGGCTACGCCTATCTGAAGCGGCTGGTGCCGCCGAAATTCAAGGTCGGCCGGCCGTTCGTCTGACGCAGCCCGGCCGGTCAGGAGCGGCTGTGCCAATCCTGCGAAAGCCCGAAGGTGCGCGCCAGCCCGCTTTCGCCGGCTTTCGTGATCCTGAGCGCACGGCTGTCCGGCGTGCGCGCAACCCATTTGAGGTCGAGCAGCCGCGTCAGCAGCGCCGCGCCCAGCCGGCCGGCCAGATGCGGGCGGCGCTCGCTCCAGTCGAGGCAGGTGCGGCACAGCGGCCGCTTCGACGGCGAACTGCCGAGATCTATGCCGAAATCCGCAAGGAAACGCGTTCCCGCCGGTGTGAGAATGCCCGCGCCGTCAGCCAGCACGACATGACCGGATTCCTGCAGGGAATCGACCAGGGCGAGGCCGAGCCTTCCGGCGATATGATCGTAGCAGGTGCGCGCCCGGCGTAGCGCCTCGTCCCGAGGCCCGACCGGATGATGCCGTTTCGGCCCCTCGCTGGCGACCACCGACAAAGCCTCGATCACGCGCGCGACCTCAGGCGACGCCAGCCGATAGTAACGGTGCCGGCCCTGCTTCTCCAGAACCACCAGCTCGGCATCGGCCAGCCGGGCAAGATGGCCGCTGGTGGTCTGCGCCGTCACGCCCGCATGGTGCGCCAGTTCGCCGGCGGTCAGGGCCTGCCCGCCCATCAGCGCCGAAAGCATGTTGGCGCGGGCCGGGTCGCCGATGAGCGCAGCCACAGCCGCGATGGTGTTGCCGGAAGCCATGTTCGACATAGGTCAAGAGTAGCGTTCTTCGGCCCCACAGTCAGCCGCAGACATTTCGGCCACGGCCGAAACATGGCGCGAACGGCGCGGGATAGGATGGGCCATGTCCTTCACGCCCGATCCCTTCAACGACCATTCCGCTCGCGCCGCGCGCCACCCGCATGAGCGGCCCGATGTTGCGCAAGGTCCGGCCATTTGCCGATTCGCACGGCTGATCTGGCACATCTGGCCGGACCGGCACCGCCAGCGCATCTGCCTGCGTGAAATGGAGCCGCACCGGCTGGACGACATCGGCGTCAGCCGTGTCGAAGCCGGGCATGAAGGCCGCAAGCCTTGCTGGCGTTAGGGTTATTCAGGCTTTTTGGAGGCCGTCCCTCATCCCGCAGACTGCGATAGCCGCATATCGATGTTGCGGCGTCATATCCCCACCCCTTACCCCTCCCCACAAGGGAGAGAGGGAATCTGCGCCGCAGCCGCTTGTCGCATCGACGTTTTGAGGACGGATACCAACGCCGGGCTTCCCCTCCCCCTTGTGGGGAGGGGTAAGGGGTGGGGGTTAGTCTTCAGGCAATTCCGGCTCAGATGGAATCGCCCCTGAAAAGCGGGACGAGGCCCGGATGCCCTCTCAGCCGGCCGCTTCGTCCCAGCCGCTGACCGCCTTCACCTCGAGGAAATCCTCCAGGCCCCACTTGCCGCCCTCGCGGCCGAGGCCGGACTGCTTGTAGCCGCCGAACGGGCTGCCGGCGGGACGGCCGGTGCCGTTGAGCTGCACCATGCCGGCCCGCAGCCGGCGCGCCACCCGCTGCGCCTTGGCCTGATCGCCGGACTGCACATAGGCCGAGAGCCCGTAGGGCGTGTCGTTGGCGATGGCGACGGCGTCGTCCTCGGTGTCGAAGGGAATCATAGCCAGAACCGGCCCGAAGATCTCCTCGCGGGCGATCGCCATGTCATTGTCGACATCGGCGAAGATGGTCGGGCGCACGAAATAGCCGCGATTGAAGCCTTCCGGCCGGCCGAGGCCGCCGGCGACAAGACGGGCGCCTTCCTTGATGCCCTTCTCGATCATCGCCTGCACCTTGGTAAACTGCATTTCCGACGACAGCGGCCCGATATGGTCGCCCGCCTCGGCCGGGTTGCCGACCTTCACGGTGGCGGCCACATCCGCCGCGATGCCCACCGCACGGTCATAGACCGGGCGTTCGACCAGCATGCGCGTCGGCGCATTGCAGGACTGGCCGGTGTTGTTGAAGCAGTGCCTGACCCCACGCGCCACCGCCGCCTCCAGATCGCTGTCGGCAAAGACGATGTTGGGCGACTTGCCGCCCAGCTCCAGCGCCACGCGCTTGATGGTCTCGGCCGATGCCTTGGCGACCGCGATACCCGCCCGCGTCGAGCCGGTGAACGACATCATGTCGATGCCGGGATGGCGCGACATGGCCTCGCCCACGGTCGGCCCGTCGCCATTGACCATGTTGAACACGCCGGCCGGGAAGCCCGCTTCCTCCATCATCTCGGCAAAGACGATGGACGAGACCGGCGCGATTTCCGAAGGCTTCAGCACCACCGTGCAGCCGGCGGCGATAGCCGGCACGACCTTCAGCGTCACCTGGTTCATCGGCCAGTTCCACGGCGTGATCAGGCCGCACACGCCGATCGGCTCATGCACGATGCGCTCCTGCGGGTTGCGCTCGTCGAGCGGCGCCTCGAAGGCATAGTCACGCAGGGTGCGGATGAAGGCCTTGATATGGCCGGCGCCGCTGGCCGCCTGCGCCTCCAGTGCCAGGCTGATCGGCGCTCCCATCTCATCGGAAATGGCCTTGGCCATGTCCTGCATGCGCGCCGTGTAGACGGCCAGAAGGCGTTCCAGCGCGGCAAGGCGCTGTTCGCGGCTGGTCACGCTCCAGCTTTCGAAGGCCCGCCGCGCCGCCGCCACGGCCTTGTCGACATCGGCGGCCGAGCCCAGCGAAATGACCGCAAAAGGCTGTTCGTCGGCCGGATTGATGACTTCAAGTTCCTTCGGCTCGACCGGCGCGACCCATTTGCCGTCGATGAAGAAATCCGTCTTGCGCAGCATCTCGTTCTCCTCTCGCCGCCGGCGCGGCATCCCTGTTTCGGTCTGTTCTAGTCGGGGACGGGCATCGTGCTCAAGCCGCCACGGCGTCTTATGGTGAGGCCAGCCCGGTTTCCCGGCCGACGCGGCGCGCGGGCTGGATGGCAGTTTTCAGCGTCTTCACCGCCAGGCCGCGCCCGAGCGCTTCGGCGCTATCCGCATTGCGGACCAGCGCAAGCGCCTGTCGGCGCGGCAGAAGCAGGCCTTGCGCCAGAGGGCCGGGCCGCGAAAGAATGCGCGACAGGAACGGGGTCCGGTCCGCGCGGTCGCGCGAGAACCGGGCCGCCATGCCGGAACCGGCGGCATGGGTCGCCACGGCTTCCGTCCAGCCTTCGGCCGGGCGCGCGCCGGGCTCCAGCAGCAGCAGCCAGTCGCCCTTGGCGGCGGCAATGGCCGCGGCGATGCCGCCCTCGACCCATGCGCAGCCGGCATGCTCCGCCACCGTCCTCGTCCCGTCGGTCGAGCCCCGGTCGCAGACGACGACATCGCGCACCATGCCCTCGACGGCGCCCGACACCAGCGAGGCCAGCGTACGCGCCAGGCCTTCCTCGTCGTTATGGGTTTCGATGATGACGCTGAGCATGTCCGGCTGATAGCCCAGACACGCTTCCGGCGCCAGTTGCCGCGTTCCGTTCTCAAACAAAGTTCTTGATTTGTTCTCATTTCGGGATAGGAATAATTTCATGGGAACAGCGATTCGACAGTCTCAACCCACACCGTGGGAGAAGGCCAGGATGGAACAGATCGTACAGGCGGACGTTGCGGCCTTCGGAACAGGACGCGCCGAAATGGCCAATGCGATGATCGAGCAGAGCGGGCTGCGCGCACGACCCGACTGGATTCGCGGGCGCGCCTCCGGCATCAATCCCTCCGGGCGTTACGAGCCCGTCAGCCGGCATGTCTTCGATGACGGCTGGGAGAGCCTGGAGGAGCTGCCGCCGTTCAAGACGGAGGTGCAGGTGGAGCGGCCGCGCACCATCATCACCCGCAACACCTCGCCCGACATTTCCTTCGACCGCTCCATCAACCCCTACAGGGGCTGCGAGCATGGCTGCGTCTATTGCTTCGCCCGACCGACCCATGGCTTCATGGGCCTGTCGCCGGGTCTCGACTTCGAAGCCAAGCTGTTCGCCAAGCCGGATGCGGCGCGCCTGCTCGACAAGGAGCTTTCCAAGGAGGGCTACACGCCCCGCACCATCGCCATCGGCACCAACACCGACCCCTACCAGCCGATCGAAAAGCAGTACCGCATCATGCGCGAGATACTGGAGGTTCTGGAGGCGCGCGGCCACCCGGTCGGCATCGTCACCAAGTCGGCGCTGGTGGCGCGCGACATCGACATCCTGTCGCGCATGGCCGAGCGTGGCCTGGCCAAGGTGGCACTGTCGGTCACCACACTGGACCGCAAGCTTGCCCGCACCATGGAGCCTCGCGCCGCCACGCCGACGAAGCGGCTGGAGACGATAAAGCAGCTTTCGGAAGCGGGCATCCCGACTTCGGTGATGGTGGCGCCGATCGTCCCCGGCCTCACCGACCAGGAACTGGAACGCATCCTCGATTCCGCCCGCGCCGCCGGCGCGCGCGAGGCCGGCTATGTGGTGCTGCGCCTGCCGCTGGAGGTCGCGCCGATCTTCAAGGACTGGCTGCTGCGCCACTATCCCGACCGCTACCGGCACGTCATGTCGCTGATCCGTTCCATGCGCGACGGCAAGGACTACGATTCCGAATGGGGCAAGCGCATGAAGGGCGCCGGCCCCTATGCCTGGCAGATCGGCCGGCGCTTCGAGATCACGGCCAAAAGGCTCGGTCTCAACCTGCAGCGCACGGCCTTGCGCACCGATCTTTTCGTGGCCGGGAAGCACAGTGAACAGTTGATGCTGCTGTGACACGGGCAGCCGGTCCGAAGTTCGGGGTCTGGAAGCCTGATTCCGGCGGATCGGTTGCGGTTTTGCAGCCCGGCCACGGTGTGGCTTCGAAAGTTTTGTACCGCCGCCTGCCCGCCATGCAGGAGAACGGCAAATGCGTATGCGTAGCCTGCGTCTGTCCCCGACGAGCCCGCCGTCCCGGCTCGTCATTGGAGCCGTGCGTCCTCCCCGGCGCACGCGCTCCGACACCTTGAGCATCGGAACAGTCCGAAAACCGATCCACTTTCGGTCCGATGCTCCGGCCGCCTGGCGTTCCCCTCGCCACCGGCTTTCCCCTCCCGCCGCTCCCCACCGGCCGGAAGGGACTTGCGGAGAATCGGGGCCGGTGCGAACTTCGCCGCATCATGGTTCGTGCGCGCCCCGATTCTCCACTTCTCTTCGAAATCGTCGAACGTCCCGACTTCTCGTTCGAAACGGCGGCGAAGGCGGACGGGCTGTGGCCCGTCGCCGGCATGGACGAGGCCGGGCGCGGCCCGCTGGCCGGCCCGGTGGTCGCGGCGGCGGTGGTGCTCGATCCCGACAACATTCCCGACGGGCTGGACGATTCCAAGCGGCTGACGCACGCGCAACGCGAGGCCCTGTTCGAGACCGTGCTCAAGGCCGCACGCGCGGTGGCGGTTGCCTCCGTCTGCGCCGAGAGCATCGATGCAAGCGACATCCGCAAGGCGAGCCTGGAGGCAATGCGCCGCGCCGCCTGCGGCCTTTCCGTGCAGCCGAAGCTGGCGCTGGCCGACGGCCGCGACGTTCCGCCCGGCCTGCCCTGTCTCGGCCGGGCGCTGGTCAAGGGCGACCAGCGCTCGCAATCGATCGCCGCCGCCTCGATTGTCGCCAAGGTCATGCGCGACCGCATGATGACCGACTGCGGCCGCCGCCATGCCCACTACGGTTTCGAGCTCCACATGGGCTATGCCACCGTCCGCCATCGTACGGCCATCGGCGTCCACGGACCGGTCAAGCGCCTGCACCGCATCTCGTTCGCGCCGTTCCGCACGGCGGACAGCGAAGCGTAGGCTCAATTCGGGTCTGCACGCTTCTGATCGGCAAGGCGGTTCGAAATCTATCTTTCTTCCGAGCAGTCGGGGCGGCCTGCCCATCATCTTCCTGACGGGACCTCCGGCATTACCCCACCCCTGTCCCCACAAGGAGCCATGTTCAGATTTGACTGGTGGATTTGAAGCGCTCGTCATCCCGGCCAAGGGAACGTCAGCGACCGCCAGCCGGGATCCATGCCGGTCGGGTGACGGTTGGCCGCTGCGCAAGCTAGATCACGGAGTGGATCCCGGAGAGCCCGCCTTCGCTTCGCGGCGGCAGACTTCCGGGATGTTTGATCGATATCGGGTAGGTTGAGCAGCGAGGCTGCGGGCCTGCAAACCCGCAGCCTCGGCGGCAGGCGACCGGTTCCGGGATCGGGCCGAC
>NZ_JBEPML010000025.1:0-76736 GCF_040545735.1 Aquamicrobium terrae
CCGAGGCATGGGTCCTCATCGCCAATATCCGCATGCTCACGCGCAGACTGGCAAGACATTGAAAACATGCCGATCTTTATGATTCAGACACTTAGGTATTGGGTTCATCCAGCCGGATGCACAAGGCAGGAGAGTTCGTTAATTGATACGCTCATCACGCAGCGCTTTCTCGACGCTGTTTTGTTCTTCGCCATCGTCAGAGCGGTTTAGAGTGACCGTGCAGCGGATCAGGACATTCCAGTCCGGTCCGTGTTCGATGATGAGGTGGAGATCCGATATCTCCTCGAAATAATGCTCGACAGATTTCGGGCCTTCATCGGTGCGATACTCGATAACTGCCTTCCAGCGCTTATCGCCATGCAGGGTAACAACGTTGCTCATCAATGCTCCGAGATCGTTCGTTTCAGTTGGCAGCCCAAAACCTGATGCTCTGCAAAAACACAGATAGGGTATTCCTGCCCTCAATAAACTGCCGATCAGTCAAACTACCACACTCGGTGGGTGGAGCGAGGATAATCGGGAAACTGCGACCATCGACGCCAGGACTGCAGCTTTTTGCTTCCCCGGTTTAAGACTTCCGAAGAGTTTCCTTCCACTTCGGCAGAGCAGCAGAAGTCGTCCCATTCGCCGCGTTTTCTGCCTCTCTTTCGAGACGCGCTGCCTTCAGGCGCGCCGTCTTGGCGTTTCGCCGCGCGACTTCCGTGTCCATGATCTCGCGGGCGATGCGGGCCGATATGCCCGCCTTGGTTTCCATGCGGGTGAGCTTCGGTACAAAAACAGCATTGACTGCGTCGTGGTCCATTTCGCTACTCCTTTGCACAAACGAAAAAAGGCCGGGTGCACAAATGAAAAAGGCCGGGAAATTCCCGACCTTCTCCGCTTCGCCTCAATGGCCAGTGCCAGTACATCCGTGGTCAAGGACCAGAGGCGATATCCCGTCAGGCAGCCTGAAGGTTGCAAGCCGACATTTTGCCGGACTTCCTGTCGCGCTCCAGTTCGAAGCCAATCTTCTGGCCTTCGACGAGTTCGCGCATTCCCGCACGTTCCACGGCAGAGATATGGACGAACGCATCGGCTCCGCCATTATCAGGCTGGATGAAACCGAAACCCTTGGTGGAGTTGAACCATTTGACTGTACCGGTGTTCATGGCGATTTCCTTTCAAATCGGCATAGATTGTCGTCGTCTGGCTGACCGCCAAACGCCATAGTCTTTTCGAAATTGAGAGGAGAAGATCGTCAGAACGCCGAAGCGCGGAAACAAAGTTCGTCAGCAAGATCGATGGACAAATACCTATCTTCTAATTGTGTTCGTTGCAAGGCTTTCCGAAAACAATCTGGCTTCTCGATATTTTTCAACGATCACAGTCTCGCTGAGACGTATTTCATCGGGCGTCCGATTGTAAATATTCTGCAAACGTATAAGCTCTCGCGCTACAAGAAGCACGATCCGTTCATGCGCAAGGAACCGGCTCCGGCTATGTCTCGTATAGGCGAGTGATCCGCCGGGCTGGAACCGACCTACATTATCTGCTGTCGCCATAGACGGATGAACGCGAGTTTGAAGCCTTCATTCGAAGGCTCCTTATCCCGCCTTCTGGAAGGAGGACCCAATGACCAGCATTCATTTGCCAACTGCCCTGCCCCGCGACGTGAGGGTCGCAATCGAGACTTTCCTGAAAGCCTGCCAAACGGAAGCCCGTCCCTTTGCGAGCCATCAGGCGCTGGAAGCCATTCGCAGCATGTCTCCAGACCTCGGTGTCAGCGACTGCGACTTGCAACGTGCCCTTCTTCGGGAGGCGGGTACCAGAGGCTTTGAAATCGACGCTCCTGTCATTCCCGCTTCGCTTGAACCCGACATTGCCGGGGGCAAGCAGCCTCGCCGGAAACCGGAAAGCGGGAAGGAACGCAAGGAAGCCCGTCGGCGTATCGTCAACGACACGGTGGGCACCCGACGCCGTGCCCTCGAAATCAAGGAACGCAACCGGCTGGTCTGAATAACCAGCCGGAGGATCGTGCACCGGTCCGAACAGGAGAGCGCCGGGAACGCAGCGGCTGAACAAGCAAATGCCTGGCCTCCCGAAAGACTGCGGAGATATCTGGATGGGAAAGGACAATCCGTCCGAGAATGCCGAGATCGGCGTGATCTGTCCCGCATGCGGGCATGAAGAGAAGAAGCGCGTCGCCTGGGTCCGGAAACATGTTCAACTGGAGTGTGTGAACTGCGGTTTCATCATCGATACTGAAAGCCGCAATTCCCGCAGCCCTCATTCCAGACATTAGCTGCCCAGACACCAGCTGCGAGGAGCCATCTTTTGGGACTTGAGTTTCCGAATCGAAGCCGCAGCTTTGATGAGGCCAATCGCGGTGTGCGCTTCATGGGCTACGATGGAATGGTTTCTGTCCCGTTCCTGATCGAAGTCGAGGCATTGGAAGAGCTGGGCTTCCTGTCACAGCCGGAAGCTTCCGCCCTGGCCGCCTTCGATGCGGCACGATCGTCCATCTTCGAGATCGCACGCCGCATATATTCCGCCAGCCGGCAGACCTCGTATCGGATTGCGGCCGAGGATTGCAGATGAACCAAGAGCATTCCAGGCCACGGGCTGCACATCGTGCACGAGGTCACGAACCTGCGCCCCGACAAGCCACGATTCGGAGATCGCGATCAGGGCGGGATTGTCGCTGTGGGAGCTGATAGGCGCGGCCCATCCGCGCCGGGGATGACTTGGTGGCGGTTGCGGCGCAAGGCTATGCCAAGGACAAACGCATCAATGTGCGCACAAACGGCGGATTGCGTTGTCATCGACAAAAGTGCAGACCTGCCGATGCTAGGCTGATTATGAGACTTTTGCTTTCACGTATCTCTATGTATAGAGACCGGACCTCGTAGGTCGGATCAATTCCATGGAGCCTTCATGTCCCAGAACAATCAAAACCAACCGGACAATCTCATCGAGCTAACCGCCGACGTTGTGTCGGCCTATGTCTCGAACAATCCGGTTCCGGTCGCCGATCTCCCTACCCTGATCGATCAGGTCCATACGGCGCTAAAGAGCCGGATCAATGGAACGGTTGAAGAAGCACCTGAACCACCCAAGCCTGCCGTGCCGGTCAAAAAGTCAGTCACACCGGACTACATCGTCTGCCTCGAGGACGGAAAGCAGTTCAAGTCGCTGAAACGTCATCTGAGCACGCATTACGGGCTGACGCCGGAGGAGTACCGGGCAAAATGGGGTCTGCCCACTGACTATCCGATGGTTGCTCCGAACTACGCCGCTGCCCGCTCGGCACTGGCCAAGACCATGGGCCTTGGCCGCAAGCCTAAGAAAGCAGAGAAGCCCGCCCCTGCCAAGCGCAGCCGGACAAAGGCAACTGCCTGAAGCTCCCGAGCCGAACTCGATAGCGGAGAAAGAAACCCGCCGCGACGAAGGTTCGGCAACACTGCCGAGCGCAGGTAGATGTCCTTCGCTCCGGCATAGCCCCGCAATCAGGCGAGGCTCTCAGAGTTGCTTAATTATCACACCATGGTCGCCCAACGCATGATTTAGCACCCTGCAGGTTTTGCAAGGCATGACGATTGTATATGCAGGAACAGGAATGAAATATACATGGTGATACATGCGCAAACTGCTTATCGCCGGGCTGATGGCTTCTGCGGCCTTCCCCGCCTTCGCTGCCGATATAGTCGAAACGTCTCCGATCGCTGAGGCGCCCCTCGCAGCACCCGCCGGTTTCAGTTGGACAGGGGCGTATATCGGCGTTTAGTTGGGGTATGCCTGGGGCAGCGCCGATCATAGTTTCGCCGACGGCGTTACCGGCACTCCTGCTCCTGTTCCTTACGGGGACTCCAGCCCGGATGGATTCCTCGGCGGTGTGCATGTCGGATACAATCATCAGATCAACCAACTGGTGCTCGGCGTCGAAGCCGATATCGAATACAGCGATATCGACGGCGCGTATGAAGACTGGACGGATGGCACATCTTCAGGCGCGACCGAAATCAACTGGCGGGGCTCGGTTCGCGCGCGCCTGGGCTACGCGATGGACCGTACCCTGCTCTACGCAACCGGCGGCGTGGCCTTCGCGGATGTCGACTACTGGGGAGGTCCCGCTGGGGATCAGGGCAATGGCTACAGCGACACGCGCACCGGCTGGACGATCGGCGCAGGCGTCGAGCATGCCTTCACCTCCAACCTGACTGCCCGGCTTGAATATCGTTATTCAGATTTCGGCTCCGTCACGGGTGGCCTCAACCCGGACTATTCCGACGTCGACATGACGACCGACCTCGATACGCATGCCGTACGCGTCGGGATCAGCTATAAATTCTGATCTGCAAGCTGCTCTGAAAAACGGCGGCTCCGGCTCGTCCGGGGCCTTTCCGTTTCAAGTCGGGGCATACTACGACCGGATGGAAACATCCGGGTTCGCAAATGCCCTCGCCTTCAGCCGGCAGCTTTCTCCGCAGCGTGCAGGCCCGGCGCCGCAACTTTGATTTTATGTTCCCCTCCCCTTTCCACCACAATATGGGAGGTTTGACTACCGATATGCGACCAGGCAAACGCACTCGCAGTCAGAGACGCAGTTGAGCCATGTCTGTGATGGGGTTGTTTCTGATCGGCCCGGTTTCGGCAGAGTTTGACGATAAACCGCCATTCGACTGACAACCCAATTATGCTGTTTAAGCGTTGCCAATGTTCGAACCGCTGCAGAGTCTGTCGGAAACTCTATGGCTTATCCGTACCGCAGTGCCTCGATACGACGCGCTCTGGCGCTTGCAATATGGCGGCGCATCATCATTTCCGCGACGTCCGGATCCTTGTCGATGATTGCATCGTAAATCCTCCGATGCTCTACGGCACTTCGCTCGCGCAGGGCGATGTTGTCGTTTCTGCTACGGTAAAGGCGCAGCAGCGGATATAATTCGGCGCACAGGAGGCCAATCAGGAGCGGATTGCGGCTGGCCTGTGCGATCTGAAAGTGAAAATCCCGGTCGGCCGCGCCAAGCGCCGTGTGAACTTCGGGTTGCAATCCTGCAAGCTGCGCTTCCTGATTTTCGACGATGGTGCGCAGCGCTTCGCGTTCGCTACCAGTCATGTTCACTGCTGCCGAGCGGGCCGCCAGCCCTTCCAGCATCTCCCGCACTTCGAAGAGTTCGTTGAGCCGCTCCGGCGTGGCTTCGATAACGCGCGCGCCGTGGTTGGCCGAACGTGTAATCAAGCGGCGCTCCTGAAGACGATGCAAGGCTTCGCGCAACGGTCCACGACTGACATTATATTTCTGGGCCAGCAGTGGTTCGCTAAGTTTTGACCCTAAGGGAATCTCGCCCTGCAGGATGGCTTCCGTCAATTGATCGAACAATTGCTCGGCAAGAGTGCCGCGAGCAACTCCGGAAACTTCTGGCGAGGAGGTTTTCGTTTCCTGATGTATCATGGCTTCCTTGGTCGATTGGCCTCATATCACCGCAAAAGCTTTCGACACAAAATCGGCGACACCAGTATGACGTAGATCGTGCGAAATGCGTGACAGGTAACGACGAAGGCAACCTCGATTCCTGCAGCATAGGCAATCACACTCATCTCTGCAAATCCCCCGGGGGCAAAGGACAAAAAAAGCGCTACTGGCGTCATGTCCACAAACTGCGCCGTACTGAAGGCCAGCACGAGGGAAAGAGCAATCAGGATCATAGACCATGCAAAACCGATAAGAAGTGTTTTCCAGACCTCTCCGAAGCGCACACCTGCAAAACGCGCTCCGGTAATGCATCCGATGATGACCTGCATGGCAGCGATGATGGCATAAGGAATTTCGGCGGAGGTCACTCCGCTTCCGTGCAAAATTGCGCTCAGCAGCATCGGCACCAACATCAGGCCACCATAGGATCGCGCATGACGTCCAATCAGGTAGCCAAGGACGACGCACGCCATCAGCAGCATCCAGTCAATTATGCTGCCGGTCGCATGACCGATCGTCGAGGCACCGGTTCCATTCAGGCCTGTCATGGCACGCAGCGCGAAAGGGACCAGCGTGACGACCAGTATGATACGGACCGAGTGGACGAGAACCAGCTTGCGAACATCGGCTCCAAACTGCTGGCCAAGGATTGCCATCTCTCCAAGGCCACCGGGGCTAGCTGCGAAGAGGGCGGTACGTCCGTCAAATCCGAATTTTCGGAAGAACATGCCACCGAGCGCCGATACGCTCAGAAAGAACAAGATGAGCAGGACGAAGACAGGCCACCATGTGGCGATCTGCCCCAAGACCACCGGTGTGAAAGCGCTACCAGCCATCACCCCGATTACAGGACGGGCGCCATCCCGAAAGACCGGGGGCACGACAAGCGTTGAATTTCTGAGCGCGATGATGGCCGCAACGGTCATCGAGCCCAGCGTCCATGGCAACGGAAAATGCAGCAGGCGAAAAATCATTCCGCCTGCTGCCGCAAAAAGCAGGATCAACAATGTATGGCTGAAAATTTGCCTGTTGACCGCGCCTGCAAATTTCACTTGGCGATGCCCAGATCGGTGAGAATCTCCATGGCGCTTTCGGTCTCGTCAGCGATGAAGGTCTGATACTCTGCCTCGGGAAGATACAGATCCAGCCATCCGCGCTCCTTCAGAATTTCATGCCAGCGCGGTGACTTGACCAGCGCCTGCATATGATCGGCGATGGTCTTTGCATCTGCCTCGGGCAGTTTCTTGTGCACCGAAACACCGCGCCAGTTCGCGAACACCAGATCGTAGCCGAGTTCCTTCAGTGTCGGAGCATCCAGACCCGGGAGCCGTTCCGGCGAGGCTACGGCCAGCACGCGCATCTTGCCGCTTTCGACCTGGGTCAGGAAATCCTGCAATCCGCCCCCGACCACCGTCACCTGCCCGTTCAGCGCAGAGACAACCACTTCACCGGTGTTGGGATGCGGGATGAAATTCACCTGCCGGGGCTCCAGCCCGGCGATCTTACCGAGTCGCGCAAAGAATATGTTCTCGGTAGAGCCCGGAGAGCCGCCGCCCCAGGCGATGCTGCCGGGATCAGCCTTGAACTTTTCCATGAGCTGGCCAAAGTCGGCTATGTTCGAGTCGGTGCGCACGGCGATGACTTCGTATTCTCCTGCAAGCCGCGCGAGAGGGCGAACATCCGCGAGGGAGACCTGTGTCGCGTTGGTGAGGGGAAAGAAGACAGTTCCGGCACCCTGCACCACCACGGCGGACGCGTCGTCACCCTTTGTCGTAATGAACTGCGACAGTGCGATCATGCCGCCACCGCCCGGCACATTCGTAATCGAAACGGAAGACACCAGTCCTTCCTTGCGCAGTGCGTCCTCCATGGCACGTGCCACCTGGTCGAGACCGCTGCCCGGCCCGCCTGGCACCGTAATGCCCAGATTTTGCATGTTCTGGGCCTTTGCGAGAATAGGTGAAAGGGTCAGACAACCGGCGAACAAGGCACCTGCAATACGTTTGGCAAACATTTTTTCCTCCATTGCCTAAGTCTACTGTGCTGTTGCCGGATGCTTGTTAAGCATTCGGCGCGCTTCATCCCGCCAGGCCGCCTCTTCGGCGAGTCGGCGCTCAAGACCGACGATATGGTTGTATTCGTCCAATCCGATTACATCCGCTTCGATGGCGGTTACGGACTGGGCCTGCGCCAGCCGCTCGAGCACATCACGAACCCCGCGAGCAGCCGCGAAGAGAGCAATCGAAGGCAGGCTGATGGTCGCAACCCCCAATGCCCGCAGGTCCGAAATATCTGTGAAGCGCGTGCGCGCGGCCTGCGACAGGGTGGCTGCGAAAGGCCCTGGGACCTCGGCCATGACACGGCGAATTTCCCCGGGCCGATCCACGCCTTGCGGCTTGGCCATGTCTGCGCCGGCTTCCATGAAGAGGCGGCAGCGGTACAAGGCTTCCTCGAGACCGTGACCGGCGTAGACGTCGGTACGGGCGATAATGACGAGATCAGGATCGCGCCGAGCTGCAAGGGCGGCCTTCAGCTTGGCAAGCATTTCTTCGATCGGAACGACCGCCTTTCCGGGTAGATAGCCACAACGGTTGGGAAAGGTCTGGTCGCTGATCATGATCCCCGAGACCCCCGCGGCCTCGAAGGCGCGCACCATCTCGATAACGTTATGGACATCGCCAAAACCGGTATCGGCGTCGACAGAAACAGGTACATTCACGGCGGCGCAGATACGACCATAATGCTCGGCATAATCCCGCATATTCGATTGGCCGATATCCGGGCCACCCAGCAATGAACCGATCGTGGCAAAGCCTCCGCCGCCGATCATACCGTATCCCTGATCCTCCGCGATGCGCGCCGACAAGGCGTCATATACCCCGGGTAGGATGTGTCCGGCTCTCTGTTCGATAAGGGCGCGATACTGCTTGCGTCTCGACATGAAATTTTCCGTGGTCAGGATTGGTGTTGCGGGATCCGGCGTGCGCCTCGCAGGTGACGGATGATCGGCATCAGCACAATCACGGCAGCGAGTACCAGCAGGAGAGCCGAGATCGGATGCGTGACGAAGACGGTCCAGTCCCCTTGCCCTATTGCGAGGGAGCGGCGCATCTGCTGTTCGAGCAGAGGTCCCAGAATCAGACCCAGGATCACCGGAACAATCGGAACGTTCATAACCCGCATGAGGTAACCGACGAAGCCCAAGACCCACATGAGCACAACATCGAAGGCGTTGCCGTTCAGGGTATAGGTTCCTAGTGTCGCGAGCATCAGGATGCCGCCATAAAGCCAGGGCTTTGGAATCATCAGAAGCCGAACCCAGACGCCGACCATCGGCAGGTTCAGGATCAGCAGCAGCACATTGCCGATATACAAGCTGGCGATCAGCCCCCAGACTAGATTGGGATTAGTGTCGAAAAGCATGGGGCCGGGGCGCAGGCCATATTGCTGGAACGCGGCCAGAAGGACGGCGGCAGTGGTCGAAGTGGGAAGCCCAAGGGCGAGCAGCGGCGCAAGCGCACCCGCGGCCGAGGCGTTATTGGCGGCCTCGGGACCCGCCACGCCTTCAATCGCACCGCTGCCGAATTCGTCCTTATGCTTCGAAAGCTTCTTCTCCAGCGTGTAGGACAGAATGGTCGGCAACTCGCTGCCTCCAGCCGGGATCGCCCCGATGGGAAAACCGATCGCGGTGCCACGCAGCCAGGGTTTCCACGATCTTGCCCAATCGGCGCGGCTCAGGCGGATCGATCCCTTGATGGCATGGATCTTCTCCCGCGCACCGTCCAGATTCGCGACCGTGAACAGCGTCTCGCCGACCGCGAAGAGCCCGACCGCCACGACAACCGTGTCGATGCCATCCAGCAGTTCGACGATGCCGAACGTGAACCGTCCCTGCCCTGTCTGTGGATCAAGCCCGATGGTGCCGAGGAACAGGCCGAAGAACAGCGCCAGGAGTCCCGTGCCGACCGAGCGCCCCAGCAGCGCTGTTACCGAAGCGAGTGAAAGCACCATCAGCGAGAAATAGTCAGGCGCCGTCAACTTCAGCGACAGGTCCACCAGCAGTGGAGCGGTAAAGGTCAGGCCAACGGTGGCGATCGTCCCCGCCACGAAGGAGCCGATGGCGGCGGTCGCCAGCGCCTGCGCGCCACGACCGTTCCGCGCCATGGCGTTGCCTTCAATGGCGGTCATCATGGCGCCCGCTTCTCCGGGCGTATTCAGCAGGATCGAAGCTGTGGAACCGCCATATTGCGCGCCATAGTAGATGCCCGCGAACATGATGAACGCCGATACCGGCTCCAACCCCACCGTCAGCGGCATCAACAGGGCTACAGTCGCTGCCGGGCCGAGACCCGGCAATACGCCGATCATCGTTCCAAGCGTCACGCCGATCATCGACCAGCCCAGATTCTGAAGGGTGAAGGCGACAGAAAAGCCGCTGAGCAGCGAGAGAAAGGTCTCCATCGCGGCCTCCTAGTTGAACAGGCTCATGACGGGGGCGAGAAGGCCAAGCGGCAAGCGGATACCAAGCCCGTAGGAAAAGACAAGCAGCACCACAAGAGAAGCGGCAAGTCCCAGAAGCGTGTCGCGCATATAAGAACGGCTGCCGAATGCGCTCGCTCCCGCAGCGAACACCAATGCCGCCATCGGAATCCAGCCAACCGTTTCCATGAAAGCGGCGGCAGCCAGCAGAGCCACGGAAATGGTCACAACTGGGAGGAGCCGCCCAAAAATAATGGGTTCATCCTCGTCGAGCGGGCGCTTTAGCTCCATCAGGCACAAACCGCCTGCGAGAATCATTCCCGATGCGATGATCTTGGGCAGGGTGGCTGGTCCCACCGCGTCATAGCCGAACCCGAAGGGGATCCGGGTGGCCCCCAGATAAATCGCGCTTCCGGCAAGCACTCCGAACACACCCAGGGAAAATCCCGGGCGACGCAGAAATATCATTGCAATCCTCCCAAGCCGCAGGTGGCAAGAACCGCATTGCGACGTGAATATGCAATCTCACAGGCATCCACAGATTGTCAACATATCTTATTATCTTTTGTGCTTTTTGGTCGTAATTCACTCGCATCTCCCAAAACATGTTGACAATATTTGTTTTCTAGCGGAACTAATGCGGCAAACGAGGGAGGGACTCATGCACCTGAGGAAGTCTGTCATCAGTGGCCGGATGAGCACCGAGTTGCGCCGACAGTTGCACGAAGACGCAAAGCCGCTCGTTGGCATCTCGGGCGCGACCCCTCATCATGCCCAACTGGCCGAAAACGCCGGTTTCCGCCTGTTTTTCCATTCAGGATCGCAGGCAGCAGCGTACATCATGGGCCTACCGGATGCCGGGCTTATGACCCTAACGGAGGCTGTCGACAACATCCGACGCATCTGCCAGGCCGTATCGATCCCTGTCATCGCTGATCTCGAGACAGGCTTTGGCAATCCTGTAAATACCACGCGCGCCGTACATGATTACATCACGGCAGGTGTTGCCGGCTTCTTTCTCGAAGACCAGACTTTTCCCAAGCGATGCGGCTTTACCAAGGGAGTGGAGGTGGTTCCCGTTCCCGATGCCATCGCCAAATACCGTGCCGCTTTGGCTCGTCGTGACATGCTCGACCCGGACGTCGTTGTGATTGCGCGAACAGACGCCCGCGCTGCGGTCGGAGGAGGCATGGAGGAAGTACTGCGCCGTTGCGAAGCCTATCTTGCATGCGGGGTGGATATGCTGATGGTGATGGCGCTTCAGGACCGCGAGGAAATGCGTCGCGTTACTGAAGCTTTCCCCGGCACACCGATCTATGTCAACGCAAGCTCGATCCGCCCTCCCCTCTCCGCTACCGAATACGGCGCGTTGGGAGCTGCGACGTACAACATCTCGATATCGAAAGTTGCCCAGCTCATGATGGACGCTTTCCTACGCGATTGCCACGAACGTGGCGCGGACGCCTTCAACGATTTCATGGAGACGCAAAAGAATTCCCGTCATGGAACTTTCTCATATCTCGAACTCACGGGCTTTCCCGAAGTTCTGGAGATCGAAAGACAGTTCCTGCCGCAGGAGCAGCTTGAGAAATATGAAAGCTCCCTCGGTGAGTACGATCCTCGAAATAACTGATAAGTCTCTTTGGCCCATTGGCTCGCGGCGGATGGCGATAATGCCCGAAACCATAGCCAGCGCCGACAGTTGTCTTGTTGCTGCGTGACATCACAGTCGACCAGCTAACGGAGGACGCATATGGTGACATCCGATCCGGCCCTACGCTCCAGGCGCCCGGCCTATCTCAGTGAACTTTTCGACATTTTGGCTGCACGCGGCCGCCGCCTCTGGAGACGAGGCGAAGTGGATGCGGCCACGATACCCGATCTTTGCGAACTAGGTGACGCCTTGTTGTCACGCAGAGGTGAAGCGTCAGGCGTGGCCATTGCACAAGAATTACTGGCAGCCTTCGAGGTTGCGGATGATGATACAAGATTGGCCTTTTTGCAGAATCTTGCAAACCGTTTCGGACCGGATCCCGGCGCCGTGAAAGCCGCACTGGAAAGGCTCCTTCAGTATCCAGAGGACATGCAGGCTATGGAAGCACTCCATTCTGCTTCAGAGCCGCTTCGGCAGGAATTGCTTCGCAGATTAAATCTTGCGCCGGGCGGAACTGCCGGGCTGGTGCGTATGCGCGAGAGATTGCGTCGCCACCTTACCGATATCCCGGCCTTGCGTAGCGTTGACCAGGATTTCGCGCACCTGTTCTCTTCGTGGTTCAACAGAGGGTTTTTGGTGCTGCGCCGTATAGATTGGACAACGCCTGCCAATATCCTGGAAAAGATCATCCGGTATGAGGCCGTGCATGCCATCCAGAATTGGGACGACCTGAAGAATCGCCTGCAACCGACCGATCGTCGTTGCTACAGTTTTTTCCACCCACAACTGGGGGATGAGCCCCTGATCTTTGTGGAGGTTGCACTGACCAAGGAGATACCCGGCGACGTGGCCACGTTGCTCGATGTCGGACGACGCCCCATAAGCGCAGAAGACGCCAACACCGCGGTATTCTATTCCATCTCGAATACCCAGCGAGGGCTCGCCGGGGTTTCCTTCGGCAATTTCCTGATCAAGCAGGTGGTCGAGGAACTCAAGGCCGAGTTGCCCAACGTCAAGACTTTCGTCACGCTTTCGCCAGTCCCGACTTTTGGTGCCTGGCTCGAGCGACACCGCAAGGACGAAGCATCGGAACTGATCGACACCGCCCAGCGCGCAATCTTTTGCGAATTGGATAATCCCGGCTGGCACAAAAATCCGGCTGTCGTCGATGCATTGCGCGGCCCTCTTCTGGCCGCCGCCGCAACCTATTTCCTGCATGCGCGAGACAGGAAGGGCCGTATCGTCGATCCGGTCGCGCGCTTTCACCTCGGAAATGGCGCGCGGCTGGACCGGCTGAACTTGCTGGGCGACGTTTCAGCCAACGGCCTGAAACAGTCCCACGGTCTGATGGTCAACTATCTTTACGACCTCAGCCAAATCGAGACGAACCATGAAGGTTTTGCCGAGCGCGGCCTCGTTGCCGCCGCAGACAGTGTGAAGCGCGCTCTGCCCGCCGGCAAACGCTCCTGATTTCATCCCGGGACCAACTCTTATGAACGCAAACTTGTTTTACATTCTCTCACGCGGTGTAGCCGATCCGAATGCGATCGCCATCGAGACCCCTGCTGGCGTACGCATCAGCTATGCCAATCTGTTCGATCGCGTGGGACAGATGGCCAATGCGCTTGTCGGTTTTGGCGTCATACCGGGCGATCGCGTTGCGGCACAGGTCGAGAAATCGATTGAAGCGATCGTCCTGTATCTTGCCACGGTGCGGGCCGGCGGCGTGTTCCTGCCACTGAATAGCGGCTATACGCCGGCAGAAATTTCATATTTCCTTGGCGATGCCGAACCGCGGGTCTTCGTTTGTGATCCGTCCAAGCAAAAGGAACTGACTGGCGCCGCCAGACAGGCAGCGGCAAAGGTTGTCACGCTGGATGCCGATGGACGTGGCAGCTTGATGGATGCCGCCAACACAGCACCAGTTGCATTTGACACGGTACCGCGTGACTGCAGCGATTTGGCAGCCCTGCTCTACACATCCGGGACGACAGGCCGGTCAAAGGGCGCGATGCTGACGCACGCAAATCTGGTTTCCAATGCCAAGGTGCTGCGCGAAGCATGGCGCTACTCCGAACAGGATATTCTAATCCATGCGCTACCGATTTTCCACACACATGGCCTTTTCGTCGCAACCAACGTGACCCTGTTCTCCGGCGCCTCGATGATTTTTCTGCCCCGGTTCGACGTGGACAGGGTTGTGGAACTGTTTTCTCGCGCGACTGTGCTGATGGGTGTGCCGACCTTCTACGTCCGGCTGCTGCAGCATACCATGCTGAATGATGCAGCCACGTCGGGGATGCGGCTGTTCATCTCCGGATCGGCGCCGCTTCTGGCGGAGACGCATCGCGAGTGGCAGGCCCGAACCGGTCACGCGATCCTTGAACGCTATGGCATGACAGAGACCAACATGAATGCCTCGAACCCCTATGATGGAGAGCGGATCGCAGGCACCGTGGGAATGCCCTTGCCGGGCACCGAGATCATCATCACTGACCCGGAAACCGGCACTGAACTGCACAGTGGGGAAATCGGCATGATCGAGGTGCGCGGCCCGAACGTCTTCAATGGTTACTGGCGCATGCCGGACAAGACTGCGGCGGAGTTGCGCGGTAACGGCTTTTTCATAACGGGTGACCTGGGGAAATTCGACGAGCGCGGCTATTTGCATATCGTCGGCCGCGGCAAAGACCTGATCATTACCGGCGGCTACAACGTCTATCCCAAGGAGATCGAGTCCGAGATCGATGCGCTGCCCGGCGTGGTCGAATCCGCCATTATCGGTCTTCCGCATGGGTATTTTGGCGAAGCCGTTACTGCGGTCGTCGTGCCTACCGGCAGTCCTGCCCTGACAGAGAGTGATATCATCGCCCCGCTGGAGGAACGACTGGCCCGGTTCAAGCTGCCCAAACGCGTGCTGTTCGTCGATGAACTTCCACGCAACACCATGGGTAAGGTGCAGAAGAATCTTTTGCGCGAGCAATTTGCGGAGCTTTACAGTGGATGAAACGACGACCCATCCGCGCCTGCCGACCCCGCGGAATGCTCCATCTCGGCGGGGCAGTTGATCAAACGAGCAGAGCTTGAAATGGTTCGCGACTGCTCTGATCTCGACACAGGGGTTGCGGAACTGGATGTTACATCGGGGATCGTGCGGTCGGCACAGAGGTAGGAAGGAGGTTGGAAGATGGAACAGCGCAAACTTGTCTCTTCGGGATCGCCGCTTGAACCGGAGATCGGCTTCAGCCGTGCCGTAAGAGTTGGGCCTCACATTGCAGTGGCAGGAACTGCACCAATCGGACCGGATGGCAAGGCCGAACACAAGGGAAATGTCTACGCCCAAACGAAATTATGTCTGGAGATTGCAGCTAAGGCCATCACAGAGGCCGGCGGACATTTGGACCAAGTAATCCGAACCCGCCTCATGCTGACAGAAATCGATCAGTGGCGCGAAGCGGCCCGTGCGCACGGCGAAGTCTTCAGTGAGATCCGACCCGTCTGCACGTTCGTGCAAGTCTCCCGGTTCATCGATCCTGATTGGCTGGTCGAAATCGAAATGGACTGCGTCAACTCTGGAGGCTGAGATCTGCTACTCGGCCGCGATCTGATGGCCGTCGTTTTGGTCATGGTCGATCAGGATGCCGGCTGCCTGAGCCGCATCGATCAATGCTCTTCGCGCTTCGGACGGTTTCCGATTTCCCCGGAGGGTTTCAATGATGATCTTGGCAGCCTGGTTGTTTTTCGGGTTTAAGCCTTCCGGCCATTCGTGCAAAAGCACCCTGCCCGCTTCGGCAACCGTCCGAATCTGGCGGAGGTGTCCGAAGCGCGGGGAGACGACTACTGGTTTATGAAAGGGCTTGTCTTTCATCAGTCTAGTCAACGAAAAGAGCGGCAGGGAGTCAACGGGGAGCCGCCATGCCATATCGTCGGGATTTCAACATTGCCGCCCATCCTGCGCGAGCGGGTTCGTTCTTCCACTCACGTCCAGCCGTTCTCTGGCCGACGATCTGGCGGGAATTGCCTCGGCATGGGCCACGACAGCGGCGACCATGCTCATGATGCGATGCGATCGCAGTGCTACTTTCGACGCCCCTTGCCCGGCGCATCGGCGATCAGCCACTCAACCATGAAGGTCAGCGTCTCGTCCTCGGCCAGCGCTGACCCCGATGCACGGGCGGCAAACAGCCCCACCACGGCCAGATGCACCACCTTGCTCAGTCGCAGAGCCGTTACTTCGTCATAACCCAGTGCACGAATCTGCTGGGCAAGAAACGCCGTGCGGTTGTCCTCGATGCGGGCAAAGCGTCTGCCTATAGCGGGGTCGCGCGAGGCCCAGGCGCGGATCGCTGCTTCGGTTCGCGCCACATCGATACCGTTGGTTTCGGCATCCAGGGTATCTCTCGCCAGCACTCGCAGGCCCTCGGCCGGGTCAGCGACGGCCTCGGCCCGCTCGATCAGATCGGCCGTCCCTTCGCGTTCCCACAGATCGAACACCGCTTCAAGTAGCGCCGGCCGGTCGGCGAAATGCCAGTAGAACGACCCCTTGGATGCACCGAGTTGTTTGGCGATGCCTTCGACCGACACCGCGTCCACTCCGCCCGCGGCCAAAGCGCGGGTCGCCCCGATGATCCAGTCTTTCGGCTGCAGCGTATTGCGTCTGGCCATGGGTTTCCTGCGTCATTTTCGACTTCCATACGCACAAGTATGGACTCAGCGCAACTATTCACGTACCATACGGCACCGTATTGAATAGGGGCAGATCATGGCCATCCGAACGGACATCGGCACGCCAACCCCCATGTCAGTCGCCCCGATGCGGCGCTATGGCCTGCTGCTGGGCGCTGCCCTGAGCGGATCGGCGGTGGTCTATCATTTCGTCAGTGGCAACACCGAGGTGATGGTGCCGCTTTACGCTGCTGACCTGCCCCCTGAAGTCACTGCGGTGCTCGACATCGTCTGGTACGATATCGCACTGCTGGCCGCGATCGGCGCCATCGGAATGCTGGTCGCCGCCTATCGCCCGGCCTGGCGTATGCCGTTGGCCTGGTTCATCGGCGGGCACTACCTTGCCCTCGCCCTGCTCTGCCTTGGCTTCAGCTTCGCCTGGTTCGGCAATCCGTGGGACCTCATCCAGTGGGTCATCTTTGGCCCTATCGCGCTGATCACCATCTGGGCGGCGCGAGGTTGAGGAAAGACCATCGCGGACAAAATTCCAGTCTTATGTCGAAGAGCGTGGTTGTCATTCGTCTTGTCACTACAGACACCAAAGGGAGGTTCAAATGTCAAAGGTCACGTTGATCATGACAGCATCGCTCGACGGATACGTTGTAAAGCCGGATGGCATGGCCGTCGGCGCGATGCCGGAACCTCCAGAGTTGAAGCGTTGGAAACTCGACCGGATTTCGCATGCAAGCACACATATCATGGGGCGGGTCGTCTATCAGGAAATGAAGACGGTCTGGCCAACATCGAAAGACCCTTACGCCGCGCCGATGAACGATATTCCGAAGGTCGTTTTCTCCAAGACGCTAAAGGTTGCCGACTGGTCAGAAAGCACGATCGCGAGTGGCGATTTGGCCAGCGAGGTCGCGTCTTTGCGACGCAAGCACGATGGCGAAATTATTGCGTGGGGAGGCGCCAGCTTCGCTCAATCACTCGTGAGGGCCAATCTCATCGACGAATTCGCGATCATCACAAATCCCGTCGCATATGGCGGCGGAAAACCCTTATTCCTCGATCTGCCGAAGGCGCTGGAGCTGAAAATGCTCGCGAGCACGTCATTCTCAAGCGGTCATCTTCTGCGCCTTTTCACGAAACGGGATGAATGATGCCCCTGGAGCGAAACCATGACGAGCTTACTGGAAGGAAAATATCTTAAGCTGCGACAGGCTTCCGTCGATGACGTGGAAGCTCGAATTTCCTTAGGTAATCATGCCGAAGTAATCGAAATGTTTGCCGAAGCACGGTAAGCCTCAACAAGAGACAGTGCGGCTCGTTGGGTCCAAAGGCTGATTGATCATTGTCATGCTTGGGTAATCGAGGTTCACGGCAGGATCATAGGTGAGATCAGGCTGGATAGTGTCGATTTTCACGACCAACAGGCGTCCATGGCGCCGTGGCTCGACAGTCGCTGGGCGGAAGGGGCGCGGAACGCCCTAGCACTCTGGCGCGAGATCAAGGCGAAGGTTTTTCAGGCTAGAGCGACGTCATCTCGCAATGGGCCCAACGCCGACGCCTTGCGGGAAAGGCCAATCAGAGTGGGCTCGCCAGAACACCATCGGCACGAAACATCGCCCGGCTCATGACCACCGCACGCGATGAGCTTGCAAAATCCGAAGCAATACTGGTGGCGGCAATCGATGTGAACGTCCCTGAAGTGGTTGTCGCCCGCACGGCCATTGGTGACTTCCAGTCCATGATCCGCTCGAAGACAGCACGAAGGCTCGACGAGGAGCTGGAAGCTGCCCAGAATAGCCTGGTCGGATCGTTTGCCAGCGGCGTGGAAAGGACCTCGACGCTGTAAGAAACGCAATCATCTCACCGTGGTCAAATGGCCAGATCACACGCTTGAAGCTCATTAAACGCCAGATCTACGGGAGAGCAAAACTCGATCTGCTGCAAGCACGACTGATCGGCACATCGTAGGAGCCGCATGTCAGCAGGTGTGCGTGAGAGCCGAATTTCTGATGAAAACAGGAAGAACAGATGACGTCAGATAGTCAGAACAACGAATTCAGCCTATCCTCTCCGCACTAGGCGCAAGTGGGGTTGGTCGGCATGAGGGACCGCTGTCCGCTGACTGTATCGCCGCCGGGCAACGGATTACATCAAATTATTCCACGATAAATTCCACCGCCGCCGTTCCGCTGCCCGGATGGGTGGCATAGTCAAGGAGGAGGTTAGGGGCCGCTTGACGGCGCAAGTTGCGGAATCCTGCCAGCAAGGTGGCACGGCGCAGGTCGCGGCCCGCCGACAGGAGAAGCCCGTGCAAGAGGTCGGCCGCCATGAGGGCGTGGGCTTCAAGTGCGCCCAGTTGCGCCGTTGCTGCCATCGATGCGACGCTGGTGCCTTGCACCGCCAGCCTGTAACGGATTCCGGCCCCATTGAGCCGGACGCGCAAGGCGACAAAATCCTCTGCCATGCCGTAGAGGACAGCATCGCGCCGCAGCCGCGTAATCCATGCGTCGGCGGCGCCGGGTCTTGGCAGCAGCAGCACGGTGCTCGCCATGCCAACCGACAGATCATCCCCCAGCCGGTAGGATACCCCCGCCCTCGTCAGCGCTGCGGCGAGCGCGGCCAGACGCCCGTCGCCGGCATCGCCCGCCGCGAGAATAAGATCGCTCCGGCCGTCGGCCTTGATCCTGAGCGCGATTGCGTCGGCCACAGCCGGCCAGTCGGCCATCAGGCCGTGTGCGAGATCCCGGTCCTCGGTGCCCGCGAGTGGGAAAAACGGGAACAATACCGGCATCCCGTCGCCGAGCAGGTCCGCGATGAGACCGGAGTCGGCCGGCGCAAGGCCGATCATGGCGACGACCGGGCTGCGTTCCACCGCAGTCTTCAGGTCCGTGCCGGCCGCGACCCCGACCGGCCGCACCTTGACCGTGCGGCCGAAGATGCCGTGCGCTGGTATGCGCTCGGCAAGCGCCTGTTCAAGCGCGCCAGCATAAGCGGAGGCGAGCGCTTGCGAGCGCGGCGTGGAAAGCACGCCGAGATGGACGGCATCCGCCTCGATACCGCGGCGTTCGATAGCGGGAAGCGCCATGAGATAGGCCATTAGGGCATCTGCCTGTGCGCCATCGAGGCGATAACGGGGCATTGCCGCATCCAGGGCTCTGCCAGATGGGGAAATGCCCGTCTCCAGCGCCTTGCGAAAGAGTTCCGGTGTGTAGGCTGGCCGGCTGGCCACAGGCGCTGCGAGCTTGTCCCAGCCGATGGCTGGCATGACAGTCGCCCCTTCCCGTCCACCCGCCCCGTCAAGCCCGTGGCACCGGCGACAGGCGAAGCCCGTGCCGGGAAGATCCATTCCCATGATCCTGGCGGTGACGCCGACGCCCGTTTCGAAGATGGCGCGGCCGGCGTCGACCTCGTTTGCGGTCGCCACGCCGCATGCCGCGAAGAAGCCGAGCGCGGCGAAGGCACACCTCAAGAGGCGAACCCGCGCAATTCCTCCAGAACCCGCTCGGGCTTCGGCAGACCGACAATGCGGCGGAACCGCCCGCTTCGCGCATCCCCGATCAAGAACATCGGATCATGGAACTGGATGTCCGCCGCCCTGGCATCGAAGCGGCCGAGCAGCAGGTCGATGTCGGCCGGTGCGCCGGTCAACCACAGCCACTGTGCGCTGGCGCCGGCCTCCCTGGCCGCCTCGCGCATCTTCCGGGGCGTGTCGCGCGCCGGATCGATGGTGATGGAGAGCAGCCGCACAGGCATGGGGACCTCGGTCCTCGCCCTGTCGTCTATGGCTTTCATGACCACGTTGCCGACCGGGCAGATGGTTTCGCAGGTGGTGAAATTGAAATTCACGACCAGCAGCGCATCGCCGACGGCTTCCTTCCTGAGGCTCAGCGCCCTGCCCTCACCGTCCAGCACGGCGATGTCCGGCAGTTCGATGACCTCCATGGGAAAGGCGCGGGCGCCGTCCACAGTCTCGACCGCTGCGCTCCGGTTCATCAGCATTGCGCCACCGCCGCCGAGACCGGCCGCCAGAAGGGCTATCAGGAAATATCTGACAGGGATCATGAACCGACCTCCAGCGTGGCGGGGGCGATTGCCTGATTGGCGGATGGCTGTACGGCGTAGGTGCCGGCGCGGGGCAGGAGGATTTCCGCCGCCAGCCGCCCCCCGCCATCACGGCGCGCGATGAACCGGCCTGTCCAGCTGAACGATAGGCTGGGAACGATCAGTTCGACGCTTTCGGCGGAATAGGCCCGGCCCTTGTCGTCCACGACATCGACGAAAACCGTTTGCCGGACTCCCGCGCGGAGGCCGCCCGCCGCAGGCGTCACGCGAAGCGTGAGTTTCGCCGGCCTGCCTTCGGATGCCGCGCCTTCGACGCGGATCGGGAAGCAGACGGTCATGCCTGCGATGCCGGTCGTCAGCACCAGTTCGTGTTGGCCCGGCCGTGCGATGCGTGCGAAGGTCTCGTAGCGGCCGGGCGACACTTCGCGGAAGCTGCGGTCGGCCACCTTGATTGCCATCGGCACGCCGCCGCGCAGGCGCACCGAATCCATTGGCGGCACGTCGCCGATGGCCATCTCCTCATGCAGGATGAACCCGGTATAGCTTTCGGCGTTGACCGCCAGAACAGTCCGGGAAGGCAGGAGTGGGACTAGCAATCCTTTCGTCGTCCCGGTATCGGCGCCGGCAACGCCGATGGGAACCCTGCGGATCGACGGCGCGCGCCCGAGCGCGATCGTCGCCGGGTCGATCGCCAGCACCGCCGACTGATCCGCGAGCATCAGGTAGACGGCCCTGTCGGTGAACGCCATATCGGTAACCGCGCCATCGACCGAAACCGCCTGCACGACCTGGGCCGTTGCGATATCGACGATGGTGACGATGTTGCCGCTGCCGGAAAAGGCGAAGGCGTAGGTTCCCGAAGGATCGATCGCCACCCGCGCCGCCGACCCGGCAAGGGGCACGGATTGCGACGATTTCGGTGCATCGGCGAAGCGTATCTGGGCCCGCATCCCGTCGCGCTCCAGCAGGACGAGGGCCGCGCCCGCCGTGGCGGCGGAGGTAATGCCCTGCCCGGAATGGACGCGCGCCCGCTCCTGCCCGGCCGCGCGATCGACGAGCACGCCGCTGCCGTCCGCCGCATATGCGAAAAACGTCGAGCCGTCGCTTGCCTCGACAATTGCAACCCCGCCCGAACCGACCCCGACATCCGGCAGGCGTTCGCCCCGATTCGAGAAGTGCGCCAGACCGCCGGTCCCGGCCTGCGCGACCCACACATCGCCCTCCCGGCCGACGGCGATATCCGTGGGTCGGTGCAGGTCTTTCGCGAAGGGCTTTCGCGCGCCGTCCACCAGCGAAACCGCTTCCACGGTCCCTGTATCCGCAAAGGCGAAATAGGCGGTCTGGCTGCGCGGATCGACGGCGAAGCCATCCGGCTGCGCGTCGAAGCGGGCCGCGCCGATCATGTTGGAGGAGCGCAAATTGAGCTTGGGATCGACGATGCCGAAACTGCCGTCGCGATTGAGCTGGGCCAGCACGATGCCGTTGAGATCGACCGAATCTTCGGCGATGCTGCGGGTCACCCGAAAGGCACGCGCCGCATCCTGGCAACTCATCGCGCCGTCGCCAAGCGGCCTGATCCATGCCTGCAGGAGCATGCCCTTCGGCGGCGTGCCGGTGACGGCGTCCATCAGCACGACACCGATGCGGAAAGGCGAACCGCGCTCCGGTCGCTCGATCGTGTTTCCCTGCCCGTCGGTCAGGGAAACGGTCGCCGTGAGGCTCGACTGGAACGTGTCGGCATGAGCGCCGGCGCAGGACAGCGCGGCCAGTATGGCAGCAGCACGTCCCGCATGGCGCAGCCGCCTCATTGCTCTTGCGCTCCGTCGACGGCGGGCGCGGTGGGCCCGCCGGCAATGGCCGCGCCCTCCGCTCGCCTGCACATCGTCGCGGAAGCGGCCGCGCCCTCGGGCACGACATCCAGCAGGCCCCACGCACCGGCGGCCCTTATAGGCGTCGGCCCGTCGAACCACAGATAGCAGCCGGCGGCGAGAGGCTTCGTCAGGGCCGCATGCATCGCCTTGCCGGGGGCGAGCAAGGCGGAGTGCGGGAAGCCGAAGCCCGGGAACAAGTCGTCATAGTCCTGCCCGATGGTGACGAAGGCGCGCTGGCGCGCACGCCCGCCGGGGTGGACGACATGAATCACCACCTCGTCACCGGCTTCGGCGCGCAGCACCGGCACGTCGGTGCGGCCCGCACCCGCCTCTTCGTCGCGCAGCATGTAGAAGGAAGGCCCGAAATCATAGGCATTCAGGTTGAAATGCCGCTCCGGCGGGTCGCCTCCGCCAGAACCGGCTTCACCCCGCAGCCTGACATGCAATGGTGCGGCGCGATAGTTCACGCCGGCCTCGCCGAGGTCGTAGCTATCGTCGCAGACCGCGCAGTCGGATACGAGGCGCGGCGACAGGGGCGTGTCGGTGGCGGTGTCGCGCCCGACCCACCTGTCCCTGCTGGCCGTGTCGCGCAGGTTGAGGCCGTCCTGCCAGAACAGGGTGAACTCGCGAACCCGGTGCGCGGCGCCGTCCTGCCCGTCGAGCGTGTAGCGCACCGCCCATGTCGGCCGGTCGCGCTCACCCGAGCCGCGCACCGCCGCATGGACGCAGCCTTCCCTTGTCGCCTCATCGCAGGTGGCGACAAGGGGCTCCAGCCTCATGCCATCGTTACGGGAGAAGCCGGCATGGCGCGGATTGACCACCACCGCTCCGAACAGGCCATGCACGCCGTGTCCGATCACATCGCCGGACGACTTCATGGGCAGCGCCCCGAAGGCATAGGGCATCCAGTGGACGGAAGCCGAATAGAGCTGGCGCACATAGTCGTTCCAGAGCCGGAGCATGTCGTCCCGCAGCGCGGGATCGCTTGCGAACAGCGGCTCTATGGAGACCGGCGGACCGCTTTGCGGCACATGGATCTCATAGCCCGCGCCGTTGACGTTCAGCGTCCGGGCGGAGCCGGCGGCAGCCCTCCTCACCTCCAGAACCGGCACGGCCAGATCAAGCCGCGCCAGCACCGCATCGGCGAAAGCGAGCTGGATGTCGCGCACGGGCGCGCTGTCCTCGGCCAGAAGGTCCTGCCGTGAGAAGGCCGGAAGCGCATCCGGGTCGAAGCCCTCGGGAACGCCGACCCTGCCGGCATAGAAGGTCAGTTGCTCGATATTGGCGGCGCGCTCGCTCCATACGTTGCTGTCACGCACGGTCAGCCTGCCGGTGCGGGAGGGGGCCAGCGCGCCCTTGCGGTTCCAGCCCGTGGGACGCGAGACGTCCTGCTGGTGGTTGAGCACGGGCAGCGGCAGGTCGAGCGCGAAGCGCGCCGACGGCCTGATGTTCGAGCGGTCGGCCTGCACGAAGCGCAGCGGCTGGTTGGCGTGCTCCTCGCCTCCAACGGCCTCGTCGGGCGCCCAGTCCGGCTCGACATTGAGCGGCACGATCCTCGGCATCGGCGCATCGCCGAGGTCGTCGATCAGGCCCTTGCGGTTCCTGTAGACTGGCAGATTGCCGCCGAATTCCTCCAGCGCATTGACGATCGTCAGCTTGACGCAATCGCCCGCCCGCACATTGAGCACATAGGGCTCGGGCCGGCTGTAGGCCTCGCGCACAGCCGCCACGACGCGGGATGCGTCGATATTCGTCCACGCGCCTTCGCGCTCCAGCCAGTCGGCCCATGGCGTGCCGGCCGGTGGAGACGCTGTGATGCGCCTCGGATCGACCATCGCCAGGAACAGTCCGTTGCGGTCGTAGAGCCCGTTCCCATAGGGCGTGCCCGTATCCGGCTGGCCCGGCAGGGAGCGGCCGAACACGCGCCGCGCCTCGATAGCGATCGCCGTGGCATGGACGACTGGCGCGCCGATACGGCAGCCGAACACCGTCGGCGTCGCCGGCCGGTCGTCGTCGGGGCGCGCGGCAGCCTCGGCGCCCCCGCGCGGCAGCGGCTGAAGCCGCTTGCCGATCCTGTCCTTGCTTTCAAGGCAGGTGCGGATGGCCCCGCCGTCGCCGATGTCGCGGCCGAAGGCGGCACATTCCGCCAGCGCCGTGCCATCCCTGGCGTCCTGGTCCTTGTAGACCCTGAGCAGGCTCCAGGCACCGTTCCACAAGGCGTCCACCGAGCCGAAATGCTGGAGTGTGTCGGAGGGCGTCAGCGCGCGCAGGGCCGCGAGCCGGGCTTCAGTGGTGGCGGCCGCCTGCGCGGATGCCGGCGCGAACCTTTCGGCTCCGCCCAGATCATTGCGGTAGGCGGCCGCGAACTCGAAATGCTCCGAGATGCCGACTTCCTGCGCCGCGATCCGCCCCTCGACGTTCAGGCATTCGGCCATGTAGTTTTCATAGGCCTCCCAGTAGGCATGGTCTGCGGGAGCCGGGAAGCTTTGCGGCCCCTGGCGCAGCCATTGATGGTACTGGTCGGGCCTGCCGGCGCCGGAAAGGAGCATATCGGGCAGTCCTTCGCGCTTGAGAACCCGCGCCTGACATGCCTTCCAATGCGTGCCGAGCGGCGTATCGTCGTCGAGCGGCACCATGCCGGAGGCGAAGCGCTGGTCCACGTTGCGCGGCCAGTTGTAGCCTTCCAGCGTGAAGGTGTGCTGCACCTCCTGCGCGCCCTGAATGAGGCGGAACATCACGCGGTCGGACGTATAGGTCTCCCAGACCGGCGTGGCGGGATCGCCATGCAGCGAGGACAGGAAGACGTTGGCCATGTCGCCCTGCGGGAACGGTTTTTGCATATCGATGCTGCACCGTTCGCGCACGCCCGTCTCGAGCGATGAGAGCCAGTGCGGTAGCGGCTTCAGGGCGCATTCCCCGCCGCTGCTGGATGCACCCACGCGAAGCGGCAGGGGCTCCCCGAAATAGTTCACCAGATAGGGGTCGTGATGATCGACGGAGATCGATTCCGGACGCTGGGGCGGCGCAACCGGCTTTGCGAGGCGGCCCAACGCGTCGTCCCTCGCATAGCCTGCGGCCATGCGGCGATATTCGACCAGATGGGTCCGCAGCGCATCGCTGTCCTCCTGCGTCATGAGGCTGGCGAGCAGGTCGGCGCGATGCTCCGCGGCGTCGCCCGGCCGCCCGGCCGCCGCCCAGGCCGGCGGCACGTCGCCGGGAGCGCCGAACCAGCCCGCGTCGTCACGGGCGAGCGCCGAGCCGCACGCGGCCTGCATGCGCGCGGGATCGGCGGCGTGCCGCGCCTCGCAGGCCAGCGTCCCCATGCCCTGCGAGGTTTCCGCTCCCTCGGCTGACGCCGAAAGGCGCGAATCGAGATCCGCCGCCGTCTCGCTGTCGCGCGGGTCGTAAAGGGTGGCGAAGTCGGCGACGGCGAGCGCGAACTCGCGATAGTTCACGCTTTCCGGGTCGAGCGCACCCGGATCCTCGACACGCTTGTTGGTGCCGACCCAGTTGGCGTCTCCCATCTGCAGGCTGCGGTCGCCGCGCGCCTGCGTGCAGGCGCCACCGACAGCCGGGTCGCAGATGCGCGCGCGCGCCGGCTCGATGACGAGCGCGGAATAAAAGCCGTGCTGCTGGATCGAGGACGGGCCGAAATGGTCGTGGGTGAAGACGGTGCGCATAGTGCGGTCGAAATTGCCGGCCTCTGCGCCGCCATCATCGCCGCTGCGCTTGCCGGAGAGGATGGGATCGGCGAACCAGCGCTGCACCGTGGTCTGGAAGCGACGAGGCTCTTCGCTGCGCTTCTTGCGCCACAGCTGCTTGTGCTCGGACTTCACCTTGTAGACCTGATGGCCGTTTTCGGTGACCTGCTCGCAAAGCTCCGCGCCGAGCAGGGCAAGCTCGCCGGCGGCGCGCGTGGCCTTCACCTCCATGCCGGCGGTACGCGCCGCGCAGATGCGCGCGGCGATCTCGTCCGGCGCCAGCGTGCCGTCCTCGTAGTTGAAGCCGTTGCCGGAGCCGTCCGACGAGGTAACATCGAACTTCACCAGATGGATGTGCTGGCCGATCGTGTCGGTCGGCGTGCGAAGCTGGAAATCGTCGAGCTCCAGCTCCTTCGGCAGTTCGTTGGTGTGGCGGAACTCGATGCATTCGCCCGACAGGGCGCGGAAGAAGAACGGCTGCTCGCTGGCGCTGATGCGCGGCGAGATGCGGCCCTCGCCGTCCTTGTAGTGGTCCGAATTGGCCGTCAGCACGTTGATGCGCGCCTGCGGGTCATGCCATCCGGCCCGGTTGGTGACGAGGTCGAGTTGCACGGCCGATGCCTCGTAGCGCCGGTATCCGCTGACCGCCGGGTCCGGCCAGAAGGGGCTGCCACCTCCGACGATGAAGGGATCGCCGCCCTGCTCGCCGGGGTCCTGCTGCGACAGGCGCGGCGCGCCGCACGGATCGGCGAAGGGCGCGCCCGGCTTCGGCGCCGAGCCGTTGACGAAGAAGGTCGCGCCGGGCGTCGTGCCGAGGGACGGATAGCCGGCGCTCGCGCCGTCGAAGGCGACGGTGCTGCCGTCCGCCTTGCGCAGCGACAGGGCCGGCCCCTGCCATGCGACGCCGTTGGCGTGGAAGCCCATGGCGGCCTTTTCGAGCGGTGTCCCGTCATAGTCGAGTAATGTCAGCTCGGAACTCGTCAGGTGAGCCGTCATGTCGCCCAGCGCAAGCGCCTTGGCGACGACCTGCGACTGCTGCTTCTCCCTCTTGCGCACCGTGTCGCTGGCCAGCGCATCGGCCTGTGTCTGGATGTCGGCAGGGAGTGCGACGGGCTCGGCAGGCAGCTTGAAGGGAAGTTCTCGCCCGGCATTGTCGGTCACGACATGACGCGGCATGCCTCCGTCGAGATATTCGCCCGCCGGCAGTTCATGTCCGTCCGCCGCGCGTGCAATGTCCATGGGCGCCTGCGGCGGGCGGTGGCCGGGCTTGCCCGCGACATAGAAGGGATAGCCGGGCATGGTCGTTCCCGCCTGTTCTTCCTGCGCGTTCTGCGGCGGCGTCAGCGTGCCGTCGGCCTGCTGCACGATATCGCCTTCCGGATAGGTCGGCAACAAGGGCCAGGCATGTCCCGGCAGCGGAACCAGCGCGGGCACCGGCGTCCCAACGAAACGCGCCTCGCCGTTCGCCTGCACGATGCGCCGGCCCGTCTCGGGATCGACGCTGCCGCGCCGCTTCTTCGTCTTGCCGAACACTTCGGCCAGCGAAAGCCCGGGCTCGAGCTGCCCGTCCGGCAGTCGGCGCGAGCCGTCCTCCAGCACGTCGTGAACGCGCCACAGCTCCCACATGCCCTGCGCGAAATGCGGGTAGAGATGGCAGTGGAAGATGGAGTCGCCGATGGTGCGGTTGCGGTTTCCGGAACCCAACGTGCCCCACCAGCCCTTCTTCTGCTGCTCGTCTGCCGCGTAGGAACGCATGCCGCCATGGTAGATATTGTAGGTGAAGCCCTGCTGGGGCGCGACCGTCTGGGAGTCCAGATAGCTGCCCCGGCCGGTGTCGTTGCCGGAGAACCACTGGTGCGCATGCAGGTGGAAGACATGCGTCTCCTTCGGCCCGGCATGGAAGTTGCGGAACACGACCTCGTCGTTGAGATAGGAATGATGGACGTTGGACGGGTCGTCGGCGAAATTCTCCAGCAGCGCCGGATCGCCATTGGCCCATGAGGTGAGGAAGAACTCCTCGTAGAGGCATTCCATGCAATTGGCGGACGGGCCGATGCCCTTGCGGTTGGCGAGCAGGATCGAGCCCATGCCGCTGGCGCCATAGTTGATGGCGAAGCCGTCGCGCACGCCGGCGAGTTGCCCGGAGGACGCCAGCTCCTCGAAGTTGCGCGTGTAGAAGCTCTTCAGCTCGTCGTGGAAGAAGACGGAGAATTCGCGGAAGGCGGTCGCGGGCGTATCGCCGGCCTCCGGCCTGTAGACGATCGCATTGAGGTCGGAATGCACGATCTCATGCGCATCCGGGCCGCGCTCCATGGTGAGCTTCAGGATCGGCACGCCGCTGCCGTCGGTCTTCTCGTAGCTGGCGATATCGGCGACCTGCGCGCCGTCGCGGGCATGGGGCGCGGTGCCGGCGGGGTCCCATACCGCGTCGAAGGCGCCGCGCGAGACCTGGCTGCGATACCAGCCCGTGCCCTTCTTCTCCACCACCACCGCGCCGAACAGGCCGTGGGTGATGGAGCCGCCGTCGCCCTCGCCGCCGGAGGGAGCAGCGGTGCTGGCCATGAAATAGGGGCCCTCGCGGTCTATCTGGTAGTAGCAATCGATCGCCTCATCCGGCGCGACGGCGGCGAGGCCGGTGCAGGCAGGCTCGATCCCGTCCTGTTCGCCCGCTTCATTGACCGCCGTGAGACCCTGGATCGCGAAATTCAGTCCGCGCGTGCGAGGCCAGTTGCCTTCGTTGGGCGCGCCGTCGGTGGTCTGCTGGGCCGCGCTGCCGGTGGCACAGGCCGCCTCCCCGTGCGCCACGCTGTCGTCCGGCCGTTGCGAAACCCAGTTGCGGATGCTGCGGAAAAAGCTGTCCTGATTGCCTTCGCCCTGCCGGCAGAAGGTCTCGCTGAATCCCGGGTTCTTCTCGCGCAGCAGGTTCGTCAGGCGCAGGTGGAGGATGTCCCCGACATTGGCGCGCAGCACTAGCGGTCGCGGACGCTTGCAATCCTTCAGCCGCACAGTGCCGGCCTCGAGCGGGCCGGTGCCCGGCTCGGTGCCGAGTTGGTGCCCGCACGCATCCGCATCGACTGCAACGGGCGGCTCGGCTGCCGCGCTGAGATCGCGCTTGAGCGTATAGATCATGCCGAAGGGGTTGAAGGAGCCGAAGCGGTTATAGACGAGCGTCTGGTCGAGTGCGGCCACATCTGCGCAGACCGTGCGTTTTCCCGCTATGGATGAACATGCCATGGCGTCACGATCCGCATCGGAGACGGCCGCCTTGCCTGGAACCGGCAGCAGAAAGACCTGCGCCAGAAGACATGATTTCACCAATTTAAGTCCAAGTTTAGGGATACTCATTGCAAACCCCTCTCAGAACCGCCCTAGACCTTGGAAAGCCGATATTTATGTTAATAGATAAATATAAACTAAATTTAATCCTTCGCTTGATGGCTGGAAAATTCTTTGGCATTATTTGTGCCTTACGTTGCGTAATGTCGCAGAAGCAGGAAAGTGAGTCAATGTCGGTGCCCGCAGCCTGACAGCGCTTCAATCCGATGTCCGTGAAGCATTTCACATCCGGCGCGGAAACGATCCGCTATGGGACTGGCTGGAACCGCGATGTTCGGAGGGAGGCTCGGATGACTGCACAAGAGACACGGCGACTGAGAGCCCAGGTCGAACGGCTGCTCCCGCGCGGGAAGACCTTGCGCGACATCGCCGAGACCGGACCGGCGGCAGGCGGCGCGCGCCTCCGTCCGCGCAGATTTGTCGATCGCCGCAAGCTGGTGCGGAAGCTGGAGGAAGGCCTCGACCTTACCGCGAACGAGACCTTCTATCTCCGTTCCATCATCCTGCCCGAGCGGCGTCCAGTCATCGATGTGGTGGAAGGATCCTATGCGGATGTCGAGCACGAAGACTGGGCCCGGCTCAACGATCCGGAGGTGAAAGCGCGCATGGAGGCGGCGATCGCCGCGGTCGGCAGGGTCGAACTGGTCGAGAGCGGCACTGTTACGCCTCTCGGCACCGGATTCCTCGTCGGCCAGAACCTGCTTCTGACCAATCGCCACGTTGCCTATGAATTCGCGGTGGGCACCGGAACGCGCTTCATCGGTCTCCACAGCGAGAACGCCTGCGTCAACTTTGGCCGCGAGATCGGAAACCCTGACGATACGACGCGCTCGTTCCGCATCGTCTCGGTTGTCATGATGCATCCCTATTGGGACATTGCATTGCTGAAGATCGAGGGCATGCCGCCGGGCGTGGCCCCGCTGGCGCTGGCGAGCGATGCCACCGCCGCCGGTTCGGGCAAGGCCGGCGCGGTGATCGGCTATCCGGGGCGCGACAAATCCGAGCCGGAGGATGTCCAGAACGAGATCATGCGCAACGCGTTCGAGGTCAAGCGGCTGCAACCGGGTTTCCTCGGAGATCCGATTGTCGTCGAGAATCCGGCCGCGCGGGGCATAAAGTACCTCAAGAAAGGCGCGCGCTGCCTGACCCATGACAGTTCGACGCTCGCCGGCAGCTCGGGCTCTCCGGTCATCAGCTTCGATACCGGAGAGGTGGTCGGCGTCCATTTCTGGGGAGATCCCCCGGTGGCGAACTGGGCCATCGTGGCGGCTGACATGGCCTGCGACCAGCGCATCATCGATGCCGGGGTCGGGTTCACCAGCGTGGCGACCGTATCCAGTGCCGAGCCCTGGGACACCGTATGGGGGATCGTCGAGCCCACGTAAGAGTTTTGCAGCCAGATGGAGCCATCTGTCGTCGTACAAGTGCGATTGAGGAAGAGCTATGTTGGAGCGGCGGGATTGGGTTCGCCAGAACGCCCGATGTGTAGAGCCTAAAGATAGCTGTCGCTCGGCAACTATCCTGTACTTGGCGTCGGGCTGGTGCGCTCAATGATCGAAGCGGTAAACATGTAGCCGACGCCATACACGACCTTGATCGGCGCCGGTAGATTGGTACGAGCCTCGATCTTTCGGCGCAGCCGGCTGACGACCGCATCAAGATGCCGGTTGTCGAAAGTCGACCGTGGGCGCGCCAGTATGTCGACGAGTTCCTCGCGATGGCAGACCTCGCCGCTGCGGCTGCACAGAACCTTCATGAAGGTGAACTCCGCAGCAGTTAGCCTGAGCGTTTCCTGGCTTGGTGCGGTGAGAAGCCAGCCGGTGCTGTCGAGCGTCCACTGATCGTCGTTGCCGGTCATCGTTGACAGGTCACCGGTGCGGCGCAGCAAACTGCGGATTGCCGCTTCGATCTCACGTAATGTGCTGTCCTTGACGAGATAGATATCGGCGCCGCTGTCAAAGCCGCGGATCCGGTCATCGCTGTCGCCGAGCGCGGTCAGCATGATGATGCCGCACGGGTGGTCACGGCGTATTTCGGTGGCGAGTTCGAAGCCGTTCCCGTCCGGCAGTCCGACGTCGAGGACCACCACTGCCGGCCTCCAGCCACCGCACAATTCCTCCCGTAGTTCACGGGCCGTAGCAACGCCGGAAGCCTTGAGGCCGCTCAAGTGCAGGAAGTCAACCAGATCCGCGCGCAACCGCGGTTCGTCCTCGACGATGAGAATATGCGTCATGCCGTTACGTGGTCCGTATGGGGTCGAGCCGCTTCCGCAGCAGGCAACGGTAGGGATGCTGTTGCTGTCATCCCCCGATCTTCGTTAGCAACCAGTTTCAGCGTTCCGCCGTGATAGGCAAGCAGTTTGCGCGATGTATAGAGGCCAAGGCCCGTCCCGCCGCGCGCTGTGGCATTAGAGGCCCGGAAGAAGCGCCTCCCGATCTTGTGGAGTTCGCCTACCGGGATGCCGATACCTCGATCGCGCACCTGAATGACCAGATCACCGTCGCGCCGACGCACGTCGACGTCGACCGGCTGATCCGGAGGCGAGTATTTGAGGGCATTGTCGATGAGATTGATTATGATGGTCGTCAGCATTTCGGGGTCCGCCAACAATGAGGTCCTTTCGTCATCCGCGGTAAGGTTCAGTCGCTCCCCCTGATTTGTCATCCTGAAATGCAGTCGCACGTCGAGCAGCAGGGAGCCTATCGTCATTGGCTCGGGTTGGAAGCGGTTCTCCCGGTCGTCCGACATGAAACGGTTGATCAGGGAAAACAGCCGGTTGAGCGCCTCGCTGATTCCGGCGATGCGTTCGCGTGTGGCCTCGGGCGACTTGTGGCCCACAAGGCGTATCATCTCAGTCGCGTTGCGGATGATGGCAAGCGGGGTGCGGAACTCATGGCTGACGACACGCATGAAGTCCGCCTGTTCCTCGCGCAGCGCCCGTTCGGCTTCCAGGCTGGCGCTCAATTTCGTTTCCAGCCTTCGACGCTCTTCTATCTCGCGTGACAGGGCTTCGTTCTTCTCGCGCAGATCGGTTGACAGGCGGGTGTTGACCATGAACAGGACGCAGGCGAAGAAGGCAATCTGGAACAGCGCGCCCTGCATCAGATACCAGGCGTTGTGATCCGCCAGAACGACGGCACTTACCGAAGCTGGCAGCCCTTGCTCGATCACGCTCTGCATGATGCTCGCGACCATATATTCGACGAGGATGCCGATCGTGATCCAGCGCAACAGGCGCGGCTGCGTCCTGTCGCGCAACAGCGCGAGGCACATGATCGACATCATGATCACGGTGAAGACGGTCGATAGATGGATCCGGATGGCGACGTTGCCGGGGTCGGTCGTCACCGCCATGGTCCAGGTCACGAGCTGGAAAACCAGCAGAGACACGCCGATCCAACTGTAGCGGGGTTGTCCCAGGAAACGGGCAAGCCCCTCGGCCAGAAGTACGAGGCCGATCTTGATGACGAGATTGGCCAGCACGATGCTCCATGCGGCCGGCTCCATGCCGCGCACGATCATCAGGAAGAGGCCGAGCGCTATCGCGGCGAGGCCCGCAGCAAGAAACCTGAGTTCGTAGAGGTGGCGCCACGCGAGCCAGACGAACGTCCAGGCGATAGCCTGCAGGCAGGCGATCGCGAATGTGACCACCAGGACCGTCTTGAGATCAAGCATCCCCGACCATTCGCAAGACCTTGCCGTTCCTCCGCTGCATCGGGTCTGAAACTCGCAGGACTTACGCGCCGAGGCAAGTCACGGGCGAAATTGCAAGAATTGGTCAGAATTGAGCAGAATTGATCGGTGGATTCATTGGCCGCCATGACCCTATCGTAAGCCGGATTTGATGCGGCACTGACGATCCTTCCGCCACGCGCCCCGGTTCGCTTGGTGGAATGTCGATATGGAGAGGATTGACCGGCGCGATGCCATGAGGGGACGCCGCGCCATCGATCTTGCAACACTCTCTCGCCGCACAGGCAGTGGTTGACCGTTCTGATGGGACGGTTCGTCCAGGCGGGGGTGAGCATGGCCAATTCTAGCGTTCGATTCCGGAATGGGGTCGCTTCTGGATGGGGTGGGTCCCGATCGGCCTCGCGCCTGTCACGGCTCATGCTTCTCCTTGCGGTCCTGTTTGCCGGCTTGGGTTTCTCCGCACCAGCGCAGGCGCAAACGGCCACCGTCACCTGGGATTCCGCATTTGTCATGGCTTACGGTGGCCCCGGCGGATTCCTGTCCAACGGCGATTCCGTCGACATTGGCACGACGGTCACCTTCGACTTCGCCTTCCCTTCCGGATGGACGTATGCGTCGCGCCCGAGCGGCTGCAACATCGTTCACGACAGCGGTGACAGGTGGCAGGCGACCATCACGGAAACATGTCATGTCTCCGGCTATGAAACCTCAATCATGATGATGGGCATAGGGTCGACCGAACTGGTGGAGGGGGAGCACGGCTTCTTCGATATCGTGCCGAACGGTGGCGATAGCCCGTTCAGCTTGACGCTGGAGTCTGGCGCTGTGCCGACAGGCATGAGCTTCAATGATGGTACGGTGTGGGGCATTCCGAGCGAAGAAGGAAGCTTCGACTTCACGGCCAGGGCGACGAACGGATACGGCCACTCTGCATCGCAAGCCTTCACGCTGACGGTCGCCGGTCCGACCGCAGAGGGACCGACGATCACCAGCATCTCGCCGGATACCGGCCCGGCCGAGGGCGGCACAAGCGTGGTCATCACCGGCACGAACTTTACCGGCGCGACCGAAGTCAACTTCGGCGGAGAGCCGGTCTTCAGCTTCGTGGTCAACAGCGCCACGCAAATCACCGCCAGCACGGCGCCGCATGCGCAGGGCACGGTGGACGTGGAAGTGGTCACGCCGGGCGGCGGGGCCACGGCGCCCGGTGCCTTCACCTTTGACGCTCCGGTGGAGCTGCTTCTGTCGATCAATGACGTCACCGTTGTCGAAGGTGACTCTGGCACCACCACCGCCACGTTCGAGATAAGGCTTAACCAGCCTCTTCCCCAGTTCAGGTCTGTTACATTCGACATCGCCACGGCCGATGGCACCGCGATTGCCGGGGTCGACTATGAGGCCGGCAGCGGTACCGGTATCGACATGGGCGTGGGCAACGCTGTCAGAACTTTCGCCGTGAGGGTGAACGGCGACACGCTCGCTGAGCCGGACAAGACCTTCTTCGTCAACGTGACCAACGTTGTCGGCGCAACGGTGGTCAAGGCTCAGGGTGTCGGCACGATCCAGGATGACGACGCAGCGGGACCGACGATCACCGGCATTTCGCCAAACGCCGGCGCATACCCGACGATCGTCACCATCACAGGCACTGGCTTGACCGGACCCTCGATGGTCCTGTTCGGCGGTGTTGTCTCGGCAAGCGTCACCGGCGTTGACGATAACACGGTCCTCGCGGAGGCGCCGCCGCATCCGGGCGGGGTTGTCGATGTCGAGGTTTATACCGATGCTGGTCTCGCCTTTGCGCCGGCAGCGTTCACGTTCGACAATTCGCCGCCAACGGCAAATCCCGTCTCTGCTACTGTAGCCTATGGCAGCAGCGGCAACCCGATAACGCTGGACATAACCGGCGTGCCGGCCAGCTCGGTCGCCGTGGGCACAGCTCCGACAAACGGCACCGCGACCGCCTCGGGCACAACGATCACCTATACACCCAATACAGGCTATGCCGGTCCGGACAGCTTCACCTATACCGCTACCAACGCCGGTGGCACATCCTCGCCAGCGACGGTGACGATCACCGTCGTCGATCCCCCGCTGCAGGATTTCGCCTTCACGACGGAGTTCGAAACGCAGCTGAACCTAAGCGTGGTGAACGACGGGGTGTCACACTATTTTCTGGTGGTCGCCCCGACACATGGAACCATCGTTCTCAACGCAGATGGATCGGCAACCTACACGCCAAACGCCGGATTCTCTGGAACGGATGAGTTCCAGTACGACACCGGCATATATGGTGACAACACCGGCACAGTCACCATAACCGTCAACCAGCCGACGATCACCTACACGCCGACCAACCCGCCCGCCGGCATCGTGGGCGCCCCCTACAGCCAGTCCATCGCGGGCGGCGCGAGCGGCGGCACGCCTCCTCATACCTTTGCCCATGATTCAGGAACGATGGTGCCCGGACTGACGCTGGCCGCGGACGGAACCCTGAGCGGCACGCCCACCATGGCAGGAACGTTCACCTTCAGCGTAGTCGCAATCGACAGTTCGACCGGAACGGGTCCGTTCAGTTCGCCGCCGGCTGACGTGTCGGTGACGATTGGGCAAGACGCGCCGACGATCACCGACGTCTCGCCGAACACCGGCCCGATGGCGGGCAGCACGACGGTCACCATCACCGGCACGAACCTGAACGGCGCGACGGCCGTGACTTTCGGTGGCACGGCGGCGGCGATCGGCACCGTCACCGCAACGCATATCACGGCGGTGACGCCGGCCGGATCGGCCGGCGCGGCGGACGTGGTGGTGACGGCGCCGGGCGGCAGCGTGACGCTGGCGGACGGCTTTACCTATGAAGCACCGGTCGCTGTGCCGACGGTCTCGTCCGTCGCGGTTCCGGCCAACGGATATTACCGGGCTGGCGACATCCTGTCCTTCACGGTGGATTTCAGCGATAACGTCATTGTCGACACGACCGGAGGTACGCCGCGCATCGGGCTGGCGATCGGCACGGTGACACGCTATGCCGACTATGCGTCCGGAAATGGTTCAGGCGCTCTCGTCTTCCGGCATGTTGTCCACACCGGCGACCAAGACATAGACGGTATTGCGATCACGGCCATCGATGCCAATGGCGGCGCCGTTGCAAGCGCTGCCGGCGGCACGCAGGCCAACCTGACACTCAACAACGTTGGCAGCACCAGCGGCGTCCTCGTCGATGCCGTGGCGCCGACGGTGATCTCCAGCGCGGTCAGCAGCAGCCCGGCATCGGATGCGACGACGGTCGGTTTCGACGTGACGTTCTCCGAGCAGGTAAATGGGGTCGATCCGTCGGATTTCGTGCTGACGACAACCGATTCCGCCACGGGCACGGTTGGCGGTATCGGCACCGCGGATGGTGTGACCTATCATATCAATGTCAGCGACATATCCGGCACCGGCTCGCTGCGTCTCGATGTTTTGGCCGATGGATCGATCATCGACCTTGCCGGCAATCCGATGACAGCACCGTTTGCGTCCGGTACGCCATGGGTGCGTGGTGGTTCGACAGATGCGGCGCTGGTGGGTCTGGCGCCGAGCGCCGGCATTCTGGATCCGGCGTTCGACCCGGCAACGGCCGACTATGACGTCACCGTCGACAACGCGACCGATAGCATCACCCTGACGCCAATGGCGGCCGATGCCAATGCGACGATCACCGTCGCCGGCCAGGCGGTTGCTTCCGGCAGTGCGAGCCAGGCGATCGCGCTGGCGGTCGGCACGACGACGGTCTCCGTCGTCGTCACGGCCGAGGACAACACGACGACCCGGACCTACACCGTGACGGTCACCCGCGCGGCGTCCGCCAATGCAACGCTGGCGAGCCTTGTGCCGAGCGCCGGCACGCTCGATCCGGCCTTCGATCCGGCGACGCTCGCCTATGCCGTTGCCGTCGACAACGCGACCGACAGCATTGCGCTGACGCCGACTGCCGCCGAAGTTAACGCGACGATCACCGTCGCCGGCCAGGCGGTGGCCTCCGGCAGCGCCAGCCAACAGATCGCGCTGGCAATCGGCACCACGGCGATCCCCGTCGTCGTCGCGGCCGAGGACGGCACGACGACGCAGACCTACACCGTGACGGTCACCCGCACAGCGTCCACCAACGCAAGGCTGGCAGGACTGACGCCGAGTGCCGGCGCGCTCGATCCTGCGTTCGACTCCGATGCGCTCGATTATGTCGTGGCGGTCGCCAATGCCGTCGATAGCCTGACACTGGCGCCGATTGCCGATGACGCCAACGCGACGATCGTCGTCGACGGGCAGACGGTGGCATCGGGCAGCGCCAGCCAGGCGATTGCCTTGTCGGTCGGCCCAACCGCAATTCAGGTCGTGGTCACGGCCGAGGACGGCATGATGACCCGGACCTATGCGGTGACGGTCGAGCGGGCGCAGCCGGTGCCGACCGTCGTCACCCGCGCAATCGAAATCAATGCGGGCGAGACGGTATCAGTCGACCTCACCGAAGGCGCGAGCGGCAGTCCGTTCACGAATGCGGCGATCGTCGACCTCTCCAATGCCGAGGCCGGCACTGCCCGGATAGAGCGTGACGGCCAGAGCTATCGCCTCGTCTTCGCCTCCAGCTCGACCTATACGGGCGGGACGGATATCCGTTTCACCCTTTCCAACGCCACCGGAACGTCGGCGCCCGGAACCATAGCGTTCACGATCCTCGGGCGGCCGGACCCTTCGCAAGACCCGGAGGTGATCGGGTTGCTGAGCGCGCAGGTCGATGCCGCCAAGCGCTTCGCACAGGTGCAGACGCGCAACTTCAACGACCGGCTGGAGCAGTTGCACAACGAAGGCGACCGGCGCAGCAACAGCATGAATCTGCGTCTCGGCTACAATGCAAAGGAAAAGCCCGGCGATCGCGAAATCCGGGAGTTGGTCGAAAGGGCCCACGAGACTCCCGGTCTCCTCAGCTATGCGCCACAGAATGCCGGCGGATCGGGAAGCGGCGCCCTCGCCTCGGATGAGGAGGCTCCCTCCACGAGCTCTATAGGCAATGACGGCATGAACCTCGGGCCCTACGCGATCTGGACGGGCGGCTATATCAACTTCGGCGAGAGCAACAGGGGCAGGCTCGATCTCGACCACACGATGGTCGGGGTCAGCGCCGGTGTCGACTATCGCTTCTCGCAGAAGTTCATCGCCGGCTTTGGCGTCGGTTTCGGCCGCGACCGCACCGACGTTGGCGCCAACAGCACGCAAAGCACGGGCCATGCCTACAGCGCGGCTGTCTATGGCAGCTACAAGCCGTTCGACAATTTCTTCCTCGATGGTCTCGTCGGCGGGAGCTGGCTCGATTTCGACAGCAGACGCTATGTCACTGCGACTGGCGACTTCGCGACCGGCAAACGGTCAGGGCATCAGGTCTTCGGTTCGCTGACCGCCGCCTACGAATTTCGTGACGAAACCTGGCTCGTCTCACCTTATGGGCGTATCGAATTGTCCCGCACATGGCTCGAAAGCTTTGCGGAAGACGGCGGGGGCGGTTTCGGCCTGCGCTACGGGGATCAGAGCATCGACACGGTGTCCGGCGTGATCGGCCTTCGCGCGGAATACGCCTTCAAGACGACCTGGGGCTCGCTGACACCGGGAGCGCGTGTCGAATACACACATGATTTCGCCGGGTCGAGCCGGATCAACCTGGGTTACATCGACCTCGATCACCTGCCGTACCGGCTCGATATCGAAGCCTCGAAACGGAGCTACATGACCCTCGGCCTATCACTCGAGGCACAACTTCCGCAGGACTGGACCCTAGGGTTCGACTACCGCACTGCGTTCGGAAGCAACCAGTGGGACGATGCCTTCGGGCTGGAAATCGCCAAGCGCTTCTAGGTCGCAGAATGACCGCTGCCCACCGTTTCCGGGCTGTTCCGACCGCCGAAAAGACGAGACGTTAACGCTTGCAGTCGGTCGCGTCATGCCGCTCACCTAAATGGAGAATGGGGTCGTGTGTGGATGTATATGGACCCCGTCCGATTGCAACAGGTCGACTGGATCAGATTATCGGTCACAACTGACGTATATTCGGCTTCATGATACGGCTCTTCATTGCTTCGCCGCGAGCCTCGATGGATTTTCGCCCGTTTCCACCTCAATGTTCTCAAGACATCGGCTCAAAGCCGTGCCGGTCCACACATCAGGTTAGGAAAGCGACGGGGTGACCGTGTCACCATCTCCTGCCATTTTGTTGTAATTGCTGGGGTGGAACCTCCTTGCTCGATTCTTTTTTGACTTGCCTCAGGTTGCCGTTACTGCCAGCGCAGATTCGTAAAATGTGCCGGCCGAGAGCATGGCCCATACGATCCGCGCATTCTTATTGGCCAGCGCGACGGCGGCAACGTTGGGGTGTCGCCGTTGCCGCAGCTTGTCGAGCCAGAGGCTTCGCGGATCCTGTTTGCCGCCAGCGCGGGCACCATGGATCGTCAGTGTGCGCAGATATCGATCTCCACGTTTGCTGATACCGAATAGACGGGCTCGTCCTCTACTGGATCGTTGTTTCGGCACCAGGCCGAGCCAAGCCGCAAACTGACGGCCATTCTTGAAGCAGCTTCGATCACCCACAGCGGCGATCAAGGCTGTAGCAGTTACTGGACCGATGCCTTCGATCTTGCCAAGCCGCTGGCATTGGTCGCTGGTGCGGAATATCTCCCGGATCTCCCGATCATAGACTGCAATGCGATAGTCAATTTCGGTCAATTCCGCCTGCAACTCGCGCATGAGCGATCGGACCAGGTCGCTGAGACTATCATCGGTGCTCCCCGCGATGATGGAAAGGCCGCGCCGCAACTGCGAGATGTCACGAGCAATGACAATCCCGTGCTCCGAAAGAAGCCCGCGAATCTGGTTGGCGAGCCTGACTCGATCGGCAATCAAACGTCGACGAATTCGATGAACGGCCTGGACCGCCAGCTGATCAGTCGACTTCGGCGGCACAAAACGCATTGATGGCCGGCCGACCGCTTCGCAAATGGCTTCCGCATCGTTCCGGTCGTTCTTGTTCGACTTAACCGTATGGCGTCACGAACTGAGGACTGATCAGCCGAACCTCATGGCCGAGATCGGAAAGCACCCTTGCCCAATAATGCGCTCCGTTTGAGGCTTCCATGCCGACCAGACATTGTGGCAGATTGGCGAAGAAGCGGGCTACCGCATCGCGGCGCCGCGTCTTTCGCACGACGATTTGCCCATGGCTATCGACGCCATGAACTTCGAAGACATACTTCGCCAGATCCAGACCTATTCGAACGACCTGCATGACATCCTCCTTCATCGCAGTGAACGCTCGAGATTCCACCTCGCCACAAGGGCGGGGTCCATACCATTGTTCTCCACATTGCAAGGGGTCTTTGGTGACGACCTGAACAGGCGGTCGGGTGCAAGCCATGTGTCCGGCGTCTACGAAGCAGCCCTCATAGCTGCGGGCCCTGGTGAAGTTCGCGGGTCGGAATCCCAATCAGAACATCGAGTATCATGCTCACAACCCCTGGCGGGCTATTCCGATCCTCGGGCTCAACCGGTACTAAGCCGAGCCATGCCGCAAACTGGCGTCCGGAAGAAAATGCCGACGGATTGGTCACTGTCGCCGCTAGCACACTTGCAGTGATCGGACCAACGCCTGTAACCGTCTCGAGCCGGCGACTGATTCGGTCTGCCGGTACCACGCATGAATAGCTCGATCGAGAGTGTCAATCCTTCCCTGAATGTCCTGCAGCTGATCGACGATCACTTCCATGCAATGCCGCATGAGAGGTTCGATGCGTTCATTCGTGCCGTCTTTGACGAGGGTCCCATCATCATCTCGATCGAGGATGAGCCGCGCGTTGTGGCCGGGAAACGCAAGCTTCGTGGCGGAGCCGCCGCTCTGCGCGCCGTTAAGGAAAATAAGGAAAGCCTGCTCGTTGAATGGCATGCGAGTCGGCCCGACGATCAAAAGCTGACGAGTATCACGAATTCCGCGCAGTGAGCGCGCCTCTCGATTGCGGATGCGTCAGCTTGGAGCCTCATTAAGCCGATGTTCGATCTCGACTGCGGATGCGAGCACTTCCTCGAAGCGAGGTGCAGGTCCGAAGATCATCGCCGCTGTGTTGGCGTAGTCATCCGTGAGTGCCTCGACCATTCCTTCAACAGGATCGATTGCAAATGTTCCCGGCGCGGCCGAGGCCAGATCATAGTCAGGCCGGTCGAAGAACATCCTTGCGTGCCGGACGCAATCGGCCCCAAGTGCGAGATTCGCAAGGGCCACGCGACCGACATCTGAGTTGAGAAGGCAATGGAGGTCGTAATAGTGCCGAGATACGCGCTGACCTTCCTGTCTGAGTACGCCGCGCCGCTCATACCAACGGCGCAGCCATGTGCGATGACGACCTTGTCCCAAAACGTCCGCGTGGCTTCCACGGTGGTTACGCCGGGGACGGCAAGCTCGAGGGTCGGGGCCTCTTCGGCAATGTAGGGGAGGATCGTGACCGCTCGGTTTGGATCGAGAGCCGATTTCGCGCCGGATTCGATCCGAACGGTGGGGCGGACATAAGCATCGTCGCGCGGCTCGACCTCAGGATACCAGACCAGAAGTGTTTGTCCGTCGGGATCGGCGTCGTCAATCTCGATACGTCCGGCGCCGTCGGTGGCATCGTCGAGTTGCTCGGCGAGGAATTCCCGAAGCGGGCCGGGGATATAAGCGCGGCACGTGTCCCGGATAGCTTCGAGCTTGGCGCGGCGCTTCTTGTTCGAGAGCGCCTCGAGTTCTTCGACTGATGCAGGTTCGTCGAGGTCCTCGCGGAAGACGGTGATGTCGATATCCTCGGAAAAGCGTTGGATCAGACCGTAAGCTTTTGACAATGATGTACCGCCTTTGAAGAGAAGGCGCGGTGCGGTGGCGGGACGCTCGTGATAGAGCGCGTTCAGAGTCCAGCAGACCCAAAAGCCTTTTTCGATGTTGCCGACGGGGGCGCCGAGGCGGTTGGCGGTTGCAAGAAATAGATCGAGGCGGTCTCGCGCGGGCGTCTTTATGACCTGGCTGTAGGGGGCCGTGCTCACCGTTGCACCGCCTCGCCCTGAGCAGGCGTGATCAAATCTCGCAGGAATTCCTGCATCCAGATCGGCAGGGCGGAGAGACCGGCGTGAAGGTCATCTTGGATCGCCTTACCGTGCTTGGGATCGGCAAATAGGCGGCGCAGCACCTCTTGGACGCGCTCGCGCTCGATGTCTTGGCTTAGCATGTCCTGCATCCCATGCAGCGCCTGGACGACGCGCATGGCAGGCCGGCCCGCCCAATACAGTCGGCTTGGTGCGGCGAACTTGAAGTGGATCACCTGCTTGCCGAGTTTGATCGGCTTTAGCCGGGCATCGACCAGGACCTCGATATGCGCGGGTACAGCCGTGGTAAGGCCGAGATCGTTTGCAGCACTCATTCCGTCAATGACGGCACGCGCCTGGTCGCGGCGCGTGACGGCGCGGATCACGGCGCGGTAGTCGGGAACGGTGGGGCGGCCGGTCAACGTATTGTGCCGCGGTCGGTCATAGAGTCCGCGGTCGATACGTCGCAGCTCACCTGCAGCGGCGAGGCGCTGGAGTGTTTTGTCGATGGCGTCACGACCGCCGAGATCGACGAAGTCACCAGGCGTCCAAACTTCTTCGGGCTGGGAGGTGACCCTAGCCAGCAGCCGAGAACGCAGATCGGTATCTTGAGCGAGAGTCGTCATGTCCGAAACATGCTACATTTTTCGGACGCGCGCCCGGCCTATCATAGGACGCCCCAGCGCTATACCGCTCTCTCCCGGTCAGCTCACGAACACCGACTTCATCGATCAGATTCAGCACGCCCCTAAGGACCACGGCAGTAGGCTTATGATCTCCTGATCCTTCGGCAGTTCCGGTCGCTCGCCGGCGCCGGCGTGCTGGCGGGTCTGCGTGTTCCTGCCCCAAAGGAGGAGGCAGGTACATCCGATGCCGGCAGGCCATTGTCCTGCAGCCTGCCTATCTGGTCGCCTTGTTCAGCGCGGCAACCGGCTACGGTGTCATGATCCTCGCGATGACCACGACACCGCTCGCCATGGTGCATCATCACCACGATCGACACGTCGCCAGTCCTTGAGCTTGGCGAATGGATTCTCGACCTTGTGGCGCTGGCGGTAGAGTGCCTTGTCATAGTCGTAGGGTCCTTGCAATGCGGAGAATGTCCACACATGGCCCCAAGAGAGGAATTGGGAGCAATGGCATTAATGGCACTGCACGTCGCATTAGTTGACACCTGCCTTTCAGAATGCCGTCTCCTTATCCAAGGAGCTAACGAATTTGCTGAAGAACTGCGCCGAGAGCTTTCGCGCGGTGGAATCGATCAGCCGGGACCCCAGTTGGGCGATCTTGCCGCCGATATCGACCTTGACATTGTATCGAAGAAGCGTTCCGCCATCCGCCTGTTCCGTCAGGGTGACGTCCGCGCTCCCCTTGGCGAACCCGGCAACCCCGCCCTTGCCCTCGCCGACGATGGTGTAGGAACAGGGAGGGTTGAGGTCGCAAAGCTGAACCGATCCCTCGAAGCGCGCCTTGATCGGACCGACCTTGAGGACGACCGTGGCGGACATGTCGGTGTCCGTCGATTTTTCAAGCCTTTCGCATCCCGGAATGCAGATTTGCAGAACTTCCGGATCGTTCAGCGCGGCCCACACCTTCTCCACGGGCGCATCGATCCTGTGCTCGTCTCTTATTTCCACGGGAATACCCTTCTTGTGCTGGAATGAACAACGACTGACCGGACAGGTCAGTGCAGATTTCCCATGTAGAGATCCGCGAGATGATCGCCGCTCGGCATGTCGGCCGCCGTCCATTGGCCGACGCATTGCCCGCCATGCACCAGGACGGCCTTATCGCCGTATGGCAGGATCGCGTCGACGCTGTCGCCGATCATCCATACAACCGTCGCGCCCGAGCGGGCGTATTTGACCGCCTGCTCGATGAGCTGGTGAACGATGACCGGGGCGAGGCCGCTCGTCGGCTCATCGAGGATGAGAAGCTTCGGGTCGGCGATGATGGCGCTTGCGATGGCCAGCATCTGGCGCTCGCCCCCCGACAGCGTGCCGGCGGTTTGCTGCCGCCTCTGCCTGAGTATCGGAAACATCGCAAACGCCTTCTCGATCCCCGCGCCGATCCCGGTCTTGCGGCTGAGCCCTGCTCCGAGACGTAGGTTTTCCTCTACAGAAAGATTGGCGAAGATGTTTCCCTCTTGTGGAACCAGCAGCAGGCCGTTTCTGGCAAGCCTTTCCGCCTGCAGTCTCGTGACGTCCTCGCCTTCGAAAAAAACCTTTCCCGAGGTGATCGGCAGCAGCCCCGCCAAGGCTTTCGCCAATGTCGACTTGCCGCCGCCATTCGGTCCGAAGACGGCCGTGAGCTGGCCCTGCCGGATCGTCAGGCTAAGGCCGTGCAGAACGTTCGAGGGGCCGTAGCCGGCATTGATTTCCCGTATATCAAGCATGGGCGCCTCCCAGGTAGTTTCGCTGAACCTCTTTGTCGCGGGTGACGTCGCTTGCCGGCCCGCCGAAAATGGTCTGGCCGCGCGCCAGCACGAAGACCGTGGACGCAAGCTCGACGACAAACCGGATATTGTGCTCGATGATCAGGACGGTCGTGCCCTGCTCGTTGAGCGTGCGCAGCACCCGCGTCAGAAGACTGATCTTCTCCGGCCCGAAGCCGGCCGCGGGTTCGTCGAGCAGAAGCAGTTTCGGAGACATCATCAACTGCCGCGCGATCTCGACCAGGCGGGCATCGGGGATCGACACGTCGCGCAGCAAGCGATCGCGAAGATCGCTGAGACCGAGACGGCGCAGCTGATATTCGGCGGCCTTGTCGACCGCATGCTCCTCGTCCGACCAGTTTCGGCGCCCGCGGATGGAACCGAGGAGGCTCTCCGACGACCGGCTGCAGCCAGCCACCATCAGGTTCTCCCAGACGGTCAGGTTGGGAAAGCCCGCCGAGGTCTGGAACGTGCGCGCCATGCCTTTCTTCGCGATGGCATGCGGAGCAAGCCCCTCGATCCGGGACCCGTCCAGAGTCACCTCCCCGGACGTCAGCCGGGCGTATCCGGTGACCGCGTTGAACAGCGTCGTCTTGCCTGCGCCGTTCGGGCCGATAAGACCGGTGATCGTGCCGGGCTCCACCGACAGCGTGGCAGCGTCCAGCGCAATCAGGCTTCCGAAGTGAAGGGACGCCTTTTGAACATTCAGGAGAGGGCTCATTGCGTGACCGTCCTCTGCTCTTGCGCGCAGGATGCCAGCGCCCTTGCGCGCGGCTGCCTGAAAGCCAATGTCTCCGGAAGCAAGCCGTGCGGCCGGAACCTGATGACGACCAGCAGCGCGACGCCAATCAGGATGGGCCGGGCGGCCGCCAGGACGTTCGCATGTTCGACGGATACCTGGAGGAACTGGGTCGCCTCCGTCGCGCCGATCAGCAGCAGCGCGCCGATGAACGCGCCCTTGAGATTGCCGATGCCGCCGATGACCATCGCCGTCCACAAGGTGAAGGTCAGCGTTGCTCCGAACATATGCGGATAAAGACTTCTCACATAGAAGATGTAGAGCGGCGCGGTCGCGCCGAACAAGGCGCCGGCGAAGACGAACGCCTTCAATCGCATTTCGGGAATGTTGCGCCCCACGGAGGTGGCCGCCGCCTCGTTCTCGCGGGTGGCCCGCAAGGCGCGCCCGAAGGGGGAATGTCCCAGGCGGCGCAGCAGCAGATACACGATAAACGCCGCGACGATCGAGAGGCCGCACAGGAAGAAATTATACTCCCGGCTGCCGACATAACCGTCGAACGGTCGCGTGATCGTCCGAAACCCTCCCGAGCCGGCGGTCAACCAGGATTCCGTGGTGATCAACTCGATGGCCATGACCGAGAAGGCAAATGTGGTGATCAGGAAATACTCGCCGCGCAATCTCAGGGCGGGTTTTCCGATGATGTAGGCCACGGCCGCGGTGACGACGATCGACGCGAGCCAGCCCACGATCAGGGACTGCTGCGGCGCGAACACGATCCCGTCCTGCGGCGCGGTGAAGATCGCGAAGGTATAGGCTCCGACCGCGATCAGGCCGGCCGAACCGAGATCCCAAAGGCCGCCCCACCCGGCCTCGAAGTTGAGGATCATCGTGTAGGTTGCGTAGATCATGGCCAAGGTGACGAGACCGGCCAGGAATACGAGGTTGCCGCTCATGCGCTGGCCTCCTTTCGCTTGCTGACGGAGACGATGCCTTCGGGTTTCACGAGCAGCGTGACGACGATCAATCCGAACGCGATGAGGACGCCGTACTTGCTGGGCACGACGAGGGTGCTCAACTCGATGACGGCGCCGACCAGGAGCCCGCCGATGAGAACACCGTAGAGGGTGCGCAGGCCCCCGAGGACGGCGACCGCCAGGATGATCAGGATATAGTGCCACCCAAGCTCGATGCCGACCCCGCCGATGAGGCCGATCAGGATGCCGGACAGGCCGGCAAGGGCGGTGCCGACGAACCAGACCGAGCCGATGGCCAGGCGCACATTGATGCCGCGCGCCCGAGCGAGTTCCGCGTTGCCGGCAATGGCGCGGATCGACGTTCCGACCCTCGTATGCGCCAGGAACAGATGGAGGGAAAGCACGGCCAGCCATGCCCCGATCACGATGCCGAGTTCGATGGCGGTCGCCGAAAAGCCGGGCATCGCGATGGAAAAGTCGGAGGTTATCGGGAACACCTTGATCGCCCGCCCGCTCCACAGGGCGCTTACAATCCCGTAAACGATGAACGCGACGCCGACGGACGAGAAGAATTGCGCAAGCAGCCCCTTGTCCCGCAGCGGGAAAAACACGAGCCAGGCCGTCGCCAGACCGGCAAGGCCGATAAGGGGCACCGTGATCGCAATCGCAAGGCCGAGGTTGAGTCCATAGGTGGTCGCCAGCGTATGGGCCACGAAAGCACCCAGCAGCATGAATTGCCCATGGGCGATGTTGAGGAACCCCTCGGTCTGGCGCACCAATGCGAAACCAACCGCAGCCAGCGCCAGCGTACTGCCCGTTATCAGGGCAAAGAAAATGTATTGCATCGGTAACTTATCTCCCAGGGGGCGATACTCTTTTCCGGAGTCGGCACACGGGACGCCGTGTGCCGACAACGTCCCCGGTTCAACCGAGGCAAGCCGTCTCAGCGGAGATCGGGATCCAGCTCGACGGACGAGACGTTGACCCATTCACCGTTGCGCGGCGTGACTTCGGAATAGCGGCTCACCACATTGCCGTATTCGTTGAAGTCGATGGGGCCGGAAGCCCCCTCGTAGTCGATGTCCTTTCCGGCCTTCAGTTCCCGGACGCCGTCAGCGTAGCTGAAGACCTTCTCCCCGTCGGGACCGGAAACATTGACGAGGTTATCCCGGATTCCCTGACCGGTGACGTCCCCAGCGGTCGCCGCCAGCGCCAACAGGATGATCTGATCGTAGTAGTTCGGTTCATACATGGCCGGCGAGGGTTGCTTGCCGGTCTTCTTCGAATACCGTTCCGCAAAGCTCTTGTAGCTCGCGCTCTCCAGGTCATAGGTCGGGCTGACGCCGAAAATGCGCCCGTCGAAGAACCCGGACCCCAGCTCGGCCACCTCCTGGGAGATGATCTCCGGGATCGCGTAGATCGTGCCCTGGTAGTTGCGGCGCTGGTAGTCACTGAGTAGGCGGATGCCGACCTCGAGACCGGTGGAGACCAGCAGGTTGGGGCTGGCATTGACGGCCTGGTCGAGATCCCCGCGGAAGCTGACCGTGTCGGCGCTGACATGCGTGTCGTTCAGGAACTGGCCGCCGCCTTTTTCGAACGACTTGCGGAAGACGCCGGTAATGCTCTCGGTCGCATCGAGGCCGCCCTGGGTGATCGCCCCGGCATCCTTGGCCTTGCCGAGCGCGATCTGCGCCAGAATGACGCCCAGGTCGTCATCGCCTCCCGTGAGACGGAAGATATAGTCGCCTCCCAGTGTCTTCAGCTTCGGCGTGCCGCAGGCGGGGCACATGATGACGACCTTGGAATTTGCCGATTCCTGAAGCAGAGCGAGGGCGCCGTCGCTTTCCATCCCGCCGACGGCGATCACGCCTTCGACTTCGACCAGACGCTTCCAGCCGCTTACCGCGCCCTCCAGCGTGGACTTGTTGTCGGCGACGACGAGCTCGAGTTTGCTGCCATTGATTCCGCCGGCCGCGTTGATCTCGTCGGCAGCGATCTGTGCCGCGGCCAGGCCGGCCTGCCCCCACGGGCCGTAGTCGCCCGACATGCCGGTCAGGATTCCGAATTTGACCGTATCCTGCGCCATGGCGAGATTTACGTCGCCCAGAAGGATGGAGATCGTCGCCGCAAGCGACGAAATATATTTCAGCTTTCTGCTCATTCCTGTTCTCCCAAGTTAAGTATTCCCTGTTATAATTTTTGGCATCGCGTCGCATACAGCGATGCTTCCACGAAGACGGCCTTCGCGAATTCTGAACCAGGACGGCCCGCAGGCAGCGTTACAGCCGCAGCTTCTATGCCGGTTGCTTGCGGATATGACTACTCAATTGATCGCGAACCTGCTTGGCCGCCTTTATGATGTTCACGTAGCCGGTGCATCGGCAAAGTACGTTATCCAGCGCCTCGAGGATCTCTTCGTCCGACGCATTCGGATTTCTTCGAAAAAGCGCGGTCAGCGTCATCAGGAACCCCGGCGTGCAGAATCCGCATTGAAGGCTGTGGTTGCGCCAGAACGCCGCCTGCAGGGGGGAAAGCTCATCACCATCCGAGAGGCTCTCGACCGACTCGATTTCAGCTTCGTCTGCCTGCACGGCAAGGGTGAGACAGGACCTCACGGGCCTGCCGTCCAGCAGAACCGTGCATACGCCGCAGGCGCCGATCTCACACGATACATGCGTTCCGGTCAGACCCAGATTGTGTCGCAGGAAATCCGAAAGAAGCAATCGGGGCGGGACTTCAGCCGCGACGCAGTTGCCATTGACGGTAAGGGTGATCGGGATGGTTTGCACTGTCATCATGCACCTAACTTTCCCTGGCCGAGCTTCGCTCCAAGCTCCAGCAGATTGCGACGGATCAGTTCAGCCGCCATCTGGCGCCGATCGTCGGACGCGATGTACCTGTCGCCGTCAGGCTCAAGTCGCTTTACAGTCACTTCCGCCATTTGCACAGCCAATTGCTCGTTCAGTTCCGCCTCCTGGAACTCCTCGGCATGCGACATCGCCAATTCAGGTACGCCGCCACAGCCGCCGACACAGATGCGAATGTCCTTGATCCTGTTTCGTACGAGCCGCGCCTTGATGGCGACGAGGACATATCCGAATGCACCGTGCTGGGCAGCCAACTCGTCAAAGACGACGATCTCGCCATCGTCCAATCTCGGAATAGTGACATGGGTAATGATTTCCCCGGGCTCGAGTGCGCTTGTCAGCGGACCTAGGAAAAACTCTTCCGCTTTCACCGCCTTCGACCCTTCTCGTCCCGCAACATGGACCGTAGCGCCGATACAAATGGCGATGCAGGGCCATTCGGAAGCAGGATCGGCGTTCGCAAGACTTCCGCCGAACGTCCCTTTCTCCCTGATTGAATAATGAGCAATCCACCCGGCGGCTGTTCGCAGCACCGGCATTGCGGATGCGAGCTCATCGGAGTGCAGAATTTCATTGTGGGTTACCGCAGCGCCGATCGTTATGCATTGATCGTCAATCTCGACCTGTCGCAGTTCGCGAAGACTGCTGATGTCAACGAGTACGGATGGGCGCGCCACGCGCAGCACCATCGCCGGCAGCAAGCTTTGTCCTCCAGCGAGTACCATCGCGTCGTCGCCAGACTCACAAAGGGCGACAACAGCCTCTTCCAGGCTGGCCGGCCGGAGATATGAAAAGGAGGGCGGCTTCATGCTTTGACCTTCGCATTACGGATCGCTGCCAGAATCTTCGGAGCCGTTATCGGTGTTTCCGTGATACGGACACCAAAAGGTCTCAACGCATCCTCGACCGCCGCAGCGAACACGGCAGGGGGCGCGATCGTTCCACCTTCACCGCCACCCTTGACGCCAAGCGGGTTCAGCGGAGATGGCGTCTCCAAGTGGAGCAGTTCGATGCTCGGCATGTCGGACGCGCGAGGGAGCATATAGTCGGCCAGCGTTCCCGTGAGGAGCTGCCCCTCTTCGTTATACTTGAGCTGCTCCAGGCGCGTCCCGCCGATACCTGCGGCGATACCGCCATGGACTTGCCCTTCGAGGATAATCGGATTCAACACGGTACCACAATCGTGCAGAACGACGTAGCGGAGAACCTTGAATGCCCCCGTGTCCTTGTCGACTTCGACGGTAGCCACGTGGCTTGCATTCCCCCAGACGACCTGCGGAGCTTCAAAGTAGCTCGTTTCGTTGAGGCCGGGCGTCACCCCTGGCGGTCTTGAAGCCTCGGGCAGAGCAAGTTTTGCACATTCCGCGAGCGATACCTTCATGCCCGGCACGCCGACAACGCGGACATCTCCACCGTGAATCTCCAGATCCTCGACGGAGGCCTCCAGATGGTGCGCCGCAATCTTGAAAGCCTTTTCCCGCACTGCGATCGCAGCCATATTGACCGCGTTGCCCGCCGTCACGGCCGCTCGACTATGGTAAGTCCCACGGCTGAATTGCACACCCGCGGTATCGCCGGTGGATACGCGGACTTTTCCGGGTTCGACCTTCAGAATTGCCGCGCAAACCTGAGCAAGCGAGGTTTTCGAGCCCTGTCCGGTGTCGGTGATACCGACGAAGACTCCTATGGTGCCGTCGGTCGCAATTTCGACCCTCGCACTCTCGACCGGGCCGATCCCTCCGGACTCGACATTGCACGCAATGCCGATTCCTATATAGCGACCTTGCTTGAGCGCTTCACGCTGTTCCTCACGAAAGCGCTCGTAACCGATCGCATCCAGGGTCATCTCGAGCGCCTTCGGATAGTCTCCGCTGTCGAGCACCATCGGCGATCCGTCACGATAGGGAAGATCGAGAGAGTACGGCATTTCTTCAGGTTGTATGAAGTTCCTCCGGCGGATTTCGGCCGGGTCGAGATTCAGCTCCTCGGCGGCGAGATCCATCAGCCGGTTCAACATGAATACGGCCTCGGGTCGGCCTGCGCCGCGATACGGCGCTGACGTGACTTTGTTCGTCAGAATGGACTGGATGTGCGCACGGATCACGGGAATTCGATAAGGACCCAGGAGATGGCAGAACCCCAGATAGGGAAGAACGACCGGAAACGTCAAATATGCGCCGGCATCAACGATGGCGCTGTAGGTCAAGCCGGTTATCGCGCCATCTTCGGTTAGACCCAGCCTTGCTTCGAACATCTGCTCCCGGGAATGGCTTGAAGCCATGAAATGCTCGTTCTTATCCTCCAGCCATTTGACCGGCCTTTGCAGCTTGTGGGCCGCGAAAGGGATAAGGACATCTTCCGGATAAAGCCCTGCCTTTTGCCCGAACGCGCCGCCGATGTCGGGTTGCGCAACCCGAACGGCGAAAGAGGGCAATCTCAGCGCTTCGCATACCAGCGAGCGATTAAAATGAGGCATCTGATGGGCTGTCCAAATCGTCAGACCTTGTCCACCGGCATCTGGGATCGCGAGACAGCCTCGCCCTTCAAGCGGAACACCCGTGTAGCGGTGGCTGTAGAATTTCTCTGCGATCACATGCGGACTCGAATTGACGATCGCCTCAGCATCCCCCTTGCCCACGACCATGTCCAAAGCCACATTGTCTGGCCAATCGTCGAAAACTCGCACCTTCGTCGCGTTCACATCGGCTGCGACCGGCAACGGCTCGTAGTCTATGTCTACAAGCTCCACCGCATCGGCGGCCACGTAGGGATCTTCCGCGACAAGAAGCGCGACCGGTTCGCCGACGTATCGCACCTTGCCTGAAGCAAGCGTCGTGACGGCCGCCTCCCGAACCAGCGGCCGGAGCTCGTTCATGAGTTGTTTGGGAAACTGGCCGAAGGAGGGCAGGTTCATCTGCGCCGAGCCCAGATCGCCGGCGGTATAGACCGCGACTACACCCGGATGGGCCAGCGCTTTGCTTGCAGCCACGGATTTGATTTTGGCATGCGCATAAACGCTGCGTATGACGACGGCATGAAGCATGCCCGGCGCTGCAACGTCGCTGATATATCGCCCCTTGCCTGTGAGCAGGCGCGGATCCTCGCCACGAAGAACCGCCGACCCGATGAAGAGGTCACTCATTTGCTAGGCTATCCTTTCGACGCTGTCGTAGAAATTCGATTGCCGCCAGGCAGGTAAATCTCGCCGGGCAATCGGCGCACGCTGAACGATCCTGGTCGCCAACGGATGGATTTGGCCGCGATGGGGCGCAGCGGGACTTCCCAAAAAGCGCGCTTAGCTCTATAATTTTAACAGCTTGCCAAAATGAGCGATGACATTGAATCATGGAAAGCTCCCATCATACAATCTCCATGTTTGGGGGCGCCTTTAATGAGGCGGCTATTTGGACCAGATTTCAGCGAGCAGGCGGTATCGCCTTAGTTTTGTTGCTCTGCTGCCGAAAGCTTCACCCGTACGAAGTATTGTTTCTTTAGAGAATACGCGAGGCGATTAATGGAGGAAAGAAGCGAAACCGGCCAGAATACGTCGAATATTGGTCACGGCGCCTTGATGGCCAGCTTGCTGGCCTTCGATCCAGATGAGATGGATCGCTCTGTCGTGTCTCTTAGGGTAAAAATCGAAGATGTACGCCAGAGCGTTCCAATGCACCGACACGTACGGGGTCAGCTCACTCTCGCGTCACGCGGATCGGTCATCTGTGAACTCGACAACGGGATTTGGCTTGTCCCATCGGATGCTGCGCTGTGGATTCCCGGTGGAATGGCGCATGCGACGTTTGCCGAACCCGATAGCTTCGTGACTTATATCTACATCGATAGCGCAGTCGCGGAGATGCCGACGGAGCCCGGAACGCTCCAGATCACGCCGCTCGTCCGCGAGCTCATTCAGCACTTCGCGACGATTCAGCCCGACTACATTGAAGAGAGTGCCGAAGGTCGCCTCGCGCGGGTGCTTCTGGATCAGGTTTCCGGCTTACCATTTGAGCAACTCTTTATGCCCCTTCCCCGCAATGAGCGTTTGCGCCTTATCGTCCACGAAATCTCCAGGAGACCAGACAACAGGGATACGATCACCGAGTGGGCCGACAAACTTGCACTTAGTGAAAAGAGCTTACGGCGACTTGTTCTGAGAGAAACGGGAATGACATTCGGACGGTGGCGCCAACAGTTTTCTCTGATGACAGCGATTGATGAGCTTAGCAAGGGACACAGCGTGGATGCTGTCGCAACGCAATTGGGCTACAAATCGACAAGCGCATTTACGCTGATGTTCAAGCGTACTTTCGGCAAAGCACCAAAAGCTTATATGCGCAACCGGATCGGCAGAGGATAAGGTTTCGCCCCCCACTGATACGGCTCCGTCTGCCCTCTTCAATGTCTCGTATAATTGAAACCGAACTGCTGCCCTCCTTGTCCGCAGTGGAAATCCAGCAGTATGCTGCTCCAGAAGGTGATGCTGCATACTGGTGGTCACCGACATTTCCGCGAGGGTCGGATTGGTTAAAGTCGATCTGATGTCAAGGCCACCGACGAGCGACGATAGGGTAAACCTTCGCTCACTTGAAAAAATGAGCGCCGACGCCGATTTGCTGCGCGCTGGACCACCGCCTACGAGCTATGTACAGTCAACCCGCATCTGGATTTGCCACCCGTACGGATGAAGGCGCTACCACGCCGTTTGCGGTTCGGTGATAATCCGTATTTCTCGGTGACGCAGCGGGTGAAATGCGCCGCACTGGAAAAGCCGGCCACCAAGACGATCTCCAGCAATAAAGGCGCGCTCTGCTGTACAAGCTCATCAGCTTGGCAAGGCGCAGGTCCCGATAGAAGACCACATCGACACGCCGAACTGGCCAGCGAACAGGCGGTGCAACTGGCCCACTCTCATTCCGGTCAGCGCGGTCAGCGGATCTGGCGACAGTGGATCAGTGAGATGCTCGTCATGAGTTTCACCCTCGCCTCCAGCCGGGGGGGTATGCAGGTTGGAACGCTGGCCGGCGCGCGTCTGTTGCGGTCATCCGCCGTGCACAGGCGCGGATGGATGAACCAGTCGCTGACCTCGCGTGCGAGGGCGACACCGTGCTCGTCAGCGACATAAGCGCCCGGGCGTGAGGATGAAACCCATTTTCACGACGGTTGCTGGGCCGGCTCGGCATTGTGAAGCCCGACTGGATCAAACTAGGCGGGTTAGAGAATCCCGGCTGGTGGGCGACATCGATGCCGGCGCTGCCAAGGTCGCCAGTGCGCTCACGCCGGTTCTCGGCGGCGTCGACCCAATAACCATTGCCTGCCTTCTCGCTAATGCTCTGATGGCGTGCCGGCGCCCGAACGACCTACCCGAGCTCACCCTCTGAGTTTCATCGCTTTCGACTGGAGACCATCATGGCTGCGCAGAGTCCGGAGGACTATGTCAGCCTCGGCCGAGACGTCGAAAGCCAAGTGTTCGCCCGGGCGATCCACGCCCACATCCACAACCGGGTCTTCCTCAATGGCAACAAGACGGTCGTCTTCCCTGCATCTCCGGGCTCCTTCGCCTCGGAGCGCATGGGGTAGCCTAACGTAAACGAGAATTCCGCCTTGTTGCTTCTTTCCGTAGGCCTCGGGAGGTATCCAATGAGCCGGCTCCGTACCGCCCTCACCCCCCGAAGCGCAACTCCGCCACGTCCTCGCTTACCTTACAACCGGTTTCGACGTCATGCTTGTTGCTCCCTACCGCCTCGAGTGATGCCTCCTCTAGCACTAGGCCGGAAGTCTCAGTATTGAAAGCGAACACAACGATTGCCGCTAGCAGGTAGCCCGCGCCGAAGACGATGAAGACTGACATCAACCCGGCGGACAAAAGATATCCAACGGTAACAGGTGACAAAATGGCGGCCACGCGCCCCCAAGCCTGGGCATATCCAACACCTGTTGCCCGATGTTGCGTGGGATAGAGTTCAGGAGTGTAAGGTGCAATTGCACTTAGCCCTCCGTCATGAAACGCTGCAAAAATGAAACCCGCAACGTAAAGGCTGGTATGATCTGTTTGGTAGCCGAACACCACCGCCATTACTGCCGCACCGAGCCCCAGCAAGAAGATACTGTATCGTCGTCCCAACTTATCGATGACCGACGCAACCAGGATCCGCCCGACTATGCCAGCTGTCATGAAACCAATGACGAAGGTGAACACATCGGTTGGCTCAAAGTTGTGATATTGAGCGAGCAGGCTGGGTAGCCAGAGCAGCAAACCGAAGTATGAGAAGCTCCAGAAAAACCAGAGCAACCACAGCATGACGGTCCTATTCCGATAATCCATCGAGAATAACGTCTTGAGGGTGACTTGGCTGCGCGACTTTAGTTGCGCCGATGGCTGCGCATTAACAATCGCCGTTGCCATTGCCGCCGACAGCGGTTTCATACCGAGCCATTCGGCACTCTTGCGCGCCTCGTCTGTTCTACCGATAGTCAAAAGAAATCTCGGACTCTCCGGAATTAACATTCGGATCAACAAAACAAGGAACGCTGGCGTAACCCCAACCAGAAAGAGCGCCCGCCAACCAATTTCCGGGACAATCAATCGAGCTGCAAAAGCCGCAACGACGCCGCCTGCCGGAAAGAAAAGCGCCCAAAGCGCCATCAGCTTCCCACGGCTATGCTTCGGCATGAACTCCGTCATGATGGCAGTGTCGACGGGGGCCAGCCCGCCAATTCCGATGCCGGTGAGAAATCTCAGAACAGCGAGTTGTTCGACATTCTGAGCAAAGGCGGAAAGTCCACAGAAAACTGCAAAAATGGCAATCGTGATCTGGAAGCCGAAGCGCCTGCCAAGCCGATCAGAAACAACTCCGAACAGGTACGTACCGACGAGCATCCGACCACGGTCGCGGACAATACAAAGCCCATTGCTCCTGGCTCAATCTTCCATTCCTTCGCGATCGCGGGAGCAGCAAGAGCCATTAACTGGAAGTCGAGGGCGTCGAAAAGAAAGCCAGCCGAACAGAGGCTGAAAACCGTCCAGTGCCGCCTGTTCATTGGGAGCGAGTCAAGATAAGCGCCCAGTCGATACTTCTCAGAAGTCATGGTTTAATACCTATGTCAAACAAGGGAAAGATTTGGCACCAACGCCCCGTTCCTTCTAGAGCGTTTCCCTCTCATGTTGGATCGTATCCGCAGGAATTGAAGTAGTTCTGAGCCTCTTTTGGCTCGAACAGATCAATCAACTTGCCGATGCGATCCCACAATCCAGTGACGGTTCTCTCGGCAGCTTTTTGCAGGAGTGCCTTCAGCTTTGAAAAGGCCTTCTCGATGGGGTTGAAGTCTGGACTGTAGGGTGGAAGGAACATCATTGTCGCACCGACCGCCTCGATCAATTCCCTTGCTGCCGGTCGTTTGTAACTGGACAGATTATCGAGGATGACAACGTCCCCCGGTTTCAACGTCGGAACCAGAACCTGGGCAACATAAGCTTCGAACCATTCACCGTTGATCGGTCCGTCTATGACAAGTGGCGCGACCATCCCGGTGTTGCGTAGGCCCGCAACCAATGTGGTCGTCTTACGATGACCGTGAGGAAAACCCATCCGCAACCGCTCTCCCTTGCGGCATCGCCCGTGAGTGCGGGCCATATTGGTTGCGGTCCATGTCTCGTCGATAAATACGAGACGCTCCGGGTCGAGATCGAGTTGCTCCTCGAACCAGAATTGCCGCTTTTCCAGAACATCCGGACGGCTTTGCTCTACCGCATGGCCAGTCTTTTTTTGCGCGTCTGGTCGTGCCGGACGAGAAAGCGATGCAACACCGACTTGCTGATTGCGATGCCCTGGGCAGCCATATCATTGCGAAGTTCGAAAAGGGTGCCGTCCCGATGCTCGCCGAGCCAGGTCATGATCAGATCGGCATGAGCTTCTGTCTTGTGGGAATTGCGGTCGCCGCCGAGTGGGCCGGGTCGAACACTTCCCTGGTGAGTTCGCAGGTTACGCCAACGGCTCACGCTTGCTGCGCTCACACCGAAACGCTCGGCCGCCTCTCTATGCGATGCGCCGCCGTCAACGGCCGCGAGCACTCGTATGCGAAGATCAACGGAAAGAGCTCTCGACATATCTGCCGACCTCCATCGGCAGATAGCTTGAATCAGAACCAGACTGATTTGCAAAGCCATCCGATTCAATCAGTCAGGGAAACGCTCTAGTGTATGCAACGGCAACTTCGCCGAATAGAGCTTTATCCGGTCACGATAGGTCGGAATCTGGTTACGCCTGTGTTTCGGCAACGGTCTGTTTCTACCAGTCAATGCCAGTCCCAATGTAGCGGCGTTTTCAGGCCAAGGCCTTGGTTCTGATTTCGCGGCGCGCCGTCATTGTCACCCTGATGTTGATCGACGCGGAATGCCGATGCCCCCACTGCCACCGTCAAATCGAGCATCATCTTTCAATCTGCCAAAGCAGTGCTAGTTTGCCTTTTCAGCCTGCCGGGATGGGAGCGCGGGCATGACATCCGGAGGGATCGGACATTCATAGGGTTCCTTGAGCGACCGCATCCGGAACTCTTTCTTCGCGGCCTCCACGAGAGACGGATCGCCGAATAGATCGAGCGCGGTGGACGCGATCACGTTCGCAGCGTACTTCATGCCCTTCATTGCTGCCGGCGCCATTCCCTGCGCGACCATCTGCCAGGAATGGAACGGCGTGCCGATCGCATAGCAGGCGCCATAAAACTGCGCCGTAGGGATAACCCGGCTGACATCGGACACATCGGTCGAGAAGAAATGCTGAAACCGCTTCGCCCCGCGCCGCAAAGACGATCGATGCAATATCAGATCGGGATCTTCGACCAGTTCAAACTGGTCGAAGGATTCGGCAATATCGGCTGCTGAGAATGTGTCCTTGAACGCGCGCGCCAGTCGGATGTCCTCATCATCGAAATCAGGCGCATCGACCGCCGCCAGGTTGGCTTCATAAAGGCCCTCGAGAACGTCGTTGCCAAGGAAGGACGCAGCTGCCGTCGTGATCTTCCACTCTACCGTCGTGCCGGTCATCAGCGCCGCGCCCTGTGCGATTTTCTGGACACGCTCGATAATGTCCTTGGCACCCGTCTGACTGGGAGAGCGCACCAGATACAGCACCGACGCCGAGCTCTGTACGATGTTCGGAAAGGCGCCGCCCGAATTGGTGATCGCATAATGGATGCGCGAGGACTGGGGCACATGCTCACGCAGATAGTTCACGCCGACATTCATCAGCTCTACAGCATCGAGAGCACTACGTCCCAGATGTGGCGAGGTCCCGGCATGGCTCGCAGTGCCTGTGAAATGGAAATGCGTTTGGTAGTAGGCCAGCGAGTTTACCGCCATCACCGCATTCAAGGTTCCCGGATGCCAGGAAAGCGCGACGTCCACATCGCCGAACAGACCTTCGCGGACCATGAACGCTTTTGCGTTTCCGCCTTCTTCGGCCGGGCATCCATAGTAGCGCACCCTACCGGGAATTCCTTTCATTTGGAGATATTTTCTTGCAGCGACAGCAGCAAGGGCCCCTGCCGTCCCGAGGATATGATGGCCGCATCCATGTCCAGCATCGCCTTCAACGACGGGCTGCTTTTTGGGCAAAGCAGGCTCCTGGCTCATCGCATCGAGAGCGTCGTATTCGCCGAGTATCGCGATGACGGGACCGCCCTCTCCGTACTCAGCCACAAAAGCAGTCGGAATGCCGGCAATCCCCTCAGTTACGGTAAAGCCATTCTCGCGCATGAGATCGGCCTGGATGCGGGCCGAGCGGACCTCCTCGAACTTAGTCTCGGCGAGGTTCCAAATCTCCTCCGCAGCCTTTCTGAAGATCGGGAAGTCTCCATCGATCGCCTCTTTGACAAACGTCTTGCTGTCCTTATTGTTACTCACAGCTGCACCTTCGATCTTTGGAGTTAACCAGCTCAAGCATGCTGCGCGACACGCTGGCGCTTCTCGGCAAAGGAGATGCGTGGAACAGCGGAAAGCAGACGCTTCGTGTAAGGATGGACGGGATAGGCGATTATTTGATCGGTCGAACCAATCTCGACAATCTCACCACGATACATGACGGCTACCCGATCGCAGATGTACCGGACCGTCGAAAGATCGTGGGAGATGTAGACGACACTCATCTCCATCGACGCCGAGAGCGAACGCAAGAGCCGCAGGATACCTGCACGGATGGACACATCCAGCATAGAAACCGGTTCATCGGCGATGAGCAGCTTTGGCTTGAGCACGACGGCACGCGCAATTGAGACACGCTGCCGCTGGCCACCGCTCAATTCGTGCGGAAAGCGTTCCAAATAGCTCTTTCCAGGCCGAAGGCCGACCAGATCGAGAACCTCCTCGGCGGCAGCAGTAACTTCACCATTGCCGATGAGGCCGTATACCAGCAGGGGCTCGGTCACGATGTCCTTGATGCGAAACCGCGGATTGAGAGACTGGTACGGATCCTGAAAGATCATTTGGGCCGAGCGCCGAAATGTCCGAAGCTCACGGGCGTCTCTCGGCAGGGATTTGCCAGCGAAGCGAACCGAGCCGGACGATGCTTCAATCAGCCCCAAGATGGTGAAGCCGAGCGTCGATTTTCCAGAGCCGGACTCTCCGACGACGCCCAGAATCTCGCCCTTGCCAAGATCGAAACTGATATTTTTAAGGGTATTCGATGGCTTGGACCCGCGCGCAAGTATCGAACCGATCAACCCACGCTTCGGCGCGTACGATTTGCAGAGATCGTCGACTTCGAGAAGCGGAGTCGACGTTGTCGTAGCAATAGTCATGATCTCTCCACCATCTCCCAGGTACTCGCAAGTTTGGCTACACCTCGGAAGGCTTCGACCTGTGGCAAGTTGTGGCATGCAACGCTTCGCCCATCATCCAGGACGCTCAAGGGCGGTTCCCGGTTGCAGCCGTCGGAAGCGAGCGGACACCGGGGCTTGAAGCGACAACCTTTAGGCGGATTTGTCAGATCTGGCGGCCCACCTGAAATCGAGATGAGCTCGTGGTCCCCGTCGAGTTCCGCAAAAGCGTTGCGCAGACCGATCGTATAGGGATGCTTTGGTAGATCGAGAATATCCTTGGTGTTGCCATATTCGACGATCTTGCCAGCATACATCACCGCAACCCGGTCGCAGTTCTCAGCGACGAGCGAAATGTCGTGCGTGATCAGAACGATGCCTGTCTTGCCCGCGGCTCGGATGCGATCAATCTCCGCGAAGACTTGGTCCTGCATCACTACGTCGAGGGCCGTTGTCGGCTCGTCGGCCACTATCATTGCCGGTCCGAGCGCAAGCGCCATCGCGATGATAGCACGCTGCTTCATCCCACCACTGTACTCGTGGGGGTAGCGATCGAGCCATTCTGACTTCAAGCCCACGAGGTCGAACAATTTCACTGAACGAGCACGCGCCTCGGCTTTGGAACAATCGTCATGAAGCCGAATAGCTTCGATAAGCTGATCACCCACGCGCCAAACCGGGTCGAGCGCATTCATCGCACTTTGGGTGATCAGCGAAAGCTCCTGCCACCGGATCTCGCGCAATCCCGCTACCGACAGCTCGACAAGGTTCTTGCCTTGGAACTCTACCCGTCCTTCGGTTTTTGCGTTCGCTGGCAGCAGGCGCAGGATCGCCTTCGTTAAGGTGGTCTTCCCGCATCCAGACTCGCCGACGATGCCGAGCGATTCACCACGATCAAGCGTAAGCGAGACACCGTCTACGGCCGAAAGTGCTTTCCCGTCCGATTGAAAGGTAACCCTCAGGTCTTGTACACCGAGCATACTCATCTCTTCACCTTCAGGCGTGGATTGGCACGCTCCTCAAATCCGCGGCATAGGAAATAAATACCGACTAGCAGAAGCATAAGCGCCGCCCCTGGGGGAACGACCCACCACCAGGCAACACGTATCGATCCCGTTACAAATGCCTGGTTGAGCATCAGGCCCCAACTGAGACTATTGGGATCTCCAAGTCCGATGAAGCTCAGGCTCGCCTCGTTGATGATCGCAAGCGCTGCGCTGAAGATCAGGTAGAGCATGCCAAGCGGCACGATGTTAGGCAGCAGATGCACGTACATGATGCGGAAGTCGCTCGCGCCGCTGGCGCGAGCTGCCGTAACATAAGGCCTGGTCTTGAGCGTCAAAACCTGCGCCCGCACAACACGCGCAGCGGTACGCCAGAAAATCAACGCCATCGCCGCGATAACGATCGTCGTACTACGCCCGATAAAAGCGGAGACAATCATCATGAAGGGGAGAAACGGGATGGCGTAGACGAAGTCCGTGATACGCATCAGGACTTCATCGACCGTTCCGCCGTAGTAGCCGGCTATCAGCCCGACATTCGTTCCTATGATGCCCACGATGAGCGCCGTCACCCCACCCACGATCAAGGCCTGTTTCGTTCCCAGCAAAAGCTGGCTCAGCACGTCCTGACCGTAGACGGTCGTTCCGAGGAGAAATTGGGCGCTGGGCGGCTGCAAGCGCGCCAGCGTTCCGTCCGCTCCCATGTTGTTCTCCCACGGGTTATAAGGAGAAAATATCGGCGCCAATATCGCGACCGCGATATACAGGACGCAGACAAATAATCCAAAGCGGCTGAAAGCTTCGTTAAAGTATTCTCGAATAAGCGTCATTTTTTTGCCATGTATTGAAAACGACTATCAACTGTATGTCACTCTTGGGTCTAGGAAGCCGTAGACGATGTCGGTCAGGAAATTGAGTGATATGACGATTACAGATATCAGGAAGAATGAGGCTTGAACGAGTGGATAGTCATAGGCGCTGATGGCGTTGACCATCTCTCGGCCCAGCCCTGGCCACGAGAACACGATCTCGATAACGACGGTGCTTGAGATCGCGTAACCGAACATATGAAAGACCCAGGTTACGACGGGTAACATCGACCCGCGCGCCGCGTGATAAAGGATACGGCCTTCCGAGGCTCCCTTCGCGCGGATGAGTTCGAGGTAGTCCTCTCCACTCGTTTCGAGCATCGAGCTGCGCATGATCAGGATCGGCTCGGATATCGACGTCAGAATCATACAGAGTGCCGGCAGCGCGAGGTGGCGCAGGAACTCAACGGAGAGGTATATATCCCATTTGCTCGCCGGCATGACGCCCACCGCAGACATGCCGCCAATCGGAAACCACTTAAGTCCGTAAGCAAAGATCATCAGAAGAATGACGCCCAGCCAGAACACAGGAATGCCGCGCAGTACAGGCGGCAGGATAACGCCTATCAACTCCAGCCAAGTGCCTCGTTTCCAGGCGAACAGAACGCCACCAGCAATACCAATGATCACAGCGACCAGCGTCGCCGGAATCATGAGGACAACCGTGTTCAAGAGCTTGTCGGACAGTACTGTCCAGACGGGTTGCTGGTAAGCGAACGAAATGCCGAAATCACCGCGAAGCAGATTCCAGATATATGCGAGGAACTGCTCTGCCAACGGTCGATCGAGGCCCCAGTCCCGTCGCAAGGCGTTCCGTACATCTTCCGGTACGTCCGGCGACAGGATCACGGCCACCGGGTCTGCCGGGACGAGACGAAACAGGATGAACATCAACGTTGTCAACATGACAAGCAACATGATGTTCAGCAGCGTACGCCGAACAATATAGTCGATCATGAATACGTTCTCATCGATTGATGTAGGTTTCCGGCATGCGGCAGAGCCTCACTTCATGATCAACCGACCGTCCTTCACATGATAACCTGCTTCAGCCAGGATCGTTTTCGCTCGCTCTATGTCGTATTCGTCACCTGGAATATCCGGAGAAATCCATTCGTCGAATACCGGAGGCAGCGGTGCGCGGCGCGCAGGGGTAGCTGCGCCACCGAGAACGACATCGATGATCTTCTTCTTCGGAAGCGCGTAGTACATTGCCAAGCGCAGCGCACGATCGTTGAAGGGCGCTATCCGGTTATCGAGGTAGAAGTTCACCAGCGTCGCGCTGGGAGTGCGAAGCAGTTCGATTCCTTCGAGCTCCGCCAAGCGGGTCGCCTCGACGATCGTAAGCCCGTCCAGAATTGCATGAACGTTTCCGGCTTCCATACCGCCGATGAGCTGCTCGACATTGCTCACCTGCAGAAGGTGAATGCCGGAAATCTTGGGGCCACCGGTCCAATGATCCCGATTGGCGACCACATAGCAGTCCACGTCCTTCTGAAAGCCCACGAATTTGAACGGACCACTTCCGACAAGCCCGCCATCGTTGACGGCGTCCCACTCCATCGGGCTTTTCACGCCCTTCTCCTCCAACCCGCCCCAAATATGCCTCGGCATGATGAAGAGCTGCGTCATGCCCACTGTCTGGAAGGTGACCGTCGGCCGCTTCAGCTTGATGTTGACGACGTTCTCGGATGTAATTTCGACGTTATCGATCTGCTCAACATACGTCGAGAGGAATGGAGGTTTCCACTTGAGAAGGTATTCGATCGTGAACTTCAGATCTTCTACAGTCACTGGCTTCCCGTCATGCCACTTCATTCCAGAGCGCAACGTAATCTCATACAGGTCAGGTGCGAGCATTCTAAAGGATTCGGCAGCCCAGGGGACGATGTTCAGATCGCTGTCGTAACGAAGCAGCGTGTCGTAGATGAAACGGAGATACCCACGACCGTTGGCTGACCGCTCGGTCAGGGGGTGCGCAGAGGTCATTGCATAAACCGTTGCGATGTTGATCTCAGTTACATTCCCTACCGGCTCGACCAGCATGTACGGCGCCACATGATAGGTATCGAGGCCAAGACCGCGCGACTGCTTGTAGTTCTTGAAAAGCGCCGTGTTCACGGGGTTGAGCGCATCTCTCGCACAGATCAGCCATGACGGCATGTCCTCAGCGAAGATGCGCTGTGAATCGAAGACAAGCTTCTTACGTTTCTCCGGATCGATTTCCTGCGCCTGCGCAAGTGCCAGACGGTCATATTCCGGGTTGCTGTAACCCGGAATGTTTATCAAGCCCGTCGAACTGTAATAGACGCGGGTATAATAGTCCGGATCGATACGGTCTTCAGCCGGACCGTTCCCTGAGAGGGCGAGTGAAAAATTCTTCTGAGCAACGACCTTCGCGAGAACCTGCGAAAAGGACAGCGGCTTGTGATCGGTCAGAATACCAAGCTTTGCCAACTCCTGCGCATAGAGGCGCGTGATCTCGACGGTCGCCTGATCCGCATAGCTTTCCAAAAGAATGGGCGGAAGAGGCTCACCCGACCTGACCTTTGTGTGCGCCATCACTGCGGTGATAGCCGGGAAGAAAGCGCTGGCTCCCAAGCCGGCCAGTACGTGGCGACGACGGATCAGTGTGGTCGGGCTAGGCATGCAAGGCTCCAAATCTGAATTGCTGATGAGCGAATTTCACGCGCATTAACGAGTCGGCCGCACCAATGTCATGCGGCTGCGGGCGCGGTCAGAGGGCGCGCCTCATTATTTTATTTATGAGAAACAATATTTCCACAGAATGATCCTCGACTCCGCCACTGGAGTAAAGGTTGATTTTGGTCAATACATTGCGAGAAATGGTCACTTTACGATTGCTGGAGAATGGCCACAGAGAGACCAAGCGAAGGATCAAGGCCGCCGGTATCTCTTCCCAAAAGCGAAGCCAATATCGGGCTCATGGTGCTCTCCTGCCGGAACAAGTGACGAATCCACGTCCGACGCTCCACCAGGCTATGTTCTCGCAGCCAGTCACCAACATTCTGGCCCGCAAGCGTGACCCGCACGCGCCGACATCTTCGACGCACTTATCACTATGTCTGATATTCTGGTCAGGCGCGTCCGCCGAAATCCTCCGTCTAGCAGCAGTCTCCCAGACGGCGCCAGAAAGCTGCTGGACTTCACAGTAATTTGATATGTAATTGTTTTATTTTCTCTTTTTTCTCTCGCCCAAAGGCGACCGCACAGCGTTTACCAACCATTTTGAGGCCTACAAAATCACTCCGAGGTTGAGCGTCGCCATTATTGACACAACTTCTCAAAAGGTACTTCCATTCACTCACGGTAGACAAAAATGCCTACCAGCGACAATGCGAGGACGGGTGTTTTGGGCGCGATCCATCACCCCATCAGCAACTCGAAAAATATGGCGGCTGAGGGGGCAAGGCAAATGTCGCCGCATCGTCGCACACTTTTGGAGGCGAGAATTCCGTTCTTTCAATGCAATGCCCGGCTCTGATGGCCCAAACTTAACCGGTAATGTGGAACAGACTGAAAGGATAAAAAATGAGCTCGCAAAAACATCCCTTTTGGGAAACAGCACCAAAAGACATCGACACCTATCGCCAAGAGCTGAAGGATAAAAACCTAACCTTCGCCGCCATCGACGACCTTCCAATCATCGTTCCGAAAAAAGACAAGGTTATTCCGCACCATTGGAATGGCGAGTCCGTCAGCGAATCTATTTGGCATGCGCTCAAATTCCAAGAAAAACTCCCCGATGGGATCGCCGGCGCGGAGCGCCGATTTGTGCGGCTGAAGAATCCGGGTATCCCAGACGAAACCGTCACGAATACAATGTCGGTGTCCGTTCAGTTGCTTATGCCGGGAGAAAACGCTCGACCGCATCGCCACAGCATCATTGCATTTCGGTTTTTCATCAGCGGTAAGGCGTTCACCACTGTCAACGGGGATCGGGTGGACATGGAACCGGGCGATCTCGTCCTGACGCCGTTTATGAGTTGGCACGGCCACGGAAACGACAGCTCCGAGCCTGCACTGTGGTTCGACGGGCTTGATCTGGGCTTGGTTCGTTTCCTTGATGCGGTGCATAAAGAGGACATGGTCATGCCCCAGGAAATGATCAATACGGGCGCTACGAAACGCCGATATGGGACTGCCGGCCTGCGACCGTCTATCGCTCTCGATAGGAAACCGGAACGCAGTTCGATGATTCATTTCCGGTGGGCCGACACGCGCCGGGTACTCGATGAGATGGCGCTTGCCGGTGACACGAACGCCTTTGAAGACATTTCGGTCGAATATGTGAACCCGTTCAATGGCGCTTCCGTTTTTGATACTCTTGCCTTGCGCGCCCATCTCATTCGGCCGGGTATTAAGACCCATCCGCGCCGTCAGACCGGTCACAAGGTGTTCCATGTAGTAGAAGGCAGTGGCCGTACTGTTCTGAAAGACCGGACATTCGAATGGAAGAAGGGAGACTTTTTCGTGGTCCCCTCGCTCGAATGGCACCACCATGAGAACCCCAACAACGACGGCGCCTACCTGTTCTCCATTCAGGACGATCCGACGCTGCACAAGCTCGGGCTCTATTTCGAGCAGCTTCCCGACGGTGTCACGGCGGCGACGCCTCCCGAGAAGCTCTCCTGAGATACTACTGTGCGAAGCGTCCTCAAAGGGGCGCTTCGCGGTCAAGCCGGGTGATTAACAGCATCAAGATTGGAAGACGTAGATGGATCTGGGCATCAAGGGAAAATGCGCAATTGTGATGGCATCGAGCAAGGGGCTTGGCCTGAGCTCGGCCAAATCCCTCGCCCGCGAGGGCGCGCGCGTCGTGATCTGCTCGCGCGATCAAGAGGAACTGGACAAAGCGGCCGAAACGATCAGAACGGAAACCGGCGGGGACGTTTTCGCCATCGCCTGCGACGTCACGAAGGCCGACGATCTCGACCTGTTGGTAAAGGCGGCAAAAGCGAAATTCGGTGAAGTCGAGATCGTGGTTCTTAATGCCGGAGGCCCGCCGCCGGTCGCCTTCGATGCAATCACGGATGACAACTGGCGCAACGCATTCGAACTGACATACCTGTCGGCCATTCGTCTCATTCGTGCGACACTCCCCGCCATGCGAGCAGCCAAGTGGGGCCGCATCATCCTGCTGGCCTCGAGCTCGGTTAAGCAGCCGGTCGCAAATCTCCATCTGTCGAACGGCATCCGTCCCGGCCTGGTCGGGTTCATGAAATCGATGGCAGACGAGGTTTCCGCCGACGGCGTGACGGTCAACTCCATCCTGCCTGGCGTGATCTTGACCGATCGCATCACCAACAATGCAAAGCTTGCCGCGAAAAACCAGAATATCACTCTCGAACAGCGGCTCGACAACATCACCGCGACGATCCCGGCTCGACGCTTCGGCCGCCCGGACGAAGTGGCGGACGCGGTAGCGTTTCTGGCAAGCCAAAAGGCGTCCTACATCACAGGTGCGACGCTTCAGGTCGATGGCGGCCTGATCCGAAGCAACGTCTAATAAGTTCCGGATGATGATAGCCGTCATCCGGACTCAGCCCAGCCCGTTTGAAATTCAGTTCGATCCGGATCGCCCCTAAAATGAAGCCAGCCTCACGATTGAATGCGCTAAAGCCGTATCTGTTCGCGACCCTTGCCAAGCGCATCGAAGAACAGCGAGCGAAGGGGATAGATATAATCGCGCTCGCGTCCGGAGATCCCGATCTCGCGACGTGCCCCCTAGTCGTCAATGCGGCAATTGAAGCTCTTCGCAATCCGAAAAACCATACTTATCCCACCAATCGGGGAAAGGCTGCATTCCTCAACGCGGCCGCCGATTTCATGGCGGCGCGATTTGGCGTGTCGCTTGATCCTGTCTACGAGATTTTCCCGGTCTTGGGCGGAAAGGAAGCGGTTCACCATCTCGGCTTTGCCTTGTTGGGCGAAGGAGACTACTGCCTTTACACGGAGCCGGGATATCCGATCTATGAATCCGCTATTCATTTGGCAGGTGCTGCGGGACATGCGCTGCCTCTGCTGGAAAGCAACGCGTTTCTTCCAGATCTCGATAACATACCGTCGGAAGTCCTGGCCCGCGCGCGCGTACTCTATCTCAACTATCCCAACAACCCCACCGGCGCCGTAGCCACGCGAGAGTTTTTCGCGAAGGTTGTCGATTTTGCCCGTCGCAATGACTTGATCGTCATCCACGACAACGCATATTCCGAGATTACCTTCGACGGATACATCGCTCCAAGCTTCCTTGAGAGCCCGGGGGCCGCAGACGTTGGCGTGGAGATATTCTCCCTGTCCAAGGGATGGAACATGACTGGCTGGCGGATCGGGTTCATCGCCGGAAACAGAGACGTAATTTCAGCGCTCAAGCATCTCAAGCCGAACATCGATGCTGGTCCGTTCGGGGCGATCCAGGACGCTGCTATTGCCGCATTGACCGTTGGCTGGCGGTTCCCAAGGGAAATGTCTCGTGTTTACCAGGAGCGGCGCGATGTCATCATACCCGTGCTGAGGAATATAGGGCTTCACGTCAACGAGCCCGTTGCGTCGCTGTTCTTATGGGGACGCATCATGGCCGATATCAGCTCCGCCGATCTCGCCAACAGAATTTTTGAAGAAGCCGGGGTTGTCATCTCGCCGGGGTGCAGCTTCGGAGCGTCTGGGGAAGGCTATGTCCGGGTGGCATTGACCGCGCCGATCGAGCGCCTTACCGAAGCTGCGAGAAGACTGCAACGGTTGACCCTTTGAGACCGTTGATGGCGGAAGACGGAAGCGGATCCTTGCGGGGGGGACCGGTGTGTCGGCTATCCAGCTAGTTCATCATCGATGCCCTGTAGCTCGCAGGTGGCAAGCCTGTATGACGGGCGAAAAATCGAGTGAAATTTCCGGGCGCCGAAAACTCGAACTCTTCCGCGATACGAGCGAGAGAGAGCGACCGGTCCCGCATCCTATCGATGATCGCATCCATCAAGAGAGAATTCAGGAACAATCGCGGCGACACCCCCGCGACCTCGACAAACTGCTTGTGAAAGTGCGGGCGCGACAAACCGCAGGCCCGTGCCAGGGAGGAGACTTCCAATGAGGTCTTCGGGAACTCGCGCATGATTTGCATGGCCTTGCGAATACGAAAATCCGCCGCAGCCGTCTTTCGCAGATGCACCTTCGATGCGCTGTCATCCGCTGCCGTAGCCACGTAGTCCAGCAGGATTCCGACGCTTAGATCGTGGAATGGTTCATCACCATTCACATGGTTGCGCCCCGCGGTGAAGCTGCTTCTGATCAGTCCCGCCATTCGCGGCGTGATGGCGAACAAAATCATGCGCGCCTTGCTGCCCTTCGCCGCTTCAAAAATGAACGGTTGCGCGCTGCGGAGCCAGTTGGTCTCGAGATTAAGCATGAACAGCGAGGCCTGCGCGCCGGCTACGGGCGAGCAGTGGTGGGGGCAATACGCTGGGAGGAAAACCGCTGTCCCGGGCGGTAGGAATAACTTCTCGTCTTCCAGCAGGCAAAGCGCCATTTCCTCGGAGATGTTGAACACGATCTGGGCATGAGGATGGGCATGGATGGCCGTCGGACCGGACATCAATACCCATGAAGCGCGTCCGAAGCCTCCGTGCCAGTACTTTGGCTCCGGCCACGCCAGGTTTTCCCTCCCGGTCGGCCCCACCGTTTTGCGCGTCGGATCATCGATCGACAATCGCTCCTCCCACATTATCCTTGCCGGCGTCGCCATATCCAGTCGATGTTCAAGATAGCCGCAATCAACGTGGGGTAAAGCCGGCAGTCGCAATCTTTGAACGTAACTGACTACCGAAATATACCTGGCAGGCAGTTTTACCAACACCTGGGAACCATGCGGCGCATCGGCGTCGAAGAAAAGGCTGTCACCGACTTGCATGGTGTAGAGCTGATCGCCGTGCCGATACACGACCTCTCCCTCAAGCATGAAGATCAGTTCGTTGCCTTCGTGCTGAAAAGTCGGGAAGACATCGGATTCAGTCGTCAATGTGATCAGGTAAGGCTCTACGGTTACATCGCTGCTATTGTTATCCAGATGCCCCAGAAGGCTGTATTGATGCCCGGCTCGTGTACCTCGCCTCTTGAGATCAACACCTTGGCCGGCTTTCACGAATGTCGCCTTGCGTGGCTTTTCGAAACCTCGAAAGAACGCTGTGAGCGGCACTCCAAGCGCCTTGGAAAGACTTTGCAGCGTGGTGAGTGAGGGAGAGATGTTTCCGTTCTCAATCTTGGAAAGCATACCAACAGACATACTGGTCGTGGATGCAAGGTCTGCCACGGTAACGCCCAGTTTCTTCCTATAGGCACGCACCTCGTGCCCGATTGTCATCTCAGGGTTGTTCTCACATGACTCCCTTACCGAATGAGATTATTGATCAAATCTACTAGGCTCCGCCTTCGCCGATACGCGCATATTAGCCATCTCAGCTTCTATTGAACATCACGCTGTGATAGACAAAACCCTATTCTCTTGGGAAGAAAATACGTTTCGTCGTCAATATCGCGTGAAGTTCCCGGCATGGAGGTCCGCAATTGTTGGCCGCCATATCAAGCGCGGCTTTGGCATGGCGCGCATCAATGCAGATGGCTGGCAGTCCCTTGGCACGCAGCGCATGATAGAACCACACTGACAGCGGGCCGGTTTCGAACACGACGCGCTTTGCGGCCGGTGCCCGCTTTTGGACAAGCTCGGCAACGATGTTGGGATCGGATGCGCACTTTCCGCGCCAAATCCTCTCGCCTTCACGGCGGATAGACATCGCCGTCTCTTTCATCGACACGTCGAGACCGATATATTCTTCCATGGCTGTTCTCCGTTGATGCTGGGCCCGGCGTCCAGTCGTGAGCCCGTATTTCATCTTATCGGGGAACAGCCACCGCTCAGGAACATGATTTGGTTCTCAGGGCCGCCGTTCCGGCGATTACCCCATGTGGATGCCATCTTATGGGGGGCATGTGGAAGAGGCTGGCGATTGGGTCGTGGATGGAGACGAAGCACTGGAGCTGACCTGCTGATTTGAACACTTCATGATCCGTTCCCGTCGTCCGATCGGCTGATGGGAATTCTCTGCCCGGTTGTTCAAGCCTTTTTGCCGGTGCTCGATACCAGGCAAACAGACGCGCGCAGCTTGTGATTTTTCATGGAATGAGGACCCTGTTTGAGGGGTGATTTTCGTCCAAACGGGGCTCTGACTCACATTTGCTGAAATTTCTACGCACGGTCGGCCATTCGCATGGAGGGATGGCCGATGGTTCAGAGGTTTCCACGTTCAAAGTTAGCTCCAGACGGCTTCTCGGTAGATTCAATCAGCCTTTCCGGGTCGCGCGTTCAAATACGGCTCCGATCAGATAAGCAGGCAGGCCGCTGTCCCGATTGCGGCCGGTTGAGCGAACGTGTTCAAAGTCACTATGTTCGCCGGCCTGCCGACTTGCCGCTTGGAGGCCGCAGCGTCGAGTTAACTGTTCTCGCCCGACGTTTCTGGTGCGATGCAGTCTTATGCAGTCGGCGGATATTCTGCGAACGCTTCGGCGACGAGGTTCTGGCACGGCACGGTCGAAGGACCGGCCGGTTGGAAACCATTGTCCATCATCTGGGTCTGGCGCTAGGCGGTCGACCTGCCTCAGCGTTTGCCGCACGGCTTATGATGCCGGTGAGCAATGACACGCTGCTGCGTGCCGTGCGCCGACGTTCTGTCGAGCATCATGAGGAATTGTCGGTGATAGGCATCGATGACTTCGCGTTTCGGCGCGGCCAGCGCTATGGGACCATCGTCTGCGATCTCGAGCGGCGGCGGCCCGTCACGCTATTGCCCGATCGAGAACAAGGTACCTCTCGCGCCTGGCTTGCAGGACATCCGTCGGTCTCGATTGTCGCGCGCGACCGAGGCGGCGGATATGGCGAGGCAATCGCGAAGGCGCTGCCGTATGCAGAGCAGGTCGCAGACCGCTGGCATCTCATGGAGAATTCCAGTCGGGCATTCCTCGATGCGGTCGCCAAATCCATGCGGCAGATCCGGAAAGCCGTCGGCAGTGCGATCATTGATCCGAAACTTCTGACCTATGCGGAACGGCTGCAATATGAAGGATTTCTGCGCCGCCAGGAGACGAACGAGACGATCCTCGCACTGGCCAAGCATGGCGTGTCTATCAAGAAGATTGTCAAGCGCACGGGCTACAGCAGGAAGCTTGTCCGCAGTGTCCTGCGGGGTCAACGATCTGATGTCTTCCGTGTGCGGCAAAGCTCATTGGAAGGCTGGCTGCCTTGGCTCGACAGTCGCTGGGAACAAGGCTCGCGCAATGCCTCGGCGCTGTGGCGCGAGATGCGCAGCAAAGGCTTTCACGGCCAGAGCGGCGTCGTATCCGAATGGGCACGGCGACGACGCCTTGCGGAGAAAGCCAATCAAAACGCGTTAGCGCGCACGCCTTCTGCGCGCAGCATTGCGCGGTTGATGACACTGGCACGCGATGACCTGACGAAGTCCGACGCGATACTTGTCGCAGCAATTGAAAGCAATGTGCCTGAGCTGATATCCGCGCGCACGCTGATCAATGCGTTTCAGCAGATGATCCGGTCAAAAGCCGTTGCCAAGCTGGATGCCTGGCTTGAAACTGCCAAGGCGAGCCTCGTCGCCCCATTTGCCAGCGGCGTCGAGAAAGATATCACCGCAGTTCGCAACGCGATTGTTTCGCCATGGTCGAACGGGCAGACCGAAGGCCAGATCACAAAGCTCAAGCTCATCAAACGCCAGATGTACGGTCACGCCAAGATTGACCTTCTTCAAGCGAGAATGATCGGCGCGACATGACCCAATCTTCAGCAAAAGTGCGTCAGAGCCCCTTTTACGCGAAAATACAGGGTCCCGATTCCGCGGTCATTGACAGCGGGGAGTCCGAAGCGCCCTGCCGAGCGTGGGAACAGGCGTGCGGGTCACCTTTCCGGAAGATCGTCCGGCCATTGCTGGGCGCCATGCAGGACGCGCAGGATGCGCACCGTCTCGCCGGTGACTTGATAGGCTGCGACATAGGGCGTCCCGGTGACGACCAGCTCGCGCGTGCCGGCGACGCGACCCGGCCGACCGCTTTCCGGGAAGTCGCGGAGACGGCGCGTCGCCGCGACGATCCGCTCGTCGATGGCGACGGCCGCAGCGGGATTGTGGGCTTCGATATGGGTGAAGATACCGTCGCGATCGGAGAGCGCAAAGGCCGACCAGGTGAGCCTCACGATCCGAGGTCGCCAACCTTACGCCGCGCGGCGGCGCGCCGCCCGGCGAAATGCGCCTCGACCTCATCGTCCGGAATGTCCGGGCGGCTGTCCTCCAGCGCCTCGCGCACCTTGGCGCGGAACCAGGCGTCGTGGGCCTCGCTGTTCGAAAGCAGTTCGAGTGGCAGCGCGCCCTCGTTGGCGGTGCGGGTGAGCAGGATACGGACTGCGTCTGAGACCGTGAGACCCATGTTTTCCAGGACGGCCGATGCGCGGTCGCGGACATCGGCGTCGATTCGTGTCTGGACAAGAGCGTTTGCAGGCATGATCGCCTCCTTCTCGCGCCAATGTAATGCACTTGAATGACGAATTCCACCCCGACTGCACGCTGCATCTTCAAGGATGTCCTATCGACCAATGCTTCGACAGTTGTGGAGTGGAAAGCGGTCGTAACGATAGACAGTCCTAGAGGCAGCTAAGCGCCCTTATTTCTGCCGTTCCAGCCGAAACCGTCAAATCCGGAAGCCGACATTCGCCAGCCAAATGGGCGAAGTATGTGCGCGTTGCACCGTCGGGCGCCATCTCGTTCAGGCTCGACTATCGGCTGAACGGCAGGCGGGAGACCGTCTATCTCGGTAGGTATGCCCGTGACGGGATATCGCTTGCCAGGGCTCGCGAGTTATGCATCGACGCGCGGCGCGCGATCGCCGATCCTCGTTCCCTGCGGTACGAGAAGGCTGCGACCGGTCGGACTGTCGTAGATGTTTTCCGTCACCTGAGCAGTGATTTGGCCCGGAAGATCCGAGCGTATTCCGGTGATGAGTGCTGCGGGGATCACCGCGCCGGCCTGGAGCACGAAGGGCGAAGCGGGAGCCATAACGCGATCCGTGGCGGTGGTGCGGCGATCGGCCGGCGCATTGAGGAATGCGTTTTGCCGATCCTGCGCGGTCTGCTGACCCGGCAGAGCAGAAAGGCCGGCGAGATCGAGACCGGGAGGGCCTTCTGTTACTGAGCCTGCCGATGCGGAAGGCGTCGTGACCGGCTGGGTCTGGAAGAAAACGCGCGACGTGCGCGTGGCTTCCTCCTCTGCAAGGCGGCGCTGCTCGGCTTCGTCAATAGTCGGCGTTGAAATCGCCGGGGGCCCGACGGGCTGACCGCGATTTTGCGCGTCAAGGATTGGCCGCCCGAGATCGCCGGGCAAAGGCGGACCAAGAACCGGGCCGGTATAGTCTCGGGGCAAGCCGGCGAGGCCGTCTGCCGTCTGCCGATTTGCAGTGGAGTATAATTCCTCGCCATCACGTTCGGTGTTTCGGGTCTGAAGGGCGTAGATGAGAGCGCCGCCAATCCCGACCAGGGCAACGGCCGTGAAGCTGGCGAGCACCTTGCGCGACAGCCGAGTGACGCGAGGCGGTTCCGCCCGCAGCCGCATCGGAGCGCTTATATGCTGTTTCCCTGGCTCATGACTGAGGCCTTCCGTCGGCGCGGGAAATCCTCACCTTCTGCTGCCGGTCGCCGCTACCTAGGCGCAACTCGGCCGCTCCGAACAGACGATCGACAATCAGGATGTGACGGTAGATTCGTGCCTTGACGAGTTGCGCTTCGCCATCCGGGCCGATGCGAAGATCGGAGGCATCTCGCCCTGCACGATCCCTCTGGGAAACTCGACATAGACGCGCCGACCATCGTCATTGACGGTGACGGGTTTCCACGGGGGATTGTCGCCCGTCAGCCCGTAGCGGTAGACCTGCATCAGCTTCGGGCTGACCGCGCCAAGCTTCAGCCTCTGCTTTACCACATGGGCGGTGACGCCAAAGCGGGCGGCGATTTCCTCTGCGCCCCATCCACGATCCTGCGAGAGCTGCAGGAAAGCCTCGAACTGATCGGCAGGCGGGAGGTTGGTCCTCGAAACATTTTCGTCAAGGCTGATCTCGAACGGGTCGTTTGCCGTATCGATGACGCAACGGATCGGCTCGGTCTTCCTGATCTCCCTACGTTTCGCCCGCAACATCTGCGCCAATCGCCTTCCTTCGCCGATGGTGACGAAGTAAAAGCCGGTCGGCGTTCCGTTCGCGTCAAGCTCCGGCTCTACCACGAGGTTTTGCAGGATGCCCTTGGCGGCGATGCTGGCCGCATAGGTTTCGACAGTTTCCTCGCCGTGCGGGGTCTTGCGCGCATTACAGGGAGATTTCTTGAGCTTGTTGAGGGGAATGAGAACTTCCCTGCCGGTGACGGTTTCTGTGGTGGTCTCCACTTCCGAGGTGTTCGCGGCTTCCGCCGCCACGCTGGCCGCGTTCGGCGCGGGCAATGCCACCACGTCCCCCATAGCTTCGCCGACGCTGCGGATTTCCGCATCCGCCGCCACGCGCTCGACCGTCGCAACCGTGACGGCCTTCGCCTTTTTCGCTGTCCTTGCCATTGTTCCAATCCTTTCTCCGTTAATGCCGGAGGCATGTCCCCGACATGCCTCCCGGGGGCGCGTGAGCGCTCGGCAGAGAGGGGGGCGGCTGCCGGCGAGCATGGCCGGGCTGTGGCGCGAGCGGGGCGGATGGGAGCGATTGGAACAGTGACGGCTATTGCCGCCTTGAGAGCGCGCGGTCCTGCCATGTGCAGGCGGCGGTCGCGGGGGAGAGATGGCCGAAACCATCTCTCCCTTGGCAATGCAGCAGGTTGTTGCACAATTCGCCCTTCCAGCTTGCTTTTCCCGGCCAATGGCCGTACATATTTCGGAAAGGAGAATGTCGATGGTCCAAACTGCAACACATCCGCCTCGCGGCCGGGTCCGTGGCGAGCGTCTGGAAACGCGCGTTACGGCCGACCAGAAAAGCCTTATTGAGCGTGCCGCGGCCCTCCAGGGCCGGACGGTGACCGATTTTGTGTTGTCCAGCGTCCAGGAGGCCGCCCGCCGGGCGATCGAGGAGCATCAGCGTCTGGATCTGTCGGTCCGCGACAGCGAGACCTTCGTAGAAGCGTTGCTCAACCCGCAGCCCGTCAACGACCGTCTTCGTGACACGGTGCGCCGTTATCGCCAGGCGACCGGCGTCTGACGGGTGGCGGACGATATCGGAGAAGCCCTGCGGGTCGAGATCCTCGGCACCCAGCACGACAGGTCTGCGTTCGAAAGTAGCGTCGAGCCGCTCGACCGGTATTTCCGAGTTCAGGCCGGTCAGGATGCCCGCAAGAACATGGCCGCGCCCTTCGTGCTGGTGCTGTCGGACGGCACGGTGGCTGGCTACTACACCCTTTCGTCGACGGCGGTGAATCTCGGGGACCTGCCGGAAAAGACAGTGCGGAAACTGCCGCGCTATCCGCTCGTTCCGGCAACCCTTCTCGGCCGACTCGCGGTCGATCGGCGCCAACAAGGCAAGGGGTACGGCCGGTTTCTGCTGGCGGATGCCCTCTTTCGGGCCGTCAGGAGCGAGATCGCGTCCTTCGCGGTAGTCGTAGATGCCAAGGATGAAAATGCGCACCGCTTCTACGAGCGTGAAAGCTTTTTGCCGTTTCCCGACCAGCCGATGAAGCTGTTCCGGCCGATGGCGGACATCGAACAGCTCTTCAAATAAGAAAATGGGGGAAGGAAATGGCATTTTGGGACGGGCGCGGCGCCGCGAAGGAGAACATTCGGCTGTTTGAGCCGCGAAGACTTGGCGACGTTAGTGTCCGTTCCAAAAAGGAGCGAGTGATTTCGGCGAGTTATGATTCAGTCGGATTCCTGAGATTCGACGGAGATCACGATGCCCTGGACCGAAA
>NZ_JBEPML010000026.1:0-74534 GCF_040545735.1 Aquamicrobium terrae
CAGGGTTCGAGCGCGGGACTGTTCTTCTCAAGGAAGTAGAGCAGGTTTTCCTCAGGAAGATTGAGCGCGCTCTTCCGCTCGGCCGCGCTGTCGTCCACCCTGCCACCCTTGGCGTCCACCGACGGCGGCAGGGTACGCCACAGGTCGTTGTAGGAGCGTTCCTGATATTCGAAGCGCTCGCGCGCGCCCTGGTCCTGCCTTTCAGAGGACAGCTTCGGCGGGCGCCGATAGCGGAACACCCCTTGTTCCATCAGGGCATGGGCTGCATCGAGAATGGCTTCCACCTGGGCAAGGCCATGGCGTTCCTCACAACTGGCGATAAAGTTCTTGGCGAAATCCAGATAGCCCAGTATCGAGGCCGCGTCGGTCCATTGCCGGAACAGGTAGTTGTTCTTGAAGAAATGGTTATGGCCAAGCGCGGCATGAGCGGTCACCAGGGCCTGCAGGGCCATGGTGTTTTCCTCCATCAGGTAAACGATGCAGGGATTGGAGTTGATGACCAGTTCATAGGCGAGCCCGCGCCCGGCCTTGCGATAGAGCAATTCCTGATAGAGGAAGTGCTTGCCGAACGACCAGTGGCGATACATCAGCGGCATGCCGACGGAGGAATAGGCGTCGAGCATCTGCTCCGACGAGATGATCTCCATCTGGACAGGGTAGACGTCCAGGTGAAGGTCTTCGATCGCGACTGCCTCGATTGCGTCGTAGCACTGCGACAATGTCCGAAAATCCCAGTCGGAGCCTGAAAACAGCAAGCCGGATCTGGCGCCAGCCTTGGCCATCAGCGTTTTCCCGCCGGCCGTTCCGGGGTGCCCGGCTGCCTGGTGAAAAGCTGGCGAAACACCGGATAGATGTCCGCCGCGGTGGCGATGCGGGTCATCTGGAAATTCGGCCATCGGTCACTGACCGTATCATAGGCGTGCCAAAGGGAGGTTCCGTTTTCGGTCGAGCCGAAGATGTGGCTTTCGCGTTCGTCAATGATCTCGACATAGGCGAAATACTGACAAAGGCGCATGATCTCGCCGTCCAGCAGGGATATGCAGCGCTCGGAATCGGTGGCGAAATTGTCGCCGTCCGATGCCTGGGCCGCGTAGATGTTCCATTCGCGGCTGGGGTAGCGCTCCTCGATGATGCGGCGCATTTCCTCGAGCGCCGTGGAGACGACCGTGCCACCGCTTTGCGTGCTGTAGAAGAAGGTTTCCTCGTCCACTTCCTGTGCTTCGTGGGTATGGCGGATGAAGACGATCTCGGTGGCGTCGTAGCGCCGCTTCAGGAACAGGTGCAACAGCACGAAGAAACGTTTGGCCAAATCCTTCTCACGCTCGCCCATCGAGCCTGACACGTCCATGAGGCAGAACATGACGGCGTTGGCGTTCGGCACCGGCTGGGCGTCGAAGCGGTTGAAGCGGATGTCGACGGGGTCGACATAGGCGATGAGCTTGCGCCGGCGTTCCAGCCTCTCGAGTTCCTCGCGCAGCAGCGCAATCTGCTGGCGCGCCGCGGCGTCCGGCCTGCCTATTTCAAGCGCCGCGATCTCCTGGGCGATGGCATCGAGTTCCTCCTGCTTTGGGCGCTTGAGGGCGATACGGCGGCCCTGGCTGTTGCGCATGGTGCGGCCGACGCTGATGTTGGTCGGCGCGCCGGCCGCCGTGAAGCCGGCCCGGCGCGGCTTGAAGGCAAGGATCTCCTTGAGGTTGACCTTGACCAGATCGGGCAGTTCCAGATCCTCGAAGAAGAGATCCAGCACTTCCTTGCGCGAGAGCACGAAGCGAAAGTCGTCTTCCGACTCCTTCAATCCCGGACTGGAAGCGCCGGCACCCTGGCCGGGCTTGGGCAACCGGTCGCCGGGCACGAACTGCTTGTTGCCCGGCAGGACATGGCGGCGCTGGCCGCTGTCCCCGGCATGGCTGAAGCTTGGCTCGCTCGTGCCTGTGGCCGGCATGGAAACGACATGGTCGGCATCGACATCGGCAATCCTGCCGGCACGTATCTGGTCCCGGATGCTTCGCTTGAGTTCGTTGCGCACACGACGGAGAAAGCGCTGGCGGTTGCCGAGGCTCTTGTCCTTCGGGTTCAGGCGGCGGTCGATGAAGATTGGCATGACGAGCCCCCCGCTGGCCTCAGCCGGCCTTGTTGACCCGCATGTACCAATCCACAAGCCGGCGGACCTGCCGCTCGGTGTAGCCGCGCTCGACCATGCGCTGGACGAATTCCGTATGCCGCTTCTCGGTCACGCTGTCTTGCTTGGAGCCGAAGCTGATCACCGGAAGCAGGTCCTCGACCTGGCCGAACATCCGTTTCTCGATCACCTCGCGCAGCTTTTCGTAGCTGGTCCATGCCGGGTTGCGGCCGTTGTTCCTGGCGCGCGCGCGCAGCGTGAATTTCACCACCTCGTTGCGGAAGTCCTTCGGGTTGGCGATCCCGGCCGGCTTCTCGACCTGCGACAACTCGTTGTCGAGAACGTCCCTGTTGAGGATCTGGCCGGTATCGGGGTCCTTGTAGTCCTGATCCTCGATCCAGGCGTCGGCATAGGCGATGTAGCGGTCGAACAGGTTCTGGCCGTATTCGCTGTAGGATTCCAGATAGGCTTTCTGGATTTCGTGGCCGATGAACTCGGCATAGCGCGTCGCGAGTTCCGACTTGATGAAGTCGAGATAGGCGGCTTCCGCTTCCTTCGGAAACTGTTCGCGCTTGATCGCCTGTTCGAGGATATACATCAGATGGACCGGATCGGCCGCCACCTCCTTGGTGTCGTAGTTGAACGTCTGCGACAGGATCTTGAAGGCGAAGCGTGTGCTGACGCCGGTCATGCCCTCATCGACGCCGGCGGCATCGCGGTATTCCTGGACCGATTTTGCCTTGGGATCGATTTCCTTAAGGTTTTCACCGTCGTAGACGCGCATCTTCGTGTAGAGCGGCGAGTTGTCGTGCTCTGCCAGCCGGGTCGAAACCGTGAACCTGCTGAGAATGTCGAGCACCTCCGGCGCGCAGGGGCTGCCGGCCAGTTCGCTCTCGCGCAACAGCTTTTCATAGATCTGACGCTCTTCGGTGATGCGCAGGCAATAAGGCACCTTGACCACCAAGATGCGATCGAGGAATGCCTCGTTGTTCCTGTTGTTCTTGAACTGCAGCCATTCCGATTCATTTGAGTGGGCCACCACGATGCCCTGATACGGAAACGCGCCGAAATTCTCGGTGCCGTTGTAGCTGCCTTCCTGCGTCGCGGTCAGCAGGGGATGCAGAACCTTGATCGGGGCCTTGAACATCTCGACGAATTCGAGCAGCCCCTGCGTGGTGCGGTTCAGGCCGCCGCTGTAGGAATAGGCGTCCGGATCGGACTGGCTGAAATTCTCGAGCTGCCTTATGTCGACCTTGCCGACCAGCGCCGAAACGTCCTGGTTGTTTTCGTCGCCGGGCTCGGTCTTGGCGATGGCGATCTGGCGAAGCCGCGACGGCATCAGCTTGACCACGCTGAACTTGGAGATATCGCCGGACAGTTCGTCCAGGCGCTTGGCCGCCCATGGCGAAATCAGGCCGTTCAGCCGCCGCCGCGCGATCCCGTATTTGTCCTCCAGGAGATCGGCCATGCGCTCGGGATGGAACAGACCGAGCGGCGATTCGAAGATGGGGCTGACCGCATTGCCGACCTTCAAGGTGTAGATCGGCCGCTCCTCCATGAGCTTCTTCAGCCGCTCCGCCAGCGATGACTTGCCGCCGCCGACCGGGCCGAGCAGGTAGAGGATCTGCTTGCGTTCCTCCAGCCCCTGCGAGGCGTAGCGGAAATAGCCGGCGATGCGTTCGATGGTGTCTTCCATGCCGTAGAAATCGGCGAAGGAGGGATAGAGCTTGATCGTCCTGTTCGAGAAAATCCGGCCCAGCCGCTCATCCTTGCTGGTGTCGACCAATGTCGGTTCGCCGATCGCCTCGACCATTCGCTCCGGTGCGGAGGCATACAGGGATTTGTCTTCACGGCAGGCCAGAAGGTATTGCTGGAGGCTCATCTCCTCTTGGGCCGCATTGGCATAGATCTCCGAGAAAAGTTCGAAGACGTCGGTATTTTTCTGGGTCATGGCTGCCTCACATCAAGCCGGTCCGGAAGCCGGCCTCCCATCCTATCAACTACAGGATACCCCCAGTGGTTCCCTTCACAAAACGGAGATCGCGTCAGGTGACGGTGGAATGACGTTCAGTTGATCATGGATCGGCCAATTGTCGTAGCCGTAGTCGGATGACTGATCCGCGGACCAGAAAATTAACCGATGGGAAAGGCAGTCTTCAGATCTTCGACTTCGGTGGGGGTCAGGTAGCGAACACGCTCGTTGCGCAGGATGACGGCAAGCTTTGCGGATTCTTCCAGTTCCTCGGCCGCAAAAACCGCTGACGGCAGGTCCCGGCCAGATACAACCGGGCCATGATTGGCTAGAAGAACCGCAGCATGCTTGCCGCCGAGTCCTCTCACCAGATCGCCCGCGCATTCGTCGCCCGGCCGAAAATAGGAGAGGAGCTTCACCTGTCCGACACGCATGACCACATAGGGCGTCATTGCTGGAATGCAGTTCTCTGGATCGACATCGGCCATGCACGACAGGGCGGTGGCGAAGGTGGAATGGAGATGGACGACAGCACCCGTCTGCGGCCGTGTCTCGAAAAATGCCCTATGCAGGAAGGCTTCCTTGGAAGGCCTGTCACCCGACACATGACGCCAGCCGGCGTCGAGCTTGCTGATCCTGGCCGGGTCCAGGAAACCCAGGCAGGAATTTGTCGGCGTCATCAGGAAGCCGTCATCGAGGGCGGCGCTGATATTGCCGGCGGAGCCGACCGAAAAGCCCCTGTCGAACAGGGATTTGGCGAACCGCGCCAGGTTCTCGCGCAATCTGCTTTCAGCATTCATCGTCCGGCCAGCCTTTCGAGAGCCTTTACAAAGAAATCCGGTGCGCCGAAATTGCCGGACTTCAAGGCCAGTGCAACAGGATCTTTGCCTGTCGAAACCAGAACCGGTACGCCCGGGTCGATTTCCGGCCCGATTGCGACCGCCTTCAGATCGAGCGCCGACACCACGGCGCCGGAAGTTTCGCCGCCCGCCACGACGAGACGCCTGATGCCCGAGTCCACCAGCCGGCGCGCCGTTTCCGCAAACAGTTCGTCAAGCATGCCGGCGACGCGATCCCGGCCATATTTCTGCTGAATGGAGGTCACTTTCTCAGGTGTCGATGAGGAATAGACGAGGGGTGCCCGGCCTGTATTTTCGATCAGGAAAGCGGCCAGGTCGCCCGCCGTCACCTTGCCGGTGATGACGTCGTTCACCTCGATGGCACGGGAGGGATGCCGTGTCTTGTGTAGGGCGATCTGTTCGCGGGTCGCGGCCGAGCAACTGCCCGCAAGGATCGCCTCAGGTCCGCTGATGCCTTCGACACCTCTGTCATGCGCGCCGGCAAGTCCCTGCGCGATGAAATTTCCGGGCAGGCCGATGGCAACGCCGGAGCCGCCCGTGATCAAGGGGCTACCAGCGGCAGCTTTTCCGATGGCCACGAGATCGTCGTTGGCGATGGCGTCGACGATCACGAGGGTCTCGCCCCGCGAGGCCGCGGCCGCCAGGCGTTCGGCAATTCGCGAAGCGCCGGCACGTACCGTGTCGAGGCCGATATGCCCGACGGGTTCCTTGGTCTGGAGCGCCAGCCAGCGCCGGATGTCGGCGTCAGTCATCGGGTTGAGGGGGTGGTTCTCAAGGCCGGATTCATTGAGCAGCCGGTCGCCGACGAAGAGATGGCCCTGATAGACCCGCCGGCCCGTATCGGGAAAGGCCGGGCAGGCGACAACACCCTTTGATCCCAGCCTTTGTGCCAAGGCCTTGGCCACCGGCCCGATATTGCCCTGCGGCGTGGAATCGAAGGTCGAGCAATATTTGAACAGGATCTGCCGGCATCCCTGCCGTAGCAGCCACTCCAGCGCCTCCAGCGACTGCCGGATCGCTTCCGGAGGGGCGATGGACCGGCTCTTGAGCGCGATGACACCCGCCTCGACATCGGTGGGTGCACCGAAGGATGGCGTGTCGAGGTATTGAACGGTGCGAAGCCCTCCTTGCCCCGGAAGGCCCTTGGAAATGGTGTTGGCGACATCGCTTGCGCCGGTGAAGTCGTCCGCTATCACGCCAAGAAGCATCGGTTCGGTTCCCCTTTCCGCCCTCCGTAAGCCTGAAGCCGGAAGGGCACCTGCATCCATCCCGTCCGTTTACCTCTGGCAGGCCGGATAATTTTCGTAGAAGGACGGGCCGGCATGGCTCAGCCTGACCTCGCCCTTGACCCCCATTTTTTCGGTCCATGGCCGGCCATATTGCTGCAGGGTGTGCTGGATCTTCTCGGCGTAGGGGACGCCTTGTGCGCGTATCTGGGCCCGGAACGCATCGAGGTCGGGGAATTGCTCGGCGGCGCCCCACCATATGGCCCGGCCCGCGAGATAGCCGCTGGCGCCGGCGCGGAAGGCGTAGGTGAGCACGCGGCGGAATGGTTCCATGCCGGCTCCGGCCGAAAGCATAACCCACGGGCGGTCCAGCAGCAGATCGATCTGGTTGAACCACTCCTGGGCGGACCGGCTTTCGGGGCTGTCAGCGTCCGGATCGGCAATGGTGTTGGCCGGCAAGGGGGTTTCCAGCTTGAAGATATCGACCCCGTAACGCTCCTTGCGGAACTCCTTGACGGTGTCGATGACCATTTCCGGCCGCTTGTTGGGATCCTCGCGATACTCCGGAGAACCCGCCTCCGACAGGAAGGGATGGACCAGCGGCTCGAGAAGGAATGCAATGTCGTGGCGGCGGCATTCCGCACCCACGGCTTCCACCAGCGCCTGCTGATGCTTCAAGGTGTCGGGCGACGCATCGGGCCGATACCACAGCATGAGTTTCACCCCATCCGCGCCCATGCGCTTGATCTTCTCGACTGACCAGTTCGGATAAAGCAGCGTGCGCCGGCCCCCGGCATCTTCCTCGCAGTCCCACTGTTCTGCCGTGACCAGCAGGCCCTTAGATGGGTCGAGGCTGCGATAGCCATAGGGAAAGGCATAGCCGGGGTCGACCAGCATGGCCGAGGAATAGGGCGACAATTCCTGGATCAGCAATTCCTTGATCGCGCCGACGTCCTCATAGGCGCTTTTGCCATCCGGCCGCCGCGACGCGACCAGCGCCTCCACCCCCGGCCGCTGGTCGACCGCCGTCATCTTGAAGTACCCGTTGGCGTCGGCTAGGCGGCGCAACGACCAATACTTTCCTGCTGATAATTCCATGTGCTTCCCCGAATTTTGCGGCTGTCGATGCGTTTGTGATTTTTCTCCTATAGACAAGATTTTTCCAAAAGTGTAGTCATGACAAGAATTTTTCATTGGCCTCATTCGACCGGGAGGAAAGATGGCCGATCGCCTTTGCTTCATTCACACGGTGGCAACGCTGGTGCCGCGCTTTGCCGAACTGGCAAGCCAGCACCTGCCGGGTGTCGACGTGTTTCACACCCTCGATGAATCGCTGCTTCAGGACCTGCTTCGTCACGGTCCCGGTACCTCGATCACGTCGCGCGTCGTGGGTCATGCGGAGCTGGCGGCGGATGCCGGTGCAACCGCTATCGTCTTCACCTGTTCCTCCACCTCTCCGGCGGTCGACGTCGCCCGGCAGGTGGTCAATGTGCCGATCATCAAGATCGACGATCCGATGGCGCGCACGGCCGTGTTGAACGGAAAAATAATCGGCGTTCTGTGCACCACGTCGAGCACGGTGGAGCCGAGCCGGCAGCTTCTGGCCACGCACGCGGCAGTCGCCGGGCGCGAGGTCGAGATCGTGCCGCATCTGGTCGCCGATGCATTCGATGCGCTCCGTAGCGGCGACCGTGCAACGCATGATCGTCTGGTTTCAGACAGCGCTGCGACGCTTTCCGGGCGCTGTGACCTCCTTGTCCTTGCGCAGGCATCGCTTGCCCATCTGCGCGACGACCTCGAAGCCGCGCTCAGCCGTGCCGTCCTTTCCAGCCCCGGTCCGTTGATGGCGGAGCTTGTCAGCCGTTTCGGCAAGGGCGATGGCAAATGAGCGCCCGTGTCACCTGCGTCGGTATCGTGACGCTCGATCAGGTCTATGAGGTGCCCGCCATAGGTGCCGGAGGCGGCAAGGTGGTCGCCTCCTCCCGCTCCCTTTGCGCGGGCGGTATGGCTGCGACGGCAGCCGCCGCTGCGGCAAGGCTCGGCGCGAAGGTCGAGTTCTGGGGCAGGCTGGGCCGGGACAGCGTCGGCGATTTCCTGTCCGACGCCCTGGTCGAGGCGGGGATCGGTATAGGCGGCCTGCTTCGCTGCAAGGAAGGGTCGTCCCCCAGTTCGGCGGTGCTCAAGGACTTGGCGGGCGAACGCCTGATCGCCGCATTCCCCGGAAGCGGCTTTGCTGTCAGCGCCGAGGATTTGCCCTTGGATAGCATCGGTGCGGAAACCGTCGCGCTGGCCGATCTGAGGTGGGCGCAAGGGGGCGCAACGGCCTTTCAGCGAGCGCGCAGTCTGGCCGCACCTACGGTTCTGGATGCCGATATCGGAGATGCCGAAACCGTTGATGTCCTGGGCAGGATGGCCGACCACATCATCTTCTCCCAGCCCGGGTTGTGCGCCTTCACCGGCAAGGACAGCGTCGGATCGGCGCTGGCGGAAGCAGGGCGGCATTTCGACGGGTTGGTTTCGGTCACCCTCGGTGCCGATGGCGTGCTGTGGCTGGACGATGGCCAGGAGCACCGTCTTCCCGCGCCGCGCATCAACCCACGCGATACCACCGGCGCGGGTGACGTCTTTCACGGAGCCTTTGCGCTCGCTGTGGCCGAGCGTAGGGCTATCGAAGCTTGCTTCAAATTTGCCTCCGCGGCCGCGGCCGCGAAATGCCTCAACGGTACCGGCTGGCAGTCGCTGCCGGATCGGCGGCAGGCCGATGCCATCGAAACCACCACCTACAGGTCCATGAGCCATGCATAATCCGTTGGGAATTCACGCCTTCACCTGGTCGAGCCCCTGGAACATGGACGACGGGTACCATGCCGTCGAACGGGCCGCCGCGCTCGGCTACAACATCATCGCCGTTCCCTTGCGCGACATGTCGGCGATCGATCCGGCCGCGCTGGTCAAGATGCTTGAGGTCAACGGCATGCGCACGCGCGCCGCAATGGGCATGTCGCTCGACGCCGATATTTCGAGCGCCGACTGTGAAATCGCGCAAAAGGGCGAGGCCCGGCTTATGCAGGCGATCGCCATGGCGCGGGATATCGGCGCCACGCAAATGGGCGGCATCATCTATTCGGCCCTGACGAAATACACCGTCGCGCCGACACCGGAGGGCCGCAGGCACTGCATCGAAATCCTGGCCAGATGCGCCGAAGCTGCCAAGGCGGCGGGCATCACCATCACCCTGGAGCCAGCCAACCGCTACGAAACCAATCTGGTCAACACGGCCGCCCAGGGATTGGCTCTTATCGAGGCAATCGGCGCCGACAATGTGCTGCTGCATCTCGACACCTATCACATGAACATCGAAGAGAATGATATCGCCCAGGCTATCCGCGCCTGTGGCCACAAGCTCGGCTATTTCGAGGTCAGCGAGAGCCATCGCGGCTATCTCGGATCGGGTCAGGTCGATTTCGTCTCGACCTTCCGTGCCCTTGCAGAGATCGGCTATTCGGGGCCTATCGGCTTTGAGGCATTTACCAGCAACCGCACCAAACCGGCCCTTGCAGGGATCATGTCGCTGTGGCGGCCGCTGTGGGAGGACGCCGACGACATTGCCGCGCATGCCCGCGATTTCATCCGCACCCAGCTTGCCTCGGCCCGGCGGGCCATCGCGACGCGGCCTTGAGGCATCTCGGGAGGCGGCGTGGCTGAAAGGGCACAGGCGAAATGACCTACAATTTCGATTTCGGTCCGGTCTGGCAGAGTATGGATCAACTGCTTTGGGGGGCATGCCTCACCGTCAAGCTCACCTCCATTTCCTGTCTGTTCGGCTTTCTGATCGCGATCCTGTGCGTTTTCGTGCGTATGCGCAGCGGCCGGATCGGAACGACGCTGGTTTCCTTCTATGTCGAGATCATCCGCAACACCCCGCTGCTGGTCCAACTCTTCTTTATCTTCTTCGGACTCCCGAGCCTCGGCATCCGGCTTGATCCGACCTATGCCGCTCTGGTGGCGATGACGGCCAATGTCGGTGCGTATGCCGCCGAAATCCTGCGCGCCGGCGTGGAATCGATCCCGCGTGGCCAGAGCGAGGCCGGTTTCGCTCTCGGCCTGAGCGAGGTGCAGATCTTCCGCAAGATCGTCCTGCCACCGGCGGTCCGGGCCGTTTATCCGGCTCTTTCCAGCCAGTTCATCATGCTTCTCCTGGGGTCGAGCGTGGTGTCCGCGATCTCCGCCAATGATCTGACGGCCGTCGCCAACACAATCCAGTCGCAGAACCTGCGCAGCTTCGAAGTCTACTTCACCGTGATCGGGCTCTATCTCGCAATGTCGATCCTCTTCCGGTTGGCATTCGGGGCCATCTACTCGTCCATCTACGAGCGGAAAGGGCATTGGTGATGCGCGCATTCGGATGGTCTGAATTCCTGTTTATCCTGAGCGCGCTGCAATGGACCTTGCTGCTGACCGCAGTCGCGCTGGTTGTCGGCGGGGTGTGCGGATTGCTGGTCGCGCTGCTGCGCATTCAATCCGCCCGCTGGATGCGCCTGCTTTCGGCCGGCTATATCGAGCTGTTCCAGGGAACGCCGCTGCTTTTGCAACTCTTCGTGGTCTATTTCGGCATCGGGCTTTTCGGCGTGAACGTCGATGCCTGGACAGCCGCGGCCGTCGCGCTTTCGGCGCATACAGCGGCGTTTCTGGGGGAAATCTGGCGGGGCTCGATCCAGGCGGTGCCGCGCGGGCAATGGGAAGGCGCCCATGCGCTGGCCCTGTCCTATGGTGCCCAGCTTCGCCTCGTCATCCTGCCACAGGCGGTCAGGATCGCCATCGCGCCGACGGTCGGCTTCGTGGTGCAGCTCATCAAGGGCACCTCGGTCACGGCGCTGATCGGCTTCACCGAAATCACCAGGGCGGGGCAACTGGTCAACAATGTCACTTTGAGCCCCTTCATCGTCTATGGCGTGGTTGCCGGCCTCTACATGCTGCTGTGCTGGCCGATTTCGATACTCAGCCGGCGGCTCGAGAAGGGTCTCGACCGCACCCGGCGATCACGCCCAGGCAAAACCCGGAAGCAAACTGTTTGAGGAGGAGAAACGCATGCGCAGATTGATGTCTTTGATAATGGGCGCGACCATGGCCATCGCCGGCTGTGTAATGGCCCAGGCCCAGACGACCGACGAGATCGTCAAGAAGGGAACCTTGTCGGTCGCCATCGACATTACCAACCCGCCCTATGGCGGGCTGGACAATTCGATGGAGCCGGCTGGCATCGACGTCGACATCGCAAAGCTGATGGCCGAGCGGCTTGGCGTAAAGCTGAACATCGTGCAGGTGACGGGGCCGAACCGCATTCCCACGCTGCTGAACAATCGCGCCGATGTGGTCATCGCATCCTTTGCGCCGACGGCGGAACGCGCCCTGCAGGTTGCGTTCTCCGAACCCTATACCAACGCCCAGCAGGTGATCGTGGCCCGCAAGGACCGCACCGTCTCGAAGGCCGAGGATACTTCCGGCATGAAAGTGGCGGTCGTTCGCGGCAATGCGCAGGACGTGGCCTTCACGGCGGTAGCACCGTCGGATGCGGAGATCATGCGCTTCGACGATGATGCCGGCACGATCCAGGCCCTTTATTCGGGGCAGGCCGACGCGCTCGTCATCGGCAATGTGGCCGCAGAAGCCGCCATCCGCCAGGGGCCGCCCGACCAGTTCGAGGTGAAGCTCTCCATCCGCGACAACCCGATGGCCGTGGGCATGCGCCGGGACCAGTGGAACCTGCTCCAGTGGATCAACACCTTCATCTTCAATATGAAGTTCACCGGCGAGCTGCGGGCGATCCACGAGGCGCACGGCGTGCCGTACCCCTACTGATTTTTCGAGCAGGCCGGACGCCAGGCAGTGGCGTCCGGCCATCCCCGATGGCCGCAAGGGGCGGTCTGCAAGGAGTGGCGATGCGTATCGAGACACATGATGCAATGATCCTGATGGAAGACGTCGGCAAATGGTATGGCGACTTTCATGTCCTTCAGGACATCAATCTCAAGATCAGTGCCGGTGAGCGCATCGTCGTATGCGGGCCATCCGGCTCGGGCAAATCGACCCTTATCCGCTGCCTCAATCGCCTGGAGCATCACCAGACAGGCAGAATCGTCGTCAATGGCGTGGAACTGACCGACCGCATCAGGCAGCTCAGCGGTCCGTTGAGCGAAATCGGCATGGTCTTTCAGGGCTTCAACCTTTTCCCTCATCTTACCATCCTGGAGAACTGCACGCTGGCGCCGCTGACCGTTCGCAAGATGAAGCGCAAGGATGCGGAGGCAAAGGCCATGGCATTTCTGGAGCGCGTGAAGATTCCCGACCAGGCGTCGAAATATCCGGGCCAGCTTTCCGGCGGCCAGCAGCAGCGCGCGGCCATTGCCCGGGCGCTGTGCATGAGCCCCAAGGTCATGCTTTTCGACGAACCGACCTCGGCTCTCGATCCCGAAATGGTGAAAGAGGTTCTGGATACCATGGTCGGGCTTGCGCAAGACGGAATGACGATGATCGTGGTCACTCATGAGATGGGCTTCGCCCGCCAAGTCGCCGATCGCGTGATCTTCATGGACAAGGGCAGGATTGTCGAAGAAAACAACCCGCAGGATTTCTTCGAGAATCCGGCGAACGAACGAAGCAAGCTTTTCCTGTCGCAACTTCTGCATTGAGGGGTGCCGGTTGGGCGATCGGTCTGTACAGAAACGAAATGTAACGATAGGAACAGCGGCGAGGTGCGATGAAGGCCGGACAAGCGCGCAGAGTTGACGATGTCCTGCAATCCATTCAGCAGGAGCTTGATGGTTTGAGTGCCCGCCTTCAGCAGGCCGGCACCTATGTGCTCGAACATCCCAACGACGTCGCTCTCCAATCCATTACCGCCTTGGCGAAAAATGCGGACGTGCAACCTTCCGTCTTCATGCGTCTGGCGAAGCATTTCGGTTTCTCCGGCTTTTCCGATTTTCAGAAGGTGTTTCGAGCCGCCATTGCCGACCAGTCGCCGACTTATGGCGAGCGCATCAAGCATCTCCAGCGTGACTTTCCGGATTCGAGCGTGGCGTCGAAGCCGGTCGATTTCGTCCGGGGGTTCGCCGCCATAAACGCCGATGCCCTTAGCCACCTCGCCACAAGCATCGATGAGGAAACGGTCAACCGGTTCGCACGCCGCCTCACGGAGGCCTCGGAGATTTTCATTCTTGGCCAACGCCGCTCGCATGCGGTCGCCAACTATCTTTCCTACGCCCTGATGCGGGCCAATCTGCGCACCCGGCTCCTGGTTGGCGCCGGCGGGACGCTGCAGGACGAGATCCGTCTCATGCGCAAGGGGGATCTGCTCGTTGCGATAAGCATGCACCCATATTCGACGGAAGTGCTTGCTCTGGTCGATTCGGCAAAACAGGGCGGACACGATGTCGTCGCCCTGACGGATAGCGACTATAGCCCTCTCGCGAAACGTGCCGATACGTCGATCGTGGTCCGTGACGTCCACTATCTGGGGTTCACGTCGCTGGTCGCGCAAATGTGCCTTGTCCAGGCGATCGCCATCAGCATTGCAGCCGATCTGGCACAGACCGACGGCTAGGTTGGTTCGCCCTTAATCTGTTTCCAGCGACATCACCGAGGAGGGGCGCAGCACCAGGCTTGGGGGTGAAATAACGGCTGGTTCGGCGCTGGTCTGCCCCAGGCGGGCCAGGAGCAGGTCGACCGCTGCGGCCGCCACATGGTCCAGATGCAGATCGACCGCGGTGAGGGGAGGCGTGGCCAGCTTGGCGCGCATGCCGTCATAACGGGTGGCGAGCCGAAGGTCTTCGGGGACCCTGCGCCCCATGGCGCGCGCCGCACTCAAGACGCCGGTCGCGAAGGCGTCGACCGGCACGCATAGGGCCGAAATGGTGGGCTCTGCCCGCAGCAGGCGTTCGGCTGCCTCGGCCGCGGCCTGTTCGCCGCCCCGTTCATCGACGCGGATGGCAAGGGGTGAGGAGCCGGCTTGCGCCATGCGCTCCGCATAGGCGGCTTCCATCTCGATATAGGAATTGCGCCTTTGCAGACCTGTGATCAGGCCGACGCGGCCGCCACCTGAAAACAGGTGGTCGAGCAGAAGATGCGCCGTCGCTCCGCTCTGCAAATCCACGAAGGGAAGGTCGTCTCGCCCGGGCGCGCGTCCGATGCAGACGACATTCACACCGCGATCGGAAAAGAAATCCAGCACCGGATCATCGCGTTCCGGCTCGACAACGATGGCGCCATCCACTTCGAGCGCCTCGAGGCTGTCGCGCGGCCCGAGCGGCGGTACGAGGCAAAGGGAAATGCCACGCGAAAAGGCAGTGACGGCGGCGGCGGCCGCGATCTCCATCAAGAAACCCAGCCGCGAAGGGCCGGCAGCCACGGCGAAAGGCATGGATGAGACGAGGGCGATCGACCCTGCCCGGCCGGTTCGCAAACGCTGAGCCCGGTGATTGGGGCGGTAGCCGATCTCGTGGGCGAGCACCTCGATGCGCTTGCGTGTTTCCGGCTCGACATAGCGCCGGCCGCTGAACGCGTGCGATACGGTGGTAACGGATACGCCTGCCGCCTTGGCAAGGTCGGCGATTGTCGGTTTCCCCATGATGCCTCCAGCGAAATTTGTCCTAGCACGCCGTTGGCAGCTACGCAAAACGATTTGCACGAGGCAAAAACTGTGCTACGGAATCTGCTATGCAAAACGATTTGCATACACGGCTTGAGGAGGCCGGGAGGAGGAAACATGCATAATAAAATGAATGGAGTTGTCGATCCGGCCGACGAAAGACTGCCATTACGCAGCCTTGTGCTGTTCGGCCTGCAACATGTGCTGGTGATGGCGGCGTCGCCCATCACTGCCGTCTTTCTCGTGAGCAAGGCGCTTGGCTTTTCCGATGCCGTGACGGTTTCGCTCATCAGCGCCACTTTCTTCGTCTGCGGCGTAGGCTCCATGTTGCAGAGTTTCGGGCCGAAGGGTTTTGGTGCGCGCTTGCCTTTCATCATGGTGCCCGGCGGCGCGCCGATCGCCATCTTCCTGGCCATCGCGCAGCAGACAGACGTCCAGACGGCGGTGGGCGCCGTCATCATGACGGCACTGTTCTATTTTATCGCGCTGCCGGTGTTTCGCCGGCTCCTGCGCTATTTCCCGCCCATCGTCGTGGGAACGATGCTGCTGCTGGTCTCGGTCAACCTGGTGCGCATCTACGGCGTGACGATCACTGGCAAGCCCGGAACCGAAGGCTTTGCCGCGCCGGTTGAGGTCGGGCTGGCCCTGCTCACCATCGTTCTCACCATTGTTGCTGCGCGCGTCTTTTCCGGCACGCTCAGACGCCTTGCTGTCATGCTGGGCCTCGTGGCGGGCTCGCTCGTGGCGCTTGCCCTCGGCCATATGGATCTGTCTGGCGTGCTTGCCGGTCCGGTTATTGCCGTTCCGCAGCTTTTTCCCTTCGGCATGCCGAAATTCGATGTCATCGCCGCCATTCCGCTCATCGTGTTCTCGATCATTTCCATGGCGGAAGCGACCGGTCAGACCATCGCGACGGCCGAAATCGCCGGCCGCCGCGGCGATGCGCATGCGATCGTCCCGGCGACCATTCGTGGTGATGCGCTGATGTCGCTGGTCGGCGGACTGTTCGGCACCTCCCTGATCATCACCAGCGGCGAGAATGTCGGCATCGTGCGGGCGACCAACGTCAAGTCGCGCTACGTGACGGCGATGGCCGGCGCCATCCTGGTGCTGATCGCCCTGGTCGCGCCGATCGGACGGATGGCGACGGCCTTGCCGGAACCCGTCGTCGGCGGTACGGCGGTCATTGTCTTCTCCATCATCGGCGTCATCGGCATTGATCTTCTGCGCCGTGTCGACCTGCGCGAGCACGGGCCGATGTTCACCCTGGCTGCGGCCCTGTCGATCGGGCTTCTCCCGATCCTGGTGCCCGGCGTCTACAGCCAGTTCCCGCAATGGGTCCAGATGATCCTCGGCAACGGGCTTGCCGCCGGCACCATCACAGCCGTCATCGTCAATGCCTTCTTTTCCCATAACGGTGTCGACAAGCATCGCGCAGAGGCGGTGCCCTCCCTGCGATCCACCGCCCAAGGAGCAAACGAGTGAGCGCAATCCGCGAGAAACTGTCCGGAGCCGGTGACCTTCTCCTGCGCCCCGGCCGTGTCCTGCTGCCGGAAGGCCCCCGCGCCGGCATGGCGGTCGTCGTGCGTGCCGGAATGTTCCACCGGGTCGACACGGCGGAAGCCGTGGTCCGGGATCATCCGGAGCTTGCGCCGGTCGATCTGCCCGACCATCTGCTGATGCCCGGCTTTGTCGACACCCACACGCACCTGACCCAATCGCTCGGCAAGTCGCTGGTCTTCGGGGAGCCGTCGGAGATCTTCCGGCGGATCTGGGTGCCGCTGGAGGGCAGCCTGGACGAGCGTATGGTCTATCTCTCGGCAAAGCTCGCGGCGCTGGAATGCCTGCGCGGCGGCTTCACCGCCGCCGTCGACGCCGGCACCCGTTCGGAAGGCCATATCGGCGCGCTGGTGCGGGCTGCAAGGGAGGTCGGGCTTCGCAGCGTCGTCGGTTTCATTTGCAACGATCTTGGCGGAACCGCGCAGATTCCGGAACCGGATGTCATCCTGCGCCAGGCCGAGGACCACCTGTCGGCCTACCGGCATGACCCGCTGATCCACCCGTCGTTGGCGATCTCCATTCCGGAGGCGGCGAGCAACGGGATGCTGAAGGCGGTCTCCGACATGGCGGCGGCAAACGGCGTGGTCTTCCAGACCCATGTCAACGAGCATCTCGTCGCCGTCGAGCGCTCGCTCGTGGCGCGGGGGCGCCGGCCGATCGAGCATCTGGCACATCTCGGGGCGCTCGGCCCCCAAGTCCTGCTGGCGCATTCGACGCTCATCACGCCGCACGAACTCAATCTGCTGCGGGAGACCGATACCGCCATCGCCTACAATCCGGTGGCCAGCCTGTGGAAGGGCAACGCGGTCGCCCCGGCGCTCCAGATGGCGGCGCTCGGCATCCGCTTCGGGCTCGGCACGGACGGAACGCGCGCCGACGGCTTCCGGCTGATGGATGCCGGCGAAGGCTTGCAGCGTGCCGGCTTCGGCCTTGCCACGGGGGACTCGTCCTGCGGCGGCGGCTGGCTCTGGCTCGACCGGGTGACGACAGGCGCCGCGCATGCCGCGGGCCTGTCCGGTGTGACCGGCTCGATCGCCGAGGGCCTTGCCGCCGATTTCCTGCTCGTCGATCTCGATCGGCCGGAGTTCACGCCCTCGCACGATCTGATGTGGGAACTCGTCCGCTACGGCAACCGCGACCAGATCGACGCCGTCTTCACGGCCGGGCAGCTTCGGCTTTGGCAAGGCTGGCCTGTTGATTGGGATGCGCGGGCCTTGTTGGCGGAGGTGCGCGGCGATACGGCCGCGGCCATCGCCAAGGCGCCGATCCAGCGCATCCACCCGGTTTCGCAAGCCCATCGCGGTCTCGGACACTATCAATGAGCTTGAGCCTTATCGCCATCCTGGCGGCCGTGACCTTCGTCTCCGCCTTCATCCAGGGCACGCTTGGCATCGGCTTCGCGCTGATCGTCGCGCCGGTCGTCGGCATGCTGAAGCCTGACCTGCTGCCGGTCACCCTGCTTCTCCTGATGCTGCCGCTCAACCTGCATGTCGCGGCGCGCGAGCGCGAGCATGTCGACTGGTCGGGCGCGACATGGATCACGATCGGCCGCTTCGCGGGAACATTCGCCGGTCTCTGGCTGCTGGCCGCCCTATCGCTCGACCAGCTCGATCTTGCTGTCGGCGCCTTCACCGTAATCGCTGCCGGGGCTGCCCTGGTCGCTCCGCCTTTTTCGCCCAACAAGCCGAGCGCGCTGGGTGTGGGCCTGTTCACGGGCGTCACCGAGACCGCCACCGGCATCGGTGGCCCGCCGCTCGCCTTGCTCTACCAGCACGCCGGGGCACCGGTCTTGCGGGCAACAGTGGCGCTCTGCTTTTTCGTCGGCGAGGTCATGTCGCTGATCGTCCTGGCCATTTCCGGGCGCATCGGCTCCGAGCAGCTTCTGGCTGCGCTCTACCTGACACCGCCGGTCCTGCTTGGAAGCGCCGTCTCCCGGTTGGCACACCATCGCATCGGCGGACGCGGGCTCCGGCTTGGCGTCCTGACCTTCGCCATTGCCAGCGGATTGTTTCTCATCGTTCGATGAACCCAGAAACCGATCTCCGGGAGACGCAATCGGCGGCGTGGCGGCGACCACGAAGGTCGCGCCGGGACCGCATTTTTCGGCGTGTCAGACCTGTGGCGGGAAGGGCGGGGCCACAGGCTCAGTGAAAGTACGTTGCAATTGCCCCCAGCCTGGTTCGTGCATGTGCGCTTGCAGGCCGGCTCGCTCCATGAGGGCTTTTGCTTCCGCCTCGCCGAATGCCAGGGCTTCATGCATGTCGGCGGTTAGGACAATGCCGTCTTCCATGAGGATTTTTCCATTGACGAAAACCTTATCCACATCGCTGCCGAGAACCTGATGAACCAGCCGGTGAACCGGCATCCAGTTGGGCGTCAGATGCGGCTTGCGCATGTCGATAACGACGATGTCGGCCTTCTTGCCGATTTCGAGGGAGCCGATCTCGTCATCCATGCCGATGGCCTTGGCCGCATCGATGGTTATCATTTCGAAGATCTTGCCGGGCGGCAGAATGTAGCGGTCATGATTGTGCAGGATATGCTGGGTGGATTGTGCTGAGCGTGCGATCTGGAACATGTCGAAATGCCGGCTTGGTGCCGCCCCGTCCGAAGTGATCGCGACCGGTACGCCGCGCGCCATCATCTCCATGATCGGAGTTGAACGCCCGGGCGGCGCATGGGTGACGTGGGTGCCCGTTTCGGCCAGTATGTCTATCTCTTCATGCGAAATGCCCCAGCAGTGCTGCAAATGCACATCGGAGCCCAGCAGCGCATTCTCCTTGTCCTGCCAAGCCATGCGGATCTGGCCGGCGAAGGCATCGGAATGGATGCGTACACCCCATTTGCGCGCGGTTTCACGAATTCGCCGCGCCTGCATCCGGTCGTTTTCGGTCAGCTTGACCGCCCAGTCGGGCGTCGAAGCGTTGGAAGGTTCAACAGAAGGTACGATGGTGAACGGCGTTAGGAAGACCTTGATGCGGCCTTCCGAAGTGCCGTTCAGCGTCTCTATGACGGATTCCGCACCTTCGATCATCTCCTCGAACGAAACGGCATGCCTTTCGGGCTTGCCGCTTTCCCAGCGTGTTACGCTCTGCGGCCAGGGCAGGCCGGCAGGGCCTACACAGATGATTTCGCGCAAGCCCAGTTCCGAATAGGCGCGTGCGTGGTTGATCGCGAAGGCCGGATCGTCGCTGCGTGGCATGGATGTGATGATGCTGGCCGACGTCGTCACGCCTGCGCACAGCCTTTCCAGACCCGATACAAGCCCGTCCGCATACCAGTAGTCACGGGTGACGTAATGGTAGTACATCGGGGTGACGATGCGCATCCATAGCGCATTGGTATCGGCGGCGACGCTGCGGATGAGCGAATGTCCGGCATGGCCGTGGGCATCGATGAGGCCCGGGATGATCATCTTGCCGCGGCAGTCGAGCACCCTCTTTCCGGGATGGCGCGCGACCAGTCGATCCGATGATCCGATATCGACAATCCTGGTGCCGGATATCGCCAGCGCCCCGTCACCGATGATGCGGCGTTGGCCGTCGACCGTTACGATCGTGCCATGCAGCAGAAGATAGCCATCCATCCTGTTCTCCTCTTCCCCAACTTCCATCTGGCGTGGCAGAGCTTTGGCTGCCTCCCTGCTTGTCGATGTTTGTAACGATAATTGCCAACAATTTCGTTGACAATAAAATTTATGGCCTCGATACTTCGATCCATCCGCCCCATCAGTGAACCAGGGTTGTTATCGATATGAGGGAGAGGGCATGTCGCGCTTGAACAGGTTTGTTGCTTCCATGCTGACGGCGGCGGCCATCGCGTTGCCAGCGATCGCAACGCGGGCCGATGCGGCCACGCTGAGGTGGGGCAGTCGCGCGGATATCTATTCGCTCGATCCGGATTCGGTTCCCTCCACGTCCAATCTGGCTTTCCTCAATCACATCTACGAGGGCTTGATCCGTTACGGGCCCAATTTCGAGATCGAGCCGGCGCTGGCGACCGAGTGGAAGCTGGTCGACAACAAATATTGGCGCTTCACGTTGCGTAAGGGCGTAAAGTTTCACGATGGGGCGGACTTCAACGCAGACGATGTGGTCGCATCGATGAATCGCGTTTCCGACCCGACTTCGCCGTTGCGCGGCAACATTCCGCTCTATGTCGGCGTCAAGAAGATCGACGACTATACGGTCGATGTCGAAGTCTCGGCCCCTACGGCGCTGTTTCTCAACGACATGACCAACATCTTCATGTTCGACGCTCAGTGGCTGAAGGACAACGACGCTGAGAAGCCGACCGATATCGCGTCCAATACGGAAAACTACGCCACGCACAACACGAACGGCACCGGTCCGTTCAAGCTGGAAAGCCGCGTTCCGGATTCAAAGACCGTTCTGCTGGTCAACGACCAGTGGTGGGATGAGAAGAAACACAATCTGGAGCGTATAGAGTACATCCCGATTTCTTCGGCAGCGACACGCGTGGCCGCACTTCTTTCCAACGAGATCGACCTGGTGGATTCCGCTCCGGTTCAGGATCTGCCGCGTCTGGAGTCGTCTCAGGGCATCAAGGTGAGCAAGCGCACAGAACTGCGCACCGTCTTCATCGGATTCAACGGCAAGGAGAAGCTTGAGGACGGTCGTCCAAACCCGTTCCTGGACGTCCGGGTGCGACAGGCAGTGGAGGCATCCATCGACCGCGACCTCATCAACCAGAAGGTGATGCGAGGTCTGGCGCGGCCATCGGGCTCGCTCATTGCACCGGAAATCTCCGGTTATGCGGCGGCGCTCGATACCTACCAGCCGGTAGATGCGCAACGTGCCCAGAAGCTTCTCGAGGAAGCTGGCCAGACGGGCCTCGCCTTCACCTATCTATGCATGAACGACGAGAGCATCAACGAGGAAGATTTCTGCTCGGGCATCGCAAACATGCTCAAGCGCAGCGGTTTCCAGCCAACAATCGACATGGGACCGCGTGCCGTGCAGCAGCCGAAGCGCACCAACGGCAAGGCCGATATGTTCAATCTGAGCTGGGCAAACGAGCCGACGCTCGATGCCTATTCGCTGCTGTCGCAGGTTCTCTCGACGCGCAGCGGTTCGACCGGTGTCTCCAATTATGGCGGCTGGTCCTATCCCGAGCTTGACGAACTGGTAAAGAAGGCTGCCCAGGAGCCGGATAACGCCAAGCGCCTCGCCCTGGAGGAGCAGGCCCTCAAGATCGCCAAGGACAAGGCGATCCTGATCCCGCTTCACCAGCAGCCGATTGCCTGGGCGATGCTGGACAAGATTGAAAGCGTCGACTTCCGTGCCGATAACAAGCCGCGCCATTGGCACACGCAAATGGCTGAGTAGGCCGCGCCCTTCGCATCTCCGACAAGGAGCGCCTTGCCCCGGTAAGGCGCTCTTTTGTTATGCGGCACGACATGAAACCGGTTTTTCAGCCAGCCCCTTTTTGGACAGGGGCATGTTGTCAACATAGGAGACAATCAAATGGCATAAGATTGTCAACAATCTAGTTGACAACTTTTTGTTGGCTGCCATACTGACTGCATAAAGAAGCAGACCTCCGCAAAGGAGGCGCAGGTTTCCAGAAGCGGAGCAAATCGATGTTGAAGAAGCTGGGCCTCGCGGCCACGATACTGGCGGGGCTTACCCTGTCGAGCCACGCAGAAACGCTGAAATGGGGGGCGGCCCGCGATATTTATTCGCTCGATCCCTACTCATACGGTGACAGCTATACGCTGGCCTTTCTCAACCATGTCTACGAAGGCCTGGTGCGATACGATGCCGAGTTGAAGATCGAGCCGGCGCTGGCGGAATCCTGGGAGAACATCTCTGAAACCGTCTGGCGCTTTCATCTGCGCAAGGGCGTCAAGTTCCACGATGGCGCGGATTTCACCGCCGACGACGTGCTGGCTTCGCTGAAGCGGGTAAGCGACCCGGTTTCGCCGCTCCGCGGCAACCTGCCGGCCTACAAATCTTCGAGCAAGGTCGATGACCATACGATCGACATAGAGCTGAGCGGGCCTTATCCGCTGCTTCTCAACGACCTCACGAACATCCACATATTTGATGCCGGATGGCTGAAGGACAACAATTCCGAAAAGCCGACCGATGTGGGCGCGAAGATTGAGGGCTACGCAACCTACAACACCAACGGCACCGGCCCGTTCAAACTGGAAAGTCGCTTGCCGGATTCCAAGACCGTTCTGGTGAAGAGCGCTGACTGGTGGGACAAGTCTTCGAATTCCAACATAGATTGCATCGAGTTCACGCCGATCACCTCGGCGGCGACGCGCGTGGCGGCGCTTCTTTCCGGTGAGATCAACTTTACCGAAAGCGCGCCATCCCAGGATCTGCCGCGCTTGCAGGCGCAGCCCGATCTCAAAGTGATGGAACGCACCGATTTGCGCACGATCATGGTCGGTTTCAACCGCAAGCCCAAGCTGGCCAATGGCGCGGACAACAAGTTCAATGATCTGCGCGTGCGTCAGGCTTTCGCCCATGCGCTCGATCGTGACCTGATCCAGAAGCGCGTCATGCGTGGCAAGTCGCGCACGGCAGGGGCCATCGTCGCGCCCGAAATCCCGGGCTATGTGGCGGAGCTGGACACCACGCTGCCTTATGATCCGGATCTGTCGAAGAAGCTCCTGGCGGAAGCTGGCGCTGCCGATCTGCCGTTCACGCTGGTCTGTACGACCGACGCCTATGTGAATGAGGAAGAATTGTGCCAAGGGCTTGTAAACATGCTGAGCCGCGCCGGCTTCAAGCCACAGCTCGACATCGCGCCGACCGCCGCGCAGGCGCCCAAGCGCACCGGCGGCCTGGCCGATGTCTATCTCATCGGCTGGGCGACGGAGCCTATGCTGGACAGCTATTCGATCCTTCTTCAGATGATCCAGACCAAGTCTGCAAACGCCGGCGTCTTCAACTGGGGCGGCTGGAGCTACCCTGAAATTGACAAGCTGATCGTGCAGGCTTCAACCGAAATGGATCGCCCCAAGCGTCTGGCGCTTCAGACCGAGGCCCTGCATAAGGTGAAGGAGGAGATCATCATGCTGCCCTTGCATCAACAGCCCATGGCATGGGTCATGTCGGGCAACATCGCTCACATCGTGCAACTGCCGGACAACAAGCCGCGTCATTGGCTGACGCAGTTCGCCGACTGATCCAATCACGGAGCTCCGGGGGCAAGGAGACTTACCAAGCCCCCGTTACCCGAGGACTTCCATGCTGGTTTTCATCATCAAGCGTATGGCGAACGCCGTCATGGTCATGCTGGCCGTTGCCTTGCTCGCCTTTCTGATCTTCCGGCTGGCCGGCGACCCCGTCGAAATGATGGCCAATGAACAGATGACGCAGGAGGATCGCGACAATCTGCGCGAGCGGCTTGGTCTGAACGACGGCTTGTTGACGCAATATACGCGGTTCGTGGTCAATGCGGCGCAGGGCAATTTCGGTATTTCCTACCGCAACGGTCAGGACGTGCTTGCCCTCATCGGAGAGCGTTTTCCCGCGACGCTGGAGCTTGTTCTGGTCGCAACCGTCATTTCATTGCTGTTCGGCATGCCGCTTGGCGTGCTGACAGCGATCAAGCGCGGAAAATGGTATACGGAAAGCCTACAGTTTCTTTCCATTGTCGGCGTGTCCCTGCCGAGCTTCGTTGTCGGCATTCTGCTCATTCTGGTCTTTTCCGTGTCATTGGGCTGGTTCCCGGCCTTCGGGCGGGGTGATGTCGTCCAGTTCGGCTGGTGGTCGACGGGCCTGCTCACCCCTTCGGGCCGCGCGGCGATCCTGCTTCCGGCTATCGCGCTCTCTCTCTATCAGGTCACGCTGGTGATGCGCCTTGTGCGCGCTGAAATGCTGGAAGTGTTGCGCTCGGACTATGTGAAGTTTGCCCGCGCCCGCGGCATTCCACGCTGGCGCATCTATTTCCGCCATGCGCTGCGCAATTGCCTGATGCCGGTCGTGACCATGACCGCCATGAACGTCGGTTCATTGATCGCCTTCGCGCTCATCACTGAAACCGTGTTCCAGTGGCCAGGCATGGGCATGCTGTTCATACAAGCCGTCACCTTCCTCGATATTCCGGTGATGGCGGCCTACCTGTGCATCATTTCCTTCATCTTCGTTGTGCTCAACACGCTGGTGGACATTGCCTATGCGGTAATCGATCCCCGCTTGCGCACTGCACGTTGAAACGAACGGCGAGTCCATTTCCATGAGCAGCCAAGTTTCCCGCACCCCAGCCGCCACCCGGCCTTCGCGCCCCCCACTCCTGCAGCGTATTCGCAATAGCGACCTATGGTGGTCATTCATGCACAGCAAGACGGCAATGGCCAGCGCTGTGCTGCTTGCAATCCTGATCCTGACCGCGCTGCTGGCACCGTTGATTGCACCGCAGAATCCCTATGACGGCGCGGCGCTCGATATGTGGAAGGCGGAGCTGCCGCCGGTCTGGGAAGAGACCGGGGAATGGCCCTATCTCCTCGGCACCGACACGCAAGGGCGTGACATGCTGTCGGCCATCCTCTACGGAACGCGCATCTCCATCGTCATCGGTATCGCCTCGGTGGCCCTGTCGCTGCTGATCGGCATGAGCGCCGGCCTGATATCCGGCTATTTCGGCGGGTTCCTCGACAACCTGCTGATGCGCATCGGTGACATAACCCTGTCGATCCCCACCATTCTTGTCGCCATTCTGGTTTCGACGGTTGTACGCCAGATGCTGCCGGTCAGCCTGCGCGAGGTCGGCGCGTCGGCCGTGCTCATTCTGGCCATCGCGCTCTCTGCCTGGGTTCAGTATGCCCGCACGGTTCGCGCGCAAGCCATTGTGGAAACCGGCAAGGACTATGTGTCGGCTGCGCGGCTGATCGGTGTCCCGGCCCGCCGCATCATGGCCCGGCATATCCTGCCCAATACGTTGACCCCGATCATGGTGGCGGCGACGCTCAATTTCGGCATGGCGATCCTCACCGAGGCGACCTTGTCGTTCCTCGGCATCGGCATGCCGCCCAGCCAGCCTTCACTCGGCACGCTGATCCGTATCGGCAACCAGTTCCTGTTCTCCGGTTCCTGGTGGATCGTGCTCTTTCCCGTTGTCCAGCTCTGCCTGCTGGTGGTGGCGGTGAACATGCTCGGCGACTGGCTGCGCGATGCTCTCAACCCGAAACTGAGGTAGTTCCATGCACGATCTGTTGCTCCGCAATGTCCGGCCCATGGCGGGCGAAGTCTGCGACGTCCTGATCAAGGACGGCAAGATCGCCGGTTTCGGGCGGTTTGAAGCAGACCCGGGCATGGCGGTGGAAGATGGCGGCTATGCCATCGTCGTTCCCGGACTGATCGATGCGCATACTCACCTGGACAAGACGACATGGGGCATGCCCTGGCATGTCAATAACCGCGCCGCGGTCCTGCGCGAGCGTATCGATTTCGAACGCGAGCATCGCCTCGAGATCGGCATCGATCCACATCGCCAGTCGATGCGCCACGCCATCGGCCTGGTTGCCCATGGCAGCACGCATATCCGCAGCCATGTCGACATCGATCCAACCCACGGCCTTTCGCTGGTCGAGGGTGTGTGGGAGACACGCGAGAAACTGAAGGGCATCATCGATATCGAGATTGTCGCCTTTCCGCAGTCGGGCGTGATGGTCATGCCCGGTATGGTGGAACTGCTCGACGAGGCGTTGCGGCAGGGCTGCGAAGTGCTCGGCGGCATCGACCCCTGCGGCATCGACCGCGATCCGAAGGGCCAACTCGACATCCTGTTCGCGCTCGCCATGAAACACGGCGTGCCGATCGACATTCACCTGCATGAGACGGGTGAACTCGGCGCGTTTACGATGGAGCTGATCTTTGAGCGCATCCGTGCCAATGGGATGGAGGGCCAGGTCGCGATCAGCCACGCCTTCGCGCTGGGCATGAACGATTACCTGCGCGTCGGCCAACTGATCGAGCAGATCGCACTTCTCGATGTTGCAATCCTCACCACCGGTGCGCCTTCGGCCACGGTGCCGTCGATCAAGCGGCTGAAGGAAGTCGGCGTTCGCATCGGCGGCGGCTGCGACGGCATTCGCGACACATGGGGCCCCTGGGGGCAACCCGACATGCTGGATCGCGCCAAGGTCATCGGCATGAAGAACGGCGTGCGCTCGGACCAGGATCTGGAACATGTGCTGCGTATCGTCTCGCAGGGCGGGGCAGATGTGATGCGGCTGAAGAATTACGGCCTGGATGTCGGCTGCAACGCCGATTTGACCCTGCTGACCGGCGAGACGCTGGCCCATGCGGTGGTCGATGTCGCGCCACGCCCGCTGGTCGTGAAAGGCGGCCAGGTCACGGCCCGTCAGGGCGTTGCCGTGATGGGGATGCCGTGATGACGCAGGGTTTCGACGGTCTCGTGCCCGGCCGCAGGCCTGAAGGACGTACGCTGATTACGGCAAGCTGGGTGGTCGGCTACAAGGATGGCGGTCACCGGCTTCTGAAGAAGGGCGAGGTCGTCTTTGAAAATGGCGAGGTTCTGTTCGTCGGGCATGGTTTCCCCGGAGAGGTGGATCGTCGCATCGATTTCGGCAATGCGCTGATCAGTCCGGGCCTGATCGATCTCGATGCGCTGTCCGACCTCGACACGACGATCCTCGGCATCGACAACCATCCCGGCTGGGCCAAGGGTCGTGTCTGGCCGCGGTCCTACGTCGAGGCCGGCCCATACGAAATGTACACGCAAGCGGAACTGGCTTTTCAGAAGCGCTTCGCTTTCGGTCAGCTTCTGTTGAACGGCATCACCACCGCCGCGCCGATCGCCTCGCTGTTCTACCGCGAATGGGGTGAGACGGTCGCCGAGTTCGATGCCGCAGCAGAGGCGGCGGGCGACCTCGGCCTGCGCGTCTATCTCGGCCCCGCCTACCGCTCCGGCGGCATGGTGCTGGAGGAGCCGGGCCGGATGGTGCCGGTCTTCGACGAGGAACGCGGCTTTCAGGGCCTGAAGAATGCTATTGCCTATATCGAACGCCAGAACGGACGCCATGGCGATCTGGTGCGCGGCATGCTGGCGCCCGATCGGGTGGAAACCTCGACGCTGGCGCTGTTGCAGCGTACCGACGCGGCCGCGCGCGATCTCGGCTGCAAGTTCCGCCTGCATATGGCACAGGGCGCGATGGAGGTCGATACGGTGCGCGCGCTGCATGGATCGACCGCGCCGGTCTGGCTGGCGAAGCACGGGCTTCTCTCCGACCGCCTCATCGCACCGCATGCCACCAACGCCACTGACGAAGACCTCGGCCTCTATGCTGAGAACGGCGTTTCCATCGTGCATTGCCCACTGGTGTCCGGCCGTGGCGGCTCGATCCTGCGTTCCTTCTCCACCTGCCGCGCGCGCGGCATCAACATCGCCATGGGCACCGACACCACGCCCCCCGACATGCTGATGAACCTCCTGACTGGTCTCATCACGGGCCGGGTCGCCGATGCCGCCCCGGACCGTCTGCGATGCGCCGATCTGTTCGACGCGGCGACCGTCGGCGGTGCGAAGGCGCTGGGCCGTGCCGATCTCGGCCATCTGTCGCCGGGTGCCCGGGCCGATATCGCCGTCTTCAGCCTCGACGATACGGCGATGGCCCCTTCCATCGACCCGATCACCACCATTGTAACCGGCGGTTCGGGCAAGATCACCCGCGCCGTCTTTGTGGATGGACGCCTCTCCATGTTCGACCGCAAGCTTGCTGGTTTCGACATGGACGAGGCCCGCCGTCAGGCGCAGGCGCAATATGACGGGCTGGTCGCGAAATACCCCGAGCGTAGCTTCAACCATCCTCCGGTCGCCGAGATCTTTCCGCCCAGCTATCCGGTAGAAGGAGGCGTCAATGGGTAATTTGCAGGAACCCGTCGTCGAGGTCCGGGACCTTCGTGTGGACTTCCCCGGTCGCCACGGCACGGTCACGGCTTTGTCGGATGTGAGCCTGTCGATCCGGCCGGGCGAGATTCTTGGCGTCGTGGGCGAATCCGGTGCCGGCAAATCCATGACCGGGCTGGCCATTCAAGGGCTGCTCGAAGCGCCGGGCCATATCGCCGGCGGCGAGATTTGGCTCGGTAAGCGCCGTATCGATACACTTGACGACCGTGCCATGGAGCAAATTCGCGGCCGTGAGATTGGGGCGATATTTCAGGACCCACTCACATCGCTCAATCCACTGTTCACCGTGGGTGCGCAGTTGACCGAAACCATCCGGCAGCATCTGCGACTGGGCAAGACGGAGGCGCGTGCGCGCGCTGTGCAGTTGCTGCGCGATGTCGGCATTCCCTCGCCGGAAGAGCGGGTCAACCAATATCCGCACCAGTTCTCCGGCGGCATGCGCCAGCGCGTCGTAATCGCACTTGCGCTTGCGGCTTCACCAAAACTGGTCATCGCCGATGAGCCAACCACGGCGCTCGACGTTTCCATCCAGGCGCAGATCATCTCGCTCCTGCGCAAGCTGTGCAAGGAGAAGCAGACCGCCGTCATGCTCGTCACCCATGATATGGGCGTTATCGCGGAGGCGGCGGACCGTATCGCGGTCATGTATGCCGGCCGGCTGATCGAGATCGGACCTGTCGAGCAAGTGCTGCATCAGCCGCGCCATCCCTATACGCAGGGGCTGATGGCCTCGATTCCGTCGCTCGGCGCCCGTGTCGAAAAGCTCCACCAGATCGACGGTTCCATGCCGCGACTGGATGCCATCCCTGACGGATGCGCCTTCAACCCGCGCTGCAAGATGGCCGGCCCGCGCTGCCGGCGTGAACGGCCGGAACTCATTATCGTTGGCGACAGCACGAGTGCCTGCTGGCTGAACGCAGGAGGGACTGCATGATGAACCCGTCGCGAAAGACAGCGGCCCTGACTGTCTCCGGGCTGGTCAAGACCTTCGATGTTTCGGCCCCCTGGCTGAACCGGGTGGTGGAGCGCAAGCCAAGGCAATACCTGCAGGCCGTGAACGATATCAGCTTTACGGTGCCCGCTGGCGGCTGTCTCAGCATCGTCGGCGAAAGCGGTTGCGGAAAATCCACCGTTGCGCGTCTTGTCACCGGTCTGCACAGGCCGACAAGCGGCGAAATGCGGTTCGCTCCGGGAAAGAAGGGCGTGTCGCTGACGGCGCAGATGATCTTTCAGGATCCTTATGCCTCGCTCAATCCCCGCTGGCGGGTGAAGAACATCATTGCAGAACCGCTACGGGAACTGAAATTGCGCAAGACCGTGGCCGAGGTGACGGACCGCGTGGAGGAGCTACTGCGGACCGTGGGACTTTCGCCGTCAGATGGCCAGAAGTTCCCGCATGAGTTCTCGGGCGGCCAGCGGCAACGCATCTCGATCGCCCGCGCTTTGGCGAGCGAGCCCGAATTTCTCGTCTGCGACGAGCCGACGTCCGCTCTCGACGTGTCGGTGCAAGCACAGGTGCTGAACCTGATGCGCCGTCTGCAGGACGAACTGGGCTTGACCTATCTCTTCATTAGCCACGACATGAGCGTGGTGCGCCATATGTCGGACCGCATCGCAGTGATGTATCTGGGGCGCATCGTCGAGGAAGGGGATACGGAGGAGCTGTTCGCGCGGCCGCGCCACCCCTATACGCAGCTTCTGCTGCAGACGATCCCGAACATCGAGGCGCCGAACCGTAACCGGGAACCGGCAGTCGGGGAAGTGCCCAGCCCGCTTAAACCGCCATCCGGCTGCACTTTTCATCCACGCTGCCCCTTCGCCCTGGCTCGCTGTTCGGCGGAAGCGCCGGAAATGCAGGCCTTGCCCAATGGCACACGCGTCGCCTGCCATCTGGTCGGGGAGGGAACGGATGCGAATTGATTGAACCCGATGCCGGAAGCCGATAACCGGCCTTCCCGCATTCATGCCAAGGCGGCGCGCAGATCGTGTGAAAGATCGCGTATTTCGCTCAGATCCAGTTCGGATTCAACATGCTCCAGATGATGCGCCATGAGATGTGCTGCCTTCGCGGCCTGTTTCGCCGAGATCGCCTCGACAATGTCGGCGTGCTCGTCCGGACCGCAATTGAACCGCGTGGTGTTGCGGTAAACCGCCGTGATCAACGAGCTGCGTGCGATGAGGTCGCGCATGGTTGCGAACAGGAAATCGGAGCCCGTCAGTTCGGCCAGCAGAAGATGGAAGCCGCCGGAAAGCTTGATGATGTCCTTGGTGCTGTCCTCGGCATTGGCGATCCGTTCGCGCGCGACGTGGTCGTGGAGCCGCTTGAGGTCGGCCTTCGACACAGAGGCGCAAAGCCGCTCCACGGTGCATCTTTCGACGGCGTGGCGCACGAAGAACACATCGCGTGCTTCCTCGACGGAAGGCTTGCAGACGAAAGCACCGCGATTCGGGATGATCGTAACCAGTCCGTCCCGCTCCAGAGCGGCAAGAGCCTGGCGGATGCGGGCCCGGCTGACACCGAATATCGTGGCCATCTGCTCCTCCTTGAGCTGCACGCCGGGACGCAGCCGTCGTTCCGCGATGGATAGCCACACTTTCTCGACAATCTGTTCAACCGGGACTGCTGGTTGTTCGCTCATGCTCTGTTCTCCTTGCACGATAGCCAAGTGCGATACGCACGAAAATGTCAACTCTGGCGATTTATTCTGGTTGCAAGATTGTCGACAATATAGAAAATTATTGTAGATTATAAAATCGACATTTGAGGCCGTCATGGAATTCGATTTTGAAGTGCTTGAGCCGCAGGACCGCTACCGGCTGCTGACGAATTTCATCGGGCCGCGTCCGATAGCCCTTGTCACGACCCGGTCGGCGACTGGGCGCAGCAACGCCGCGCCCATGAGCTTCTTCAATGTTTTTTCCCACGATCCCGCCATCGTCGTGCTTGGCATCCAGCCGCGTCTCAATGGCGAGCAAAAGGACACGATGGTCAATGTCCGCCGGACCGGCGAATTCGCCATCACCATGGTGGACATGGCGTTATCGCAGCAGATGCTGGTCTGCGGGCTCGGCTTCGACAGCGAGGTCGATGAACTGGAAATGGCCGGATTGAAGTCCGCCTCGTGTTGCAAGATCGACGTCGCCTATCCATCGGAAGCGCCTTGCACGTTCGAATGCCGGGTGGAGCGTCTGATCGACTATCCCCGCCGCACGCTGGTTCTGGGTGAGGTGGTGCACATGCATGTGCGTCGTGACTGCCTCGATACGAACGGACGCTATGTCGACGCCGAGCACTATCAGCCTATCGCCCGGCTTCATGCCGACAACTACATCGCCTCAGATCGGCAGTTCGTTTTGAAGGCCCCACCAATCGCCGAAGTCGTTCAGGCGCGGAAATAGGCGTCCACGACAGGCATTCGGGAATTCATCATGCATATTCATCTCATCAATCCGAATTCGACCCCTTCGATGACCGCGCAGGCACTTGAAAGCGCGCTGTCGGTGAAACATGCCGACACCCGGCTTTCGGCCTCCAACCCCACCGATACGCCGGTCAGCATCGAGGGCGGTGCCGATGAGGCCATGGCGGTTCCCGGCATGCTGGCAGAAATCAGGAAGCGGGAAGGGCAGGGTGTAGACGCCTATATTATCGCTTGCTTCGACGATCCGGGCTTGCATGCCGCGCGCGAGGTCGCCCGGGGGCCGGTCATCGGTATCTGTCAGGCCGCGGTACAAGTGGCGATGACAATCAGCCGTCGTTTTTCCATCGTCACCACTTTGCCGCGCTCAGTCCCGATCATCGAAGATCTGGTAAGCGATTACGGCGCGGAGCGCCATTGCCGGAAGGTGCGGGCCATCAATCTGCCGGTACTCGGTCTCGAGGAAGACCCGGTGGAGGCCGAACGGCTGCTGAGACAGGAAATCGAACTCGCCAAACAGGAGGACCGCGCTGAGGCTATCATCCTCGGCTGCGCCGGCATGTCCCTGCTATGTACACGTCTGAACAAGGCGACGGGTATTCCGGTGATCGACGGCGTAACTGCGGCAATCAAGGTGGCGGAGGCGCTGGTCGGCGCGGGATATGCGACATCCAAGGTAAACACCTACGATTATCCGCGCATCAAGGTTGGTGGCTGCAAGGTCGTCGTATAGTGTTACGCACCGGTGGTGGCTGAGCAAGGCATCGGCCATTCAAAAATTCATCGTTGAGCCGTGCGGCTCTCGCCCACTTGCAGCGAAGGAACCTCGCGACCAACATCAATCAGGTCGTGAAGGCGGGGGCCGGCGTTTTCGGAAGAGCTGGTCCCATATGTCGTAGGCGGCCAGCCCGAGCCCGATCAGCAGCACGATCGTCAGGTCGGCGCGCGGCACGAAGCGCACCAATATGCCGCAGAACACGGCCAGCGCGACAAAGGCGCAGATGGCGAAGAGCCTGCTTCTCGACATCGCTATCCTCCGTAAACAGCGTTCGGCAGCCAGAACACGATGCCGGGAAACACATACATGATGACCATGCACAGGATGACGATGGCCATATAGGGCATCATGCCGAGGAAGATATCGGTCAACTTCACATACGGCGGAGAAATTCCCTTCAGATAATAGGCGGACATCGCCATTGGCGGTGACAGGAAGGCCGTCTGCAGATTGACCGCCACCAAGATGCCGAAAAACAGCGGGTCAATGCCGAAATGCGGCAGCAGCGGCATGAAGATCGGAATGAAGATGACGATGATCTCCGTCCATTCCAGCGGCCAGCCGAGGATGAAGATGATGATCTGGGCCATGATCAGGAACATCAGCGGCGACATGTCGAGCCCGGTGACGAAATCGCTGATGAGCTGCTGCCCGCCCAGATAGGCAAAGACGGAGGCGAAGGTCGCCGAGCCGACGAACAGCCAGCACACCATCGCCGATGTCCGTGCCGTGAGATAGACCGATTCCTTCAGGCGTTGCCAGGTCAGCGCACGGTAGGCCAGCGCAAGGAGGAGCCCGCCGAGCGCGCCGATGGCTGCTGCCTCTGATGGCGTGGCGAAGCCGAACAGGATGGCACCCAGCACCGCAAGGATGAGGAAGGCGAGCGGCACGAAGGAGGTGATCATCATCCAGGTGATCTGCAGCGTGGAATAGTCGCCGACATCCTCCTTGGTCGGGCGCGGCGCAAGGCGCGGCTGCAGGACGGCGCGGCTCACCACATAGACGAAGTAGAGGCCGGCCAGCAGCAGCCCGGGCAGGAGGGCGGCCGCATACATGCGCACCACCGATATGCCGGAAGTGGCCGCATAGACGATCAAAAGGATGGAGGGTGGGATCAGGATGCCCAGCGTGCCGCCCGCGCAGATCACGCCGGTCGCATAGCGGACATCGTATTTTGCCTTTAGCATGGCCGGCAGGGCCAGAAGGCCCATCAGCGTGACCACCGCGCCGACGATGCCGGTGGCGGTGGCGAACAGCGTGCAGGTCACGAGAGCCGCCACTGCCATGGATCCCGGCAGCCTGCGCGTGGCGATGTAGAGGGTCGAGAACAGCCTGTCGACGATGTTGGAGCGCTCCACGATGTAGCCCATGAACAGGAATAGCGGGATAGCGGTGAGCACATCGTTCTGGATGACCGAATAGGTCTGGTTGACGAACAGGTCGAAGATACGGTTGTTGAAGAAACCGCCGATCCAGCTTTCCAGTTGCGTGTAGGTGTCGGCACCGGATTCGACGGCGCGGTTGTAGGCGCGCCACATGCGGCCGATATCGTAATAGGCGTAGTATCCGAAGCCGACGCCCAGCGCCATCAGCGTGAAGGCGACCGGAAAGCCGAGGAAGATGGCGAGTATCAGGATGAGGAGCATCCCGACAGCGATATGTGCGTCCGTCATCGGCTGTCTCCATCCCGTTTTTCATCTGGCCGTCCCTCATGCGGCTGGACCAGGCCCGGCGGCAAATCGATAGCCTCCGAGCCGGATTTCAGCACATCGAGGCTCTTTGTCTCCAGGAGCACCTTGTCCAGTTCCTCGACATCTTCGGCCGCCTTTACCCACTCTCCGGTGCGGATGCAGACGATGCAGCGGAAGACCTGCGCGACGCCCTGCAGGAAAAGCAGGATGCCGGCCGCGACGATGACCGTCTTGAACTGGAAGATCGGCACGCCGGCCGGGCTGTTGGAGCTGACCTCCATGTAGCGCCAGCTCCGTTCGGCATATTTCCAGCCCGAGAAGATGAGCGCCGTCACCCCGGGGAAGAAGAAGATCAGATAGAGCACCAGCTCCAGCCACGCCTGGGTGCGCGGCTTCCACAGCCGGTAGATGAAGTCACCCCGCACATGCCCGTCGCGCGAAAGGGTGTAGGCGCCCGCCATCATGAACAGCGTGCCGTAGAGCATGTAGCTGAGGTCGAAGGCCCAGGAGGTCGGGGCGCGGAAGAAATAGCGCACCACCACCTCATAGCTCACGCCGAGCGTCATGATCATTACGCCCCACGCGAACACCTTGCCGAACCACGCCGACAGATCGTCGGCGAAAGAAATGTAGCGGAGCATCCGGAAATTCCTTGCGGTCGGGAAAGCGTTCCGGCGCCGGGACGCGGCGGCGGAACGCCTGAGCGGTGTCGATACCTGCCCCTAGAGCTTCAGCTTTCCGGGGAAGTAATGCTCATAGGCGAGCGCCAGATCGGCCGAGTTCATCAGCTCGTAGAACACCACGCGCTCCACCCATTCGCGCTGGCTGTCCAGCACGCGCTTCATGAACGGATCGGCCTCGAGCGTGGGGATGATCTTGTCCCATGCCTCGAGCTGGGCCGCCAGAATCTCCTCCGAGGTGCGATGGACCGTGACCCCGTGGTCGTTCTGGAGCTTGGCCAGGTCGCTCGAATAGTGATCCATTGCGAGCGCGGTGTTGGCCGTGCTGGCTGCCTCCACACTGTATTCGAGGATCGCCTGCAGGTCTTCCGGCAGGTCGTCGAACACGTCCTTGTTGAACAGGAACTCGAAGGACTCGCTCGCCTGATGGTAGGAGGACAGGATGTAGTTCTTGGCCACGTCCTGCGAGCCGAAGCGAATGTCCGACGAGGGGTTGTTGAACTCGAAAGCGTCGATGACGCCGCGCTCCATCGCCGGCACGATCTCGCCGCCCGGAAGCTGGGCGACGCTCATGCCCATGTGCTGCATGAGATCGGCCGCGAGGCCGACGGTCCGGTATTTCAGGCCGTTTATATCGCCAACTGTCCCCACCGGGTTCTTGAACCAGCCGAAGGGCTGGGCCGGCATCGGGAAGCCGTAGAAGCCATAGAGGTTGAGCCCCATGATCTCCTGGGTAAGCTCGCGGTAGAGATCCTTGCCGCCGCCCTGGTGGAACCAGGCCAGCATGGTGGTGGCGCTGCCGCCGAAGACCGGTCCCGTGCCGAACAGCGAGGCCGCCTTGTGCTTTCCATACCAGTAGACGGGAACCGTGTGGGCTGCGTCGATCACCCCGTCATTGACGGCATCGAGGACCTGGAATGCGCCGACTACGGCACCGGCGGGGAGCAGCTCGAACTTGATGCGGCCGCCGGACATCTTCTCGACGCGTTCGATATATTGCCGGGCGAAGTCCATCCAGATGTCGGATGCCGGCCACGATGTCTGCATTTTTATGGTCACTGGCGCCTGAGCCAGAACAGCCGGAGCTGCCAAGGCACTGGCGGCTGTGGCGCCCACCAGCGTGGATGCGCCCAGTAGTTCACGACGTGAAATCGCTTTCTTGGCCATAGTATTTCCTCCCAATATTATCGTATAGTTCACCTCTTGCATTTTATTATAAGCTCTGCCGGACACTCAAATAAAACTGTCGTGTCAAATGGCTTGCACAGCCATGCGGATGTGCAGCAAAGCCTTATTTTTAGACATCCTGTTCAAGGATCAACTAGTTCCGCTTGGCTGTCAATAAACAGTGCGGTGGAAAATGCCTGCAACTGAAAGGGCTTGGAACGAGAAGCCTGCTTCCGTGCCGCCGAGAGCCGCTTGCGGGATCGACCTCGGGGCGTGCTGAAAGTGATGCGCATCCGCCCAAACAGATGGTCGAACAATCGGATCGGGCAGGACTATCGGCGCATCAGGCGGCGGTGAAGCCTGACTTGCTCGGCAGAGGCAATCGATATTCAGAGTTTAGCCGTGCTCCCGGCGGTGTAGTGTTCCCGCTTGCGCTCGTACATCAGAATATCCGCCCGCTTGGCGACGGATTCGAGCTTTTCGCCCGGAAGGCTGGTGGCCGAGCCTATGGAAAGCTCCAGCTTCAGTTGCGAATAATACTGGTTGTTGATTTCCACCAGCCGCTGAATTTCCTCGACCATGTTTTCGGCGCCGCGCTCGTCCACATAAGGCAGGACCACCGCGAACTCGTCGCCGCCGATGCGCGCGGCATGGCCTGGTTGCTCCACCGCCTCGTTGAGCACTTCGCCGATGCGTCGCAGCAATCCGTCGCCGGTGGCATGTCCCCACTGATCGTTGGCCGCCTTGAGGCCGTTGAGGTCGATGATGATGATCGATACCGGTGTGTCGCCCTTGCGCTCCAGTCGGTTGAGTTCATCGACATAGTAGGCGCGGTTGTGGAGCTTGGTCAGCACATCGTGCTTGCCGAGATATTCCAGATAGGCCTCGGCCTTCTTGCGCGCGGTGATGTCCGTCAGCGCGACCTGCACCAGCGACCAGTCGTTTTCATGGCCCGGCAGAACCGAGAATTGCAGAAGCACATGGCGTTCGGATCCATCAAGCGCGTAATTCACCACTTCGCGGCGCTGGAAAAGAACACCGTTCCAAAGGTCGACAAGCTGCTCGCGGAAGCTCGCTGCCATCTCTTCCTTGAAGATGTGCGGCAGGTTCTGCAGCAGGGTCTTCTTGTCCGGCGCGAGGAAAAGGACCAGCGTTTCGTTGTTGATGTCGAGCACACGGATTTCGCTGAGGCACTGTCGGACGAATTCCGGGTGCACATCGGTGAAAACGCGAAAATCGAGGATGCCGCGCTGGCGCACGTCGTCCATCAACTGCTTTATCCGGCTGAAATCCTCCACCCATAGCGAGACGGGCGAATGCTCGAAAAGACCTTCGGCATATTGCTTGTGGCGATCCTGTTCACGTCGCGCGTCCTCACGCGCGGTCACATCTTCGATGGAGAGTAGAACCCGATCCCAGCTATCCTCGTGGCCGGGAAGAATCCGGCCCTTGAGCTGGATATCGATCCGCCTGCCGTTGAGCGAATAGTTTATCGTATCGCTATAGAATGTCAGGGACCCGTTCCAGAGCTGGACCATTTCATCGATATGCGGCTCCTGCATGTCGTCGCGGAAAATGCGTTCCAGATTGGCGACCAGGTGATTGACGTCATCGGCCTCGAACAATGAAAGCGTCCTGTGATTGACCTTCAGAACGCGGATCTGGCTTGTGCAGAGACGAAGACGGCTGGTGTCTTCCATCAGGAAGGCTTTCAGGTCCGAAATCCCCTGCGCGCGCCAGACATCGAACTGTTCGCGCAAGCCGCTATAGTCCTCGAGCCATAGGGAAATCGGCGCCAGTTCGAATATGTTGGCGCTGTCGCTCAAGGCAGTCTCGATATCCATAGGGTCTCCGCTCTTACTCTGTGCTGCCGACCGCGCCGCGATAGGGAAGGTCGCAGCACCTTATATTGCGGGACATTGAGAGAAGATAGCAGCCTTATACCAAGCTTGTCAGACTTTGATTTTGCTGGGATTTTTGATTTTCTTGGAGCCTGTAAAGACCGCTCGCGGCAGTCTGCCTGCGAGGCAAGCCGCCCGGCCGGCCCGCGAAACCTGGATGCCCAACCATCCTCTTAAAACTTGATTAATATAATCAAGTTATTTATAAGCGACGTCCGAACATCGCCGCTTTGGCTTCAACTTGTCGCAGATCAGCCTGTAAACGGCCAGCCAATGGACAATCTGATACCTGAACAGGGAATGACCCTGAACGATCTTGTCCGGCTCGGAGCGGAGCTTGCGCTGGGTGTGGAGCCGGTCGGCATCCCGCCTCAGGTTCTGGAGACGCCGATCTACAAAGGCAGGCTGCTGGCGTTCGAGGTGCAGCCCGGCCTGATGCTGAGCGCCAGCGACGTCACCTATATCTGCAATCAGAACTTCGCGGTCGAGATGGAGCCGGCTCTCGTCTGCGGCATTATGCTGACGGGTTCTCCGGTGGCTTCCGATGTGGAGGGTTACGGGCGATTCGTCCGCTATCCGCATCAGGTGTCGCTGATGGGTTTTGACTCGCCGGTTCGGTATTCCACACCGCTCCGGCAGGGCGAACGTTTCCGCTCGACGGGGTTCGTGCTGCGGCCGCCGTTCTTCGACCGGTTTGCCGATGACGTTGCCGACGACGGTTTGGCAGCGCTTCGCGAACTGGTGGAAGGTGGCTTCCGCACGGCGATCATCACCCATTCGCCCTGCATCACCGAAATCGCAAGATCGTGCCTCGAGCATCCTTATACGGGACAGTTGGAAAAGCTGTTTCTGGAAAGCAAGGCACTGGCCTTCGTCATCGAGGCGGCGCAGGCGCTGAAGGACGAGCGCCGCCTTGTCGCCCTTCTGGGTCGCCGGGAATATGATCGCGTGATGTATGCACGCGAAATCCTTGACGCGGATCTCGTCGGTACGCCCACCACCATGGAATTGTCCCGCCGCGTGGGCATCAACGTCACGACCCTGCAGGCGAATTTCAAGATTGTATTCGGCAAGACCATCTTTGCCCATGTACGCGAGCAGCGGCTGATGATGGCAAGGGTTCTGCTTCAGGAACACAGGCTGTCCGTCGCCGAGGCTGGACGCCGGGTGGGCTTCTCCCGGGCATCCGCCTTCAGTGCCGCCTACAGGAAGCATTTCGGCCACCCGCCGCGCTCGGAATTTCCGCGAACCCGCCGGACGCATCCGATCTGACGGCCGCGCCATCTATTGGGTCTCGCGAATGTTTGCCTGCGTTTCACGAAAGTTGAGCGCTGGCATCAGGAATAGGCCCGCCGGTATTCATAGCGCCTGTTCGGAAATTCGGGGCATCTGCATGAATACCACCTCGCGCGTGCGTTTGATCTCCACCACGGCGCTAGCCTTGCTGGGAGCCGGTCTGCCTGCCCAGTCGGTGTTCGCGCAATCCGCCGACGAGCCCTTGGTTCTCGCGCCGGTGGTCATCACCGCAACCAAGCGTCCGCAGGACGACGCGAAGCTTCCGGTGGCGACCACAATTCTGGATCAGGGCAATGTGCCCCCTGCGTCGCTCGATCCGATCGCCGACGTCGCGCGGCAGACGCCCGGCACCAATTTCATGGATTTCGGCCGGTTCGGCGAGAGCTACATGACCATGCGCGGTCTCAGCACGCTGGGCACGGCGATGAACTCGCTCGACAGCGTGATCGGCATTTCCGTCGACGGCGTGCCGACCACGCTGTCCGCCATCGGCGCTCCCTTCCTCGATATGGAGCGGGTCGAGGTGCTGAAAGGCCCGCAGGGCACCACTTTCGGCCGCAACGCCTTCGCCGGCGCCATCAATGTGGTGAGCCGGCCGGCCGACGGCACGCGCGAAACCATTCTCAGCAGCGAAGTGGGCTCGGATGGCCACGCCTTCATCGAAGGCACCACCGGCGGCTGGCTGCTGGAGAACGTACTGGCCGGTCGCGGCACGCTGCGGTTCCAGAATTTTGATGGGGACGTCTCCAATCCCATTTCCGGCAAGGAAGAAGGGGGCGCGAAGCTGGGTGCGGGCAAGGGGTCGCTCCGCTACACGCCGGACGATACGCTCACCATCGACATCACCGGAGGCTTCTCGAAGGAAACGCGGCACAACCCCGCCTTCCTGCTGCTGGAATCGCCCGACTTTCCGCAAAGCGGCGCGGATGTGCAGCCGGAGAACCGTCAGCAGATCGCCAACGGCTCCATCAAGGTCGCCAAGGAGTTCGATCCGTTTATCCTGACGTCGACGACCAGCTATCAGGACGTGAAGCTGCACAATTCGGGCGACTTCACGGACGCCTTCATTTTCAGCCGGGTGACCGGCCTGCCGATCTTCTTCTTCAACGATCCCGCCGCCGAGAAGGTGAATTTCAACGACCGTGAGCGCATCTTCAATCAAGAGGTTCGCCTCAACTCGCATGAGGATTCTGCGATCCAGTGGGTGGTCGGCGCAAGCTATTTCAGGTCGGATTACAAGAGCTACCGCATCCAGGATGTCGGCGCCTATGCGCCGACCATGAACGGCACCTTCGACAACCGCATCGACAGCCAGACGGTCGCGGCGTTCGCGGATGCCACCGCCCCGCTGGGGCAGGGCTTCAGCGTGTCCGGCGGGTTGCGCGTGGCCTATGACCGCCAGACGCTTGACGCACTCTATGTCACTAATGGTTTTCCCGGAACACTGCCGAGGTTCGAGCAGGACAAGAACTTCAGCGACACCTATGTGACGGGACGCCTTGCGCTTTCCTATGAGTGGAACGAGCGTGCGATGAGCTATGTCTCGGTCGCGCGCGGCTACTCTTCCGGCGGCTTTGAAAAGACCACGGCCTATGCCGCCTACGGGGTGCCTTCCGAGCCTTTCTTGCCCGCCACCTCCTGGACCTATGAGATCGGGACCAAGGCCGAGATTGCCGACGGGCTGCATGTCAGCGGCGCTATCTTCTACAACGACGTCAAGGACGGGCAGTTGGTGGGATTCGATCCGATCACCTTCCTGCCGTTCATGACCAACCAGAACTTCGAGAGCTACGGTGTCGAAGCCAATGTCGGTGCCACGCTCGCCGACGGGCTGGACCTGACCGTCGGCGGCGCGTTGATCAAGTCACGTCTCGTCGATGTGACGCTGGCGTCGCAAACGGCGGGCGCGCTCGCAGGCAACGAGGTGCCGCAGGTGCCGGCGTTCTCCGCCAATGTCGGCCTTTCTTATCGCTTTGCGGCGGATGCGGTTGGCCTGCCGGGAGAGTTCACCGTGCGCGGCAGCTACCAGTATGTCGGCACCCGCTATCCCGACATCCAGAACCTCACCAAGATGGACGCCTACCACATCGTCAACGCGGAGATCGGCTGGGAGAAGGACAACTTCCGTATCTATGCGTTCGGCCGCAATCTGCTCGACGAGCGCCCGCTGTCCTACGCCTTCAACTATTCGCCCCTCGGCCCGACTGGAGAGAGCGGAACCGCCGCCTATGTTGGGCGCGGCCGGGTGGTGGGCATCGGAACCTCGGTTCGCTGGTAGGGCCTCGTCACCGGTTTGTATGAACGCATGAAGCCCCTGTTTCGCAGCCGAACCTCAAAGTCGAGGAGCGGGCCATGAACGCGCGTTTCCAGCGAACCATGATAAAGGCCTTCGGGGCCACCGACCACATCATGACGGTGCTGTCGGTGACGGACCTGACGCCCGGCTACCGGCGCATCCGTTTTTCGGCCCCAACCATGATCGACGGTCGCGAGACGCCCACCGCCAGCTATGTGCGGCTGTGGGCGCCGGACCCGAACGATCCGGCCAAAGTCCACCAGCGCGGCTACACGCTGGTGGACCCGGATGCGGCGACCGGCGAGGTGACCTTCGATTTCGTGCTGCACCAGCCCATGGGGCCGGCTTCGGCCTGGGCGATGGCGGCTCGGCCCGGCGACACCATCGCCGCTTCCTACTACATGTTCCACAAGTTCGAGCCGCCGGAAAAGCCGCAGGGCTACCTGCTGATGGGCGACCCGGCCGCCATTCCGGCCATAAACGCCATCCTCGAGGTGTTGCCGCCGGAAGCCGACGTCGTGGTGATCCTTCAGGCGCATTCGCCGGAGGATCGCGATATTCCCGTCAGCCCGCATCCAGGCGCGGAAGTAATCTGGACCGGCCCCGGCACCGATGCGCTGGCCGAGGCGGTACCCGCGCGCGACTGGTCGAACTGGTATGCGTGGATCGCCGCGGAAAGCGCCGCGATCAAGATGTTGCGCGCGACGCTCAATCAGGCGCATGGCTTCCCGCTTGCCGATATCAAGCATGCCGCCTACTGGATCAAGGGCAAGGCCATGCGGCTGCGCAAGGAGAGCGGTGCGTCGGAGGGGGGAGATGTACCCCGTCGGCCAGCGCCAGCCGTGCCGGTGGACATGGCGGCGCGCGAAGGTGCCGCTCCGAAACCCCGCTGGCGCTCGCAGCGCGGGCAGGAGTTGCTGGAGTCCCTTCGCTGGAAATTGCGCGCCGCCGGCCTGTTGCAGGCCATCATCTCGCTGATGCAGCTTGCGCCCCTGGTGCTGCTGGCCGAACTCGGCCGCCGCCTGCTGGGCGGAGAGGCAAGGTGGGAGGCCCTCTCGCCGCTGATCGTCTGGGCCGTCATCCTCTATGGCGCGGCGGCCATGCTCTCGGCGGTGCTGATGCTGTGGCTCCATGCGGTCGATGCGCGTTTCGGCCATACGCTCAGGCAATCCATCGTCGCCAAGCTGGCGCGGCTGCCGCTCGGCTGGTTCACGGACCGCAACGCCGCAAGCGTCCAGCAGGCGGTGCAGGAGGATGCGGGACGGCTGCATTACATGGTCACCCATGCGGTGCCCGATGTCGTGGCCGGCATCGTCACGCCGGTCGCGGTCATCACCTATCTGTTCACCGTCGATGCCGCGCTTGCCGGCCTGCTGTTCCTGCCGCTCGTCGCCTTCGCCTTCCTGTTTGCGAACATGATGCGCGGCGTGGCCGACAAGCTGGTCGAATACGCGAACTGGACCAGGCGCGCCAATGCGGCGGCGGGCGCCTTCATCGACGCCTTGCCGGTGGTGCGCGTGTTCGGTGGCGATGGGCGCGCCCTGCGCTCCGTGCTGGAAGGGCAGGCCGCGTTCATCAACGGCTGGCAGAGGCCGATGGCGGGGCGCAAGATTGCCGCCCAGCTTGCCATCCAGCCGCCGGCTTTTCTGCTGCTGATCGTTACTGCCGGCTGCTGGCGCATCGTTTCCGGCCGCATGGACGCCGCCGATCTTCTGCCGTTCCTGTTTCTGGGCACGGCTTTCGGTGCGCAGATCACGTCGGTTCTCTACGGTTTCGTGCCGATGCGAGAGGCGAAGCAGGCAGCCCGGCGGATCGGCGACCTGCTGGAGGAAACCGAGCTCGACCGCAGCTGCTCGACAGGCGATGTTCCGCAACAACCGCTCGGCCTTCGCTTCGACGGCGTCAGCTTCGGCTACCGGCCCCGCAAGCCGGTACTGAAGACCATCGACCTTACGCTGGCGCCCGGTACGCTCACCGCGCTGGTCGGCCCGAGCGGCGCGGGCAAGTCAACGCTGGCCGGTCTACCGGGCCGCTTCCATGACGTGACCGAAGGCGCGATCCGCCTGATCGCCGGCGACAGGGAAATCGATATCCGAGATGTGACGCCGGAGGCGTTGCAGCGCAGCGTCGGCTTCGTCTTTCAGGACGTGCGGCTGGTGAAAGGCTCGGTGAGGGAAAACATTGCGCTCGCCAGACCGGACGCTTCGATGGCCGAGATCGAGGACGCGGCCCGGGCCGCGCAGATCCATGAGCGGATTATGGCGGCGCCGCGCGGCTATGACAGCATGGTCGGTGATGAGATGCGCCTTTCTGGCGGTGAGGCCCAGCGTCTGTCCATTGCCCGCGCGCTTCTCGCAGATCCGCCCATCCTCGTGCTCGACGAGGCGACGGCTTTCGCCGATCCCGAGTCCGAGCATCTGGTGCAGAAAGCACTTGGCGCGCTCATCGGCAGGCGCACAGTTCTGGTGGTCGCGCATCGCCTCCACACAATCGTCCATGCCGACTGCATCGCAGTCATGCAGGAAGGACGCATCGTCCAGCGCGGCCGCCATGAGGAACTTCTGGAACAGCCCGGTCTCTATCGCGATCTCTGGCAGGCCGGCGAAAGGAAGGGCTCATGACCGTCGCTTCCCTGTTCCCGCCGCAGGCACGCGCGCGCCTTCCGCTGTTCACGCTCCTTGGCCTGATCGCCGCAACGCTCAGGGCCGCATCCGCCCTGCTTCTGGTGCCTCTGCTCGGGGGATTGTTCTCGGCCGAGCCGCGCACCGCCTTGCCGTGGCTCGCCGCGCTCGCCGCATGCGTGGTGGCCGGCTGGCTGCTGGAACGGCGCATGGTCGTCAGTGCCTTCGATCTCGGCCTTGCCATGATGACGTCGATGAATGCGCGCCTCGTCGACCATCTGCTTTCCGTGCCGCTCGGCTGGTTCGGGTCCGAGGAGCAGACGAAGGCCCGGCGCGCGCTGGCAGGGGCAGTGCCGGAGCTGTTCGCCAGTTCGGTCAATCTGGGCACGCAGACCCTGATCTCGGTCGCGCTGCCGCCGGCCATCGCATTTGGCCTGCTGTTCGTCGCCTGGCCGCTTGGTGTCGCGGCGCTGGTCGCCGTGCCCTTGCTGTTCGGCGCGCTGCTGGCCGGCGGCCGTTTCCTGCGCCGCGCCGAAGCCGATTTCGCCGCCGCTTCGGGCGAGGCCGCCGCGCGCACCGATGAATTCGCGCGCGCCCAGCTCGTGCTGCGCGCCGCCGGCCGCACGGGCACAACCGGCACGCCGCTCGGGGGGGCCATCGAGGCGCAGAAAGCAACGGGCCTGCGCCTGATCTGGTTCACGATTCCCGGCACCCTGCTGTTCTCGCTGGCGATGCAGGCAACGCTGCTTGCCATGATCGCCATCCTCGCCTTCATGTATGCGCAGGGCAGCATGGACGCCGCCCGAACCGTGGCGCTGATCGTGGTGGTGCTGCGTTTCCTCGAACCGCTGAACACGCTGTCGGAGCTGTTTCCGGCGCTGGAATCCACCCATGCGGCGGCGCAGCGCACGCTTGCCATTCTTGACGTTCCGGCTCTGGCCAGGCCGCAGCAGGATGCGCAGCCGCAAGCGCCGGCCATCGAATTCCGCAATGTGCATTTCCATGCCAATGGGAACGATATTCTCGACGGCGTGTCCTTCACCGTGCCGGAAGGCCGGATGACGGCTCTGGTCGGCCCGTCCGGCTCGGGCAAAAGCACCATCCTGTCGCTGATCGCGCGCATGCACGACGTCACCACGGGCGAGGTCCGTGTCGGGGGACACGATGTCAGGGCGTATGAGCCATCGACGCTGATGGACCAGCTTTCCATCGTGTTCCAGAACGTCCAGCTGTTCGAGGGCGGCATTGCCGAGAACATCCGCCTTGCCCGCCCCGGCGCAACCGAGGCGGAGTTCGTGGAGGCGGCAAAAGCCGCCTGTGTCGACGAAATCGTCGATCGGCTGGGAAGCTGGGACGCGCCCGTCGGCGAAGGCGGCGGCAACCTTTCCGGCGGCGAGCGCCAGCGCGTCAGCATAGCGCGCGCGCTCCTGAAGAACGCGCCGATCCTGCTTCTGGACGAAGCCACCAGCGGTCTCGACACCATGAACGAGGTGGCGGTGGCGACCGCGCTCAGCCGCTTCGGCCATCACACCGTGCTGGTGGTGGCGCACCGGCTGGAGACGATCGCCCGCGCCGATCGCGTCATCTTCGTCGAAAACGGGCGCATCGTCGAGGCCGGCGAACGCGAAGCGCTGATTGCGGCCGGCGGTCGCTTCGCCGCTTACTGGAACCATCGCCGTGACGCCCGGGACTGGACGTTTAAGCCTTAGGGTTTCCCGAGGCGCTGCCTTCTTCTGTTCAACGAGACGGATGGGGCGCTATTGCACGAAAAAGTCTTCTATCCTTGCCGCAGTCTGTTTCAACAGCGGCAGGAAATCACGCTTCATTTCGGCAACGGAATGACGTGCGGACTGGGTCGAGACGTTGATGGCCGCGACGAGGGCGCCGGAGCGGTCGCGCAGCGGCACCGCAATCGAGCGCAGGCCGATTTCCAGTTCCTCGTCGACAATCGCATAGCCTTCCCGGCGCGCTGCGGCGACCATTTCGGCAACGCGTGTCGGGTCCGTTACAGTCTTGTCCGTTCTGGGCGCCAGCACAGCGCGTGCGAGCAATGCTTTGACCTCCGCGGGCTTCTGTCCCGACAGCAGTACGCGTCCCATGGCCGTACAATAGGCCGGCAGATGCGAACCAACCTGCAGTTCCAGATTGATGATGCGCGGGCCGGCAACGCGGGCGACATAGACGACATCATCGCCGGACAGGACGGTGGCGGAGCAGGATTCCTGCAAGGCTGCGGCAGTGTCGCGCATGAAGGGCTCGGCAAAGGCCCATAGCGACTTGCCCTGCAACCAGGTGCGTGCCACCGACAGGAGGCGCGGCGAGAGCGCGAACTGGCGCCCGGTCTGCGTGGCATAGCCGGTCGCGACCAGCGTCAGCAGAAACCGGCGTGCCCCGGCCCGTGTCAGCCCGGCCTTTTCGGCCGTTTCGGTGAGCGTCAGCCCTCCAGAATGTTCAGCGAGGATTTCCATGACGCCGAGCCCGCGTTCCAGCGAGTTCACATGGTCGCGTGCGGTTGCTTCATCAGACATGGGCAATGCTTCCTGAGGCGCGACCGCGGGCCGCGCCGAGGGTTGACTCTCAGGCGATATCTATGCACAAAGTATTACATATAAAACAAATGTTCGCAATACGAACTTTCTAGGTGCGGTGCAGGATTGGCGAATGGGCCAGTCGCAAGTGGTGTCCCGCTGCGGTCGGCAGGGCCACCAGTCAGAAAGGGTGAGGTCGACGATGAACAAAATCAGTCCGAACCTTGAGGATGCGGTTGCCGACATCCGGGACGGCATGGTGGTGATGATTGGCGGCTTCGGCGGTTCGGGCGCACCGATCGAGCTCATCCATGCACTGGTCGAGCGATACAGGAAGACCGGATCGCCGAACGCATTGACCGTCGTGAACAACAATGCTGGAAACGGTGCCATCGGTATCGCGGCAATGATCTATGCCGGCATGGTCGCCAGGATGATCTGCTCGTTTCCGCGCTCGAGCGATCCGAAGGCATTCACCGACAAGTATCTCGCTGGCGAGATTGGGCTGGAACTGGTGCCGCAGGGCACGCTGGCCGAGCGCATCCGGGCCGGCGGCGCGGGCATTCCCGCCTTCTACACCCCGACAAGCTACGGCACGCAGGTCGCCGAGGGCAAGCCGGTCGCCGAGTTCGACGGGAGGAAATACGTCCAGGAGCGCTGGCTCAAGGCCGATGTCGCCTTAGTCAAGGCTGAGTTGGCCGACCGCAAGGGCAACCTCACCTACCACATGGCAGCGCGGAATTTTTCGCCGCTGATGGCGACCGCGGCCGCAACCACCATCGCGCAAGCGCGGCAGATCGTGGAGCCGGGCGAAATCGATCCCGAGCATGTCATAACGCCGGGCATATTCGTCGACCGGATCGTGGAAGTGCCCGATCCGAAGCAGGAAGAGGCCCTGTTGCGCGAAGGAGCCCAAGGATGAGTGTAAAGCTGACGAATGCGCAGATCGCATGGCGCGCGGCGCAGGACATTCCTGACGGCGCCTATGTGAACCTCGGCATCGGTTTTCCCGAGATGGTCGCCAAGTTCAAGCCGGAAGGCCGCGAGGTGATCTACCACACCGAGAATGGTATCCTTGATTTCGGCGAGGCGCCGCCCGTCGGCGCGGAGGATTGGGACCTCATCAATGCCGGCAAGAAGGCCGTCACGCTCAATCCGGGTGCCTCCTTCTTCCATCACGCCGACAGCTTTGCCATGGTGCGCGGCGGCCATCTGGATGTCGCCATCCTTGGCGCCTACGAGATTGCCGAAAATGGCGACCTGGCCAATTGGAGCACCGGACCGGGTTCAGTGCCGGCTGTCGGCGGAGCCATGGACCTGGTGCACGGCGCCAGGCGGGTCTGCGTCATCACCGATCACACCACCAAGGACGGGAGACCGAAGCTGCTGAAGCGCTGCCGTCTGCCCCTGACCGGGGTCGGCTGCGTGACGACCGTCTACACCAGCCTTGCCGTCATCGACATCGTTGCGTCGCGCTTTGTTCTGCGCGAAAAGCTTGCCGGCATCAGCTTCGACGAATTGCAGGCGCTGACCGAAGCCGAACTGGTGGTCGAAGGTGCCGTCAAAGATCTGATCGTTCCGGAGGTCTGAAATGCCCGATGCCTTTATCTGCGATTATATCCGCACGCCCATCGGCCGCTTCGGCGGACAGCTCGCGGCCGTCCGCGCCGACGATCTCGGCGCGGTGCCGCTGAAGGCGCTGATGGAGCGCAACGCGAATGTCGACTGGGAAGCGGTCGACGACGTCCTCTATGGCTGCGCCAACCAGGCCGGGGAGGACAACCGCAATGTGGCGCGCATGGCGCTGCTGCTGGCCGGCCTGCCGAATGTGGTGCCCGGTGCCACCATCAACCGGTTGTGCGGATCCGGCATGGATGCAGTGATGAGTGCCGCCCGCGCCATCAAGGCCGGCGAGGCTGAACTGATGATCGCCGGCGGTGTGGAATCGATGAGCCGTGCGCCCTTCGTCATGCCCAAGGCCGAGACGGCCTTCTCGCGCCATGCCGAGATCCACGACACCACCATCGGCTGGCGCTTCGTCAACCCGCTGATGAAGAAGCAGTATGGTGTCGATTCCATGCCGGAGACGGCCGAGAACGTGGCCGAGGACTTTGCTGTCAGCCGCGCTGATCAGGACGCCTTTGCCGCCCGCAGCCAGGCGAAGGCCATTGCGGCTCAGGAGAACGGCAGGCTGGCGCAGGAAATCGTGCCGGTGACCATTGCGCAGCGCAAGGGCGATCCTGTCGTCGTGTCGAAGGATGAGCATCCGCGCGCCGGCACTACTGCCGAGACGCTGGCCAGACTGCCGACGCCGTTCAGGAAGGAGGGCGGTACGGTGACCGCCGGTAACGCCTCGGGCGTCAATGACGGCGCTGCCTCATTGATCGTGGCTTCGGAAGCGGCCGCGAAGAAATATGGTCTGATGCCGATTGCCCGCATCCTCGGCGGCGCGACCGCCGGTGTCGCCCCGCGCATCATGGGCATCGGCCCGGCGCCGGCCACGCAGAAGCTGTGCGCGCGGCTGGGTATCGCACCGTCCGCCTTCGATATCGTCGAACTCAACGAAGCTTTCGCCTCCCAGGGCATCGCCGTGCTCCGCACCCTCGGAATCTCCGAGGATGCGGAGCATGTGAACCCGAATGGCGGGGCGATTGCGCTCGGCCATCCGCTCGGCATGTCGGGCGCGCGCATTTCGGGCACCGCCGCGCTGGAGCTGAAGCTGCAGGGCGGCAAGCTGGCGCTCGCCACCATGTGCATCGGTGTCGGCCAGGGCATCGCCGTTGCGCTGGAGCGCGTCTGAGATCAATCCGGCAGGTCGACCGCGACTGTCTTGTCCGCAAGCGTGGTGAGCGGACACGCTATTTGTGTTGTCGAGAAGGCCAGTCACTGCCGGATTTTTTCTGCAGTTCCATTTGAAACTCCAGTTCGCGGCAGCGTCCCACCAGGAATTTTGCGAGACGATCCGCTGCGACCGGGCAGGGGGATGCTCTCGATCGCAGGATTCCGAGTTGCCGGTCGGGGTGTCCGATCTTCAATGGAAGTGCTGCCAGCGGTGGCCTACCGCGAGAGAGGAACACGACGGAAAAGGGCAAGACTGACAGGGAGTCCGATCCGCCGAGAACGGATTCTATCGAAGCCAGCGTGCCGCCGGAAAAGTTGACGTTGAAATTATCGCAGCCAATCGCATCGAGGATGCGCAAAAGGTCCTTGTGCAGAGGGCTGTTCGCAGGGGGCGCCACCCAGGGATAGGCTTCGGTTTCCGCCAAGCTTGGCTTTGCGGTGCGCGTCAACGGATGCCCGGCACGGCACGCGATCACATTGTGCCCGGGCAGGAGCGGCAGGAACTCCATGTCGTCCGGCACCTGGCGCGGGTTCAGCGGAAGAATTGCCAGGTCCAGCCCGCCATTGCGAATACCCTGTTCCAGCGTGTCGATATAGCCGTAGGTCTGGTCGATCTGGAAGCCGTGGAACTGCGTTTGAAAATCAGCCAGCAGTCGCGCCACCACGCCGTCCATGAAAATCGGGGATCCGGCGACGCGCAACCTTCCTGCAAGCCCCTGCCTGAAGCGGTCCACCAGAAGGCTTGCCTCTTGATTGGCGGTGCGGATCTTCTGGCCCAGCCGCGCCAGAGCGCGCCCAATCTCCGTCGGCTTCCGCGGCCTTCGCCCGGGCTCGAACAACGGCAGGCCTATCCGATCCTCCAGCAGGGCCATGGTCCGCGATACCGATGGCTGGGATTTGCCCAATTCTTCAGCGCCTTCGGTCAGGCCGCCCTTCTCGATGATGGCCGCCAGGATTTCGAGGTGTTCGCTGAGGATTTTCATAACTCAATATTATATTATCCCGCCGTCATATGATCAACATTCGCTCTCTGCGACGGTATGCTATCTTTGAAAAAGGGAGGCTCGCCGCATGTCATATTCGCGCGATGAGTTCATGGCTCGCAGTGCCGTCTGCATGCTGCGGACGGGGCTTTATGCGTGGGATCCATGCCCCTTTCTTCGCGGAAGATCTCACATAGAGGAGTGAAGATGAGAAAGTGGAGTTTGTGTTTTGCGGCCAGCGTCCTGCTAGGGCAGGCGGCCATGGCTGCGGAGCCTTTCTGCCAGGATCGCGGCGACAATTTGCGGGTGACGATCCTTGGCTCCGGCACTCCGTTCCCGACGATCGAGCGTTTCGGTCCCTCGACCCTGATCGAGGCGGGTGGACAAAAGCTGGTGGTGGATGCCGGCCGTGGCGTAACCCAGCGGCTGTGGCAGCTTGGCATTCCTATCGGCAGTATCGATGCGGTGCTGCTGACCCACCTGCATTCCGACCACACGGTGGGGCTGCCCGATGTCATGCTGATGGGCTGGCTGCCGCCGGCCTTTGGCAGGCGGACCGTGCCGCTGGCTCTTTACGGTCCGGAGATGTCCTCCGAACTGGCTCGCGGGATTGAAGCTGCCTGGGCACGCGACATCGAAATCCGCGCCGAGGACGAAGACCTCGATCCCGCCGCCGCAAAATTCCAGGTGACCGAGATTGAGCCTGGACTCGTCTATGACAAGGACGGGCTGCGCATCACTGCCTTTCCGGTTGATCACGGCGCGCTGATCACTCCCAGCTATGGCTACCGCATCGAATACAAGGATCATGTGGCGGTCATTTCGGGCGACACCCGCTATGACGAGAGAGTGGCGCAACAGGCCGCCGGAGCCGGCCTGCTGCTGCACGCGGTGATCGGTTTCAAGCCCTCGACAATTGCCGCGCACCCGCAGTTGCAGCGGATCGTCGATCACATGGCCAGCACCTCGGATGTAAATAGGATTGCTCGTGCCGCCAAGGCGGAGCTTACCGTGTTGACGCACATTACCCAGATGCCGCCTGATCCGCCATCGCTCGACGAGATGTTGGCAGAGATTCGGCAGGACTATTCCGGGCGGGTCGAAATGGGCAAGGACCTGTTCTGCATAGACATCGGAGAAGAGGTCAATTCAGGCATGCGTGAGTAGCCTGCCGCCTTTGCCTGCGACAGTGATCGGCGGGGTGCCGGGCGGTGAAATGCTTGCCCGGCAAGCTGCAGTGGATACCGCCGGCAGAAATGAAGGGTTCTATCGTGCAGGTTCGTTCTCAGGCGGACATGCCACAACCGGGTCCACGATCCTTTTCCATCTTGCCCTTCAGGACCGAGAATTCACCCAGCAGATGCATCTTCAGTTGAAGCGCGGCCGGGCTGGGGGGCATCGTCTTGGACTGAAGCACTCCGAGCGAGCGCGGTGGATGGGCCAGCGTCAGCGGCAGTTCCGCGATCTCTCCAAATCTGCGCTGCGCGAACACGACGCCGAAAGGCAGTACCGCCAAACTGTTTGACGCGCGCAGATGTTCGAGGATGCCGGCGAGGGACGCGCCGGAATAGCTGATCCGCACGCGGTCGGCGCCGAGGCCGATAAGCGCGGTTTGCAGGTCCGCGCTGAGCGGGCTGCCGGGCGGCGGTTCGATCCACGAATAATTCAGCACATCGGTCGACCGGAACTGGCCGGCCCGCAAAAGCGGGTGGGCGCCGCTGCAGGCGATGACGTTGCGTCCCGGCAGGATCTCCTCGAAGCCCAGATCGTTTTCCGCGTCGAAGACCTCGATCGGGCAGACGGCCAGGTCCAGCCGCCCGGCTCGGATCTTGGCGGCCAGATCGCCGGTATAGCCATAGGTCTGGGTGATGCGGACATTCGGCCGGCGCTTCTGGAAATCGCCGATCATCGCGGAAATCAGGGCATCCATGAAAAACGGCGTGCCACCGATGCGCACCGTCCCCCGTTCGCCGCGCGTAAAGGCTTCGACCGCGTTTTGCGCCCGCTGCATCGCGTGGCGGACCGCCGCCCCCTGCTCGGCCAGATCGCGCCCCAGCGGCGTCGGCTCCAGCGGCCGGCGGCCACGCACGAACAGTGGTTCTTTCAGCCGCTTTTCCAGATAGGCGACGGTTCGCGACAGGCCGGGCTGGGTGGCACCCACCAGTGCCGCGGCCTCGGTCATCCCGCCGGCTTCGACGATGGCCCAGATCTGAACGAGGTGATGCGGCGCTATTTGCATACCAATCCGGTATTCTAAATTTGAATCTTATCATTTGATGGTATCATGCAAGCCCTGTCATAACTACCCCTGAGTAAGCGGTACGGGAGGCCGCGTGGCGGCGAGGCCCGCCGCCAGGGAGGCAGCATGGACATTCGCAACTTCATCTATCAGGGCTCGCCGGCGCGGATCGTCTTCGGTGCGGGCGCGCTGGAGCGGGTGGCGGAGGTCGTCCAGGCTCTCGATTGCAGGCACGCGCTGGTGCTGTCGACGCCGCAGCAGGCCGAGGATGCCGGGCGCCTGTCTGGCGCGCTCGGCGCGCTGTCGGCGGGGGTCTTCGCAAAGGCGGCCATGCACACGCCCGTGGAGATCACCGAGCAGGCGCTCGAGGCAATGCAGGCAGCCGGGGCTGATTGCACGGTGGCTTTCGGTGGCGGTTCGACCGTTGGGCTGGGGAAGGCCATCGCCTATCGGCTGGACACCCCGCAGATCGCCATTCCGACCACCTATGCCGGGTCCGAGGCGACCCCTATTCTGGGCCAGACGCAGAACGGCGAAAAGACGACCGTGCGCGATGGCTCAATCCTGCCCGAGGCCATCATCTACGACCCCGAGCTTAGCCTGGGCCTGCCCTATCAAATGACGGTGACAAGCGGGCTGAACGCCATGGCCCATGCCGCCGAGGCGCTTTATGCGAAGGACCGCAATCCGATTTCCACCCTGATGGCGGTCGAGGGGCTGCGTGCCTTCACCGGGGCGTTGCCGGTGCTCAAGGGCGCGCCGCGCGACATGACGGCGCGCGGCGACGCGCTTTACGGCGCCTGGCTGTGCGGGACGGTGCTCGGCTCGGTCGGCATGTCGCTGCATCACAAGCTTTGCCATGTTCTGGGCGGGTCTTTCGATCTGCCCCATGCCGAAACCCATGCGATCATCCTGCCCCATGCCATCGGCTTCAACGAAGCCGTCGCGAGCGAGGAACTGCGCCCGATTGCCGAAATGCTGGGGCACGGCTCCGCCGGCGCGGGCCTCTACGACTTTGCCAGGAAATTGGGCGCGCCGGTCGCGCTGCGCGACATCGGCATGGCCGAAGCGGATCTGCCCCGCGCCGCCATGATCGCGACGCGCAACGCCTATTGGAACCCGCGCGAGATCGACCGCGACCAGATCCTTGCGCTGCTTGGCGCCGCATGGCGCGGGGAAAGACCGCAAGGCTGAGGCGGGCAGACCGCTTGCGCAGCCGGACAGGAAACGAATTGTAGGGAGGAAGACATGACATCTTCGGAAGGAATGGCGGATCGCAAGGACCGTCGCGATATCGCCATCATCGGTTGCGGCCCGACAGGCCTGACCGCCGCGTCGCTTCTGGGGCAGGCCGGGCACAGGGTGATCGTCATCGAAAGATGGCCTGATGCCTATGGCCTGCCGCGCCTGTCGCATATCGACGGGGAAACCGCGCGGCTGGTGCAGTCGGCCGGCGATATCGAACATGCCCTGCGCGACGCCTCGGCGCTGGAGCAGTATTTCTTTTATGACGATCGGGGCGATGTGCTGATCGATATGGACTGGCGTGGCGACAACAGCGGCTTTCCCGCCCATATCGCCATATTCCAGCCCGAGATCGAAGAGGCGATGTATCTGCGCGCGCAGGCGCTGCCTAATGTCGAATTCCTGCGTGGCTGGGAGGTCACCGGGATCGAGCAGGACGGCGAAACGGCCACCGTCTCAGCCCATCCCTGGGAAGGGGCGTGGAAAGGCGCGCCCGACCAGCCCGAGGAGATCCGCAGCTTCGAAGTGGATTTCGTGATCGGCGCCGACGGTGCGAACAGCTTCACGCGACGCAGCCTGGGGATCGAGCGGTTCAGCTACGGCAAGCATGAGCGCTGGCTGAATCTCGATTCCGAATATGTCCGCGATCTGGGCGGGCGGTTCACCAAAGGCGCGATCTATTGCGACCCGGCGCGCGCCCATATGTTCATCCCCATCGGCAAATCCCGTGTCCGCTTCGAGGTCCGACTGCTGCCCGGCGAGGAAACCGCGCATTGGGAGGACATCAAGAACGGCCTCGGCTGGCTGAAGAAGCAGCACGGCCTGACGCTGGACGACGTGAAGCCGATCCGCAACGTGGTCTATACCTTCGACCCGGCGATCGCCAAATGCTGGAAGCAGGGCAGGGTCCTTCTGGCCGGCGACGCGGCCCATACGATGATGCCTTACATGGGGCAGGGCGCCTGTTCGGGCATCCGCGACGGCGCGAACCTGGCGTGGAAGCTGGATCTGGTGCTGGCGGGCAAAGCCGATGCCGCGCTGCTGGAAACCTACGAGACGGAGCGTCGCCCCCATGTGACCGTCATCACCGAGACCTCGAACATGTTGGGCGCGGTGGCCAATGAGGACGATCTGGAAAAGGTCGCGGCGCGCAACGCAATGTTCCGTTCGGGCAATATGCCGCCGCCGCCGGCATTCCCCCGGGTCGAGACGGGGGTGGTCCACACCGAAGTCGATGGCCGACTGCACCCGGCCACGGGCGCGCCGACGCCGCAGGGGCGGGTGCGTCTGGGCGAGCGTGAGGGCCGGATGGACGATGTGGCCGGCAGCGGCTTCCTGATCGTCAGCCGCCAGGACCCCTTGGATGTACTGGATGCGACAGCGCGGGCTTTCCTGAACGACCTCGGCTGTCGCTGGATCTTGGTGGGCGAGACGGACACAGAGTCCGGGATCATGCAGGATATTGACGGTGACCAGCTCCGTTACCTTTCGCAGAACGGCTTCGCGGCCTATCTGCGGCGGCCTGATTTCCTGCTTTTTGGCGGAGTTTCCGAACTGTCGCAACTGCCGGGACTGATAGAGGATCTGCGTGCCAAGCTGTGCTGGAAAGCCGGTCGGCCCGTTGAAATGCCTGAAGTGAGCGCCGCATGACGCAGGATGACCAGACGGCCATCGCAAAAGCCAATGCCGCGCATCAGCGTGCCATGTCGATGCCCCGGCTGCTGGACTACGGCATGGATTTCGCCGACGCGACTGCCCTCTTCGCCCGCACCGGCGCGGGCGAAGCATGGCACGAGGTGGCAGCCCAGCTTGGGCGCGAGCGGCTGAGCAGGGCCGACCGGGCCGAGACGGAGGGCCTGGCGTTCACAGCGGCCGAAGAACGGCAGCGCGCCATCGCCGCCCTTGTCTTCGCGCAGATGGCCTTCAATTTCGACGTCCCGGAAAAGCGCGCGCTCTATGACGAGCTGGTCTCGGTCTGCCATGCGCTGGGCCGGGTCAGCGATCTGCCCTTCGCGCGCTGCGAAGCCTCTTTCGGCGACAGGCGCCTGATCGGCTGGCTGGTCCGCCCGCTTTCGTCGCGTGCCGCCGGAACCGTGGTTCTGTTCGGCGGCCAGAGTGGCTGGGGTATCGCCTATCTGCCGGTAGCCCGCGCGCTGGCGCGGCGCAATCTCGCGACCCTTCTGGTCGAAGGGCCTGGGCAGGGCGAGACCCGGATGGAGCAGGGGATCTACCTCGATGTCGATACCGACGCCGCCTACAGCGCCTGGATCGATGTGATCCTGGACGATCCGACGCTGGGGACGCCCGGCATCTGGGGCAACAGCTATGGCGGGTTGTGGGCGGCGCGAACCGCAGCGCACGACAAGCGGATCGCGGCCTGCTGCGTCAATGGCTCGTTCGCGACGCCGGGCATCCTGCCTTTCCGCTCGGCGTTCGAACAGTCGGCGGCGATGCTGGGCACCGAGGACCGTGACGCCCTCGAGGCCAACTTCGCGCGGCTGCGCTTCGATCCGACGGCCATGCGCATCGATTGCCCGCTGTTGGTCCTACACGGGGGCGCCGACCCACTGGTGAACCTGCCCGACCAGCAGCCGTTTCTGGAGGCCGCCACCGGCGAGGCTACCTTGAAGACCTGGCCCGATGGAGACCACACCATCTATAATCACAGTTTTGACCGGACAACGCTGGTGGCCGACTGGTTCGCCGCGCGTCTGGCCCTCCGCTGAGAACCGGGCACCAGATTCGGCTCATATCGTTCAAGGGAAGAAACCGATGGCAGAATTTTTCACCGAAGCGAATTCGGCCGAGGCCGTGAACGCCCGGATGGGTGAGGCCGCCAATCCGCGCCTGCGGCAGGTAATGGCCAGCCTTGTCCGGCATCTGCACGCCTTTGCCAATGAGATTGAGCTGACCCAGCAGGAATGGGATCTGGCCATCGAATTCCTGACAGCAACCGGAAAGATCTGCTCGGCCGAGCGGCAGGAGTTCATCCTGCTCTCCGACACTTTGGGCTTTTCGATGCTGGTCGATGCCATCAACAACCGCCGGCCACCCGGCGCGACAGAAAATACGGTGTTCGGCCCGTTCTATGTCGAGGGAGCTCCGATCCGCGAAATGGGCGACACGATCTCGCTGGACGGCAAGGGCGAGAGCTGCACCTTCGAAGGTCGGGTGATCGACCTTGACGGCAATCCAATCGCGGGCGCCTGCGTCGATGTCTGGAGCGACAATGCCGAAGGGTTCTACGATGTGCAGCAGCCGGGCATCCAGCCGAAATGGAACAATCGCGGCCGCTTCATCACCGGGGCGGACGGCGCCTATCGCTATATCGGGATCAAGCCGGTCAGCTATCCGATCCCCGACGACGGGCCGGTGGGCAAGATGCTGGGCCAGCTCGGGCGTCATCCCTATCGGCCGGCGCATATGCATTTCAAGGTCACGGCGCCGGGGCATGAGACGATCATCACCCATACATTCGTGGGCGATGACGCCTATATCGGGGACGACACCGTCTTCGGTGTCAAGGAAACGCTGGTCGCGCCGTTCGAACGCATCGGCGGCGATACCGAATGGCGCTCGGCCTTCGATTTTGTGATGGTTCCGATCGCCAAGGGCAAGGCATGACGACACAGAAGCCCTGCAAATAGGGCCATCAGGCTCTTTCGGGTGCTATCTATCCGCCCAGCGTCATCATCGTTTCTGATTGCCTCCGGACAGCCTCGATCACGGTTTCAACATCCATCGCATCTTCCTTCACGAAGTTCATGAACGACATGTTCATGGTGTTGAACAGGATGCGCCCGGTGACCTCGACATCGATGGCACCGCCGATGGAGCCTTGCCGTTTGAGCTTGGCCAGAAGCCGGCAAACCTGCTGGCAAAGCTTTTCGTCAAGTTGGCCGTAGTGACGACCTAGCCGCGATTCCGGATGCAGGATCGACATCGACATGGCGGCGCGCCACATCTCCTTGCTGAGGTAATGCAGGGAGTGCCGCAGATAGATGTCGAACAGCGCATCGACCGCATCGGCCGCCCGGGCGGGCGGCCTGGTAAGGACGCTCTCGCCCGCGCTGATGACCTCGTTCACCTCCAGGGAGACGACGGCGATCAGCACGTCGCCCTTGCTTTCGTAGTAGTTGTAGATGGTGCCGACCGAGACGCCGGCCTGCTCGGCGATGGTCTCGATCTTCACGCCCTCGAAGCCGAATTCGCGAAACAGCCGCGCTGCCGCCTCGACGATACGGCGGTCCCTGTCGATCTTCTGCCTTTGCCTCAATCCGGTCATCGCCGGGTAAATATGAATTGACTCATTTTTGAAGGCAATTCATATTTTTTCAGGATGCGATTTCGGAAATTGGACAGGGAGGAACCGATGTCTAACGAACGATCTTCATTCGCGGCCGGATGGGGCCTGCTTGCCTTTTCGGTTTCCGTCCTGGCGTTTTCGCCGGCCCAGGCGGCGGAGGAGCTCAATGCTCTTGTATGGTGCGACAACACCGATCCGGCCCTCATCGAGCCTTTCGAAAAGGCCAACGATGCCAAGGTCAACCTCAAGGTCTACGAGGGCACCGGTGCCGGGCTTTCAATTCTCGACCAGTCGCAACCGGGCGATTGGGACGTGATGGTCATCGATTCCATCGACGTGCAGCGTATCGCCCAGGAGCGTTTCCTGCCGCTTGCCGACGACAGCCTGCCGCTCGCCGACCAGTTCGCCGAAGTGCGCATGGACGACATTCTGGTGCTCGACGGCAAGCGCTACGCGGTGACGGAGAAATGGGGCTTCAACGCCATCTCCTACAACAGCAAGGCATTCTCGGCCGAAGATGTCTCGACGCTGGAGAAGCTCACCGATCCCAAGTTCAAGGGTCGCATTGCCATCTATGACTACTACCTGCCGGTGCTCGGCATGGCCTCGGTGGCGACCGGCACACCGACCAAAGATCTCAGTGAAGCAACGCTGGCTCCGGTCAAGGACCTGATGCTGAAGCTCAAGGCCAATTCCAAGCTGGTCGGCGAGGTTTCGGCCAGCCAGACCGCGCTTGCCACCGGTGAGGTGGACGTCGTGGTCGGCGCCGGCGAATGGGTGACGGCCGGCCTGCATGCCGAAAACCCGGATCTCGATTTCGTCATCCCCGAGGAAGGCGGCATCCTGTGGACGCAGTCGCTGGCCATCCTCAAGGACAGCAAGAAGGCCGATCTGGCGCTGAAGTTTGTCCAGCATGTGCTGAGCCCCGAAGGGCAGGCGGCGCTTGCCACGTCGTCCTGTTACTGGGGCATGCCGGCACAGAAGAATGCGGCGCTGAACGACGAGCAGAAGGCGACGCTCAAATTCTCGTCGGAGCAGCAGGCGAAGGATCTGGCGGCTTCGAACCGCTATCCCGCCCCTGACGCGGATCTAGACAAGAAGATGCAGGATCTGTGGAACGACGTGCTGCAGGCCAACTGAGGCAGGCACGGTTTCCGGCGCACCTTCGCGGCAGGAGCATCTTCCTGCCGCGGGCATCCTGATACAATCTTTTGTCGAGGTCACGAGACTGCGATGACCGGTTCCAAGATCAACTGGCATATGGTTTTGCTGGTCGGCCCGGCGGTACTGTTCACGGCGCTGTTTTTTCTGGTTCCGCTGATTGCGATGGCCGTCGCCTCCTTTACCGGCGGCGGCGGGCTTTCGTTCGACAACTACCGGCACTTCCTGACCCAGCCGAGCTATATACGGGCGCTGGTCAACTCGCTGGAGGTGACGCTGGTGGTTACGGGCATATCCGTGGTGGTTGCCTATCCGCTGGCCTGGGTGCTGGCCGAGCGCGTGCCGGAGCGCTGGCAGCGGGTGGCACTTATGCTGACCATCCTGCCGTTCTGGACCTCCTATGTGGTGCGCTCCTATAGCTGGCTGCTGCTTCTGGCCGAGCGTGGCGTCGTCAACCGGGCACTGCTGGCGAGCGGCCTGCTCGACCAGCCGCTGCAACTGGCCAATACCCGCACCGCGACGGTGATCGGCTTCATCCATTTCTTCATCATGCTGTTGACGCTCACCATCTATGCCAATTTCCGGCAATTGAGCCCAAGCTACCGCAAGGCGGCGGCCGATCTCGGCGCCAGCGGTTTGCAGACTTTCCTGCATGTCGTGCTGCCGCTGACGCTGCCCGGCATCATAGTCGGGGCGTTCCTGGCCTTCGTGCTGGCGATAGGCGATTATGTGACGCCGCAACTGTTAGGCGGTTCGAACGAACTGTTGATGCCGCAACTCATCATCCAGCAGATCGGCCGACGTGCCGACCTGCCGCTGGCCGCCGCTTTGTCGCTGATCCTGATGATCGTCATCTCCATCGTCTATCTCGCCTGCTCGCGCTGGCTCAAGCTGGAGCGGACATGACGCCATGAAGCGCTTCCTCGACCTGATCGCCGGCCTCTATGCGCTTGTCGCCTACGGCTTCATCTACCTGCCGATCGTGGTGCTGGTGCTGTTCTCCTTCCAGGCCAGCCGCTTCCCGCTGCCGCCTTTCACCGGGCCGTCGCTGCGTTGGTACGGCGAGGTGCTGGGCGATTCCAAATTCACCGGCGCGATGGTCAACTCGGTTGTCGTCGGCGTGGTCTCCTCGGCGGTCGCTGTGCTGCTCGGCTTCCTTGCCGCCTATGGCTGCGCACGCATGAGAGGCCGCCTCGGCGGGGCGATCCGCGCCCTTTTGATCGCGCCGCTGTCGGTCAGTTATCTCATCATCGGCATGGGATTGGTGGTGCTGTTCAATTGGGCCGGCGTGCCCAAATCGCTGTTAGCGGTCGGTATCGGCCATGTGGTGATCAACCTGCCGCTGTGCTTCGCCATCCTCTACAGCCAGATGAGCGATAACATCATCCGGCTGGAGCAGGCTGCCCGCGACCTTGGCGCACGTGAATGGCAGGTGCTGTCGCTGGTTGTCGCGCCAGTTCTGTGGCCGGCGCTGCTGGCGAGCTTCGTCCTTTCGCTCACCCTGTCGTGGGACGAGTTCCTGATCGCCTTCCTGCTCACCCGCTTCGAGACGACGCTGCCGGTCGAGATATGGACGCTGCTGCGCTCCGGCCTCAACCCCAAGGCAAACGCCATCGGAGCGGTGGTGTTCGGCGTCTCGATCCTGATGGTCGTGCTGGCCGAACTGGCGATCTTCGGCAAAGGAAAGAAGAAATCATGAGCGCCCCGGTCGTCTCGATCCGCAATCTGTCCCATGCCTTCGGCGCGCTGACGGTGCTGCATGAGCTGTCGCTCGACATCCAGCCCGGCGAATATGTCGTGCTGCTGGGTCCGTCGGGCTCAGGCAAGACCACGCTTTTGTCCATCCTCGGCGGCTTCCTGCAACCGACGAACGGTGCAGTGCTGATCGATGGCCGGGATTGCACCCATATGCCGCCGGCCAAGCGCCCGACCACCACCGTGTTTCAGGACTATGCCTTGTTTCCGCATATGAGCGTCGGTGCCAATGTTGCCTTCGGCCTGCGCATGAACGGCGTGGCGAAAGCCGAGCGCCAGCGATTGGCCCGCGAAACGCTGGCGCTGGTCGGACTGAAGCAAGTGCTGGACAAGAGGCCGCATCAATTGTCCGGAGGCCAGCGTCAGCGCGTCGCGCTGGCCCGCGCGCTGGTGATGAAGCCGAGGCTTCTGCTGCTCGACGAGCCTCTGGGGGCGCTCGACCTCGGGCTGCGCCGGCAGATGCAGGAAGAGCTGAAGGCGATCCAGAAGCGGGTCGGCACCGCCTTCGTCCACGTCACCCACGATCAGGAGGAAGCCATGGCGCTGGCCGACCTGCTACTGGTCATGCAGGATGGCCGTATCGTCGATCAGGGAAACCCTGAACGCGTCTATACACAGCCCTCCACCCGTTTCAGCGCCACATTCATGGGCGAGAACACGCTTATCGACGCCGAGGTGACCGAGATATCGGGCACGACCGCGACCTTGCGCACGGCGCTCGGCACGCTGGCGCTCGACCGGCCGGGCATCCGCAAGGGCAAGGCGACCCTGACCGTGCGACCCGAGAACTTAAGGCTGGGAACCGCGCCATCGGGTCGTGTCTCGCTCGGCTCCGGCGAGGTCGCAGAAAGCGTGTTCCAAGGCAGCTATCGCAAGGCAGTGGTGCGAACAGGAAGCGGCGGGGATATCCTGCTGAAACTTCCTGTCGACATGCCGGTCAGGATCGGCGAGCGTGTCGAAGTGCATGCCGAGCCGCGTCACATCGGCCTGCTGCAGGAATAGGGACATCATGGCCGTGATCGCACAGAAGGACTGGTATGAGGTCGTCCGGTTCGCGGATGGCATAAGCCTGATCCACGAGCCCTGGATCAAGCCCTTCTTCCGCTGCAACATGTGGCACGTCAGCGGCCGCGACTTCGATCTTCTGGTCGATACCGGCCTCGGGCATTTTTCGTTGCGCGCCAATGTGCCGATGCTGCGGGGCGAAAAGCCGCTGGTCTGCGTGGCCAGCCATGCGCATTTCGATCATATCGGCAGCCACCACGAATTCGAGGAGCGCTGGATTCACGCCGCCGAAGCGGAAATCCTTGCCGATCCGAGACCGGAATGGACGCTGGCTGCCGGTTATGCGGACGAGGCCATGTTCATCGCACCGCCTGAAGGATGGGATACGAATGCCTATCGCGTAAAACCGGCACCGGCGACGAAGCTGCTTGTCGACGGCGACACGATCGACCTCGGCGATCGGCGCCTTGTCGTCATCCATACGCCGGGGCATTCACCGGGTGGCATCGCTCTCTATGAAGAGGCGACCGGCACCTTGATCGCCGGCGACATCGTCTATGACGGGGAATTGGTGACGGATACCTTTCATTCCGATCTCAACGACTACCGCCGTTCATTGGAACGGCTTATGCGTCTGCCGGTGACAATCGTGCATGGCGGGCATTTCGCCAGTTTTGGCAGGGCACGCCTCCGGCAGATAGCCGGTGCGTTTCTTTCACTGCACTGAAGATCATCGACAGCGGCTACGCACAGCGTTGAATATGGTGTTCAATCAGGGAAAGCAGCCTCTGATTGTCCACGGTTTGCAGGATGTGAACCGGCGCACCCTGCGGTGCCGACACCCCGACATCGAGCCGCAGGTTATCGCGCCCGTAGCGGCAGGTCATGCCACGAGCTACGCCTTCCAACGCGACGTCCACAAAGTCGTCGATTCCGGTGGTCAATGAGGGATCGAGCAGCCAGGCGATGGTCAAGGCATCATGGATCCAGCATCCCGGCAAATTGCGGGTGCGCATGGAGTAATCGATCCATGGCCGCATGGTTTGCTCCAGATAGCTGCCGAGAACGCTCTTATACTGGGTGAGCCGGTCGAGATCGGCGTGCACCATCTGGGTTTGCGTCGTCACGTCCATGGGCACCAGGGTGATGGGCGCGCCGCTGGTCAACACCGCATGCGCCGCCTCGGGATCGATGCCGAAGTTGGTGTCCTTGAGATAACCGGGAACGTGGAACGCGCCGCCCATGATCACGATGCGCTTTACTGCGCCTATCATCTGCGGATAGAGCTGAAGCGCCAGTGCAACGTTGGTCAGCGGCCCGGTTGCCACCAACGTGATTTCGCCGGGGTTGTTGCAGATCAACTCGCCCATGGCGTAGGGGGCCATGGGCGCGGAACCGGGGCATGGCTGCGGCGCTTGAACATCGTCCCACAGCTTGTGCAACCCATGTCGATCGACGCCATGATCGAGCCGTTCACGCCATGGCGCAGGGGGCTCCAGCAGCGCACGGGATGCGCCGCGCCAGACCGGCAGTGACTTCTCCAACCGCCGCACCAGATCGCAAGCCACCGCATAACCGACTTCGCTCGGCGTGTTGCCGGCCACCGTCGTGATCATCTCCAATGAGATCTGCGGCGCGGCGAAGGCCAATGCCAGCGCCAGGCCGTCATCCACATTGGCACCGGCGATGCCGTTTCCCGGATCGCAGTCGATGATCACACGCATAGGTTCACTTTTGTCAGCTTGATGGTTCATGTCCAGAACAGCCGCACGACTCGCCCACCTGCAAATCGAACTTGAATTCGGTATGACGGATTTCCCCATCCCAGTTCTTCAGCATGTCGATTGCTGCACGGGCCATGTTCTCTATCGGCTGGCGCACGGCAGTCAGCGACGGAACGGTGTAGAGGGATTGCTCGGTGCTGTTAAAGCTGACCAGGGCCAGATCCTGCGGCACCCGTAACCCATGTTCCGCCAGCGCACGCAGGCAGCCTATCGCCTGCTGCTCGTTGGTGGCGAAAAGGGCGCGCGGCATGGGGCCGGCCAACATGCGGCGGGCGGCCTCATAGCCACCCGCGCGGGTGTAGTCCGTGGAAAAGATCCACGCCGGATTCACTTCCTGCCGGTCCTCTTCCAATGCCTGTTGCCAGCCGCGAATACGATCCTGGGTATTGAGCATCTCGCGCGGGCCACAAATGATGCCGATACCCCGGTAGCCGTGCCCGGTAAGATGCCGGGTCACCTGATAGGCGGCTTGCTCTTCATTGACGTGGATCATGCTGACGTCCAGCCCGAGGTTGACCTGGTCCAGCATGACGCACGGGGTGCCATTCGCCCGGATCAGGTCGATATAGGGATGACGGTCCACGCTGGTGTAGATCAGCCCGTCGACCTGGCGTTGCAGCAGGTTGTTGATCAGCTCGCGTTCGCGCTCGCGTTCGTCGCCCGAATCGCCCAGAAGCAGCACCTTGCCGTCGGCGAAGGCTTCCCGTTGCAGGGCATGGGCCATCGACGCAATAAACGGGTTGGCGATGTTGGGCACCACGAGGCCATAGGTCTGCGTGCTGCCCGAAGCCAGCGCCCGGGCGATGCCGTTGGGGCGGTAGCCGGTTTTCTTGATCGCCGCCAGCACCCGGTGCCGGGTGGCATCCGCCACCGGGCGTGGGCCGTTGTTGATGACATAGCTGACCACCGCCACCGACGTGCCGGCTTCCTTGGCGACTTCGGCACGTGTTATGCGCCGGGGAGGGGATCGGGTCATGGGCTGCTTGTCACATCAACGACGGAATCAAGGATTGCCGGACAGCATAAGACGTTGCGGCCCGAAAATCCTTGGCGGAAAACGGGCCGCTCCACGTCGAATTCCGATCAAATCGCGTCTTCAGGCAGGTTGAGATCCCTCCCGCGGGTCTCCGGCGCAAAGAAGGTGGTGACAAACCCGATCCCCGCCATCAGTGCGAAATAGGCAGCGATGGGCCACCAGTGGCCGGTGAACGACAAAAGGGCAGACGCCACCAGCGGCGCCGTGCCGCCCGAGAGGATGGAGCCCAATTCCTTGGCAAACGCCATCTTGGTATAGCGGTTGGTCACGCCGAACAGCTCCACGCCCCAGGCGGCCTGCACGCCGAAGATGCCCAGCGAGGCAAGCCCCATGCCGGTGATGATGGTCGGAATGACGATCCATGGCTCACGGCTGTCCAGCAGCATGAATGCCGGGAACGCGTAGATGATCAGCAGCAGGCAGAACCAGCGATAGACGATGCGGCGGCCGAAACGGTCCGAGAGCCAGCCGGCCAGCGGAATAATGGCGAACCCCAGGATCGAAGCGATGAATACCGCAACGGTCGGCACGGACTTGTCGACCATCAGCACCTTGGCCACGTATCCGATGATGAAGCCCTGGGCCAGGTAGGAAGGGCCGTTCTCGCCTATGCGCAGACCGACCATGATCCAGAATGCCCTGGTGCGCTGCCAGAAGCTGCGGGTGTCCTGTTTATGCGTTTCCTGCCCGCGCCTGAGCGCTTCCTCCCGTTCCGCCTGCAACTGGGCCTTCTGGCGTTCGAACACCGGCGTTTCGCGCATGTGACGGCGGATGAACAAGGCGGCCGCAGCAATCAGCATGCTGCCGAGGAACGGAATGCGCCAGCCCCAGCTCATGAGGCTCTCTTTGTCCATTTGCAGCACGATCAGCCACACCAGCGATGCCAACAGCGTTCCGCTGTTGGAGCCGAGGGCGATTATGGAGGAAACCAGTCCCCGGCGCTTTACCGGCGCGTATTCGCCCAACATGACGGTGCCACCGGAAAGCTCCGCGCCGGCACCCAATCCTTGGGCAAAGCGCAGGATAACCAGGCATGTCGGTGCCCAGACGCCGATCTGAGCGTAACTTGGAATCAGGCCGATCAGGGTGGTGGAAAGTCCCATCAGGGCGATGGTAGCGACCATAACCACCTTGCGGCCGTGGCGGTCGCCGATCCAGCCGAACAAAAGGGCACCGATGGGGCGGGCGACAAAGCCGACCGAATAGGCGGCGAAACTGGAAAGCAGCGCCATGACCGGCGTGGCTTCCGGGAAAAAGACGTCGCCGAAAATGATGCCGGCCGCCAGGCCATAAAGGGCAAAATCGGCGTATTCCATGGTGGTGCCCAACCAGCAGGAGAAGGTCGCGCGCCAAAAGTCACGGCGACCTTCCTGTGTGGACAGGCGCTCCTGCGCCGCATGGTGATCGTCTTGCAAGTCCATAGACGGAGAAAAGGTGCTCATCGGGCCTCCCTGGGATTGAGCTGCCGGTATCCGGCCCCTACCACGATTGCCCAGCCCAATATTCTACGCGCGTAGATTATTCAAGTTAAATATTGGCGGGCGGGATAGGCGAGCCCGCGCCTGCCGGAACGTGCGGCGTCGCCGGGTATTTCGTCGGGCCAGTGGCGCTCTGGAGGCAGAGCACCAAGTTGTGCCGATATCCGACCAAGGCATGGCCATTGGGGGCATCATCCAAAAGTCTGACCGCGATTTCGTTTTGCGCATGCCCCGCGCCACACCTCCACAATTAGCTTGACTCAAAAGCTGATGGATGAATTAATAACTAACAGGGAGTTATTAATATGCATGCCGTCAGCGCCAACGACCTTCGCCGTTTTAATCGCAGCCGGGTTCTGACCGAGTTGATGCTGGGCGACGCGCGGTCCAGGCCGGAATTGGCCCAGCACCTGGGCCTCTCGCTGATGGCTGTCGTCAGGATCGTCAAGGAATTGCACGAAGTCGGGCTGATTGATGAGGGGGAGGGGCGCATGATCCGTTCCGAGTCGCCGGGCCGACCGGCGGCGGAGCTGCGCGTCAATTCGCGTGGCGGCTACGTGCTGGGATTCGTTATCAATGCTCTTGAGCAATCTGTTACGCTTTCCGACCTTTGCGGACGGCAGGTTGCCTGTGATGCGCTCAAGCACGTTACGGCACTGGACGGTGAAGGCACCGTACTCGAATTTATAGAGTGCGCGCGCCGGCAGATGCGTGCGGCCGGTGTGGATCCGTTACGGGTCCTGGGGGTCGGCATTGCCACAACCGGCCAAGTCGATCGCCAGCGGGGGGTACTCGTGGAGGCCCCTTATCTGGGGTGGGCGCAGATCGAGCTCGCTCGGGCCGTCGAGAGCTCGCTCGGAGTTCCCGCTGTCGTTGACGGTACCGCCAACACGCTGCTCGCTGCAGAATGGCGGGTCGCGGAAAAAAGCATGCAGGATGCTCTGCTCTTCCATATCGGGTTCGGCATCGGTTGCGGCGTTCTGATCGACGGGCGGATCGCAAAAGGAGCGACGTTGAATGTCGGGCAGTTCGGCCACGCTCCCATGGGCGACAAAAATCGTGTGTGCTCCTGCGGGTCGCGGGGCTGCCTCAATACAGTCGCATCCGGGTGGGCGGCGTTGGCCGATTTGGGCGAAATCCGCAGCCAAGTCGCGACCGCCGAGGAATTCCAGCGCTACCGCCCGCTTCTGACGGAGTTGCTCTCGCGTGCTGACGCCGGGGAGGAGACGGCGCATAAGGCACTTCGCGAGGCAGGACGGCGATTTGGTGAGGCGGTGAGGGTTCTCAAGGTTACGCTGGACCCGGCGCGGATCTTGCTGGCGGGCCCGGTCGGGAAGCACCCTGCTTTCCTGGAGGGGGCTCAAGACGGAGCCAGGGAAGATGCCGGTTCGCTTCTCGCCAGTTGCGAGATCGATCTCCGCAGCGCAGCCGCCTCGCTTGCTCTGGATGAATTTGTCCTGTCGTCGCGATTTCCGCTTGAACGTCTGAGGAGCGCTCGCCGCCGGGAGATCGAAGCGGCAGCATAGCCAATCACGCTAGCCTTAGGGAGGAAAAGGTCATGCAAGGACTAACAAAAACACTAACCCGGCTTTTCGGGTTGACGGTCGGAAGCTTGATACTAACCGGCCAACTGGCGCAAGCCGAGACCCTGCGTATCGCGCAGCAATATGGCTTTGCCTCCCTTCCGCTCATGGTCACCCAGCAACAGGAGCTGATCACGAAGAAGGCTGCGGAAATGGGCATTCCCGACTTGGATGTCGAATGGAGTACCTTCAGTGGCGGCACGACCATGAACGAGGCGCTGGTTTCCGGCAATCTCGATATCGCTGCAGCCGGCGTCACGCCGCTCCTGACCATCTGGGACAAGACAAAAGGCTCTCTGAACGTAAAGGGGCTGGTTTCGTTGGGCTCGATACCGCTCGTGATGACAATCAACAAACCGCAGATAAAAACCCTGAAAGACCTGTCGGCAAGTGACAAGATTGCATTGCCGGCCGTGAAGGTTTCGGTTCAGGCTGCCTTTCTGCAGATGGCATCGGCTGCGACCTTCGGTCAGGACGGCTTCAGCCAGCTCGACACGCTCACGGTGTCGATGCCGCATCCCGATGCCGCGACTGCTCTGATGAGCGGTGGCACCGAGATCACGGCCCATATCACCAGTTCTCCCTTTGTCGAACAGGAGCTTGCCCATCCCGGCATCCACAAGGTGGTGAGCTCTCATGATGTCCTCGGTTCGACGACGAACGTGGCACTCTACACAAGCGAGGCCTTTTACAACGGCAATCCCAAGCTTGTGGAAGTGGTCGCCTCGGCGGTGAGTGAAGCCATGGAATTTATCAATCGCGACAAGCCGGCAACCGCCAGGATTTACAAGGAGATGACGGGAACATCACTTTCCGAGGATCTGCTGCTGGCTGCGTTGAACGATGAAACCAACGTCTTCACCACCGTTCCGCAGGGGTTCATGAAATACGCCGGGTTCCTGCATGAGCGCGGTGCACTCAAGAACAAGCCCGAGAGCTGGAAGGACATATTCTTCTCCGTGGCGCACAGCCTGTCGGGCAGCTGAGGATAAAGCGATGGGTAACCACGAAGCAACCAGCCTGCGTCAGGCGTCGGCCGGTACCGCCAAGAAACTCGGCGCGCGCTTGTTCAGCTTCCTGATCATCAGCGACACGCATGTGAATCACGAAGAGGCAGGCTCTTCTTCACCGTGGCCGAGCAACAAACTTGCCAATCGGCGCAGCCGGCATGTGTTCGCAAAAGCCAGGCAGATGGACCCTGCTTTCATCGTCCATCTGGGCGATATGGTCCATCCGGTACCCGATCAGGAGATTTACGGCGACGCAGCGCAGGCGTTCTTCGAATTGAGTGCGGTTGTCGAATGTCCGCTCCATCTGACGCCAGGCAACCACGATGTTGGTGACAAGCCCGTATCCTGGATGCCGGCCGGCGTCGTGACGGAAGCTACCGTGCAAAAGTATCGGGAGACCTTTGGCAGGGACTTCTACGCATTCAGGCACGACGGCTGCCTGTTCATAATACTTAATGCATCGCTGGTGAATTCCGGCCTGCCGCTCGAGCGTGATCAGCAATCCTGGCTGGAGGCGACGCTCGCGGCCGGCGGCGCGGACCGCGTGTTCATGTTCATTCACTATCCGCTCTACGTGTCGGATCCGAAAGAGCCAGGAGGATACGACAACATCGATGAGCCCGGCCGGTCATGGCTCCTCGATCTCATCGCGAAACACGCACCCGAAGCAGTGTTTTCGGGTCACGTTCACAATTTCTGGTACGACGTCTACGGCTCGACCGAGATGTATGTGGTTCCCGCCATATCCTTTGTCCGGCAGGACTACAGCGAGTTCTACAAGATCGAACCTGGCCCGGAAAATGGACGCGACGATGCGGCGAAGCTCGGCTTTGTCGTCGTCGATGTCCATGAATACGGGCATGTGGCCAAGATCGAGCGCAGTTACGGCGCTCTGTTGGAATCGGGAGAGGATGTCGCCGCCGAAGCCAGGCTCGATCCCATCCACACCAAGACCAATGGCCTGGAAAGGATAGGTGTCGATTTGCGGCACCCGTGGTCCGAGGTGGTCGAGATCGCTCCGAGCGGCGGGGTGGACGAGTTTGGGCGCAAGTTCGCCCGCAACGACTATCCTGTGCTTGCCCTCTGGGAAATGGGCGTGCGCACGCTGCGCGTCCCGCTTCAGGATCTGGCCGCGCCAAATACGCGGAGGCGGATGGAACTGCTCACCGCCATCGGCCACCGGTTCATCGTCTATTTGTACAACCTGCCTACAGCCGCGGAACAGGGGATGCTTGCCTCCTTCCACCACTTGGTAGCAGCCTGCGAGATCATCATGCCATGGCCCCTGCCGTCGGACGCTCTGGCGCGCCTCGTGCGTTTCCGGCAGGACGTCGGTGTGCCTGTTTTCCTCTCGAAACTGCGTCCCCGGTGCAACGGCGCTAACGGCTCGCATCGCTTTTCGCATGCTATAAGCCATGGCTTCGTGCTTGATGAGGCGGCGGAGCTTGCCTCCCTGCTTTCCTTGTCGCCGGGCTTGGCGGACGGCTTCGTATTTCGTGTCGGCCGGGAGGCCTCCGTCGCAGCATGGGTGGCGCGGCTACAGGATTGGGCGGCGACGTGCGGGACGCAAGCGGTTCTTTCCGTCCGTCTTGCCTCCGACAATCCGGCGGAAAACGCGAACGACGACTCGGCCAACGCCAATCGAGTTGCGGAAGCGGTCTTCGGCACTTTCGCGGCTGATCGCATCACAATTGTCCTTGACGCCTTCACCGATATCGATCGGGGTTATTTCGCCCGAACCGGTCTGGTCGACCGTCGCTACAATCCCCGCGCGGCCGGCGCCGTCACCAAGAACCTGCATGCCCACTTCGCCACCCGGACCGCATCTGGGCGAACGGTGCATCCGGTGAGACAAGCCGATGGCGGGATAATTTTCGCCCACACCGGTGCCGACGGCCTGGAACTTCTGGTGCTGCCCTCCAAACACCATGCGACAGTCAGAGAAATTGCACTGGAAGAGAGCGTTCTGCCCGAAGCCGGGACGGGCCGCTGCATAAATCTCCGCAAGGGAACGGTCAGGGAGTTCGACTGGACCGTGATGTCGCGTGGGGGCGCCGTAAAGATGAGGCTCAGGGAGGAGATCGTGGAAAGCGACCCCATGTTGCTGTGCTTCGAAAACGACGAGATGAAACTTCTCATGGGAGGTAATGATGAACGGGACAGCTTGGCGAGGTGACGACGTTATCCTGAGCGGAAGCGGCGTCACGCTTCAATACAAGACTCCGAACCACCTGGTCACAGCCACCTACAAGGTGGATTTTGAAGTGTGTCAGTCGGATAGATACGTCATCCTCGGCCCTTCAGGGTGCGGGAAATCTACCCTGCTGAAGGCGATAGGCGGCTTCCTGGCCCCGGTCGAAGGTGAAATCCGGATCCACAACCAACGCGTCAAGGGTCCCGGCCCGGATCGTATGATGGTCTTCCAGGAATTTGAGCAACTGATGCCGTGGAAGACGGTCCTGAACAACGTTCTTTTCCCCATGATCGCGACCGGCAAATTCCGAGGCAGGCAGGCGGAAGAGCGTGCGCATGCTGCGCTGGACAAGGTCAATCTGACACGGTTCAGCAATGTGTATCCGCATATGCTCTCCGGGGGCATGAAGATGCGTGTTGCCATCGCACGGGCAATGGCTCTTGAACCTGACGTTCTTCTGATGGACGAACCATTCGCGGCGCTGGATGCTCTGACCCGGCGCAAGATGCAGGAAGAATTGCTCAGCCTCTGGGAACAACTGCGGTTCACCGTATTGTTTGTGACCCATTCCATCGAGGAGGCGATCATCGTGGGATCGCGAATCCTCGTGCTGTCGCCCCATCCAGGACGTGTGCGGGCCGAACTCGGCTGCGAGTGCTTCCACTACGGCAATGTGGAGAATCCGGAATTCGGTGGCTTATCGAAACGGATCCACAACCTGCTTTTCGAGACCGGACAAATGCCAGCGGAGGAGGCACATTCATGAGCACCGCCTTGTTACATCAGGAAACCTTGTCGGCGGCACGAATCCGGCCCGACTTCGAACGCCAGCCGATCGACGCAAGCGCCGTTGGCGACGTCGAGCGACGGCTTGGTCTTGGCGAGCGTCTGCTTGGCAACGAAGGTTTTCGTCGCACGCTGTTGCTCCTTGCGCTTGCCTTGCTGTGGGAGGTCTATGCACGGCTGTTGGGAAATCCGCTTCTGTTTCCTTCCTTCACTGAAACGGTCCAGGCTTTCTGGACTGATTTGTGGAGCGGTCTTCTTGTCACCCGCGTCCTGGCCTCGCTCAAATCGCTTGTCCTGGGTTATGCGATCGGGCTTGCTCTTGCCACGGCGCTGACGGCTCTTGCCGTGTCGGTGCGGATTGGTTCCGATCTGCTCTCTACGCTCACGGCGATGTTCAACCCCCTGCCGGCGATCGCATTACTGCCGCTGGCTCTGATCTGGTTCGGGCTCGGCACGCCGTCACTGGTTTTCGTCATCGTGCATTCGGTGCTTTGGGCCGTGGCTCTCAATACACTTACGGGTTTTCGTGGTGTTCCGGAAACCTTGCGGATGACAGGCCATAACCTCGGATTGAAAGGACCGCGCTACGTCGCGCTTATCCTGACCCCTGCGGCCTTCCCGGCCATTCTGGCCGGATTGAAGATCGGCTGGGCTTTCGCCTGGCGGACCCTTATCGCCGCAGAATTGGTCTTTGGCGTATCGTCGCGTTCCGGCGGACTTGGTTGGTATATTTTTGAGGCACGCGCGCAACTCGAAACATCACGCGTATTCGCCGGCCTTCTGGCGGTGATCCTGATCGGCCTGCTGGTCGAGTCCCTGATCTTCAGGGTGATCGAGGCACGAACCGTGCAGAGGTGGGGGATGCAGCGGTGATCGTCGAGGCATGCATTTCATAGGGTCACGTTGCTCGTTGCCGGCTGACGCTCTTAAATTCATATTGGCAGGTCGACCTTGGCGAAGACAGGAAATATGAGGCTTCACTCTGAAGTGCGGGAGCCGACGATCTGCTGGGCGCACATGAGCGGATCGGCGATCCACCTTGCGTCCCCGCAACGGAGGCGATGCGCTGCTGGCCAGAAACCGCAGCAGCAGTTGCCGTGAGAAGGAATGGCGCCGACGATTGCGAAGTTGCAGCACCTTTGGTCTCGGGGACCCCTTCGGTCTGGTCTTGCGGCCGACCCCGCATTTTGCCAGGGAAAAGCGTGATATCTACAATAAACGCCTGCGGGCAAAATGAGCCTTGGGCTGGCCCATGCTTGAAAAGGCCGAGATATGGACCGCGCCTGTTCAGCCCGGCACCTTTGGCGCGAGCCAGCGTAGCGCGCTTTCAAGGCTAGGCTCGACGCGATCGATGTTGAGCTGAAGCTCTTCTGCGATATGCTCGAGATGATGGCTCATGTCGGAAGCCGCGCGGTCACCATGTCCCTCGGCAATCGCAGTGACAATGCGGCTGTGTTCGTCACGGGGGCAGCCCGATTCGGATTCGGCATGGACGAGGATCGCCAGGCAGGTCAGCACCTGAAGCTGGGTCAGCGTCTGGACGAGGTAGACGTTCCCGCTGATCTCGGCCAGCTTCAGGTGGAATTCGCCCGCAAGACGGACCAATGTGGAACGATCTCCGTTGGCTCGCGCCGCGTTTTCGGCTCGGATACGGTCGAACAGCCGGGAGAGGTCGGCTTCGGTCCTGGATGCCGCAATCTGGCGCACCATCTCCGGCTCGATCATCTTGCGCACGTCAAGCATCATCCGCGCTTCGGCCCGTGACGGCGAAGCTATGACATAGCCAAGATTTGGGGTTTTGCGGAAGACCCCGATCTCCGACAGCTTGCCCATCGACAGGCGCACGACCGTACGGCTCACCCCGAATATTTCGGCAAGCTGGCTTCCGGTAATGCGCTCGCCAGGCGGAAGCCGCTGCTCGAAGATGGCTTCGATCAGCCGCTGGGTGATCTCGCTTTCCGCATATCCGTGGCGGCGCGCCAATCCACCTTCATGCAGGCGACCCAGCTCGGCACTCCTTACGCGACATGGAAGATCGGCTTCAACTCACCGCTTGCCGTACCTTGCCATGAACCACCTTACGGCACGATCACTGCAATCGACCTGAAGAGCCGCCAGATCGCCTGGCAAATTCCGGCAGGAACGCTGAAGGATACGGGCCCGCTCGGGATCAAGACCGGTTTGAACATACCGGTTGGCATGCCGACGCTTGGCGGTCCGATCACCACGGCCGGGGGCGTGACATTTTTTGCCGGCACACAGGACTACTATCTGCGTGCCATCGACACGCGCACCGGTGAGGAACTATGGAAGGGCCGCCTGCCGGTAGGTGCTCAGGCCACGCCGATGACCTATGTTTCTCCCACTAGAGCGCGTCCGGTTTAATTTGGGTCATATCCTGCGGCCTTGAAGTAATTGGCGCATTCGGCGGGCGTAAAGAGTTCGATGATGGAGCCGAGG
>NZ_JBEPML010000027.1:0-73674 GCF_040545735.1 Aquamicrobium terrae
CGGAACCGGTCGCCTGCCGCCGAGGCTGCGGGTTTGCAGGCCCGCAGCCTCGCTGCTCAACCTACCCGATATCGATCAAACAATCCCGGAAGCCGAAGCGAAGCGGAGCGAAGGCAGCCTATCGGGGATTCATTCCTGAACCTTGCAGAAGATCGAAAAACGGCGGCCAATCGCCACCCGACCGGAATGGATCCCGGACACGCCGTCAGGCTGCGCCTTCCCGCGGTCCGGGATGACGTCGTGTGTTTGAAAGGGGTTACCCCTCCAGTTCCTCGCGCAGCATTTCCAGTTCCAGCCATTCCTCTTCCATTGCGGCCAGCGCCGCGCGTTCCTTGTCGAGCGCGGCGATGGTCTTCTGGAAGCCGACCGGATCGCGGTCGTAAAAGCCCGGATCGGCGATCTGGTCCTCGAGCCGGTTGATCGTGTCGGTCGCCGCCTCGATCTTCTTCGGCAGGCTCTCCAGCGCGAATTTCTGCTTGTAGGAGAGTTTTTTCGACGCGGCCTTTGCCGTCTCCTGCGGTTTCGCGGCGGGCTTGTCCTCGTCGCCGGCGGTGCGGGCGCGCAGCTTGCGGTCGTCCAGCTTCGAGGCGCCGCGCTGGGAAAGCATGTCGGAATAGCCGCCGGCATATTCGATCCAGCGCCCGTCGCCATCGGGCACGATCACGCTGGTCACGGTGCGGTCGAGGAAGTCGCGATCATGGCTGACGAGGATGACCGTGCCGGCAAAGCCCGCAACCAGTTCCTGCAACAGCTCCAGCGTCTCCATGTCGAGGTCGTTGGTCGGCTCGTCCAGCACCAGCAAATTGGCGGGGCGGGCCAGCACGCGGGCGAGCAGCAGCCGGGCGCGTTCGCCGCCGGAAAGCTCGCGCACCGGCGTGCGCGCCTGCTCCGGCTTGAACAGGAAGTCCTTCATGTAGGAGACGACATGGCGCTGCTCGCCATTGATGACGAGGCTCTCGCCGCGCCCGTCGGTGAGGTAGTGGGACAGCGTCTCCTGCGGATCGGCGGCATCGCGCTTCTGGTCGAGCGTGGCGATCTCCAGATTGACGCCGAGGCGCACGCTGCCCGTGTCGGGCGCAAGCTCGCCGGTCAGCATCTTGAGCAGCGTGGTCTTGCCGGCGCCATTGGGGCCGACGAGGCCGATGCGGTCGCCGCGCTGGATGCGGGTCGAGAAATCCCGGACCACGACCAGATCGCCGAAACTCTTGGAGATCGATTTCGCCTCGATCACCAGCTTGCCGGATTCGGCGGCGTCGCTGGCCACCATGGTGGCGGTGCCTTCCGCGCCCCTGTGGCCGGCGTGGCGCTGGCGCAGCGCCTGCAATTCGCCAAGGCGGCGCACATTGCGCTTGCGCCGGGCGGTGACGCCATAGCGCAGCCAGTGCTCCTCGCGCGCGATCTGGCGGCCGAGCTTGTGCTGCTCGCGCTCCTCTTCCTCCAGAATCTTGTCGCGCCATTCCTCGAAATGGGCAAAGCTCCGGTCGAGACGGCGCGTCTGGCCGCGATCCAGCCAGACGGTGGCGCGCGAGACGCGCTCGAGGAAACGGCGGTCGTGGGAAATGACGACCAGCGCCGAGGCGGAGCGGATCAGTTCTTCCTCCAGCCATTCGATGACGTTGAGGTCGAGATGGTTGGTCGGCTCGTCGAGCAGCAGGATGTCCGGCTCCGGGGCCATGACGCGGGCAAGGGCGGCACGGCGCGCCTCACCGCCCGAAAGCTCGGCCGGCGCTTCCTCGCCGGTGAGGCCCAGATGTTCGAGCAGATAGGTGGCGCGGTAGGGATCGTCGGCGGGGCCGAGGCCCGCCTCGACATAGGCGCGCACCGTGGCGAATCCGTCCATGTCGGGCGCCTGCGGCAGGTAGCGGATGGTGGCCGTGGGCTGGCGGAAGATCTCGCCGTCCTGCGCTTCGGCGAGGCCGGCGGCGATCTTCAGCAGTGTCGATTTGCCGGACCCGTTGCGGCCGACCAGCGCGATGCGGTCGCCGGGGCCGACGGTGAGGTCGGCGCCGTCGAGCAGCGGCGTGCCGCCGAAGGTGAGGCGGATGCCGGCAAGGTTGAGAAGCGGCGGGGCCATGTCAGCCTTCCTTTCCGGTCAGCGGATGGGCGACCAGCATGGCGCGGCCCTGTGCGAGTTCGACGCCGAGCGTGCCGCGAACCTCGTTCGACATGGTGAGCGACGAGCCGAACGGCACCTCTACCCCGGCCAGCTCCCATTTCGCGCCGCGCACGGTGAGGCCGGCCAGCTCCGAAAAACCGAGGATCGAAAACAGCGTGCCTTCGGCATAGTCGAAGGTTACCGCCGCATGCGGCAGGGGCCGCCCTTCCTGCGTGCCGCTGGTCAGCAGCACGTCGATGCCTGCCTCGGCCAGCCGCAGCGCCAGCGCCAGATGCAGGAAGGCATGGTCGGCGCGGGCGCCGCCGAAGGCGCCGGCCAGCACCAGCGCGGTCGCGCCCTGTTCCAGCGCGATGTCCACCGCCAGTTCGCCGTCGGTGCTGTCCTTGTCGGAGGGGAATTTCCGCTTCGGCACCGCTTTCAGGCGTTCCGGCAGCACAGGTGGCGCGGAATCGAAGTCGCCAACCCAAAGCTCCGGCACGATGCCGAGGGTTTCGGCATGGCGGATGCCGGAATCGGCGGCGACGATGCGCGTTCCCGCGATCTGGCGGTCGAGGGCGGGGGTGCGGACAAGCTCGCCGCCGAGAAGGATGGTGTATCGGCTCATGGGAGGAGGGCATTAGCAGCCCCGTTCATGGAACGGAAGAGCGCCGCCTCTCTTGCGTCGCGGCGCGCGGGCCCCTATTTCTGGAAATGCTCTAACGGGGTGCCGGACGCGTCATCGCGGCCCGGCTGAGAGGCCTCAAAGCCAACCCGCTGAACCTGATCCGGCTTGTACCGGCGGAGGGATTAGAAGCTGTCGGACAGCCGGCGCCTCGACCCCCTGAAACGAAACCAAGGAGGCGCCGATGCGCATAGTGCTTTTATCCCTTCTGTCGGCCGCGGCCCTGTTGGCCGCCGCGCCCGCTTCGGCACAAGGCAAGCTCACCATCTACACCTATGACAGCTTCACCGCCGACTGGGGCCCGGGCCCGCAGGTGAAAACGAATTTCGAGGCCGAATGCGGCTGCGAGGTCGATTTCGTCTCGGTGGCCGATGGGGTCGCCCTGCTCAACCGGCTGAAGCTGGAAGGCGCGTCCACCAAGGCCGACATCGTGCTCGGCCTAGACACCAACCTCACCGCCGAGGCACGCGGCACCGGGCTGTTCGTGGCGCATGGCGCGACGCCGCAGGTGGATGTTCCCGGCGGCTGGAACGACGACATGTTCGTGCCCTACGACTACGGCTATTTTGCCGTGGTGTACGACACCGAGAAGCTGCCCGACCCGCCGGCCAGCCTCAAGGAGCTGGTCGAGGGCGACAAGGAGCAGAAGATCGTCATCCAGGACCCGCGCACCTCGACGCCGGGGCTCGGGCTGCTCCTGTGGGTGCGCTCCGTCTATGGCGACGAGGCGGGTGCGGCATGGGAGAAGCTGAAAGGCCGCGTGCTGACGGTAACGCCGGGCTGGAGCGAGGCCTACGGGCTGTTCACCAAGGGCGAGGCGCCGATGGTGCTGTCCTACACCACCTCGCCGGCCTACCACATGATCGCCGACAAGACGGAGCGCTATCAGGCGGCGGCTTTTTCGGAAGGGCATTATCTTCAGGTGGAGGTGGCCGGCATCACCATTGCCGGGGCGAAGAATCCGCTGGCCGAAAAGTTCCTCGCCTTCATGACCGGGCCGGGCTTTCAGGATGCGGTGCCGGAAACCCAGTGGATGTATCCGGCCGGCAAGACCGACAAGCCGCTCGACCCCGCCTTCGACAAGCTGGTGAAGCCGGCCAGGACCCTGCAATTCAACCCGCAGGAAGTGGCCGACAACCGCAAGGCCTGGGTGGACGAGTGGCTCGGCGTGATGGGCCGGTAGTCCATTTTTCGATGGCGTGCTTTCGTTCCTTTCCGGTCCCGTCTTCCCGACGCGTTATTGGCGCGGCGCGGTCGAGGGTTTTGCCGGCGGAAATGAGGCCTTTCATCTCCTTATTTTTACGCAATTCCGGACGGAAAACCGCTTCACACTTTTCCTGGAATTGCTCCATGGCCGCGCCATGACCGATTTCCGCGTTACGGTCGGCATCGTCGCACTGGCGGCGATCTCGCTGCTGATCGGCGGGGCGTTCGCCGGGCTGATCGTCGAGGGGGTGCGCGACCTGTCCGGCGCGGTTGCCGCCTTCGATCCCTATATGCTGAGGGTCGCGCGCTTCACGCTGTGGCAGGCGCTGTTGTCGACGCTGCTCTCGGTGGTTCCGGCGCTGTTCGTGGCGCGGGCTTTGGTTCGCCATCCGCATTTTCCGGGGCGCGGCCTGATCCTGCAACTCTTCGCCGTGCCGCTGGCGCTGCCGGCCCTCGTCGCGGCGCTGGGCGTGCTGGCGCTCTATGGTCGCGCCGGCTATTTCGCTGGCCTGCTCTCCGCGCTCGGCGGCGACACATGGCCGGGCATCTACGGGCTTTCCGGCATCCTCGTCGCGCATGTGTTCTTCAACCTGCCACTGGCGACGCGGCTGTTCGTCGAGGCATTGCAGACGGTACCGTCCGACCAGTGGCGGCTGGCGAGCCAGCTCGGCATGGGCGCGCGGGCCGGCTTCCGGCTGATCGAATGGCCGGTGCTGCGGCAGGCCCTGCCGGGAGTGGCCGGGCTGGTGTTCATGCTGTGCGTCACCTCCTTCACCATTGTGCTGACGCTGGGCGGAGGGCCGCGCGCCACCACGCTGGAGGTGGCGATCTATCAGGCGCTGCGCTTCGATTTCGACCCCGCCCGCGCCGTGGCCCTGACCGCGTTGCAGGTGGCGCTGACGCTGGCCATCGTCTTCGTGCTGACGCGGCTGGGGGCCAATACGGCGGCGGAGGCCAACCTGTCGGTGGCGCCGCGCCGCTTCGTCTCGGCCGGAGCGGGAGAGACAGCGCTCAACGGTTTCCTGATCGCGCTGGCGCTGCTGTTCGTCGCCGGCCCCATGGCGGCAACGGTGGCGGCGGGCTTGCAGGCCGAGCTTGGCCGTCTCGTCCTGGAACCCGCCGTGCAGCGCGCCGCGCTGACCAGCCTCGTTCTGGCGCTGTTGTCGGCGCTGCTGGCCGCCGCCCTTTCCATGGCGCTGGTGATGGCGCGCCGCGCGCTTGCCCTGCGGGCCGCTGGTGCACGCCGCCCATTGCTCGAATACGCCACCGATACGGGGGCCGGTTTCGTGCTGGTGGTGCCGCCGATCGTCGTCGGCGCCGGCTGGTTCATCCTGCTGCGCCATGTGGCCGATGTGTTCGCGCTGGCGCCGGTGCTGGTCGTCACCGTCAATGCGGTGATGGCGATGCCGTTTGCGCTGAGAGCCTTGCGGCCGGCCTATGATGCGGCGAGCGCCCGTCATGAGCGGCTGTGCGCACAGCTCGGGATCGCGGGCTGGACGCGGCTTCGGCTGATCGACTGGCCCTCGCTGCGACGGCCGCTGGCGACGGCGGCGGCCTTCGCCATGGCGCTGTCGCTCGGCGATCTCGGCGTGATCGCGCTGTTCGGCTCGGATGCGGTGCAGACGCTGCCCTATCTGCTGCTGGCGCGCATGGGCAGCTATCGCACCGCCGATGCGGCGGGGCTGGCGCTCATTCTGGGGCTGGCCTGTCTCGCCCTGATGTTCCTGTCCAGCCGGCTGGCGAAGGAGGCCCGGCAATGACGCGCAACGCATTATCCGGCGCGGAGGTGCGACTGGACAAGGTGACGTTCAGCTATGGCGAGGCCGTGTTCGGGTTCGACGTGGCGTTCCGGCCCGGCCGCGTCACCGCCGTGATGGGGCCGAGCGGATCGGGCAAGTCCACGCTGCTCAACCTCGTTGCCGGTTTCGAGACGGCGGCATCGGGGCGGGTGCTGATCGGGGACCGGGACGTCACCGCCGATCCGCCGGCGGCACGGCCGGTGTCGATGGTGTTCCAGGAAAACAACCTGTTCGCGCATCTCACGGTGGAGCAGAATGTCGGGCTCGGCCGCTCGCCGTCGCTGCGACTGAGCGATGCGGATCGCACGGCGGTGGCCGGGGCGCTGGAGCGCACCGGACTCGGCGGCAAGGGAAAACGCCTGCCGCGCGAATTGTCGGGCGGCGAGCGCCAGCGGGTGGCGCTGGCGCGGGTGCTGGTGCGGGAGCGGCCGGTGCTGCTTCTGGACGAACCCTTCGCCTCGCTCGGCCCGGCCCTGCGCGAGGACATGCTGGAACTGGTGGCCGGCTTGCAGGCCGAACGGGGCATGACGGTGCTGTTCGTCACCCACCAGCCGGAGGATGCGCGCCGCATCGCCCATGACATGGCTTTCATCGAGGAGGGAAGGGTGGCGGCGACGGGGCCGGTCGAGGAATTCTTCGGAGAGGGTGGACCGGAAGCTTTCCGACGCTATATCGGCGCTTCCTGAGCGCGATTGCATGGCCTTGCCCGGAAGCGGACATAATTTGCTATCAATGCGACATTAAGGAATATGGCAAGAGCGGTCGAATCGTGGCCGGCTGCCAATAAGGGGCACGGTCGCGGTCTGCGCCGCACGCGAGGAAAGGAAGCCCATCTGTCGTCCGTCCTGAACCCTGACCGGAGGCTGTCGTCGGCGCGGGCGCTCGCGCTGGCCGGTATCGTCGTGGCGCTGGCGGCCTGTCAGGCCATCGTGCCGCCGGACATGCAGGAATCGGCCTTCCGGCCTTCCGACAAGCCGGTGACGGTCGACAATGTCACCGCCAACAACAAGCTGGCGGAACTGGCACGGGCGCAGCACCCGCGCATCCTGGCGACCTATGGCGGCGAATATTCCGACCCCAAGCTGGAGCGCATGGTGGCCAAGGTGATCGGCGGCCTGACCACCGTGTCCGCCAACCCGACCCAGAACTACCGCATCACCATCCTCAACTCGCCCAATGTCAACGCCTTCGCGTTGCCGGGCGGCTATCTCTACATCACCCGCGGGCTTCTGGCGCTGGCCAACGATTCCTCGGAACTGGCGGCGGTGGTGGCGCATGAGATGGGTCACGTCACCGCCAATCACGGGTTGCAGCGGCAGCGGCTGGAGGCGGAAGAGGGGCTGGCCACCAAGGTCGTCTCCGACGTGCTGGGCGACAGCCCGACCGCCAAGGCGGCGCTGATCCGCGGCAAGCTGCGGCTGGCCCAGTTCTCGCGCAACCAGGAACTGGAGGCCGACGGCATCGGCATCAAGTCGGTGGGCGAGGCGGGCTACGACCCGTTTGCCGCCAGCCGCTTCCTGCAATCCATGTCGGCCTATACGGATTTCCGCTCGGTCAGCGGCGCCACCGACGCCAGCCTCGACTTCCTCGCCACCCACCCGAACACGCCGCAGCGCATCGAACTGGCGCTGCGCCATGCGCGGCAGTTCGGCCAGCCGGGCGTCGGCTCGCGTGACCGCGACAGCTACCTGGCCGGCATCGACGGGCTGCTCTACGGCGATACGCCCGACGAGGGCTATGTGCGCGGCAACACCTTCCTGCACCCGAAGCTCGGCATTTCGTTCTCGGTGCCGGACAACTTCATGATCGACAATTCGGCCACCGCCGTCACCGCGACCGGGCCGGGCGACATGGCCGTGCGCTTCGACGGGGTGACGCTCGACGCCAACCGCTCGCTGGGCGACTATATCCGCAGCGGCTGGGTCGCGGGCCTCGACACCTCGAGCGTGCGCGAGACGACGATCAACGGCAATCCGGCGGCCACGGCGCGGGCGCGTGCCGAAGGCTGGCAGTTCGACGTCACCGTCATCCGCGCCGGCAGCCAGGTCTACCGGCTGCTCACGGCGGCACCCGCCGCCAGCACCTCGCTGGACAGCGTGGCCGGCGTGGTGGTGGGCTCGTTCCGCATTCTCAGCCAGGCGGAACGGGACGCGCTGAAGCCGCTGCGCATCCGCATCGTCACGGTCCGGGCCGGCCAGACCATGGGCACGCTGGCCGCCCAGATGGTCGGCGTCGACCGCAAGCTCGACCTGTTCAGGGTGCTCAACGCGCTGGCGCCGGGAGCGACCCTTTCGGCCGGCGACAAGGTCAAGATCGTCACAGACAGATAGGTGTCGGCGCGGCCCCGCGCGCGGACTGGCCCGGCTTCAGGGCGGCCGTGCCGCCGGCTGCTGTTTCAGGCGATGATGTCGGGAATGATGCGGTCTTCGAGCGTACGCAGCTTGTCTTTCAGCGCCAGCTTCTTCTTCTTCATGCGCTGGATCTGCAAGGGATCGCAGCCCGTCGCCACCATGGCGTTTATCGCGGCGTCGAAATCGGCGTGGTCCTGCTTCAAACGCGCGAATTCGAGTCGAATCTCGGCCTGTTCCTGCTCGGACATTACCTACCATATGTAAATTTCGACGCCCGCAGCGCTGCCGCGGCGGGTATCCGATCGGGCGGGGAGCGGTCCGAAAACCACCCTCTGGCAAATCATTATCACATTTTGGTCCAAGGTGGAATGCAACGCTTATGCGTTCGACAACCGCTTCGGTTGATGGCACAGTGTCATGCAGCCGTCACACATGTGGGCCGGCAATGTAGGCGACAGGGGTGGCGGCTGCAGTCGAGGAAACCATGAAAGGGAGAACCAATCATGTCTCTTGCATCCCATCTTGACGAGCTGCAGAGGAAGCATAGCGATATCGAACGGCAGATCGATACAGCCATGCAGCACCCCTCCATGGACGATCTCCAGATAGCGGATCTGAAGCGGCGCAAGCTGGCCATCAAGGACGAGATTGAGAAACTCAGGACCCAACCCACCTCACATTGACTTCCCGCCGGCCTGGGGCGTCATGCGTCCTTCAGGATGCACTGGAACGCTCCGGCACTTTGATCGAGCATCGGAAACTCCGAAACCGATTTCCCTTTTCGGCCCGATGCTCTGCGGCCGGTGATGCGACAAATGACTTGTCGGCGGCGTACTGCCGCCGGCTGGCATTTCCCGCTTTTCGCCAAATTCCAGGCTCATGAGGCGGTTCCGGAACGCCGTGCGACGCGGCCGAGGGACATGATTCGACATGGGGGCCGGCATTGGGCGCATCGGCGGCATTGACAAGACCGGCTCTCTCCTCCACCTCATGGCGGAGTTTCGCGTGCCTGTCCGTCGTATCGGCCGGCCTCAATGCGCCCGCGTCGCGGCATCCGGCACGCAGATTTGATGCAGCAGGGCCTCTGACGTATCCGGCAGGATGCGCAACGCCCAGGAATACTATCAGAGGCAGCCGGGCATGACCGGGTACTATTCCTCTCCGTTCCCGCGCCGCGCTTCGGTCGGCGTCGATGTCGGCGGCGTCATGGTCGGCGGCGACGCACCTGTCGTGGTGCAGTCGATGACCAACACCGATACCGCCGATATCGACGGCACCGTCGCCCAGGTCGCCGCGCTGCACCGGGCCGGCTCCGAGCTTGTGCGCATCACCGTGGACCGCGACGAAAGCGCCGCCGCCGTGCCGAAGATCCGCGACCGGCTGGCGCGGCTCGGCATCGACGTGCCGCTGGTCGGCGACTTCCACTATATCGGCCACAAGCTGCTGGCCGATCATCCAGCCTGCGCCGAGGCGCTGGCCAAATACCGCATCAATCCCGGCAATGTCGGCTTCAAGGACAAGAAGGACAAGCAGTTCGCCGACATCGTCGAGATGGCGATCCGCTACGACAAGCCGGTGCGCATCGGCGTCAACTGGGGCTCGCTCGACCAGGAACTGCTGACCCGGCTGATGAACGAGAACCAGGCCAAGGGTTTTCCGATGACCGCCCAGGAGGTGACACGCGAGGCGATCGTGCAATCGGCCATCCTGTCGGCGCATATGGCAGAGGAAATCGGCCTCGGCCGCAACCGCATCATCCTGTCGGCCAAGGTCAGCGGCGTGCAGGATCTGATCGCCGTCTATGCCGAGCTTGCAAGGCGCTGCGACCACGCGCTGCATCTGGGTCTCACCGAAGCCGGCATGGGATCGAAAGGCATCGTCGCATCGTCGGCGTCCATGGGCATCCTGCTCCAGCAGGGCATCGGCGACACCATCCGCATTTCGCTGACGCCGGAGCCCGGCGGCGACCGCACGCGCGAGGTGCAGGTGTCGCAGGAACTGCTGCAGACCATGGGCTTCCGCCAGTTCGTGCCTATCGTGGCCGCCTGCCCGGGTTGCGGGCGCACCACCTCGACCGTGTTCCAGGAGCTTGCCCAGAACATCCAGGAGGACATCCGCCGCAACATGCCGGTGTGGCGCACCAAATATCCGGGCGTGGAGCAGCTCAAGGTGGCGGTGATGGGGTGCATCGTCAACGGACCGGGCGAATCCAAGCATGCCGATATCGGCATTTCGCTGCCGGGTACCGGCGAGATGCCGACCGCGCCGGTGTTCATCGACGGCCAGAAGGCGGCCACGCTGCGCGGTCCCAACATCGCCGCCGATTTCGAGAAGATGGTTTCCGACTATATCGAGAACCGTTTCGGCATGGGGACCAGGGCCAAGGCAGCCGAGTAGCACCATGCGCCTGGCCGCGCCGCTGATCGCTGTCCTGATCGGCGCTGGTGCCAGCACTGCCGCGTGGGCCGATCCGCCGAAGCCGGCGCGGGAGCGGCTGATCGACCGGGTCTGCGACCTCATAGAATTCCATTCCGACCGTGCCGGCCTGCCGCGCGATTTCTTCGCCCGGCTGATCTGGAAGGAAAGCCGCTTCGATCCCAATGCGGTGAGCCCGGTCGGCGCGGAAGGCATCGCCCAGTTCATGCCGGGCACGGCGAAATTGCGGGGACTGGCCGATTCCTTCGACATCGAGCAGGCGATCCCCGCCTCGGCCACCTATCTCGGCGAGCTGAAAGCGAATTTCGGCAATCTCGGCCTTGCTGCCGCCGCCTACAATGCCGGCGAGAACCGGGTGGCGCGCTGGCTGTCCTCCGGCGGTTTCCTGCCGCTGGAGACGGAAAACTACGTGCTCGACATCATGGGCGAGCCGGCCGACAATTTTTCCGACAAGGCCTATGCCGGCAAGGTGCGGCCGCTGGACCCCGAGAGGGGGTTCGGCACGGCCTGCCGCAGGCTGCCGGTCTCGGCGCCGTGGACGGTGGCCATGGCCACGGTTCCGGTCAAGCCGTGGGGCGTGCAGGTGGCGGGCGGCTTCAACCGGGCCGTGGTCATCCGGCAATGGCAAAGGCTGGAGGGGCGGTTCTCGAGCGTGCTGGGCGGGCATGAGCCGGTGGTCAGCCGGGTGCGCTCGGCGCGCGGCCGGCGCGGCATCTATGCGGTGCGCATCGGGGCCGAAAGCCGCTCGGAAGCGGACGGCATCTGCCAGAAGCTGCGCGGCGCCGGCGGCGCCTGCGTGGTGCTGCGCAATCGCTGACCGTGCCGTCAGGCGGTTTTCGCGGTCACCGTCTCGCCCAGCCAGCTTCCGATCTTGGCCGCCAGCCGGTCCGGTGAAACCGGCTTGGGCAGGTAGTCGTCCATGCCGGCATCGAGGCATTTCTCGCGGTCGCCCTTGAGGACATGCGCGGTCACCCCGATGATCGGCACGCGCGCGCCGCTGGCGGCCTCCGCGGCGCGGATGGCGCGGGTCGCCTCGAAGCCGTTCATGTCGGGCATGGAGACGTCCATCAGGATCAGCCGGGGATTGAGCGCCCGGTGCATGTCGATGGCCGTGCGGCCGTTGCCGGCGATGCGGTAGCTGAGGCCGAGCCCGTTGAGGATCTGGCTGAACACGAGCTGGTTCACGTCATTGTCCTCGGCGATCAGGATGTCGATGGCGCCGCCGCTCAGGTCGTTGCCGGCCGCCGGCGCCAGCACCGGTGTCTCGGCGCGGCGCGGGGCGGGCGGGGCAGGCGGCGGCACCTGCTCGCGCACGAAATGGGCGGCGCCCTGCTGCATGCGCGCGTTCTGGATGGCGGAGACGATCGTGCCCAGCAGCACCGCCGAACGCGCCGGCTTGGTCAGATGCGCGGCGATGCCGTAGTCGATGATGAGGCGGGAAAAATCGACCTGATCGACGGAGGTCAGCAACACCACCGGGATGGCCGACAGGCGGCTGTCGCCGGCAATTGCCCGCGCCACGTCGGCGCCGTTCATGCCGGGCATCTGGTAGTCGAGGATGATGCAGTCGACCGAGGCGCCGATCTGGCAGGCCCGCTCCAGGAAGGCGAGGCCGACGGCGCCGCTCTCGGCCGCCGCGCAGTCGAAGCCCCAGCTGCGGAGCTGTTCGAGCAGGATGTCGCGGTTGACCGGATTGTCGTCGATGATCAGCACGCGCGCGCCGGTCACGTCGCCGGGCACCCTCTCGTCGTCGACATTCATGTCATGGACGGGCATGGGCACGCTGAACCAGAAGACCGAGCCGCGCCCGAGCTCGCTGCTGACGCCCATCTCGCCGCCCATCAGCTCCACCAGCCGGGCGCCGATGGCGAGGCCGAGGCCGGTGCCTTCATGGCGGCGGGTGGAGGAGGAATCGACCTGCGCGAACTTCTCGAACACGCTTTGCAGCTTCTCGGCCGGAATGCCGATGCCGGTGTCCTCGACGCTCACCTTGAGCATGGCGACGTCGTTGACGATCTCGCCGCTGACATCGACCAGCACATGGCCCTTCTCGGTGAATTTCACGGCGTTGCCGAGCAGGTTGGTGACGATCTGGCGGAAACGGCCGGCATCGCCGACGACGAAGGGGGGCAGGCGCGGGTCGACGCGCACGATCAGCTCGAGGTTCTTTTCCGCGACGCGGGCGGAAACCAGCGTGGCCACGTCCTCCACTGCCTCGGCGAGGCGGAAGGGGGCCGGGCTCAGCGTCAACTGGCCGGCATTGATCTTGGAGAAGTCGAGAATGTCGTTGATGATGGTCAGCAGCGCATGGCCGGACTTCACGATCACGTCGGTGAAGGTTTTCTGGCGCGCCGTCAGGTCGGTATTGGCCAGCAATTCCGCCATGCCGAGCACGCCGTTCATCGGCGTGCGGATCTCATGGCTCATATTGGCGAGGAACTCGGACTTGGCGCGGTCGGCTTCCTCGGCCCGCTTCAGCGATTCCGCCGTCCTGGCGAAGGCGCGCCGGATCGCCTGTTCCATCGGTCGGAAGATCCACAAGGTGACGCCGGCCAGCGTCAGGGCGAAAAGCACCGTTCCCCACAGGAGCAGGTCGGAGATGCGCGCATCGGCCAGCCGCCGCTCGGCATCCATGGCGAGGCGGGCGCGCAACAGCAAGGGCTGCGCGAACAGCGTGTTCTGGTTGAGGACGTCGCGATGGTTCCAGTCGTCGAGGGTCTTGGCCTGGGTCATCAGGGCGAGGTTGCGAGCCATGTCGCGCGCCGACCACATGAGATCGCGGTTGACCGAGGCGGCGGCGATCGCATCCGCCGTGCCTTGGGTCAGGCGCGGCGACAGTGCCTCGATCTCGGCGGTGACGGCGTCGATGCCCTGCAATAGCTTGCGGGCATGGAGGCCCGCCGATCCGGTGAGCTCCTGCCTCGTGTCGGCACGCCAGACGCTGGCCGCGTTTTCGGCGAAGTTCGCCGCATTGTCGAGGTTGCCCGCGAACTCGGCCATGAGCGCGCTCAGCATGTCGACACGGTTGCGGTAGCTGTTGAAGTGATTGAGGGTTGCGATGAGGCCGACCACGGCCAGCGCCAGCACCATGAGGCCGGACAGATATCTTATCCGTACCGACCGGATGAATGACAAGTATTCCGGCATGCGCAGTCCCCAGCCCATCCACGCAAATGTAGCGGTCGGGATTACGCTCCATATACCATTAACAATCCGTTCCGGCCGGAACGGGCGTCCCTACCTGTCTCGCTGGGCGACGAAGCGCGCCGCCTGCTTCAGGATCGCGGCTCGTTCGCCATAGGGCTCGAGCAGGCTTGAGGCCTGTTCCACCAGTCCGTGAAGCTGGCGGCGGGCCCAGTCCGGGCCGTGCAGCGCGGCAAGCGTCGCCTTGCCGGCGGCGGCATCCTTGCCGGTCGCCTTGCCCAGCCGGCCGGCATCGGCGGTGACGTCGAGCAGGTCGTCGGCAAGCTGGAAGGCCAGCCCGATGGCAGAGCCGAACTCGGCCAGCCGCTCGCGGTCGCTTTCGGGAGCGCCGGCCACGATGGCGCCGGCCTCGCAGGCATAGCGGATCAGGGCGCCGGTCTTCATCGCCTGGAGGCGGATGATGCCGGCCTCGTCGGGCGCGTCGTGCTGGGCGGTCAGGTCGAGCATCTGGCCGCCGGCCATGCCGCCCAGCCCCGCCGCGCGGGCAAGGCCGCGCGCCAGCGCCAGCCGCGTCGCCGCCGGCAATGGTGCCGCGCCGTTGTCTGCCGCGTCGTCGCAGATGATGTCGAAGGCCAGCGTCAGCAGCGCATCGCCGGCGAGGATGGCGGCGGCCTCGTCGAAAGCCCTGTGGACAGTGGGCTGACCGCGGCGCAGGTCGTCGTCGTCCATGGCCGGCAGGTCGTCATGGATCAGCGAATAGCAGTGCACGCATTCCAGCGCCGCGGCGGCGCGCAGGGCCTCGATGTGACGGGCGCCGGCGCCGAACAGGGCGGCGCTTTCGACGACGAGGAAGGGTCGCAGGCGCTTGCCGCCATTGAGCACGCCGTGGCGCATGGCCGCCAGCAGCCGCTCGGGCCGGGCGATCTCGCCGGGCAGCAGATGCGTATCGAGAAGGCTCCGCAGCAGCGTCTCGACCTCCCGGGCGCGCGCGTCCAGCCGCATTTCGAAGGGGATTTCAGCGTTCGTATCCATGTTGGCGAGCGGTAGCCGACGCGCAGACATTGCGCAAGAAGCCAAGCACCTTTATGCGGGAAGGGTGTTGGCGGGAGCGACCGGGTGTCGGAACCGATCATAGAGCAGGAGACCGAGGGGCTGGTCCACCGGGGACAGAGCATGGTTTCGCGATCGAGGGGCAGGGCCGGGCGCAGAGGCTGGCTTCGCTCGCTCGTGAAGCTGGCGGTGCTCGTGGCGCTGGTGCCGGTGGTGCTGACGCTTCTCTACCTGCAGCCCTTCGTCCATCCGGTCTCGACCCTGATGGTCAAGGACCTCGTGACCTTCTCCGGCTATGACCGGCGCTGGGTGCCGCTGGACGAGGTGGCGCCGGTGCTGGCCCATTCCGTCATCATGTCGGAGGACGGCCAGTTCTGCTCGCATCCCGGCGTCGATCTCGCGGAGCTGCGCGCGGTGGTCAACGATGCCCTGGCCGGCGAGGGCGCGCGCGGGGCCTCCACCATCACCATGCAGACGGTGAAGAACCTCTTTCTGTGGCAAAAGCCGTTCACCACGCTGCGCAAGGGGATCGAGCTGCCGCTGGCGGTCTATGTCGACCTCGTCATGCCGAAGCGGCGGATCATGGAAATCTATCTCAACGTTGCCGAATGGGGGCCGGGCATCTACGGCATCGAGGCCGCCGCGCAGCATCATTTCGGCGTGCCCGCCGCCAAGCTGACGCGCCGGCAGGCCGCGCTTCTTGCCGTCACCCTTCCCAACCCGCAGGCGCGCAATCCGGCCAAGCCTGGGCCCGGCTTGCGCCGCCTGGGCAATCTGATAGAACGGCGTGCGGCGCGCTCGGGCGGCTATGTCGGCTGCCTCAAACCGTCGCGCAGCTAAAAAACTTGCTGCCCCCGCTGGCCAAAACGCTGCAGGCCGTGTATAGGCACGCCACTTTCATCTGGAATTTGGCCCGGCAGGCGGCCCTTGGACAAGGGCATGGCGGGCTGTTGAACACGAGCGGAGCATATCCATGGCCGTACCGAAGCGAAAAACCTCCCCGTCCAAGCGCGGCATGCGCCGTGCGGCCGATGCGCTCAAGGCGCCGACCTATGTCGAGGACAAGAATTCCGGCGAGATGCGCCGTCCGCATCACATCGACCTGAAGACCGGCATGTATCGCGGCCGTCAGGTGCTGACGCCGAAGGAAGGCTGATCTTTCAGCGCATTTTTTGCAGCCGGATGGACACGTTCGGCATTGCATGAATGCGGTTGGTTGAGATCGCCGACGAGTTCGAAGGCCGCCTCCGGGCGGTCTTTTCGTTTCTACAACCTGGCAGGCAGGTCGGTTCCCGCTATCGGGAACCCTTCAAACGGCCCAGAACTGGTCCAGCCACAGGTTGAGCTGGACGAAGCCGGTGTTGCTGATGCTGTAGACACGGTGGGTCCCGTCGGCCTGCGCCGTGACCAGCCCGGCATCGAGCAACACCTTCAAATGCTGGGAAACGGCCGGCCTCGAGACCGGCAGCCCGGACGCCAGTTCGGTAACCGTCTTCGGGCCACGCCGGAGTTCCTCCAATATATGGCGCCGGTTCGGATCGGCGATCGCCACGAATGCATCAGCAAGCATCATGGCATTAGTAGTGCGTCAAAGCCGCGGGATTCTCAACCATCGGTTTCATTTTTTGTGCGTGGGTCGAGGGTAAGCGACTGCGGTGTGATCGACCGCTCGACCGGCAGGGTGGTGAAGGCGTCGCGATCTTCGATCGGCACGGGAGCCCGGCGCCTGATGCGCAGCGCGGTGTAGCCGGCGATGCTGAGATGGGCCAGCGCGGTGGCCAGGAACAGGCTTTCGGGGCGCCACCACTCCATCATGGCGGCGGCAAACAGTGGCCCGATCATGGTGCCGAAGCCATAGAGGATGAGCAGCCCGCCCGAGACCTTGACGAAATCCTCCGCCTTGGCGTGGTCGTTGGCGTGGGCCACGGCGATCGAATAGAGCGTATAGGCGAAGGCGCCGTAGGCGCCGGTGAGGATCAGCACGAGCGGACCCAGGCGCGGCTCGAACAGGAAGACCAGCAGAGCGAAAAAGGCCGAGCCGGCCGCGGCGCCGGCCAACACGAAACGGCGGTCGGTGCGGTCGGAAAGCCGGCCGGCCGGAAGCTGCATGAAGGCCCCGGCAATGACGACGATGCTCATCATCAGCGCGATCTCGGCCGTCGAGATGCCGATGCGCGCGCCATAGACGGCGCCAAGCGTGCCCCAGGCGCCGTTGGCGACGCCGACCAGCAGGCAGCCGAAGGCGGCGACCGGCGAATTGGCGTAGAGGCCCTTGAGGTCGAGCGACACGTCCTGCAGGGGCTGGGGGTGCGAGGCGGTGGAAACGGCGGTGGGGATCAGCGACAGGCAGAAGAAGATGCCGGTGATCATGAACAGCGAGGCCGACCCGACGTCGCCCGCGGCGACGATCATCTGCCCGCCCATGATCGAGGCGTAGGTGACCATCATGTAGAGGCCGAAGACGGTGCCGCGATTCTCGTTGGTGGCCTTCTCGTTCAGCCAGCTCTCGATGATCATGAAGGCGCCGGCCATGACGAAGCCGGTGAAGGCACGCAGGAGGATCCAGGCATACTGGTCGATGATGAGGCCGGTGAGCAGGGCGATGATGGCGGCGCAGGAGGCGAAGGTGCCGAAGGCGCGCACATGGCCGGCGCGGCGCACGATGCGCGGGGCGAAGTAGCAGCCGAGCACGAAGCCCGTGGCCCAGGCCGTGCCCATCAGGCCGAGCGCGGCGGTGGAGAAACCTTCCATCTGCCCGCGCAGCGGCAGCAGCAGGCCATGCAGGCCGGAGGCGGCCAGCAGGAAGGCGGTGCCGCGCAGGAGGGACAGGATCGGTCTGTAGGCTGCAAGCATCTGGCGGTCCGGCGTCGAATCACGTCTGCTGACTATCACAGCGGATTGTTTCAGGCTTTTCGGCGGCGGTCTGCCCAGCCGGCGACCAAAGTGCGTCGCGATCCTTCAGGTCGACATGATGACCGGAACACGCTTTTTGCTGGAAAGGCCCTAGCTGCGGCGAAACAGCGCCTCCGCCGCCGAGCGGGTCGAGCCCTTGGCCTGCAATTCGGCCTCGATGCGGGCGATCTCGCCGCGCAGCGTGTCGATGCGCGCCCTCAACTCGTCCACCGAGAGCTTGCTCAGATCCTGGCCGATTTCATGCGGGCCGCTTTTCCTTGCCGGTTCATCGTCGAAGATCGCCATGACCGTTCCCCGAAAATCCTGTTGTCGCCGGCGCAAGCGGTTTGCCTGAGCCGGCAATCGGAATAGAAAGCCAAGCATAGATAGGGCAGTGGCGGCGTGCAAACAGGGGCGGCAGCGGCCGCGAGAGGGAGAAACGACCATGGCAACAGCGCATAACCTGCCGCAGACGATGACGGCGATCGCCATTTCGGAACCCGGCGGGCCGCTGGTGCTGAAGCCCGAGCGGCGCCCGGTGCCGCAGCCGGGATCGGGCGAAATCCTGATCCGGGTGCGGGCGGCCGGCGTCAACCGTCCCGACGTCGCCCAGCGCACCGGCGCCTATCCGCCGCCGCCGGGCGCTTCCGACCTGCCGGGACTGGAGGTGGCGGGCGAGGTGGCCGGGCTGGGCGAAGGGGTGGAACGCTGGCGCGTCGGCGACCAGGTCTGCGCGCTGGCGGCCGGCGGAGGCTATGCGGAATATGTGACCGTGCCTGCCGGCCATGCGCTGCCGGTCCCCGCAGGCTTCACCTTCAGCGAGGCGGCAGCGGTGCCGGAAACCTATTTCACGGTCTGGCACAATGTGTTCGAGCGCGGCGGCCTGAAGGCGGGCGAGACGCTTCTGGTGCATGGCGGCTCCTCCGGCATCGGCACCACGGCGATCCAGCTTGCCGCCGCGCGTGGGTCTCGGGTGATCGCCACGGCCGGCTCGGCCGACAAATGCGACATCTGCCTGAAGCTCGGCGCCGCGCGTGCGGTGAACTACCGCGAGGAGGACTTCGTCAAGGCGGTGAAGGAGGCCACCGAAGGCAAGGGCGCCAACGTCATCCTCGACATGATCGGCGGCGACTATGTCGACCGCAACTATGTCGCCGCCGCCGAGGAGGGGCGCATCGTCCAGATCGCGACGCAGGGCGGCGCCGTCGCCAGCGCCAATTTCGCCCGGCTGATGGCCAAGCGGCTGGTGCATACGGGCTCGACGCTGAGGCCGCGCAGCATCGAATTCAAGGCGGCGGTGGCTGCCGCGCTGGAGGCGGAGGTGTGGCCGCTCCTGGCCAGCCGCCGGGTGGCGCCGGTCATGGACATGATCTTCCCGCTCAAGGAAGCCTGGCGCGCCCATGAACGGCTGGAGAGCGGCGAGGCCATCGGCAAGATCGTGCTCGACGTGGCCTGAGCGCAACTTCCGCTTAACCTTTCATTTATGCTGCAATGCACAAACGCATTGCCGCTATGCAAAAGCGTCTGTTCAAGAATTGGGCAGAACCGCCTATATCAGCGTCATCGAATTCCTGAACGCTTTGGAGGCAAACATGAACCTGATTCAGTCTTACAAGAACTGGCGCCGCTACAACGAAACCGTTCGTGCGCTGAACCGCCTGAACACCCGCGAACTCAAGGATCTCGGCATCAATCGCGCCGACATCCCGTCGGTGGCTCGCGCCGCCCTCTGATCAAGAGGCGCATGCAAGCAGAACCGATGCTGGCGCGCCCATCGCGCCTCCGGTTCCAAGCCCGCTGGACCCAGTCCGGCGGGTTTTGTTTTTCTGCCCGCGAAATGGGCATTATGTTGCGCTGCACAAGATAGCGCCTTCCGAGCGCTGCCGGTATCCGGCTTATCGACATCGGCGCCGTCTCCCCCTTATCTATCGGCCATGGAATCGAGCAAGGACGACACCATTGCGGTGCGGATCGCCAAGGCGCTGGCCGAGCGCATCATCTCGGGCGCCATCGAGCCGGGGGCGCGGCTGCGGCAGGACCATATCGCCGAGGAGTTCGGCGCCAGCCATGTGCCGGTGCGCGAGGCGTTCCGGCGGCTGGAGGCACAGGGCCTTGCCGTCAGCGAGGCGCGCCGGGGCGTGCGCGTCGCCGCCTTCGACCTCGACGAGGTGAAGGAAGTCGCCGAGATGCGCGCCGCACTGGAGGTTCTGGCGTTGCGCCATGCCGCGCCGCACCTGACCGCCGCCATCCTCGACCAGGCCGAGGAGGCGACGCGCGCCGGCGACCGTTCGCGCGACGTGCGCTCATGGGAAGAGGCCAACCGCACTTTCCACCGCCTGATCCTGACGCCCTGCGCCATGCCGCGCCTTTTGGCGACCATCGACGACCTGCATGCGGCCAGCGCCCGCTTCCTGTTCGCCGCCTGGCGCTCGGAATGGGAAACGCGCACCGATCACGATCACCGCGCCATCCTTGCCGCCCTGCGGCAGGGGCAGGTGGAAAACGCCGCCGCCATCCTTGCCCGGCATGTGCAGTGGATCGGCCAGCGGCCGGTGCGCATGCAATCGGGCGCCACGCGCGAGGTTTTCGCCATCGTCGGCTGATGATGGCCCGGCCGATTCGGCGCGTTCCCGCGCTGGCGCGCACGCCTTCCGTTTTCGACCTGTCGTTCCTCGACTTCCCCGTTTTCCACGGCGGATCGCCATCTCATTGGTATGACACAGGAATTTCGAACCAAGAGGCGATTTCTCCGGGGCCCAAAATCTCTGTTTTGGCGGAGGCGGGCGGTGGAGGCTTGCCTCGCGGCCAAAAATATGGATTCGATGATAGATCAGAATCGAAAATTATCTATAATTCGGAGAACGAGCCCATGTCGCAACCCGCATCCCGCACCGCCGCGCCGGCCTTCAGCCCGCTCCGCCTGCAGGAACGTCCCTTGCTGTGGCAGGTGGCGGCCGTCGCCATCGGCACGCTGCTTCTGACGCTATCGTCATGGATCGAGGTGCCGATGATCCCGGTGCCGATCACCATGCAGACCTTCGCCGTCACGCTGGTCGGCGCGCTCTATGGCTGGCGGCTGGGGGCGCTCACCGTTGTGGCGTGGCTGGCGGAAGCGGCCGTGGGCATGCCGGTCCTGGCCGGCGGCTCGGGCGGGCTTGCGCCCTTCGTCGGCCCGACGGCGGGCTATCTGTTCTCGTTCCCGATCGTCGCCGCCCTCGTCGGCTGGCTGGTCGAGCGCGGCTGGAACGCCGAGCGCGTGTTCCTCGCCTTTGCCGCCATGCTGATCGGCAACGGGCTGTGCCTGGTGCTCGGCGCGCTGTGGCTGGCCGGCATCGTCGGCTTCGAGAAGGCGATCGCGCTGGGCGTCACGCCGTTTATCGTCGGCGGCGTGCTGAAGTCAGCGCTGGCGGCGGCCACGCTCAAGCTGTTCCCGAGCGGAAAGGCGGAGCCGAAGGCCCCGTGACCATCAGGCTGCGGGCGCATCATCTCCTGTGCATGCTCACCTATGTCGGCAAGGGCTATACGCCTGCCTTCACGGTCAATTACGACCGCATTGCCGAGCGATTGAGCCAGGGCGAGGAGATCGTGATCGTCGAGGGGCCGGACGATGTCTGCGCCCCGCTGCTGACAGAGGCCGAGCCGCATTGCTTCAATGACAGCGTGGCCGAGCGTGACCGGCAGGCGGCCCGCGATATCGGGGACCTGCTCGGCCGCCGGATCGGTGCGGGCGAGCGGATCGAACCGGACGCGATCCTGCTGGCGAAGCTGCGGGCCGGATTCGGGTCCGGCCTGACACGCACCGCCTGCGCGGGCTGCGAATGGGCCGAGCTGTGCAGCGCCATCGTCAACGACGCCTATACGGGCGTGAAGGTGGGCGGGCCGCCGTGCTGACGGCCCGCCTTCAGGTCAGTTCACCGCGGCGATGTTGCCGAGGCGGATGAACAGGGTCTCGCCGGAGGAGTCGTCGACGCCGTCATTGTCGGTGACGACGAAGGCCTCGCCGGCCTTGTCGATGGTGAAGCCCTCGACCTTGTCGACCACATAGCCGTTGGTGGCGGATTTGAGGTCGGGCAGCAGGTCGCGCACCAGCGTCTTTTCCACCAGCGGCAGCTCGCCGCCCAGTTCGGCCGGCCTGAAGCCGTCGAGCGAGACGGCGTAGACGCGTTTCACCTTGGCCGCGTCGCCGATCAGATTGTCGCGCTCGACGATGTAGAGCCTGCCGTCATGGGCGGTTATTTCCGACAGGCCCATCCAGCCGCTTTCCGCCTTTTCCAGCGGATAGCGCACCGCCGACCAGTCTTTTGCCTTCGGCTTGTAGGCAAGCAGCTTGACCTCGCCCTTGGGGTCGTCGCCCCATTCGCGCTGCACGGCGGCGATCAGCATCAGCTCGTCGCCTTCGCCCACGGTGGTGACGCCTTCGAGGCCGAAGCGGGTCTGGTGGGCGATCAGTTCGGCCGGCAGGGCGATCTCCTGCCTGATCTCGCCCTCGGCGTCGACGCGGAAGATGGCGTGCGGCACCAGCTTGGCGGCGTCGCCCTCATTGGCCAGCCAGAAGCCGCCGTCGCCGTCGGAGGCAATGCCTTCGAGGTCGAGCTTCTGGGCCGTATTGCCGCCGCGGGTGATGACGGTCTTGACAACGATGCGGGCCGGGGTCTGGGTAGCGTCGATGGTGAAGATCGCCGGCTCGCCGCCATAGACCGAATCCGACACCGCATACAGCCTGCCTTGCGTCTCAGGGTCGGCGGCGAGGCCGGACAGCGCGCCCCAGCCGATCGGCAGGCCGTTGGCGTCGGGCTCGGACTCGAGCATCGGATAGGCGGCCTCGCCCTCGGCGCGCTCGAAGATCATGACATGCGAGCGGGCGCCGCCGTCCTCGACCAGGTCGGTCTCGTTGGCGGTGACGAAGAGGTTGCGGGCCGGCAGCGCCAGCAGACCCTCGGGGCCGATGCCCGATGGCAGGGCCTGGAGGAATTTCGGCTCCGCGCCGGTATCCTCGTAGACGCCGACCAGCGAGGCGCGCTCGGCGCCGACGAAGACCAGCTTCTGCTCGCCATAGGGGCCGACCTCCATGCCTTCGGGCTCGATGCCCTTCTTGTTGCGGTGCTCGGGATAGTGGCCGAGCCGTGCCGCGATATGCTCGAAGCCGGCGCCGGATTCATGGAGCACTTCGCCGGCCTTGGAGAAGATGGTGAAGCCGCGCGAACCGCCCTTGTAGTCGCCCTCATTGGCAATGACGAGGCGGTCGTTATCGAGCCACTTGACCGCATCGGGCTCGCGCAGCGCGTTCTCGACCTTGCCGGTGAAGGAAAGCCTGCCGTCCTTCTTCGTATCGACGTTTTCGAGCGTCACCGCTCCGGCCGAGAAGTGCGAGACGACCGCGCCGGTCTCGGCATTGACGATGGCGATGTGGTTGTTCTCCTGCAGGGTCACTGCGATCTCGCCGGCCTCGTTGAAGTCGACGAATTCGGGTTCGGCATCCTCGGGCGCGATCTCGGCAAGGCCGGTCAGCTCGACGGTGCGGATGGCGTCGCAATCGGGCATGCCGGCCTTCAGCGAGACGATCTTGAGGTTGCCGGACGGCATTTGCGGGATTGCGCCGTCGTTCAGCTCCTCGTCGCGCTCGTTCTCGATGGCGACGGCGAGGAAGCGGCCGTCCTTGCTCAGCGTCACGGAGTCCGGCTGGCCGCCGAGATCGCAGGACGTCTCGACCGCCTTCGAGGCGATGTCGATGACCGACAAATTGTCTGACGGCTCCTGCTTGCTTTTCGAGGTGTTGACGCCGGCCAGCACTTTTGCGCCGACCACCACGACCGAGGTCGGCTCGCCGTCGATCTTGACGATGCCGCCGGCCTTCGGCGCTTTCGGGTCGCTGATGTCGACGAAGCCGACGGCGCCCAGCGGGCTGTCGGAATAGACGAGCGTGTTGCCGTCATCGGTGGCGGTGATGATTTCGGACGAGGTGGGCGTTGCCGGATCGGCGCCTTCGGGCAGGTTGGACGCGACCGGGAAGGTGGCGATCCGGTTGAATACCTGGCCGGCGTGAGCCGGCAGCGATACGGAAGCGGCGAGTGCGGCCATTGCCGCGACAAGTGACGAGCGGGTGCGCATGGGACCTCTTTCCCTTCTGAGAAGAATGCGCATTCCCTTTGTGCCACCGGTATTTCAGTGCGATGACGCTTCCACGACACTTGCATGACGATGCGCCGGCGGCGGTTTTCGCGCCGGATTTTCTTGCCCTCGGGCGCGAACGCGGTTATAGGGGCACGGATTTCCCTTTTTCGGTGGCATCTGAAACCACCGCCCGCGTACGGGACGCGGGCGAACGAGAGGATTTTATTCGATGGCAAACACGCTTCTCATGCCGAAGGCCACCGCCGTCTGGCTGGTCGACAACACGGCGCTGTCCTTCGACCAGATCGCCCAGTTCTGCGGCCTGCATCCGCTCGAGGTGAAGGCGATCGCGGACGGCGAGTCGGCGCAGGGCATCAAGGGCATGGACCCGGTGATCACCGGCCAGCTCAGCCGCGAGGAGATCGCGCGCGGCGAGCAGGACCCGAACCATCGCCTGAAGCTTTCCGAGCCGAAGGTGCGGGTGCCGGAGACCAAGCGCAAGGGCCCGCGCTACACGCCGCTGTCCAAGCGCCAGGATCGCCCCAATGCCATCCTGTGGCTGGTGCGCAACCATCCCGAACTCAAGGATGCGCAGATTTCGCGTCTGGTCGGCACCACCAAGTCGACCATCGAGCAGATCCGCAACCGCAGCCACTGGAACTCGGCCAATCTGGTGCCGATGGACCCGGTGACGCTGGGTCTGACCTCGCAGATCGACCTCGACATCGAGGTGCAGCGCGCCTCGCGCAACCGTGAGCAACTGCCGCCGACCGGCGACACGCTGCTGCCGGCCTCGCTCACCGAGCGTCTGGAGCCGCAGGCTGACGCGCCGCGCGACGAGGATGCGGAACTCGACGCCGATGCCGTCTTCGCCAAGCTCTCGGCGCTGAAGGGCGCCGACAAGGACGAAGACGACGAGGAATAGACCTCGCTTCCTATCCAACAAGAAGCGCGGGCCTCGACCCGCGCTTTTTTGTTGGTGTCTCAGCGGCGGATGAGCCGCGTGGCGGCGATGCCGCAGGCCATAGCGGCCACGAAGATCAGGGCGGCGGGCTCGCCGAGCCCCAATGCCGGGATCGAGCCGCCGGGGCAGAAGCCGGCAATGCCCCAGCCGATGCCGAACAGGCCGGCGCCTGCCAAAAGCGGCAGGTCGATGTCCCTGCGCGCCGGCAGATGGAAACGCGCGTCGAGCAGCGGCGCCGGTCGCTTCAGCACCAGCCGGTAGCCGATGGCGGTGACGGCCAGCGCGCCGCCCATGACGAAGGCGAGCGACGGGTCCCAGCTTCCGGCGACATCGAAGAAGTTCAGCACCTTGGCCGGGTTGATCATGCCGGAAAGCGCGATGCCGGTGCCGAAGACGAGGCCGATCAGCAGCGCGACCAGGACGCGGGCCATCATATGCCTCCCAGAAGGTGACGCACGACATAGACGGTGATGCCGGTCGCGGCCATGAAGGTCAGCGTGGCGGCGATGGAGCGCGCCGACAGCCGCGCCATCCCGCACACGCCATGGCCGGAGGTGCAGCCGGAACCGAGGGTGACGCCGACGCCGACGAGCAACCCGCCGCCGATCAGCCACGGCGTTCCGGCCGGGCTGTCGAAGGGGATCGTGTAACCGGACAAGGCGATGAGGAGGGCAGGGGCGGCAACCGCGCCGACAAGGAAGGCGGCGCGCCAGCCCCAGTCGGCGGCCGGCGGCGGGAGGATGCCGCCGACGATGCCGGAAATGCCGGCGATGCGCCCGTGCAGGGCCATGAGCAGCACCGCTGCCAGGCCGATCAGCGCGCCGCCGGCGAGCGACAGGAAAGGCGTGAATTCGGTCATCTGCGCGGCTTTCTCACTGCGGCTGCGGGCACGGAACCTGGCAGAACAGGGCGTGCATGGTGTGGATGAAGGGCGCGATGCGCTGGTCGGCCAGCCGGTAGAATACCTGCTTGCCTTCCTTGCGGCTGACGATCAGCTCCGCCTCGCGCAGTTCGGCAAGCTGCTGCGACAGGCCCGGCTGGCGGATGCCGAGAAGGTCCTCCAGTTCGCGCACCGAGCGCTCACCGTCGACCAGCGCGCAGCACACCAGCAGCCGGTCCGGGTTGGACAGCTTCTTGAGGAAGGCCGATGCCTCGTCGACATGTGCCTTGAGGTTGGCGGCCTCGCAGGACAGGGTTCCGGCGGTGGTCACGATCATCCCCATGGTGCGCCTTTCAGGAGGTCGAGCGGTATCTTGAGATAACGTGTTCCGTTGGCCTCCGGCTCGGGCAGGCGGCCGCCATTGGTGTTCACCTGCAAGGATTGCAGGATCAGCTTGGGCATCGGCAAGGTGGCGTCGCGCGCTTGGCGGGCGGCGACATAGTTGGCCTCGGTGAGATATTTCGACATGTGGGTGTTCTTCGCCTTCTGCTCGGCCACGGTCGATTCCCACAGCGGTCCGCGCCCGCCCGGCTGATAGTCGTGACCGGTGAAGATGCGGGTGTCGTCGGGCAGGGCAAGGATCGCCTGGATCGATGTCCACAGCGCCGAGGCGCTGCCGCCGGGAAAATCGGCGCGGGCGGTGCCGCTGTCGGGCATGAACAGCGTGTCGTGGACGAAGGCGGCATCGCCGATGACATAGGTGATCGAGGCCAGCGTGTGGCCGGGCGAGAACATGACGCGGGCCGGGATGGAACCCACCATGAAGGTGTCGCCGTCGGCGAACAGCCGGTCCCATTGCGAGCCGTCGGCGGGGAAATCCGGCCAGTTGTAGAAGCCTTTCCAGAGCTTCTGCACCTCGACGATCTTCTCGCCGATGGCGGTCGGCGCCCCGGTCTTCTGCCTGAGGTGGTGGGCGGCGGAGAAATGGTCGGCATGGGGATGGGTGTCGAGGATCCATTCGACGGCCAGCCCCCTCTCGCGGACGAAATCGAGGATGCGGTCGGCATTGGTGGAGGCGGTCTGGCCGGACTTCTCGTCGAAGTCGTAGACCGGGTCGATGATGGCGCATTTGCCGGTCTCAGGATCTGCCACGACATATTGCACCGACCATGTGCGCGGATCGAAGAAGGCGGTGACGTCCGGCTTGTTGCTCATGCAGCGATTCCTCTGGCTTGCCGGTTGCTTGACCGGGTCACATCTTGAAATCTGCATAAATACGATTGCAAAAAAATGCAATCATTATTTCGCAAAACAAGAGTCGGCGGGGGGAGTGAGCCCGAAAATGCGGCGGTCAGTCGCCAAGCAGGGTCCGGGTCAAGGCATGGTCCGGATCGGCGAGGCCGTCGATGACGTTGAAATGATGCCGGTCCGGCTCGGCCACGGCGGCGGTGCGCGCGCCGAGGCCGGTCCAGATGTTGGCCAGCAGGGCGTTCTGGCGCAGGAACTCGGCCCGCTCGGCCCCGCCCACCCAGCAGGTGAGGCGGATGCCTTCGCGGGGCCGCAGCAGCGCCGGGCTCTCGGCCAGCGCCTCGCTTTCGTCGATGTGGAGCGTCTCGTTCATGCCGGTGCGCATCAGCGGCCGCAGATCGTGCACGCCGGAGATCGACACGACATGGCGGATGCGGGTCCGTAACGGCTCGGGCAGCGGCGCGCCGGCGCTTGCCATGCGCGATACCAGATGGCCGCCGGCGGAATGGCCGGTGAGCCGCAGCGGGCCGTCGATCTCGCCGGCTGCGAAGGCGATGGCGGACGCGATTTCGCGCACGATGCCGCCGATGCGAATGTCGGGACAGAGCGTGTAGGAGGGCATGGCCACCGCATGGCCATGCGCGACGGGCCCCGCCGCCAGATGCGACCAATAGCTCTTGTCGAGCCCCATCCAGTAGCCGCCATGCACGAACACCACCAGCCCGCGCGGGGCGCTGTCGGGCAGGAACAGGTCGAGCCGGTTGCGGGGCGCCTCGCCATAGGCGAGGTCGAGCCTCGCCCGGCCCTGTGCCGCCAGCGCCTCGCGAAAGCTGCGCGCCGGCTCCACCCAGGCGGCCGGCCAGCGCTCGCCGCCCGCTATATGGGCGCCGTTGGTGTAGGCGTCGCTCCAGTCCTCGATATGGCGGCTCAGCATGCGTGTCTCCCCGGTCCGTTCGCTGTCGGCACAGCAAGCCGCGTCTGGCGGCTCGAAGTCAATTCCCAAGGCGATCAGCGTAGCGAAGAAACTTTAGGCTTGAAATAGTTTTCGGCCGGTGTCATTTTTTCTCCTGCGACCATGTCGTTGAACCCTTTCGGGAAACGCGCGTTGGGCTGGAAGAGGAACCGGCTCGGGAGCGCGGCGGTTTCCGCCATGACGGGTTCCGGCAGATGTCGCAGGGAGGATATCACGCTTATGCTTGGGCCTACGGCACATATCGACACCTTTACCCGTGACAACCTTCCGCCGCCGGAGCAGTGGCCGGAGTTCCTGCTCGACGGGTACCGGTATCCAGAATATCTCAATGCCGGCTCCGAACTGACCGACCGCATGGTCGAGCAGGGTTTCGGCGACCATACCGCGCTGATCGGCAACGGGCGGCAGCGCACCTACAAGGAATTGTCGGACTGGACCAACCGCCTCGCCCATGCGCTGGTCGAGGACTATGGCGTCCAGCCCGGCAACCGGGTGCTGGTCCGCTCCGCCAACAACCCGGCCATGGTGGCCTGCTGGCTGGCGGCGACCAAGGCCGGCGCCGTCGTCGTCAACACCATGCCGATGCTGCGCGCCGGCGAACTCGCCAAGATCGTCGACAAGGCAGAGGTTTCGCTGGCGCTGTGCGACACGCGGCTGATGGACGAGATGGTGGCCTGCGCCAAGGAAAGCCGCTTCCTGAAGAAAGTGATCGGCTTCGACGGCACCGCCAACCATGACGCGGAACTCGACCGCATTGCGCTCGGCAAGTCCGTGCGTTTCGAGGCGGTGAAGACCGGGCGCGACGATGTCGCCCTGCTCGGCTTCACCTCCGGCACCACCGGCGTGCCCAAGGCGACCATGCATTTCCACCGCGACCTGCTGATCATCGCCGACGGCTATGCGAAGGAAGTGCTCGGCGTGACGCCGGATGACGTGTTCGTCGGCTCGCCGCCGCTGGCCTTCACCTTCGGGCTCGGCGGGCTGGCGGTGTTTCCCCTGCGCTTCGGCGCCACGGCGACGCTGCTCGAAAACGCCTCGCCGCCGAACATGATCGAGATCATCGAGAAATACCGCGCCACCATCTCCTTCACCGCGCCCACCGCCTACCGGGCGATGATGAAGGCCATGGACGAAGGCGCCGACCTGTCGTCGCTGCGCGTCGCGGTCTCGGCCGGCGAGACGCTGCCCGGCCCGGTGTTCGAGGAATGGGTGCAGAAGACCGGCAAGCCGATCCTCGACGGCATCGGCTCGACCGAGATGCTGCACATCTTCATCTCCAACCGGTTCGGGGACATGCGCCCGGCTTCCACCGGCCGACCGGTCGGCGGCTACGAGGCCCGCATCGTCGACGACGAGATGAACGAGGTGCCGCGGGGCACGATCGGCCGGCTGGCGGTGCGTGGCCCGACCGGCTGCCGCTACATGGCGGACGAGCGCCAGCGCGACTATGTGCGCGACGGCTGGAACCTGACCGGCGATTCCTTCATCGAGGACGAGGACGGCTTCTTCCACTTCGCCGCGCGTTCCGACGACATGATCGTCTCGGCCGGCTACAACATCGCCGGGCCGGAGGTCGAGGCGGCGTTGCTGGCCCATGACGATGTGGCCGAATGCGCGGTGATCGGCGCGCCGGACCCGGAGCGCGGCCAGATCGTCGAGGCCTATGTGGTGCTGGCGCGCGGCAAGGCCGGCGATGCCGCCACGGCCAAGCGGTTGCAGGATCACGTCAAGGCGACCATCGCGCCCTACAAATATCCGCGCTCGATCCGCTTCCTCGATGCCCTGCCCAAGACGCAGACCGGCAAGATTCAGCGCTTCAGGCTGAGGGTGGAACGCCAATGAGCCAGCAACCCTACGATCCTTCCGCAGAAGGCGCGCAGATGTCGTTTCGGGGACGCATGTCCTATGGCGACTATCTGCAACTGGAAAAGGTGCTGGACGCGCAGGCGCCGCTTTCCGATGCCCATGACGAGATGCTGTTCATCATCCAGCACCAGACCTCGGAACTGTGGATGAAGCTCGCCCTGCACGAGTTGCGCTCGGCCATCGCCTGCGTGCAGCGGGACGAGGTGCGGCCCTGCTTCAAGATGCTGACGCGCGTGGCGCGCATCTTCGAGCAGCTCAACAGCGCCTGGGACGTGCTGCGCACCATGACGCCCAGCGAATATACCGAGTTCCGCAACGCGCTCGGCCAGTCGTCCGGCTTCCAGTCCTGGCAGTACAGGGCGATCGAATTCCTTGCCGGCAACCGCAACCTGGCCATGCTGGGGCCGCACAAACACCGGCCCGAAGTGGTGGCGAAGCTGGAGGAAATCCTCGCCCGGCCCTCGCTCTACGACGAGGCGATCCTGCTGCTTGGCCGCAGCGGCTTCGACATCGGCGCCGATGGTGCGCGCAGCGACTGGCGCGAGACCCGGGCCGAAAGCGAGGCGGTGCTGGCGGCCTGGCAGGCGGTGTACAGGGAGCCGAACCGCTATTGGGAGCTCTATGAGCTGGCCGAGAAGCTGGTCGATTTCGAGGACTACTTCCGCCGCTGGCGCTTCAACCACGTGACCACGGTGGAGCGCATCATCGGCCTGAAGCGCGGCACCGGGGGAACCGGCGGCGTTTCCTATCTAAAACGAATGCTTGAGGTTGAACTGTTTCCCGAACTCTGGAAAGTTCGCACCCGGCTTTAGGGCATGATCCCGAAGGTTGGGGACTATCGAAAAACGTCTCTGGACGGGGAATCTGGGAGGAGAATGAAATGCGCAGCATAGTGACGGCGAGCCTGCTCGCCCTTTCGATGACGGTTGCGGGGCTGGCGCAGGCCGAGCCGGTGAAGATCGGCGTCATCACCACGCTGTCGGGCGGTGGCGCGGGCCTTGGCGTCGATACGCGCGACGCACTGGTGCTGGCGTTCAAGAAGGCCGGCAACAAGGATGTCGAGCTGGTCATCGAGGACGACGCGCAGAAGCCGGAACTGGCCGTGCAGATCGCCGAAAAGATGATCCAGAGCGACAAGGTCGACCTGATGACCGGCATCATCTGGTCCAACCTCGCCATGGCGGTGGTGCCGAACACGGTGGCGCAGGACGTCATCTATCTCTCGCCCAATGCCGGCCCGTCGGCGCTGGCCGGGGCCAACTGCCACAAGAACTATTTCAACGTCGCCTACCAGAACGACAATTTCCACGAGGCGATGGGACAGTACGCCAACCAGGACTACAAGAAGACCTTCATCCTCGCCCCCAACTATCCGGCCGGCAAGGATTCGCTGACCGGCTTCAAGCGCTACTACAAGGGCGAGCTGGCCGGCGAGCTCTACACGCAGGTCGGCCAGACCGACTATGCGGCCGAGATCGCACAGATCCGCGCCTCGGGTGCGGATTCGGTGTTCTTCTTCCTGCCGGGCGGCATGGGCATCGCCTTCATGAAGCAATATGCGCAGTCGGGCGTCGGCCTGCCGGTGCTGGGGCCGAGCTTCTCCTTCAGCCAGGACGTGCTGCCGGCCGTGGGCGACGCGGCGCTCGGCGTGAAGAATTCGGCGAGCTGGTCGAAGGACCTCGACAACGAGGCCAACAAGGAATTCGTCGAAGCCTTCCAGGCCGAATATGGCCGCCTGCCGTCGATCTACGCCGCGCAGAGCTGGGATACGGCGAACCTCATCCTGTCGGCGCTCGCCAAGGCCAGCGTCAAGGACAAGGATGCCTTCCGCGCCGCCCTCAAGGAAGCCGATTTCAAGTCGGTGCGCGGCGAGTTCACCTTCAACACCAACCAGCATCCGATCCAGAACATCTATGTGCGCGAGGTGGTGAAGGAAGGCGATGTGCTGACAAACAAGATCATCGGCACCGCCTTCGAGAAGCATGGCGACGCCTATGTCGAGCAGTGCAAGATGTAGGTTTCTTTCTCCCTTGCGGGAGAATGAGTCGGTCCCTCACCCTTACCCTCTCCCCGTTCAATGGGCAGAGGGGTTCTCCAGCGCCGCGGCCAAATCTCCTCTCCCCGCATGCGGGGAGAGGATGCCGGCGGGCAGGTGAGGGGCGATGCCGCGTCACAAGCCGATCCATCGATAACCCACCCGGAACCTCTCGCTTTTGTCCATTGCCCTCATCATCGAACAGCTTCTGAACGGGCTCCAGCTCGGCGTCATGCTGTTCCTGATCGCCGCCGGGCTGACGCTGATCTTCGGCGTCATGGGGCTGATCAACCTTGCCCATGGTTCGCTCTACATGATCGGGGCCTTCGCCTGCGCGGCGGTGGCGGCGGCCACGGGCTCGTTCTGGATCGGGCTCGTCGCCAGCCTTGCGGCGGCGGCCGCCGCCGGTGCGCTGATGGAGGTGGCCGTCATCCGCCGCCTTTACGAGCGCGACCATCTCGACCAGGTGCTGGCGACCTTCGCGCTCATCCTCATTCTGTCGGAAGGTATGCGCTGGTTGTTCGGGTCCTTCCCGCTCTATCTCGACATTCCGCCGGTGCTGCAAGGCGCGGTGCCGCTGCCGGGCGGCGGGCAATACCAGCTCTACCGGCTGGCGATCATCGGCGTCGGCATCGTCGTCGCGGTCGGGCTCTATCTCTTGATTTCGCGCACCCGGCTCGGCATGCGCATCCGCGCCGGCGAAAGCGACCGCGAGATGATCGCGGCGCTCGGCGTCGACATCCGCACCCTCTACACCGTGGTCTTCGCGCTCGGTGCCGCCCTTGCCGGGCTGGCCGGCGCGCTGGTCGGGGCGCTGCAATCGGTGCAGGTCGGCATGGGTGAGCCGGCGCTGATCCTCGCCTTCGTGGTCATCGTCATCGGCGGCATCGGCTCGATCAAGGGGGCGCTGGTCGGCGCCGTGCTGGTCGGCGTGGTCGATACGATGGGCCGTTTCCTGCTGCCCAAGCTGCTGGCGCTCGCCCTGCCGGCCTCGCAGGCCAATTCCGTCGGGGCCGCACTTGCCTCGATGCTGATCTACATCGTCATGGCGCTGATCCTCGCCTTCCGGCCGCGCGGCCTGTTTGCGGGGCAGGCATGATGGCGGGCGTATCGCGCGAGACATGGATCAGCGCCGTGCTGGTCGCATTGCTGGTTGCCGTGCCGCTGGCGGCGACGGCGGCGGGCGAGCCGTTCTACGTCACGCTTGCCACCCGCATCGCCATACTGGCGCTGGCGGCGGTGGGCCTGAACATCGCGCTCGGCCTCGGCGGGCTGGTGTCGTTCGGGCATGCCGCCTTCTTCGGCCTCGGTGGCTATGTGGCCGGCATCTTCGCCGCCCACGCCTTCAACGGCGCCCCGCTGCCCTTCGGCTTCGCGGCCACCACGGCGATGCCGGTGATCTGGCTGGTGGCGATTGCGCTGTGCGGGCTGGTGGCGCTGCCCATCGGTGCGATATCGCTGCGCACCGCCGGCGTCTACTTCATCATGATCACGCTGGCCTTTGCCCAGATGATCTACTACTTCGCCGTCTCCTGGCCGGACTATGGCGGCGAGGACGGGCTGTCGATCTATGTGCGCAACAGCTTTCCCGGCCTCAATACGGCGCAGCCTCTGCCCTATTTCCTGCTTTGCCTCGGCCTGCTGGCGGCGGGACTGGTGCTGTTCTGGTGCATCCAGGGTTCACGCTTCGGCGCTGCGCTGGAAGCTTCGCGGCAGAACGCGACGCGGCTCGCCGCCGTCGGCATCACGCCCTTCGGCATCCGGCTCGCCGCCTTCGTCATCTCGGCCATGGTGACGGGACTGGCGGGCGCGCTGTTCGCCGACCTCAACCGCTTCGTCAGCCCCTCCATGCTGTCCTGGCACATGTCGGGCGAGCTGATCGTGCTCATCATCCTCGGCGGCAAGGGGCGGCTGTTCGGGCCGTTGGCCGGGGCCATGGTCTATGTGCTGTTCGAATATGCGCTGGGCGGCATCACCGAGCGCTGGCAGTTCTTCCTCGGGCTGATCCTGCTCGGCGTGGTGCTGTTCGCGCGCGGCGGTTTTCTGGGGCTTCTGGCCGGAAAGGCACGCCATGGCTGAGCCGATCCTGCAGCTCTCAGAAATCCGCAAGACCTTCGGGGCGCTGAAGGCCACCGACGGGGTGAGCCTCGACCTGCGCAAAGGCGAAATCCATGCGCTGATCGGCCCGAACGGGGCCGGCAAGAGCACGCTGATCCACCAGATCTGCGGGTCGATCCGGCCCGACAGCGGCACCATCCGCTTCCTTGGCGAGGACATGGCCGGGCTCGACATGGCGGCGCGGGTGCGCAAGGGACTTGGCCGCAGCTTCCAGATATCCTCGCTGGCCCCGGAATTTTCGGCGCTGCGCAATGTCATGCTGGCCGTGCAGGCCAGGCAGGGCTCGAGCTACCGCTTCTTCCGGCCGGTGGCGGGCGACCGCAGCCTGACCGGGCCGGCCATGGCCATGCTGGAACGCGTCGGGCTGGAGAAGCGGGCAAAAGTGCCGGCGGCGGAGCTGTCGCATGGCGAGCGCCGCCAGCTCGAAATCGCCATCGCTCTGGCGCTGGAGCCGAAGGCCTTTTTGTTCGACGAGCCGATGGCCGGGCTCGGGCCGGAAGGCTCGAAGCGGCTGACCGGCTTCCTCGACGGTCTGCGCCATGAAGCGCCGATCCTGCTGGTCGAGCACGACATGGACGCCGTCTTCGCGCTGGCCGACCGCATTTCGGTGCTGGTCTACGGCCGCATCATCGCCACCGGCACCGTGGCCGAAATCCGCTCCGATCCGGAAGTGCGGCGCGCCTATCTCGGAGACGCGGCATGAGCCTGCTTGTCCTCGATCGTGTCGAAAGTTTCTACGGGGCCAGCCAGGCGCTGTTCGGCGTCAAGCTGACCATCGAGGACGGCGAGGTGGTGGCGCTGATGGGCCGCAACGGCATGGGCAAGACCACCACCATCAGCTCCATTCTCGGCCTCGTGCGGCCGCGTGCTGGCTCGATCCGCTTTGCCGGCAAGGAACTGGCCGGCCTGCGCCCGCATCGCATCGCGCGGCTGGGGCTGGGGCTGGTGCCGGAAGGGCGCCGCTGCTTCCCGAACCTCACCGTGGAGGAGAACCTGCTGGTGGCGGCGCGCGGCAGCGACTGGACGCTGGGGCGGGTGACGGAGCTGTTCCCGCGCCTCGGCGAACGGCGCAGCCAATATGCCAACACGCTTTCGGGCGGCGAGCAGCAGATGCTGGCCATCGGCCGGGCGCTGATGACCAATCCGCGCCTGCTGATCCTCGACGAGGCGACCGAGGGGCTCGCCCCGGTGATCAGGCAGGACATCTGGGCGGCGATCCGCAAGCTCAAGGCCGCCGGCCAGTCGATCCTGGTGGTCGACAAGACGCTGTCGGAACTGCTGCCGGTGGCCGACCGCTGCTTCGTGCTCGAAAAGGGCGTTACGGTGTTCGAAGGCACGCCGGATGCGCTGACGCCCGAATTGCAGGATCGCTACCTGGGGGTTTGACCAGCGCTCCGCGCGTCATCCCCGCCAAGGGAGCGTAGTGATCGCAAGCCGGGCTCCATTCCGGAACAGCAAGTGGTTATTCTGACAGACCGCGGCATGGATTCCCGACACTCTCCATTCGCTTCGCTCATTTCGAGGCCGGGAATGACGGGAAAGTATAAGTACACTCGTCATTCTCGACGTTGGAGCGACCGCAGGGAGTGGAAAGTGTCGGGAATCCATTCCGGAACATTCAAACGTTACGGAATGGATCCCGGACAGCCTCCGCTACGCTGCGGCAGACTTCCGGGATGCCGGGGAGTGGTCAGGTCACAGCGGCGCGCACCGCGAAGCGGGGCTCCTTCCAGATGCCGCTTGAGAGAATCTCTTCAAGGATGCCGACCGCATCCCACACGTCGCGATAGCTGGTGTAGAGCGGGGTGAAGCCGAAGCGCAGCGTGGCGGGGGCGCGGAAATCGCCGATGACGCCGCGCTCGATCAGCGCCTGCATCACCTCATAGGCGTTGGCATGGGCGAAGGACACCTGGCTGCCGCGCCGTGCCCGGTCGCGGGTGGTTTCCAGGGAAACCCCGTATTGCCCGCAGCGGGCCTCGACCAGCGCGATGAACAGATCGGTGAGCGCCAGGCTCTTTTCCCGCAAGGCCGTCATGTCGACCTCGTCCCAGATGTCGAGCGCGCCCTTCAGGGCCCGCATCGAGAGCACCGGCTGGGTGCCGCACTGGAAACGCTGGATGCCGGAGGCGCCGGCATAGCCGCGCTCCATGGCGAAGGGGCGGGCATGGCCCCACCAGCCGGAAAGCGGCTGGACGATGTCGTCGTGGTGGCGGCGGGCGGCATAGATGAAAGCCGGCGCGCCCGGGCCGCCGTTGAGGTATTTATACGTGCAGCCAACCGCGAAATCGGCCCCGACGGCGTCGAGTTCCACCGGCAGCGCGCCGGCGCTGTGGCACAGGTCCCAGACCGCCATCGCGCCGGCCTCGTGGATGCGCCGCGTCAGCGCCGCCATGTCGCGCAGCTCGCCGGTCTTGTAGTTGACATGGTTGACCAGCACGACGGCCACGCTGTCGTCAATCAGGTCCTCGATGGTGGGCGCATCGACGCCTTCCAGCTTCAGCGACGTGCCCGGACGGGAGGAAACGACGCCCTCGGCCATGTAGAGGTCGGTCGGGAAGGAACCGCCTTCGGCGACGATGACGCTGCGGCCGGGCCGCATGGCGAGGGCGGCATGCAGTGCCTTGTAGATGTTGATCGAGGTGGTGTCGGTCACCACGACCTGGCCTTCCGCCGCGCCGACCAGCCGGCCGATGCGGTCGCCGAGCCTGAGCGGCATGTCGAACCAGCCGGCGCTGTTCCAGGCGCGGATCAGGTCGTGGCTCCATTCCTGCCCGGCCGCCTTGCCGAGTTCGGCAAGTGCGGCAGAAGAGGCCGCGCCCAGCGAATTGCCGTCCAGATAGATCACGCCTTCCGGCAGCACGAAACGCGCGCGGAAGGCGCTGAGCGGGTCGGCCTTGTCCATCGCCCCGATGGCGGCCAGGTCGATGGCGGCCGGATCGATAGCGGCAGGATCGGCGGCGGAAACAGCGGACATGAAACCTCCTTGCGGGCGTGCCTCGGCGGGAGGCTTGCCCGGCTGTTGCGGTCGGGGCTGCCGGCGAAGCGCGGTGGCTTCGCCGGAGCGTTCTGGCTCTTGTCTTGACGCAATTCCGCGCGGGAAGCCGGATCCCGCTTTCCCGGGAATTGCCCTATTCGCGGAACGCTTCCTTGGCGGCGGCGGGGCCGCGCCCCCGCTTGAGGCTGGGCAGCGCCAGCATGGTCAGCACGAACAGGCCCGTCGCCAGCTTGAGGTCGGGCGGCGGCATGCCGGCGGCAAGGCACAGCGACACGAGCTGGTAGTAGACGATGGCGCCGACAAAGGGGGCCAGAAGCTGGCGCAGCACCGTCTGCTTGCCGGTGATCGCCTCGCCGATCATCAGCGCGGCCAAGCCGTTGATGAGCACGCCGATGCCCATGTTGACGTCGGCAAACCCCTGGCTCTGCACCATCAGCGCGCCGCCGGTGGCGGAGAAGGCGCCGGCCAGCCCGATGCCGCCGATGGTGGCGGCCCAGACGTTGATGCCCTGCGCCTCGGCCATGTCCGGGTTGGAGCCGACCGCGCGCATGGCGGTGCCCTTCTCGGTCTTGAAGTAGAAATAGAGCAGCGCGAACACGGCCAGAACCACGAGGCCGGCGACCACGATCTTCGAGGGTGGGAAGCCTGCCCGCAGGCCCGGCACCCAGTCATAGACGGTCGGGTTGCCGAATACCGACAGGTTGGAGCGGCCCATGATGCGCAGGTTGACGCTGTAGAGCATGGTCATTACCAGGATGCCGGCCAGCAGCGTGTGGATGCGGAAGCGCAGATGGATGAAGGCGGTGCAGCAGCCGGCGACGAAGCCCGCGGCGAGGGCGGCGGCGATGGCGGCCACTGGCGAGGCGCCGGCGACCAGCATGACCCCGCACACGCTGCCGCCGAGCGGGAAGGCGCCCTCGCTGGTCAGGTCCGGGAAGCTCAGCATGCGGAACGGGATCATGATGCCGAGCACGACGAAGCTCAGGATCAGGCTCTGTGCCAGCGTGACGGGAATGAGCGAGACGAAGCTCGACAGGGTGGTTTCGATGAAGCCCATTTTGGTCAGCTCGCCAGCAGCATGCGGTCGGTCTTGACGGAGAAATGGCCGATCAGGTCCACCACCGTGACGTTCTTCTTTTCCTCGCCGGCGATCTCCAGCTTCACCTTGCCGGCATCCAGCATGATGATGCGGTCGCCGAAATCGACGGCGTGCTGCATGTTGTGGGTCACCATCAGCGTGGTCAGCTTGAGGGAGGAGACGGTGCGGATCGTCGCCTGCATGACGATGTCGGCGGTGCGCGGGTCGAGCGCCGCCGTATGCTCGTCGAGCAGCAGCACGTCGGGCCGGTCGCTGACGGCCATGATCAGCGACAGGGACTGGCGCTGGCCGCCCGAAAGCAGTTCCACCTTGGTGTCGAGGCGGTTTTCGAGGCCGAGGCCGAGCACCGACAGGCGCTCGCGATATTCGGCGAGCCGGGCGGCGTTGAGGCCGGGGCGCAGCGTGCGGCGCCTGGCGCGCAGCTCGGCCAGCAGCATGTTCTCGGCCACGGTCATTGAGGCGGCGGTGCCGCGCATCGGGTCCTGGAACACGCGCGCCAGGCGGGCGGCGCGCTTGTGCACCGGCATGGCGGTAACGTCGTTGCCGTTGATGAGGACCTTGCCGGAATCGAGCACTAGCGAGCCCGAAATGGCGTTGAGCATCGAGCTTTTGCCGGCACCGTTCGAGCCGATGACGACCCCGAATTCGCCGGTGGCGAGCGTCAGGTTGAGATTGTCGAGCGCGACCTTCTCGTCGGGCTGTCCCCGGTAGAAGACCTTGCGCGCGGACCGGACTTCCAGCATCCGCTACTCCTGCGCGTTCTTGGAAGGCTTAAGAAAAAGGCGGCGCCTCCAGAGCGCCGCCATTTCCGGCGAAATTCTGCCCGTCAGTCGACGAAGCACTCGCAATTGTCGAGCGCGGCGGGGATTTCCAGACCGAACTCCTTGGCCGACTTCTTCGAGATCACCATGACATGGTCTTCGTAAGCCGGCTTGGACGGCGCGATGGACTTGGGGTCCTCGCCCTTGAGGATGCGCACGGCGATCTTGCCGGCGTTCTCGCCCACCTTGTTGTAGTTGACGGCGAAGCTTGCCGGCACCACGCCGTCGCGAACGGCGCCGTCGTCGGCGTTGACGATCGGGATGCCGGCCTGGCGGGCGGCGGCGGCAACGGCGGCGACCGCCGGCTGCAGCAGGTTGGAGGTGGGGACATAGATCACGTCGGCCTTGCCGGCGAAGGAGGCAACGCGCTGCTGGATCTCGTTGACGTTGTCGACACCGACGGCGACGATCTCGAAGCCGGCGTCCTTGGCCAGTTCGCGGGCGCTCTCGACCAGCGCGACGTCATTGGCCTCGCCCGGGTTGTAGGGGATGCCGAAGCGGGTGGCGTCGGGCATCAGCTCCTTGGCGAACTTCATCACCGCGGCGAGGTCCTGAAGGTCGGAGGAGCCGGTGATGCCGTCCCCGCCTTCGTCCCAGGAGGGCGTCAGCTTGGCCGCGACCGGATCGGTGACGGCGGTGAAGACGATCGGAATGCCGGAGCCGGCGAGCGCCTTCTGGGCGATCTGGGAAACCGGGGTGGTGACGGTGTAGATCAGCTTCGGCTGCTCCGCCTGCAGCTTGGCGATCATCTGCGGCACCAGCGAGGCGTCGAAATTGGTGTGGCTTTCGGTGTAGACGACGTCCTTGCCTTCTTCATAGCCGGCCTCGGTAAGGGCCTTCTTGAAGCCTTCGATGGCGATGTTGAGCTGCGAATGCTCGCCGAAATTGGCGATGCCGATGCGGACCGGGTCCGCCGCCGCCGTCATGACACCAGCCAGCATGGCGCCGGCGACAACAATTCCGGACAGCCAGCCGGATTTCGACATGTTCATTGTAACCTCCCGAGACACAACCATCGGCGCTTTAATTCGCCTTGAGCGCGATCATACCGGCTTCGGAGGGCTTGTCAAACGCATATATATAGATCAGGCTGTTGCCGTTAATCATATATAATTTGGCTCTTTGGCCATTTCATATATAGTTTGCCGACGGGCGACCGGGGCGTGGCAGCGGCCAGCTACAGGTGCGGATGGCAGGATGCAGGAAGAAACCCACCCGAGCAAGACGGAGGCGGCCTACCGCCTGTTGCGGCGCGATATCCTCGCGACCCGCCTGAAGCCGGGCGCGCCCCTCAAGCTCGGCGCCTTGCGCGATGCCTATGGCGTCGGCTGGACGCCGTTGCGCGAGGCGCTGTCCAGGCTCGAGGCCGAGAAGCTGGTGACGGCCATTTCCAATCGCGGTTTTGCCGTGGCCCCGGTCTCCAAGGAAGAGCTGGAGGATCTGGCGCGGGCGCGCATGGTGGTCGAGCTGCCGCTGCTGCTGGAATCGATCGCCAATGGCGATGCCGAATGGGAGGCGGCGGTGGTCACCAGCCATTACCGCCTGTCGCGCTGCAAGATCGCGCCCGATGACCCGTCCGAGACTGCTGTCGACGAATGGGACGAGAAGCATACGGCGTTCCATGACGCCCTGCTGAGCGCCGCCCGCTCGAGCTGGCTGCTGCGCTTCCATTCGACGATTTCCGACCAGTTGCGCCGCCATCACCGCTTCCTCGGCCTGGCGCCCACGCTGCGTGCCGCCCAAGGCCGGCAGGAGGGCTATGAGCAGGCGGTGGCGGCGCTGCGCGAGGCGATGGGGATCGACCATCACACGGCGCTGATGGAGGCCGCCCTCGACCGCGACATCGAAAGGGCGCGCAAGCTGATGGAAGAGCATATCGGCTATACGCTGCATGCCTATGTTCACGGCGAAACCGTGGATGCCCATGCCCTGCGCAGGATCAGAAGAGGGCTTGCAGCCGAATGAGCGATCCGCGGCGTCCGGCTTTGGCTGCCATCGAGGCGGCCAGAGAGCGGCTTGGCGCTTATATGCAGGCGACGCCGCTGGTGCCGCTGGGCCTCGAGCTGCCGGGCCGGCGCATCTTCCTGAAGCTGGAGACGCTTTCGCCGATCGGTGCCTTCAAGCTGCGGCCGGCGCTCAACGCGCTGCTGTCGCGCGAGCGCGCGTGCCTGTCCGGCGGAATTGCGACGGTCAGCTCCGGCAACATGGCCTATGGCATGGCCTTCGCCGCCCACGCGCTCGGCGTGAAAATGGCGGCCTACATGTATGCCGGCGCGCCGCAGGCCAAGATCGACGGGGTGCGCGGCCTGGGCGGCGAGGTGCGTTTTGTCGGCATGGACGATTGGTGGCGCTACATCACCGGGGGCGACCGCCCGCAGCTTGCCGAACTGTTCATCAACCCGGTCACCGATCAGGCGGTTCTCGACGGCAACGGCACCATCGGGCTGGAGATCGTCGAAGCCTTGCCGCATGTCGATGTGGTGTTCACGCCCTATGGCGGTGGGTCGATGACGACGGGCGTTGCCAGCGCCGTCAAAGCGCTGAAGCCGGCCGCGAAGGTCATTGCCGTCGAGGACGAGAGTGCCGCTCCGGTCGCGGCCGCACTGGCTGCCGGCCGCATCGTCGACATCGAAACGAAGCCGTCCTTCATCAAGAGCATCGGCGGCCCTTCGCTCGTGCCGCAGCTTTGGCCCGTGGCCCGCGACCTGATCGATGGCGCGCAAAGTGTCAGCCTGGCGCAAGTGACGGACGCCATGCGCCTTTTGTTCTCGAAAACCAAGGTGGTGGCGGAAGGGGCGGGCGCTGCCTCGGTGGCGGCGGCACTTTGCAGCCCCCATGCGAAAGGCAATGTCGTGTGCGTGGTTTCTGGCGGCAATATCGACCCGGACGCCTATGGAACCGTGCTTGCCGGCGGCATTCCCCGGCCCTGATATGGCATCGACGCGTGATGGCTTGTCCCTCCCGGTCAATCGGCTCTACAAGGAGCCGGTGAATCTGGGGGCCCCTGAAACTGGGAGCCCTGAAACTGGGAGCCTTGAATCCGGGAGGCTGACGACGCTCGACATGGACGACAGGAAGGACGGCGACAGCCAGGATGAATGGCTGGACGGGGAGACCAAAGTGCTGGAGGCGCCCGGCGACCACGGCGCCGAAATCCGGCTGTGGCTCAGGCTGCTCACCTGCACGACGCTGGCCGAGGCCGAGATCCGCCGGCGGCTGCGTGAGGAATTCGACTTCACCCTGCCGCGCTTCGACCTGATGGCGCAGCTCGAACGGGCCGAGAACGGCATGGTGCTGGGCGAGGTCTCCAAGCGCATGATGGTGTCGGCCGGCAACCTGACGGCGCTGGTCGAACGGCTGGCCGAGGTGGGCTATGTCAGCCGCACCGTCTCGCCGAAGGACCGCCGCGTGCAGATCATCGCCCTGACCGATGAAGGCCGCGCCGCCTTCCGCATCATGGCCGACCGCCATGGCGAGTGGATCGGCGACCTGTTCAAGGACCTGACCCGGCAGGACGAGACGGCGCTGATGGAGGCGCTTGGCCGGCTCAAGGGCTCGATCCGCTCCGCCCTTGCGGGCACGCAATAGCCGCATCCGCATCGAACCCAGGCCGCGCATGCCGTGCGCCGAAGCGGGAATTTTTGCGTCCCGCCAGAAAACTTTAAGCTTGAAGTTTTTTTCGGAATGCTCTTTCCTGTCAGGGTGACCGGTGCCGCGGGCGCTGCGCCGGGCCGATGACGGGAGGTGAAGCATGCGCATTGTCTGCATCGGAGGCGGGCCGGCCGGTCTCTATTTCGCCCTGCTGATGAAGAAGCAGCATCCGCAGCACCACGTCACCGTGGTCGAGCGCAACCGGCCCTTCGACACCTTCGGCTGGGGCGTGGTGTTCTCCGACGCCACCATGGAATCGATGCGTCAGTGGGACCCGCAGACCGCTGCCACCATCGAGGACGCCTTCAACCACTGGGACGACATCGAGCTGGTGTTCAAGGGCCGCAAGATCCGCACCACCGGGCACGGCTTCGTCGGCATCGGCCGCAAGAAGATGCTCAACATCCTGCAGGAGCGCTGCCTCGAGCTCGGTGTCGAGCTGGTGTTCGAGCGCGACGTGCAGGGCGACGAGGAGTTCGCCGGCGCCGACCTGATCATCGCCTCGGACGGCGTCAATTCGCGCATCCGCGCCAAATATGCCGATGTGTTCAAGCCGGACATGCAGATGCGGCCGAACCGCTATATCTGGCTCGGCACCGACAAGCGCTTCGACGCCTTCACCTTCGACTTCCGCCGTACCGAGCATGGCTGGTTCCAGGCCCATATCTACAAGTTCGACGACAACACCTCGACCTTCATCGTCGAGACCACCGAGGACGTGTTCAACGCCCACGGCATTGGCGAGATGGACCAGGACCAGTCGATCGCCTTTTGCGAGGAGCTGTTCGCCGAGACGCTGGACGGCGGCCGGCTGATCAGCAATGCCCGCCATCTGCGCGGCTCGGCCTGGCTGAACTTCGGCCGGCTGATCTGTGAGAAATGGAGCCATTTCAACGGCGACAGCCATGTCGTGCTGATGGGCGACAGCGCTCATACCGCGCATTTCGCCATCGGATCGGGCACCAAGCTGGCGATCGACGACGCCATCGAACTGACCCGCCAGTTCGACAGGTTCGGCCATGACGCGGCGAAGATCCCGGCCGTGCTGGAAGCCTATGAGGAGGTGCGCCGGGTCGATGTCGCGCGCATCCAGAATGCGGCGCGCAACGCCATGGAATGGTTCGAGGTCGTGGGGCATCGCTATGCCGACCGGCTTGAGCCGGAGCAGTTCATGTACTCCATGCTGACCCGCTCGCAGCGCATCAGCCACGAGAATCTGCGCCTGCGCGACAAGGACTGGCTCGAAGGCTACGAGCGCTGGTTCGCCACGCGTGCCGGTGCCCTGCCGGGACCCAACGGCAGCGTGCCGCCGCCCATGTTCACACCTTACAAGGTGCGCGGGCTGACGCTTCATAACCGCATCGTCGTGTCGCCCATGGCCATGTATTCCGCCAAGGACGGCATCGCCGACGATTTCCACCTCGTTCATCTGGGTGCGCGCGCCATGGGTGGGGCAGCCCTCGTTTTCCCCGAGATGACCTGCGTGTCGCCGGATGCGCGCATCACGCCCGGCTGCCTCGGCCTGTGGAACGACGCGCAGGCGCAGGCGCTGAAGCGCATCGTCGATTTCGTGCATGGCCAGACGCCGGCGAAGATCGGCATCCAGCTCGGTCATGCCGGCCGCAAGGGCGCCACCAAGGTCGCCTGGGAAGGCATGGACGAGCCGCTGGAAGAAGGCGGCTGGCCGCTGTTTTCGGCGTCCGCCATCCCCTACCTGTCGCATTCGCAGGTGCCGGGCGCCATGACCCGGGCGGACATGGATCGCGTCGTGGCCGATTTCGTGGCGGCGACGCAGCGGGCCGCCGCCATCGGCTTCGACATTCTCGAACTGCACGCCGCGCACGGCTACCTGCTGTCCTCCTTCCTGTCGCCGCTGACCAACACGCGCGACGACGACTATGGCGGCAGCCATGAGAACCGCGCCCGCTTCCCGCTGGAGGTGTTCCGCGCCGTCCGGGCCGTGTGGCCGCAGGACAGGCCGATGTCGGTGCGCCTGTCGACCACCGACTGGCACGAGGGCGGCAACACGCCGGAGGATGCGGCGATTTTCGCCGAAATGTTCAAGGAAGCGGGCGCCGACCTGGTCGACTGCTCCAGCGGCCAGGTGGTGACCGATGACAGCCCGGTCTATGGGCGGCTGTGGCAGACCCCGATGTCGGACAAGATCCGCAACGAGGTCGATGTGGCGACCATCGCCGTCGGCGCGATCTCAGAAGCCGACCACGCCAATTCCGTCATCGCCGCCGGCCGCGCCGATTTGTGCGCCATCGCCCGCCCGCATCTGGCCGACCCGTCCTTCGTGTTGCACGAGGCGGCCAGGATCGGTTTTTCCGGCGTCGAGTGGCCGAAGCAATATCTGTCGGCGCGTACGCAATATGAAAACAATCTGGCCCGCGCGGCCGCCGAAGCGGCGGGCAAGAAATGAGCGCCCGACACGCCTTCGTCACCGGGGCCGGGACCGGCATCGGCCGCGCCATCGCGCTGGCGCTGGCCGGCAGGGGTTTTGCCGTGTCGCTGGCCGGGCGGCGGGCCGGGCCGCTGCGCGAGGCAGCGGGTGAGATCGAGGCCGGCGGCGGTCGCGCGCTCGTCGTGGACGGCTTCGACGTGACCGACGAGAAGGCCGTCGCCGCCGGCACGGCGAAGGCGGCCGAGGCGCTGGGCGAGGTGGCGGTGCTGGTCAACTGCGCCGGCGAAGCGCCGTCCGCGCCGTTCGAGAAGACCGATCCGGCGCTGTGGAACCATGTCGTCGCGGTCAACCTCACCGGCACCTATCTGGTCACGCGGGCGCTGCTGCCCTCGCTGCGCAAGGTCCGCAACGCGCGCATCGTCAACATCGCCAGCACCGCCGGCATGACCGGCTATCCTTACGTCTCCGCCTATTGCGCGGCCAAGCACGGAGTCGTGGGGTTGACGCGGGCGCTGGCGCTGGAACTGGCGCGCACCGGCATCACCGTCAACGCCGTGTGCCCCGGTTTCACCGACACGCCGCTGCTCGACGCGGCCGTGGAGACGATCAGGGGCAAGACCGGCCGCAGCGGCGACGAGGCGCGCGCGACGCTGGCGCGGGCCAATCCGCAGGGCCGGCTGGTCGCGCCGCAGGAAGTGGCCGACGCCGTGCTGTGGCTGGCCGGCGAAGGCGCAAGCGCAATCACCGGGCAGGCCATCGCGGTCGCCGGCGGCGAAGTGATGGGAGGCTGAACCGATGACCAATGCCATGCAGGCCAAGCTCAAGCCGTTCAGGGACTATCGGCCGAAGCATTTCCGCTTCGAGACGGACGAGGATGGCCGGGTGGCCACCATCACGCTGAACCGGCCGGAGAAGAAGAACCCGCTCACCTTCGAAAGCTATGAGGAACTGGGCGACCTGTTCCGGGCGCTGGCGCGCGCCAGCGACGTGCGCTGCGTGGTGCTGGCCGGGGCGGACAACAATTTCTCCTCGGGCGGCGACGTGTTCGACATCATCGAGCCGCTGACCGGCATGAAGATGCCGGACCTCCTGGCCTTCACCCGCATGACCGGTGATCTGGTGCGCCAGATCCGCGCCTGCCCGCAGCCGGTGATCGCCGCCGTGGACGGCATCTGCGCCGGCGCCGGCGCGATCCTCGCCATGGCGTCGGACTATCGTCTCGCCACGCCGGAAGCGAAGACCGCCTTCCTGTTCACCCGCGTCGGGCTGGCCGGCGCGGACATGGGCGCCTGCGGCATTCTCCCGCGCATCATCGGGCAGGGCAGGGCGGCGGAGCTTCTGTTCACCGGGCGGGTGATGACGGCGCAGGAAGGCCACGACTGGGGATTCTACAACGAGATCGCCGCGCGCGACGGCCTGTTGAAGCAGGCGCAGGCCTTCGCCCGCCGGCTGGCCGACGGCCCGTGGTTCGCCCATTCCATGACCAAGAAGATGCTCGACCAGGAGTGGTCGATGGGCATCGAGGAAATGCTGGAATCGGAAGCGCAGGCGCAGGCGATCTGCATGGCTACCGGTGATTTCCGTCGCGCCTTCGAGGCCTTCGCCGCCAAGGCCAAGCCGGATTTCAAGGGGAACTGAACCATGGCCGCGCATCCCCCAAGCCCGGCACCAAGCCCGGCCAAAGCGCCGCCGCGCGACCATCTCGACTGGCCGTTCTATGATGACGGGCATCGGGCTCTGGCGGCCGAGATCGACGCCTTCATCGCCGAAGGCGGCCTTGGCGCGATCGACCATCACGATGCCGACGCCGCCTGCCAGGCGCTGGTCAAGCGGCTCGGCGCTGCCGGCTTCCTGCGCCATTGCGTGCCGCAGGCCTATGGCGGCATGTCGCCCGACATCGACAGCCGCTCGCTGTGCATCTTGCGCGAGACGCTCGGCCATGAGGACGGGCTGGCCGATTTCGCCTTCGCCATGCAGGGGCTGGGCACTGGCGCGATCAGCCTTTCGGGCGGCGAGGAGCTGAAACAGCAGATCCTGCCAAAAGTGGCGAAGGGCGAGCTGATCTCCGCCTTCGCGCTGACCGAGCCGGATGCCGGATCGGACGTCGCGGCGATGAGTTGTGCTGCCCGCCGCGACGGCGACGCCTATGTGCTCGACGACGAGAAGATCTTCATCTCCAACGGCGGCATCGCCGACGTCTACACCGTCTTTGCCCGCACCGGCGAGGCGCCCGGCACACGCGGCATTTCAGCTTTCGTCGTGTTCGCCGACACGCCGGGCTTCGTGATCGCCGAGCGCATCGAGACCATCGCCCCGCATCCGCTCGCCCGCATCCGCTTCGAGAGCTGCCGCATTCCGGCGAGCCAGCTTCTCGGCGCACCCGGCGAGGGCTTCAAGATCGCCATGCGCACGCTCGACATTTTCCGCCCCTCGGTGGCGGCGGCCGCGCTCGGCTTCGCCCGCCGGGCACTGGCCGAGGCGCTCGCCCATGCCGGCGCGCGCAGCATGTTCGGGGCGACGCTGGCCGACCTGCCGACGGCGCAGTCGACGCTGGGCGAGATGGCGACTTCCATCGATGCGGCGGCGCTTCTGGTGGCGCGCACCGCCTGGCGGCGCGACGTGCAGAAGCTGCCGGCCACGAAGGAAGCCGCCATGGCCAAGCTGACGGCGACCGAGAACGCGCAATGGGTGATCGATCAGGCCGTGCAGATGTTCGGCGGCCGCGGCGTTCAGGTCGGCAACATCGCCGAGCGCCTTTATCGCGAGATCAGGGCGCTCAGGATCTATGAAGGCGCCACCGAGGTGCAGAAGCTGATCATCGGCCGCGAGCTGGTGAAAATGTCGAGACAGGAGTCGTCATGAGCGTGACCAAGCCCCAGGAACAGGCGCCGCCCGCAACCTCGCCCCTCACGCCCCATCGCATCTTGCAGCCCGAAGGCTGGGCCAAGCCGATCGGCTATTCCAACGGCATCGAGGCGCGCGGCCGCACCATCTTCGTCGGCGGCCAGATCGGCTGGAACGGGCAGTACAGGTTCGAGGCGCACGACCTTCCCGGCCAGATCCGCCAGACCCTGGAGAACGTGCTTGCCATCCTGCGCGAGAGCGGTGCGGGGCCTGAGCACATCACCACCATGACCTGGTACGTGACCGACCGGAAGGCCTATTCGGCCTCGCTGAAGGAGATCGGCACGGCGTGGAAGGCCACCATGGGCCGCAACTTCCCGGCCATGGCCGTGGTCGAGGTCTCGGGCCTGATCGAGGACGAGGCGCTGGTGGAAATACAGGCCACCGCCGTGGTGCCGGACTGAGCCGGAACGGATGATGCGCCCGGCCCGCGCGGCCTGCCCCCGCGCGCGGCATGTCGAAATGACGTCATCACCTCTTTCCCTTCCCTCTGGTGTTCTATATTTTGACCAAAATGGAAGAAGCGACCGGGCTCGGGAGAGGGATGACAGACGATTTCGACATCGGCGCGCGCCTCAAGGCGCTGCGCACCGCCGCCGGCCTGTCGCAGCGCGAGCTGGCGGGGCGCGCCGGCGTGCCGCATGCGCAGATCTCGATCATCGAGAAGAACAAGTCGAGTCCGTCCATCGCCACGCTGCGCAAGATCCTCGGCGGGCTGGATGTGTCGATGTCGGATTTCTTCGAGGACGACCAGCGCAAGCCATACGGCCCGTTCTTCGGCGCCGACGACCTCAAGGACCTCACCTCGCGGGTGACGGCGCGTGCCATAGACCAGGGCAATGGCAGGCTTACGCTGCGGCAGATCGGCGACGCCAGGGCCTACAACCTGCAGATCCTGCACGAAATCTACGAGCCGGGCGCCGACACCGGCGAGGCCATGCTCCAGCATTTCTCGACGGAGGGCGGCTATGTGGTGGAAGGCGAGCTGGAACTGACCGTGGGCGAGGAGGTGCGCGTGCTCAAGGCCGGCGAATCCTACCTGTTCGACAGCCGCCTGCCGCACCGCTTCCGCAACGCATCCGATGCCGTCACCATCGTCATCTCGGCCTGCACGCCCCCCTACCTTTGACCAATGCCGCTCAATATAATGAGCGCGATGTTGCGCAGAATTTTGAACGATGCTAAGAGCCGTCACAGGGGTAAGATGACGGATGTCGCGGCAGTTATCTTGACGCAGGGGCGCGGGCTTCCTCAGTCAGTGATTTCCGAAACCAAGACCCGCAAGGCAGGCTGAGGAGGCGACCGCATTGACCGCTGAACACGGCAAGACATCTTCGAAAATGGCATCCTTCGTGTGGGACGATCCGTTCCTTCTCGAGGATCAGCTCAGCGAGGACGAGCGCATGGTGCGCGACGCGGCGGCGGCCTTCGCGGCCGACAAGCTCGCCCCGCGCATCGAGGACGCCTACATGGACGAGAAGACCGACCCGGCGATCTTCCGCGAGATGGGCGAGGCCGGCCTGCTGGGCGTCACCGTGCCGGAGGAATATGGCGGGCTCGGCGCCAACTACGTCACCTACGGCCTGATCGCGCGCGAGGTCGAGCGCATCGACTCCGGCTACCGCTCGATGATGAGCGTGCAGTCGTCGCTGGTCATGTATCCGATCGACGCCTATGGCTCGGAGGAGCAGCGCACGAAGTACCTGCCGAAGCTGGCCTCGGGCGAATGGATCGGCTGTTTCGGCCTGACCGAGCCGGATGCCGGCTCCGATCCGGGCGGCATGAAGACGCGGGCCGAGAAGATCGACGGCGGCTATCGCCTTTCCGGCTCCAAGATGTGGATCTCCAACTCCCCGATCGCCGACGTGTTCGTGGTCTGGGGCAAGCTGAAGGGTGAGGACGGCAAGGACGCGATCCGCGGCTTCGTGCTGGAAAAGGGCATGAAGGGACTTTCGGCGCCGAAGATCGGCGGCAAGCTTTCGCTGCGCGCCTCGATCACCGGCGAGATCGTCATGGACGGCGTCGAGGTCGGTGAGGAGGCGCTGCTGCCCAACGTGTCCGGCCTGAAGGGCCCGTTCGGCTGCCTCAACCGGGCGCGCTACGGCATTTCCTGGGGCGTGATGGGCGCGGCCGAGGACTGCTGGCACCGGGCGCGGCAATATGGCCTCGACCGGAGGCAGTTCGGCAAGCCGCTGGCCGGCATGCAGCTCTACCAGAAGAAGCTCGCCGACATGCAGACCGAGATCGCGCTGGGCCTGCAGGGCAGCCTGCGCGTCGGGCGGCTGATGGACGAGGGCAAGATGGCCCCCGAGATGATCTCCATCGTCAAGCGCAACAATTGCGGCAAGGCGCTCGACATCGCCCGCCTCGCTCGCGACATGCATGGCGGCAACGGCATCCAGATCGGCTACCATGTGATGCGCCATGCGCAGAACCTGGAGACGGTGAACACCTATGAAGGCGCGCATGACGTGCACGCCCTCATCCTCGGGCGGGCGCAGACCGGCCTGCAGGCATTCTTCTAGGAAAGACGGCCGGGCAGCTGCCCGGCCCTTTGCATTCGATGCGAATTGCTTGACAGTTTCGGGAGACGGTTTTTCGATCGGCAATCAGGGAAACGTGACCGCATAGGGAGGAAACATGCGTAAGCGAATTGGCATTCTGGCAATCGGCGGCCTGCTGGCCGCGGCGATGGGCGCGGCCGCGCCCGCGCAGGCGCGCGACCTCACGATCGTGTCGTGGGGCGGCAACTATCAGGACGGGCAGCGCGAAATCTATTTCAAGCCCTATGCCGAGAAGACCGGCAAGCCGGTGCTCGACGAAACCTGGGACGGCGGCTACGGCGTGCTGCAGGCCAAGGCGAAGGCCGGCAACCCGAACTGGGACGTGGTGCAGGTCGAGGTCGAGGAACTGGCGCTGGGCTGCGCCGACGGCATCTACGAGAAGATCGACTGGGCCAAGCTCGGCGGCGAGGACAAGTTCATCCCCTCGGCGGTGAACGAATGCGGCGCCGGGGCCATCGTGTGGTCGACGGCGATCGCCTATGACACAGAGAAGCTGGCCGACGGCCCGCAGTCCTGGGCGGATTTCTGGGACGTGCAGAAATTCCCCGGCAAGCGCTCGCTGCGCAAGGGGCCGAAATACACCCTCGAATTCGCGCTGATGGCGGACGGCGTGCCGCCGGCCGAGGTCTATGACGTGCTGGCGACCGACGAGGGCGTCGACCGCGCCTTCAAGAAGCTGGACGAGCTGAAGCCGAACATCGTGTGGTGGGAATCGGGCGCGCAGCCGCTGCAGTTCCTGGCCTCCGGCGAAGTGGCCATGGCCTCGGCCTATAACGGCCGCATCACCGGCATCAACCGCACCGAGAACCGCAAGTTCAAGGTGGTTTGGCCGGGCTCGATCTATGCCGTCGACAGCTGGGCGATCCTCAAGGACGCCGAGAACAAGGAGGCCGGCATGGACTTCATCGCCTTCGCCAGCCAGCCGGAGAACCAGGCCAAGCTGCCCCAGTATGTGGCCTACGGCCTGCCGGTGAAGGCGGCGGCGGAAATGGTTCCGGCCGAATACAAGGCCGACCTGCCGACCGAGCCTGAAAACATGAAGGATGCGCTGGCGATCGACGTCGATTTCTGGATCGACAACGCCGAAGCCCTGACCCAGCGCTTCAACGCCTGGCTGGCCCAATAAGGCCGGCTTTCACAACGGCACGGGGCCGGCAAGGTCCCGTGTCCCGTCCCTTATCGCAGAGGGCTGCTCCCCGGGGAGCGGCGGTCGTCCTTGAGCCAGTCGAACATCAGATTTGAGAAGGTCAGCAAGTCCTACGGCACGCTGCGCGTCGTCGACGATCTCGACCTGACCATCGATCAGGGCGAGTTCCTCAGCCTGCTCGGCCCTTCCGGCTCGGGCAAGACGACCATCCTGATGATGCTGGCCGGTTTCGAGGCGCCGAGCGGCGGCACGATCTCGCTCGGCAGCCGGCGCATCGACCAGTTGCCGCCGCACAAGCGCAACATGGGCGTCGTGTTCCAGAACTATGCGCTCTTTCCCCATATGAGCGTGGCTGCGAACGTCGCCTTCCCGCTGGAAATGCGCGGCACGCCGCGCTCGGAGATCGACAGCAAGGTGGCGCGCGCGCTCGACATGGTGCAGCTCGGCACCATGAAGGACCGCCGTCCTTCTCAGCTTTCCGGCGGCCAGCAGCAGCGTGTGGCGCTGGCGCGGGCGCTGGTGTTCGAGCCCTCGGTGGTGCTGATGGACGAGCCGCTCGGCGCGCTCGACAAGCAGTTGCGCGAGCAGATGCAGCTTGACATCCGCGCGCTGCACAAGCGGCTGGGGCTCACCATCGTGTTCGTGACCCACGACCAGTCCGAGGCTCTGACCATGTCGGACCGCATCGCGGTGTTCAACCGCGGCAAGATCGAGCAGATCGGCACGCCCCGCGAAATCTACGACCAGCCGCGCTCGCGCTTCGTCGCCCAGTTCATCGGCGAGACCAATCTGGTCGAAGGCACGCTGGCCGAGGCCGGCGACACGGGCGCGACGGTGAAGCTGGAGGGCGGCGGAACGATCCGCGTCCAGCCTTCGGATATGGCGATGGATGCAGGCAGGATTCTCGTTTCGGTGCGCCCGGAGCGTATCCGTCTCGGGCCGGATGCGGCTTCGGAGAACAGCTATCCGGCCACCGTCACCGATGCCGTCTATCATGGCGACCATCTGCGCATCCAGCTCGACAACGGCGCCTTCGGTTTCGTGGCCAAGGCCGATCGCAGGACGGCGGAATTCAACCCAGGCGACAAGGTGGTGGTGTCCTTCGCACCGTCGGACTGCTGGATGCTGCCGACATGAGCGATACCTCGGCCAAGGGACGCCTCGGGGCATTGGCGCTGGTCGCGCCGCTGGTGCTGTTTCTCGCCATCTTCTTCGCCTGGCCGCTGGTCTCCATGCTCAAGGAGGCGGTGTCCGATCCGGTCGGCTCGCGCGCCTTCCCGCTCACCGCCGCCGTCGCCGGCGACTGGGACCGGCAGTCCGACCCGCCCCAGGAACTGCAGCAGGCCTTCATCGACGACCTGCGCGCCATCGACGACCAGCAATTGCTGGGCGATGCGGTGCGCCGCCTCAACAGCGCGCAGAACGGGTTCCGCACGCTGATGGGCCGCACCATGCGCGCCGTCGAGGAGCAGCCGCAAGGGCCGATCGACCTGGTCGAGGTCGACAAGCGGTGGGCCGATGCGCGGTTCTGGCGCGCGGTGGCCGATTCCACCAATCCCTATACCGACCGTTACCTGCTGGCGGCACTGGACTATGAGCGCGACGCCAGCGGCAGGATCGAGGCGCTGCCGGCGGAAGCCTCGGCCAACACGGCGATCCTGCTGCGCACGCTCGGTATCGGGGCGGTGGTGACGATCGCCTGCGCGCTGATCGGCCTGCCCTATGCGATGCTCGCCGTGTCCGTGGAGGGCTGGAAGCGCCAGCTCCTGCTCGGCGCGGTGCTGCTGCCGCTGTGGACCTCGCTTTTGGTGCGCACCGCGGCGTGGTTCATCCTGCTTCAGGAGCAGGGCCTGATCAACGACACGCTGATGTCGCTCGGCCTCATCAGCCGGCCGCTGCCGCTGATCTTCAACCGGCTCGGCGTGGTCATCGCCATGACCCATGTGCTTCTGCCCTTCATGGTGCTGCCGATCTATTCGGTGCTCCTGTCGATCCCGCGCAATTTGATGCCGGCGGCCGCCTCGCTCGGCGCGCCGCCGTGGCGGGCGTTCCTGCGGGTGCTGTTGCCGCTGTCGTTGCGCGGCGTGGTGTCGGGTTCGCTGCTCGTGTTCATGACCGCTATCGGCTACTACATCACCCCGGCGCTGATCGGCGGGGCGCAGGACCAGATGATCTCGTCGGTCATCGCCTTCTACGCCATCGGCTCGGCCAACTGGGGCATGGCGGGCGCGCTGGGCGCCATCCTGCTGGTCGCCACGCTGGCGCTCTATGCCGTCTACGGGCGGCTCTCCGCCGACCGCGCGGGGGGCCGCTGATGCGCGCGGCGAACCTCGTCAAGCTGCTGTTCGGCGTGCTCGCGGTGGTGTTCCTGGTGGCGCCGCTGGTCGCCATCCTGCCGCTCGCCTTCACCTCCAGCGTGTTCCTCACCTATCCCATCCCCGGCTATTCGATGCGCTGGTTCAACGAGCTGGCCAACGCCAATGTCTGGCGCATGTCGATCATCAACAGCCTCATCATCGGCACCGGCACGACGCTGCTGGCCGGCACGCTCGGCACGCTGGCGGCGCTCGGGCTGCGCAATGCCGGGCTGATCCTGCCCGGCCTGTTCCGCACCGCCTTCCTTCTGCCCATGGTGGTGCCGGCAGTGGTGCTGGGCGTGGGCATGCAGGTGTTCTTCGTGCATCTGGGCCTCGCCAATTCCTATGCCGGCGTCATCGCCGCCCACTCGGTGGTGGCTGTGCCCTTCGTCGTCGTCTCGGTCACGGCCTCGCTCGCCGGCATCGACCGGCGCGTGGAGCGGGCGGCGGCCAGCCTGGGTGCCGCGCCGTTCACCGTGTTCCGCCGCGTGACCCTGCCGCTGGCACTGCCCGGCATCCTGTCGGGCGCGGTGTTCGCCTTCGCCACCTCGCTCGACGAGGTGGTGCTGACGCTGTTTGTCGCCGGCCCAAACCAGCGCACGCTGGCGCGGCAGATGTTCTCCTCGATCCGCGAGAACATCAGCCCGGCGATCGCCGCGGCCGCGTTCCTGTTCATCATCGGCACGCTGCTGATCGCGGCGGTGGCGCTGCTGGTGCGGCGGCGCACCGAGCGGTTGAAGCAGCAGGTGGTGGAGGTTTAAAAACGCGCCTCGCTACAGGCCGCTGGCGGTGGGGCCGGTGCCGTAGGTTTCGCGGTGCTCCACGGCGCGGTAGAAGTCGGCCAGCCGCTTGCCGGGCTCGGGCCGGAAGCTACGCTCGGCCTTGACCAGCGAGGTGATGCGGTCGATGCGGAAGGCGCGAAAGTCGTCGCGCATCTCGCACCAGGCGATCAGCGTCCACACCTTGCCCCAGAACCACAGGCCGAGCGGGCGGATGTCGCGCACCGTGGTGCGGCCGGCTTCGTCGCCATAGTGGAGGGTCAGCACCTGCCGCTTCTCCACGGCGCGCTCGATGATGTCGAGCGCCTCGCGGGCGCTGTCGCTCACCACCCAGAGCGGCGTGTGGATCTCGGTGCGGGAGATGCGGTCGCGCTCGGCCTGCGGCAGCACCGCGCCGATCTTGACCAGCGCCTCGTCCGCCGCACGCGCCATGGCGGCCCCGCCGAAGGCGCGCACCATGCGGGCGCCGGCGACCAGCGCCACGATCTCGTCACGCGTGAACATCAGCGGCGGAAGGTCGAAGCCTTCGCGCATCAGGTAGCCGACCCCCGCCTCGCCGTCGATCGGCACGCCGGTCGATTGCAGGTCGGCAATGTCGCGGTAGATGGTGCGCTCGGATACTTCCAGCCATGTCGCCAGCTTGTGGGCGGTGACCAGACGGCCGCCGCGCAAATGCTGCACGATCTGGAAAAGCCTGTCGGCCCTGCGCATGTGTCGCTCCCTCGGCGTTCGTGCCCCCGGCCGCCCCTGTCACCTGCTGACAATCTGCCCTCGCGCGGCCCTTGCCAAGCTTCTTTTGGCCAGGCGCCTTGTCACGGACGCCTTTTTGGCATGGCGCTGCTGACAGCATGGTGTCAGGAGATGTCGGCATGTTCGCGGCCGAACAGGGCGCGCATTTCGCCGATCTCGCCGCGCCTTTCGGGAAACAGGGCGGCCAGGAATTCGACGGCGAAGGTGCCGGGCGCCGAACCCGGTGCCGAAACGACCCGGCCGTCGGCCACCGCACGGGGCACGTCGCGATAGTTGGCGGCGCCGGCATAGCCAGGCAGATGGCGGGCAATCCAGCCGCGGCCGTTGCTGGTGTGGGCCGCGCTCTCGAACAGGCCGGCGCGGGCCAGCGCCAGCGTGCCGCCGCAGATGCCGCCGACCACGCCGCCGCGCGCGGCCACGGCTGTGAGCAGGGGGGCGACGTCGGGCGCATCGGCGCTCGCCCAGCCGTCGGAGCCGATCACGGCGATGGCATCGAGGTCTTCGTTCTCGCCCGCTGCCGCCGGCCGCTCGGGCGTCAGGCGGAAGCCGGCGATGGAGGTCACCGGCTCGCCGTCGGGCGTGAGGGAGACGGCCCGGGCGCCGAACCATTCGACGGCGGAGGCGGCCAGAAGGCCATATTCCCAGTCGGCGAAATGGGGAATGAAAAGAACGCCAAGCTTCTTGCGGTCAGGCATGATGCGGTCTCGCGGTCTATTTGCTCATGCCGGGCATTGTGGCGGGATCGAGGGCGCTATCCAAGCCTTACGATGCGGCCGCAGGGGCTGGGCCCCGACAGCGGCCTGCCTAGCCGCCGCCGGCGCATCGCCGTGCACGAGCTGGCCGTTTTCGTCGATATGCAGTTCCGGCCAGCCGATATCATCCCGGACTTCGGGGGGAAGGGCATTCAGCAGGCGGATGGTGCGTATCTCGCTGCGCCGGGTTCGTGCCAGTCGCACATAGTGCGCAAATGCGGAAAAAATGCCGGGGCTGGTCATGGCCGCTCTCCTTGCAAAAATGATGAAAGGCATCATCGCACAGGCCTGCTGACAGCCTTCTGTCAGCAACGGTCAGGGGGCCCGGAGAGAGGCCGGAAACCGTCCCGCTACAGCGGCCAGACCAGCATCAGCATGGGGACCGCGACAATGATGACCAGGAACGACAGCGGCAGGCCAAGGCGCGGATAATCGGAGAAGCGGTAGCCGCCGGGGCCCATGACCAGCGTGTTGCACTGGTGGCCGATGGGGGTGAGGAAATCGCAGCCGGCGCCGATGGCCACCGCCATCAGGAAGGCTTCCGGCCGGTAGCCGAGATTGGTGGCGAAGCCGGCGGCGATGGGCGCCATGACCAGCACGGTGGCGGCGTTGTTGAGGAAGGGCGTCACCATCATGGCCGCGACCAGGATCAGCGCCAGCGCGCCGTAGCCGGGCAGCATCTGGCCGAGATCGGCCAGCAGCGCGGCGAGCACGTCGGTGGCGCCGGTGGTGCGCAGCGAATCGCTGACCGGGATGAGCGCGGCGAGCATGACCAGGATCGGCCCGTCGACCGCGTCATAGGTCTCGCGCAGCGGGACGGCGCGAAACAGCACCATGGCCACCGCCGCCGCGAAGAAGGCGAGGGCGACCGGCAGCAGGCCGAGCGCGGTGGCGCCCATGGCCGCCACCAGGATCGACACCGGCACCAGCCCGCGCCGCACGCTGCCCAGAAGCACCTGCCGCTCGGCCAGCGGCAAAAGGCCGAAGTCACGCAGGAATTGCGGCAGGGTCTGGCTGTCGCCGCGCAGCATGAGGATGTCGCCGAAATTGAGGGTGATGCTGCCGAGCCGCTGGTCGAGCCGCGCGCCCTTGCGCGAGACGGCGAGCAGGTTCACGTTGAAGCGGTCGTAGAGCATCAGGTGCTGGGCCGACCAGCCGATGAGGCTGGAATTCTGGGTGACCACGGCTTCGACGGCGATCGCTTCGGGATTGTAGGTCTTGTCGCGGCCGGCGCCGACATGCAGCTTGGCCTGCGCCACCAGGCGGTCGAGCGCTTCCTGCCCGCCCTCGATCAGCACGATGTCGTCCTCGTGCAGGATGGCGTCCGGCAGGGGCGCGATGCGCAGGCCCCCTTCGCGCAATATGGCGGTGATGGCGGCCTCGCCCGAGGAGATTTTCAGCAGGGCCGAGAGCGGCTTGTCGACGACGGTGGAATCGGCGGTGATGCGCGCCTCGGCCGAATAGTTCTCGATGTCGAGTGCGGCGTGGAGGTCGTTGTCGCCGCGCTCGCGGGCCGGCACCAGGAAATAGAACAGGGTGAGGAACACACAGCCCGCGGCGGTCAGCGCCAGGCCGACCGGGGTGAAGTCGAACATGGTGAAGGACGTGCCCGTCAGTTCCTCGCGCAGGCGCGAGACGACGACGTTGGGCGAGGTGCCGATCTGCGTCATCAGGCCGCCGAGCAGGGAAGCGAAAGCCATCGGCATCAGGAACAGCGAGGGCGAGGCGCCGGAGCGGCGGGCGAACTGGAAGGCGATCGGGATCATGATCGCCAGCGCCCCGATGTTCTTCACGAAGGCGGACAGGATGGCGACCGTCACCACCAGCAGCGCAAGCTGGGCGCGCACCGAATTGACGCCCGGCGCGTAGCGTTGCAGCGCATATTCCATGATGCCGCTGCGCGCCACGCCGGCGCTGACCAGCAGCGCGCTGCCGACGATGATGACGATGTCATCGCTGAAGCCGGAGAAGGCCTTGTCGAACGGCACCACGCCGACGGCCACGGCGGTGAGCAGCGACAGCGCCGCGACAAGGTCGTAGCGCAGGCGTCCCCATACGAAGGCGGCCATCATCAGGGCGATGACGGCGAAGGACAGGGTCTGGGGCAGTGTCAGCATGAATTTTCCCGAGCGGCACAGAAAAACGCCGCAGGGCGGCGTCGGGTTGCCGGCGAAAGGAAGATTATGCTGCCGCCCCCATGTCAAGCGGCATCGTTTTTCAACGGCCTATTCCGCGCGCCCGATCCCGCGCGCCTTCAGCACCGCGTCGATCTCGTCCAGCACCGCGGGATCGTCGATGGTGGCCGGCATCTTCCAGTCCTGCCGGTCGGCGATCTTCTGCATGGTGGCGCGCAGCACCTTTCCGGAGCGGGTCTTGGGCAGGCGCTTGATGGTCAGCACCGTCTTGAAGGCGGCGACCGGGCCGATCTTCTCGCGCACCAGCGTCACCACCTCCTGCTCGATGGCGGCGGTGTCGCGGGCAACGCCCGCATTGAGCACCACGAAGCCGAGCGGCGCCTGCCCCTTCAGCGCATCGGCGACGCCGATGACGGCGCATTCGGCGACGTCGGGATGGGCGGCCAGCACCTCCTCCATGGCGCCGGTGGAGAGGCGGTGGCCGGCGACATTGATGATGTCGTCGGTGCGGGCCATTACGAACAGGTAGCCGTCCTCGTCGAGGATGCCGGCGTCGGCCGTCTTGTAGTAGCCGGGGAATTCGGCGAGGTAGGACTGGCGGAAGCGCTCGTCGGCCTCCCACAGCGTCGGCAGGCAGCCGGGCGGCAGCGGCAGCTTCAACGCCACATTGCCGAGCGTGCCGGTCGGCACTTCGTGGCCGGCATCGTCCAGCACGCGGATGTCGTAGCCGGGCATGGCGACGCCCGGGGAGCCGTGCCTGACCGGCAGCAGGCCGAGGCCGACCGGATTGTGGGTGATCGGGGCGCCTGTCTCGGTCTGCCACCAGTGGTCGATGACCGGCACGCCAAGCCGCTGCTCGGCCCATTTGATGGTCTCGGGGTCGGCGCGCTCGCCGGCCAGGAACAGGGTGCGGAAGGCGGAGAGGTCGTATCTGCCGATGAATTCGCCCTTGGGGTCCTGGCCCTTGATGGCGCGGAAGGCGGTGGGCGCGGTGAACAGGGCGACGACGCCATGGTCGGCGATGACGCGCCAGTAGGTGCCGGCGTCGGGCGTGCCGACCGGCTTGCCCTCGAACATCACCGTGGTGCAGCCATGCAGAAGCGGCGCATAGACGATGTAGGAATGGCCGACGACCCAGCCGACGTCGGACGCCGCCCAGAACACCTCGCCCGGCTTGACGCCGAACTCGTTGTCCATGGTCCATTTCAGCATGACCATGTGGCCGCCATTGTCGCGCACCACGCCCTTGGGCTGGCCGGTGGTGCCGGAGGTGTAGAGCACGTAGAGCGGATCGGTGGCGGCGACGGGCACGCAAGGCACCTCGGTGCCGTCATCCTTCTCCCGCGCCACGGCCTCGGCGTAGTCTATGTCGCGGCCGGGGACGAGGTCGCAGGCAAGCTGCTCGCGCTGGAAGATGACGCAATGCTGCGGAGGGTGGGCGCACAGCTCGATCGCCTCGTCGAGCAGCGGCTTGTAGGCGACGACGCGGTTCGGCTCCAGACCGCAGGAGGCGGAGACGACCAGCCTGGGCCGGGCGTCGTCGATGCGGGTTGCCAGTTCGCGCGCGGCGAAACCGCCGAAGACGACCGAATGGATGGCGCCGAGGCGGGCGCAGGCGAGCATGGCGACGGCCGCCTGCGGAATCATCGGCATGTAGACGATGACCCGGTCGCCCTTGGTCACGCCATTCCTGGCCAGCACCGCCGCAAGGGCGACGACCTCGCGCTGCAGCTCGGCATAGGTGAAGCTCTGTTTTGCGCCGGTGATGGCGCTGTCGTGGATCAGCGCGATCTGGTCGGCGCGGCCCCCGGCGACGTGCCGGTCGAGCGCGTTGTGGCAAGTGTTGCAGGTCGCGCCGGAAAACCATCTGCCGTAGACGCCGGCTTCCGCGTCGAACACCTTGTCCCAGGGGGTAAACCAGTCGATGGCGTTCGCGGCCTCGGCCCAGAATGCTTCAGGGTCCCGCTTCCATTCGGCGTAGACCTCATGATAACGCGATGCCATGCTCCTGGTCCCTCCCAATTCTCCTCGGCAGGTTTGTAGCCCTTGAGAGAGGGGGCGTCCATCTGACTAAGGGCCAATGGACGGCCTGCCGCAGGGATGGGCCTTTGACAGGAACGGAAGGGGCTGATCAAACGGGCCATGACCAAGATCCTCGCTCTCCTGATCCTCGCCATGATGGTGTTCCATCTCATCAAGCCGCTCGGCCTGCCGGGGCTGAGGCGGCGCGGCGACTTCTGGAAGCTCGCGCTGCTGGCGCTCGGGCTGATGGCGCTGGCCGTCGCGGCCGGTCACGGGCGCTGAGGACAGGGTGGGGGAAAGATAAGGTCGCGACCCCCGTGACAAAGCCTGCGGAATGGTGTATCGCCCCGGCCTGATCGGAGGAATGGGTCTTCCGGTCTGCGTCACCCGTCAATGAAAGACGGTGTAGCCGCCCCTGCCGAAGGTCTTCAAGGCCGACGGCATAGCCCAGCGGTGAAGGACTGCTGCGGCGAGAGCAGGGCGCTCTGGCTGTCGGAAGAACAAGAAGTGGATCTGAAGATGGATATCATCCGTCAGCTCGAGGCCGAGCAGGCCGCCAAGATCGAAGAAAAGCGCAAGCTGCCCGAGTTCCAGCCCGGCGACACCGTGCGCGTCAACGTGCGCATCACCGAAGGCAGCCGCACCCGCGTGCAGGCCTATGAGGGCGTCGTCATCGCCCGTTCGGGTTCGGGCCTGAACGAGAATTTCACCGTTCGCAAGATTTCCTACGGCGAGGGCGTGGAGCGCGTGTTCCCGGTCTACTCGCCGATGGTCGAGGGCGTCGACGTCGTGCGCCGCGGCAAGGTACGCCGCGCCAAGCTCTATTACCTGCGTGACCGCCGCGGCAAGTCGGCGCGTATCTCGGAGAACACCGGCGTCCGCGCCCGCAAGCTGAACGAGGCCGAGCGCGAGGCGCTGAACGCCGAGAAGGCCCGCATCGAGGCCGAGAAGATCGCCGCCGCCGAGGCCCTGGCTGCCGAGAAGGCGGCGCAGGAAGCCGCCGAGAAGGCCGCTGCCGAGAAGGCTGCCGCCGAGGCCGCTTCGGCCGAATAAGCAGCTTTTGGCAAGAAATACCGGAAAGGCGGCTTCGGCCGCCTTTTTCGTTGGTTGCAAGGTGCGTCGCGCTGGATAAACTCCCCCGCCTGAACGGGAGAGGAGCGTCATCGTGAAGCATCGCATGTCGAAGACGGGGCTTGTTCTGGCCGGCCTGCTGGCCGTGCTGACAATGCCGTTCGCAGCCGTGGCGCAGGGGCTGCCCGATCTCGCCGGCCGCAAGGTGGTGGTGGTGACGGAGAACGCCTATCCGCCGCTGCAATTCATCGATCCCAAGTCCGGCGAGCAGAAGGGCTGGGAATATGACGCGATGGACGAGATCGCCAAGCGGCTCAATTTCGAGGTCGAATACCGCAATGCGTCGTGGGACGTGATGATCCAGGCGGTGGCGGACGGCCAGTACGACATCGGCATGAACGGCATCACCATCAATGACGAGCGCAAGGCCAAGGTCGACTTCTCCGACCCCTATATGCGCTCCGAACAGTTCATGCTGGTGCGTTCCGACGAGAGCCGTTTCACCGACGCCAAGAGCTTCGCCGCCTTCACCGACGGGCTGATCGGCGCCCAGCCAGGCACCACGCCCTTCTACACCACCGTCTACAGCGTGCTGGACGGCAATGAGCAGAACCCGCGCATCAAGCTGTTCGAGACCTTCGGCGCCACCATCCTGGCGCTGATCTCCGGCGACGTCGACGCCGTGCTCACCGACGGCACCGCCGGCGAGGGCTATGTCGAATCCTCCGGCGGCGGCCTCAAGATGGTCGGCGGGCCGCTCGGCTCCGAGGATTTCGGCTTCATCCTCGCCAAGGGCTCCGACCTGATCGCGCCGGTCGATGCGGCCATCGCCGACATGAAGGCGGACGGCACCATGGAGAAGCTGACCGTCAAGTGGTTCCGCGACTACAAGATGGGCGAGTGAGCGGCGGCGCGGCAATGGCGGCGGCGGCACGTTCGCGGCCGCCGCTCTGGCCGGGGAGGCGGGAAGGGGTGTAGGACACCTTTCCCGCAACAGCCCGAGCGTCTTCATGCAATCTCCCAAACGCGTCAGGAAAGCCGATTTCCCGTGGTGGCTGGTGGCGGCTTGCGCGCTGGCGCTGGCGGCCGGGCTGTCGATCGCGGCCAGCGATCTCTACGCGCAGGTTTTCGTCACCGTCTCGAAGGGCATCGGCATCACCGTCTTCGTCACGCTGGTGGCCTTCGTGCTGGCCTCGGCGGCCGGACTCGGCATCGCGCTGATGGCGCTGTCGTCGTCGGTGTGGCTCAGGCAGATTTCGCGCTTCTATGTCGAGATCATCCGCGGCGTGCCGATGCTGGTGCTGCTGTTCTGGGTCGCCTTCGTCGGCGCGCCGGCGCTGGTGGCGGCCTGGAACGCGGTGACGCTGCCGTTGCAGGGGGCCGGCCTGGCCGAGCCGCTGATGGTGCGCGACGTGTCGCTGCTGTGGCGGGCGATCCTGGCGCTGGCCGTCGGCTATTCGGCCTTCATCGCTGAAGTGTTCCGGGCCGGCATCCAGTCGGTCGATGTCGGGCAGGTCGAGGCGGCCAAGGCGCTGGGGCTGACGCGCATCCAGCGCTTCCGGCTGATCGTGCTGCCGCAGGCGATCCGCACCATATTGCCGCCGCTCGGCAACGACTTCATCGCCATGGTCAAGGACAGTTCGCTGGTCTCGGTGCTGGGCGTCGCCGACATCACCCAGATGGGCAAGATCTACGCCTCCGGCTCATTCCGCTTCTTCGAGACCTACTCCATCGTCGCCTATATCTACCTGATCCTGACCGTCGGCCTGTCGATGGCGCTGCGCGCGCTGGAACAGCGCCTGCGGCGCGGCCAGGCCAGGGGCTGAGCCCGCGCCGCCTTCCGGTTGCGCAGGCTCGGCCTTTCAGAAATCACTGCTTGACGATCTTGCCGGGCATCGACAGGTCGCCGGAGGCGATGTCGTGGACGCCGGTCACGCACAGGAGCGGCGCCTTGCCTTCCGCGTTGACCTGCAACTCGGCCGTGACGGCGTCGAAGGAGACGTTCTCGCCGTCCCTGACCGGCACGGTGACGCGGGCCGTCTTGCCCTGCAGGCTGGGCGACATGCCGGGACTGTCGAGGGCGAGCGGCAGCATCGGCGCCGTCGGCGGCAGCAGGTCGACGCCGGGGGAGACGTCGAGCACCTTCAGGCCGGCGCCGCAGCCGTCGTCCTTGCCCAGCACCACCCAGTGCGAGTGCCAGTCGGCCCCGTCATTGGCCGGGTCGCCGTCGCCGTTCTCGTCGAAGAGCGGCGTGTCGTCGAAGTCCGGATGGGCGGTTATGGCCAGGGCGAGGATGCCGGACTTTTCCGCGAAGCCGACCGCCGAGGGGTCGAAGCCGGTCGGCCACACATAGGCCGTGACCCTGGCGCCCTCCAGCTTGCCGGTCGCCTCGGGCTTTACGGACCCGGCCTCGCCGGCGACCTCCATCATGAAGGTCGAAAGCCGGCCGTCCGTCGTCGCGGAAGCGGAGGTGATGTCGAAGGCGGCCGGCTTGGTCGGATCGACCGCGCTCTTGATGTCGTGCGCCATGGCTGGCGGGGCAGCGGCGAGCAGGGTTGCCGCAACGAAAATGGCGGGTTTCATGTGTCTCTCCTCCGTTATAGTATCGAGTCAATACCAATTGAGTAGCGCAACCAGCTCTGCATTGCAAGAATGGTGTTGATACGATACCAAAGCCCATGGACAGCGATGGCAAGACCGTGGAACTGATCGAGCGACTGGCCCGGCTGGTAACCAACGAGGGCCACGCGCACGGGCTGAAACCGGTGCAGTGGGAGGCCTTGCGCTATCTGGCGCGCGCCAACCGCTTCTCGCGTACGCCGGGCGGCCTCACCGCCTATCTCGGCCTGACCAAGGGCACGGTTTCGCAGACCCTGATGACCCTCGAACGGGCCGGCCTGGTGGAAAAGACCGCCAATCCGGGCGACGGGCGCTCGGTGCGTCTCGATCTCACCGCCGCCGGCGCCGCCATGCTCGACCATGACGGCATGGCGACGATCGGCAAGGCGCTGGAGGTCCTGCCGGCAACCGTGCGGGCGGACCTGCATGCGGGCGTCGAGGCGCTGGTCAGGTCGGTGCTCGACCTGCGCTCGGGACGTGCCTTCGGCATCTGCCGCGAATGCCGGCACTTCGCCGCCGAGGCACGGGGCCCCGGCCTTCATTATTGCCGGCTTTTGCAGGCGCCGCTGGAAGAGGCGGAGGCCGGCCAGATCTGCCAGGAGCAGGAGGCTGCCTGACCGGGAACCGCGCGTCGATGCGGGCGATTGCCGTCCCGGCAAAAGATTGATATTGAACGGGCGATGGAAGAACTGTTTGGAGACCCGTGCTACAAGGGTTTTGTGCTGCAGGACAAGAAGCGCCTGCCGGCACGGTTCTTCGCGTGGGTTTCGGGCTCGGCGACCAGCCGACTTCGCTAGAGCGCGCCTGATCGCCATCGGCCCGGCAACGGGCTTCTCCTGTTTTCCATATCGACGGATTTACGCAAATGAGCGCACCGCGCACCCTCTACGACAAGATTTTCGACGATCACGTGGTCGACCGCCAGGACGACGGCACCTGCCTGCTCTATATCGACCGCCATCTCGTCCATGAAGTGACCAGCCCGCAGGCCTTCGAGGGGCTGCGCATGGCCGGCCGCAAGGTTCGCCATCCCGAGAAGACGCTGGCCGTGGTCGACCACAACGTGCCGACCTCGCCCGACCGCGTCAACGGCATCAAGAACGAGGAAAGCCGCATCCAGGTCGAGGCGCTGGCCAGGAACGCCGCCGATTTCGGCGTCGAGTACTATTCCGAGAAGGACCGCCGCCAGGGCATCGTCCACATCATCGGCCCCGAGCAGGGCTTCACCCTGCCCGGCATGACCATCGTGTGCGGCGACAGCCATACCTCCACACATGGTGCGTTCGGCGCCTTGGCGCACGGCATCGGCACCTCGGAGGTCGAGCATGTGCTGGCCACCCAGACGCTGATCCAGAAGAAGGCGAAGAACATGCTGGTGCGCGTCGACGGGCAACTGCCCGAGGGCGTCACTGCCAAGGATATCATCCTCGCCATCATCGGCGAGATCGGCACCGCCGGCGGCACCGGCTACGTCATCGAATATGCCGGCGAGGCGATCCGTTCGCTGTCGATGGAAGGCCGCATGACCGTCTGCAACATGTCGATCGAAGGCGGCGCCCGCGCCGGCCTGATCGCACCCGACGAGACGACCTTCGCCTATGTGAAGGACAAGCCGCGCGCGCCCACGGGCAAGGCGTGGGACATGGCCGTGGAATACTGGAAGACGCTGAAGACCGACGAAGGGGCGCATTACGACAAGGTCGTGGTGCTCGATGCAGCCTCGCTGCCGCCGATCGTCACCTGGGGCTCGTCGCCCGAGGACGTCGTTTCGGTGACCGGCACGGTCCCCGATCCGGAGCTGATCGAGGACGAGAACAAGCGCAACTCCAAGAAGCGCGCGCTGGAGTATATGGGCCTGACCGCCGGCACGAAGATCACCGACATCGCCATCGACCGCGTGTTCATCGGCTCCTGCACCAATGGCCGCATCGAGGACCTGCGCGCCGTGGCCGCCGTCGCCAAGGGCAGACAAGTCAATCCGCGCGTCAACGCCATGATCGTGCCGGGCTCGGGCCTGGTGAAGGCGCAGGCCGAGGCCGAAGGGCTCGACAAGATCTTCATCGAGGCCGGCTTCGACTGGCGCGAGCCGGGCTGCTCCATGTGCCTTGCCATGAACGACGACCGGCTGAAGCCGCATGAGCGCTGTGCCTCGACCTCCAACCGAAATTTCGAGGGCCGGCAGGGCTTCAAGGGCCGCACCCATCTGGTGTCGCCGGCCATGGCGGCGGCGGCGGCCATTGCCGGCCATTTCGTCGATATCCGCGACTGGCAGTAAGGACGATCAACGTGGTCAAGAAAAAGCCCCGCGCCATGCGCGGGGCTTTCTTCATTTCGGGATGGGTGCCGGGTCAGATTGCTGCCGGGTCAATCGGGGCGGCGCACGAACTCGTGATAGGAATCGCGGCGGCCGGGAACGTCCTTGCCGACCACCAGCGCCAGATGCGCCGCGTCGAACAGCCGGAACCATTCGTCCCATTCGACGAGCTCGTAGCCGCCGGCATTGGCGGGGCGCTCGGCCTGGCCCGTGTCGGCATAGGCGTGCTGGCCGAAGACCAGCCGCAGCATCGGCTGGGTTCCGGCTTCCGGGGATACGTCGACGATGGCCGGCGCGCCGGCGCGTGCCGCCGCCCAATCCCTGATCGTCTCGTGATCGATGAGTGTGACCGTTTCGGCCATGTCTGCCTCCTTCGCCCTGTAGGCGGATAACGCCGGCCCGGGGCCGGGGTTCCATGCCCGAGAATGGCACAAAATCCGGTGCGGAGCTTCCCGTTAACCGGTTTTTTGGCTGTCGTTGGGTAAACCGGGTATAAGAGGCGGGATCCTATGAGCGGCGCAAGTTTCATCCTGGCGATCAACTTGTTCCTCTCCGGCCTTCTGGCCGGGGCCTTCATGATGATCGCCGTTTACGATGCGCGTCGCATCTCGGCCCGCTGGCTGGTCGTTTCCAACCTCCTGTGCATGGCCTATCTGGTCGTCGAGTTCGGCATCCCCGCCTTTGACAATGCGCGCCTGCCGGTGGTGCTGGCCTTCGCGCTGTTCCTCGCCGCGACCATGGCCTACAATTTCGGCCTGGCCCGCAAATATGAGGTGGCGCTGGCCTGGGTGCCGATGGCGATGTTCTTCGTCGGCGCCAGCGTGTTCCTCTATTTCGCGCAGGAACTGCCGCGCCAGTCCACGGTTCGCATGATGGCCTATCAGGGGCCTTATGCGGCCATGCAATTGGTGGCGGCCTGCATCATATGGGCCTCCCGGCAGCGGCTGGAACTGATCGACCGGCTGCTCATGGGCACGCTCGTCGGCAGCGCCGCGCAATTCGCGGCCAAGCCCTTCCTCGCCCATGCGCTTGGCGGCTGGGGGAGCGCGCCGCAGGAATATCTTCAGACCGCCTATGCCATGGCCTCGCAATCACTGGGCACGGTGTTCGCCATGGCGGTCGCGGTGCTGACGCTGGTCGTTCTGGTGCGCGACGTGATGGCCGACGCCAACGCCCGTTCCGAGATCGACGCGCTGTCGCGGCTGTTCAATCGCAACGGCTTCATGACCCATGCCGACCAGGCGTTGCGCGAGGCGGCGCGCAGGGGCCTGCCGGTTTCGCTGGCGATCGCCGATCTCGACCATTTCAAGGAAATCAACGACGGTTTCGGCCATGCGGCGGGCGACCGCGTCATCGAGACGTTCGGCGGTCTTCTCGCCCGTTCGGCCGGGCGCGGCCATGTCGTGGGCCGTATCGGTGGCGAGGAGTTCGCCATCCTGATGCCGCAGGTCAATCTGGGCAGGGCGCGCCTGTTCGCCGAAAGCGTGCGCGGCGCCTTTAGCGACAGGCCGGTCGAGGGGCTGCCCGCAGCCCATCGCTGCACCGCAAGCTTCGGCATCGCCGAGATGCTGCCGCAGGAACGGCTGGGCGACCTGATGCGGCGCGCCGACGAGGCGCTCTATACGGCCAAGAAGGCCGGGCGCGACCAGGTGCGCATTTCACCCACCCCCCTGACGGTGCTGACCGGGGGCACGTCGTCGGACGCGGGGGTGAACCTCAACGGCAGGGGCTGAGTTCGGGCATCTCGCCGTCGGCAAGGCCGTACATATGGCTGCGGCCCTTGACGAAGACGGGCGGCCGGTAGCAGTCGGCCGATGCCCTTTCTTCCGCCCTGTCGAGATAGATGACCTTCGGTTCACTGGTGGCCGTGTAGGCGGCCATCTGCCGGGCCATGTGCCCCTGGCCGACGACGATGCGCTTGTAGCCGGCGGCGCTGTCGACCACGAGATTGCCGAAGGAATCGGCATAGACATGGTCGCCGTCCTGCCAGGCGGTGGCCGGCGCGGCGAAGCCGATGCACAGAACGGCCAGCGCGGCGACACGGGCGACGGGCCGGGCCATGGCGGGCAGACGATGACTGTGGCGCATTGTTGCCTCCCTGTATGTGCGCCCCTTGCGCACGGATTCTCCTTCGGCCAGCATTAACCATTTCTTAATCTTTGTTAAGATGCCGGGATGCGGCGCGGCGGCATCCGGGATTTCTGGCTGATGCACTATGAGCAGCTTCAACCAATTGAAAAGACTGAATATTCCGCGAAAATCCCGGATTTTTGCCTCCGCAGGACGATGCCGTACTTGATCCGCGGACATCGGCGCGGTTACATCGGGCGGCATCCCGCAGGGGTGTTCGTGGTTCGGCTGCAGGCGATTGCCCCCGAATCGACTGCAACCGGAAGCCGATTCCGGGTTTGCTCCGTAGGTCCGCGCCCCCTGGAGGTGAAGCTGATGAATCTGTGCCGGATGGCGAAGGTGGCTGCCGCCTTGTTGCCGATCGTCTGCGCGGCCTGTGTCTCGAACCAAGGCGCGAAACCGCTAGCGGACAAGACGCTGGTCGATCCGACCGACGGAGAGGGGTCGGCGGCCATGGCCATCGTCACCGAAAAGGAGACGGCGCAGCCCGGCACCGCTACCTACAATTGCGCCGACGGCAGCATGATGACCATCCGCAATCTGGGCACCGCCATCCGCATCCTCGGCCCCGACGGCGACGACGAGGAACTGCCGGCCGCCCCCGCCAACCAGCGCAGCCGCTACGGACTGGGCGTCGATGCCGTGGTGCTCGACGGACCCGAGGCGCTGGTGGTCAAGGGCCGGCACCCGCCACTCACCTGCACAAGATGAGTGTTTTAGTCAGGTTAAGTATTCGCGCGGCTGATCTTGCAAATCTTAATCGGTTGAAGGCCCGCCGGATGGATTACTCAGACTAAATTATGAATAGGAAACGATTTTCCGGCTTTGACGCGGTGCAAAAAGAGTTCTAGAACGCCGCTATCCAAAGTCGCTTTCCGAGCTGGTCATGACGCATATGCGCCGGACTGTCCGTGCCGGGAAAGCCCAATGGAGGAGCCCAACGGGGGAGCCATGAGCCGTTCACCAGCCACCCACGCCCAGCCCAGGCCACGGCCGCTGTCGCCGCATCTGACCGTCTACCGGCCCAAGATCACCATGACCATGTCGATCGTGCACCGCATCACCGGCGGCGCGCTCTATTTCGGCACGTTGCTGGTCGCGCTCTGGTTGATCGCGGCGGCCGGGTCGAGGGACACCTTCGAGACCGTCAACTGGTTCTTCGGCACCCTGATCGGCCGGCTGGTCCTGTTCGGCTACACCTGGGCGCTGATGCAGCACATGCTGGGCGGTATCCGCCACTTCATCTGGGATACGGGCGCGGCGCTCGACAAGCACACCGCCTCGAAGCTCGGATGGGCGACGCTGTTCGGGTCCATCGTGCTCACCGTCGCGATCTGGGTCGTCGGCTACATGGTGCGGGGAGGCTGGGCATGAGCGGCAGCGGTAAGGACATGCGCACGCCGCTGGGCAAGGTGCGCGGCCTCGGCTCGGCCCATGAGGGCACCCTGCATTTCTGGCGCCAGCGCCTCACGGCGCTCGCCAACCTGCCGCTGTTCCTGTTCTTCGTCGGTTTTCTGGTCGTCATGAACGGGGCCGGCTATGACGAGGTGCGGGCGGCGCTCGGCCATCCCGCCGTGGCGCTGGTCATGATCGCCATGCTGTTGTCCGGCCTCTACCACATGCGCCTCGGCATGCAGGTCATCATCGAGGACTATGTCCACGGCGAGGGCTCGAAGCTGGCGCTTCTCATCCTCAATACCTTCTTCACGGCAGCGGTCGGCATCGTCTCGATCTTCGCCCTGCTCAAGCTCGCATTCGGAGGCTGACCGGTGGCCGCCTATACCTATGTCGATCACAAATTCGATGTCGTCGTCGTCGGCGCCGGCGGCGCCGGCCTGCGCGCCACGCTGGGCATGGCCGAGCAGGGGCTGAGGACGGCCTGCATCACCAAGGTGTTCCCGACCCGCTCGCACACCGTCGCGGCACAGGGCGGCATCGCCGCCTCGCTGCAGAACATGGGCCCCGACCACTGGCACTGGCACCTCTACGACACCGTCAAGGGCTCCGACTGGCTGGGCGACACCGACGCCATGGAATATCTGGCGCGCGAGGCGCCGGCCGCCGTCTACGAACTCGAGCACTACGGCGTGCCGTTCTCGCGCACCGAGGAAGGCAAGATCTACCAGCGCCCGTTCGGCGGCCATATGATGAACTATGGCGACGGCCCGCCGGTGCAGCGCACCTGCGCGGCGGCCGACCGCACCGGCCACGCCATCCTGCACACGCTCTACGGCCAGTCGCTGAAGCATCACGCGCAGTTCTTCATCGAATATTTCGCGCTCGACCTGATCATGGACCAGGACGGCACCTGCACCGGCGTGATGGCGTGGAACCTCGATGACGGCACCATCCACCGCTTCTCGGCCAAGATGGTGGTGCTGGCCACCGGCGGCTATGGCCGCTCCTATTTCTCCGCCACCTCGGCCCACACCTGTACCGGCGACGGCGGCGGCATGGCGGCGCGGGCCGGCCTACCGCTCCAGGACATGGAGTTCGTGCAGTTCCACCCGACCGGCATCTACGGCGCCGGCTGCCTGATCACCGAGGGCGCGCGCGGCGAGGGCGGCTATCTGGTCAATTCCGAGGGCGAGCGCTTCATGGAGCGCTACGCGCCGTCGGCCAAGGACCTTGCCTCGCGCGACGTGGTTTCGCGCTGCATGACCATGGAGATCCGCGAAGGCCGGGGCGTCGGCAAGAACAAGGACCACATCTTCCTGCATCTCGACCATCTTGACCCGGCGGTGCTGCACGAGCGCCTGCCCGGCATTTCCGAATCGGCCAAGATCTTCGCCGGCGTCGACCTCACCAAGGAGCCGATCCCGGTGCTGCCGACGGTGCACTACAATATGGGCGGCGTGCCGACCAATTATTGGGGCGAGGTGCTCAACCCGACCGCCGGCCAGCCCGACCGCGTGTCGCCCGGCCTGATGGCGGTGGGTGAGGCCGGCTGCGCCTCGGTGCACGGGGCCAACCGCCTCGGCTCCAATTCGCTGATCGACCTCGTGGTGTTCGGCCGCGCCGCCGCCATCCGCGCCGGCGAGATCGTCGACGCCAAGTCGCCGGTGCCGGCGCTCAACCAGGCGAGCTGCGACCGCATCATGGACCGCTTCGACCGGCTGCGCCATGCCAACGGCTCGACGCCGACCGCCGTCATCCGCGAGCGCATGCAGCGCGCCATGCAGGACGACGCGGCGGTGTTCCGCACCCAGGAATCGCTGGAGAACGGCTGCCGGCGCATCTCGCAGATCTGGGGCGAGCTGAAGGAGATCAAGGTCTTCGACCGCTCGATGATCTGGAACTCCGACCTCGTCGAGACGCTGGAGCTGGAGAACCTGATGGCCAACGCCATCACCACCGTCTACAGCGCCGAGGCGCGCAAGGAGAGCCGCGGGGCGCACGCCCGCGAGGACTTCACCGAGCGTGACGACAAGAACTGGCGCAAGCACACGCTGGCTCATCTCAGCCCCGACGGCAAGGTCACGCTCACCTATCGCCCGGTGCACACCGAGCCGCAGATCAAGCCCGAGGACGGCGGCATCGATCCGGCCAAGATCGCGCCCAAGGCGCGCGTGTATTGAGGATCTGAAAAATGGTCGAACTCACGCTCCCCAAGAACTCGCAGATCAAGCAGGGCAAGACCTGGCCGAAGCCGGAAGGCGCCACCAACCTGCGCGAATACCGCATCTATCGCTGGTCGCCGGACGACGACGAGAACCCGCGCATGGACACCTATTTCGTCGACATGGACGATTGCGGGCCGATGGTCCTCGACGCGCTGCTGTGGATCAAGAACAAGATCGACCCGACGCTGACGCTGCGCCGTTCCTGCCGCGAAGGCATCTGCGGTTCCTGCGCCATGAACATCGACGGCGCCAACACGCTGGCCTGCACCAAGGGCGCCGACGACATCAACGGGCCGGTCAAGGTCTATCCGCTGCCGCACATGCCGGTGATCAAGGACCTCGTGCCCGACCTCAACAATTTCTATGCCCAGCACGCCTCGATCGAGCCCTGGCTGCAAACGGTCTCGCCGGAGCCGGCGAAGGAATGGCTGCAAAGCCATGAGGACCGCGAGAAGCTGGACGGCCTCTACGAGTGCATCCTGTGCGCCTGTTGCTCCACCGCTTGCCCGAGCTACTGGTGGAACGGCGACCGTTATCTCGGCCCCGCCGTGCTGCTGCAGGCCTATCGCTGGCTCATCGACTCCCGCGACGAGGCGACCGGCGAGCGGCTGGACAATCTGGAAGACCCGTTCCGGCTCTATCGCTGCCACACCATCATGAACTGCACGCAGACCTGCCCCAAGGGCCTGAACCCGGCCAAGGCGATCGCCGAGATCAAGAAGATGATGGTCGAGCGCCGGGTCTGACCGGGGACCGGGCAAGGGTTCGCGCCAACTGGTTTGCGCCCGCGCCCTGATCGTTTATAGCAGGGCCGCTGCCGGATTCCGGCGGCGGCCCTTGTCTTTTGCGGAGGTTGGTGTGGTGGACAGCGACGATTCCCTCATTCTCAGCGCGCTTGAAGCGCGCATTCTCGGCTGCCTCATCGAGAAGAAGGAACTGACGCCGGACGTCTATCCGCTGACCGCCAACGCGCTCCTGGCGGCGGCGAACCAGAAGACGGCGCGCGAGCCGGTCATGGCGCTGACGCAGGCGGATGTGCAGCGCGGCCTGAAGATGCTGGAGCAGAAGGGGCTGGTGCGGCAGATCTTTGCCTCGCGCGTCGAACGCTATGAGCATCTGATGGCGCAGAAATTCTCGCTGACCGTGCCGCAGACGGCACTGCTCGGCCTGCTCATGCTGCGCGGCCCGCAGACGGTGCATGAACTTCTGGCGCGCTCCGAGCGCATGGCCCGCTTCGCCTCCGCCGACGACCTGCGCGGGGAGCTCGACATGCTGATCGGCAAGCGTCCGCCGCTGGTGCAGGAAATCGGCCGCGGTCCCGGCCAGCGCGAGGACCGCTACGCGCATCTGCTTTCGGGCGAGGTCGATGTCGCGGCCCTGGCAGTGGCTTCCGGCCCGGTCGTGGTGTCGGGCGATGCGGAACTCGAAGCGCGCATCGCGGCGCTGGAGGAGCAGGTGCGCCAGCTCACCGAACGGCTCGACGCGCTGGGGGCCTGAGCGTTTTGCAGATGGGTGGAAATATCCGGGTGGCTTGTTCCAGCCGATACGTCCGGCACTTTGCCGGGCGGGCACTTGTGCCGACAGACACCCCATCGTCATCAACTCTGATGGTTTTGATTGTCTCTGAGCCTTGCGTTGAGGGTTATGATGATCTTTCGCATGGTCGCTGCGATTGCGAGGATCG
>NZ_JBEPML010000028.1:0-57846 GCF_040545735.1 Aquamicrobium terrae
TCGGTCCAGGGCATCGTGATCTCCGTCGAATCTCAGGAATCCGACTGAATCATAACTCGCCGAAATCACTCGCTCCTTTTTGGAACGGACACTAAGTGAGTCCCAGCTTCTTCTTGAGATCGGCGTTTTCCTTGCGCAGATGGTCGGCCAGTTGTTTCTTCAGGCGCTCATTCTCTTTTTCGAGAGCCAGCAGGTCCTGCAGATCTCCGCCAGTCGATACCGGCGTCGGGAAAGCGTCCTTCTTCCAATGGTAATAGGTCTGCTCGGAGATACCAGCCTGTTTGACGGCGTTCCTGATGCTTTCGCCGCGGCCGACCGACCGATCGATCTGAGTCAGCTTCTGCGAGCGTTCCTTTTCGGAATAGGTCTTGCGCTTGCCCTTCACCGCGGCCGGAGCCTCGACCGCTTTCACAGCCTGTTTGGCGCTGCTCTTGCGGACCGGCTTCTCGGAAGCTGCCGTCTTCATCTTGTCAGCCTTGGCCTTCTTCTGGCGAGGGGCTTTCTGTTGCTCTTTAGGTGTTTCCACCTTGGCAGGCGCTTCGGCGACGGCCGGCACCGCTTGAACTTCCTGAGGGTCTTCCATTAGATGCTCCGTTTGCGTTTGAATTCTTTCACCAGCATCGTTGTGTACCCGATCGGTGTCAACATGCCGCAAACCTTGATGTTGCGGCGTTTCAGCTTGGGCTGTTCTTTCACTGAAAGCTGCCAGGTCGACATCGCTCCACAGGGAGCGTCGGGTTTCCTGATTGTTGCCGCGCTTGCGTTTGATTTCGACAACAAATGATTGGATCTTGCGCCGCATAATCCTTCTCTGTTCTCTTTGTCTCACATTAAGGGAAGATCGCCTGCTCATGACGTTGGATGGCAACCGAACTTCAGGGTTGCTTATCGCATCAATGCACAATTTGCCAGTCTGGCACAGCGGGCCTCGCGAGACTGAAGACCTGCCAGAGCGTCAGAAAGCGTTCTTGTCCGTTTGAGTTGACTAGAGAAGCGGTGGGCATACAAGCTGGAGGATCGAATGGATCGACGGTCATTCTGGACGGGATTGCTGGGTCTTCCGGGAATTGCAAGCAAGTCTGACTCCTGCAACTGGCCGATAGAGATGGAGGTCGACATGGCGACGACGAATGTTTCCCTACCTGACCCTATGGAAGAATGGGTCGAAGTCCAGGCCGAAGCAGGCCGCTACGCCAATGCGAGCGATTACGTGCGCGATCTGATCCGCAGGGACCAGGAACGTAACGACAAGATTGCAGCCATGCAGCGCTTTGTCGATGACGGCTTGAAGAGCGACACCGGCAATCGTTCCAGGAACGCGCTATTTGCAGAGGCAGTCAAACGCGCCGAGATGTCGCGCGGCAACGGATAATGGCTTTTCGCCTCTCACTGGCGGCGGAAGATGACATTATCGGCATTGCCGAGGAGGGAGTGTGCCTGTTCACGTTGGCTTGAGAAGTAGAAAAGACCCAACCTACTTTGGTGGCAACGGCTCTGGATACGAGGCGATGAGGGCGAGTGACGTAGGCAGAAACCATTCCCGACAGACATCCTCATACGTCCTCGGCAGCAATGCCAATTGTCGCCATAGCTCGTTAGAGGCGACACTTTTGAGCTGGATAAAGAGATGTTCCCCGAGCGTCTCGTATGTCGGAAATTTTCCCCCCGTGTCGGCTTCCTTGAAGACTTCCAGAGAGTAATCAAGTCCGTAGTCGGGCCGATATTCCCGAAGCACCCAATGTGAGGGCAGTTTCGACCGCAAAAGTTGCTGGCCTGCTTGGTCGATCAGGTGTTGTTCCGAGCGTTTTTTGCCTCACTCATTGATCTTTCGTCCGATAGCTTGACGATTACGACTTAAGGACAAAGAGCAGCGGCGAAAGCAGCGCGCAGGTTGAAGCGATATCGGTCCTAAAGTCGATCGTGGGTTGTGCGTGCTCTATGTGTCGGAGATTAGGGTGAGGTCTTTCAGATGCGCGTCGATGGCGTCCGCGACCGGCCTGGCGATCGGCAGCGCCTTCTTCGCTTCTGGCCATTCGTCGCGGAAGCGGAAGACGGTTTCCTTTGCGGTATCGACGACGAGCTTTTCAGACAGACGCGCCTTTGCAGCGAGATAGCGCAGTTCATCAAGCGAAAGCTCGCGCATCCGCTTCGTGCGGGCGTATTTGATGGCGGCGAACTCGTCGGGGATATACGGGATCGTCGATACGAAATCATAAGCGGGCGCAAGCGCCGCCGTGCGCCGGTCGGGATAGATCAGCGACCAGTTCTTGAGGTGCATGTCGGCGTTGCCGATCAGCGTGTTGAAGACGAGGCGGCGGATGAATTCGGCGGCGGCTTCGTCACCCGCCTCGACGCCGATCACGGCCGCGATATTGCGCGCGCTCGCCCGCTTGTATTTGTCATCGGGCCAGACGCCGAACACCTGCGCGAAATCCTCGATATGCACCGGGCCGCCTTCCGCGCGGTCGAAACGCCGGATGGCAAGCGCCCGGCCTTTGAGCCTGCCGATCCCTTCGGGCAGGCCGCCGATCGCGTCACTGTCGAGGAGCTGGAGCTCTGGCACGTCCATGCCTAGCCGGGCCGCAAGGCTCATCATCGAGAATTCGTTCTCGGGAACGCCGTCATAGAGCTGCGAGGGCAGCTTGACGATCCACGAGCCGCCGACGCCGTCCGCCGGGATCGTGAGACCGCCGCCTTTCCCCGCGTTCTTCACCGCCGAGAATTTCAGTTGCACACCCGCGAGCGAAAACCGCAGGGCGTTGGTCCGGCGCCTGCGGCGATCTTCCTCGTCGCCCTTATCCTTGAGGTCGGGCCACGCTTCGCCGTCCGCAGGAACGATGGTGAGCGCGCCGGGAAGATCGCGGCCGAGAACCCATAGGAGAAAGAACTCGCGCTTCTCGTTCACGCCAGCCTGCTCGGCGAGATAGGCGCGCAGCGGCCCCTCGGGCAGGAGGTTGGCGAAGAAGGGCGGCACCCTGACATTGACCGGCTTGAACTCTGTCAGGAGCTGCCCGAACTGATCCTTGAAGGACAGGCTCAGCGTCGGCCGCTCGGGATTGTCGATATACGCCTTGTCGAAGGCAAATAGCGTGCGGTCGCCCGGAATGAGAGTGAGCGTGCCGATCTTATCGCCATAGAGGCGCACATCGAGGATGGAAACGTCAGGCATCGTCCTCCTCCTCGTCGAGCTCATAGGCGGGGCGCGGCGCTTCCGGCAGCGCATGGGCGATCCTGTTGCGAAGCTCCCTTAATTGACGGGAGGCGCGCTCAGCGGCCGGGAGCGCGGCCGGGCCGGTGGGCAGTTTCAGGAGCTTGTCGGTAACGGCGCGCAGCGTATCGAGATCGGCTTTACCAAGCTGGAAATTCGCAAGCTCGCGCAGCGTCTGGTCAAGGCGCTTGAATTCGGTCGCCTCGGGATAGGCGCGGTTCAGCTTTGCGAGGGCGACCTGGGCGCGGTTGAGCACGGTCGCGCGCTGGCGGGCTTCCCCGGAAAGAGTCGTGGACGTGCCGCCGACCATAGCCTCGACGGCGGGCAGCAGCTTGCGCGGCACGAGCACCAGCTCGTAATTGAGCGCGCGCGCAAGCTCGACCAGGCTCGAAAGCCGGAGATCGGTCCCCCCGCTCTCGATTTTCGAGATATGGCTCTGCGGCACGCCGATGCGGGCGCTAAGGTCGCGCTGACTCAGGCCCGTCTGCTCGCGGGCGGTGCGGAGGGTCTGGAGAATGTCGTCGGTTGCGTAGGGCATGATATGCCTTTACATATCTAGAAATTAAATTGATATGTTTTACCATATCATAATTTCAGCGCAATAGCAACCCTGATAGATATGTTTCTGCATATCTAAGAACGTCCTTGATCTACCAATACATATCAGTGTCAGCGGCCACAAATGCAACCATCCGGTAGCCGGGACAAATGCCTGAGGGCCATGCGTCCCCGGCCGAATGTCCAGCATGTGGCCTGGATCGGGCAACGCCCGGCGCAGATCATCTCATCGGTGATATGCTGGATTTAGGTGGTTTAGGATGAGGAAGGCTGAAGAAGCATACTGGATCAAAGACGGCTTCAAGGCTGAGCTGTACGAACAAGGTTTGCCGCGCCGAAGCCCATACTCTCCTCAATCATTCCGCAATTTACACGCCTCAGGGTAGCAGGATTCGGGCGCGTCATGAACGACGAAGCTGAAGGACAAGCTCGATGCCGAAATCGAAGGGGAAGAAGCCCGCAATAATGCTGCCGGATATAAAGCCCGGTAACTGGCGCGGTGAAATTCTCGGTAGCCGCACTGTAAATTTCGGGCAGGTTGTTCAGCCCGGCCCGCCGCGGCAATCCGTCGAGTTCACGTACATGATAATGCCTGCGGCCATTACCATGCCGGAGGCGCGCTTCACGTGGCTGGGCGTCATCATGATTATGACGCCAACTCCAATGAAGACCGAATTCCCCGATGCAGGCTGCCTTTTCAAGGCCAAGCATCTTCCTCCGCTGCACCTATCGCTTGAAGTCACACGCGGGCAATTTTCGGACATGCTGCGGATGCTAGAAACGAAGCGCCTGAGGAATTTTCACTTCACTTTGGAGGATGAGCCGACGGTTCATGGCCGATCTACAGTTGGGGCATGTCAGCCACCCTTGCCGATGCGGCCGGGTAAACTATTCTCGGGCGATTTTAGAAAATAGGAATCGTCCATCCTACCCCTGTTTCCCGCGAGCTCTTCCCTATGCCTGTCGAACTCCATGAGCGCCTATCTGAATTTTCTTATGGATACGGAGTTACGAGGGAAGTCGAGCGGCGGCTGCGGCAACAAGGGCTGAGGGCGACACCGTTCCTGCCAAGTCTACTTCACGAAGCAAGCCTGGGCTTCGACGTGGCCTTCGATCGGCCGGGAACGCCGCTTCTGCTCCAGTTCAAGCTTGGCCAGGCCATGCGCCGGTTTGTGCCGGGGCCGCGTCCGACTCTCGGGCAACCGTTCTGGCGATACCATATCGACACGGCCGAACCGGACGGCCAGTTCGAGCTTCTTCTTAAGGCCGAACAGGACGGGGCCGACGTTTTCTATCTCGCCCCGAAATTTCACGATTGGGAAATTTATCTCGATGCCTTTGAAAACCGGCGTGTTGTCCGATCATCGCTGATCGTGAGCCCCGGCGAGATTCGGCGCACTTTGGACGCCCATAGCGTGCCGGATGGCGCGCACAAGATCGTCTATGACGCGCGCAGCGCCTACCTGTGTTCGGAGCCGCTGGAACTCGCGTCGATACGCCCCTCCGATCTCGCGGGAAAGCTGCGCGTTCATGTGGAGAGCCGGGAGACTCCCATTGGCGAGGTTTTGGAGGGGGTGTTTGCAGGCTTTGAAAATCGCTCTGCCATCCGGCCGCCTCGTGCTTCTGAGGACCGCGATGATCCCGACCGCGTTGTCTATGAGATTCCATCCGATCAGGGGCGTCAGCCCAAGCTGCGCCGCGAGCGTCTGGAGCGTATTCTCGGCACCGGCCGCAGCCGGGAGGAAGCGGTTGCGCTCGCGGTAGGGGCGGAGGCGTGGTCTTCCGGCGCGCAATTGATCTTCGTCACCGAGCCGCCCGCCAAATGACTCAGGGGGTGTGCGTGGCTAAGAATCGATAGACGTTACAATGACATACGCGTTCCCAGTTTCATCCTCTCCGGCGCGTCTTATCCGTCCGCGACTGGCTGGCCGGCCCAAACACGATCTCACCACATGGGCCGTGACCGACGACTGGCCTGATCCCGTTCCGGTCACGGAAGCCGAGATCGAGGTGTTCGAGCGTTGGTTCGGCGACCTGTTCGACGAACTTTTTGGCCCCGACACCGGACCCCCGATACCGGGGCCAAGATCGACCTTGAAAACGGTACTAAAAAATGATACTGAATACTCTATGAAAAAGCGTCACAGAGCCACGCTGGAACTGATCTTCGCCCGCCCTGTCAACGGTTCGATCCGCTGGGCCCACATAGAGGCATTATTTGTAGCCCTCGGGGCGGAAGTCAGCGAGCGGGAAGGTTCGCGCGTCGGCGTGTTCCTGTTCGGTGAAGTGCGCGTCTTTCATCGTCCGCATCCGTCACCGGATACGGACAAAGGTGCGGTTGCCAGCATCCGTAAATGGCTGGACGAACACGGAGTAAAGTCATGAACAATGTCGTGGAAATCAATGGTGAGAAGGCGGTCATCGCTTTCGACCCCGAGATTCAGATGCTACGCGGCGAGTTTGTCGGCCTGAATGGAGGGGCCGACTTCTATGCCGAGAGCGTCCACGATCTGATCGAGGAAGGTCGCAAGTCGCTGGCCGTTTATCTCGAAATGTGCCGGGAGAAGGGCATCGAGCCGCGCCGGAAGTTCTCTGGCAAGTTCAATGTCCGCCTCACGCCTGACGACCATGCCGCAGCAGTCATTGCCGCAGCAGCATCGGGCAAGAGCCTGAATGAATGGATCGTCGGGGCGATCCGGGAGGCCGCTGAATAGCGGCCCCGTTCGGTTCGACCGGATTGAAAGGAGATATCGCCATGACCGCTTCCACCGTGCCGCTGCGCGCGGCCCTTTACCTGCGCGTTTCGACGGCGCGGCAGGCCGAGTATGATGTTTCCATTCCCGATCAGAAGCGGCAGGGCGAAGCCTACTGCGAGACACGCGGCCTGAAACTGATGGAAACCTTCATGAACCCGGCGCATCGGCGACCAACGACCGCCGCCTAGAGTGCCAGCGCATGATCGAGGCTGGAACGTCGAAACCCGCGCCCTTCGACGTGGTCGTGGTTCATTCGTTCAGCCGGTTCTTTCGCGATCACTTCGAGCTTGAGTTCTATGTTCGCAAGCTGGCGAAGAACGGCGTAAAGCTGGTTTCCATCACACACAAGATGCAACTGGCGCCATAAAACGAATGTTCTGCTTGGGCTTCTGCTCGGTGGCGAAGGCGAGGATGCCAATAAGCTCTCCGCGCAACTCGGCATGGACCTCGCCGCGCTTCGGGCCGGGGGTCAGCACGATCTCACCAATGAGTGAACGCAGCGCCTCGGCTGCCTGCCTGCCGCCATCGGGATCGTTGAGGGCTTCCGTGAACCGCTCCACGTTCCGGCGATAGATGCTGGCGATGTTGGGATGCACATCGGGCACATCGGCGGGGGCCTGTGCCATGCGGGCGGCGATCTCGGCCTTGTCGCGTTCAAGCTCGTTCATCCGCGCCTTCATGGAAGGCTGATACAGCCCATCCTCGATTGCCGCCATGATCCCGGCAATGGCCTTGTCGATCTTCTGGAGCGCCTTCTGGTCCGCGTCCGCCTGCACCCGCCGGTCACGGTTCAGCCGATTGGTTTCCTTGGCATAGGCGCGCACGGCCTCCGCGACCGCCTCGGACGATACCAGCTTCTCTTTCAATCCCGCCAGCACGCGCGCGCCTCGATCTCGTCGCGGCGGATGGTGCGGGCATTGTCGCAGATGCCCTTGCGCAGATGGTTGCGGCAGGCATAGCGGTCGGTCATGACCATGCTGATCCTGCCACCGCAGCACCCGCAGGTGAGCAGGCCGGAAAGCAGGGTGACGGGCCTGTTTGTCAGATGCAACCGCTTGGCCCGACCTTCGCGTGTGTTGGCGAGGTTGGGGGCGAACATCGCGGAAATGCCGCGCCTGCGTTCGCGCACGGCCTGCCAGAGCGCATCGTCCACGATCCGCAGATGCGGAACCTCGCTCCTGATCCATTCGCTTTCGGGGTTCACGCGCGATATGCGCGTCCCTGTCTCGGGGTTCTTGATGAACCTCTGGCGGTTCCATGCCAGCACGCCCGCATAAAGCTCGTTGTTGAGGATGCCGGTGCCGGCGGCGGGATTGCCCCGGATCATTGCGTCGATCCGCGGGCGTTTCTCGGGACCGAGGACGCCCTCCCGGTTCAACTGGAATGCGATCTCCTTCGGGCTTCTGCCGGAAGCGTATTCGCGGAAAATGCGGCGAACGATCTCGGCTTCGTCCTCTACAATGGCCCGCTCGCCACGGATCGGTCCGCCAGCAGCGTCGAGCTGGTGGACGACACGATAGCCATAAGCTGCCTTGCCGCTGCCTGCCTTTCCTGCCTCCACGCGCCCGCGCTGGCCGCGATGGGTCTTGATGGCGAGGTCTTTGATGAACAGGGCGTTCATCGTGCCTTTCAGGCCGACATGAAGCTCGTTGATCTCGCCTTCGGAGAGAGTGACGATGGGGACGCCGGTGAAACGCAGGCGCTTGAACACGGCGGCCACGTCTTCCTGATCGCGGCTGATGCGGTCCAGCGCCTCGGAAGCGCCATGTCGAAGCGCCCCGCTTGCGCGTCGGCCATAAGCGCCTGAATGCCCGCCCGGATCATGGAAGAACCGGAGATGGCGCGGTCGGAATAGGTCTCCACCACCGTCCAGCCCTCGCGCTCCGCACGCTCGCGGCACTGGCGCAACTGGTCCTCAATGGAGGCGTCGCGCTGGTCCTCGGACGAATAGCGGGCGTAAAGGGCGATGCGAAGCATGGCGGTCTCCCTAGATTTGCAGCAATGCCTTGAGCTTGGCGCGAACATCAGCCAGCACGGCAGCAGTAACCTCGCCTTTGCGTCTGGCCTTGCGAGTGCGCCAATCAAGGTTCTCGATCTGATCGGCCAGAATGGCGCTTGGCGGGTTCTGGCTGATGACGACCTCGAAGGGATAGCCTTTGAGCTTCGTTGTCAGCGGGCAGCACAACATCATCCCCCGCATCCCGTTGTAGCGGGCAGGCGACAGCACCAGAGCGGGGCGATGGCCGGCCTGCTCGTGCCCGGCCTGTGGATCGAAGTTCACCCACACGATGTCGCCGCTGTCAGGCACCCATGCGGCCATCACCAGACTTCCTTGCCGACCGGAGCGCCGAAATCAACCTCGTCATGGAAGGTGTCGGGCGTCATCCCGGCCAACAGCTTGTCCAGATCATAGGAAAGGCTCTGGACGGGTTCGATGACAACCCGGCCGTCTTCCTCGCGCACCTCCACCGCCTGATCGACATGCAGGTTGGCGGCGGTCATCACCGAATGCGGAATCCGAACAGAGGCGCTATTGCCCCATTTCTTGATGTTCACTTGCATGGCCTTGCCTCCTGTATCTATAGTGTCGATACAGTAGTGCGCCGCGCGATGGGTGTCAACAGCGTTGATACATCATCCGGCCCTGATGGGAGCGAGCGCGAGGCATCATGTTCTTTCTTCCTCCGATGGCGCGCCATTGTCGTTGGCGGCGCGCATGGCCTTCTCGAAGTCCTCGCGCGCCATCCGCCTGCCGATCAGGCGGGCGATGGTCAGCACTACCGCGTCTAGCCGTTCGGCGGCATCGGCCTCGCTCCCGGCATCTCGTCCATCGGGCGGGCGGTTGTCGCCGCGACCACCTTCGCGCGCTCGCGCAGCGCGTCGAGGTCGCGGAGGGCGAGGTTCGTATCATGGGATCGAAGTCCCGGTTGCTACAGACGCTTGTGGCGGGAAGTGGCGTAAACTCAGTGCCCACTCAGGGACTGAAGTGGCGGCATGTGGCCGATCATCTTCCCGACCTCGATTGTCCTGTGCGTGTTCGTCTACAGCAAGATGAAGAGCATCGGATGGATCGCGTTTATAGTGGTTGTGACGCTCATCCTGCTCATTCCATCGACCGTTTATTTCTGGGCACGGATGGAAAACCGGAGAATTCTCAGCTCGTAGTTCGTTGCCCCCGGATCGAAAGGCGTGGTGGTTTTGTGGGCTGACTGACCGCTAATCGCCGCAGTCCCACAGCCGCTTCCATTCATCCGTGGAAGCCGAGGTTCTTGCTCAGCATGCGCGCGTGCTTGCAGACCTCGGTAATGATCCTGTCGCGGTCGATGTGAAACCGGCTGGAGACGGCCGCGACGTCCAGGGCGGCGATGATCTTGCCTGAGGCGTCGGTAACGGGTGCGGCGACGCCGGAGCCGCCTATGTCCATTTCCTGATCCGACACGGCATAGCCGTCCTGGCCCGCCTGCACGATCATCTGTTTCAGCATTCCCTTGTCGATCACGGTATGGGGGGTATGGGCTATGATGCGTTCGCCCGCGAGATAGCGGTCGACCTCCCGTGCCGGCCGGGCGGCCAGCATCATCCTTCCCATGGCGGTGCAATAGGAAGGTATGCTGCCGGAAAGGGGAGAGTCGTAGCGGACGGCCTGTTTGCCGACGCAGGTGGCGATGGTGCGCAGCCGAAGATCCCGGTTGAGCACGCCGAGCATGACCGTCTCGCCGCTACGGTCGCGGAGCATGCCGAGGACCGGGGTGGCGACTTCTATCAGGTGCGCATGCGGCCCCGTCACCCAGCCCGGACCGTTGCGGTGAGCCGGGTTGAGCTGGAACCTGTCGTTCTCGTCGCGCACCGCGTAACCGCGTGCCACCAGCGTTCCCATGAGCATATGCGCGCTGCTCTTCGGGTAGCCGAGCTCATCGGTGACGTTCTTGAGCGAAACGGGCCTGGTCGCCCTCCCCAGCAGTTCGAGCAGTTCCAGAATCCTGGCTGCGCTTTTGACCTGATTGTCCATATATGTGAACCAATTTCATATTGATGGACTTGTAGCATCGCTCATAATGCCGGGCAACGCTTTCGAGACAAATACAGGTCCATGCAAGCTCCAGTTCCAGAACACAGCCGCCATGCGCGCCAGGCGTCCAGCTCGCTGGACGGGATCGAGATCGAGCTGATCCGCAGCAGTCTCCAGTCGATCTGCGAGGAAATGGCCGAGGCGCTGGTGCGTTCGAGCCACTCGCCCAACATCAAGGAGCGGCGGGACTGTTCGTGCTGCCTTTACAGTCGTGACGGGGAAATGGCCGTTCAGGCCGAACATATTCCCATCCACCTCGGGGTCATGGCGAATGCGCTGTCTCACATATTGCAGGACTTCCCGGCGCAGGACGCGCGCCCCGGCGATGTGTTTCTGGTCAACGACCCTTATCACGGGGCCAACCATCTCCCGGATTTCATCGTCGCCGGGCCGCTTTTTGCTGGTGGCGAGCTTGTCGGATTCGCGGCCAGCATGGCCCATCACACGGATGTCGGCGGCATGGCGCCGCGCAGCATGCCGGCAAACGCGACCGAGATATTCCACGAAGGGCTACGCATTCCCCCCGTCAAGCTGGTGGACGGCGGCGTCCTGCAATCCGGCGTCGAGCGGATCATCCGTGCGAATTCCCGTCTTCCGGAAGAGAGGCAGGCGGACCTCGGCGCGCAGGTGGCGTCCGTCGTCGTCGCCCAGAACCGGCTCGACGAGCTTTCCCGGAAGCACAGCGTTGGCGATCTGGATTTTGCGATTTCCCGGATCATCGAGCTTTCGCAAACCGCCTTCAGAAAACGCGTCGAGGCGCTTCCCGACCGTTTGTGGGAAGGCGAGTCGCTGGCGGATTTCGGCGGCGAAGGCATTCCTATCCGTGTGACGGTCCGCAAGCGCGACGGCAGGCTGCTGGTGAATTTTACCGGCACCGGAGCCCAGACTCTCAGCCCGTTCAATTCCTGCCTGGCCAACACGCTTGCCTGTGTCTACATGGCGGTGCGCATCACCATTGCCGAAGGCATAGCCGCCAATGCGGGCATGTATCGCGACATCGATGTCGTCATACCCGAAGGCAGCATCGTGAATCCGCGCTTTCCCTGTGCTATTTCCGCCGCGACGCAGGTCTCCTACCACACCTTCGATGCGCTCATGTCCGCGCTGGCGGATATCGTCCCGGAGAAGGTCCTTGCCGGGACGGGCGGCGGGGGCGTGTTCTCTTTCGGCGGCGTTCATCCGGCAACCCACAGGCTGTTCGCCTATGGCGAAGCCCTGGGCGGCGGCTCCGGCGCCAGTTCGGTCGCCGATGGCGAGAGCGGCATGATCCCGCCGGTCGCCAACTTGCACGACACACCGGTCGAGGTGCTGGAAACGAGCCTTCCCGTTCGTATAGAGCGCTACGAGTTGGTCGAAGGCTCGGCTGGCGCGGGCCGGTATCGCGGCGGTTTCGGCCTGCGACGCGCCTTCCGCATGCTTTCCCCGGTGCGCTGCTCTTTCCAGATCAGCATGCCGGCCAATGGACCGAACGGCCTTTATGGCGGCCACCGCGGAAAGCCGACTACGGCAACGATCGACTATGCCGATGGGCAGTGTCAGACGGTTATGCGTTTCACGGAGGCTTCCGTTCCGGCCGAGGCGCTCGTCACCATCGAAACCGCCGGCGGCGGTGGCTATGGCGATCCGTCCTTGCGCCCCGACAGCGAAGGGGCGCTGGACGAAGTCCTCGGTTACGGCATGAGGGCGCAGAGCGAGCCTCTGGCCGCACTCATGGAAGAACGGAGTTGAGCATGCCGCATCTTCTGGCAGCCGCGGATGTCGGCGGGACGTTCATCGATATCGTGCTGGCCGATCCGGAAACCGGCCGCACGCGCATCGGCAAGGTCCTGCACAGGAAAGGCAGGCAGGGCGAGGACATTTTCGCCGCCCTGCGCCAGCTCGTGCAGGAGATGGACCGGCAGCTTTCCGACATCGCCTCGCTGGTGATCGGAACGACGGTCGTCACCAATGCCTTGCTTGAGGGACAGTTGGCGAAGACCGCCCTTTTTACGACCGAGGGTTTCCGCGATGTGATCGAGATTGCGCGCATGACCCGGCCGTCGTCCTACGATCTGCACAAGCGCAGGGCGCCGGTGGTTGCGCCGCGTAACCTGCGCTTCGATATTCCCGAGCGGCTGGACCATACCGGAGCGGTGCTGAAGCCCCTCGACCTGGAATATCTGGAACGCTGCATCGAGGAGGTGCGGAGCGCCGGGGTGGAGGCGATCGCCGTCAGCTTCCTCTATTCCTATGTCGATTCCGAGCATGAGGCCGCGGCACGCGAGCGGCTGACGGAACTCGGCGTTCCGGTCTCCATCTCGTCCGAGGTACTGCCGGTATTCCGCGAATATGAGCGCACGGCGGCGACGGCACTCAATGCGGCTTCCATTCCGGTGATGTCCCGCTTTCTCGACGGTCTCGGCAAGGTCAATGACGGCGGCATAGCCAGGACCTACATCATGGGATCGGCTGGCGGATGCCTCACATTTTCCGAGGCTGCCCGCTTCCCGATCAAATGCGCCATGTCCGGCCCCGCGGGCGGTGTGGTCGGCACGCGCGATCTCGCCCGCCAGCACGGGTTCGAATCCGTCCTGACCCTCGATGTCGGCGGCACCAGCTCGGATCTCGCTGTCCTGCATAACGCCGAGATCACCGTGACCGACGAGCGCGTGATCGGCGGCTATCCGGTGGCGATCGCCTCGGCCGAGATCGAGACGATCGGGGCCGGGGGCGGCTCCATCGCGCATATGGACGCGACCGGCCTGCTCAAGGTCGGCCCCCGCAGCTCGGGCTCCGATCCTGGTCCGGTGTCCTATGGCCGGGGCGGGACCCAGCCCACCGTCACGGACGCTCATGTCGCGCTCAACCGCCTGGGCGAGCGCAGCATGCTGGGCGGCGAGTTCCGGCTGGACCGTCCCGCCGCGATCGCCGCAATCGAGAAGGAACTCGCCGCGCCGCTGGCGACGAGCTGGCAACGCGCCGCGCATGGCATCCTGCGAGTCACCACGGCCAACATCGTCAAGGCAGTGCGAGCCATTTCCACCGAAAGAGGCGACGATCCGCGCAATATGCTGCTCGTGGCCTTCGGCGGCGCCGGCCCGCTGCACGCGATCGAGGTGGCACGGTCGCTGGAGATGTCCAGGGTCCTGATCCCCTATTATTGCGGCGTGTTTTCCGCCCATGGCATCGCCGCGGTCGACATTGCCTATGATGCGCAGCGCACATGGTTGAAGCCGCTGGCGCAGGTGGACGCGGACGATCTGGCCGACATCACCGGCGAGCTTGCCGGCCAGTTGATGTCTCGTGTCGCCGGGGACGGGTTCGAAGGTGACGAGCTGGATACGCGCTGGCTGGTCGATCTGCGTTATGTGGGGCAGTCGCACGCCCTGACGGTGTCCCTGTCCAGCCCCGATCTCCAGGGGCTCGAGGCTAGCCGCAAGCTGTTCGTCGCCGAGCATCTGAAGCGCTATGGCCATGCTTCCGACAGCGCGCCCGTGGAACTGGTCAATCTGCGCCTCAAGATCAGCAGGCCGAGAGCTTCCTTCGGAGGCCAGGAACAGGCCTCGGCGGAAGCCGAAATCGCGCCGGTCGGGTTCCGAGCCATCTGGCTGGACGAGAACGAGGAGGTCGAGTGCCCGGTCTACCGGCGTCAGGACCTGCCGGTGGGATGGCAGGGCACGGGGCCGCTGGTCATCGAGCAGTTCGATTCCGCGACCGTGATCGGTCGCGGCGACAGGATCGAGGTGTTGCCCGCTTCAAGGGCCATGATTGTCTCGATCGACTTCGATAGCAGGAAAACAATGACAACCAATGGGAGGAAGGAAAATGAGCTTTCGACTTCGTAATCTCGCGGGACTCGCAGGCGCATGCCTGCTAGCGGCCTTCTCGTTCGCGCCCGCTCAGGCGCAGGAGAAGTTCACATCGCTGACCGTCGGCGCGGACCCGCATTTCCGCCCGATCTCGTTCGTCGATGAAAGCGGCCTGATCGTCGGCTTCGACGTTGACTTCGCCAATGCGCTTGGAAAGCATCTGGACATTCCCGTCAAATATGAGGGCATGGCCTGGGATGGCATTATTCCGGCGTTGCAGGCGAAGAAGATTGACGCCATCACCAATATGGTGATCACCGAGGAACGGCAGCAGATCGTCAATTTCTCCGATCCCATCATGCAGCAAACCATCGTGGCGGTGGTGAAAACCGGAGCCGAAAAACAGGCGGTCACGCTCGACGATCTCAAGAGCCTGCGCACCGGCGTGATGGTCAGCACTGCCGCGGCCACGCTTCTGGAGAAGGCCGAAGGAGTCGAGCCGGTTACCTACAACACCGTGGTGGACGCCTACAACGACCTGATGCTCGGCAGGCTGGATGTGGTGGTGGTCGAGAGCGTCAATGGCTCCTTCATTGCCGCTCACCAGTTCAAGGACAAGCTCCATATCGTCGAAAAGCCCTTGAGCGACGACGTGAAGCTGAACGGCATAGCGTTGCGGAAGGATGAGACTGAGGGCCTGCGCCAGATCAACGAGGCGATTGCCGCCATGAAGGCGGACGGTTCCCTGGAGGCCATTGCCGTCAAATGGTTCGGAAACGCCTCCAGCATACCGCAATGAGCGCGTATGACCGGCGCGGCAGGTAAGAAAGGTCTTCCCGTTGCACGACACCAGTGAAAACCGTCCGGTGCTGCGCATCCGTGGGCTTGGCAAGTCCTATGGCAACGTCGAGGTGCTGAAGGACATCGATCTCGATGTGGAGCGCGGGCAGACCGTCGCCATCATCGGTCCCAGCGGCTCGGGAAAGACCACGCTGCTGCGCTGCGTCAACTTCCTCGTCCCGTACGACCGGGGCGAGGTCATCGTCGACGGCGACCTCGTCGGCTACCGCAAGACGGCAGCGGGATTGAAGCTGCAAAGCGATGCGGAAATCAGCCTCAAGCGCCAGAAGACCGGAATGGTCTTCCAGCGCTTTGCCTTGTTTCCGCATAAATCCGTGCTGGAAAACCTGATCGAGGGGCCGGTGCAGGTGCTGCGCCAGCCGCGCCAGGTCGCGACCGAGCGCGCCATGGCGGTTCTGGGTTCCGTGGGTATGAGCGCCAAGGCGGATGCCTATCCGGCGGAGCTTTCCGGAGGCCAGCAGCAGCGGGTCGGCATAGCACGGGCGCTCTGCATGGAACCTTTGCTGCTGCTGTTCGACGAGGCGACTTCCGCGCTGGACCCCGAACTGGTCGGCGAGGTGCTGGCAGTGATGCGGCGGCTGTCGGATGAAAAGAGAACGATGCTGGTGGTCACGCACGAGTTGAGGTTCGCGCGTGAGGCGGCCGACCGCATCGTGTTCATGGAGGCAGGCAGAATCGTCGCCGACCTTCCGACATCCGTTTTCTTCGAGGAGCCGCCCACCCCGAGGATTGCGGCATTCATTGCAGCGAGCCTGGGAAAATGATCGATTTCGCCATCGCATATCTGCCCTTGTACCTGAAGGGCGCACTGGTGGGCCTTGGGCTGACGGCGGCCGCCATGACCGGAGCGCTGGTCATCGGCGTCGCCGTGGCGATGGGCCGGCTGTCGCAGAACCCGGTCCTCAGATATTTGACCATCAGCTACGTCGCGGTCTTCAGGGCCGTGCCGCCGCTGGTCCTGCTCTACATCGTCTATTTCGGTCTGCCTGCATGGGCGGTGGCGATGGAGAGCGACGTGCTGATCGCGATCTTTTCGCCGCTGGACAATCGACTGCTGGCGGCCACGCTCGCCTTCTCCGTCAATGCCGGCGCCTATGTGGCAGAGATCGTGCGTGCCTCGATCCTGTCGATACCCGCCGACCAGATGGAAGCGGCCCGTTCGATCGGCATGACCTATCCGAAGGCCATGCTCCGCATCATCCTGCCGCAGGCTTTCCGCACGGCGTTTCCAACGCTTTGCAACGAATTCATCATCATCCTGAAAGGCACCTCGCTGGCCTCGGTGATCGGCGTCACGGAACTGATGCGCAACGCCCAGATGGTGGCATCCGCGACCTTCCGCAACCTCGAGGCCTATGTGCTTGCCGCACTTCTCTATGTGGTGCTCGTGATCCTGCTCCAACTCGCCTCCACCCGCATTGAGCGCTGGATGGGCGGGCGCGGGAGTGCCGCACGAGCATCAGGTTGAGCTGTGCTGCCGACCGGGTCTCGTAGCTGGTCCTGGCGGTATTGAATCCGGTTGGCTGCACCTCACCGGTTTCGCCGGCATTCTTGGTGGTTGACATTCGAAACCTGCGAGTGGGACAGACTGGGTCTGTGCAGCCTTTCGAAAGCCGGACCCGTGAGGAAACGATTCAGGAAAAAGCGCAGGGGAAACGAATCTGTAATCTATTGAGCTTGGCGGTGTTTTCCTTGAGGGCTTCAAGGATCTGTCCGCACTGATGGCTGCAAGCAGCGATCGTGCTTTATCGAGTTTCACAAGGCCGAACGTTGCATTGACTCGAAGCAGGCTCTTTGGCCCATCCAGTAACCTTCGCATTGCTGCCTAGCCCGACAAGCGGAGATCACGGCCCAGCGAAGGACAGCAGATCGCGGTGGTTGCGATTGAGCGAAGCGTTGCCGGGTTTATTAAGCCGCGAAGAGATTTTTCCTTTCCTCCTCCCTTTCCCGAAACCTTGATCTCATTGAGCACAATGCTATCATTGTGCTCAATGAGATCAAGGAGAACCAGATGGCCGGGAATCTGCACGTTCGTAATCTGGACGACGACTTAATTGCCAAGCTCAAAACTCGGGCCGCGCGACATGGGCGTTCGGCTGAAGCTGAACATCGCGAGATTCTCAGGCAGGCATTGGAAACGGAAATCGAGCCTTCTTTCGATGAACTGGCGGCACAGTTGCGGCGGTTGAGCGCCCGGCGGAAGCAGACGCCCTCAGAAGTCCTTCAGCGCGAAGGACGTGACGAGCGGTGACTGAAACAATCATAATTGATGCCAGCATCGCGATAAAATGGGTTGTCGAGGAAGAAGGAACCCCTTTCGCCCTTGGCTTACGGCGGGACTATCGCTTCGCAGCACCCGAGCTGCTCACAGTGGAATGCGCAAACATCCTCTGGAGGAAAGTTCAGCGGAGTGAGCTCAACCACGAAGAGGCAAAGCTTGCTGCCAAGCTATTAGAACAAAGTGACATTGAACTATTCGGCATGCGTGGATTACTCGCAACCGCAACCGTTCTGGCAGTAGATATAGATCATCCGGCCTATGACTGCATTTACGTCAGTCTGGCGGCAGCCCGGAACTGGCGGTTCGTCACCGCCGACGAGCGACTAATCAGGGTGCTTAATCAAAAGGCGTCCCCGGAAGTCGCCAACCTCTGCGTGACCCTCGAGCAGTTGGCATCCGGTTCACACTGAATTTCCGATCACGAGATCTCGCCTGCTCACAGGTGTTCAAGGGTTGTTCGCCATTAAGAGTCCGTACCGAAACTGCTCATGAGTTTCGGGCGATGCGCCTGACGAGGATCATGACGGCTGCGGCGTAGAGGAATGCGGTGGCGGATCCGATGGTGGCCTCGGCGTCCTTCCAGAAGCGTCGGTTGCGACTGATCCAGGCGAAGAAGCGCTCGACATGCGCTGATCGCGACCCGGCTGCAGGCGAATTTCATTGAGGCTGACGAAGGGGGCACGATGCGGTCAGATGACTGCGTCAACTTTTAAGACGGAGGAATAGCATGCCCCATTACGCTGCACTTGACGTTTCGAACAGCGAAACAGCCATCCACATCATTGACGAAAACGGGCGCCACGGTCTGGCGCGGCAAGCGGGCAAGCGATCCCGAAGTGCTGACCACTACGCTTCGCCGCCATGCCCCCGATCCGGTTCGCGCTGGATTGGAAACTGGACCTGACGCCTTGGCTCTGTCGTACTTGCAAAGCTCTCGGCCTTCCCATCGTATGCTTGGACGCGCGCCATGCTCGTGCTGCTACAGCCTTGCAGCGAAACAAAACAGATGCCCGAGATGCCGAGACCTTGGCGCAGCTGTTGCGCACCGGCTGGTATCGCGAGGCACGTGTCAAGAGTTTCGCCGCTCACGCCGTTCGCCATCTCGTCGGGGCTCGTGCGCAGCTGATGGGTGTATCTATCGATCTCTCCAATCGGATCCGAAGCACGCTAAAAACATTCGGCCCGATGGCCGGTAAGGGAATGGTTCGTACATTCGAGAATCGTGTGCCGTCGTGCAGCCGCCGACGAAGACCAGGCGCGCGCGTAGCTCATCGCCGAGCGTCTCGGCGACGTCCTTCAACATTGCCTTCAACTGACCCTGAACTGTCATCCCAGCCTCTGTGCGAGCAGGTCAGCGGCGTGCATGCTTTCGCGCTGATTGCCGATGCGAATTGCGTCGACGAGGGCGAGATAGGCGTAGAGCCGGCTATCTGTCTCGCAGGCCTCCGGTACGCTTTTAAACAGCGGATCGACCGATTGACCCATTTCTTTTGCGGGCGCGTAGGGCCAAATGTAGATGAGACTGCCGGCGCTGTGCAGGGATTCACGCAGCACGGGGGCGGCGCATGCCGTCGGTAACCCGCTCTGCATGGCGCCAGGTTTCGCCGGAAAGACGAATTTCAGACCGTGTATGATGAACTCCCGCAGATGGTGCCGACTCGGTTTGGGCCGCCCCGTCTTCCTGTCCTTGATCGCGAGGCCCGACGCGATACTGCGCTTAAGCGAAGCACTGATCTCCGTTTTGCTGATTCTGAGTGCTGCCCCGAGAGCGCGCACGGAATAGGGATCCACGCCCGCAGCCAACCCGGTCGATGGAAAGTCATGACCGCTATCCTTTATGTCGTCGTCCAAGCTTGCCAGCTTGAGCAGGACGACAATATCCTGGCCTTTCATCATAAGTGCTTAGTGTCCTCGGACAGAGGACACTAAGCACTTCGCAGCCCTTTCTGTCAACGAGCACGGCTGCAAGACGGGTTGGTCCGGGCGGCGCAAGTAGCGCAACCGCGTTCAGCTTCGTCCTCAGTCCCGGGACGGTGGACGGAGGCGCTTGGGGCGCACACCAACATAGCGGTTCATGCTTCGGTCCGACACTGCGCCGATTACCACGAGCCCGTGGCGACCGTCGTCTCAAGTGACAGCCGGGTTACATGGCCTCTCTCGTCGTGCATCGCAAACGTTGACACCTGTTTCGCGCGCCGTTCTCCGTACCAGGCCATCGCAATCTTGATCAGATCTCGGTTAAACCGTTTGGCGAGGAAATCGTCCAAACGGTCGCCGTCGGCCGCCAGGTCTTCTGCGGCATGCGCCGGTCGATGCCTTCAAGCAGATAGCCGAACTGCGCTGGTGTGATCGTGACCACGCCGTCGGCCCGCGACGGTCAGATGAAGCGGCCGCGCTCGAGCTTCTTCGAGAACAGGCAGGCGCCCCCTGACCGTGGTGCCACAGAACCTTGATCAGATTGCCGCTACGGCCGCGGCAGACAAACAGGGTGACCATTGTGTGGATCACGCTTCAGCGTTCCTGCACGACCAGCGCCAGGCCCAGAAAGCCCTTCCTCATGTCGGTGTGGCCGGTCGCCAGCCACACCCGCACGCTGCTCGGAACCGGGATCATCGGGACCCGAGCACTTCCAGCACGCGCCGCAGTGCCTCCGACGATACTCCCCTGGCCTCCGCCACGATCAGCCGGAAGCACTTGGCTGTGATTGTTTGAATGAACGAACAAGCGTGTCGGCCCCCCTTGCGAGCAGGCCCAAGTCTGTCCCCACGGCGACGAACCGGAAACCCCATTCGATATATCTGCGCGCCTCTGCCTCGGAGGAGGTCAGGATGCCACCGGGTTTGCCGAGCGCAGCCAGGCGCTCGGCGGCGGACCGTATCGCTGCCTGGACCTCGGGATGTCCTGGCTTGCCTATATAGCCTAGCGAGGCCGAAAGGTCCGACGGGCCGATGAAAATGCCATCGACACCATCAACTTGCGCAATGGCTTCCAATTGCTCGAGAGCGGCTGCAGTCTCGATCTGAACGAGCACGCAAATCTCGGAACCGGCCTTTTCCAGATAGCCGTTTATGCGGCCGTACCGACTGGCGCGGCCCGACGCCGTGATGCCCCGAATGCCAGTAGGCGGATACCTGCAGGCGGCTACGGCCCTGGCTGCTTCCTCCGCATTCTGGACAAATGGGACGAGTATTCCTGTGGCACCTATATCGAGCAGGCGCTTGATCAGCACCGGATCGTTCCAGGCTGGACGGACGATCGGCGCTGCGGTGCCGGCTTGCATGGCTTGCAATTGCCCAAGCACCGCCGGTGGCTCGTTCGGCGAATGCTCAGTATCGACCAGTATCCAGTCAAAGCCGCTATATGCGACGACTTCCGCAGCGATGTTGCTGCAAAGGGAACTCCAAAGTCCGAGCTGGAGTTCGCCGCGGCTCAACGCCGCTTTGAACGAATTGTCGGGAAGGTCCATCCGGATGTCTCCTCATTCAAATGAACTGGGCCGCAATCGAGCCATGCGGCCCAAGCCGAAAGCATGATCCAGCATCCGGGCAAGGCCGCTGAACATCTGCCAGCCGAGCGACCCAAAGAACGGGAATACCTCGAAATCGTCCGACGCACCGTGATGAGCGAACAGGAAGGCACGGCGTCGTTTTCGCGTGATCGTTCCCCCCTCTCGCTTGAATTGTCATTTTGCCAGGCCGTAACTTTCTTGCAGTTGCTCAGTCTTTGGGATCGAAACCCATCCGCAGCGATATCTCCGCCGCAGCGGCCAGAACCTCGTCGGCGATGGTGGTTTCGAGCAGCTTGTCGATCTCACTATTGCGTTGACCGACGACGTTTATCGCCGCGACGATCTTGCCGCTCCGATCACGTATTGGCGCCGCCACTGAACATCCGCCCGGCGAATAGGTACCGTGGCTGACGACGTAACCGAGTTGCCTGTCGGTTCTCAGCTGTGCCTTGAGTTCGGCCAAACTCGCTGGTGTGGCGGGAGTTGTGCGTTCCAGTTTTGCTGAGGAATACAGCTTGTCCAGCGCGGCGTCATCCAGTTCGCAAAGCAGGACGCGTCCCATTGGCGTCGCGTGGGCGGGCCTGCGCTCTCCGATCTTGACGTTGCTCGTAAGCCCTTCCAGGCTGCCCACACGCAAGAGGTGAACGATGTCCCGGCCGTCGCGGATCGCCAAATGAGCCGAAAGTCCGGTCAGCCCACGCAAGCGTTCAAGAGGTTGAAAGGCCACTTGCGTGATCTCAAGTGACGAGAGATAGACAAAGCCGGCGCTCAGGATGCCGCTGCCGAGCCGGAAGCTGGTCCGGTCGGGTTTCCGCTCCAGGAATCCCAGAGCTTCCAGCGTATAAGCGAGACGGAAGGTGGACGAGCGTGCGACACCGATCTCGCGAGCCATGTCCGCTATGGTGATTTCGGTTCTCTCCTGGGTGAAAAGGCGCAGGATATCGAGGCCGCGCTTCAACGCAGGCACGATGTAACGATCGGATTCCAGATCATCGTCGGGTTCGTCTTTCACCATTCATCGCCTTTCTTCTGCAAACCGTGATACCCAGCGTCTACTAAGTATATCCGGCTGACAGTGCCTACCACTTTTTGCATGCCTGGCTCTCCGGTCCGTGATCGGTGCGGCGGCGCTTGCCAGCCGCGATTGCCGTCTTCAACATTGGCCAGATCAGATCAGACCAGCGTAGCTGCCTCCGTCAACGTGAATGTTCTGACCGGTAATGAAGCCCGCCTGCCTGCTACACAGATATGCGCAGGCATCGCCAAATTCTTCCGGAGTTCCCATACGTTTTGCCGGAACCGATGCCCCGATCCTTTGTCTGGCCTCTGCCAGCGAGCCACCGCGTTCTTCCACCATCCTTTGGGCCATGTAGTGTTGCCTGTCCGTGTCGATCCGTTCCGGCAGAAGATTGTTGAGCGTGACATTGTCGGCGATGGCTTCCACGGAAACGGCCTTGCTGAACGCGGTCAACGCGGCTCTCGGGGCCGATGAGATCGCCATTCGCGCCGTTGGTGTCTTGACCCTTGCCGACGTGATGTTGACTATGCGGCCGAATTTGCGATCCCGCATGCCGGGCAGGCACTGTCTGATCAGGAAGATCGGCGCCAGCATGTTGGCCTCGACGGCCGCCAGCCAATCGTCGCGGCTCCAGCCTGTGTAGCTGCCCGGCTCAGGCCCTTTGTTGTTGTTGACCAGAATGTCGAGGTCGGAGCATGCGGCCATCAGAGCGGTTCTTTCTGTTTCGACATTGAGATCGGCGACGATGGTGCGAACCGTTCGCCCGGTCTTCAAAAGGATGTCTTCCCGGGCCTTGCGAAGCCGCTCTTCGCTGCGCCCGTTGATCGTTACGTCGCAGCCCTCTCTCGCGAGCGCGACTGCGCATGCCTTACCCAAGCCTGCGGACGATGCGCAAACGAGTGCTCTGCGGCCGTCGATTCCAAGATCCATAGCCTTGCCTTCGCTATTCGACGCCCATGGCCGCACGGATGTCGGAGACCGCTTCGGATCGCGTCCCTATCCAGATGTCATCGGAATCCCTGCAAATTTCGACAATGCGTTCATACATGGAAAGGCCCGGCTGGCGGCCAAATACATGGGCATGAATTGCCGGGTCCATGCGCACCAGACCCGCCTCCGGCTGCCTGGCACTTTCCAGCCAGTCCTGGAATATCTCCACCATCACGCGCGGCGAATTTCCGTGCCGCATGTAGAGCGGCAGATCATTTACCTCCGTGTTGTTCGGGAAGGCGATGATCGAGCCTTCCCTAAACTTTACCAGATAGGGAAGGTCGTCATTCAGCGTGTCGCCGTGCCACGCGAAGCCGGCTTCGGCCAGCAACCGGGGGGTTCTCAAGCTTGGCGTGCTGCGCGGACTGATCCAGCCTTGCGGGCGCCGCCCTGTGGACTTCTCGATGATGCCGGCGGTTCGTTCGATAACCTCCCGCTCTTCCTCTTCCGTCAGGTAGGCCGGTATCTGGTCCATTGTATATGAATGTGCCACGATATCGTGACCGGCTTCGGAAATCTGGCGAACGATCTCCGGATATCGCTCGGCCATGATGCCGCTGACATTGATTGTCGCCTTGACGCTTTGGCGGTCGAACATGTCCAGGATCTTGAAGATGCCCCGGCGGTGGCCGTATTCAGCCCAGCCGACTGCGTTGAGATCGGGCACGCCCGGCTTGAGGGGATTGCCCATCGGGCCGATGCCGGGCCAATGATCATCGGACCACCATTCGAACGACACGCGGAAAAATACCGCGATACGCTTCTGGTCCCGCCACCTGAAACCGGGCGGCAATAGCGCTTCTGTTCCTCCGGCGTGGATATCGAGAGCGTGCATTGTTCCTCCATCCAAAACCTACCAGTTTTCAGCAGCCGTTTTTTGCTTGAGAATTTTATATATGAACTATTGACTTACCTATGGAACAACACTAGCGTTGTTGTCAACTGCTGGGGAAGCACGCTAGCTGGACGCCGGCCTCGCCTGGGGAGGAGAGAGGTTTGCTTTTGAGGCTCTTCGACGACAATGCGTACATCGCTGCAACCGTAGTTGCAGTGGATCGTCATGAGGCTGCGGTCACATGAAAGCGGCGCTGAACGGCATCAAGGTTCTCGAATTCAGCGTGGCAATGGCCGGCCCGTTTTGCGGCATGCTTCTGGCCGACTTCGGAGCTGAAGTTATAAAGGTCGAGCGCCCGGGATTCGGCGACGAAAGCAGGGCATGGCCCCCGTTTTTCGATGGAAAGCTTTCTCACTATTTCGCTGCGGCCAATCGCAACAAGAAGAGCGTCTGCATCGATCTGAAAAGCGAAGCCGGTATCGTCATTCTGCGGCGGATGGCGCAACAGGCCGACGTTATCATAGACAATTTCAGGTTGGGCGCCCTTGAGCGGATCGGCCTGGACTACGAGGCGCTGCGCAAGGACAATCCGCGGCTGATCTACTGCAGGATTACAGGATACGGCGCGAGTGGGCCGCTTGCCGGCGAACGCGCCAATGATCTGGCGATCCAGGCCTATTCGGGCGGCATGAGCCTCACCGGCGAGGCCGATCGTGGGCCTGTGAGAATGGGAATTTCCGTGGCCGACATCGGTGCCGGAATGTTCGCGACGATCGGTATCCTGACCGCGCTTGTCGCTCGATCCGAAACAGGTACTGGCCAATTGGTGGACGCGTCTCTGCTGGAGGGTCAGGTAGCCATGCTGGCCAATCACTTTACCTCCTTCTTTTCAACGGGCGCTGCACCCGTCCGGCGTGGTTCTTCCGGTCCGGGCATGGTTCCTTACCAGGCCTTCAAAGCCAGTGACGACTGGATGGTGGTCGCTTCTTTCACCGAACGCATGTGGCGCGGTGTGGCGCGCGCGGTAGGCAAGCCCGAATGGGGCGACGACCCGCGCTATGCCGATGCAAAAGTGCGCTTGGCCAACCGGGATGAACTGGTAGCGCGGTTGGCCGAGATCTTTCGCACCCGGCCTGTCGCAGTTTGGGAGGCACGATTGAAGGCCGAGGGGGTGCCGGTGACTCGCGTCAACAGCGTGGACCGGGTGGCATGCGACCCGCAAGTTCTGGCGCGGGACTTGATCGCGACACTGCGCCATCCCGCTTACGGCGAGGTCAGGATGCCCGGCCCCGCTGTGAAGCTCTCGCACACGCCAGCCGCGATCCGCATGCCGCCTCCCATGCTGGGGGAGCATACTCATGAGGTGCTGTCTGGCCTGGGGATAGAAGAGGCGACGATGAACGAACTCGAACAGGACGGGATCATCGCGATGTATTCCGCTATGGCGCGCGCATGAGCACGATGGAGAACAGCCTTCTGACGCCCGAGGTGAAGGCGTTTGTTGGCGTGCAATCGACCGAGGAAATCGCCTGCGATGTCGTCGAGCGGGGCGCGGTCCGCCGTTTTGTCCAGGCTTCGCTGGACGATGATCCCCTGTTCCACGATATTGCCGCTGCCGGGCGCCACGGTGGGCCGGTCGCGCCCGCGCTGTTTCCGGCCAGCATGTTTCGGCGTGACTTCGGCAGCGAAGATATTCTGCTGGAACGTGCGCTCGATCCCGATTTCGATGGCCTGGTCGGCTCGGCAACCCAGGGCCTGCCACCGCTGCCGCTGCCGCCCACGTCGCTTCTGAACGGCGGAACGGAAGTCGAGATTTTTTCGTATGTGAGGCACGGCGAGCAGGTCAAGGCGCGCTCCCGCTACGAGAATATCTATGAGAAAGCCGGCAAGTCCGGTCCCATTCTGTTCGTCGAGATCGTCACGGATTATGTGAATCAGGCCGGAACGCCGTTGATACGTGTCAGAAAAACACAAATTCGGCGGCGGATATGATGGTGACCGAACAGCTGTTCTTCGAGGATGTTCAGGAGGGAAACCCGCTACCCGATCTCACGTTCGGGCCATTGACCGCGCCGATCCTGATGCGCTGGTCGGCCGCGATCGAGAACTGGCATCGCATCCACTACGATCGCCCGTTCGCGATCCAGCATGATCACCTTCCCGATCTGCTGGTAAACGGCACGCTCAAGCAGCAGTTCATCATGCAGGCGCTGCGCCGGTCCGCAGGCGTGCGTGGTTGGGTATGGAAGGCGCGATTCCAGTTCAGAGGCATGAATCTGGTTGGCGAGACGCTGCGTGTATGGTCGAATCCGGCGCAGAAGCGCGAGCTTGGCGACTACGGCCTCGTAGCGCTCGATATCGGTATATTGAACGACGAAGATGTGGAAACGACGCCGGGCAGGGCGGTAGTCGCGCTGCCCTATCGTGATCGCGAGGCGGCCGGAGTGCCCTATCCATTCACACCACCAGACATCGATCTTTAGGCTCGGAACCCATGTCCGATCTGCCAAACCGCATATCGATCAAAGAGGAGGGCCCGCGTGAGGGTTTCCAGATCGAATCCGCTGCCATCCCGACTGAGCGGAAAGTGGCGCTGATCGATGCGCTGTCCGGAACCGGCCTGCGCAAAATCCAGATCGTGTCCTTCGTCAATCCCAGGCGTGTGCCGGGCATGGCCGATGCCGACGATGTCGTGCGGACGTTCAGGAAGGCCGAAGGCGTCGATTATTATGCGCTGTGGCTCAATCTCCAGGGATTCGAGCGTGCGCTCGTCCATCGTGCCCGGCTGGCGGTAAGGGGGACGCTCCAGACCTGCGCGTCGGAAGCATTTCTGCGACGCAATCAGAATCGGAACCTCGCGCAGAACGAAGCCTATCAGCGGCATGTAGCGGACGCATATCGCAATGCCGGCGTTCCGGTCGATCGCGGCAGCGTCATGGCGGCGTTCGGCTGCAACTTCGAGGGTGACATAGCGCCGGCGACCGTCCTGCGGATGGTCGATCTTATATTTGCCGTCGCCGCAGAAAATGCCTTCCAGATTGATGAAATCGCCCTGGCGGATACGATGGGCTGGGCCACGCCCCGATCGATCAAGCGCGTGGTCGGCGCCGTGCGGGACAGATACCCGGATGCGAGAATCAATCTCCATTTGCACGATACGCGCGGCATGGGCATCGCCAATGCCTATGCCGGACTGGAAATGGGGGTGGACTCATTCGACGCCTCCGTGGCCGGACTGGGCGGCTGTCCATTCGCCGCTCATCCCGGTGCATCCGGAAACGTCTGCACCGAAGACCTCGTCTTCATGTGTGAGGAAATGGGCATCGAGACGGGGGTGGATCTCGGGGCTTTGATCGAGGCCGCACACCTTGCGCGCGATATCGTCGGCCACTCTTTGCCAGGACATTTGATGCAGGGCGGCAAGCTCTCGGCACTGCGCCAGGCGCGCAAGGCGGTGGCGGGGGGCTGATGGAAACCGGGCTCACGCGCCAGATAGGGAACTTCATTGCGGAACTGAGCCCGGATCGGCTTCCGGGAGGCGCTTCGGACACCGTCGTAACCGCATTCACCGATTGCATAGGTGTAATGCTGGCAGGGCGCGATGAGCCGTCGCTATGTGCGGTCAGGGAAGAGTTTCTGGCAAAGGCGGGAGACGGTCGCTCCTCGGTTCTGCTTTCCGGGCTCCATGCCGACCCGGCGACGGCGGCGTTGATAAACGGAACGGCCGCGCATGTGCTGGACTATGACGATGTCGCGCTGCGCGGACATCCGAGTGCGGTCCTGGTTCCGGCCATTCTCGCAGAAGCGGAAGGAATCGATGCCGATGGCCCTGCAATGATTGCGGCCTATGTGGCGGGCTATGAAACATGGGCGGAACTCGGGCGTCGGTTGCCGAAACCGCTTCACACGAAGGGCTATCATCCGACGGCGATCTTCGGCACGCTCGCCGTCGCTGCCGCCTGTGCCAATCTCCGGAATCTGACGGCTGAACGGGCTGCAAGCGCGGTTGCCATGGCGGCCTCCCAGGCATCGGGCCTCACGGTCAATTTCGGAAGCGATACCAAGCCGTTTCACGTCGGGTCGGCGGCCGCCGCCGGCCTGATCTGTGCACGACTGGCAGCCCGCGGCATGACGGCATCATCGGATGCACTGGAAAACCCGGCAGGGTTCCTGGCTGCCTACGGCGCGGAGCCGCAGGGCCTGAGCGAGCCGGCGGATGAACTGGGAAGCCGCTGGCGGATATTGGAGCATGGCATAAGTATCAAGCGCTACCCGGTTTGCTATGCGATCCACCGCGTGATCGATGCCATCATCGAGATGCGACCGGCGCTGCAAGCCAGGCTGGCCGAAATAGAGAGCATCCATATTCATCTCGGCGACATCCAAAAGCGCATGTTGCGCATTGATCGGCCCTCCACGCCTCTGGAAGCGAAGTTCAGCGCGGGATTCTGCACCGCGGCGGCGCTGGTCGCAGGTAATGTCGGCATTGCCGAACTGCGGGATGACCTGATCGGCAGCGGCTTGATCGAGGACCTGACATCCAAGATCACATATGAAACGATAACGGAGGTCGACCCGGCCTTTTCAAACTACGCTCCATACGATCAAGTCCGTGTCCGCATGCGGACCGGGGAATGTTTCGAGAGCCCGCAGATAAGGCGGTGCAAGGGACACGCCAACATGCCCATGAGCGCAGCAGAACTGCGCGCCAAGTTTGAAGACTGCACTCGAAACGCATTCACGGCCAGCACCCGAAAGAATCTTTTCGAGCAATTGCAGTCGCTTCCTAGACTGGGTTCCGCAGCTGATTTGTCAGCGATCGCCGCTTCTTCGATTCCATCGCAGCGATATCAGGCCGCGAGTAAATGATGGAGTGAGAGGATATGCTTAACGGATTTTTTCGGAGTCAGGACTTTCTCGCCGGAGTGTTCTTCATCGCCTTCGGCTGCCTGACGCTGTATCTCTCGGCACCCTATTCCACCGGGACCGCGGCTTCGATGGGCCCCGGGCTTTTTCCCAAGCTCGTCGGCTACCTGATAATAATTCTCGGTGCCCTGACCGTCGGCAGAGATTTTATCAAACGCGGCCAGCAGGAAATGGCCCGGATACATCTGCGTCCCCTGTTCTTCGTCACCCTGGGAATTTTCATATTCGGCTGGCAAGTAGACAGGCTGGGCCTAGTCGTTTCGACAATCATATTGATCGTCCTCGCACGAATAGGGGGGCTGGATTCACAACGTTTCGTTGAGATCGCCGTCCTGAGCATCCTGTCCGCGACCGTGGTGTCGATCGTTTTCGCCTACGGCTTCAACATCCCATTCCCGATCTTTCCTCGTTGACGGCCGGGAGGACATAGGACATGGAACTCCTTCATAACCTTTTCTACGGCTTTGGGGTCATCCTGGATCCCGTGACGCTACTGTACTGTCTGATCGGGGTGACACTCGGCACTCTCATTGGCGTATTACCCGGACTCGGTCCGGTTGCGACGATCAGCATTCTGTTGCCGATGACCTACTATCTGCCGCCAGTACCGGCTCTCATCATGCTAGTGGGCATCTACTACGGGTCGCAATACGGCGGGTCCACGACAGCGATCCTTGTCAACATTCCAGGTGAATCGGCATCGGTCATCACCTGTATAGACGGGCACGAAATGGCAAAGCAGGGCCGCGCTGGAGCGGCCTTGGGGATCGCCGCCTTCGGTTCTTTCATCGCGGGGACCTTCGCCACATTCGTCATCGCCATTTTTGCACCTCCACTTGGAGAGTTCGCACTCGATTTCGGCTCGCCAGAGTATTTCTCTCTAATGCTTCTGGGTCTGGTGGCGGCAGTGGTGCTCGCCCACGGGTCGCTGATCAAGGCGATAGCGATGGTCTTGATCGGGCTGGTCCTCGGTATCGTCGGCACCGATTCCAATTCAGGCATAGCCCGCTTCACCTTTGGCGAGATCGCCTTGACGGATGGTGTTGATTTCGCTGTCGCGGCGCTTGGTCTGTTTGGTTTCTCCGAGGTGATGCGCAACCTTGAAAAGAGCGAGAAGCGCGAGACCTATTCCACCCGCATCCATGACCTTCTTCCCTCGCGTGACGATTGGAAGCGAAGCTGGAAACCCATCTTGCGCGGCACGGCTCTCGGCTCTCTTTTCGGCACCATTCCCGGTGCCGGCGCGACGATCAGTTCGTTTGCCGCTTATACGCTGGAGAAGAAGCTTTCGCATGAACCGCATAATTTCGGTCATGGCGCCATAGAGGGCGTGGCCGCACCGGAATCGGCGAACAATGCAGCGGCGCAGACGTCGATCATCCCGCTGCTCACCCTGGGCATTCCGGGGACGGCCACGATGGCGGTCATGCTGGGCGCCATGACGATCGTCGGCATCACGCCGGGGCCGATGGTCATGGTCACCAACCCCGACCTGTTCTGGGGACTCATAGTAAGCATGTGGGTCGGCAACCTGTTTCTCGTGATCCTCAATCTGCCGCTGATCGGTGTTTGGGTGAAGCTTCTTCAGGTGCCTTATCGCCTGCTGTATCCGCTGATCCTTCTGGTGGCGGTCGTCGGCATCTACAGCATCAACAACAATCACCTCGACGTCATGCTGGCGGCTGGCTTCGGGATCGCGGGCTATGTGCTCCACAAGCTCGGCTGTGAACTGCCGCCGTTGATCCTCGGGTTCATCCTCGGTCCATTGATCGAAGAGCATCTTCGGCGAGCGATGCTGATCTCCCGCGGCGATCCATCGATTTTTTTCACGCAGCCCCTGAGCGCGGCATTTCTGGCTGTGGCCGCCTTGCTGATCCTGATGATCGCGATACCGAACCTGCGGCATATCCGCGACGAGGCGGCGCTGGAGGAAGACTGACGCACACAACAATCAGAAGCCCGTGGGGCTTACCACCAGGGAGGAAATGTCATGCTTAGATCGTTGAAACATGTATGCAAGGCCTTGCTGTTTACGGCAATTCTGACGTTCCCCGTATCCGTTGCATCGGCGGCCGATTTCCCGAACAAGCCGATCCGCTGGGTTCTCGGGTTCGGAGCCGGTGGCGCCTCGGATATTCTGGCCCGCTCCGTCGCGCGGGGCCTGGAGAAGGATCTGGGAGTACAGGTGGTCGTTGAAAATCGCCCGGGCGCATCCGGCATCATTGCTGCGGGCGTGGTGCATGAGGCACCGAAGGACGGCTATACGATCCTTCTTCTTTCCAACAGCTACTTCAACAACGTGGCCCTGACCGACAAATTTGACTTCGATCCGCTCAATTTCGAGCCTGTGACGGAGGTCGCCGCGACTCCGAACATCGTCGTCGTTCCCGCGAGCAGTGAGATCATGTCGATTCAGGATCTCATCGATGCGGCCAAGGCTGCGCCCGGAAAGCTGAGCTATGCCTCCGGCGGTGTGGGAACCGGCACCCATTTTGGCACCGAATTGTTCAAGACAATGACGGATACCGATATCCTGCATATCCCCTACAAGGGAACGCAGCCGGCCCTGCTCGACCTCGCTGCCGGTCGTATCGACGTCATGTTCGCCGGTGCCTCGCCGGCGTTGCCCCTGATCACGGCCAAAAGGCTGCGCCCGATCGCGGTGACATCGTCGAGACCGGCTGCCGTGATGCCCGACCTGCCGCCTGTCGCAGAGACCGTTCCGGGCTATGAAGCCGTGACCTGGTATGCGGCGTTTGCGCCCAAGGGGACGCCAAAGGAGGTCGTCGATCGCCTGAACGGAGCATTCAAGGCAGCGCTTTCGGACGAGCAGGTGGTGGCCGATCTGGAAAAGCAGGCTTTCGATGCGGAGCCAACCACGCCGGAAGGGCTCGCCGAGTTGCTGGCCACGTTCATCCAACAGACCAAGGAAACCGCGCAGAAGGCCAGGATCACGCTGGAGGCGACCCCGCAATAGCTCTGCTTGCCGTCGATAAGTGGTCCGAATCCGCAATCAGGGGAGCCATGATGGAACTCGATCCGAATTCCCTTTCCGAGAGGGAGCAGTACAAGCTGATGACCGGCGCTATCGTGCCGCGTCCGATCGCTCTTGTGACGACATTGGGGAAATGCGGACCGAACGCGGCGCCATTCAGCCTCTTCAATATCGCGGGCACGGCACCTCCGATGGTCTATCTCTGCGTCGGCGACCAGGATGACGGCTCGGAAAAGGACACGATCCGGAACTTGAGGCACAATCCGGAATTTGTGGTTCACATTGTCGATGAAACGATGGCCGACCGGATGAACGTCTGCGCGACCGATTTTCCGTCAGATGTGAACGAGTTGGAACAGGCGGGCTTCTCGACGGAGCCTGCGTTCAAGGTTTCGCCGCCGCGCATCCGCGAAGCCCGCGCGCTGTTTGAATGCCGGACCTTGAATATCATCGACATCGGCAGCCGCCATCACATCATCATAGGCGAGGTGGTCTGGTTCCATTTCCAGGACGGCATCATCAACGAACGCTATCATGTCGATTTCAAGCAATTGCAGGCGATCGGCCGCTTGTCTGGTTCGCTGTATGCCCGGCTCGGCGAAACTTTCACGCTGGTCAGGCCATACCTGTCGGGCGGTGGAGGCGGTTGAAATGGCGACCGTCCAGGAGCTTCTTTCGCTCGACGGGCGCGTCAGCGTCGTTACGGGCGGTTCTGCCGGCCTGGGCTTGCAGATGGCAACCGCCCTGGCGGAGGCCGGCTCGTCGCTGGTCATCTGCGGAAGGAAACTTGGTGCCTGCGAAGACGCCGCGCACGAACTCGACAAGATCGGCGTCGATGTGCTGCCGGTACGCTGCGATATCGGCATACCTGAAGACATCGACGAACTGCGGCAAGCCGCCGCCGCGAGGTTCGGCCGTGTCGATGTACTGGTCAACAATGCCGGCAGGGCCTGGTTTACGCTGCCCGAGGAGATGCCGCTCGACCGCTGGCGACAGGTGCTTGATGTCAACGTGACAGGGACATTTCTCTGTTCCCAGCACTTCGGCCGGATGATGATCGCCCAGGGCAAGGGCAAGATCATCAACATCGCTTCCGTTTCGGGCCTGCTCGGCAAGCGTCCGGAAATCCATAATTCCCTTGCCTATAACACCAGCAAGGGCGCGGTGGTGAACATGACCCGGGATCTGGCGGTCAAGTGGGCCCGCCATCGGATCAACGTCAATGCGATCGCCCCCGGCTTCTTCCTCGCAAGCCGCAACCGGGATCGCTTCGAAGCGCGCAAAGACCTGATTCTGGGCGAAATCCCTCTCGGGAGACCGGGGAGCGGCCATGACCTGAAAGGCCCGGTGGTCTTTCTGGCTTCCGACGCTTCGGATTTCGTCACCGGCGCAATTCTGACCGTGGACGGGGGCGTCACCGCCTGGTGAAAGCAACTCTGGAGATTGACGATGGCCCTTGCGGAAGAGGTGACGAAACATGTGCCGGCCCAGCTTCCCGGAATTACCCGGAGCCTTGCCGAGTTTGCCGCGAACGCCAGCCTGGAACGTGTGCCCGGGGACGTGATCGAAGGTTCCAAGCGATCGCTCCTCGACACGATCGGGGTGATGCTGGGCGGCTGCGGCGAGCCTGCGCCGCGTCTGCTTGCCCGCTATGCCTGCTCCTACGGTATCGGAAAAGCCAGCTTGATCGGGCAGGGGCAGAAGGTGGCCGCACCGCTTGCCGCGCTTGTCAACGGAACGGCGGCCGATGTGCTGGGCTTCAGCGATATCGTGGTGGACAACATGAACCACCCTTCCGGCTCCGTGTGCGCCGCGGTGCTGGCGCTCGCCGAAGAACGGGACGCGAGCGGGGCGGACGTGATCCTCGCTCACCTGATCGGCGTGGAAGTCGCGGACAAGATCGGCGTTGGCGTGAAGCCGCAGCTACAGATCAAGGGGTGGCATCCCCTGGCTGTGCTCAACACGTTCGGCGTCGCCGCCGCCTGTGGACGATTGTTGAAGCTCGACACCGACAAGATGGCGAACGCGCTGGGCATTGCCGGCGTTATGGCAAGCGGAATGCGTGCCGGAAACGGAACGATGAGCAAGGCATTCGGCGCAGGCAGGGCGGCGCGGGATGGGCTCGAAGCGGCGTTGCTGGCCAAAATGGGCTTCACCGGTTCAACCGCCGTCATCGAGGCGCGAGACGGTTTCCTCTTGACCTTCGGTGACGGTGCCAGCGGTGCCGGCATTCTAGACAATCTCGGCGATCCCTACGAATTCACGAATCCCGGCATGACCTACAAGGCTTACCCGACCTGCACCCGCTCTCATCCGGGCATCAACGCGGCCCTCAAGCTGAGAGCCCAATACAAGTTCGGGCTGGACGACATCGATCATATTGTTTGCAATGTAGCGCCCGCAGTTGCCGACTACCTGAAGTTCGGCGTGGCGACAACCAAGCTGGAAGCCAAGTACAGCCTGCCTTTTTGTGTGGCTCTGGCGTTGATCGAGGGGCGTGTGACGCTGGCAAATGTCACGGACGAGAAAGTCGGCGATCCGCAGGTTATCGCGCTGATGAAGAAGGTCACGATGCAGATATCGGAGGATTTCGCGCGGCACGGCTATCTGCCGCCGCATGCGCCGCACGGCTGCCGGGTGCATGTACACCTCAAGTCCGGACTGGAACTGGTGCAGCAGGAAAACAGGGGTCCGTGGGAGCCGACCACTCCGCCCACATGGGAGCATCTGTCCGAGAAATATCGGCGCTGCGCGGAACTGGTCCTGTCGGATGAGGCTATCGACGGCTCGATCGACCTGTTGTCCAGGCTGGAAACGGTATCGCGGATCCATTCACTGATCGATCTGATCAGGCAGCCTGATGGTGTCAACGCCAGGATGCGGGCGGCTGAGGAGGACGTCACATGAGCTATGCAGCGCGCGTCAAAGATGGCTCCTACGGGTTACCCGCCGAAATCGTTGAGTTCCGGGATGTCGCCAGACGGATCGTAGCCGAACAGCTATTGCCGCTCGAACGCGAATATCTGGCCCACAAGGGAGCCGGATACGGCCTTCAACCGATGACGAACCTGCGGCGGGTCTTCAAGCCGGAAGTCGTGGACAGGCTGGTGGGGACCTCCCGCTCGACCGGCTTATGGCACCTGATGGTGCCGCCTGAATTCGGCGGCAGCCAACTCAGCACGCTGGCGAAGATGGCCATCGTTGAAGAGTTCATGTACACGGCTGTGCCATTCCCCTTCGTGAATGTGCCGAACATCCTTTACGAATGCCGGGGTGCGCAGGTCGAACGCTATCTGAAACCCGTCATCGAGGGCGAGAAGATCCATTGCTTTGCGCAGACGGAGCCCGATGCGGGCTCCGATCCCGGCGGCATGATGAAGACGAGCGCGGTGTTGACGGATGACGGCTGGGAACTCAATGGAACCAAGATGTGGATTTCCGGAGCCGACGAGGCCGATTTCCTTCTGGTGCAAGCGGTCACCGATCCTCAGTTGAGGCAGCGCGGCGGGATCACCATGTTTCTGGTCGACCGCGACAATCCCGGCCTGCGCATCGAAACGCCAGGCATTTCCACCTGGCTCGGCGCGACACCGTCCACCTATGTGGTTCACTTCGATGGTTGCCGGGTCAAGAACGATGCTGTTCTTGGCGAGGTCGGCAAAGGGTTCAATCTCGGTCAGAAGTGGCTGACTATCCACGACCGGCTGATGCGCGGGCCCTATTCGCTCGGCAAGATGCAGCGAGCCCTCGACATGTCGGTGGAATGGTCCAAGCAGCGGGTGACCTTCGGCAGGCCGATTTCGGATAGACAGGCGATCCAGTGGAAGCTCGTCGACATGTTCGTGGACATCTCATCGCTGCGCGCACTGATATACCAGACCGCGGCGCGCGCGGACGCAGGCGAGGATGTGCGCTCGGAGGCAGCTCTCGTTAAAATGTGCGCGGCTGACTGGGGAACGCGCTGCCTCGACCACGCGATCCAGATCCATGGCGCCATGGGCGAGTCGCTCGAATTGCCGCTGACGCTTTTCTTCCGTTACATCAGACACTTCCAGATAGGCGGCGGGACGAGCGAAATCCAGCGTATGCTGATTGCACGAAGTATCCTGCAAGACTAGTCGCAAGCAGCCGCGCCACACCTGACGCAAAGCCTCCCTGACCACCGCAGAACATACACCACCGTGTCAGGGCGTGTATGTCATCGGACATCGCCAGTTGGTTGAATGGGTTGCGATGCGGTGCCTTTTCCGTGCTCGATGGGATCTCCCATCCACGCGATGCAATCGAACAATCCTGCATTCGATCAGATCCGATTTCGACGAAGGGCAATTCCGATTTGACAAGGTAGGAAGCGTCCTTTAGTTTTGCATTAGAAACATAGTTTTGCATATAAAATAGTAGAATGGCGCTGCGGTAGGCTCATTGGTACATCAACGGAGGGGACCAGATGGTGTCGAAGAATACCAAATATTTGAAAGGTGCGCGGTTGATCGACGGCCATGGCGGTGCGCCGGTCCAGGACGCCGCGGTCGTTATTGAAGACGACAAGATCAAGTCCGTGGGGACTGCCGCTTCGCTCCCGGCGACCCCCGACATGCAGGTGATCGACGCCGGCAACTATTCCATCCTTCCGGGCCTTATCGATACACATGTTCATATCGCAGCTTTCAATCCGGCTACGTTCAAGAACTATCGCGTTTCGATTTTTGAAGTGTCGCCGGAATTGCAGAGCTACTACACGCTGTTCCATGCCCAGCTTTGCTTCGAGATGGGTTTCACGACGCTGCGCGACCTCGGGCGCATGACGACCCGAGGACAGAACACTGCGGCCATGGTGGCGCTACGCGACGCTATCAACAACGGTGTTCTGACCGGTCCCCGCCTTGTGGTCTGCGGCCGCGCATCGATCTCAAACGGCCACCTCGACCTGACGTTACCGCGGGCGGCCTATCGCGACTACATGACCGATCTGGTCGCGGACGGCCCTTGGGAGCTTCGCAAGCTGGCGCGTCAGCAACTGCGGCATGGCGTGGACTGCATCAAGACGGCCGCGTCGGGCGGTGGCGGTACCGACAAGGAAGAGCCTGACGTTCGCAACATGACCCAGGAAGAGCTGGACGCCGTGGTCGATGAGAGCCACGCCTTCCACAAGCATACGGCCGTCCACTGTTTCACCTCGGAATCGCATCGGATGGCCGTCCGCGCCAAGGTTGACACCATCGAACACATCGTCTTCACCGACGACGACACCATCAAGATGATACGCGACGCCGGGATCCCGGTAGTTCCCACGCTGTCGCATCGCACCGACCACGCGATCGAAGTGCGACGCCAGCACGGTACGCCCGAATTCATCCTGACCAAAATGAAGAAGATCCAGCCCTACACTTTCGAGTCCTTCCAGAAAATGCATCAAGCGGGCATCACGCTCGCCATGGGCACCGACCTCGGTGTCGATCCGCATATGGGCGAGAACGCAGGGGAACTGGAGATCTACGTCAAGCTCGGCATGACACCGCTCGAGGCCATCACGACGGCCACCAAGACGGCGGCCGAAGCTATCAAGCTCGGCCGCCATATCGGCACGATCGAGCCCGGCAAGCTCGCCGACATCATCGTTGTCGACGGGGATCCCTCGAAGGACATCACGGTCTTGCAGAAAAAGGACAACATCAAGCTCGTGATGAAGGACGGCACGGCCTTCGTAGACAAGATATCGAAGGACAAGAAGTACGTCATCCACAGCGAACAGAAGCAATGGAAAATCGTGGACTGAGACCATGACGTTGCATAAGGGAAAGACGGAAATTCCGTCCGCTCGCGAGGTATTCACCGACGCGACGACCGACAATTCGGCTGAGGCTCCGGTCCCTGTCACGCTTCTTACCGGTTTTCTCGGCAGCGGGAAGACGACGCTTTTGTCGCGCCTTGTGCGGGATCAGTCCATGGCCAGGGCGGCGATCATCATCAACGAGTTCGGAGAGATCGGCATCGATCAATTGCTTGTCACCAAGCCCAAGGAAGACATGGTGGTGCTGAGCAACGGGTGTCTGTGCTGTGCGGTAAGAGGCGAGCTCGCCGACACGCTGGCGTTGATGTGGCGCGAGCGAGCAAGCGCGAATGTTCCGCCCTTCGACAAGGTCGTCATCGAGACCTCGGGCCTCGCCGACCCGACGTCGATCATGCTGACCGTGACATCCGACGAGGATATCTCCCGCCGCTACGTTCTCGACGGGGTGCTCACGGTAGTCGACTCGGTGCAGAGCCTCGCCCAGATGGACGAGCATCCCGAAGCCGTCCGCCAGATTATCGTCGCCGATCGAATTCTTCTGACGAAGAACGACATTGCCGAAGACGGAATCGTAAAGAAGTTATGCCGACGGATTGCACGGCTCAATCCGATGGCGACGCTGCATAATGTCGAGCACGGCAAGATCGAGCCGCAACTTCTCTTCAATGTTCATCCCGACGGTCGAACCGATAGTCCTGAAAAGGTGGCCGAGTGGTTGCGTCTGGAGGAAGGTGAGAAAGCCTGCGGCCATCCCTACGAGTGTGACTGTCATAGTGATCATGATCACCACGGCCGTGATTCACATGCCGGATGCGGACATGATCATCGGCATTTCGGCGCTGCTCATTCGCACGACATCCAGTCTTATTCGATGTTCTATGAGGGGCCGGTCACTCCGGACGGACTTCAAGTATGGATGGACGCGATCGCACGGTTGCGCGGACCGGATATGCTTCGGATCAAAGGCCTGATCAATGTCGAGGGCCTTCCCGTCGTCATCCAGGCGGTGCAACATCTGTTCCATCCACCCGTCGAGCTGAAGGAATGGCCCGATAATGAGCGGCGCTCGCGTTTCGTCTTCATCACGCGCGGCATTGGCCGCGACGAGATTGAAGCCACATTTTCTGCCCTCAGCCTTCATTCTGGCAAGGATACCGGTTTCATGCTCGATCCGCAGGGCTATGAGCGTTTCGCCAAGGCGATGACCGCCGCTCTTTGATCCTGGTTCGGAGGAGGTAACGAGATGGCTGACCCCATGCATGAGCCGAGCGAAGAGACGCTGCGAGTGGTAAGCGCGGAACTCAACGGCAGACCTTCAACCCAGGTTTGGGGACGCAAGGGCATGGTGACATCCATGCACCCCAACGCAACCCTTGCAGGATTGGATATTCTGAAAGCCGGCGGCAACGCCGTTGACGCGGCGATCACCGTAGCGACAACGATCGCGGTGACCAGCCAGAATTGGGCGGGCCTGGCTGGTGACTCGGCATGGCAGATCCACTGGGCCGAGGAAGGCACAACGGAGCATCTCGACGGCTATGGCATATGTCCTCGATCAATGACCGCCGACGCCCTGATCGACAGGCTGGACGTCGGGCCGGACGCATTTGCTGAAGAGCCTACCGGCATTCGCGACAAGGGCATCGCGACTTCGCTCGTTCCCGGCACGCCAGCCGCCTTGTGCGCTGCATGGCGTCGATACGGGACCGTTCCTTTTGCCGACCTTTGTTCGCGGGCCATTGAGCTGGCGCGCGAAGGTATCGTCGTCAACAGCTACATTACCGGATCGCTGGGGAAATGCGCCGGCAAGTTGGGCTCGTTCGAGGCGTCGCGCGTTATCCATTTCGACGGGGATCGTCCCCTGCAGATCGGGGATCTTCTCGTACAGAAAGATCTGGCATCGACGATCGAGCGCTTTGCCATGTGCATGGAAAGCGAGTTCGTCGATGGTGTCACCGCACGCGCCATCGTCGATCATTCCAGAAGGGCCGGGGGGTTTCTCTCTCTCGAAGATTTTGGAGGGTACAAGCCCGTTTGGCGGCCTTGTTTGAAGGGAAGCTATCGTGGGCTGGATCTTATGGTGACGGGCGCGCCGACGTCCGGAATCCACGTCTTGCAGGCGCTGCGTATCCTGGATCAGTTCCCACTCCGGGACCTGGGATGCCATTCGCCTGCATCGCTCCATCTCCTGATCGAAGCCGTAAAGATCGCTCTTGGCGAACGGCGCAGGTTCGGAGGGGACCCCGATTTCCTCGAAATGGATATCGAAGCCAGCCTTGAAAAAAATCACGCCGCCGAACAGGCGCGCAGCATTGACGAGAACAAGGCTACATCCCGTGAGCCGGATTTTTCGTCGACAGCCGGATCCACCACGCATTTCACGGTCGCCGACCAATACGGAAACATCGTCAATGCCACACAGACCATCGGTGGGGACTATGGTTGTGGGGAAACCGTGCCGGGAACCGGCCTGGTGATGAACGAGCGCAGTTGGTGGATGTCGCTGAAGAATGGCCCCAACGTCGTCGCGCCGGGTCATAGACCCAATATCGGTCATGCGCCAACGATTGTGTTCCAAAACGGCGTGCCAATTTGCAGCCTCGGCAGCCCCGGTGGTTTCGGCATCGTTCAGTATGTCGTTCAGACGCTGGTCCACATGATTGACTACGGCCTCGATATTCAGGCTGCGATCGAGATGCCTCGCTTCCGGATTAACGACCTTGCGTTCGCGGTGGCTGTTGAGGATCGCATTCATCCCACGATCCTCGACGCCTTGAGGACGATGGGGCATTCCATAAGCACCTATCCGGCCTGGACGGACAGGATGGGCGGGGTCGTAGGTGTGGAAAAGCGCCAGCACGGTTTCCTGTCCGGATGGGACGTCAGGCGCAACTCCCTTGCCTTGGGCTATTGATTCCGGCGGACCGGTTCATTGCACCAGCCTCGGAAACCGTGAGCTACCGGCGCGTGCGGCCTCTATGTTTCCGAACTGACTCGTCCCTTCCTCATACCATCATAGCCGAGCCGGCTGGAAATCTTGCCTGCCGCAAACAGGACTTTTTCCACGAATTTGGTCTCTGCGGCAGGTTCAAACAATTCCACAGGGCCGGATGCATTGATTGCCGCGACAATCTCGCCTTTCCGGTCCCTCACGGGTGCGGCAACAGAGCCGCCACCGGGTACAAAACTTCCATGGCTTATCACATAGCCCTGGGCGGCGTCGGCAGCCACCAGTTTTGCCAGTTCCGCTACGTCGCCGGGGGTAAAGTCGGTATACTTCTTCAGTTTTCCCGCGCCGAAGATCGTCCTCAGTTCCGCCGGCGACTTGTCCATGAGCAAAGCCCTGCCGAGCGGTGCCGCGTAAGCCGGGCGCCTGGTCCCGATTGCCACATTGCTGGTCATGGGCGTGTTGCCGGCGACGCGGACCAGATGCACGATCTCCCGACCTTCCAGGATCGCCAGATGCGTCGTCAGATTGATCGCATTGCGCAGTTCCTCCAGTGCGGGTCGTGCAATATCGACGATTTCCTGCGAATCTAGGTAAGCGAAGCCCAGGTTGAGGACCTTGCTGGCGAGTCGATAGCTTGTCCCGTTGGTTTCCCGCTCAAGGAAGCCCATGGTCTCCAGGGTATATGCTATGCGAAACGCCGATGAGCGCGACATGCCGACCTTCTGCGCCAGTTCGGAAAGACGCAACGCGGGCGTTTCATGGTCGAACGATTGAAGAAGTTCCAGCCCTCGCATCAGGCCTGGAACCAGGTAGCGCTCATGGTTTTTGTGCTGTTGGGGCATGTATCGTCCGTTCGTCCAGGGAACCGGTAAGTTGCTGGTCTTCTAATCCCTTGGACGAAAAGTGACAATCAGGCCCCGAACACTGTTTCATCGGGCTTCGAGCTCGCAGAGGCTATCTGAAGAGGACATCGTGTCGATCGCTGAACTGGCGGGCAAAGATTACGTTGGTTCGGCAATTGCAAACCTTGTCGACCGCCGCCTTACAGGAGCCGCAGGTCAAGCGTCTGATGACGATAACCGGCGTGAATGTCACGGTGGCACTGAGTGTCGTTGCCGCTGTCGGCGACATTGAGCGGTTCTCCGATCCATCCCGGTGACGGCCGAGAAAGCGTCGTGTGCAGCAAGGTCAGGGCTGGCAAGTCGAAGGGGGCGGCCAGATAACAACTCGAACTCTCAGTTCATCAAGTACTTCGGCCTGCCCGCCATGCATGCTCCCGACACCCCAATCCCGGTAGGTGGACGGTAGTCGATCCATCCATGCAGGGGAATGCGGATTGGTGCGTCGCGCCTATACATGCCTGACAACAACCGTATTGAGCAGGATCATCGACGCATCAAGCGCCGGATCCGACCCATGCTCGGCTTTAAGTCAGCCGCCTGCGCGGCGACGATCTGCTCAGGCATTGAGATTGAGATGATCCACATGATGCGCAGACAACAGGCGAACTATGCCTATGTTCCAGCGCCATCACAGTTCGAACAGTTCGAAATCCTGGCCGCGTGAGCACTACGGGAGTAGCTCTCTACGCCCCAGTTACAGGTTTGCGACAGAGGCCGGTTGGATCGGTAGCTGCCCGGTTGATGCCTTCAAATCGATGGGTACGGGATGTTCAATATGATCTGGAACGTATGGGAATGGGTTCAGGATTTTTATGGCGAACGCACCGCGTCGACCCTCATGCCTGAACTCGATCCTACGGGACCTGAAGAGGGATATGCTCGAACCCAGCGGGACGGTTCCTTTCTATGCCATGTTAGCTACTGTGATCGCTATCATGTGCATTCTCGAACAAGGAACGATCCTGACAGTTCAGCTGGAAACAGCGGATTTCGGGTTGCTGCCGATCTTTAGGGGCCTCAGCTCTCGAGTATCTTGCAGGACTGGTTGGTAAGTTTCTTATCCTACCGCAGTCCCAACCGGCGTGGGTGGCTTTGTCTGCGGGTTTTACGGATGGTGCAGTTCGCGCCGTCCTGATGGATCATCTCCGCGGATGAATTGCCATCGTGGTCCGCTCACGGCGAGCAATTGCAACGCTGGATTCTTCGCAGCTCACCGGGTTCTCAGTAGCCGGTCTCTTTGTCGACGAGGTGGAGGAGGGGCTGGCCGGCTTGGAAGCGTTTGAGATTTTCCAGGAAGATATCGAGTCCGCGTCGGCGGCTCATCATGGTGACTGCCCCGTGATGAGGGGTGATGATGACGTTGTCGAGCCCCCAGAATGGGCTGTCCGGCGGCAGCGGCTCGACATTGTGGGCATCGAGTCCGGCCCCGGCCAGTCGGCCGGATCGTAGCGCTTCGAGCAGAGCGTCGTCATCGACGATCCCGCCCCGCGAGAAGCAGACATAGAAGGCCGAGGGCTTCATCGCGGCCAATTCCTCGGCCCCGATCATGCCGCGCGTTTGAGGGGTGAGCGGGGCAGCCATGATCAGGAAGTCGCATTCAGCGAGGAACGCCTTCAGCTCGCCCTGGCCATAGATGCGGTCGAAGGATGGAGTGGACTGCGCGGTGCGGCGTAGGCCGATCATCCGCATGTGGAAGGCCTTAGCCTTGCGGGCGAGTTCGATCCCGGAGAAGCCAGTGCCGACGATGCCGCAGGTGCGTCCATTGAGTTCGCCATGGAAGAACCGATCCCAGCGCCTTTCCTGCTGGGCGCGGAAGGAGCGCGTCATCTGCCGGTCGAGCATCAGCATCATCATGATGGCATGTTCGGCGAGCGGTATAGCACCGTTGCCCCTGGCGCAGGTGACAAGGACGTCACTGGCGATCAGCTCGGGGGTGAGAGTGTGGTCGGGGCCGGCCGACCAGCTCTGCACCCATTTGAGCTTCCTGGCGCGGGCGAGGGCCTCCGGGCCGATCAGCACGGTCGCGGCGATGTCGGCTTCGGGCAGGGCGGCCTCGAACTCGGCCTGGCTCTTGAAGTGCAACACCTGGGCGCCGGGGGCGGCGGCCTGGACCTCCTCGACCAGGGTCGGAATTTCCTGGCCGGTCATGACGATGGTGAGAGCGGGCATTGCAGACTCCTCAAGGGTACCTTGAGCCCGGCTCGAACACGGCCGAGCGCCGGCGGTGAGCGGCAAGGATGGCAGGATCGAGCGCGAGACCCAGCCCCGAGCCGACGGGCAGGGCCGAGGCTCCGTTTCGGGGCCGCGGCAGGGCGCCCCCCACAAGGCTCCAGAACAGCGGCGTTTCGTCGAACTGCATCTCGAGGCGGGTCAGGCCCGGTGCCACCGCGCATAGATGCAGGCTCGCCGCATGCGACACCGGTCCGCTCGGATTATGCGGTGAGAAGCCCACCCGGCTGCGCTCGAGATAGCGGGCCAAGGCCAGCATCTCCTCCATGCTGCCGACATATTTTATGTCCGGCATGACCACATCATAGGCCTCGGCCTCGATGAACCGGGCGAAACCCGCGACGCCCATCTCTCTCTCGCATCCAGCAAGCCGGATGCCGAAGCCGTTTGCGATAGTACGCAGCACCCTGATGTCCGAAAGGGTCGCATCGCTTTCCGGCAGGGGACATTCGAACCAGTAGAGATCGAAGGGACGCACCTCGGCGAGCGCAGCCCGCGCGCCATCGGGGGAAAAGCGCCAGTGACAGTCCACCATCAGGTCGCGTTTGGGCCCGATGGCCTCGCGCACTGCGGCGATGCGTGCCAGGCCGGGGCCGATCAGCCGAGCATCAGAGAGGGTTGCAGTCGCCTCCGAGGTCACCTCGTCGAAGGGCGCGATCTTGACCGCCTCGAAGCCGGCAGCGAGGGCCAGCCGGGCGCTTTCGGCAAAGGCCTTGGGGGTGCGCTCCAGGGTCCGACGGTTGATGTTGGCATAGAGGGGGATAGGGGAAATCGTAACCGCGCCCATCGCTTCGGCCACCTTGATGCCTCGGCGCCGCGCATGGAGATCGTGCAGCGCCTGGCTCAGGGCCGAAAGCAACGCCGAGGTGGGGATATCATCCTCGGGCTCGGGCGGACGCACCGCCGCGGGCTCCGCCTGCCGCCCCACGAAGGACGCCAAGAGCGTCTGCGCCCTGTCGTAGATGGCGGCCTCGAGCTTCTGCTCGGTCGCCTCGCCGTGGCCCGTCTCTCCGTCGGCGGTCTCGACCGTGAGGAAGAGCCAGCGCGTTTTCTCCATCACCTGCACGGTGTCGAGGCTGATGCGGGCTATGGTTGTGCTGTTCATTGCCGTCCGAACGCTCCTGCCGGCCGCCGACCGGGTAACTGGATGTGCCGCCCCGCGGCCGTGGCAAACGCGGGGCAGGACGTCTAGCGTAGTCCCTCGTCCTTTGCGAGCTGCTGCATTCTGGCCAGCTGCGCCTCAACGGCCTCCTGGGCCTGTCCGGCATCCTCGAAGGTAGCGCGGACCTCGAGCGCCGCCAGCTCGGCAACCAGCTCAGGATTGGCCATCACCGCGCGCAGGGCGTCGGTGAGCACCTGTCTGCGGTCCTCCGGCACACCCGCCGGCAGCCACCACCAGTAGCGCAGCTCGGTCAGCACCTCATGGCCCGCCTCGGAGGAGGTGGGCACGTCGGGCAGCGCCGCGGAGCGCTCGGGGGCGTTCACCGCGAGGACACGGAGCTGGCCGGAGGTGACGAACTGTTCGATGTCCCCGGTGGTGGTGAAAGAGGCGTCGATGTGCCCGCCCAGCAGGGCGGTGCGGGTCGGTCCCCCGCCGCCGGTGTTGACGAAGCGGAAGTCGGCGCCCGTGGCCGCTTCCATATCCAGGGCGGCGAAATGGTTGAAGGCGCCCACCTGCACGCCGTAGCGCACAGTGTCGGGATTGGCGGTGGCCGCAGTGATCAGCTCATCGAAGCTCTTGATCTCGGAGCTGCCGTTTACGACGACGGCGAGGTATTCCGAACCGGTCTGGGCGGCCAGGGTCACGTCATCCGCGCCAAACTCGATCACGCCCATGGCCGCGGCGACGAGCAGGGCCTGGTGGTTGAACAGAACGGTATAGCCGTCCGGCGCCGCCTCCATCGCCTGGCGCGAGCCGATGGAGGTGCCGCCGCCTGGCACGTTCAGCACGGCTATGGCGGTGCCCAGCTCCTTATCGAGATAGCGGGCGATGACCCGTAGATTGCGGTCGGTGCTGCCGCCGGCCTCGTTCGGTACGATCACCCGGATGGGGCGCTCGGGATAGGCCTGTGCGAGGACGGGCAGCGGGCCGATCGCGGCGGCGAGCGCGATGGTCAGGATCAGTGATGGCAGCTTCATTGGGTTCTCCTCCTTATTGTTGTCAGCTTCCGGCGAGAGGTTGTTCCTGGCGATGGCGGCGGATGGCTGCCGCGACGGGAGGCCAGGCGAGCATGGCGATTCCGACAAGCAGGAAGGCCACGGCGATCGGCCGGTCGAAAATGGCAAGGAAATCCCCGCCCGAGGCCATCAGGCCGGTGCGCAGCTGGGCCTCGGCGAGGGGCGCCAGCAGGAACCCGATCAGCAGCGGGGCGAGCGGCGCCTTGACGTATTCGAGCGCGTAGCCAACCACCCCGAAGGCGAGCATGACCCAGATATCGGCCGGCCGGTTGTTCAGCGCGAAGGTGCTGACCACGCAGATGACGAGCACGGCTGGGAAGATCCAAGCCCGCGATATGGTCATCAGCCGGGCGAAGAGCAGCACGCCCACCGTCATCAAGGAGAACATCATCACATGGGCGACGAGGTGCGTGGCGAGGATGGTGTTCACGATCTCGGGGCTGCGCACGTAAAGCATCGGGCCGGGCTGAAGGTTGTGCAGGATCAGGGCGCTCAGCAGCACCGCATCGGCGAGCCCCCCTGGGATGCCCAGCGTCAAAACCGGGATCAGCGTGCCCCCGGTCGTGGCGTTGTTGGCGCTCTCGGCGGCGACGATCGCCTCCTCGCTGCCCTTGCCGAACTTCTCCGGTTCCTTGGAGACCTTCTTCGCGGTGGTGTACGCGACGATCGAGGAGACGCTCGCCCCCACTCCCGGCAGGATGCCGATACCGATGCCGATCAGCGAGGAACGCAGCATGTTGCGGCCGTGACGAACGTAGTCGTGCAACGAAATGAGAATGCCGCGCATGCTCGAGCGGATCACCGCCTGGTTCGTTTCGAGATGCAGGGTGTCGGCGATGATCTGGCTCAGTGCAAACATGCCAATCATCACGGGCAGGATGTCGAGGCCGGCGGTCAACCAGCCGGCCCCGAAGGTCAGACGCTGCAGGCCCGAGCTCGGGTCGATGCCGGGCATGGCCAGCAGCATGCCTAGCATCGCGGCGATGAGGCCCTTGAGCAGCGACTTGCCGCTCAGCGAGACGATCATCACCAGGGCCGCGCAGACCAGAGCAAACTGCTCCCAAGGGCCGAAAACGATGGCGACGCGGGAAAGCGGCTGGGCGATGAGCACCAGCGCGACCCAGGAAATGGCCCCACCGACGATCGAGCCGGCGTTGCCGAGCCCGAGGGCGCGCCCCGGATGACCGGCCTTGGCCAGCGGATAGCCGTCAAGGCAGGTCATGATCGCGTTCGGCTCACCCGGCATGCGCATCAGGGTGGCCGTCACCAACCCGCCCGAGACCCCGCCCACATAGATGCCGATCAGCAGCACCACCGCGTCGGTGCTCGACATGCCGTAGGTGAAGGGCAGGACCAGCGCCATCATCATGCCGGTTGTAATGCCGGGCAGGATGCCGACCGCGATACCGACGAGCACCCCGGCCGCCATCACGAAGAAGGCGGAGGAGGTCAGGAGGTGGGCGAAGGCCTCGAGCAAGACGGTCCCCCTTCCGTTCAGGGCAGCTCGATGAGCAGCACGCGGGTGAAGATCAGATCGGTCGCCAGGCCCAGCCCGATGCCGACCGCTACCGCAATGGCGAGATCACGCGGCGTGCGGCCCGACAGCACGAAGCCGAGCGCGGCGATGTAGACGATGGTCAGCAGCAGGAAGGGCAGGTCGGTGAAGATCAGCAGGGCCGAATAGGCGACGGTTGCCGCTGCAAGAACGATCGCCAGCAGATAGCGCGCGAGCGGCACGCGCTCTCCCTCCTCGACACCGTAGACGAGGCTGGTCTCGGAACGGGCAACCGTCCGGCGCAGCAGCACGCGCGCGATCAGCACCAGGGAGAGCGCCGCCAGCATGCCGGACAGCGCCTTGGGAAAGGCCCCCGGCCCCAGCGGGTCGTAGGGTGACGGCGGCAGCGCCATCGCATACAGGAGGACCACCAGCGAGCCTGCCAGCATGACGATGCCGAACACGAGATCGGCCAGGTCGAGGCGGGGCGTCTTCTCCGGCTCCGGCGTGCTCATGATGCGGCTCCTTCCAAAGCGGCCGGGCTGGGGCGGGTCAGGCCGAGCCGGTCATAGGCCTCGGGCGGTGCATCGTTCTGGGCCATCAGGCGGGTGGCGAGGGCGGCCATGCGCGCCTCCACCACGGGATCGGCGATGGGATTCAGCTGGCCGGGATCGGTCGCGAGATCGAACAGCACCGTATCGGTCTGCTGCTGGGCGCCCGGCCCATGGCCGAAATAGACCGGCGACTTCGGGGTGGCGGGAACCTTGAGCAGCGGCACGCCCTTGGTGAAGCCAAAGCCCTCGTGCAGTTCGGCGTCGCGCAGTTCCTCCACCGAGAACATGCACCTCATGTGCGCAGGCATCAGGGTGTACTGGAACAGATTCTCGGCGCGCATGTCGGCGGGGTAGCGGAAATAGGTGTAGCGCCCGTCGGTGACGTTGAGGGCGCTGCCGAAGACCCCGTAGATCGCCGCCTCGCGCAACGGCCGGTCGGCCTCGAGAAGCGGCAGCAGCGAGTGGCCCAGCACCTCCTCGGGAACGGGGACGTCGAACATATCCAGGATGGTCGGCATGAGGTCGATGGTCTGGGTCAGCGCCCGACGCGACTCTCCGGCTCTGCTGCGGAAATCTGGGTGGGCGACGAGCAGGGGAATATGCGCCACCTCGTTGAAGCACGGCATGGTGAGCTTTGCCCACCAGCCGTGCTCGCCGAGTAGGAAGCCGTGGTCGGTGGTGAGGATGATGGCGGTGTCCGACCATAGGTCATGGGCATCGAAATAGTCGAGCAGCAGACCCAGCTCGTGGTCGCATAGACGCACCAGCGCATGGTAGTTGGCGCGCAGCTCGGCCTGCTCCGCCACGGTCTCGGAAACGCGGGCATAGGGAGGCCAGTCGAAACGCGGGCCCTGATAGCCGCTGTCCAGCCCCTCGCGCATGGCGTCCGGAGCGTGGAAGGGCTCGTGCGGGTCGAAGGTCTCTAGGTGCAGCAGCCAGTTGTCGGAGTCCCGGTTGCGATCGAGGAAACGCAGCGCGTGCGCGAAGCACTGGTAGGACGGAAAGTCCTCCATCCGCTCGAACCGCTCGCGGTTCAGCGCGTATTGGGCGAATTTCTCGCGCCGCTTGCGGCTGAACTGGCGGGGGTGGGTGTGCGCCTCGATTGCCGCCCAGTCCGGCTCCACCACCGCCTGCCAGGGATCGCGTTCCTGGCCGCGCACCAGCTCGAAGGTGTCGTAGCGGCCGTGGAAGGTCGCCCCGCCATCCTCCCAGTAATGATAGTGGTCGGTGACGAGGTGGGAATAGACGCCATGCTCGGCCAGCAGGTCGGGAAAGGCATTGTCATAGGGCTCCAGCGGCCCCCACGCCCTGTGCAGCAGCGACAGCCTGCCGGTCTGCATGTCGCGGCGCGCCGGCATGCAGGGGAGCGAGCCGACATAGTGATTGTCGAAGCGCACCGAACGCGCCGCCAGCCGATCGAAATTCCGCGTCTCCATGCCGCCGCCGTAACAGCCCAGCGCATGGCGATTGAGGGAATCGTACAGGACGAAAACCGCTTTCACGACAGCCCCTCTTGATATTCCCAACATATGGGATATAAATCCATTATATGGAAACATTCGAACAAGACAGCCCAGATGTCAAGCGCGTTGGCCGCAGAGGTGGCAGCACGTCTACCGGTACCGCGGCGCTGGAAAAGGGGCTCGACGTGCTTCGGATGGTGGCTGGGGCCGACGCGCCGCAGGGTTTTGCAGACCTGATGGCTTCCACCGGGATGCCGCGTAGCACGCTACACCGCATCCTGATACTGCTAACGGCGCGCGGGCTGGTTGCGCGGGATATCACCGGGCAGGGTTTCGTGCCCGGAATCGGGCTCATGGAGCTGGCGCGCCTTAGTTGGGAGCGCTCCGACGTGCGGGCGGCGGCAAGCGGGCCGCTACGGGAACTGGCGGCGCGGGTGGGCGAGGCGGTACATCTGGCGACGCTGGTCGACCGCGAGGTCGTCTATCTCGACAAGGTCGAGAGCGAGCATCCGGTACGACTCTATTCGGCGATCGGCAAGCGCGGGCCGGTGCATTGCACTTCGGTGGGCAAGGCGATGGCTGCCTTTCTGCCCGAGCGGGCCCGCACCGATCTTTTGGCAGGCCTTTCCTTTGTGCGCTTCACCCCGGCTACCATCGTCACCCCGGCCCGGATGGCGGACGAGTTCAAGGCCGTGCGGGCGAGCGGCAGCGCCTTCGATCGTGAGGAGCACCAGCAGGGGGTGCATTGCGTGGCCGCGCCGATCTTCGATTTCCGCGGCCATCCGGTGGCCGGAATCAGCATCACTGCGCCCGTTTTCCGCGTTTCGCGCGACCAGCTTGAAGCATTTGCCCCGATGGTGCGCGAAGCTGCTGCGGCGGCAACTGCCGCTCTCGGAGGGAGGTTGCGTAGCGTAGGGGAAGCGTGAAAGCCAGAATTTGCGTCTGATGTTCCTACGGCTTGAAGGCTACGTTCCGAGAGGGCAGACGACGCGGCCGAAAGGGCCACAGCCGGCGTCCTGTGGTAGAGTATAACCCGACTTCATATCGGCTACTCTCGTCTGGCTCACGCCGGTACAACCTAAGTGTTCAGTCTCGGCCTTGTTATAAATGCCCCGTCACCGATCCCGGCCAGGACCGGCGACGGGGTGGAATGCAGCGCTGAACATCTTGTGGCCTGACCACGTTTTCTAGCAGGCTGATCCCGCCTCTCCTTACCGTCTCGAACAGTTGACGGCGGCTCGTTTCCGGGACCGCGAACCATAAGGAAGAGAGAGTGAGATGATAGCAGCAACGACCGTGGTCGGTATAGACGTATCCCGCGACTGGCTGGACGGGTTGGATTTTCCCGGCCAGAAGAGGTTCCGACTGGCGAACTCGGCAGACGGTCACGAACAGCTGATCCTAGCGATCCGAGAGATGCCAGGTCCTGTCAAGGTTGGCTTCGAAGCGACGGGTGGTCAGGAATGGGTACTCTGGGCCAAGCTCGTTGCGGCGGGGATCGACGCGAGGCAATTGCCTCCGGCGCAGATCAAGGCCTTTGCCCTTTCCCGGGGCACGCGCGCCAAGACAGACCGGATCGATGCAGAGCTTATTGCCCGCTTCATGCTGTTCCGGCCAGATGCCGGACGCTCGCTGCCGAGCGAGAACTTGCGTGTTCTCAGGACTTTGACCACACGCAGGGCCCAGACCGTCGACATGCGCAAGCGGCTTGCGGCACAAATCGCAGCGCGAAAGAAGCAGGACATCCTTGCGGATATCGAGGGCATGGATGATGCCCTCACGACCATCCTGGATAGCCAGATCGGTGAACTCGAGCGCCGCATCGAAAGCGTCATCGCGCAGGAGGAGAGTTCCGCCTCCAAGGCGAGGCTGCTGCGATCCATTCCCGGCATCGGTCCGGTCTCTGCAGCCATGCTGATCGCCGAAATGCCGGAACTCGGCCGGATGACATCGGGTGAGGCCGCAGCCATGACCGGCCTCGCTCCGGTGCCACACGACAGTGGAACGATGCGAGGTAAGCGAGCAATCGCTGGGGGGCGGCGGGCGCTGTGACATGTGCTGTTCCAGGCCGCACTGGCTGCGGCATGTCACAATCCAGTTCTGAAGCCCGTCGCGCAGCGCCTCAAGACGCACGGCAAGCCACACAAGCTCGTCATCGTCGCCATCGCGCGCAGGCTCGTCATCATCGCAAATGCGATCCTCAAAACCAGCACACCATGGCGACCAAACCCAATCGCGTAAACACAGTTGCTAGAGGACGAACGCCTATCGCGTGGTATCCCCTGCTTGCCTCTACCTGCAGCGTCGCTGATGCCTTGCAGTTGGACATGCCAATTCCGCCGCCCGCAGTCTGGACAAGTTCCTAAGGGTTGGCGCGACCGTAGCAGGATTTGAACGTCCTCCGCGACAACCTTCACTCCGTCCACTATGAAGCCGTCCGGCGCGAGCCTCGCGCGCTGAAATCGATGGCGCATGCGCTGATCCTTCAGTGAATCAGCAAAGCGTTGCCCGCAACAGCAGCAAATGTGAGTCAGAGCCACTTTTCAATGGTAAAATCCCTCAATCCCGGATCAGCTCTCGGCGGAAATCAACAGCGATTGTTCAAGCCAAGTGACAGGACGGCTCAAAAAGATAAAAGCAAGACGACAGCATCACGCCGCCGGCAACGCTTGCCTGCGTGGGAGCGATCATGCTTTGCCGACACCCAGCATCCTTGCCAGCATGCGGTGCTGGTGATCCTGACCGCCGAAGAATATAGCCAGAACCCTGATCAGGCTCTTGTCTTCCAAGACTTCGAAATAGATGACGGCCCGATGTTTTGTGACGTTGCGAATACCTGCCCCAAGTTCAGGACGAAGCGTGCCCTGAAACGGTGCATCTGCTATTCGCCCCATGGCTCGCTCGATCTCGCCAACACGATTTGATGCGTGCTCAAAGGCCGTCTCTCGATCCTCGCCAAAATCGAGCCCGGCAGTGATGAGAAAATCGAAAATCAGCTCCAGATCGGCCGATGCAGCTTCAGACCGTTCAATCCGAAAGACCATACTCGGCCTTTTTCCTGTCGATCATCGCCAAAGTCCGTCGGCGACCTTCGTCCAGGCTCACGAATTTGCCAGCTCGCCGCTCGGCGAGCAGCATTTTCAATGCTTCAGTGTGCGATCGTCGCGCTTCCGTTTCATCACGCAACATCTCCAGTCCATGCTGGATCGCTGCGCTCACGCTGGAAAACCGTCCCTCGGCCACAAGACTGCGAACAAAGGCGTCCTGGGATTCCGTTAACGAGATTGATGCTTTGACACTCATCGCAGATCTCCTTCGGACTCACGATATACTACTCAGTAGCATCACGCAAGTGATCATGATTGTCTCGTTGGCCGGCTCATGCGCTGTCCGTCCTGGCAGGCCTGCTGCTGGGACAGTGCGCAGGGCCTAGCTGCTTGATCCCAGGCTCACATGACGATGCTGGGGTAAAGGGGGCGTTGGAGCGGCATCGTGTTCCACAGTGGAATGCGCAAACATCCTCTGGAAGAAAGTTCAGCGGAGTGAGCTCAACCACGAAGAGGCAAAGCTTGCTGCCAAGCTATTAGAACAAAGTGACATTGAACTATTCGGCATGCGTGGATTACTCGCAACCGCAACCGTTCTGGCAGTCGATATAGGTCATCCGGCCTATGACTGCATTTACGTCAGTCTGGCGGCAGCCCGGAACTGGCGGTTCGTCACCGCCGACGAGCGACTAATCAGGGTGCTTAATCAAAAGGCGTCCCCGGAAGTCGCCAACCTCTGCGTGACCCTCGAGCAGTTGGCATCCGGTTCACACTGAATTTCCGATCACGAGATCTCGCCTGCTCACAGGTGTTCAAGGGTTGTTCGCATTAAGCTGCTTGTACGGCTTGCTATGTTCAGATTTTGCAGCGGTTCGACATGTTCGCAACAGATTGCTTCAACAGTTTCCTGCGAGCCTTCGGTGCGTTCTACGAGCTATGTCAATGCTTCGGATATGCGGATTGGTACGTCGCGCTTATACATGCCTGATAACAACCGCATCGAGTAGGATTATCGAGGCATCAAGTGCCAGATCCAACCCATGCTCGGCTTTAAGTCAGCCGCCTGCGCCGCGACAATCCTGTCCACATGATGCGCAAACGACAGGCAAGATTCGTCTCCAATCCGGCACCGTCACTCGCCCAGCAGTTCGATATCCTCACTGCATAACGGCGTCGGGCGACAGAACCTGATGCGCGTCGGCCACTTCAAACCCGTGCATGTAAAGAGCCGGGGCATCTCAAATGGTGCGCTCGCTCTTGATCGGCCGCCGCCAGTTTATGTCTGCAATGCTGTAAAATCGAGAATACGATCCACGGCCTGTTGTGGACGCAGGGGCTGAAGCTGGGTCCGGTCCCTCGCTACAAATTCAGCGAGAACACGCTCCCTCCTATACGCGCTCCCGTATATTTACTATTTAGACGCCTTTGCGTATATTTCATTCTTATACGCATTCGCGTATATTGACATTCTATACGCTATCGCGTATATCCATCATTGGATGGCCACCATGAGCGAACAGATTGCCCGCACAGAAAAACAGCTAGGCGCTATCTTGCGCCGCGCGCGCAAGCAGGCGCGGCTGAGCCAGGGCGCGCTCGGCGAACAAATTCACCTGCGGCAGGGCACGGTCTCGCGCCTTGAAGCCGGAGAGCCCGCCGTGCAGCTGCGCACCCTGATGGAAGCCCTTTCAGCCCTCAACCTGGAACTGGTCGTCCGGCCGCGCAGCCAGGGTAGCGCCGCCGACATCGAGGACTTGTTCTGATGGCACGCAAGCGGGCGCATGTCCCTCTCAATGTCTTCCTGAACAGCCGCCATGTCGGTGTGCTGCGCCGCGAGGCCACAGGCGCAATCGACTTCCAGTACGGACGCGACTGGCTGGACTGGGGCGGCACATTCCCGGTGTCGCTGTCGCTGCCCCTGCGCGAAGACCGCTATATCGGCACCCCGGTCATCAATGTGTTCGACAACCTGCTGCCCGACGGCGACCCGATCCGCAAGCGCGTCGCCGAGCGCGTTGGTGCGGATGGCACAGACGCCTTCAGCCTGCTGACCGCTCTCGGCCAGGACTGCGTCGGCGCCCTGCAATTCCTGCCCGATGGCACTGATCCCGGCATCGCCGGCGCCACCGAAGGCAAACCCGTCAACGACGACGACGTCGCCGACATCATCAGGAATCTGGCCGCCGCGCCGCTCGGCATGGGTGAGGACGAAGATTTTCGAATCTCGATTGCCGGAGCCCAGGAAAAAACAGCGCTGCTGCGCAAGAACGGCCAGTGGTTCAAACCCGTCGGCACCACCGCCACCACCCACATCCTCAAACCGCAGATCGGCCAGCTTCCCAACGGCATCGACGTCTCGAACAGTGTCGAGAACGAGTATCTCTGCCTGAAACTGCTGGAAGCTTTCGGCGTCCCCGCCGCAAATGTCGAGATCGCAGATTTCGGGGAACGCCGCACGCTGATCGTTGAACGTTTCGACCGCCTTTGGACAAAGGACGACAGGCTGCTGCGGCTGCCGCAGGAAGATATCTGCCAGGCCCTGTCGATCCCGCCCACCAGAAAATACCAGGCCGATGGTGGCCCCGGGCTGCGCGAAATCATCAACCTGCTGAAAGGCAGCGACACGCCTGATGCCGACATCGCGACATTCATGCGCGCCAGCATCCTGTTCTGGCTGCTGGGCGCGACCGACGGTCACGCGAAAAACTTCAGTATTTTCCTTGGCCCCGGCGGGCGCTTCCGCATGACGCCGCTCTACGATGTTCTGACCGCGCAGCCGAGTCTCGACGAAGGCCAAATCCCCCGCAAGAAATTCAAGCTCGCGATGTCGGTCGGCAAAAACCGCCACTACGCCATGCAGGACATCGTGCCCCATCACTTCGTGCAGACAGCCGACCTCGCCGGTGTCGGCACCCCGGCGATGAAGGCGATCTTTGAAGACATCGCCGCGAACGCCGAACGGCAGGCGCAGGCCGCTATCGCGGCGCTGCCCAACGGCTTCCCCGACCAGCTCGTGACGTCGATCATGGCGGCCATCAGCCATCGCACTCGGCTCGTCGCAGATTCACTCTCGGGGGCGTCTCATGGTTGAAGCAAAGAAACATCCGCGCATTGCCATCCTTGGCTAGGGCTCGCTGTTGTGGGATAAGCGCCCCGATTTCGACGAGCAGCACGACGACCGGCAGTTTGACGGGCCAGCGCCTGCCTTGCCGCTGGAGTTCAGCCGCGTCTCATCATCCCGCGGCGGCGTACTGACACTGGTCATCGATCCGGTCCACGACACGTCCTGCCCTGCCGCAGACGCGATCGGCAAGCGCCGGAACCTGGACGATGCTATCGCCGACCTGCGGTGCCGTGAGGGCACGATCATGCGGCATAGCCGGGAAACCTGCCGTTCACTTAAATGAGGGAAGATGGCTGCAGTGTGCCCCGAATCGGCCATTTGGCTATGTAATCGTTGCTCCTGGAAGCTGCCCATTCGGCAGTGACGCCTGCCACGCGCTTGGACAGCTGGCTGGAGGATGCATATGACCAAGACGCCCTTTTTCATCATCGAGGCGCCTTCGGTGCTTGGACTATTCCCAAAAGGCGTTGAGCGGTTGCCGGAAGCGTTGCTTGAAGCCGGTTTAGCAGATCGTCTCGACGCCCGATTAGGCGGCCGAATCGAGCCACCGCCGTATAGTTCCGAGCGGGACCCGGACACCTTGCTGCTCAATCCTCACGCGATCGTCGCGTATTCGATTGCCTTGGCTGACGCGGTCGGCACCGTATTGGACGAAGGTGGATTTCCGATCGTTCTCGGCGGTGACTGCTCGATCGTTCTCGGCAACCTGCTGGCATTGCGACGCCGCGGGCGATACGGGCTGCTGTTCATCGATGGGCATGCCGATTTCTATCAGCCGGAGGCCGAGCCGGCCGGCGAGGCGGCATCCATGGACCTGGCGCTGGCAACCGGCCGCGGGCCCCGAATGGTGACGAACATCGAGGGCAAAGCTCCCTTCATGCGCGACGAGGACGTAGTCGCCTTCGGCCGCCGCGACGCCGCCGAGGCCGAGCAGCATGGCAGCCAGCGCATCGAGCATACGTCCATCGAGATGATCGATCTCGTATCCGTCAGGGCTATTGGGATCGACGCCGCTGCGGCATGTGCCGTGCGGCACTTGTCGAGACCCAGCCTCGACGGCTTCTGGATCCATCTCGACGCCGACGTGCTCGACGACGCGATCATGCCTGCGGTCGACTACCGCATACCCAATGGGCTGAGCTGGAACGAACTCGCAACGACGCTTCGGACGAGCATCGGCAGCGGCAGGGCGGTGGGCATCGATGTGACGATCTTCAATCCCAGGCTCGACAAGGACGGAACGATAGCCCGGACCTTCGTGGAAGTTCTAGCCGCAGGCCTTGCGGGGCACGCTCGATAGTCTCGAGCGGAGCGGGCGGCAGATCCTCGGATCGGATATCTTCTCGCCAGCGGCCTATCATCAGGCGGTTTCGCCGTGGAACAGCGGCCGCGGAGCACCGAACTCTCGCGCCAAAAAATCCGACAGCGCCCGCATTCGAACCGTGTGGCGCAGCTCCCTGTGGGTGAGGACCCACAGGTCGCTCGACAATTCATCGATCGGTGCTCCCAGGCACACAAGGTGCGGATCGCCATCAGCGAGATAGCAGGGCAGGACGCCGAGACCGGCTGTCCTCATCAGCGGGAATGTCGAAGAGATCCTGTCGATCCTGAGCTTTGAGAATCTTGCGCCCAGCCACTGCTCAACTCCGCACACGAGAACCAACTCACGCAGCCTCGAGGCCAGCAACAAAGGTACGGAAATCACGGACTGACTTGTCTATTTCGCGAACATGATCCTCGAAGCCCAGCGCGTCACACTTTCACGCGTCGAATTTGCCGTCGCCAAGGCCAGATTCTACGGGCGCCATCGGGATCAATTCAACGAAAGGCAGGAGAAGGCGATTGCCCGGATGTTTCGCGAAGGCATCGATGGCTTCAAGGGCGGTCTGAGCGCCGAGAATTACATCGCCATTACGCAGGCATCCCGCGCGACGGCGACAAGGGACTTGCAAGACTTAGTAGCGAAAGGCGCGTTCACCAGGACCGGAGAACTCCGCCACACGCGCTATTGGCTCCGGCTTGAAGAAAAAGCCGCGCGAGCGGGCTGATAGCAGGCGCGGCTCCAGTTCGAGCACATCGCTGTGCTCGGTGACATCCGCCGATCATTTCTTCGTCTTGTTCGGCATCAGCATTTCTCCAGTGAACAGTTTGCCGGCACCTCTCGCCGGTAATCGAAAGCTCACACATCCAGTTCACTCGCCGCCTTGCCTGGCCGATCGTTCGTGAAGGGTGGCGCCGGTTTGCGCGTCCACGCCCTCAAGGCTGACATCGTAGCCCCAGAGCCTGCGGACATGACGCAGTGTCGCGTCGCAGCCGGTTT
>NZ_JBEPML010000029.1:0-53174 GCF_040545735.1 Aquamicrobium terrae
AACCTCATAGCGCTCCATCCCTGCAGGCAGCGCGAGCGAGCCGGGAAGCAAAATCCCGCTCGCACGAGGTGGGCCAGGCACCACATCGGGATAAGGGGCACCTGTCATGGCCATCACCGCCCTCCTCGCAGCAATCGACTGAAACCTGGTCGCCAAGCTAGCAGCCTGCTGTGAACCAGTCCGCCGACACAGGTGAAAATCACCGCACCGGATGTGAAAAATTGTGACAGTCTACTGGACCTCGAAGGTCGGCTTGAACCAGGCCGGGGCGAGACTGCGCTCGAGGTCGAGCGATTGCACATTGCCACGGTCGACAATCGCGACCGGCGGCCCGACATGGCGGTAGCGCAGCGTGCCTTCGATCGCCCGGATCGCCTGGTCGATGGCGATGCGGCCCTGCAGGGGCGGCGAATCCGTTGGTGCCGCAACCACCTTGCCGCGGTTGATCTCGCGGAACGTGCCGTGCGTGAAGTAGTCGGCCAGCACCTGGACGTGATTGGCGCGGCCCTGCGCCCTGAGGATGCTTACCGCGGCATCGGCCGTGGGAGCGCTGCCGACGATGTAGTCGATGTCGGGCTGGGTCTCGAGCACCTCCTCGATCAACAGAAGCTGGATCTCGACGCCGGTGTCTCCCCATTTTACTGCCGATATCTCGGCCGAGCTCTGTTCCAGCGCCCGCCGGAAGCCCGTCTCGATGAACTTGACCCATCCTGCGTCTTTTGGTCCGGGGAACCAGGCGACGCTGACGGGCATGGTGCCGGCCGGATGCATGCGGGCGAGATAGGCGCCGATCGACTGGCCCATCTCCTCCCAGGAGACGCCGGTCTTGGCGGAGATGCCGGCGTCATCGATGTCGTTGATGGCGGCGATGACCGGGATGCGCTCGGCGATTTCCCTGATGGTCGGCGTCAGCCCTTCATAGGATACGGTGCCGACAATGAGAGCGTCGGCATTGGCACTGCAGGTGCGGATCTGCTCGATCTGGCGGTCGAGATTGGGATAGCCGCCCGCTTCGACGACCGTCAGCTTGACGCCGGACGAACGTGCCTGCTCGACCATGCCGTAATTGACGCTGACCCAGTAGGAATCCTTGAGATGCGGATAGGAGGCGCAGATGCGCCACGGCTTCGCCGCCCTGGCGACGGGCTGGTAGTCGATCGTCGTCGGAGTCCGCGTGTAATCGAACGGCGGATCCCAAGCGTTGAGCTTCCAGCTCGTTTCCGCAGCCAGGGCGAAATGCCCGAGGCCGCACGCCAAGAGGGCGGTCGCGAGCAGGCGCAGGCATTGGCGGCCGGCAGATACGTACATTGCTTTACGCTAGACGGCTTACGTTGGCAGCGCAAACCATGGTTATATGAGCCATGCTTCATAGGTTCGGCATCGGTGGGAGGCTGTTCCTCGCCTTCCTGTGCATCACTGGCCTGTCCCTGACATCCGGCCTGGTTAGCTGGCTGATCCTGCGCAACATCGCCGATGCGCAGGCTGTGGTGAATGCACAGGCCTTGCCGGCGGTGGCGGTGACCCAGCGCACCGCGGAGCTCAGTGCCAAGCTGATCGCCACCGCTCCGGCGCTTGCGGCAGTGAGATCGCGCGAGGAGCTCCTCGCCGAGCAGGCGAAGCTCACGACGCTGTCGCAGGAAATAGTCAAGTCGCTCGCCGAGGTCCGGCGCCTGTCGATCGACCCCAAGCTCGTGGAGGCCTTCGCCGGCTCGGTCGAGAAGATGCTGGCCAACCTCAAGCAGAACAACGAGCTGGTGCGGCAGCGCCTCGACGAGGACAAGGCTTATCGGGACGGTGCGGACGCTGCCGCCGCTGCTGCGCAGCAGATCCTGCTGCTATCGGAAACGTTGATCTCCAACGCCTCGGCAGGTGCGTCGGCGGTGACGGCCAACCTCTACGGGCTGATCGGCGATCCGGCGCGGCGCGAGGATGCCTATATCGCCCTCGATCGCCTGATCGAACATGACATCTACCTGATGGAGCGCATGTACGAGCTGCGCCACCGCAGTGCCCAGATCAGCCTGCTGGCCAATCGTCTCGGCCGCGCCGAAACGAAGGCAGAGATCAACGAGATCAGCAACATCTTCCAGGACCATGTGAAGGTGATCCGCCGACGCATCCTCAGCATCGACGACCCAGTGCGACGCAAGCAGGGCCTCGAGTTGTTCGCTTCCATCGAGGCCGCCGCAGGCGAGGTCCCCGTCGCCGGTTCGATCTTCGGCCGTCGCCAGCATGTCGTCGATCTGGCCAGCAGCCTCGACGCCATGGCCCAGGCCAACCGCGACCTCGCGGTGACGCAGAACCAGGTAGCGCGGAACATCCTCGACCGCTCCGACGAATTTGCCCGAACCACGGCCGAGCGGGCCGACAATGCCGTGCGTATCGGCGTCGTCGTGCTGGTGGCCACGTTGCTCGGTGCCGTCCTCGCTTCGGGTGCCATCGTCTGGTTTTATGTCGAGCGCAATCTCGTCCGTCGCCTCAGCGGGCTGTCGCGGGCGATGCAGCGGCTAACTGCGGGGGATCTCGACGTAACCGTCACCGACGATGGCGACGACGAGTTGCGCACCATGGCGGTGGCCGTCAACCAGTTCCGCGACGAGTCGCGCCGGCGGCTCGAACTGGAGCAGGAACGCGAGCGCATCACCGACGAATTGAGGCGTCACCGCGAGGAATTGCAGCAGCTCGTCGAGGAGCAGACCGAGCAGATCAGGCTGGCCAACAAGCGCCTGCGGCAGGAGGCGGTCGAGCATGATGAGGCGCGTGCCCGCGCCGAGCAGGCGAGCAGCGCCAAGTCTGCCTTCCTTGCTACGATGAGCCACGAAATCCGCACGCCGATGACCGGCATGCTGGGCATGATACGTCTTCTCGCGGACAGCAAGCTTGGACCGAAGCAGCGCGAGCACCTTACGGTCGCGGCAAGCTCCGGTGAGGCTCTGCTGGGCATCCTCAACGCCATCCTCGACTATTCGAAGGTGGAGACCGGCAATGTCGTCATCGACAAGATCGACTTCGACCTAGCCAAGCTGGTGAGGGGCGTGGTCATGTTCATGCGGCCGATGGCGGCGGAGAAGGGACTGGATCTCAGGCTGGTGGTCGATCGCAAGCTGGCACGCGCCTTCAATGCCGACGCCGGCAAGATACGCCAGATCCTGTTCAATCTCGTCAGCAACGCCATCAAGTTCACCGAGCATGGTCATGTGCTGGTCGAGGTCATGGTGGCGGCCAATCGCAAGCAGAGCCAGACCGTTCACCTTGCCGTTTCCGACAGCGGCATCGGCATCGCGCCCGAGCGCCAGGACGACGTCTTTCAGCCCTTCACCCAGATGGATGCGTCGATCACCCGCCGCTTCGGCGGCAGCGGGCTCGGGCTTGCGATCAGCCGCGAGTTCGCCCGGCTTGTGGATGCCGAGCTCACGGTCGCATCGCAGCCGGGGAAGGGGAGCACGTTCAGGCTGGAAATTCCGCTGCAGAAGGTGGCTGCCGGCACGTTGTCGGCGTCAGGGCAACGCCGTGCCCGCCGGCCTTCAGGTGCCGCACAGGCCATCCTGGTAGTCGAGGACGACGACGCCACGCGCATGGTGGCGACGGAAGTGCTGGAACGGGCTGGCCATCGCGTGAGAGCCGTGAATTCCGGCTATCTCGCGCTCGAGGCGATCGACGACTTCAGGCCGGATGTCGTTGTCATGGATGTCAGCCTGCCCGGCATCGACGGTATCGAGACCATGAGTCGCCTGAGGTCCAAGCTTTCCGCTCCGGATCTGCCGGTCGTCGCGATGTCGGCCCATGTCTTCAGGACCGACATCGAGCGCTATCTTGACGCCGGTGTGGACGCATTCGTGGCCAAGCCCATCGTACACGAGCAACTGCTCGATGCGGTCGCATCGCTGGGCCTTATGACTGCACCGGCCAAGCCGGTTGCCGCCGCCATAGACATCGTCGCCTGCCGGGCCGACATGGATGCGCTCGGCCCGGAAACCGTGAGGCACCTGCACCGTATTGCCCGTGACAACTTGCCAAGGCGCTTCAAGTCGATGCGGGAGGCGCTGGCGGCAGGTGATCGCGAGATCTTGCGCGATCTCGCCCATGCCACACGCAGCACGGCCGGCTCCATCGGCTTCCCACGCCTGCTGGAAGAAGCGGAAGCGCTCGAGGCGGCTGCCGCGCAGTCGCCGGCCGCCAAACTCGGTGCCATGGTCAAGGCTTGCGAGAAGGCCTATGCCGACGGTTCCCGGCAATGGGAGGCGATGCTCGACGAGGCTGCCGATCCGGCACACCCTGCCTGAAGATCAGTTGGCGCTAGCAAAGGCATGTTGCGCAGCGTCGGGGGCGAAGAAATAGCCCTCGCCGTGCGAGGTGACGATGATGCGCGGGGCCCTCGGATTGTCCTGCAACTTCCGTCTGAGACGCCGGACCAGGACGTCGACCGTGCGATCGCTGGCATCCCATTCGCGCCTTGATATCTCGTGCAGCAGGCGCTCGCGCGACAGCACCTGGCCGGGGTTGGCGGTCAGCACTGCGAGCAGCTTGAACTCGGCGCCGGTCAGTTCGACGAAGGTGCCGTCGGCGGCCTGCAGCGTCCGCCTTGGCACCTCCAGCGTCCAGCCGTGGAACTGCCGTGTCGCCGAGGCCGCCTGCGGCAACCTGTTCTTGCCGACGCGGCGCAGCAGCCCCTTTACGCGGGCAAGAAGTTCGCGATGTTCGACGGGTTTGGTGACGTAATCGTCGGCGCCGATCTCGAGGCCGACGATGCGGTCGATGGTGTCGGAACGGCCGGTGACCAGGATGATGCCGACATCGGAGCGTTCGCGTTGTTCGCGGGTGAGCTTGAGGCCGTCCTCGCCGGGCAGGTTGATGTCAATCATCAGGAGATCGGCCGGGTACCTGCTCATGATGGCGCGCATCTGCTCGCCGTCACCCGCCTCGCTGACCTTGTAGCCCTCGGCTAGGAAATAGCTGGCGAGCTTGGCCCGTGTGACCGGGTCGTCCTCGACGATCACGATGTGATGCTGGACCCGCATGCCATCCTACCCTCCCAAGTCCGTTAACATCATTTCACAAGTCGGCCTACGACTTTTACACCCCGGGCGACACCGGTTCACTTCTCGCCGCTATCTTTGCGGTAATGGAGCGGAAATGAACCGGCCCGCAGAGGCCGGCACTCCGCCTTCCATGGGAACAATCGCAACACAAAGGAAAGGGAGGTTCAATGACGAATTTCACGAAGTCCGCAACTATGGCCACGGTCATGGCTTTCGCGACCGGTACTGCATTCGCCCAGGATTCCACCGACGTCATCAAGATCCCGACCCATAACTGGTCAAGCCAGATCGTCGGCGCCCATATCGTCGGTAAGCTGCTGGAGAAGGGTGGAGCCAAGGTCGAGTATGTCTCGGCCGACAGCCAGGTGGTCTACACCGCCCTCTGCGAAGGGGACGTCAGCCTGGTCCATGAGGTTTGGGAGGGGGCCTTCGGCGTCGCCTTCCAGAAGGTGGTCGATGAGGGCTGCGCCATCGATGCCGCCACCCATGATGCCAAGACGCGCGAGGAATGGTGGTACCCGACCTATGTCGAGGAGGCTTGCCCCGGCTTGCCGGCCTGGGAAGCGCTCAACGCCTGCGCCGACAAGTTTGCGACGGCCGAAACCGCTCCCAGGGGCCGCTTTCTCGGTGGACCGGTCGACTGGTTGAAGCACGATGCCGAGCGCGTCGAGGCACTTGGCATGAACTTCGAGGTCGTGAATGCCGGTTCGGCGGCGGCGCTCTGGGCGGAGCTCGATTCCGCCGTCAAGCGCAAGGAGCCGCTTGTCCTGTTCAACTGGACGCCGAATTTCGTCGAGGCGCTTTATGACGGCAAGTTCGTCGAATTCCCTGCCTTCGATCCCAAGTGCAAGGACGATCCGTCATGGGGCTCTAACAAGGAGCTTTCCTATGACTGCGGCAACCCTAAGGACGGCTACCTGAAGATAGCGGCCTGGAAGGAATTCCCCGCCAAGTGGCCCAAGGCCTACGCGATCCTGCAGAAGGTCAACTTCTCCAACATGGACATCGCCGTGCAGGCCAAGCTGGCCGACATCGACAACATGGAGCCGGAACAGGCCGCCGACAAGTGGCTGGCCGACAACGAGGCGCGCTGGAAGGCCTGGCTGAACAACGCCAGCTAGTTCCAGCATCCAAGGTCCTGTTCCGGTGTCGTGGCGCCCGCACAGCGGACGCCACCTCTCCACGTGCACCCATCGGCCCCCTGGCGAGAGGCAGCCCGACATGTCCGAAGCGAAAATCGCATGCCGCAACCTGTGGAAGCTCTACGGCTCCGATCCGGCCGGGTTCCTGCGCCGCCATGCCGGCGATCTCTCGATCGAAACCATCAGGGCCGAAGGTTACGTTTCCGCCGTCCGCGACGTCTCTTTCGAGGTGATGCCGGGTGAAATCCTCGTCGTCATGGGGCTGTCAGGGTCGGGCAAGTCGACCCTGCTGCGCTGTCTTGCCCGTCTTGTCGAACCGACTTCGGGCGAGGTGATGTTCGAGGGCCGTAACATCCTTGCGGCCACCGAGCGCGAGCTGATCGACATCAGGCGCCACAAGATGGGCATGGTCTTCCAGCATTTCGCCCTGCTGCCGCATCGCACCGTTCTCGACAATGTCGCCTTTCCCCTCCAGGTGCGCGGTACGGATCGCCAGAAACGCGAGGCCCGCGCCCGTGAGGTGATCGAGCTGGTGGGGCTCAAGGGCCGCGAGAGCTACTATCCGCGCGAGCTTTCCGGCGGCCAGCAGCAGCGTGTCGGCATCGCCCGTTCGCTCGCTGTCGGCCCCGACGTCTGGTTCCTCGACGAGCCGTTTTCGGCGCTCGATCCGCTCATTCGCCGCGAGATGCAGGACGAGTTCCTGCGCCTGCAGCAGGTTCTCAACAAGACCATTGTCTTTATCACCCACGATTTCGACGAAGCGATCCGCGTTGCCGATCGCATTGCCATCATGAAGGATGGCGTCGTCGAACAGCTTGGCACTGCAGAGGAGCTGGTGACCCGTCCGGCCACGCCCTATGTCGGCGAGTTCACCCGCAACGTCTCCCACGACCGTCTGCTGTCGGTGCGCTCAGTCATGGCGCCCGCATCCTCCCGCTCGCCTGAAGCGACGGCCGTCCAAGCGCAGGCGCTGCTGGCCAGCGTCGCCCGTCAGGTGCTGTCGTCGGAACAGCCTGTCGACGTCGTCGACGATGGCGGAGCGCTGGTCGGCACGCTGAGCCGCAGCAGCCTGATCAATGCGCTCTACGGCAAGGAACAGCGCTCATGACAGCCGCGACGCTGACCCGCCCCGCCGAGATGGAAGAGCAGAGGTCCGTGAGCTCGATGACGAAACCTCTCCTGGTGCTGCTGCCCTTCCTTATGCTCTTGTTTGCCGCGTCCCTGCTTCCCGACTGGGCGGCGCAGGTGCCCAGGAACTGGACGATCCCCTTCGTCGGCTGGGTCAATACGCTGATCGAGCATCTGCGCGACGACGCGATCTTCGGGCCGTTTTCGTTCCGCGACCTTACGCGCGGCGCAGCCGAGCTGATCACCTGGCCGCTGGCTTTCGTCGAAGGGCTGCTGGTGTCGGGCTTTCCCGGGGTCGGGCTCGCGGCCATGCCGTGGGTCATGATTGCAGGGCTGGCAGGCGTGTTCGGCTGGTATCTCCGGGATTGGCGGCTCGGTCTGCTGTCGGCCGGTTGCGTCGCCTACATGGCGATCTTCGGCAAGTGGGACCTGTCGATGATCACCTTGTCGGTGGTGCTGGTCGCAGCTCCCATCGCCGGTCTCATCGGTTTCGGCATGGGTATCCTCGCAGTGAAGAAGCAATGGTTCGAAGCGCTCATCGTGCCGTTGCTCAATGTGCTGCAGTCATTGCCGCATTTTTCCTACCTGATCCCGATCGCCGTGTTCATAGGCGTCGGCCACAAGGCGGGTGCCATCGCCACCGTCATCTTCGCCATCCCGCCGATGGCCCGGCTCACCATCCTCGGCCTCAAAGGCGTCGCCGAGGAAGTGCGCGAAGCGGGCAAGATGGCCGGCTGCACCCGCTTCCAGATCTTGTGGATGGTCGAAATCCCCTCCGCCCGCCAGTCCCTTTTGGTCGGCGTCAACCAGGTCATCATGCAGTGCCTGGCGATGGTGGTCATCGCGTCCTTCGTCGGCGCGCGCGGCCTCGGCCACGATCTCTTGTTCAGGCTCCAGGCCCTGAAGATCGGCCAGGCGCTGGAGAGCGGCGTCGCCATCGTCCTCATGGCCATCACGCTCGATCAGCTGAGCCGTGCCGCTGCCTACAAACAGCCCTCGCATGTTTTGCCCGATGCCACCTGGCTGCAGCGCTTCCCGTTCCTCGCAGCCGCGGTGGCGGTTGTGCTGGGCTCGCTGCTCCTGGCGGCTGTCACGCCCAACGCCCGGGCCTGGCCGGCGGAACTCGCCCTGAGCACAGCGCCTTTCTGGGACGCGCTTGTCGACTGGGTCACGGTCACGCTCTACGACCCGCTGCAATATCTCCGTAACGCCATGCTGCTCTATGTGCTGATCCCCATTCGCGACCTGTTCCAGAGCATCCCGTGGACGGCGATGGTAGCGCTGGTCGCGGCCGCCGGCTGGACGCTCGGCGGGCTGCGCCTGGCGCTGATCGTTACCGGCTTCGTGCTGTTCATCGCCTTCGCCGGCTACTGGGAGCGGTCGCTGATCACAGCCTACATGGTGACGGTCGCCGTGCTGATCTGCATCGCCATTGGCCTGCCGATCGGCATCTGGGCTTCGCGCAGCGAGCGCCGCACCGGTATCGCCAAGCTTGTGTGCGACACCTTCCAGACCTTCCCGTCCTTCATCTACCTGATCCCGGTGATCATGCTGTTCAAGGTCGGCGACGTCGCAGCGATCTCGGCGATCATCATCTACGCGATGATCCCGATCGTGCGTTACACCATTTTCGGCCTGCGCAATGTACCCCAGGAGATCGTCGAAGCCGGCCTCACCTCGGGCTGCACGCAGCGGCAGCTTTTGTGGAACATCTGCATGCCGCTGGCCTTCCCCGAGATCATGCTCGGCATCAACCAGACGATCATGTTCGCGCTGTTCATGGTCATCATCGCGGCCTTCATCGGCACCAAGGACATCGGCCAGGAGATTTTCCGTGCCCTGACCTTCAACGATGCGGGCAAGGGTTTGGTGCTTGGCCTCTGTGTGGCCTTCATGGGGTTGACGGTCGACCAGCTGATTACGGCCTGGTCGACGAAAAGGAGGCAACGGCTGGGGCTTTAGCGAACCGTGAACTTTCAGGAGGGCACCCATGCGGGTATGGATGCCCAATCACGGCAAAATCATTACTGACGAGGGTGATGTCAGGTTGGCGACGGCGATTCCGACTGGCAGGCGGTCGACGCGACTGCACCTGATCTGATCAGCCGCGCACGCATTCTAGACGATGCGTGGCAGTTTGCCGAAGGATGGGCTGTGCAGGAAGTTCGTCAGCAGGCACCCAATCTCGATTGCCTTGCGGTTGATGATGAACCATGCGGGCTTCGGGAACATGCGGAAAGGCTGTTCCAGAACAGTCCGCTCTGGCTTGTCGAACATGAGCGTGTTGTGAACGTCGCCGATGCCGCTTTGCACGTCCTACAATGTGTGGCGACATTCTTCAGGAACGCTTTGCCTCACCTTTCTTGCGCGCGGCGGTCCTGGTTCAGGCTTCGGCAATCTCCAGCGTATCGTCGGCGATCCTGTTCAGCAGCCTGATACGCTCCTCGTTGCCCGTGCGCGCCGATTTGAGGCCGTCGAGTTCGGCCAGGGCGGCATCTAGTTCCTCCCTCCAGGGCTGAGGGGCCATCTTCAGCCGGGTAGCCATTCTGTACTCCCTTTCCCGGCTGACCGAGTTCGGATCATTTCCGGCCCGCCGCGCGGCGGCCGGCATTGCGGCCTGAAAAGATGCAACCGCCGAGGAACGTGCCTTCCAGCGCGTTGTAGCCGTGATAACCGCCACCGCCGCCGCCGGCGACTTCACCTGCCGCATAGAGGCCCGGCATGGGCTCGCCCTTGCTGTCGAGCACCTGCGCATCGACATTCGTGTGCAGCCCGCCCAGCGTCTTGCGGGTCAGTATATGCAGCCGCACCGCAATCAGCGGGCCGTTCCGAGCATCGAGGATCTTGTGCGGCTTGGTCACGCGGAAGATCTTGTCGCCCAGATAGCGACGCGCGTTGCGAATGCCGGCGATCTGCGCGTCCTTGGAATAGGATGCCTCCACCTCGCGGTCACGCGCCTCGATCTGCCAGCGCAAACGGTCATGGTCGAGAAGACCGTCACCCGAAAGCTCGTTCATTGCCGCAACCAGGTCACGAAGGGTATCGCGCCGGATGAAATCCTCGCCGTGGTCGAGGAAGGCGCGCACCGAAGGCGGAGCCTTGCCGCCGCGCCGGTTCTTCAGCACCGCGCGCCAGTCCTTGCCGGTGAAGTCGAGGTTCTGTTCCGAACCCGACAGCACGAACTCCTTCGCCGCCATTTTCGATGTCAGCACGAACCAGGAGTAGTCATGGCCGGTGGAAAGGATGCGCCGCAGCGTTCCGAGTGAATCATAGGAGGGGAAGAAAGGTGCTTCCAGCCGTTCGCCCAGGGCGTCGAACCACATAGGGGAGGGCGCCGACAGGATGCGGATGCCATGGTTCGGCCAGATCGGGTTCCAGTTGCGGATGCCCTCGACATAGTGCCACATCCTGTCCTTGTTGATGGTGGCGGCCCCCGCTTTCTCGGCTATGGCGAGCATGCGCCCGTCGACATGATGCGGTACGCCCGCCACCATCGATTTGGGGGCAAGGCCCAGCCGATCCGTCGGCCACATTTCGCGAACCAGATCGTGATTGCCGCCGATGCCGCCCGAAGTGACGATGACGTTCGCGGCGGCGAACTCGAATTCGCCGACCACATTGCGGCCCGACTGCTGGCCGCGGGCCACATCGGCCGGCTCCAGCACCTCGCCGGCCACGCCCGTGATTGCTCCCCCGGTCTTGACGAGCCGCGAGACCTGATGACGGAATTTCAGCGTGGTGAGGCCCTTGGCGACATGTTCGCGCACCCGCCGTTCGAACACCGCGACCACGCCGGGGCCGGTGCCCCAGGTCAGGTGGAAACGCGGCACGGAATTGCCGTGGCCATGCGCCAGAGCGCCTCCGCGCTCGGCCCAGCCCACAACCGGCCACCACCGCATGCCCATGCCGTACAGCCACGCGCGCATCTCGCCGGCGGCGAAATCGACATAGGCTTCCGCCACCTTGCGCGGCCAGTGGTCCTCGGGCCGGTCGAACTGTGCCGAACCTTGCCAGTCCTGCCAGGCAAGCGCGCGGCTGTCCCTGATCCCCAGACGGCGCTGCTCGGGCGTGTCGACCATGAACAGACCGCCGAGCGACCAGTAAGCCTGGCCGCCGAGCCAGTCGCCGCCTTCCTGCTCGACGATAAGCGTTTTCCTGCCGGCGTCGCCCAGCTCCGCGGCGGCAACGAGGCCGGCCAATCCTCCCCCGACAACAATGGCGTCCCAATGTTCCACCAACTGCCCTCCGTGGACCACGGATTTGTATCTCGCCGGTGGGTTATTTCAACAGCCTGGAGCAGAACTTTCCTACCGAACAACCAGCACGGGCACGGTTGAGTGATGTACGACCTCTGCCGTCTGGCTTCCCAAAAGCAGTCGCCCGATCCCCCGCCGTCCATGCGAAGCCATGACGATCAGGTCGCAACCCTGGCTCTTGGCGGTCGCAAGAATACCTTCAGCCGGGGAGTGGTCCGAAACCTGCTTGTATTTCGCTTCGACTCCCAGCTTTTCAGCCGCTTTCCGGGCATCTCCCAACACCGTATCGGCGAACTCCTTTTGACTGGCGTCATACCGGATTTGATCGTTCTCACCCGAAACCCAGCCCGTAACGTCAATTACACCCTCCATCGGGAAAGGCTTCGTAACGATGACCACCGTGGCGTTGCATGAAAGTGCCTTGGCTAATGCCAATCCATGATCAACACCCTTGTGGGATATAATTGAACCGTCCGTTGCAATAAGAATGTTGTTGTACACCTGCTATCTCCGTTGTGATTGTTCGGCCTTGGCCAGGAGCGGTATCCTGTGACGAAGGCTCTCCCGGTCCTAATCCTGCATCGCATTCAGCCCAGGTGGAGAAGATAGTTTTTCATGAACGGCCATTGATCCAAGGCAACATGATGCCGATCGTGTGGATCGAATGGTGCGTCCGTCAGCCAGGTTCTCCCTCCAACACGCAAGGCTTCAATTTTTCCACTGTTTAAAAAAGTTTCACTTGACAGAAAAATCCTACCATTAAATATTCCTGGAGGGCAACATCATTTCTGCCCATGCAAGTCACTGCTTGACGCACTTCATATGGGAGGAACCAATGGAAGCGGTCAGCATACACTTCAACACAGATAGTGAGCTAGAACAGCGCATCAGCAGAATGCATGCGCGCGATCGTGCCGGACTTATCGCGTTTGTGCTGGTCCTCTGGTGCACCCTTCTGTTCACGATAATCAGCATTTGGTCCTACATTTCGGTTCCCGCCATCCAGGTCATACTGGTGACTGCCGGCAGCTTCGTCCTTGCCCTCAATTCCGCAGCCGTCCTGGCCATGTTGCGCCACTACGATGAGGACAGGCATTTCATTTATGGCCTCGATCTCAAGCATCTCGACGAGATGCGTCAGCGGCGGAGGTGACGATGGCGTATCAACCGAAGGAACAGGGTCTGGTAGCGCAGATCATCGACGTCGTAACCTTGCTCATACTGACGGTGGGCGCGCTCTATATCCCGCTCTACATGGGGCTTGCCGGGGCAACGAAGACGCCCAACCCGATAGCCGACCCCACCTGGGAAGCCCTTGGGCAAAACGCAAGCGAACAGAGACAATGGGCTGCGTTGGGATTTACCGATCCCGCCGCGGCAAATGACATCATCACCGCGCGGTTCGACTACAGCTTCAGCTGGACGGCGCTCATCATCATGGCCGTCTTCGTCATCGGCTACTTCGTTCTTATAGTCAGGCTCTCCGACAAGGAGTACCGCGAGGTAATAGCCGAACGTTTTGCGAACAAGCGCTAGGAGGCGACCATGGATGTATGGAACATTCTGGAATATCTCGCCTGGGCACTCTCGATCATGTTCGGCGCCCTGCTTCTCCTGGACCTCGTCCGCATAGACACGACCTATGACAACGCGCTGCTGACCTCCTCTCGCGAAGGCGAGATCGAGGCCACGCAAGAGCGTCACACGATCTAGGGGGCGGCTCACATGTCAAATGTTTCGACCAACGCCGGTGAGCCGGAACGGCTTCAACTGTTGCGCGTGCTCGGTCCGGCGCATGTCTGGGCGCTTGGTGTCGGCATCGTTCTCGTCGGCGAATATATGGGCTGGAATTTCTCGGTCGGCAAAGGCGGCATGATTGCCGGCCTGGTTGCCTGCTGGGTGGCAGGTCTGCTCTACACTTGCGTGGCCATGATCGATTCGGAAGTGACATCCACCGTCGCAGCCGCAGGCGGTCAATATGCGCAGGCCAAGCACATCGTCGGTCCGCTTATGGCCTTCAATGTCGGTCTCTATCTAGTCATGGCCTACACCATGCTGGAGGCGGCCAACGCCATTACCGTCGGCTTCCTTCTCGATTCCGTGGCAGGCATGCTCGGCCATACCGGACTCAACCAGCAGCCGTTCATCGTGCTGGCCATCATGTTCCTGGCCTGGCTCAACTATCGCGGCGTGCTGGCAACGCTGACGTTCAACCTGGCGATCGTGGCCATCGCGTTCACCGCAATTGTCGTGCTGTTCCTGGCGATTCAGTTTGGCGTTTCCGCGGTCCCGCTCGACTTCTCCGCCGTTACCGAGGAACCCCTGCCTTATGGGTGGGTGGGTATCGTCGCCGCCCTGCATTTCGGCCTGTGGTACTACCTTGGCATTGAAGGCACCTGTCAGGCGGCAGAAGAGGTCCGATCGCCGGCCCGCTCGCTGCCCTATGGAACCATGGCCGGGATCATGACGCTGCTGATTGCTGCAACCATGACGTGGTACATGTGCTCGGGCCTGATTCCGTGGGAATATCTCGGTCAGGCGGGAACGCCGCTTTTCGATGCGGCGCGTGTTACCGGCAGCACCTGGCTGATGGTGTTGTTGTTCATCGGTACAATGTTTGCGACGCTGGCATCCGCCAATGGCTGCATCAATGATGCCTCGCGGGCGTGGTTCTCCATGGGCCGTGACCGGTACCTGCCGAGCTGGTTCGGTGCCGTCCATCCTGTCTACCGCACGCCTTATCGCTCGATCGTGTTCCTGGTTCCTATCGCCCTGATCTTTGCTTTGGGTGCGCCGCTCGACCAGGTGGTGACGTTCTCGATCCTGTCGGGCCTTCTCGGCTATACGTTCATGACCTTCAACATGGTGATGTTCCGTCGCAAATGGCCGCTCGACACGATCAAGCGAGGCTATGTGCACCCGTTCCACCCGCTGCCGACGATCATCCTGCTCATATTGTGCTCGACGGCATTCTTCGCGGTGTTCCTGGGGTATGGCACCCAGCTTATCGCGATGATGTGCTTCTACATCATTGCATCGCTGTGGTTCCACTACAGGCGCTATCAGTTCGTGCGGCGCGGTGACCAGTTCACCATGCCGTGGCCGAAACCGCTGGGGTATTGAATTAAGCGTAGCGGCGGCAGTCCGCCGCTACGCGCCTTATGCCTGAATGTTGCAGTCCCAATTGCTGCCAGTATTGGACTAAGCTGTTGGGAGTTTTGGTTCACGAGAAGGCACGTCGTTGACGGTTATCAATCTCGCCTTCATGGCCTTTGCAGCCGTTTCGCTGGGATGGCTGTCCATGCGCGCTCTGAGAGATCACCGCATGGCTCTTGCGGAGCGCAGTGGCCTGCTGGATTCACTAACCGTACTGTTCAGCGACGTGAACATAAGGCTTGGCCGCGATGCCTTTCCGGTCTTGGTCGGCAAGCTGCCGGATCAACGTTCGGTGAAGATCGAACTGATTCCCGACACCCTGGTCTTTCGCCGGCTTCCGCAACTTTGGCTGCAGGTCACCCTTGCGGAAACCGACATCCAGCGGCGACCGTCGATCGGCGCGCTGGCACGGCCGACGGGGGCCGAATTCTATTCGATCGTCCATGAATTGCCGCAGTGGATCGACCCGCCTCAGGCAGATGTGCCGTTGCTGGTGCGTGGGGACGGCAAAGCGACTGCCGCACAGATCGAATGCGTGTCGGCGTTGTTTCGGAGCCTGTTCTCAGATCCCACTGTGAAGGAGGCGGCGATAACACCACGTGTTGTAAGATTGACCCGGCAGGCCGCGCAAGGTGATCGCGGGTCGCATCTGATATTGAGACAGACTCGGTTTCCGATAGGCGCCATTTCGCCGGAACAGGTAAAGGCAGCGATTGCGGACGCCGAGATCTTGCGCCAGGTTTTGCCTGGGGAGCGAAGCGCTGCCGTCTCAGCGGTGGCCTGAGGTTGCAATGTCGAAGCTGTCTCGTCCCTGGATCGTCCTGGTGCTCGCAATCCTCCTGCCGGGGGCCGGCCATGTGGCCATACGAGAGGCAACCCGCGGACTCGTTTTCGTGCTTTTCGTCGTATTGTTTTCAGTCCTAAGTTACGTGACGACCACGCCCGATCAGTCGTTTATCGGGCGCCACGCCGGTGGCCTGTTTATCTGGGCGCTATCTATTCCCGACGCATATCGGCGGGCTGCGTTGAAAGCCCGTGCAACGTGAATAACGAAGCCGCTCTCGCGAAACCGCCGGGAGCCTGACAGTCTGGTGTTCAAGGATAAGCGGCAGTCGCGCGAGAAGTCGTGCGCCTGCCGTCTGCCGTTCACGATGCCTCGATCGCTCGGCAGGAGAGGGGCAGTCCGGAAGGTCATTGACCCGCTGCCGCCGCAAGGTCGGTTTCCGCCTGAGACTCCAGCCGATCGCCAATCGAAAGGCCATGCAATTTCACGAACGCAGCCGCCGAAAGCTTCTGCCCGGACTCAGTGCGGACCTTGGCGATCTCGATCGTTCCGCCCTGGACCGATACGGCAATTGTCTGCTCTGCGACCTCCACGATCTCGCCCGGCTTGCCCTGCACATCGCCGAAGCGGCGGACGGGCTGCTTTTTCGCATCGAACAGCCTCACCTTGGCGCCGAGCACGGTCGTCCATGCGCCCGGAGCAGGATCGCAACCGCGGATGAGGTTGTGGATCATGTCGATATGCGCATTCCAGTTGATCTGCGCTTCGGCATCGCGGCACCAGCCCTCGTAGGAGGCTTCGTCCTCGTCCTGCACGGTCTCGGTGTGACGTCCGGCGACGACGAGATCAGCGGCCTCCAGCATCGCCTCGACACCCAGCGGAAACAACCCGTCGAAATAGATGCTGCCCAGCGTGTCTTCGGTGTCGATGGTGACGCGCTTCTGCAGGATCACCGGGCCTTCGTCCAATCCGTCCGTCGGCCGGAAGATGGTGAGCCCTGTCTCGGTGTCGCCCTTGATGATCGGCCAGTTGATGGAACTCGGTCCGCGGTACTTCGGCAGCAGCGACGGATGGTACTGGATGGTGCCATGCCTGGGGATGTTGACGAAGGATTGCGGTGCGAACTGCAGCACATAGGCCATGACGGCGAGATCGACATCGAGCGCGCGCAGCGCGCCTTCCGCCGCGAGGCTCTTCAGGTTGGGAAGCTGAAACAGCCTTAACCCCAGCTCTTCGGCGGCCACACGCAGCGGATCGGGGCGCGCGCCGGGCTTTTCGGGCGCGCAGAACACGCCCGCCACTTCGTCCCCCCGTGCCAGAAAGGCTTCCAGGACACTCTTTCCAAAGGCCTGCTGGCCGATAATTGCAATGCGCATGCTTTCTTCCTCCTCGGTTTTGGACAAAGACCGGCCGTGCATCGCCGATGGCTGCGCGCCGGGGCGGCAGACCTGTCGGCAATGGCTGGCGGGTGGGTGGTGCGGGCTAGCGGCCCGTATTGATCCAGACGACCTTGGGTTCGGTGAAGTTCTCGATGGCCGCGTCGCCATGCTCGCGGCCAAAACCGGAGTCGCGCGCTCCACCCCATGGCAGGCGGATATCGGTGGGTCCGTAGGTGTTGACCCAGACCGTGCCTGCTTTCAGCCTGCGGGTGAAGCGGTGGGCCCGGCCGATATCGCCGGTCCATACACCCGCGGCCAGGCTGTAGACGGTGCCGTTCGCAATGCGCAGAGCATCCTCATCGTCCTGGAAGGGGATGACCGCTGCGACCGGACCGAAAATCTCCTCCTGGGAGATGCGCATTTCGTGACGCACGCCGGCGAAGACCGTAGGCTCGACGAAATAGCCGGTGTCGCCGCGCCGCGAACCGCCGGTGACCAGCGTGGCGCCCTCCTTGCGACCGACCTGGATATAGTCGAGGACGCGCTTCATCTGCACTTCCGATACCAGTGGCCCCATGCCCGTCGAGCTCTCCAGCGGATCGCCGATGCGGGTCGACTGCGCACGCGCGGCCAGCCGCTCCACCACCTCGTCATGGATGCTGTGATGCACCAGGATGCGCGAACCGGCCGAGCAGACCTGTCCGGTGTTGAAGAAGATGCCCGCGCCGGCGGCCTTCACCGCCGCATCGATATCGGCGTCGGGGAAGATGATGTTGGCGGATTTGCCGCCCAGTTCCAGCGTCACGCGCTTGAGGTTCCCGGCCGCGCCATGCAGGATCTGGCGTCCGACCACCGGCGAGCCGGTGAAGGTCACCTTGTCCACGTCCGGATGATCGACGAGCGCCTGCCCGGCGACCTTGCCGAAGCCCGGCACCACGTTGAGCACGCCGGCCGGGAACCCGGCCTCCAATGCCAGCTCGCCGATCCTGAGCGCGGTGAGGGGGGTGATCTCTGCCGGCTTCAGCACCACAGTGCAGCCGCAGGCCAGCGCCGGCGCGATCTTCCACATGCCGATCATCAGCGGGAAGTTCCAGGGAATGATGGCCCCGACCACGCCCAGCGGCTCGCGCACAGTGTAAGTGAGCGCATCGGGGCGGGCGGGAATGACCTGGCCGTTTATCTTGTCGGCCATGCCGGCGTAATAGGTGAGCGTGTCGATCACGGCCGGCAGGTCCTGACGGCGGATAGCCGAGACGGGCTTGCCCGAATCCAGACTTTCCAGCCGCACCAGCTCGTCCTCATCGCGACGGATCAGGTCCGCCAGCCTGAGCAGCAGCGCGCCGCGCTCACTGGCCTTCATGTGACCCCATGCGCCCTCGAAGGCGGCGCGAGCCGACCGGACCGCCGCATCGACATCGGCTGCGTCCGCCTCGGCAACCCGGGCCAGGATCTCGCCCGTGGCGGGGTTCAGGGTCTCGAAGCTGCGCCCGGAGACAGCCGCGACGCGGAGCCCGTCTATCAGCAGCTTGTGTGTGTCGTCGGTAACTCGATTCAGCAAGTTCGAATCTCCCATAATATGAAACTTAGTTCATATATTAGCTACTACCGAAGTCTATGAAGACTATGATAATAGCAGGGTATCCGGTGAATTTAGTTTCGTGAATATGAAATTTATTTCCTAATATGAAAGGGTAAAATATGATCTGAAGTTCCAATTTATGGCTTATCATGCCTTAGGAGGAAACATGATCCAGATTCAGATCGAGCCCGTCTGGCGCTTTCGGCGTCGCGAGGATGATCAGTCCCTCGAGATCCTGCTCGATTTCCTGGCGGAGATACGCACGACCGGAAAGATCACCGCTGCCGCCGAGCGGGCAGGCGTTTCCTATCGCCATGCATGGAATCTGATCGAGAAATGGTCCGATTTCTTCAACATGCCGATCGTCGTGCGCCGGCAGGGCAGGGGCACCAGACTCACTCCGTTCGGTGAAACGCTGGTCTGGGCGGGCCAGAGGCTGGAAGCGAGGCTGAGGCCCTTGTTGCAGAACCTGTCGCAGGAACTGGAAACCGAGATCAACCAGATGCTCGCGCACGGTCCGCTGGTGCTGCGCGTGCATGCCAGCCACGGCTTCGCCGTGCCGAAGTTGCGGGAACTGCTCGCCCGCGAGCCCGACATCGACGTCGATTTCCGCTATGTCAGCAACCAAAGCTCGCTCGTCTCGCTGGGGCACGACGGTTGCGATCTGGCCGGCATGCACCTGCCCCAGGGCGAGTTGCGCAAGCGTGCGATCGCTGCGGGCAAGGGCTGGTTGAACCCCAGGACGCACCGAGTCATTTCGTTCGTCACGCGCGAGATGGGCCTTATGGTTCGGCGCGGCAACCCGCTCGGCATCTCGGCGGTGGAACGGCTGCTCGACCCGCAGATCCGCTTCGTCAATCGTGATCCGGACTCCGGCACGCGGCTTCTCTTCGAGCAGTTGCTGGCCCGTCATCGCATCGACGGCAGCCGCATCAACGGCTACGAGCATTCCGAATTCACGCATGCCGCCGTCGCTGCCTATGTCGCCAGCGGTTTCGCGGATGTGGCCTTCGGTGTCGAGGCCGCTGCCCGCCAGTTCGATCTCGATTTCGTGCGCCTGCTGACGGAAGACTATGTCTTCGTCTGCCGCAAGGAAATCCTCGAACTGGAGGCTGTGCAGCGGGTATTGTCGGTCATGCGTGGCCACGAGTTCCATGCCGCCATAAACCAGTTACCCGGCTATCAGGTGAAAGAGGCGGGAGCCATCAAGACCATCAGCGAGGTGTTCCGGCAAACGCAATAGCGGCTCGATGGAGCCGCTGCGAGATGCGGCATTCCCGGGCGCATACACGGATCAGTCCACCGCCCGCGGCCGCTCCGCCCGGTGGCGCGCGACGGCCGCGCGCATCGACGCCGACCGGCCTTCGACCTCGTCCGCCGCGCGTTCGTCGGCAGTGGCCTCCTCGATAAGCAGTTCGGCAGGAGGATAGGCGGACAGATACCGTTCCGCCTCGGCGAGATCGCTTGCGATATCGAGCAGCTCGACCTCGCTGTCGGAGCCGCGCAGCACGCGAAACGTCCCGGATTTAGGACGCTCGACAATCTCGAAGCGCAGGTCGCTGTCCACCGAAAAGGTCAGCAATCCGCTGTCGCCGGTACCAGGTCCATCGAGATCAAGGGTACGCAGTGTGATGGAAGCCGGCGGCGCCCAGCTTCGCAGTTCGGGTGAAGGTTCTCTCTTTGCCAGAAGCCCGGTGCCGTTCCGCTTTCGCCACGTCTTGAATTCGCTCGCGACCTCATCCGAAGGCTTGGGCGTGCCGTCGGAGAAGCGGATCAGGCTGCCAAGCGGTGCATTCTCGTAGACATGATATGCGGACATGTAGACCTCTTTTGGTGAAGAGACTGGATCTGGCGGCGCTCCAGCGCGCCGCTGATACCTGAAAGGCAGCAGCCGCTTCAGTCATAGATCGGGAATCTACGGACCAGGGCCTGCGCTTCCTCACGGACCTCCGCTTCGACTGCGGCATTGCCCTCTTCGCCATTCGAAGCCAGCCCGTCGATCACGCGCATGGTCATGCGACCGACCTCGCGGAAGTCTGCCACGTCGAAGCCGCGCGTGGTGCATGCGGGCGTGCCGAGCCTGACGCCGGATGTGACGGTGGGTCCCTGCGGATCGAAGGGGATGCCGTTCTTGTTGCAGGTGATATGGGCGCGGCCGAGCGCGGCTTCCACGGCCTTGCCGGTCAGGTTCTTGCGGCGCAGGTCCACCAGCATCAGGTGGGTGTCGGTGCCGCCGGACACGATGTCCACGCCGCCATCCGCCAGCGTCTCCGCAAGCGCCTTCGCATTGGCCACCACGGTCGCCGCATAACCTTTGAACGCGGGCGTCAGCGCCTCGCCGAAGGCCACGGCCTTCGCGGCTATGACATGCATCAGCGGCCCGCCCTGAAGACCGGGAAAGACGGCCGAATCGATCTTGCGGCCGATCTCCTCGTCGTTCGAAAGCACCATGCCGCCGCGCGGTCCGCGCAACGTCTTGTGGGTGGTGGTGGTGACGACATGGGCATGCGCGAGCGGATTGGGATGGATGCCGCCCGCGACCAGACCGGCGAAGTGGGCCATGTCGACGAAGAGCTTGGCGCCGACCTCGTCGCTGATCTCGCGGAATGCCTTGAAGTCTATCACCCGCGGATAGGCCGACCCGCCGGCCAGGATGACCTTGGGGCGATGCTTGAGGGCAAGGTCGCGCACTTCGTCGAGGTCGATGCGATGGTCGTCCGGCCGCACGCTGTAGGAAACGGCGTTGAACCATTTACCGGACATATTTGCCTTCGCGCCATGGGTAAGATGCCCGCCGGCGGCAAGGTTGAGGCCAAGGAAAGTATCGCCGGGGCTCATCAGGGCCAGGAACACCGACTGGTTGGCCTGGCTGCCGGAGTTGGGCTGGACATTGGCATAGGTGCAGTCGAACAGCGACTTGGCGCGCTCGCGCGCCAGTTCCTCCACCTCGTCCACATAGGCGCAGCCGCCATAGTAGCGACGCCCCGGATACCCTTCTGCATATTTGTTGGTGAGCACCGAGCCCTGTGCCTCCAGTACTGCCTTGGAGACGATGTTTTCCGAGGCGATCAGCTCGATCTCCTCGCGCTGGCGTCCAAGCTCGCGCTGTATCGATCCGTTCACCGCCGGATCGGCTTCAGCGACACCGGCGCCGAAGAAGCAGTTGGTTTTGCCGGTGCCCGGCCTGTTGGGAATATTGACGTTCATGGAAACCCTCCCTTGCGTCACCTGACGGTTGGCAAATGTTGTCAGCCGGTCCATCCGAGACCGGCCGATATGCAATTGATGGACAAGAGCAGCGAATTGACCGACCGTTTCGGGGCGTTGCCTTCGCGGACCTCGCGCAGGAGCTGCACCTGGAGACGGTGAATGCTGTCCATCTGCGGCCTGACGCGGTCGAAATCCCGCTTGAAGGCGGGGAACCGTTCCGGCAGCAGCTTGCCGCCATTCACCTGGCTGATCATCCGGCAGGTCAGCGCGAATTCGGCGGCGATCTTGTCGTAGATGCGCCTGGCGACGTCATCGTCCTGCACGAGTTCGGCATAGAGCCGGGCGATTTCCATGTCGGCCTGGTAGAGGACCTTGTCGACTTCATCGACGACCAACCGGAAGAAACGGAAGCGCTCGAACATCTGTTGAAGAAGCTCCAGACCGTTGTCGCCGCGCACCGTCACGAAGGAGTTGAGCGCGCTGCCTATCCCATACCAACCGGTCAGCAGATGACGGTTCTGGCTCCATGCGAAGACCCACGGAATGGCGCGCAGATCGGAAAGATCGCGCGCGCCGAAGCGCCGCGCCGGCCGCGAGCCGATCTTGAGCAGGGCCAGTTCCTCGACCGGGCTCGCCTGGTTGAAATAGTCGATGAAGCCCGGCTCGCCGACGAGGCCGGCATAGGAGGCCTGCGACATGCCCGTCAGCGCCTCAAGCGCCTCGGTGTATTCGGGAACGGCCTTCAATTCCTCTTCGTCGCGGGACTTCACGCTGTGGGCGAAGACGCTGGCGGCAAGGATTTCGAGCTGGTAGAGGCCGGTTCCGCGATTGGCGAATTTCGACGAGACGACCTCGCCTTGCTCGGTCACCCGCATGACGCCGCCGACCGTGCCGGCCGGCTGCGCGGCGACGGCCCGGCCTGTCGGGGCGCCGCCCCGGCTGACCGATCCGCCCCGGCCATGGAAGAAACTGATCCTGACCTTGCGCCGGGTGCCCAGATCGGCGATCCGCCTCTGGGCCTTGCTCAGTTCCCAGTTGGACGCCAGGAAGCCGCCATCCTTGTTGGAATCCGAATATCCCAGCATCACCTCCTGGCAGTTGCCGAGATCGCGCACCGACCGGCTGACGATCGACACGCTGAGCAGCCGGTCGAGAATATCCGGCGCCGCGCGCAGGTCGGCGATGGTTTCGAACAGAGGGACGACCTTGAGGGCTATGGTGCCGCTGCCGTCCGGAGCTGTCGCCAGCCCGCAATATTGCGCCAGCAGATAGACGGCCAGAAGATCCTCGCACGAACGCGTCATGCTCAGGATGAAGGCACCGACCGCTCCGCCGTTGAGGCCTGCGCGCGCATCGCGGATGACATCGAAAAGGTCGAGCATCTCGCGTGCTTCCGGTGACAGGCATGCCCTGTCGAGATCGAGGCGCTCTCCGCTGTTGAGCGCCGAGCGGATGCGTTCGCTCCACCGCGGCCCACCGGGCTCGGGCGCGCCGGCCTTGTCCGTGAAGCTGAAGATCTCGGCGAGAACCCGATTGACGACCGTCGAATTCTGCCGGATGTCGAGGGACACCGTGCGGAAGCCGAAAGTCTCGACCTGCCGCAGCAGAGGCCGCACGAAGCGACGTGCCGCCTTCCTGCCACCCACCCTGGCCAATGCGTGCTGGAGGCTGTGCAAGTCCGACGCGAACGCCTCGGCGCGCGGATAGGCCGTGCCCGTCCCGTCGCCCCGGGTCGCCAGAAGCCGCTCCAGCATGGCCGCGCAAAACTGGCGGAACGGCTCGTCGGGGTTGCGCGCCGCAATCCTCTCGGCATCGCCGCTGTGTTCCAGAACCGCGGAGAGGGCGGCGCGAAATTCATCCGGAATATCCACCACCCGGGCGCTGACGCTCAGCACCGCAACCAGCCTGCGGACCTGGGAGACATACCAGTTGAGGGCGGCACGCCGACATTCCGCCAGCGCGTGAGCGGTGATCTTTGCCGTCACGTCCGGATGGCCGTCACGGTCGCCACCGATCCATGACGCATAGCGCATGAAGGAGGGAACGGGGAAGACGTGTTCCGGATAGTGGTGCGCGAGTGCTTCCTCGACGGTTTCATAGAGCTTGTGTGTCGCCTCGAAGATCACTTCGCGGAAGAAGTGCAGTCCCCAGGCGATCTCATGCTCGACCGAAGGCCGTTCGAGCCGCAGTTCTCCCGACATCCACAGCAGCTCGATCTCGCCCCTGAGATCGTCGATGTGCTGTGCGCGTTCACGCGGTGCCCATCTGTGCTGTTCCAACTCGGTGAGCTTGCGGTAGATGCGCCGGTGGATTTCCAGCACAGTGACACGTTTGGCCTCGGTCGGATGGGCCGTCATGGTCGGACCGACAAGGAGGCTGTCGAGCGCCTCCTGGACCCGTTCGGCCGGATAGCCGGCGGCTGCAATCTCGCCGATCACGTTGGCGAAAGAGCCCACCACATCGTCCGCGCCGCCAAGCTTTTCCGCCTCCCGGCGGGCTCGCATGGCCAGCAGCTCGTTGGCGATGGCGACAAGCTGGAACCAGATGCCGGTCGCCTGCAAGGCAGGGATGCGTTCGTGGGACGCCAGCTCGTCGAGGGCAGTGCGGCCAATCAGCACCTGCGCCACGGTGGGCTCGCGCTCCTTGACCACCGACACGAGCTGCCTGAACAGCAGGCTCCTGGCATCCTCATGCTGGGTTAGAGGTTTTCCCTGGTCCAAGTGACACCGTTCCTCCCGCCGCAGCTCCGCTTGATCGTCCTGGCTCGTCACAGAGATGAACCGACGACGCTGGCTTTCGCCGAAGCGGGCCTGTTGCGGCTTATGTTCCTCAAGGACCGAGCAAAGCTCTTTTTCCCGCAAATCGAAACGCCCGGACGGGTAAAAATCCCGATCCTTCGGGTGGTGGTTTGATCGGCTGGCGGGTAGGTGGAAAAGCGCGTTCGCGTATCCGTAAGCAGCCTTTGCCCCTGCCGAGGGGCAAAGCCATGCCAAATGCTTGAAAACCGCTGCGTTGAAGGCTTTGCAGACCGGTTGAACCGAAGCGTGACTTCCGCTCCCGGACAAGAAAAAGCCTCCGGCCGGGACCGGAGGCAAGTACCGGAAACCTACCCGGTAAGGGGAGGCAGGCTTCCGAACCGGACCCGTTCGAGAGCCCGGAGCGGGTCAGGATCGTCCGAGCTATCGCATGAGCAGGATTTGCAGATCGGCCACATTGGTGCCCGTTGCGCCGGTCAGCAGAAGATCCCCGGATGAGGCGAGTGCGGGATATGAATCGTTGTTGGCCAGATGCATGTCCGGATCGCAACCGAACTGGCGCATCCATCCCGTCGACCCTGCATCGACGATCCCGCCGGCAGCATCGGTGGGGCCATCGCGCCCGTCCGTGGCGCCGCTGAGGAACACCCACTGGCGGCCGATCGGAGCGTTTTCCTCAAGCACGGCGAAGCGCAGTGCGAGTTCCTGATTGCGCCCGCCCGTGCCGCCGCCCTTCACCTTGACGGTCGGCTCTCCGCCGGCCACGATCGCGATGGGACCGGTCTCGCGGGCGGCGTAGAGCGCGATCCTGTGGAGGGCGCAGGCGGCATCGGAAACGTCACCGTCGAGCCAGTCGTTCGCCTTCACCACAGCCGGGAAAAGCGAGCTGGCGCGCTCCATCACCTTCTTCAGGCTGATGTCGTTGCCGCCGATCACGATGTTCTCGACATGATCGAAGCTGTCCGCCTGTCTGCCCGTTTGGCAGGCGAGGCGGTTCAAATGCTCCCGCATCGCGGTCGGCAGCGCGCCGGTCAGCCCATACCGGTCGAGAATTGCCCGGGCATCCGTCTCGCGCGGTTTCGCCGTCGGCCCGCTGGCGATGGTGGATATGTCGTTGCCTGGCACGTCGGACAGGATCAGCGACAGCACTTGCGCGCCCGTCGCCAACTGGGCGAGGCGGCCGCCCTTGAGGCGGGAGAATGCCTGCCGCACCGTATTGATCTCGCGGATGTCGGCGCCTGACCGGATCAGCGCGTCATTCAAGGCAATCTTGTCGGCCAGCGCGATGCCCGGCGCCGGCGCGCAGAGCAGGGCGGAGCCGCCGCCGCTGATGAGGACCAGCAACAGGTCGCCCGGCCCGGCTGACCGCGCGACGTCCTCGACCATCTGTCCCGCCCGCAGGCTGTTTTCATCGGGAAGCGGATGGCCGCCCGCCAAGACCGCGACCCGGTCGTCGAGGCGTGCCAGATTCTCGGGATTGGTCACGGCGCACGCGGCGTGCAATTTGCTGCCGAGGAAGGGCAGGGCGCCTTGCGCCATCGGACAGGCTGCCTTGCCGAAGGCAATCAGGATCACACGCCGGGCGGCGGCAATCATCTGCCTGCGCTGATCCAGCGCCTCGGACACGGCCTTTTCGGGATCGGAGGCGCGGATGCCGTCGCGAAACAGTTCCAGCGCCTGCTTGCGCAACGTGATCAGGTCGGAAGCGGAGGCAGAAGGTTCCATCACGCCACCCGATCCGGGACGTCGCGTCCTTCGAAGAAGGCGATGACGTTTTCCACCACCTTCATGCCCATTGCGACGCGGGTTTCCTCTGTGGCGCTGCCGAGATGCGGCAGAAGCATGACGTTGTCCATGCGCTTGAGGGCCTCCGGCACCGCTGGCTCGCCGTCGAAGACATCCAGGCCGGCGCCGGCGATTGTTCCTGCTTCGAGCGCACCGATCAGCGCCTGCTGGTCGATCACGTCGCCGCGGGCGGTGTTGATGAGGAAGGCGCCGGGCTTCATGCCGGCAAGCCGGCGGCTGTCTATGAGGTGCCGGTTTTCCGCCCCGCCCGGACAATGGAGCGAGACGAAGTCGGCATCGGCCAGCACATCCTCGATGGTCGGCAACTGACGAGCGCCCATGGCGCGGGTCTCATCGTCATCGACTTTCGAGCGGTTGTAGAACACCACGTCCATGCCGAAGCCGAAATGCGCTCGGCGTGCAGTGGCCTTCCCGATCCGCCCCATGCCGATGATGCCCAGTGTCTTTCCCGAAACCCGGGTGCCGATCATGTGGGTGGGCCGCCATCCGGTCCAGGCGCCGGCACGCAGTTCGCGTTCTCCTTCTCCCGCCCGGCGCGCGATGCCCAGCAGCAGCGTCATGGCGATGTCGGCGGTGCAGTCGGTCAGCACGCCCGGCGTGTTGGTGACGGTGATGCCGCGCTGGCGTGCGGCATCGATGTCGATGTGGCTGAAGCCGACGCCGAAATTGCCGATGAGGCGCGACCGCGCGCCGGCATCCGGAAACACCGAGGCTGGCAGGCTGTCGCTCACCGTAGGCAGGATAGCGTCATATTCGGCGAACGCGTCGCGCAGACGATCCTGTCCAAGCGGCTCGTCGGAGCGGTTGAAGGTGGTTTCGAACCGCTCCGCCAGCACCTGCTCGACAGCCGCCGGCCAGCGTCGGGTGACGATAATACGTGGTTTCATTGTTTTGCCCGGTTGGTTCGGAAGAGATCTCTCTGCGATCAGGCGGCCTTTGGCTGGGCCTGCAGCACCTCCGAGACGACCGGGCCGAAAGCCGCTGGCGTGGGCACGATGGTGACGCCTGCTTCCCGAAGGATCTCCACCTTCTCCTGCGCGGACTCGCCGAACGCCGAAATAATGGCGCCGGCATGACCCATGCGCTTGCCCTTCGGCGCCGAAAGGCCGGCGATGTAGGCGATCAGCGGCTTGCGCATATTGTGCTTTGCCCACTCTGCCGCTTCGGCTTCCTGCGGTCCGCCGATCTCGCCGATCATCACCACCGCGTCGGTGTCCGGGTCTTCCTCGAACAGCTTGAGGATGTCGCGGAAGGACGAGCCGTTGATCGGATCACCACCGATGCCGACGCTGGTCGAGACACCGATGCCGTGCGCCTTCATCTGTGACGCCGCCTCATAGCCCAGCGTTCCCGAACGGCCGACGATGCCGACGCGGCCCGGCAGGTAGATGTTGCCCGGCATGATGCCCATCATGGCCTGTCCGGGCGTGATCATGCCCGCGCAGTTGGGACCGACGAGGCGCATGCGATCCTCGAAACGGAAGCGCAGCATGAAGCGCTTGACCCGCATCATGTCCTGGGACGGGATGCCGTCGGTTATGCACACGCACAACCTGATCCCGGCCTCGGCCGCCTCCATGATGGAATCGGCCGCGAAGGGCGGCGGCACGAACACGATGCTTGCGTCCGCGCCGGTCTCTCTCACCGCGCCCCGCACGGTGTTGAAGACCGGAATGCCCTGGTGGACCTGCCCGCCCTTGCCGGGCGTGACGCCGCCCACGACGTTGGTTCCGTAGCGCCGCATCTCGTCGGCATGGAAGCTGCCGATCTTGCCGGTAAGGCCCTGCACGATCACACGCGTCCTGCGGTTCAACAGAATTGCCATCTCGTCCTCCCTCAGTTCGCTTTCTTCTTTTTCTTCGCAAAGGCGCGCATGGCCTCGACCGACTTCTCGGCGGCCTCGGCCAGCGTATCGGCGACGATCACGTCCTCGCCCGAATCCGCCAGTATCTTGCGGCCTTCCTCCACATTGGTGCCGGCCAGGCGAACCACCAGCGGCACGCCGACGCCAACCTCCCGGATGGCCTTGACGACGCCCTCGGCAACCCAGTCGCAGCGGTTGATGCCCGCGAAGATGTTGACGAGGATGGTCTCGACATTGTTGTCGGCAAGCACGGCGCGAAACGCCTTGGCGACCCGTTCGGGCGAGGCGCCGCCGCCGATATCGAGGAAGTTCGCCGGCTCGCCGCCCGCGATCTTGATCATGTCCATGGTGGCCATGGCCAGGCCGGCGCCGTTGATGATGCAGCCGATATTGCCATCGAGCCCGACATAGGAGAGGCCACGATCGCTGGCGAAGGTTTCGCGGGGGTCCTCCTGCGACTTGTCTCTCAGTTCGGAGATCTCGGGTCGTCGGAACAGCGCGTTCTCGTCGAAGGACATCTTGGCGTCGAGGGCGATCAGGTTGCCGTCGCCCGTCACCACCAGCGGGTTGATTTCCAGCATGGAGGCGTCGAAGTCGCGGAATACGCGGTAGCAGCCCATGAGGGTGTCGACCGCCTTGCTGATGAGCCTGTTCTCCAGCCCGAGTCCGAAGGCGATCTCGCGCGCCTGGAACTGCTGCATGCCGACGCCGGGATCGACGATGGCGCGAATGATGGAGTCCGGCTCCTTCTCGGCAATCTCCTCGATCTCCATGCCGCCCGAGGCCGAGCCGACGATCATGACGCGCTCGGACTTGCGGTCGAGAACGATGCCGAGATAGAGCTCCTGGCGGATATCGACAGTCTCCTCGACATAGAGGCGCGAGACGAGCTTGCCCTTCGGGCCGGTCTGGGTCGTGGCGAGCTTGCGGCCGAGCAGGCCTTCGGCGGCCTTCGCGACTTCGCCGTCCGAATTGCAGATGCGGATGCCGCCTGCCTTTCCGCGTGCGCCGGAGTGGATCTGCGCCTTGACGACCCATTTGCCGCCGCCGATCTCGCTCGCGCGATAGGCAGCCTGCTCGGGGCTGTAGGCCAGACCCCCACGCGGGATCTGCACCGAATAGCGCGACAGCAATTCCTTGGCCTGGTATTCGTGGATATCCATCTTTACCTCCCGTCAGACTGCGTGCGCGGCGCGCTCGATGGCTTCATGGACGACGAGCACGTTGCGAGCCATGCGCTCGGACGCGGCGTCGATCATCTTGCCGTCCAGCGCGGCCGCGCCCCTGCCTTGATCTTCGGCTTCCCTGAGTGCCTCGATGATGCGCCGGGCGCGGGCCACCTCCTTCGCCGGCGGCGAGAAGACCTCGTTGGCAAGCTCGATCTGCGAGGGGTGGATGGCCCACTTGCCCTCGATCCCGAGCGCGGCGGCGCGCTTGGCGGCGTCCAGATAGGCTTCCGGATCGGAAAAATCGCCGAACGGCCCGTCGATGGCCCGCAGCCCGTAGGCACGGCAGGCCACCGTCATGCGCGACAGCGCGAAATGCCACTGGTCACCCGGATAGTCGGGATTGAGGCCGCCGATGCTGACCGTGCGGGCCTTGCAGCTTGCCGCATAGTCGGCGACGCCGAAATGCATCGCCTCCAGCCGCCCACCATAGGCGGCGATCGCCTCGACATTGGCCATTCCGAGCGCCGTTTCGATCAGGGCTTCCAGACCGACACGTGTCTGGTAGCCTTTCGCCATCTCGATCTGGTTGACCAGCGCCTCGACCATGTAGAGATCGGCGGGCACGCCCACCTTCGGCACCAGAATGGTGTCGAGCCGGTCGCCGGCCTGCTCCATCACGTCGACCACGTCGCGATACATGTAGTGGGTGTCCAGGCCGTTGATGCGGATCGAGACGGTCTTGCCGCGGCTGCGCCAGTCGATCTCGTTCAGCGCCTGGATGATGTTGCTGCGGGCCTTTTCCTTGTCCGGCGGGGCCACCGCGTCTTCCATGTCCAGGAACACGTAGTCGGCAGCGCCTTCGGCGGCTTTGCGGATCATTTCCGGATTGGAGCCCGGCACAGCAAGCTCGCTGCGCTGGAGCCTCGGTTTGCGAAGATGATGGAGGGTATGGCTCATGTCCGTGCCTCCCTCAGGCCGCTTTGGCGACGGCTGCACGCGCCGACTGGCGATAATGCTCCACTGCCGCGCCGACGCCGGAGCCGGCCTGGATCTTAACGCCGCAATCGAGCAGGGCCATTTCGGCGGCCGCCAGTGCGGAACACATCATCACTTCGTTGATCCATCCGATATGGCCGATGCGGAAGACCTTGCCGGCAACCTTGTTGAGGCCGACACCCAGCGAAGTCTGGTATCCGTGATAGGCGCGGCGCACGATCTCGGTGCTGTCGATGCCGTCAGGCACGATGACCGCGCTCACCGTGTCGGAATGCCACTTTTCCCCCTTGGCGCAGATTTGCAGGCCCCATGCCTTGACCGCTTCGCGGACACCCTGTGCCAGCCGGTTGTGGCGCGCATAGACATTGTCGAGCCCCTCGTCGAGCAGAAGGTCGAGCGCGGCACGCAGGCCGCGCAGAAGCTGGACGGCCGGCGTGTAGGGGAAATAGCCGGTGTCGTTTGCCCGGATCATGTCCTCGAAGGAGAAATAGGTGCGGTGCTGCTTCGCCTGCTTGTTGGCGGCCAGGGCCTTCTGGCTGACGGAGAGGAACGCCAGGCCAGGCGGCAGCATGAAGCCCTTCTGCGATCCGCTGACGGCGCAGTCCACACCCCACTCTTCCTGGCGGAAATCGATGGAGGCGATCGAGGACACGCCGTCGACGAAGAGCAGCGCGGGATGCTTGGCGGCATCGAGCGCGGCGCGCACGGCCGCGACGTCGCTGGTGACGCCCGTCGTGGTCTCGTTATGGGTGACGAAGACCGCCTTGATGCGGTGCTCCTTGTCGGCGGCAAGCCGCTCGGCGTAGATGTCGACGGGAACGCCGGTTCCCCATTCGGTGTCCACGACATCGACATCGAGGCCGAACCGTTGCGCCATGTCCACCCATAACAGCGAGAACTGGCCGAAACGCGACATCAGCACGCGATCGCCCGGATTCAAGGTGTTGGCGATGGCCGCTTCCCATGCGCCGGTACCGGACGAGGGAAAGATGAAGGCGCGGCCGGTCTCGTTGCGGTACACTTTCATCAGGTCTACGAAGAGACCGTTGACGAGCTGTGGATAGTCCGGTGCGCGCATGTCCTCCATGGGCATGTTCATGGCCTGACGGACGGTTTCTGGCACGTTTGTCGGACCCGGAACAAAGAGATGAGTATAGCCAGCCATCAGAAATCCTCCCACGGAATGCGGCGCAAGCGCCTGTTCGGCTTGCTCGAAGGATCAGCCTGGCCCTGGGAAGTAACAACACCTGTCCAGATAGAATCATGGACCTTGTGGCGTTGGAAAGAACCTACTCATTCAGCCGCGTGGATCTCCGATAGGATAGGCTGGACCTACCCGCCTATTCTCCTACCGGGCCATCGATTCATGGAGCTGACGAAGGACAACTCGGGGCTGCGGCAAGCGCTACACTAGGAATCGCCGCCATCAACATGGTACTGACATGAACAGACAAAGCATAATCACAGGCAACGGAGCGTCGCACCAAATGGCGGAAACCATGAAGTCGGTGAAGAAGAGCCGGGCAACCAAGGCCGCAGGCAAAGCCAAGCCGGAGGCGCCGGCTGCCGAACTGCGCCGCCTCGTGTCGTTGACCCAGGATCCTCATTCCGTGCGCGACACCCGCGAGAATGTGCTGGAAGTCGCGATCGGCCATGAAGTGCGTACATTCCGCAAGCAGCTCGGCATCACGGTGGCCGATCTTGCGGCCGCGACCAACATCTCGCTGGGCATGCTGTCGAAGATCGAAAATGGTATCACCTCGCCGTCCCTGACGACCCTGCAGGCATTGTCGCGGGCGCTCGGCGTGCCGTTGACCGCACTTTTCCGGCGCTTCGAGGAAGAGCGCAGCGCCGTATTCATAAAGGCGGGCGAAGGTGTCGACGTGGAGCGCCGCGGTACGCGTGCCGGCCACCAATACACTCTGCTCGGCCATATCGGCGCCAATACGAGCGGTGTCGTCGTCGAGCCGTATCTCATCACGCTGGCGGAGGATTCCGACGTGTTCCCCACCTTCCAGCACGAGGGGATGGAGTTTCTCTACATGCTCGAAGGCGAAGTCGTGTACAGGCACGGCAGCAAGCTTTTCCGCATGCTGCCCGGCGACAGTCTGTTCTTCGACGCGGATGCACCTCACGGTCCCGAGGAACTGACCCGGCGGCCTATCCGCTACCTGTCCATCATCTCCTACCCGCAGGGCAGCCGTCGCAACTGACGTCAGCGTCCCGAGGGCCCCTGTAGGCGCACGCAGGTGAGCTGTGTCGCAAGCATCGGCCCGATGTCCGCCGGCCATTGCGGCTGCCGGAATTCCTACACATGGATCGCCTGCATTGGTTGCGCCCTGCCGTTTCGTCCGCTGAATCGGCGGGCAGGCGATCCACGGTTTGCTCGCCGGCAGGACACCCTGAAGATTCCGGCCGCATCGGCAATGCCGCATTTCACCAAGAATGCCGTCCGGACGGATGCGCGCATGGCGGGCAGCCGCGACCATAGCGTTCGCATACCGATGTGACGTCCCATCCAATCCGCGCAACCCGCCAGCGTCGGCGGAGACGAGCGTCCATAAATGGCAGCACAGCCATGGCGCCGGCTGGGCACCCTGGGACTGCCACTTGTCCTAAATGAAAAAAAAATTCATACGAGTTGAATTGGAGAAATATGCCTGCTATCGTCCTTGACAGGGAAAGAGCTTGGAAGAGGTGAATATACATGTGTGGCATTGTAGGGCTGTTTCTGAAGGACAAGTCATTGGAGCCGCAGCTCGGCGCCATGCTGTCCGAAATGCTGGTGCTGTTGACCGATCGGGGCCCCGATAGCGCCGGCATAGCAATTTACGGATCGTCGGCTGCCGGGCATGGCAAGATCACCATCCAGTCGCCGTCGCCGGACGTGGATTTCACAGGGCTCGATTCCGAAGTTTCCAGGGAGATCGGCGCCCCGGTCGCCATGACCGTCAAGTCCACCCATGCGGTGCTGGAATTGCCGGCCGACAAGCTCGAGCTTGCTCGCGATGCCATCGCTACGCTGCGGCCCGACGCCCGCATCATGGGTGTCGGCGAATCCATCGAAATCTACAAGGAAGTCGGCTTGCCGGAAGAGGTGGCGAAGCGCTTCGACTTGTCAGCCATGTCGGGATCGCACGGCATCGGGCATACGCGCATGGCCACCGAATCCGCGGTGACGACCATGGGCGCACATCCATTCTCGACGGGTCCCGACCAGTGCCTGGTGCACAACGGCTCGCTGTCCAACCATAACAATGTGCGCCGCGAACTCAGGCGCGCGGGCATGAAGTTTGAGACCGAGAACGACACCGAGGTGGCGGCCGCCTATCTGTCGCACCAGATCGCGACCGGCAAGGGTCTGGGCGAAGCGCTGGAATCGAGCCTGAACGATCTCGATGGCTTCTTCACTTTCGTGGTCGGCACCAAGAATGGTTTCGGCGTCGTGCGCGACCCGATCGCCTGCAAGCCGGCCGTCATGGCGGAAACCGATCAATATGTCGCGTTCGGAAGCGAATACCGGGCCCTGGCGAACCTGCCGGGCGTCGAGCAGGCAAGGGTCTGGGAGCCCGAGCCATCCACCGTTTATTTCTGGGAGCACTAGGCGATGGCTACATCCAACCTTGCCAAGGCGGTTACGCCGGAGGACCACGGGGCGAGAATCTTCGATCTGTCGAAAACGACCCTGCGTGAGTTGAACCAGGCCCTTCACGAGGTGACCGAAGGTTCGAATCTGAGGAGCTGGGAAATCCTCAACCCCAAGGGAAGCCATGCCGTGGCCGTGGGCGTGGATACGCCCGTGCAGATAGATGTGCGCGGCAGCGTGGGCTACTACTGCGCCGGCATGAACCAGAACAGCACGATCACCGTGCATGGCTCTGCCGGTCCCGGTGTTGCCGAGAACATGATGTCGGGCACCGTCGTGGTGAAGGGCGACGCCTCGCAATATGCCGGCGCCACGGGCAGGGGCGGCTTGCTCGTCATCGAAGGCAACGCCTCCTCGCGCTGCGGCATCTCCATGAAGGGCATAGACATCGTCGTGCGCGGCAATGTCGGGCACATGTCGGCCTTCATGGCGCAATCGGGCAACCTGGTGATTCTGGGCAATGCCGGCGACGCGCTGGGCGACTCGATCTACGAGGCACGCTTGTTCGTGCGCGGCAAGGTCAAGAGCCTCGGCGCCGACTGCATCGAGAAGGAGATGCGCCCCGAACACATCGCGATCCTGCAGGGTCTGCTGGACCGCGCCGGGATCACCGATGTGAAGCCGGAGGAATTCAAGCGCTACGGTTCGGCGCGCACCCTCTACAACTTCAACATCGACAACGCCGACGCGTACTAAGAGGCCGGACATGACCTATCACAATCCACCGACCACGCCACGCCAATCGGCAACGTTCGACGAATACAGCCTGTCGGAAATCCGGCGCGCGGCCGCGACCGGAATCTATGACATCCGCGGTTCCGGTGCCAAGCGCAAGGTGCCGCATTTCGACGATCTGCTGTTCCTCGGCGCGTCGATCTCGCGCTATCCGCTGGAAGGCTATCGCGAGAAGTGCGAAACCAAGGTGGTGCTCGGCTCGCGTTTCGCCAAGAAGCCCATCGAACTGAAGATACCGATCACCGTTGCCGGCATGAGCTTCGGCTCTCTGTCCGGCCCCGCCAAGGAAGCGCTGGGGCGCGGTGCGACGCTGGCCGGCACGTCCACCACCACCGGCGACGGCGGTATGACCGAGGAGGAGCGCGGGCATTCTAAGACCCTGGTTTACCAATACCTGCCCTCGCGTTACGGGATGAACCCGCGCGACCTGCGCCGCGCCGATGCCATCGAGGTTGTCGTCGGTCAGGGTGCCAAGCCCGGCGGCGGCGGCATGCTGCTCGGCCAGAAGATTTCCGACCGCGTGGCCGAGATGCGCACCTTGCCGAAGGGTATCGACCAGCGCTCGGCCTGCCGCCATCCCGACTGGACCGGTCCGGATGACCTTGAAATCAAAATTCTCGAAATCCGCGAGATCACCGATTGGGAAAAACCGATCTACGTCAAGATCGGCGGTGCAAGGCCCTATTACGACACCGCCTTGGCGGTGAAGGCGGGCGCCGACGTCGTCGTGCTCGACGGCATGCAGGGTGGCACTGCCGCCACGCAGGAAGTTTTCATCGAGCATGTCGGCCAGCCGACGCTTGCGTGCATCCGCCCCGCGGTGCAGGCTCTCCAGGATCTCGGCATGCATCGCAAGGTGCAGCTCATCGTGTCCGGCGGCATCCGCAACGGAGCGGATGTGGCAAAGGCGCTGGCTCTTGGCGCCGATGCCGTTTCGATCGGCACGGCAGCGCTTGTCGCGCTGGGCGACAACGATCCGAGATGGGAGGAGGAGTATCGCAAGCTTGGTTCGACCGCCGGGGCGTATGATGACTGGCACGAAGGCAAGGATCCGGCAGGCATCACCACCCAGGACCCGGAACTGATGAAAAGGGTCGACCCGATCGCCGCTGGCCGCCGCCTGGCCAACTACCTGAAAGTGATGACACTGGAGGCACAGACGATCGCACGCGCGTGCGGCAAGAACCATGTTCATAATCTCGAGCCGGAAGACTTGTGCGCCTTGACGATCGAGGCGGCGGCCATGTCGGGAGTTCCGCTGGCCGGAACAAATTGGGTGCCTGGGAAGAGCGCCTTTTAACAAGCTTGAATTGGGGAACGATTCAATGGGTACCGTATTCAACGCAAGGCAAGACACATCGACGCAGACCAACCTCGAAGCCTACGCTAAAGCGAAGAACATCAAGTTCTTCATGGTGACATACACCGACGTGCTGGGCTACCAGCGCGCCAAGCTGGTGCCGTCCCGTGCCATCTCCGACGTGCAAAAGGACGGTGCCGGCTTTGCCGGCTTCGCCGGCGGCATGGACATGACGCCTGCCAATTCGGACATGCTGGCCATCCCGGACCCGGGCTCGGTCATGCAACTCGCATGGAAGCCGGAAGTGGCATGGCTGGCGTCCGACTGCGTCATGGACGGAAAGAGTGTCGAACAGGCACCGCGCAACACGCTCAAGCGTCTCGTCGAGGAAGCGGCGGCGCAGGGAATCCGTGTCAAGACCGGCGTCGAGCCGGAATTCTTCCTGACGACGCCCGACGGCAAGTTGGTCGCCGACGAGCATGACCGCATGAGCAAGCCCTGCTACGACCAGCAGGCGCTGATGCGGCGCTTCGACATCATCGCGGAAGCCAGCGAGGCGATGATCGAGCTCGGCTGGGATCCCTACCAGAACGACCACGAGGACGCCAACGGACAGTTCGAGATGAACTGGCGTTACGACGACGTGCTGGTGACGGCCGACCGCTATTCGTTCTTCAAGTTCATGATCAAGACCATCGCCGAGCGGCATGGGTTGCGGGCCACCTTCATGCCGAAGCCCTTCCCGGGCCTCACCGGCAATGGCTGCCACGCGCACATCTCGGCCTGGGACCTGACCGGAACCAGGAATGTCTTCGCCGACGACAATTCGCCGAACGGGCTGTCAAAGCAGGGCATGCACTTCCTCGGCGGTATCATGAAATATGCGCCGGCGATGACCGCGATCATCTGCCCCACAGTGAACTCCTACAAGCGCATCAACGCACCCCGCACGACCTCGGGTGCGACCTGGGCGCCGAACGCGGTGACATGGACGGGCAACAACCGCAGCCACATGGTGCGCGTGCCGGGACCCGGCCGCTTCGAACTGCGCCTGCCGGACGGTGCCGCCAATCCGTATCTGATGCAGGCGGTCATCCTCGCAGCGGGCCTCGCCGGTCTCCGCGACAAGCTGGACCCCGGCCAGCGAAGCGACATCAACATGTATGAGGAAGGCCACACCATCAAGGATGCCCCCCGCCTTCCCCTCAATCTCCTGGATGCGCTTCGCCTGCTCGAGGGCAGCGAGGACTTCAGGCAGATGCTCGGTGCGGAACTGGTCGACGCCTTCGTCAAGATGAAGATGAAGGAGTGGAACGCCTACGTTTCCCATTTCACCGAATGGGAACGCGACAACGCCCTCGACATCTGAAACGACGACGCCGGATCGCCCTCAACCCCGGAAAACATGCGATGAAATATTCGATCTTCTCCCTCGCCCGGGCGGCCATGACCGGCCACAGGGGCTGGACAAGGGCCTGGCGCGATCCGGCGCCGAAAAGCCGCTATGACGTGATCATCATCGGCGGCGGCGGCCACGGCCTCGCCACCGCCTACTTCCTTGCCAGGGAATACGGCATCCGTAACGTGGCCGTGCTGGAAAAGGGCTGGATCGGCTCCGGCAATGCCGGCCGCAACACCACCATCATCCGCTCCAACTACATGCTGCCCGGCAATGTCGGCTTCTACGAGCTTTCCATGAAGCTGTGGGAGCGGATGGAGCAGGATCTCAACTACAACACCATGGTGAGCCAGCGCGGCATCATCAACCTCTATCACTCGGATGCGCAGCGCGACGCGTTCGCCCGGCGCGGCAACTCCATGCGCATCAATGGCATCGATGCCGAGCTGCTTGATGCCGAACAGATCCGCAAGGAGCTGCCGTTCCTGAACTACTCCAATCCGCGCTTCCCCATCATGGGCGGCCTGGCGCAGCGGCGCGGCGGCACCGCGCGCCACGATGCCGTGGTGTGGGGCTATGCGCGCGCCGCCAACGACTTCGGCGTCGACATCATCCAGAATTGCGAGGTGACCGGCTTCCAGCGCACCAACGGCCGCATCACCGGCGTGGAGACGACGCGCGGGCCGATTGCCGCCGGCAAGGTCGGCATGGCGGTGGCCGGCAATACCTCGCGGGTCGCCTCGATGGCCGGGCTGAAGCTGCCCATCGAGAGCCATGTGCTCCAGGCCTTCGTCACGGAGGCGATCAAGCCGCTCATCCCCGGCGTCGTCACCTTCGGCGCGGGCCATTTCTACATCAGCCAGTCCGACAAGGGCGGCCTGGTGTTCGGTGGCGACCTCGACGGCTACAACTCCTATGCCCAGCGCGGCAACATGCCGGTGATGGAGGACGTCTGCGAAGGCGGCATGGCCGTCATGCCAATGATCGGCCGGGTACGCATGCTGCGCCAGTGGGGAGGCATCATGGACATGTCGATGGACGGCACGCCCATCATCGACAGGACCCCGGTCGACGGGCTCTATCTCAATGCCGGCTGGTGCTATGGCGGCTTCAAGGCAACTCCGGCCTCGGGGCTGGTCTTCGCCCACCTGATCGCGCGGGACGAGCCGCATCGGGAGGCCGCCCGGTTCAGGCTCGACCGGTTCCGGCGTGGCGCGATGATCGACGAGAAGGGCCAGGGCGCCCAACCAAACCTCCATTGAAAGCGGTATCGGCCAATGCGAATTGCATGTCCCTTCTGCGGCGAACGAGAAGTCGGCGAGTTCAGCTATCTCGGTGACGCCTCGCCCAAGCGCCCCCGCTACACGGTCGATGACGGCTCCGATCCCGCGGCGCTGGAGGAAGCCTTCTACGACTACGTCTATCTGCGCGACAACGTGGCCGGCACAATGCGCGAATACTGGTATCACGGCGGCGGCTGCCGTTCCTGGCTGATAGCCGAGCGTGACACGCGGACCCACGAATTCAAGTCGGTGCAGGCGGCTCCTGGCGCGGGAGCGTCCAGGGCGGCGCTGCCGGGAGAATGAGCATGTCGGGCTATATCGAATCCCAACCGCTGGGCAGGACGTCTGCCAAGGACGATGCCGCAGGGAACACGCAGGCGACTGGCGGCACGCAGTCGCATCGCCTGCGCGCCGGCGGCCTGATCGACCGCCAGGCGCCGCTTGGCTTCACCTTCGACGGCAAGGCCATGACCGGTTACGCCGGCGACACGCTGGCTTCCGCCCTCGTGGCCAACGGCGTCAAGCTGGTCGCCCGCTCGTTCAAGTATCATCGTCCGCGTGGCATCATGACGGCCGGCTCCGAGGAGCCGAGCGCACTGGTGGAAATGCGCACCGGGGCGCGCCGCGAACCCAACACGCGCGCCACCACACAGGAGCTCTACGACGGCCTTGTCGCCAACAGCCAGAACCGCTGGCCGTCGCTGCGCCGCGACTTCATGGCGGTCAACTCGTTGCTGTCGCCGATCTTCGTGGCCGGCTTCTACTACAAGACCTTCATGTGGCCGGCGAAGTTCTGGGAAAAGATCTACGAGCCGATGATCCGGCGGGCCGCGGGCCTCGGCAAGAGTGCTGAACAGCCCGACCCGGACCACTACGACAAGGCCTGGGCGCATTGCGACGTGCTGGTTGTCGGCGCCGGTCCCACGGGACTGTCGGCGGCCCTCGCCGCAGGCCGGATCGGCGCGCGCGTCATAGTGGTGGAAGAAGATACGCAGCTTGGCGGTCGCCTGCTCGGCGATGGCGGCGAGATCGACGGCATGCAGGCCGGCGAATGGGTCCGCCGGGCCGAAACGGAACTGGAAGCCCTGCCCAATGTACGCGTCATGAAGCGCACGTCGCTGTTCGGCGTCTATGACGGCGGCACCTATGGCGCGCTGGAGCGCGTCAACGACCATGTCCCGGTGCCCGGGCCGCACCAGGTGCGCCAACGTCTCTGGCGCATCATCGCCAGGCGCAGCGTCGTGGCTGCGGGATCGATAGAGCGTCCGATCGTGTTCCCGGGCAACGATCGTCCCGGCGTGATGATGGCATCGGCCGTGCGCACCTATGTCAATCGCTTCGCGGCCCTGCCGGGCAGGCAGGTTGCGCTCTTCACCAACAATGACGATGGCTGGCGCACGGTCGAGGCGATCCGCCGCGCCGGCGGTGAAGTTTCAGTGGTCGTGGACTCGCGCGGCCAGGTGCCCGTGGAATATCAGTCCGTCGTCAAGGCATCCGGATTGCGGGTGCTGTCCGGCTGCGTGTCGGACGTCAAGGGTGGCGTTGACGGCGTCAGGGGCGTCGTGGTCACAGGCGCGGACGGCCGCAGGCAAGAGGTGGCCGCGGACTGCCTGGCCGTTTCCGGCGGCTGGAATCCGAATGTCGGCCTGTCCTGCTTCCATCGCGGCCGTCCGGCATGGCGCGACGACATCGCCGCCTTCGTGCCGGGCGATTGCCCGCCCGGCATGAGGATGGTGGGCGCCGCCGAGGGCACTTTCGCGCTCGGCGAATGCCTTCGCGACGGCCATGCAGCCGGCGTTTCGGCTGCGGTGGATTGCGGCTTCGCGGAAGATGCCGGCAGTGCTGCCGAGGCGGGCGACGAAGGCTACGCGATCTCGCCGCTGTGGCAGGTGCAGGCCAAGGGCAAGGCCTTCGTCGATTTCCAGCATGACGTCACCGCGTCCGACGTGACGCTGGCGCAGCGCGAAGGCTATGAGAGCGTGGAGCATCTGAAGCGCTACACCACGCTCGGCATGGCCACCGATCAGGGCAAGACCTCCAACATCAATGGCCTTGCCATCATGGCCGCCACCACCGGACGGTCCATTCCGGAGACCGGCACGACCATCTACCGGTCGCCCTATTCGCCGGTCGCCATCGGTGCCTTCGCAGGCCACAATCGCGACGAGAATTTCCACGCCTGGCGGCTGGCCCCCTCGCACCATTGGGCGGCGGCGCGGGGTGCGGTGTTCGTCGATGTCGGCCTGTGGAAGCGCGCGCAATGGTATCCGCAGCCGGGCGAAACGGACTGGCTCCAGTCGGTCAGCCGCGAGGTCACGACCGTACGCAACGGCGTCGGCTTCTGCGACGTCTCGACCCTCGGCAAGGTCGATGTCCGCGGCGCCGATGCAGGCACCTTCCTCGACCGGGTCTACATCAACGCCTTCTCCTCGCTGGCCGTGGGCAAGGCGCGCTATGGGCTGATGCTGCGTGAGGACGGCATCGTCATGGACGACGGCACCACTTCGCGGCTGGCCGAAGATCACTATTTCATGACGACGACCACCGCCAAGGCCGGCCCCGTCATGCAGCACCTCGAGTTCTGCCGGCAGGTTCTGTGGCCTGAACTCGATGTGCAACTGTCATCTGCGACCGACCAGTGGGCGCAGTTCTCGATCGCAGGCCCGAGGACGCGCGAGCTGCTGCAAGCGCTTTGCGATCCCGCCGAAGACCTGAGCAACGAGGGCTTCCCCTTCATGGGCGCGCGAGAGGTGAAGTTGCGCGGCGGCATTAAGGCGCGGCTTTTCCGCATATCCTTCTCTGGCGAGATGGCGTTTGAAATCTCCGTGCCGGCGCGCTTCGGCAACGCCATGGCGGAAAACCTCATGATTGCCGGCAAGCCGTTCGGCGTCGTGCCGTACGGCACGGAAGCGCTCAGCGTCATGCGCATCGAGAAAGGCCACGTCGCAGGCCCCGAGCTCAACGGCACCACGACGGCGGATGACCTTGGCCTCGGCAAGATGATGTCGAAGAAGAAGGATTTCATCGGCCGCATCATGGCCGGCCGCGAGGCGCTGGCCGCGCCTGACCGGCAGGTCGTCGTCGGCATCAAGCCTCTGGACCGGCATCGGCGTCTTCGTTCCGGCGCTCATGTGGTGCCGAAAGGCGAAAAGCCGGGGCCGGATACGGACCATGGTTATGTGACCTCCGTGTGCTTCTCGCCGACGCTGAACCAGTGGCTCGGTCTCGGCCTTGTCACGCGCGGCCGCGAGCGTTTCGGTGAGATCGTTCGCATCTACGATCCGCTGCGGAGCGAAGACTACGAGGCCGAGATCTGCAGTCCCGTCTTCTACGATCCGGAAGGAGTGCGCCAGCGTGGGTGATTTTTCCTGGACTTCCCAATCGCCGCTGCAGAAGGCGCTCGTTCCCGGCGTGCACGGGGCCGGCAGCGTGCCGGGCGTCGAACTGACCGAGATCCGCAACATTCTTCTGGTGCAGGTGATGGCCCGGCGCGGCAACGCAGCCGCTGCGGCCCGGATTGCGAAGAAACTGTTCGGCATCGAACCGCCTTCGCGGCCCGGCGCGGTCTTCGGCAAGGGAGTGGCCCTTGTCTGGTCAGGTCCCGACCAGTTCCTTGTCTTTGCTCCGCAGGGCGACGGGAGCCTGATGGAAAGGATCGCCGATGCCTTTGCCGGTATTGCCTCTCTTTCCGACCAGTCCGATGGCCGCTGCCTGATCCGCATCTCCGGTGCGCGCGCAGCACAGGCCATGGCCAAGTTCCTGTCGCTTGATCTTGACGATGGCGTCTTTCCGGTCGGCGCCGCGGCAACGACGTCTCTCGACCACACGGCCATCAACATCTGGCGTGAGGCGGACGCTGCCGGCGAGACACCGCTCTACAACCTCGCGGTCTTCACCAGCTTCGCCGACAGCCTGTACCGCGTGATCGCCGATTCTTCGCTGGAATATGGTCTTCGGTCATCCTAGCCCGTAGCGGACCAGGATCTCTCCGGTTGCCTGATCGGTCCTTCAGTTCCTGATGACGGCTCCACTCCCGAGGTTCGGGAGTGGAGTGTCCATCTTCCGCGGATATGCATCGTCTGTTGCGAGCGGCGGAGCTGTCCCACCGGAGCCGCCTCCTTTCGCATGGAAGAGCCTATGCCGCGGGCCCGTGATTCTTTTCGCTTGCGTAAAGCGCCACGGCCATCGCCCGATTACGGACCTCGAGCTTGCTGTAGAGATTCTTGAGGTGATACTTGACCGTGTTCTCCGATATTCCCGTGCGCGCCGCGATTTGCACGTTGGTCCATCCGTCCGCCAGCACCGCCAGCAACTCATGCTCGCGTGTCGTCAATCGGGAAAGGGGCGTGTCGTTGATCTTAGAGACATCGATGTAAGGAATGCAGATGCGGCCATGCGCCACGGCGATAAGCGTGTCGAACAGTATCGCCGGATCGTCGAACTGGTAGCAGAAGCCGTGGGCGCCCAGCCGCACGCACTTCTTGAGGATGGACAGGTCGTGGTCGTTTGAAAAGATCACGACACGAACATTGATGTCGCGCTGGCGGATTTCCGCCAGAACCCCGCCGCCATCCATGTCGCTAAGCTTCCAGCCGAGGACCGCCAGATCGAATCCGGGACCCGGCATGGAGCAGGCTTCGAGAAAGGCCTTGCCGGAGGTGACGTTCTCTCCCAGATCGAAGCGGCCGTCCCGCGAGATCATGTCCGCCAGCGCCGACACCACCAACGGGTTGCGCTCCGCGACAAGAACCCTGAACTTGCGAGGAACGGCTTCGGCTGTCTTGGTGTCGCCGAGCTCGGTTTCTCGTTGCATCATGTCGACGCTCATATGCGCTTCCTCCCCAGGCGTCGCGATATGTCAGCAGGCCTTTCCCACGGGAGCGTGGCCTCATAGTCAATTCATAGCATGAATTCTTTTTTCACATCAGTATATTTTTCGATGTGGCGCCAAGCTTCTCAATTCCACGAGACAGTCAAGGCGGGCCATTAGACCACAAAAGCCTTGACGAAAGTCAAGTTTCCAACGATCTTTCACTGAAAGAAAAAAATAAGACTGAGCGGAAACATACCTTGCCGGTTCCAACAAGGGCGGGATCGCCTCCGGCAGCGTTGCCCGTTCATAAAGCGAAGGGGACTGTGCAATGACCGTGATTGCTGAAGCTCAGCCCGCGGAGGCGGGGCAACTTCATAGAGCCATCGATTGGCGGGGAGCTTTCTGGGTTGCCAGCGGCGTTCCCGCCCTGGTGCTTTTTTCGATCGGTGGAATCTCCGGTACCGTCGGCATTCCAGCTTTCGTCATCTGGATGGTATCGGTGTGCTTCGGCCTAATCCAGGCCTGTACATATGCCGAGATCGCGGGACTGTTCCCCAGCAAGTCCGGCGGGGCCTCCGTTTATGGGGCGACCGCTTGGCTGCGCTATTCGAAGTTCATCGCGCCGCTGTCGGTGTGGTGCAACTGGCTGGCATGGACGCCCGTGCTGTCGCTTGGCTGCTCCATCGCGGCTGCCTATATCCTCAATGCGCTGGCGCCGATCCCGACATTTAGCGAGGCGTCGCCGGAAGTGGCCGCCTGGCTTGCCGATCCGGCCAATGCCGGCAAAGCCGCTGCCGATGCGATTGCCGCGCTGACGGCTGCAGGCACCCCGGCCATCCGTGACTGGACGCTCTACAGCGGCTCGCTCGGACCGGTTTCCTTCTCCTTCAACTCCGTGTTCATGATCGGCGTGGTCCTGATGCTGATCACCTTCGCGATCCAGCATCGCGGCATCCTCGGCACGGCCAACGTCCAGAAATTCATTGGCCTCGCCGTCATCATCCCGATGCTGATCGTCGGCATCGTGCCGATCCTGACTGGCCAGATCAACTGGGACAACTACAGCCCCTTCGTGCCGCTGGCCGAAGCCTATGCCGCCGCACCCGGTGAATGGAACATCGCCGGCTGGACCCTTGTGTTCGGCGGACTGTTCATCGCCGCCTGGTCCGCATACGCCTTCGAAACGTCGATCTGCTTCACCAGCGAATTCAAGAATCCGGGCCGCGACACCGTCCGTGCGATCCTTTATTCGGGCCTGCTTTGCCTGCTGCTCTACACCCTGGTTCCCTTTACCTTCCAGGGCGTGCTAGGCCTTGAAGGCATGCTGGCGGACGAGATCGTCGACGGTTCGGGTGTCGGCAATGCGATGGCGCAGATGGTCGGCGGCTCCGGCTTCGTCACCTCGATCATGATCATGCTCATGATCCTGGCGCTGATGTTGGCCATCAACACGGCGATGGCCGGTTCTTCGCGCACTCTCTATCAGGGTTCGGTCGACGGCTGGTTGCCGCGCTACCTGTCGCACGTCAACCATCATGGCGCGCCGACCCGGGCGATGTGGACCGACCTCATCTTCAACCTCGGCATCCTGGCGATTGCCTGTGCCGATGCGGGGAGCTTCTTCTTCATCCTCGCCGTCTCCAACTGCGGCTACATCATCTTCAACTTCCTCAACCTCAACGCAGGCTGGATCCACCGCATCGACAACGGCCATATCAAGCGGCCATGGCGCGCTCCGACCTTCCTCATCGCAGTCGGCGGCATACTCTCCTTCGTCAACGCGATGTTCATGGGTGCCGGCGCCAAGGTCTGGAACCCCTGGGCGCTGTGGGCAGGCTTCATCGCCGCGGCCCTGATCATCCCCGTGTTCTGCTTCAGGCACTACATCCAGGATGGCGGGCGCTTCCCGGCTCATATGCTGGATGATCTCGGTATCACCCAGGAGGAACTGAAAGTTCGCAAGGCGGGCATTCTTCCCTACCTCACCCTTGCCGCCGGCCTCATCGTCGTGCTTGTGGCCGACAGGATCTTTGTCATGTGACCGGACGCCTTATCGGTAACAAGAAGCCGGCCGCAGGCCGGCTTCTTTATTTGGAAGGAAGTTCGAAAGCCTGCCGCCGATGCCTTGCGGCGCGCGTCTCCCTGGGCCAGATTGACAGGCATTCCGGGTTGTGGTGAGTTATTCTTTCTATGAAAGTTTTTTGCTTTTCAGTTGACGCAAAGGTGAGGCGACTGTTATAGTTCTGGAACATAATCAACGAGTTCCAGAACCGGCAAGGCCACGATAAGCCCTGTCGATCAAAAAGGACGCGGGCCGCCAAGGCCCCAGGGGGAAGCATAGGAAATGTCGACCGTCATAGATGGTAAGCTTGTCGCCGAAGACGTTGTCGCAACGGTCAGGAAAGCGGCGGAGCAGCTCAAGGCCGAGGCGAATGTGACGCCAGGGCTTGCGGTTGTGATCGTCGGCGAGGACCCGGCCAGTCAGGTCTATGTCGCTTCAAAATCCCGGAAAGCCAAGGAGTGCGGCTTCCATTCGGTGCAGCACACCCTGCCGGCCGAAACCTCGCAGGCCGATCTGCTGGCGCTGATCGAAAGCCTGAACAAGGATGCGGACATCCATGGCATCCTGGTTCAGCTTCCCTTGCCCGGCCAGATCGATTCCGGCGCAGTCATCCAGGCGATCGCGCCGGAGAAGGACGTTGACGGCTTTACCTATGTCAATGTTGGCAAGCTGGGCGCGGGCGCAGCGGATTCCGCTTTCGTGCCCTGCACGCCAGCGGGTTCGATGCTGCTGATCGAACGCGTGCGTGGACGGGATTTGTCCGGCCTGAACGCCGTCGTGGTCGGCCGCTCCAACATCGTGGGCAAGCCCATGGCAAACCTGCTGCTTGCCGCGAACTGCACCGTCACGGTCGCCCATTCGCGCACGCGCGATCTTCCGGCCTTGTGCCGTACGGCGGATATCCTTGTCGCCGCCGTCGGCCGGCCGGAGATGATCAGGGGCGACTGGGTGAAAGATGGCGCAACGGTGATCGATGTCGGCATCAATCGCATTGCCGCGCCCGAGAAGGGTGAGGGAAAGCAGCGGCTTGTGGGCGATGTCGCTTACAGGGAGGCCGAACGGCAGGCAGGCGCGATCACCCCCGTGCCCGGCGGTGTCGGGCCGGTGACGATCGCCATGCTTATGGCCAATACGCTGGTTTCCGCCTGCCGAGCTGCCGGGCGCACGCCGCCCCGATTCTGAAAACGCCGGCAACCGCATCGTTCTATTGAGTTCCAGTCAATACTATCGAGGAAAGACATGGCCGAGATCAAGACCGACATTCAGATTGCCCGCGCGGCGCGCAAGCAGCCGATCCAGGAGGTTGGGGGCAAGATCGGGATCCCGTCGGAGCATTTGTTGCCCTACGGCCACGACAAGGCGAAGGTTTCGGCCGAGTTCATCAAGTCGGTGCAGGGCAAGGCGGACGGCAAGCTGGTCCTGGTCACCGCCATCAACCCGACGCCGGCCGGCGAGGGCAAGACGACGACGACGGTGGGGCTGGGCGACGGGCTCAACCGCATCGGCAAGAAGGCGATCATCTGCATCCGCGAGGCCTCGCTGGGCCCGAACTTCGGCATGAAGGGCGGGGCGGCCGGCGGCGGCTATGCGCAGGTGGTGCCGATGGACGACATGAACCTGCACTTCACCGGCGACTTCCACGCCATCACCTCGGCCCACAACCTTCTGTCGGCGCTGATCGACAACCACATCTACTGGGGCAACGAGCTGGGCATCGACACCCGCCGGGTGGCGTGGCGGCGGGTCATGGACATGAACGACCGGGCGCTGCGCCAGATCGTGGTGTCGCTGGGCGGCGTGGCCAACGGCTATCCGCGCGAGGCCGGCTTCGACATCACCGTGGCCTCCGAGGTCATGGCCATCCTGTGCCTGGCGCGCGACCTGCAGGACCTTGAGAAGCGGCTGGGCGACATCATCATCGCCTACCGCCGCGACAAGAGCCCGGTCTTCGCCCGCGACCTCAAGGCGCACCGGCCGATGGCGGTGCTGCTCAAGGACGCCATCCAGCCCAACCTGGTGCAGACGCTGGAGAACAACCCCGCCTTCGTGCATGGCGGCCCCTTCGCCAACATCGCCCATGGCTGCAACTCGGTGATGGCGACCTCGACGGCGCTCAAGCTCGCCGACTATGTGGTGACGGAGGCCGGCTTCGGCGCCGACCTCGGCGCGGAGAAGTTCTTCGACATCAAGTGCCGCAAGGCGGGGCTGAAGCCGGCCGCGGCGGTCATCGTGGCCACGGTGCGGGCGCTGAAGATGAACGGCGGGGTCAAGAAGGAGGACCTCGGCGCCGAGAACATCGAGGCGGTGAGGAAGGGCTGCGCCAACCTTGGCCGCCACATCGAGAACGTCAAGCAGTTCGGGGTGCCGGCCATCGTGGCGATCAACCACTTCCACACCGACACCGAGGCCGAGATCCAGGCGGTGAAGGACTATGTCGCCACCATGGGCGAGGAAGCGGTGCTGTGCCAGCACTGGGCCCGGGGCTCGGCCGGCATCGAGGAGCTGGCCCACAAGGTGGTGGCGCTGGCCGAATCCGGGCGCTCGCAGTTCGCCCCGCTCTATGGCGACGAGCTTGGCCTGTTCGACAAGATCGACACCATCGTCAAGCGCATCTATCGCGGCTCGGAGGCGATCGCCGACAAGTCCGTGCGCGACCAGCTCCACCAGTGGGAGAAGCAAGGCTACGGCAACCTGCCGGTGTGCATGGCCAAGACGCAGTATTCGTTCTCGACCGACCCGAACCTGCGCGGCGCGCCGAGCGGCCACACCGTGCCGGTGCGCGAGGTGCGGCTGTCGGCCGGCGCCGGCTTCGTCGTGGCCATCTGCGGCGAGATCATGACCATGCCCGGCCTGCCCTCCAAACCATCCTCCGAAAACATCTACCTCAACGAAAACGGCGATATCGAAGGCCTCAGCTGAAGCCTGGGGCGCGGAAACAGGCACGGAGAATTCTCTTCCCAGTAAAAAAAATTGCTTAAGAGTGTTGCATCGCAGCAGCAATATGGTTCAATGGCAGGAAGCGGGAAACCGCTGCCGAGGGACGGCCGGACAGTCGGGAAAATCCGCAACGGCCTTAGAATGTGGAGGAATCGAATGACGGCATCGTGGCGCTTTTCTACCCTGGCCGACCGGCACCGGGCTCTCGGCTCGCAGCTCGAGGACTGGAGCGGCATGGGCACCGCCTGGAGCTATGACGGCGATCCCAATGCGGAATATACCGCGATCCGCACCAAGGCCGGCATCATGGACGTCTCAGGTCTCAAGAAGGTGCATATCAACGGCCCGCATGCCTCCCATGTGATCGACCTTGCGACCACGCGCAATGTCGAGAAGATCTATCCGGGCAAGTCCGCCTATGCGTGCATGCTCAACGACGCCGGCAAATTCACTGACGACTGCGTGATCTATCGCATCGCGCCGAATTCCTGGATGGTCGTGCACGGTTCGGGCTCCGGCCATGAGGAATTGACCCGTGCCTCCATCGGCCGCGACGTGTCGATCCGCTTCGATGATAATCTGCACGACCTGTCGCTGCAGGGGCCTGTCGCCGTCGATTATCTGGCCAAGCACGTTCCGGGCATCCGCGACCTCAACTACTTCCACCACATGCAGACGCAACTGTTCGGTTTCCCCGTCATGATCTCGCGCACCGGATATACCGGCGAGCGCGGTTATGAGATATTCTGCCGGGGGCAGGATGCACCGGCGATCTGGGATCGTATCGTGGAGGAAGGCAAGGAGATGGGCATCATACCTTGCCGCTTCACGACGCTCGATATGCTGCGGGTCGAGAGCTATCTGCTCTTCTATCCCTACGACAATTCGCAGAAATACCCGTTCGAGAACGAAGGCCCCGGCGACACCCTGTGGGAGTTGGGCCTCGACTTCACCGTCAGCCCCGGCAAGACCGGCTTCCGTGGTGCGGAAGAACACTACCGGCTCAAGGGCAAGGAACGCTTTAAGATCTACGGCCTTGAAGTCGCGAGCGACACGGCGTCCGACGAGGGTGCCGAAGTCTATCGCAATGGCAAGAAGGTCGGTGTGGTGACCTGCGCCATGTATTCGCCGCTGGTCAAGAAATCCATGGCTATCGTTCGCCTCGACGTGGATTGCGCAACGCCCGGAACGGACCTTGAAGTGCACAACGCTTCCGGAACCGTAAAGGCCAAGGCGCAGCCGTTGCCATTCGACGATCCGAAAAAGCTGAAGCGGACGGCGAAGGGATAGAACGTTGGACAGTGCACCGGCCATGGCTATGCTCAGTCGCCCGGTCTACGGAAAACTTTCAGCGCAGGCCGGAACACATCATCTCTTCATCGCGGACGCCGAAGGTGCGTCCGCGATCCTCGCCATGGCGAAGCAGGCGCCTCAGGATTTCTTCGCCTCCGCCGAAATCATGTACATACCCGGGTCGGCCGGGAACAAATACGTCGCGGGCCTGGAAGCGCTGGTGCCGGGCCGTTTCTATCAGGGGCCTTCGATCGCGGCTGCGATGCCGCGGCTGCGGCACATCTTCGAGAATGCCCATATGGGCCTGCGGCTTTATCTGACCGGCACCGAGGGCCTGATCGGACAGGTCAGCCAGATTGCAGCAGATGCCGGCATAGAACACAGCGCCATCCAGACCGAACACCGCGGTTCTCTGGCCCGGCGCGTCCAGTGCGTGCACTGCAAGGGCATTACCGAAAACGTGACCACCCAGCCGGTTCGCTGTTCCCATTGTGGCCTGCTTCTTCTGGTACGCGATCACTATTCACGACGCCACGCCGCTTTCCAGGGCGTGTGCATCAACGCGGAGGACCCGAGCGAGAATCCACCGGCAGAGGAGATATTCCGATGAACGCAGGGTCGAACAGGATCGAGGCGGTGGTAACCGATGTCGTCGCCGTCAACGAATTGGTGAAACGGTTCCATTTCCAGCGTGTCGATGGCGGGACGTTGCCGACATTCTCCGGCGGTGCCCATATCGTCGTGGAGATGCAGGACGAGGACCGGACGCGGCTCAATCCCTATTCCCTGATGAGTTCGCCGCTCGATACGCACGACTATACGATCAGCGTGCGGCGCGACGATGCCGGGCGTGGCGGATCGCTGTTCATGCACAACAGGGTCGAGCCGGGCCAGCGGATGGTGATCAGCAATCCTGTTAACCTGTTCTCGCTCGATCTGCGCGCCCGCAAGCATCTGATGATCGCCGGCGGCATCGGCATAACGCCGTTCCTGGCGCAGACGGCGCAGCTCGCCGCCGACGGCGGAAATTTTGAACTGCACTACTCGTTCCGCAACGACAAGGTGAGCACCTACGCCGACCTTCTCCGGGAGCGTCACGGCAAGCGGGTCCATCTCTACCGCAGCGACTATGGCGAAAATCTCGATCTGGAAAGAGTTCTGTCCAGCCAGCCTCTTGGCACGCATCTTTATGTGTGCGGGCCGGATGGGATGATCACCTGGGTGAGAGATGCCGCGACACAGCTCGGCTGGCCTGCCGGGACTGTGCACTATGAGCATTTCGCGGCGCCGCAGCCCGGCAAGCCGTTCGACGTCACGCTGGCCGTCAGCGGCATCGACATCCGTGTCGGCGAGCACGAGAGCCTGCTGGAGGCGATAGAGGCAGCAGGCATCGATCCGCCCTATCTGTGCCGGGGTGGGGTCTGCGGCCAATGCGAGACGAACGTGATTTCATACGACGGCAAGTTCCGGCACAACGATCACTGGCTGAGCGAGGAAGATCGCCGCTCGGGCTGCAAGGTAATGCCGTGCGTATCGCGTTTCGAAGGCAAATCCCTCGTTCTCGAACGGTAGGCGGGATACCCGGAGGAGGAGACCATGGGTATAAACTTCAGGCAGGAAACTTTTCGCGACGACTTCTCTTTCAAGAACAGCCCCGAACAGATCAGGCGTTTTCCCTTTCCGTTCCATGAAGACGGCTACATGTACTCGGTCAATATCGAGCCGCACGTGCCGGGACCCAAGAACACGGTGTTCGAACATCTCTTCGACGTCGACGAGCACTATATCTCCGAGATGCAGGACCGGGCCATGGTGCTGGCCGAGGATCCACTGCGCTGCCAGTCTCTTCCGCACATGACACTTGCCGGCTGGGATACGCTCGAACTTCTCATGACCGAGAAGGCGAAGAGCTATCCCGACCTTTTCTCGCTGACGCGGGACGGCGACCAGTGGCACTGGATCAACCGGCCGCTTGGCATCGAGGATCGTTTCACCTTCGGCGATACGTCGACGCTGCCCTATGGTCCGCTGGAGTACATAACGCGCCAGAGCCAGGGTGATTTCGCCGTGCTCGACCAGCGCGACGGCAATCTGTGGATGGATGCCGGCATGGTGACGACGCAGGCCGACTGGTCGCTGGATTTCGACATCGGCATGAATTTCTTCGAGTGGCATGCACCTGTTCCACTCGCCCATGAACTGGGTGTCTTCACCCGGGCGCTGAAGTTTTTGATGGCCATGCAGCAGGGGCAGCCGGCGCGTCGGTTCAACTGGACGATGACCATCAATCCGCGGCTCGACACCAGCCCTGAGAACTATCACAAATGGGGAACGGACCGCATGACCGTCACCCCTGAGAATGTCGGCCACAAGGTTCATCTGCGGGTTGAAGTGCAGATGTTCTTTCGCCTGCCGCGTTCAAACGCGTTGCTGTTCCCGATCCGCTGCTACCTCCTGAAGATGGAGGAACTGGTCACCTCGCCGAAGTGGGCGCGCCGTTTCCATCGCGTGCTGCGAGACCTGCCGGACGAACTGGCCGAGTACAAGGGTCTGGTGCGCTATCGCCCGACCACCGTCGAATGGCTGTCGAAATATGACGACGGCCAGCCGACCTCCCCGGGGTTCGGACCGGACTGACCACGCCGTTCCGGGCGGAGGCCCCCCACGAGCATGTTTGGCGTCTTGTAAGCGTTTGGGGCCGGCGCTCGCAGGGGTGCCGGACCATGGTGTTGCGTCCGATCCGCAGTGCCGAAAGGAGTCGAATCGATGAACGTGCCCGCGAAGCTGCGCACGCTCTACAAGGAGCTTGGCGAAGAGGAGGGCGTTCGAACCCTTGTGGAAGCCTTCTACGACATCATCGAGCAGGATGAGGACGCCCATGAACTGCACCTCCTGCATCTGAGAGGCCACGGGGTCGCCCATTCCCGTGAGGAGCAGTTCAACTATCTTTCCGGCTTCTTCGGCGGTCCGAGCCGCTATGTGCAGAAGCACGGCCATTCCCGCCTGACGGAAATCCATGCACATGTGCCGATCGGACCCGAGATGCGCGATCTCTGGTTGCGTTGCATGGAGCGGGCGATTGACCAGGTGGGGATCGACAGCCAGTTGAAGTCGCAGCTCATGCTTCACTTCACGCGCGCTGCCGAGACGTCCCGCAACATGGACTGACCCACCGATTTCGCCGTGCCTTGCAGTCGAGACTGGCACTGCAGGCTCAGCAAGAGATTCAATCGTGAGTTCGGGGTGAACCCCTGATAATAGTCTGAGAAGAGAAGCCCTTAGCCCGGAGGGTACTCGGTGTTTTCTGGCTGACCAGAAGCAATGTTATTGACGCAAGCTAGGGCGCATCCGGTTTAATTTGGGTCATATCCTGCGGCCTTGAAGTAATTGGCGCATTCGGCGGGCGTAAAGAGTTCGATGATGGAGCCGAGGGTGTTCCAGA
>NZ_JBEPML010000030.1:0-34026 GCF_040545735.1 Aquamicrobium terrae
GACACGCCGCAGAAGGTGACCGATGCCATCCGCACCGCCTGCGAGGAGCAGGCCAGGGGCATCACCACCTTCGTCGAGGTGGTGCTCAACCAGGAGCTCGGCGAGCCCTTCCGCCGCGACGCCATGAAGAAGCCCGTCCCCGTCGCCGGCATCGCAAAGGCCGACATGAAGCCCCAGCAGCCAATCTGACCGCGGCGATAGGTTCCCCGGCCTTTCGAGGCCGGGGAAAAGCCGGGCGCCGTCCTTCCGGTAACTAGCGGTCCGGCATCGATCTCGGGAGAGACCAGCATGAGCATGGCGCAGACGCAACGGCGCTTCCAGGGCCTGCCCGCGATGTTCGGCACCCTGTGGCCCGGCGTGGCCGTGGTGGTGGCAGTCGCCATCGCCGCACAGTTCCTGTCGGACCACTACGGCGCCCCGGCCATGCTGATGGCGCTGCTGTTGGGCATCGCCTTTCACTTCCTTTCGGAAGAGGGGCGTTGCAAGCCCGGCATCGATTTGTGCGCGCGCACGGTGCTGAGGCTGGGCGTGGCGCTGCTCGGCATGCGTATCAGCGTCGAGTTGCTGATGGGACTGGGCGCTTCCACCATCCTGCTTCTGGTGCTGGCGATCGCGGCGACGGTCGGCTTCGGGCTGGTCGCTGCCCGGCTGCTGGGGCGGGGCTGGCGGCTGGCGCTGCTGACCAGCGGCGCGGTGGCGATCTGCGGCGCGTCGGCCGCCATGGCCATCGCAGCGGTGCTGCCCAGGAACGAGTTCTCCGAACGCAATCTGATCTTCACCGTGTTGTCGGTCACGGTGCTGTCGACCATCGCCATGATCTTCTATCCGATCCTGGCCCAGACGATGGGCCTCGACGCGCGCGCCACCGGCATCTTCTTCGGCGGCACCATCCATGACGTGGCGCAGGTGGTGGGCGCGGGCTTTTCCGTGTCGTCGGAAGCGGGCGAGACGGCGACGCTGGTCAAGCTGATCCGCGTGACCATGCTGGCGCCGGTGGTGATCGTGTTCGCGCTCGCCACCCGCAATGTCGGGCAGGGCGAAGGCGCCGGCGCCGACCCCGCCGCGGCCAAGTCCGCGCGCCCGCCCTTGCTGCCGGGCTTCGTGCTCGCCTTCCTGGCGCTCGCGGCCATGAATTCCTTCGGGCTGGTTCCCGATGCCGTCTCCGGCATCGGAGCCGATGCGTCGCGCTGGGCGCTTCTGGCCGGCATCGTCGCCGTGGGCATGAAGACGTCGCTGCGCCGGGTGCTCGACGTGGGCGGCGATGCGGTGGCGCTGATCGTCGCCGAGACCATCTTCATCGGCCTCTTCATCCTCGCCGGCATCTATTATCTGGGACATGTGTGATGAAACCGCTGGAACGCCTCCTCGAAGCCGCGAAACGGACTCGCAAGCGCATCGTTCTGTCGGAGGGGGAGGACCCGCGCATCGTCGAGGCCGCCATCCGCGCCGTGAACGACGGCATCGCCGACATCATCCTGGTCGGCGGCCGCGCGGCGGTCGAGGCGAGACTGGCGCAGCTCGGAGCCGATCCCGGCCGTTTCCGCATCGAAGACCCAGAAACCTCGACGCTGACGCCGCGCTTCGCCGCGGCCTATCACCAATTGCGCAAGGCAAAGGGCGTGGAGGCAGAGGCAGCGGCCGCAGCGGTGCGCGCGCCGCTGGTCTTCGCCGCCATGATGGTGCGCGAAGGCGAGGCCGACGGCACGGTGGGCGGAGCCGTCGCCACCACCGCCGACACGGTGCGTGCCGCACTCCAGATCATCGGCCGGGCGCCAGGCGTCGGCATCGTCTCGTCCTTCTTCCTGATGATGCTGTGCCAGCCGCATCACGTGAAGAAGGGTGCCTTCGTGTTCGCCGATTGCGGCCTCGTCGTCGATCCCGACGCCGCCGAGCTTGCCGACATCGCCATGATGTCGGCCCGCTCCTGCGAGGCGCTGATCGACCAGCCGGCGCGGGTGGCCATGCTGTCCTTCTCAACCGGCGGCAGCGCCACCCATGAGCGGGTGGAGAAGGTGGTCGAGGCGACAAGGCTGGCCCGCGCCGCGATGCCCGATCTCGTCATCGACGGTGAATTGCAGTTCGACGCCGCCTTCGTGGAGGCGGTCAGTGCCGCCAAGGCCCCCAACTCCACCCTGCACGGCCAGGCCAACGTCTTCGTCTTCCCCAATCTCGACGCCGCCAATATCGGCTACAAGATCGCCCAGCGCATCGGCGGGGCCGACGCCATCGGCCCGATCCTGCAGGGGCTTGCGAAGCCGGCTAATGACCTCTCGCGCGGCTGCAACGCCGATGACGTCTATTACATGATCGCGGTCACCGCCGTGCAGGCCATGCTGCCGCAGGCTGATTTGTAAAACAGGTCGTAATTTCAATTGCTTGATGCCCCGGTCACAGGGTGCGCCATCTGCCGTCGGCCAGTGCTGAAACCGGTCCCCCGCGACATCACGATTTGCAAAAAGGGAACCCGGCCCTGCGCAGCTCCGTTGTTGGCCCCGAGGGACAACGGAGAACAGTAACCATGCGAACGATAGTTGCATCCTCGATCCTGACGATTGCCCTGTCTGCTGCGGCAGTGGCGCAATCGTCCGTCACCGCCACCACCGATCTGAACGTGCGGGCAGGGCCCGGGCCACAATATCCGGTGGTCGGGATGATCGGTGCCGGGCAGGCGGCCGATCTGAAAGGATGCCTGGAGAACAGCAAATGGTGCTCGGTCATGACCAGCCAGGGCGACGGATGGGTCTTTTCCGACTATCTTACCGCTGATTTCAACGGCGATGTCGTGGTGCTCACAGAGCGGCCGGCGGATTCCGGCGTGACGGTGGTCACCCCGCCTGATCCGGGTGGCGGAGACGCCGGGGCGCTGGTCGGCGGTGCCACCGGGGCCGTAGCCGGCGCCATCGTCGGCGGCCCGGTCGGGGCTGCCGTGGGCGGCGCGGCGGGCACCATCGCCGGCGGCGCGACCGGCACGGTCATCGACCCGCCGCAGCCGGTTCGGGAATATGTCACCACCCATGAGGTCGAGCCGGTCTATCTCGACGGCGAAGTGGTGGTCGGCGCCGGCCTGCCCGAGACCGTGGAGCTGCGCGAAGTGCCGGACTATGACTATCGCTACGTCTATGTGAACGGCCAGCCGGTGCTCGTGGACCCGAGTTCCCGCAGGGTCGTGTACATCGTCCGCTAAACGCCTGATCCCGGCAGGCCGGCCCCCGCCGGCCTGCCGGGATCAGGAGGGCGGCCGGTCGCCTTGGGCACTGCCGTCCTCCCGTTTCACCTTCTGGACATCGTAGCGCGGAACCTGCTCGCGCTAGGGACCGCGCCGCCTGCGCGTCAAGCCGCTCCTTGTCGAGAATGCCTTCCGAAGCCTGAAACTGACACCCCGGTGTGAAACCGGAAACGAGTGCCTTGGGCAATTGCTGGCTTGACAAATAGTATACTGTCGTAAATATATTTCTATACGAGAGCAGGGAGGGCTCAAAGTGGCACAGTCGAATTTGGCGCTTTCCGCGCAGCCCGGAGCTCAGGCTTATGCCGATGCGGGTGATGACGCTGCCCGGTTCGGCCCGCGGGGCATCGGCGCCCGGCTGCTGCGCAACGAGGATGCGCGCTTCCTTGCCGGCCACGGCGAATATCTGGCCGATCTCAATCTTTACGGCACCATGGAGGTCGCGTTCTTCCGCTCGCCCATCGCCCATGGCCGCATCCGTTCCATCGAGATTCCGGAGGAGGTGCGCTCGCGGGTTTTCCTGCTGTCGGACCTCGGGGATGTGCGCCCGGTGCGGGCCGTGCTGAATGCGCCCGGCTTCCGGGGCTCGGATTTCCCGCCGCTCGCCGATGGCGTCGTGCGCTTCGTCGGCGAACCCATCGCCATGTGCATCGCGCCGACGCGGGCGGAAGCCGAAGACATCGCGCAGCAGATCTTCGTCGACTTCGAAGAGCTTCCGGTGGTGACCGATATGCTCAAGGCGGCCGACGGAAGCGCGCCGTCGATCCATGACGGCTGGCCCGACAATGTCTGCTTCGTCTCCACGCCCGGCAATGGCGACATGGCCCAGGCCGAGCGCGCGGCGGTCGTCACCATCGAGCGTGACCTGCACATGCATCGCCAATGCGTCGTCTCGCTCGAAGGGCGCGGCGTGCTGGCCCATCATGATCGCCGGCTCGATGAGCTGGTCGTCTACAGTTCGACCCAGCAGCCGCATATCATCCGCACGGTCCTGGCGCCCCTGATCGGGGTCGAGGAGAACAAGCTGCGCGTCGTCGCCCCGGATGTCGGCGGTGGTTTCGGCGTGAAGAACAATCTCCAGGCCGAGGAGATCGCGATCGCGGCCCTTGCCCGGATCGTCGATCACCCGGTGCGCTGGATCGAGGACCGGCGCGAGCATCTGACCGCCTCGCCGCAGGCGCGCGAGCACCACTACCGCATGAAGCTCCATGCGGACGCGCAAGGGCGCATCCTGGGGCTGGAAAGCGAAGTCATCGTCGATGCCGGCGCCTATTCGATCTGGCCCTGGTCCTGTGCCATGGAGGCCAACATGTCGGCCGGCATCATGCCGGGGCCTTACCGGATGGATGCCTATCGCGGGCGCGGCATCACCGTCATGAGCAACAAGCCGCCGCTGGGCCCGTATCGCGGGGTCGGCCGGCCCGGCGCCTGTTTCGCGCTCGAGCGGATGATGGACGAGCTGGCGCGGGCCGTGGGACGGGAGCCGCACGAGGTGCGCATCGACAATATGGTGCTGCCCGGGCAGATGCCTTTCCTGACCATCGCCGGTAAGCTCTATGACAGCGGCGACTTCCCCGAAAGCGTGCGGCGGGCGGCCGAGATGGTCGACGTGCCGGGGGTGCGGGCGCAGCAGAAGGACAACGGCAAGGACGGCCTCTATATCGGGCTCGGCTGGGCAAGCTATACGGAGCAGACCGCGCACGGCACCAATGAATGGCTGTCGCGCAACCTGACCGAGGTGTTCGGCTACGAGGCGGCCACGGCCCGCTTCACCCCGGACGGAAAGCTCATCCTGGAAGTCGCGATCCAGAACCACGGCCAGGGACTGGAGACCACGCTGGCGCAGGTCGCCGCAACGGAACTCGGCGTCGATCCGGCCGATGTGGTGGTGCGCCACGGCGATACGGCCGTTTCACCCTACGGTCTCGGCACGTTCGCTTCACGCAGCATGGTCATGGCCGGCGGCGCCGTCGGCCGCGCCGCCCAGATGCTCGCGGAAAAGGTCAAGCGCATCGGCGCCCATTTCCTGCAAACCACTGCCGACAAGGTCACGCTCGAGGACGGGGCCGTGGTCCACGGCCCGCGCCGGGTGCCGCTTTCGGAGGTCGCGCGCGCCGCATTCCGCCACGCGCAGGACCTGCCGCCCGGCGAGGAGCCCGGCCTGTCGGTCACCACGACCTTTCAGCCGGAATCGGGAACCGGCGCCTTCTCCTACGCAACCCATGCCGTGGTGGTCTGCGTCGATGCCAATACCGGCCTGGTCAAGATCCTCGACTATGTGATCGTGCACGACTGCGGCACCATCGTGAACCCGATGATCGTCGATGGCCAGATACAGGGGGGCCTGGCCCAGGGCATCGGCAACGCGCTGCTGGAGGAGAGCCCTTACGACGAAACCGGCCAGCCATTGGCCTCGACGTTCCTGGACTACCTGCTGCCCGGATTCACGGAAGTGCCGAGCGCCCGCATCTCCCATATCGTCTCGCCGTCGCCCTTCACCCGCTACGGCATCAAGGGCATGGGCGAGGGAGGAGCGATCGGGGCGCCGGCGGCGATCGTCAACGCGGTCAACGATGCCCTCCACGGGCTCGGGGTCGAGATCAACGAAACGCCGGTGACGCCGCGCCGCATCCTGAAGGCGATCGAGCGGGCCGCGAAGGGAGACAGGCCATGAAGCCGGCGCCTTTCGACTATGTGCGGCCGCGCGATCTCGGCGAAGCGGTCGCGGCCCTTTCGGAATTCGAGTGGGGCGCGCGCGTGCTTGCCGGCGGCCAGTCGCTGGTGCCGATGCTCAACCTGCGGCTTAGCCCCGTGCTGCGCCTGGTCGACATATCGGGGCTGGAGGAATTGCGCGGCGTCGAGGAAGATCCGGAGGGCGTCACTTTCGGTGCCTGCGTGCGCCATGGCGAGTTCGAGGACGGCCAAGTGCCCGACCCGGCAAGGGGCATGATGCACCACGTCGCCGGCCGCATCGCCTACCGCGCCGTTCGCAACCGTGGAACCATCGGCGGCAGCCTGTCGCTGGCCGATCCCTCGGCGGACTGGATCACCGTGGTCATGGCGCTGGGTGCCAGCTTCGTCATCCGGGGGGCGGCGGGCGAGCGCCGCGTGGCCGGCTCCGACATGTTCCTCGGCCCCTATTCGACCGCGCTGGGCGAGCACGACATCCTTGCCGCGATCCGCGTGCCGAAGCTCGGCCGCAGCGCGCGCTGGGGCTACTACAAGATCATCCGCAAGGCGGGCGAATATCCGATGACGACGGCATCGGTCGTCCTCGATCCGGACCGGGGCCGCAGCAGCGTGGTGCTGGGCACCGTCAATCGCGGCCCGCTGGAGATGGCGCGCATGGCCGCCGGGATGCAGGGCGCCGGGACGTGGTCCGCCCAGCTTGAAGGAAATTTGCGCGAGGCGATCCGCCTCGATCTGGAGACAGCGGGTCGCGACCAGGACAGTTGCGAAATGAAGCTTTGCGAAACGACCCTCCTGCGCGCGGCACAATCGGCATTGGTGCAATGATGAAGATTTCCCTCACCCTCAACGGCAAGCCGGTCACGGTCGATGTCGAGCCCCGCACCTCGCTGGCGGACCTGCTGCGCTCGCCGGGTTGCGGATGCACCAGCATCCACCTCGGTTGCGAACACGGTGTGTGCGGTGCCTGCACCATCCTGATCGACGGGCGCATCGCCCGCTCCTGCATCGCTCTTGCCGTCGCCTGCGACGGCGCCGAGGTAACGACGCTGGAAGGGCTCGGCGAGGATGAACTGACCACGCAGTTGAAGGATGCCTTCCACTGCAATCACGGTCTGCAATGCGGCTTCTGCACGCCCGGAATGCTGATCTCCGCGCGTGAGGTGGTGGCGCGCAACCCGCAGCTTTCCGAAGAGGAACTGCGCACCGCCATGAGCGGAAACATCTGCCGCTGCACCGGCTACACCGGCATTGTCGCGGCCGTGAGCGCTGTCGCCGCAAGCCGCGCATCTTCCTGCACCTCGGAAAGCTAGGAGGCGAGTCGAGCATGGAAATCCGTCAGAAATTCACAGTCGAGCAGGATATCGCGACGGTCTGGACCGCCTTGAGCGACATCCGCCTTGTCGCGTCCTGCGTGCCCGGCGCCGAGATCGTCTCGGTTTCGGACGACCAGAGCGAGATCGAGGGCCTGATGCGCACGCGGATCGGCCCGATCAGCGCCGCTTTTGGCGGCCGTGGCAAGGTCGTACGTGACGAAGCCGGCTACAAGGGCTCGGTCGAGGGGGCCGGCGCAGACAAGAACAGCGGCTCGCGCGTGCAGATCAAGCTCGACTATGGGCTTGAACCGACCGACGGCGGCAAGTCCACCACCACCTCGATCGTCGCGGGCGTGGTGCTCTCGGGCCCGCTGGCGCAATTCGGCAAGGGGGCGCTGATCAACGAGATCGCCGCCCAGATAACCCAGCAGTTCACCGCCAATCTGCGTCAGCGTTTCGCGGCCGTCGCCGCGGCAAAGACACAGGATCCGCAGGCCCCCGTGGCCGCAATGCCGCCGCCGGCCAGCGCCGGGGAATTGCGCCCGCTTCAGATCCTGCTGGCGGTGCTGAAGGCCCGTTTCCTGCGTCTGTTCGGGAGCACAGCCGCATAGGAGAAGTCAAACCGCACATCACAGAGTGATGCATTCCAAAGGGAGGAAAAGGAATGTCGGAGACTCGCAATATCACACGTCGATCAGCCTTGAAGTTCGGGGTCGCCGCGGCTGCCTCGTTGCCGTTCAGCTCGTCGCTCTTCGGCCGGGCCACCGCACAGGAGCAGGTCAAGTTCACGCTGCCCTGGATCCCCAACGGGTCGAGCTACTGGCCCATGATCGGCAAGGAGATCGGCGTATTCGCCAAGCACAACATCGACATGAGCGTGGCGCGCGGCTTCGGTTCCGTGGCGGCTGCGCAGGCCGTGGCCAGCGGCCAGTTCGATTTCGGCATGGTCTTTGCCGGCGGCAATTTTCTGGCCGCCGCCCGCCAGCTTCCGATCGTGGTGATCGCGACCGTCTATTACGACCCCATTATGGGCATCGCCTTGCGCGCGGATTCGCCGATCAAGACGCCCAAGGACCTGGAGGGCAAGAAGCTCGGCACCGTGCCGACCTCGGCGGAATCGCCCTTCTGGCCGGCTTTTGCCAAGAACGCCGGCATCGACATGAGCAAGGTGTCGCTGGTGCAGGTCGACAGCAAGGTCATCGAGCGGGCGCTGATCGACAAGCAGGTGGACGCCACCACCGCCGTCGGCACCAGTTCGATCCCGCTGATCGCTGCGATGGGCGAACGGCCCCGCTTCCTGCCGTGGAGCCGCTACGGGGTGGAACTCTATGCCGGCCAGATCGTCACGCGGCCCGAAATCGTCGAGAAGAACCCGGAGCTGTGCCAGAAGGTCGTCGACAGTGTGCTGGGGTGTTACGCCCATACCTTGCGCGAGCCGCAATCCTCGCTCGAGCTGTTCGCCAAGGTCATGCCCGAAGTGGGCCTGACCAGGGGCGGCATGGAAAGCGCGCGCATCGCCCAGGGCCTGACGCAGCTTGCCACGCAGCGGCCGGAGGCGATCGAGAACAGCCTCGGCTGGTCGGACCTCGACAAGATACCGGGCATGATCGACCTGATCATGGAGTTCGGCGCCCCCAAGGATGCGGTGCGTCCCGATCCGGCAACCCTGGTGACCAACCGCTTTGTCGGGAATGTGAAGCTGACGCCCGAAGAGTGGGCGAAAGTGAAGGAGAACACGTCCGAGTTTGCCGCCTATCTTGGCGAATCCTGAGCCGGCGCGGCGTAAGGCGCCGCCCCGGCGACAGGGATGACAGCCTCGCCAGGGCGGCACGTGCCGCACCTCTATTCTGAGCATGGAACCCAAGCGCGGGAAACTGCTATGTCAACCACTCACAATCCCCTGATACAGCCGGGCACCGCCGTGCCTCTCGGCTGGAAGCTCGACCCGGTGATGCGGGCGATCCTCCTGCCGACGCTGACGGCCCTTCTCCTCATTGCCTTCTGGGAAGCCACGGTCCGTATCCTCGCCATTCCGGCGGTCCTGCTGCCGGCCCCGTCGGCAATCGCGGACAAGCTCGTCGAGCTGTTCTTCCCGCTCATCCTGCAGCACGCCATTCCGACAGTTACGGAGAGCCTGGTGGCTTTCCTTATCTCCTCGCTGCTCGGCGTTCTTCTGGCGGGCCTGCTCAGCGCATCCACAGTGGTGCGCGAGGCGCTCTATCCCAATGTCGTCTTCTTCCAGCTCATTCCCAAGATTGCGCTGGCCCCGCTGTTCATCGTGTGGCTGGGCATCGGCTCGGAATCGCGGGTCGCGTTCTCGATTTTCATCAGCTTCTTTCCGGTCGTGGTGGCCACGCTCGCCGGTCTCGACAATGTCGACCGCGATCTGCTGCGTCTGTGCAAGGCGCTGAGGGCGAGCGAGTGGCAGGTGTTCCGCGACGTGCGGGTGCCTTTCGCCATTCCCTACATGTTCAGCGGCATGAAGATCGCCACCACTTTCTCCATCATCGGCATCATCGTGGGCGAGTTCGTCACCTCGCAGGCGGGCCTGGGATACCTCATCCTGTTCGCATCGGCGCAGGCCGAGACCGAGCTGATCTTCGCGGCGATCGTGGTGCTGTGCGCCTTCGGCCTGGTCTTCTACGGGCTCGTGGCGATGGCCGAGGCCTATCTGCGCAAGAAGCTCGGCTCGTAAGGCCAATCGACATGTCTTCAAGGAAAACAGAAAAATGACCGTTTCCCTCGCCCGCAAGAATCCCGGCCGGACAACAGCCATCCCGGCCAGGCCCGAGCCGATCGAGATCGACCCGGCCGAAACCGCCCTGATCGTCATCGACATGCAGAACGCCTATCTTTCCAAGGGCGGCTATCTCGATCTGGTCGGCTTCGACGTGTCGGAATCGCCGCGCGTCATCGAGGCCGTGCGCCGGACGGTGGCCAGCGCGCGCGCGGCGGGTCTCACCATCATCTACATGCAGAACGGCTTCGACGACGACAAGAAGGAGGCCGGCCCGGAAAGCGCGCCGGTCTACCACAAATCGAACCCGCTGAAGTATATGCGCGCAAATCCGGGCCATAAGCTCATCACCAAGGGCACCTGGGACTACGCCTTCGTTGAGGAACTGGCCCCGCAGCCCGAGGATATCGTGATCCACAAGTCGCGCTACAGCTCCTTTGCCGGCACCAACCTGGAAAACGTGCTGCGCGGGCGCGGCATCTCGCGCCTGCTGGTGACGGGCGTGAACACCAATGTGTGCGTCGAATCGACCATCCGCGACGCCTATCACCGGGAATTCTTCGCCATCATGGTCGCCGACGCCACCCTTCAGGCCGGCGATCGTTCGATCTTCGATGCCACCGTTTTCAACGTCGAGCGTTTCCTTGGATGGGTCGCCTCGACTGCCGATGTCTGCGCGGCGCTCGATGCCGCATCGACCGGAAAGGGCCAGTCATGACCATGCAAGCCACGCAAGCCATCCCCATAGCCAAGGTCGCGGGTAGGCAGATAGACGCAGCCCATCCCTACATCTCCGTCTCGAACGTCCGCAAGATCTATCACACGGCGTCCGGGGACATCGAGGCGGTGAGCAAGGTCGATTTCGACATCACCTCCGGCGACTTCGTCTCCATCCTCGGCCCGAGCGGCTGCGGCAAGAGCACGCTGATGATGATGATGGGCGGGCTGGAGTCCATCAGTTCGGGCAGCATCGTGATCGGCGGAGAACCGGTTGTCGCCCCGCGCGCCGATCTGGGTTATGTTTTCCAGGATGCAACGCTCCTGCCCTGGAACAATGTGTTGGACAACGTGCTCTTTCCTATCCGGCTGCGGGACGGGTCCACGGCCAAGTATCGGGAGCGCGCCCGTGAACTGCTCGAACTGGTCGGGTTGTGGGAGTTCCGCAACAAGCGCCCGGGTGAGCTTTCGGGCGGCATGCGCCAGCGCGTCGCGATCTGCCGGGGACTGATCAACGATCCGGCGCTGCTGCTCATGGACGAGCCTTTCAGCGCCCTCGACGCCATCTCGCGCGACGACATGAATGTCGCCCTGGCGGACATCTGGGACAGGTTCCACAAGACGGCGATTTTCATCACCCACAGCATTCGCGAAGCGGTATTCCTCTCGGATCGCATCCTGGTGATGAGCCGCCGGCCGTCCACCGTGTGCTACGATGTGCGGGTGGATTTCCCGCGTCCGCGTAATATGAAAATACAGGAGACCGTGGAATTCAACGAACTCTGCGGCGTGCTTCGAAAGAAAATTGAAGAAGGATACAAGAATTCATGATTGTCCCTCTTGCAAATCCGGACGGAGAGCTTGACCATATAGCTGTTGATTGGTCGATGCGCCGGCCGCCATCCACCGTCGATGCTATCGTGGAGCTGTTGCAGGATGCCATCGTGCGCGGCGACCTTCCGCAAGGGATGCCGCTGCGGCAGGAACGCATCGCCCAGAAATTCGGCATCAGCAAGATTCCTCTGCGCGAGGCGCTGGCCAAGCTCGATGCTGGCGGATTTGTCACCACGCATCCCCGCCGCGGCGTCTTCGTATCCGAGATGAGCGCCGAGAAGATCGAGGAGATCTTCCAGTTGCGGCTGTCCATCGAGCCGGACCTGCTGCGCTATGCGGTGCCGCGCATGACGGCCGCCGACATGGCCGCGGTGGAGGCCATCATCGAGAAATTCGAGGCCGCCGACACCGGTGACCTCGGCGACATCAACTGGGAACTGCATCGCGCGCTCTACCGTGCATCGGGCCGCGAACTGTCGCTCCAGATCCTCGGAAACCTCTATCTGCATGTCGATCGTTATGTTCGCCTGCATATGGGGATGATCGACCGGCAGAAGGACTCGAACAACGATCACCGTGAGCTTCTGGCCGCGTGCCGCCGGCGCGATGCCGAGCAGGCCGTCCAGATCCTGCATGCTCACATCGACAATATCCGTCTGGCGATCCGTCGCTTCGTCGCATCCGACGGCGAGGGATCGAACGGCCAGCCCGAATAGGCCCAACTCAGTTAGGCAACGACATGAGCAGCAGTCCCATCATCCTTGAAGCCGACTATGTGCTGCCCGGGCCGGAGGCCGCCAGCCTGCGCCGCGACACCGCCGTGGCGGTCGTCGACGGACGCATTGCGGGGCTCGGGCCGGGCAGCGAGATGCGGCGGAACTGGCCTGCCGCGCAGGTGATCGAATTGCCGGGTTGCCTGCTGATGCCGGGCCTGGTCAACGCACATCAGCACGGCAGGGGACTGAGCCAGATCCAGCTCGGCTATCCCGACGATTTCCTTGAGCCGTGGATTGCCGGGCGCCGCGCGCGGGGCCTGCTTGACGGGCATGCCGTCACCCGTCTGGCTGCGGCGCGCATGGTCGCCAACGGCGTCACCACCACCATACACGCGAACTACACCTACGGCACCGGCAATTACGAGCAGGAGGTGCGCGACCAGCTTCGCGCCTATGAGGCCGTGGGGCTGCGCGCCACGATGTGCATCGGTGCCATGGACAGGGGCGCCACGGTCTATCCGCCGCATGAAGCGTGCTTCATGGCCGGCCTGCCGGACGATCTGCGCGAATGGATATCCCGGCCGGCGGCACCCGCCTATGCCGGTGACGGCGCGGCGACGATCGCGCTGATGCGGCGCCTGGGGGCGGAATTCGCCGGCCATCCCCTGATCCGCCTGTGCTATGGCCCGGCCGGCCCGCAGTGGGTTTCCGACGAATTGTGGCGGGTGCTGGCCCGTGATGCGCGCGACAACGATCTCGGCATGCATCTGCACGCGCTGGAGTCGCCGGCGCAGAAACATGCCGCCGCCGGTCTGTTCCCGGAGGGGGTTTTTGCCCATCTGGAGAAACTGGGAGCCATGACCCCCCGCACGGTCGTTGCCCATGGCGTGTGGGTGGACGACGCGGAGATGGAGGTGCTGGCCCGCACCGGTGCCACCGTCGTGCGCAATCCCGGCTGCAATATCCGCATGCGCAACGGCATCGCGCCGCTGGCACGGTATTTGCAGCGGGGCGTGAGAGTGGCCGTCGGCACCGACAATTGCTCCATGGCCGACGACGAGGACCTGCTGGCGGAACTGCGGCTGGCCGGCAATCTGGCGCGCGAGCCCGATTGGAACGGTCCGCCGCCGCCGGCTGTCGACGACCTGTTGGCGATGGCAACCGTCAACGGCGCCATTGCCGCGCAATTCGGCGGCGAGATCGGCAGGCTGGAAGTCGGCATGCGGGCCGACATGGCCGCCTTTTCGCTGCAACGCACCTGCCGTCCCTATCTCGATCCCGATATGCCGCTGGTCGACGCCTTCCTGGCGCGGGGGCAGGGCGCCGACGCTCGCCTGACCATGGTCGAGGGGCGTGTTCTCTACCGCGACGGCCGCCATGCCGATGCGGCCATCGAGGACCTGGAGGCACAGGCCGCCGCCGCTGCCGCTTCGGCACGCCTTTCCGCCGATCCCGCCAACCGCGATCGGACCAGGCGCTATCGCGGCCATCTCTGCGAGCATTACCGGACGCTGACCGCCGAACCGGTCGATCCCGCCATCACAGCCTAGGGAGCCAAGCATGTTGCACGCGTCGAACCCCCGCGCACCCTTCACCTTGTCCAGCATGCAGCCCAGGCTCACGCCGCCCGACGGCAAGCCCTTCATCATCCATGTCGTGGTCAATATCGAATACTGGCCCTATGACCAGTTGACGCCGCGCACCATCGTCATCCCGCCGCATGGCCGTTCCCACGTGCCCGACCTGCCGAATTTCTGCTGGTCGGAATATGGCAATCGCTGCGGCATGCCGCGCCTGCTCGAACTGTTCGGCGACCGCCGGCTGCCGGTCAGCGCCAGCATCAATGCCAGCGTCATCGACGTCTATCCGGAACTGGCGCGGCAGGTGCTCGACGCCGGCTGGGAATTCGTCGGTCACGGCATGCATCAGCGTGCCCTCAGCGCCGAGGCCAATGAGGGCGATCTGATCCGCGCCGCCCTCGACCGGCTCGAAGCGTTCACCGGCAAGCGCCCGCGCGGCTGGATGAGCCCCGGCTGGTCGGAAACCTTCGAGACGCTCGACCATCTGAGCGACAACGGCATCGAATATGTCTGCCAATGGGTGATCGACGACATTCCGACGCGGCTCGTCACCAGGAACGGGCCGGTGGTGTCGCTGCCCTACGGGCTCGATCTCAACGACAGCGTCGTCTACGCGATCGAGAAGCAGTCGTCCTCCGAGATGCGGCTGCGCATGTTGGAGACGATCCGCACCTTCGCGCGCGAGATCGACCGGCACGAGCAGCCGCGCGTGCTGACCATTCCCCTGCATCCGCACCTGTCGGGCGTGGCCCACCGCATCAATTTCCTGGCCGAGATCATCGATACGCTGGCGGCGCGCAGCGATACCGTCTTCATGAACGGCAGCCAGCTTCTGGACTGGTATCTCTCGGCGTCCGTGCGGGAATAGCGGTCATGATGCCTGGCGAAAGCTCGATCGAGGCAGGTCTGGCGCTTGCCCGGCAATTGTTCGACACCATCGGAAGACGCAGCTTCGACGGTGTCGGCTTCACGCGCGCCGCCTATGGCGAGGGTGAGCAGACGGCGCACGATCTCGTCGCTGCCGCGGCTCGCGACCTCGACCTGGACATCGCGGTGGATGCGGCCCTCAATCTGTCGATGACGCTGCGGGGCGACGATCCCGATCCGCCGCCCCTGGTCATCGGGTCGCATCTCGATGCCGTTCCGCAAGGCGGCAATTTCGACGGACTGGCGGGCGTGCTTGCCGGCCTTGCCTGTCTGGCGGCATACCGGGCTGCCGGCGTCCGTCCCCCGCGCGACATCGTGCTGATTGCCATCCGGGCCGAGGAAAGCGCCTGGTTCGGAGCCCAGCACATCGGCAGCCGCGCGATGCTCGGCACGCTCGATCCGCGCATTCTCGACGAGGCGCGGCGCATCGATAGCGGCCTCAGCCTGGCCGAACACATGCGGCAGGCCGGCGCCGATGTCGGTCGCTTGCGCAACGGCGCCGCGCTCGTCGACCCGGCCCGTCTGCGCGGTTATCTCGAACTGCATATCGAACAGGGACCGTTGCTGGTCAGCCGGGCGTTGCCGCTCGGCATCGTCACCGGCATTCGCGGCAACCTTCGCTGCCGCAAGGCGACATGCGTGGGCGAATACGCGCATTCCGGCACCGCGCCGCGCGCCCTGCGCCGCGATGCCGTGTTCGCGGTTTCCGAACTGGTCGGCCGCATCGATGAGTTGTGGCGGGTGATCGAGGACGAGGAAGGCGGTGACCTGGTGGCTACCTTCGGCCGCTTCTCGACCGACCCGAATGCCCATGCCGTGACCACCGTGCCGGGCGAGGTGGTGTTCTCGTTCGATGCCCGCAGCCACGCGCAAGCTGTGCTGCGGCGCGTCGAAGCCGCGCTGCGGCAGGCCATGGATGAAATTGCCTCTCGTCGTGGCGTCACCTTCACCTGCGACAGCTTCACCGGCGATGCGCCCGCTGCCATGAACCCGGATTTCCAGGGCCTGCTATCGCAGGGCTGCGAACGCCTGTCGATCCCGGCCATGCCGATCGCCAGCGGGGCCGGGCATGATGCCGGTGATTTCGCCGCCGCGGGCGTGCCCTCGGCCATGATCTTCGTGCGCAACGACAAGGGCAGCCACAATCCGCAGGAAGCGATGGAGTTCGACGATTTCGCGCTCGGCGTCCGCCTCATGGTGTGGTTCGTGGCCAATCTGAAAGGCTGAAAGAGCATGACGACACGACTTCCCCCTCTCGGCTATTGGATGGGCGGGCAGGGTTCGCGCTACGAACTGAACACGCCCGCGCTGGTGCTGGACCTCGATGCGCTGGAGCGCAATATCCACCGCATGGCCGAAGCGATGCGTGGCTTCGGGCGCAAGCTGCGGCCGCACGCCAAGTCACACAAATGCGTGCGCATCGCCAGGGCCCAGATCGAAGCCGGCGCCGTCGGCATCTGCTGTGCGACGCTCGACGAAGCCGAGGTCATGGCGGCAAACGGGATTTCCGGCATCCTTGTCACCTCGCCGGTGACCACGGCGATGAAGGTTTCCCGGTTCATCGAGCTTGTCGGCGGCGCCCCCGATACCATGATCGTGGTGGACAATGCCGACAATGCCGGTGCCCTGGCGGCCGCCGCGGAACGGGCCGGCGTCACCGCTTCCGTGCTGGTCGACGTCGAACTGGGTTTCGGCCGCACCGGAGTGCTGAGCGTCGACGCGGCCGAGGCTCTGGCCCGCGCCATTGCCGCTTGCCCGTCGCTGCGCTTTGCCGGCGTGCAGGCCTATGGCGGGCACCTCCAGCACTCGGCGGACCATGGCGCGCGCCTCGATCTGTGTCGTCGTGCTCATGGGTTCATCCGCGACATCGTCGCGCGGCTGACTTCAATCGGCATGCCGCCTGAAATTATCACCGGAGGCGGCACCGGCACCCACGCCATCGACGGCATCGAGGGGCCGTTCACGGAAATCCAGGCCGGGTCCTACGTCTTCATGGATGCCGAATATCAGGACATCACCTATGAAGATGGAAGCGACTGGCCGTTCGAGAACGCGCTGTTCGTGCAGACGGCCGTCACCAGCATCAATGTGGCCGGCACCGTCACCACCGATGCCGGAACCAAATCCTTCGCGCTGAACGGGCCCAAGCCGCGCATCGCCACGCCCGGCCTTTCGGGTGCCGCCTATGAATATAGCGGCGACGAACATGGCAGGGTGCGGCTCGGGGCGGGCATGGTGCAGCCAAAGCTGGGCGACCGCCTCGAATGCGTGATTCCGCACTGTGACCCGACGGTCGTTCTCTACGACGCATTCCATTGCGTGCGGCAGGACGCGCTGGCCGAAATCTGGCCGGTGGACGCGCGCGGCCGCCGTTGAGCACATTATCGGAGGAGCAGGGGCATGGCTTTCCTGGAGCGGCCGGACGGGCAAATCCACTATGAAGTCAGCGGTGAAGGGCCGCCGCTGGCGCTGGCGTCGGGCCTTGGAGGTGCCGGCAGCTACTGGAACAACATCGTGCCGGCGCTGTCCCGCCATTTCACGGTCGTTCAGCATGACCACATCGGGACCGGCAAGTCATCATCGCGCCGGCAGCGGCACAGCGTCGAGGCCCTGGCGGCGGATATCGATGCGCTGATGAACCATCTCGGCCATGGGCGCTATCGCTACATCGGCCACTCGACCGGCGCGGCGGCCGGACAGGTGCTTGCCGCCGAGCGCCCGCAGGCCCTCGAAGGCCTGGTGTTGTTTGCCGGCTGGGCCGGGCCGGACAACCACTTCCGGCAATGTTTCGCCACCCGCAAGACCTTGCTCGAACGCGCGGGCGTGGAGGCCTACAATGCCGCCACGCCGTTGTTCCTCTACCCGCCGCGCTGGATCAGCGAGAATGCCGATGCTCTGTCGGCCATGATCGGCTCGTCCAATGCCGCTGCCGGCGATCCGACGATCATTGCGCAGCGCATCGACATGATCGTGGCGTTCGACCGGCGGGCCTCGGCCGCGCGGATAAGCGCGCCCACGCTGGTCATCTGCGCCAAGGACGATTTCCTGACCCCGCCGCATCTGTCGAAGGAACTGGCGCAGCTCATTCCCGATGCGCGACTGGCCTTGCTGGACTACGGCGCCCATTCCTGCTCGCAGGTGGCGCCCGACGATTTTCTGGGGCATGTCCTGCCTTTCTTGCTGCAAGGCAGATGAGTTGCCGGACCTGATGATGGTTCGCGTGATCCGGTCCATCAGGGGAAGAGGTCGGGAACCCGGCGACGCCGAATGCTTTGGGCGTCGCCTGTACGCTTTGCCGGCGCCGTATGCACGTTCCATCATGTCGCGGCGGGCTTGTCGTCCTCGGCGCTGAGGTGCCGTTCAAATCGCGAGAGCAATGTGTGCATCGCGTTGCGGGCGGCCGCGAATTCCGGTGAGGAAGCCCGCGCCTCCATGTCCGCCTCATAGGCCTGCATCGACGCGAATGTGCACTCCCAGCGCACGTCGGGCCCGTCACCAGTCAGCTTCACCAATATCCGGCCCGGCGGCAGGCCAAGTGCCAGCCTGATCGACGTCGCGCGGCGGCGCTGTTCCAGCACCGCCGCGGCCTTGCCCTCACTGGCGAAATAGTTCGTCGTTTCGACAATCACGTCCCGTCTCCCTGCTGCGGCGCCTGTGCTTGACATTTAAAATTATGATCATAAAGTGTGATCACAATAGATGATCGCATCATAGAGTCACGTTTTGCCGGCGGCAAGGAGAAGGTGGGGACAGTGCCTGTAATCAAGTCCATCGAAACGCTGATCGTTCAGTTGCCCACGCGCCGTGAGCACAAATGGGCGGGGCTGACCGAAGTCATCGGCCGTTATGTCATGGTCAAGATGACCGACAGCGACGGCCGCGTCGGCTGGGGCGAGGCGCCGGCGCTCAAGGACTGGGGCGGCGAGTTCGGCCGCTATTTTGGCGAATCCGCGCTCATCACCCGCGCCGTCATCGATACCTATCTCGCGCCGGCAGTGGTCGGTGTCGAACTCGGCAACTTCGCCGAGCTGCATGCGCGCATGGACGCCATCATCAAGGGCTATCCCTATTCGAAGGCGGCGGTGGAATTCGCTGCCTACGATCTTGCTGGTCGTTGGCTCGGCGTGCCCGTCCACACGTTGCTCGGCGGCAAGGCGCGCGAGCGCGTGCCGGTCACCCATTCGATCGGCCTGATTTCGGTCGAGGAGGCACGGGGGGAGGTTGCGAAGCTCGTCCAGGAAGGGGTGAAGACCATCAAGGTCAAGATCGGCGTCGATCCGCAGCGCGACGTCACCATGGTCGATGCGGTGCGCGAGGTGGCCGGCGATGCCGTCGAGATCTGCGTCGACGCGAATGAGGGTTACAAGACGCCGGGCGAGGCGGTCCAGACCGTTCGCCGGATGGAAAAGAACCGGTTGAAATATGTCGAGCAGCCGGTGATGGGCATCGAGCGCATCGCCGAGGTCGGCCGCCGCATCGATGCGCCGGTGATGGCGGACGAGTCCGCCTGGAATGCGCATGACTCGATCCAGATCATCCGCAACGGCGGCATCCAGATCGTCTCGATCTACACCACCAAGGCCGGCGGGCTCTACAAGGCGATGGAGGTCGGGGCCGTCTGCCGGGCGGCCGGCATCATCTGCAACGTCAACGGCTCCATCGAAACCGGTATCGGCAATCTCGCCAATGTGCAGCTCGCGGCCGCTTCGCCGGCCGTGACGCTGTCCTGCGTCATCCCGGTGTCGACGCCGGCCGAAGCACAGCACGGCCAGGTCGGCGGCATCTACTACAAGGACGATCTTCTGGTCGAGCCGATGCAGTTTGTCGACGGGGCGATCGTCGTGCCCGCCGGACCGGGCATGGGCATCGATGTCGACCTTGCCAAGGTCGAGAAATACCGGGTGCGGGACTGACCGCCGGCAAGAAAATCCCGGCAAGAAAATCAACGAGGAGAGGAACAATCATGCGGGCAGAAATCGTCGCGAAGCAGGTCAAGGCAATGGCGCAGCATGGGCTCGACGCCATCATCTGCTCGTCGCCGGAGAACTTCGCCTACACGGCCGGCTTCGTGGTGCCGTCGCAGCCCCTGATCCGCCACCGTCACGCCATGACCATCGTCACGGCGGACGGCCGTACCGCGATCTTCGGCGTGGACATGGAGGCATCGACGATCAGGCGCCGCCTGCCCGACGTACCCTCCCGCATCTGGGCCGAGTTCTCCGACGATCCCATGCTGGTCCTGGCCGACCAGCTTTCCGGGCTCGGCCTCGCCAAGGCGCGCATCGGCCTCGAAATGGACTACCTGCCGGCCGGCGACCTCGCCCGCCTCATCGCTGCGATGCCGGGCGCCCGTTTCGAGCACGCCGAGCCGATCCTCGCCCGCCTGCGCCAGATCAAGACGGTGGAGGAGATCGCGCTTCTGAGGAAGCTTTCGCGCATTGCCGACCAGGCGATCACCGACACTTTGGCGGTTGTCGATGCCGGCGATTCCGAGATGGACATCGCCGGGCACCTGACCCGCAATGTCTATTCGCTGGGCGCCGAGCACTTCAAGCTGCTGATCGTCGCCACCGGCGAGCGCAGCATGCTGCCCAATGTCGGTCCGTCCGACCGCAAGCTGAAGAAGGGCGATGTCTGCCGCGTCGAGATCTTTTCCGTCATCAACGGCTATCAGGCCGGTGTGTGCCGGACGGCGGTCGTCGGCGAGGCACCGCCCATGGCCGAGAAGATCTGGGCCCATCTGGTCGAGTGCAAATACGAGATCATGGAGAAGGTGAAGCCGGGCGCGAGCTGCCGCGAGATCTATGACGCCTTCATCGCCAAGCTGGCCAGGCTCGATCTGCCGCCGATCTCCTTCGTCGGCCATGGCATCGGTCTGCATCTGCACGAGGACCCCTATCTCGGCCTGACGCCGGTGCTGGGCAAGCCCGGCAGCGATGCGCCGCTGGAGGAGAACATGGTGCTCGGCTTCGAGCCACTCTGCTACGATACCGGCCATGGATTCGGCATGCAGAACAAGGACATGCTGCTGGTGACCTCGAACGGCTCGGAGCTGTTGTCCGACTATGCCGACACCGACAGGTTGATCGTCTGCGGCACAGCCAAGCGGGGCGACAAGGTGAAGGCCGTCGCCTGAACGGCACGGCTTACGCAAAGCGCCGGGATGCCTTGTGATCCCGGCGCCTGACAGGGCATCGCCCACCGCCACGGACCGGTGAAGCGATCAGGAGGGTCCGTGGCCAGAGCATTGGGTGGAGTTGCATGCGCACGCTGATCGAGAATTTGAACTTTGCCTTCACTGTCGACAAGGACGACACGGTGCTGCGCAATGCCAGTGTGGTGGTGGAAGACGATCGCATTGCCGATATCGGGCCGGCGCGGGAAGTGAGCGACCGGCACAAGGGCAAGAGCTTCGACAAGGTGATCGACGGCACGATGCTCGGCATGTGTCCGGGCTTCGTCGACAGCCATGTGCATCTTTCCGAGACTTTGTCGCGTGCGGTCTTTCCTGACAATCTGACGACCCGGGCCTGGGTGTTCCACTGGGCGAAGCCCTTCTACGCGCACATCACCGAGGAAGACGAATATTGGGGCGCGCTGCTCGGCATTACCGAGATGCTTCGCTGCGGCACCACATGCTTTCTGGACATGGGTTCGCAATACGACCCGGGCATCGTCATCCGTGCCATGGAGAAGACCGGCATCCGCGGGGTTACCGGACGCCACGCCGCCGACAACCCGCCGGCGGAATTGCCGCGCGGCTGGACGCAGGAGATGGCCGAGCATCACTTCTTTCCCGATGCCGAGACGGCACTGAAGGTGCTGGAGGACTGCGTCCTGCGCTACAACAATTCGCTGGATGGCCGGGCGCGTTGCTGGGTCAACATCGAGGGCAAGGAGCCGTGCAGCCTGGAACTGCATGTGGGCGCGGTGGCCCTGGCCGAGAAGCTCGGTGTCGGCACCACCTATCACCTTGCGACCTCGATCGAGGAGGCCAAGGTTTGCGAAAGCAAATATGGCTGCTGGCCGGTGATCCGTGTCGACAGGGCGGGCGGCATCCGCAAGAATCTGGTCATCGCCCACGGTGCGGCGGTGTCGGATGAAGAGGTCCGGCTTCTGGCCGAGCGCGGCGCCAGCGTGGCCTTCTGCCCCTGCTCGTCCTTCAAGCTCGGCAAGGGCGCGACGGCCATCGGCAAATATCCGGAAATGGTGAAGGCCGGCGTCAAGGTCGGCCTGGGCACCGACGGCGTTTCGGCCGCCGGCAACATGAACCTGATGCGGCAGATGCTCATGGTGGCGGGCATGTTCAAGGATGCGCGCCTCAAGCCCGACGTGTTCACCGCCCGGCAGGCTCTGCGCGCCGCAACGATCGACGGCGCGCGCGCGCTGATGTGGGACGACGAGATCGGTTCGCTGGAAATCGGCAAGAAGGCCGACTTCATTCTCTTCGATCTGGATCATGTCGAATGGACGCCGTTCTACGATCCGCTGCAGGCACTGGTGTTCTCGGCCTCCACCGCTTCGGTCACCCAGACCTGGGTCAACGGCAGGGCACTCTACGCGGATGGCAAGATACAGGGCGTGGACGAAGTGGAAATCCGCCGCAAGGCGCGTGAACTGGCCGCCGCGGCCGTCGTTCGTGCCGGTCTGCATGAAGAGGACGTGGAGACGACCACAACGCTCTACGATGAAGGCAATTGATGGCCGGCGCGGTTTGACCCTTTCATGCCGGAGCCGCATCCGGAAAGCATGACGGGAGATCGGCGGGGTCGCGATGGCCTTCGCCCGGTCTGCCATGCCATGTTCCGTCTTCCGTCCCCGGCGATTGCGCAGGCGCGAAATCCTCTCGATGGGAAATTTTCCATCGGTGCAGGTCTGGGGCGCAGCCTCTTGAACCGTGCCTGGGGAGGGGTGAGCGCCATGCTTTCCCGGACCTAGAAACTGCGGGGTTCATGCGGCCCTATGGGATGGCAAAGTGCCGATTCTTCCGCTTGACAATTCCATTTGTGATCATAAAGTGTGATCAAATTGATTGATGCCAGTCAATTGGCGCGGAGGGTCCGGGGAGGAGAGCCCGGGTCTTTCGCATGAGGTCGTGCGGTGCATGCTGCCGCATTCCCGACCGTCGGAGGAGCGAATGAAAGTTGCAGTATTGGGCGCGGGAGCGGGCGGGGCGGCATCGGTTGCCGAGCTGGTTCAGGCCGGTCATGACGTGCATTTCTGGGCGAGGTCGGCTGAAACGCTCGCACCGCACGTCAAGCTCGGTGGCGTGGCCTACGACGGCAAGCTCGGCGAAGGGGTGGCCCGGCCGTCCCTGATCACGACCGACCTCAAGGCGGCGATCGATGGCGTGGACGTTGCCGTCGTGGTGCTGCCGACCTTCTCGCATGGAGCGATTGCCCGGGCCCTGGCGGATGCGGGCTGGCCGTCCGACCGGCTGGTCATCCTCAATCCGGGGCACACCGGCGGCGCGCTTGAATTCGCGGAAGCTTTCACAAAAGCCGGTGATGTGGCTCCACCGGTGGTCGAGTTCTCGACCCTTTCCTATGTAGCGCGCAAATACCGTCCCGATGGCGTTACCGTCAGCGGTCGCGCCAGGGAGCTCAAGGCGGCGGCGCTGGGCGGCGGAAAGGAGGCGCTGGACATCGCGGCGGCGCTCTATCCCGGCGTAAAGCCGGTTGCCGACGTGATCGCCTCCGATCTCTCCAACGTGAACATGATCCTTCATCCTCCCGGAGCAGTGTTGTCGGCTGCATGGGTCGAGGCGACGGGAGGGGATTTCACCTTCTACGTCGATGCCATGACGCCGGGCGTCGCCCGCGTCATGAGGCAGCTTGACGATGAACGCCGGGCCGTGGCGAGCGCCTTCGGCCACGCCCTTCCGAATCTGGTGGAGGAAATGAAGCTGCTCGGCACGGTCGAGGCCGATGTCACCGACACCGACGATTTCCGCGCCGCCATTGCCGGCGGCGAGGCCAACAGGAAGATCAGGGGCCCGGCTTCTCTGGAGGACCGCTACTACAAGGAGGATTTCGGGCACGGGCTCCTGCCGTTCCTCGAATTCGCCGCCATTGCCGGCATCGATACCCCGGTTGCGCGTTCGCTCTACGGTCTGGCGCAGATTGCAGTCGGCACCGACTACCGTAAGGGTGGCCGCACCGCCGAGGCGATGGGCATTGCAGGCATGTCCAGGGATCAGCTTCTCGACAAGGTGAGGACGCCATGAGTTGGCAGGATACGGTCATCGCACTCGTCGCGGGAGATGCCCGCGAACAGGAGATCGCACGCTGCGCCGTCCGTGCCGGCGCCGCCGTTCGGGCCTATGGCTTTCCCTGGCCCGAACAGGGCATTGAAGGCGTCTATCATGCCAAGGATGCCGCCGACGCATTGAAGGGTGCCGATATCGCTTTGTTCCCTATCCCCGGGATCACGGCGGAAGGCGCATTGTTCGCGCCCACCTGTCCGCACAAGATCATTCCCGCGCGGGAGATGCTGGAGGGGATGAACAGGCCCGCCCACATCATTCTCGGCTGGGCGGATGCCAACCTGAAGGCGCATTGCGAGGCGCTGGGCATCACGCTGCATGAATATGAATGGGATGTCGACCTGATGCTGCTGCGCGGGCCGGCGATCGTCGAAGGGGTGCTCAAGGTCATCATCGAGAACACCCAGATCACCATCCACAAGTCGAACGTGATGCTGGTCGGCCAGGGCACAATCGGGTCGTTGCTGACCAACACGCTGGTTTCGCTGGGCGCCCATGTCCACGTCGCGGCGCGCAACCCCGTGCAGCGGGCGGCTGCCTATGCCGCAGGGGCGGACTCCCTGACGCTGGAGCAGTTGCCGGACTATCTGCCGCGCATGGATATCGTCATCGGCAGCGTGCCCAAGCGGCTGCTGGAGCGGGACCAGCTTGCGCTCCTGCCCGCCCATGCGCTGCTGGTCGACGTCGCGGCGCCCCCCGGCACCATCGACCGCGATGCGGCCGACGAGCTTGGGCTGAAGACGGTGTGGGCACGCGGCATGGGAGCCCGCGCCCCGATCACCGTCGGCCGCAGCCAGTGGACCGGAATCAGCAGGCGTATCGAAGACATATTGGAGCAGAAGCAATGAAGGCGGATCTGGTCATCAAGAACGCGCGCGTGGTTCGCCACGACGGCGAGTTCCACGGCGGCGTGGCGGTCAAGGACGGCAGGGTCGTGCTGACCGGCGCCGACGAGGTGTTGCCGGACGCTACCCGCGTCATCGACGCCGAGGGCCGGGTGCTGATGCCGGGCCTGATCGATCCGCATTGCCATCTGGGCGTTAAATTCCCCTATCCCGAGGACATGCGCACCGAAACCGCGGCCGCCGCGTCGGGCGGCGTCACCACCGCCCTGCTCTACATCCGCAACCTCAAGGAATCCTACCTGCCCTTCTACGAGGAGCGGAAGGCGCTCGGCGAGGAGAATGCGGTCATCGATTTCGGGTTCCACTTCGGCATCCAGCGCGAGGAGCATATCGCCGAGATTCCCGAGATCATCGCCAGGACCGGGGTGAAGTCGTTCAAATGCTATTTCGGCTATGAGCCGGACAATCCCATCGGCATCGTGCCTGCGACCGATGGCTGGGTCTATGCCGCCATGCGCATCCTGTCGAAGGTTCCCGGTGGTGTCATCAACGTGCATTGCGAGAACACCCAGATCGCCTCGTGGATCAAGAAGGAGATCGCCGCGACCGGCCGTCAGGACCTCGGCGCCTATACGGAATCGCGGCCGGCCTTCTGCGAGGTCGAGACCATCCGGCGCATGATCTTCCTCGCCGAGAAAACCGGCTGTTCGCTGCATCTCGTGCATACGTCGGTGGGAATGGGGCCGGTGCTGGCGGCGGAGGCGCAGGCGCGGGGCGTGCATGTCACCGTCGAAACCTGTCCGCATTATCTGACCCGCACCTGCTACGACGAGGATCTGGACATGCGCGCCAAGATCTCGCCGCCGTTGCGCGACCGCAACGAGCTGGAGGGCCTGTGGGAAGGCATGCTGAATGGCTCGGTCTACAGCCTGGGCACCGACCATGTGCCCTTCCTGCCCAAGAAGCTCGAAGACCTGTGGACGGAATTCCCCGGCGTCGTCAGTTTCCCGTGGGAGCTATCGCTGATGCTGCATTTCGGCGTCCATCAGCGCGGCCTGCCTTTGTCGCGGCTGGTCGAGCTGAATTCGTTCAATCCGGCGCGCCGCTTTGGCCTGTGGCCGCGCAAGGGGCATATCGATGTCGGCTTCGACGCCGACCTCGTCCTCGTCGATCTCGACGAGGAGCGGACCGTGGAGCACACCGGCAAGGGCACCTGCATCTATGAAGGCTGGAAGCTGAAGGGCTGGCCGGTGATGACGGTGGCGCGTGGCGAGGTGGTCTATGAGAACGGCGAGGTGGCCGAACGTCACTATGGACGCGGCCGCTGCGTGACGGTGCCTGCATGATCTCGGCGCCCGACAGCCTCGACCTAGCAGGCAGGATGCCGCTGCTGCCCGCGCGCCGTTCGGTGCGCGAGGCCGTGGAGGAGATCGCTGCCGGCAGGGCCGGTATCCGTCAGGAACGGCTGTCGGGAATTCACAATCCGTGGGGACATTGCATCGGCATCACCGACCCCTGGGTGTTTCTGGACCTGTGCGAAAGCGAGCCCGTCCTCGAGGCGGCACGCGGGCTTCTGGGCCTGGACATCATCCTGTGGGACAGCGAACTGTTTCTGGAGGCCGCCCGCTATGCCGCCTTTCTACGGCAGGGCAGGGAGGGGCGCTATTGGCCGGTAATGCCGCTTGCCGGGGCCATCGTGCTGGTCGACCCCGCTCGTATGGCGGTAACGGCGGGGCGGCTCGAGGCGATCGGCCCCGCGACGCTGGACGGCTTCGATCCGCAGGAGCCCCTCTACGTGATCAGGCTGATGCCGGCGACCAGCCGTTTCGAGCGGGACCCCGCCTATCCGGCCAACCGGGCCTGCATGGAAGAACAGGTTCTGGTCAACTATTCCAACCGGCCGCTGTGGCTGCTCTCGGGCAGCGACCGGGCCGGCAATGATCTGGTGAGCGGCTTCGCGCCGGCCGTGCCCGTGTGGGCGTCCGGCCGGCAGGCCGCCGAAAGTGAGGAGAAACGATAATGCCGTTCGTCGTCGTAGAGATGTGGGAGGGACGCACTGTCGAGCAGAAGCGAAACCTCGTCAGGGCGATCACCAAGGCGATGGTTGAGGAAGCGGCCTGCAAGCCCGATCATCTGCATGTCGTGATCCATGAGACGCCCAAGGACAGTTGGGGCCGTGGTGGCGTGCTGGGCATCGACATGGTGGAGCACAAGTGATGAGCTTGGACGTTCTCGATTACCGCAAGTCCGCGCTGCTGGTCATCGACCTGCAAAACGCCTTCATCCACGAGAAGGGCACGCTCGGCATTTCAGGCGTCGACACCAAGCGTCTTTCCTCGATCGTGCCGCCGCTGGCCAGGCTGATCAGGCGCTGCCAGGAGGTGGGCATTCCCGTCATCTGGACGATGCAGGAACATTTCGCCATCGACCACAACCGTGCCAAGAAGAAGCTGCTTGGCCACACCGCCCGCCGCAAGCAGGTTTCGGCCCTTGCCGGGAGCTGGGACGAGCAGATCATCGACGAGTTGAAGCCGCTCGCCGATTTCGACCCGGCTTTCGTCATCCGCAAGCACCGCTTCGGTGCGTTCTACGAGACGCGGCTGGAAATGATGCTGAAGATGCTCGGCACCCAGCACCTGTTCGTCACCGGCGCGACCACCAATGCCTGTGTCGAGACCTCGATCCGCGAGGCCTATTTGCGGGACCTCGACGTCATCGCCGTCGACGATTGCGTTTCGGGCGTCAATGCCGACTGGGAGGCGACCGCCAAGCAAGTCTGGAAGCAGTATTTCTGCGAGATCGCGCAATCCTCCGAGGTGCTCGACTGGATCGGCGAGCAGGTGAAGCCGCGGGTGACCAATTACGGCCACCAGCTCATCATGGTGGAGGACATCGAAAAGTCGGTGGACTTCTACACCAACCTGCTCGGCTTTACGATCCGTCCTGCCAAGCCGCTGGCCGATGGCCGCCCGTTCACGGCCTTCCATCAGGGCATCGCCCTGATCCATGGCAAGGCGGCCGATCATCGCCAGCTCGACCATATCGCTTTCGAGGTCAACGATGTCCGCGCCATGGACGCCAGGCTCAAGAAGGCCGGGGTGCGCTACTACAACGAGTTGCATGACGGGCCTTACGGGCTGACGATCTACATCGCCGATCCTGACGGCACCAAGGTCGAGCTCTATGAGGTCGGCGCCAAGGCCTGAGCCGGGCGCCGGCCCTCCCGGATCAGCTGGTGGCCGCCGGGTTCGGCGGCCACCAGCCAGCGCGTCGATGGTGGCGTCCCGGGCACGAAGAAACCGACGGTTGTTGCGAACATCCCGTCCTCCTGTACAGTAATGCCAGCAAGGAAGAAGCCGGAACCGGAAGATCCGATGGCGTTTGTTCCTGTCACTTTAGCGGCCACTCACCTGTTATACAGGACGTGCCGGCTGCCATTTGCCCTCTCGGCCGCCGCTGCATTCCCTATCTGCCCGTTCGCCAGGAGCGCGACCGTCACCTTCTTCTCCGCTATGGACAAAGACAGGTTCCACCGGGCCACAAGCGGGGGAAGTCGGCGGTTGCCCTTTGTCGAAATATCAATTATTGATCACAATATGAGATCACAGATAAGCTGACGGCAAGGTGATCGGACAGGGCGCCGTGGTCGGAGGAACCGCAGTGGACCGAACTTGAGTGACGGGTAGCTGGAAGGCAGGATGCGGATCGACATGACCAAAGCCGAGACCAACGGGAACGGTGAAGCGAAGCCCGCAAGGGGTCACGTGCATGAGCATGTCCTTCGCTATATGCGGCGCGGCCTCATGGTTGGAGCTTTCCTGCCCGGCCAGGTGATGAGCCTGCGCAAGCTGGCGGCGGGACTGGGCACCAGCCCGATGCCGGTGCGCGAGGTGCTCAGCCGCCTCGTCGCCGCCAATGCTCTTGAAGAGACCAGGGGCGGTTCCGTGCGGGTGCCGAAGCTGAGCCCGGAGAAGCTCAGCGATCTTTTTGCGATCCGCGAGATGCTGGAAGGCTCCGCCGCCGAGCGCGCCGCCAGGAATGTCACGCCCGCGCTCATCAGCGAACTGACCGAGATCAACGCGCAATTGCTGACCGCCATCGACAAGCGCGACATATTGGGTTGCCTGTCATCCAACCAGAAGTTCCACTTCACGCTCTACGAAGCGGCGGCTTCCGACGTGCTGATGCCGTTGATCGAGTCGCTGTGGCTGCAATTCGGTCCGACCATGTATATGTCGCTGCTGATTCCCTCCATGCCGTGGAATGCGGCGGATCATGACGACATTCTAGCTGCGCTGAAAGACGGAAAGCCGGCGGCGGTCCGCAAGGGCATCGTTCATGACATACGCACGACCTGCAAGGCACTGCTCAGCGTTGCCGGGCCGCAGGGCCTGGAGCTGCCCTTCTCGCAAGGGCCGGAACTGCAATTCGACTATTGACGCATCACGGGAGAACGGGGAATGGGCGGAAAGATCGAGGCGAGGCTGATCGATCTGGGGATCGACCTTCCGGAGACGAGGTCGCCAGCGGCAAACTACGTGCCGGCGCGCCGCCTCGGCACCCAGCTCTATATTTCCGGCCAGGTGCCCCAGCAGGACGGCACGGACAAGTTCACCGGCAAGCTGGGCTCGACCTATTCCGTCGAGGAAGGGCAGGCGGCCGCGCGCCTGTGCGGGATCAACATCCTCGCCCAGCTGAAACAGGCGCTCGGCGGCGATCTGGATCGCGTCGTGGGCGTGGTGCGATTGGGCGGGTTCGTGAATGCCGAGCCGGATTTCACCGACCACCCCAAGGTCATCAACGGTGCTTCGGACCTGATGGTCGAGGTTTTCGGCGAGGCCGGCCGCCACGCCCGGGCCGCTATCGGCTGCTATTCGCTGCCGCGAAACGTGCCGGTCGAGGTCGACGCGATCTTCGAGGTGAGCTGAGATGCAGCCTGCCGCCCTCCCGATGGATGACAGGATCCCGGTCCATGTCCTGACGGGTTTTCTGGGCAGCGGCAAGACCACCTTCCTGCGCCATCTGCTGGGCGATCCCGGCTTCAGCGACACAGCGGTCGTCATCAACGAGTTCGGCGAGGTCGGGCTGGACCACCTTCTGGTCCGGGAGGTCTCGGAAGACGCCGTGCTGCTGTCGTCGGGGTGCCTGTGCTGCGCGGTGCGCGACGATCTGATTTCGACCCTGTCGGATCTGGCGGCGATGATGCGGCACGGGCAAGTACCCCCTTTCCGGCGCGTCGTCATCGAAACCACGGGACTGGCGGACCCGGCTCCGATCATGCAGGCGGTGATGAGCGATCTGCAATTGCGGCGCAGCTACCGTGCGGGGACCGTCGTCACGACCGTGGACGGGGTGAGCGGCACCAGCAGCATCGCCGGCTTTGCGGAAGCCGCCCAGCAGGTGGCGCTGGCCGATTGCATCGTGGTGACGAAGTCCGATCTGGTGGAACCATGGCGGCTCGATGCGTTGGGACTTGAGATCGGCAAGATCAATCCCGCCGTGCGGCGCCTGGTGTCCGGCAAGGCCGGCATGCCGGAGACCGGTGACATTTTCGAGCAGGCTGCGGGCCTTCAACCCCGGCATGCAGTGGTCTTCGGAGTACGCGCCGTGCGCCACAGCGCGGGCATCGAGACTTTCACCGTCGATGTCCCCGAAGAGGTCGAATGGCCGGTATTCATCGACTGGCTCGAACTGCTGCTTTCCGGGCGAGGACTGTCGATCCTGCGGGTTAAGGGCCTTCTGCCGGTTGCGGGCGACGCGCGCCCGGTCGTCATCCATGGGGTCCAGCATGTGGTCTATCCCCCGGAATACCTTCCCGCCTGGCCGGATGGCGTGCGGCGCGGTTGGCTGGTCTTCATCGCGCGCGATCTCACGGCGACGGCCATCGAGAATTCGCTGCGCGAAATTCTGGCGCTGCCAGACTGAAATCGACACGCTGCAGGGGGTGTCCAGCCGCCCTGCAAGGCGGGCGGGCGCTCACGATATCGTGAGCCCGCAAATCTGTGCACGGGCTGATCTCAAGTGATTCCGAAAGTCTGCCGTCGCCAATATAGGGGTTCCCATCGCCACAGGCGGCGGCCGACGCTTCACTCCGATTCTTGGCTTGACAATCATAAAATGTGATCACACTATGAGATCAAGAATGGAGATTGGGGCTTGAGGCCCGGATCGCTGTTCGGGGAGAAAGAAAAGCTTTTCGTGCAGAAAAGAGAGACGCTGGAGGGCGTCCGTGAGGAGGAGAGAATGTTGCGCGTTCATGCCTTTGTTCGCGGTGCGGCGATTGCCGCGACAGCCGCTTTCACCACGCTCATGACGGTCCATGGCGCCATGGCGGAAGACGTCAATGTCCGCTTCAGCTGGAAGCTGAAGGGCGAATATGGCTTCTTCTATCTGGCCCAGAAGGAGGGTCTCTACGAGAAGGCCGGCCTCAACGTGAGGTTCGGCGAAGGCGCCGGCGCCCAGGCGGCACTGGGGGCGTTGATCCAGGGTCAGGAGGACATCGCCGTCGTTCCGGGCATTTTTGCCGTGACCGCGATCCAGAAGGGAATGCCCGTCAAGATCGTGGCGCTCTACCAGCCGGCGGCACCTGTTGTGCTCATCTCGCACGCCGACAACCCGGTCAAGGTTCCCGCCGATATGGAAGGCAAGTCGATCGCCAGCGCGGTCGGTGAAACCTCCACCGCCTATCTCGGCGTGTTCTGCGCCGAGAACAAGATCGATTGCGGGAAGATCAACAAGATCCAGATGGATGCGCAGACGCGCATTCCGCAGTTCCTTCAAAAGAAGGTGGATGTCGTCGGTGTCTACCGGACCAGCGATCTTCCGGTGCTCAAGGAAAAGGCGACGGAGGAATTCGCGACGCTCGACCTGCCCGAATACGGCCTCAAGGTTCCGGGCCTGGCCCTCGTCGTCAGTGCCGAGGCGGTGGAGAAGAACGCCGCGAAACTGCGCGAATTCCTGGCCGCGACCCGGCAGGGAATAGAGCATTCGAAAAAGGATCCGCAAGCGGCGACGGCCGCGCTGAAGGCGGTCTGGCAAGCCGGGCCCTCCGACAGCGTCATCCAGGAGCAGATCGAGGCGACGTCCGTGTCAATCGAGCAGCCGGAAGGCAAGCCTGTCGGCTGGATCGAGGAGACTGCGATCACCGATGCGCTCAAGCTGATCGCCAGCGTGGAGGACATCGGCGAGGCGAAGCCGACCGAGACCTTCTACAGCAACGAACTTCTGTCGCAGTGAGGAGCATAAGGTGGCAAGCGCAGATACAATCGGCGCCGGTCGTGCGCAGGCGAAACAAGGCAAGGCTATGAGCAGGAAAAAGATGCGCGGACGCTGGCTCGAGCGCTATTCGGCGCTCATCCTGGCAGCGGCACTCATCGGCCTGTGGCAGGCGTTGGTGACCTGGACCGAACTGTCCGAGTTCGTGCTGCCGACGCCTCTGGCGATCGCGACTCGAATGGTCTCCGAGTGGTCGCTGCTTGCCACCCATGCCTATGTGACATTGCTGGAGGTGGTATCGGGCTTCGCCCTGGGAGTGCTGATCGGCATTCCCCTGGCGCTCGCCATCTTCTATTCGCGGGCCTTCGAGCGGGCGATCTATCCAATCCTCGTGGCCTTGCAGACGGTGCCCAAGGTGGCGCTGGCGCCGCTCCTGGTGCTGTATCTGGGCTATGGCTGGGGCCCGAAGATCACCCTGGCCTTCCTGATCTCGTTCTTTCCGATCGTGATCTCCACGGTCGTCGGCCTGCAGTCGCTGGACCGCAATCTGGTCAACCTCGTCCGCTCCATGGGCGCAAACGAATGGCAGACCTTCTTCAAGGTGCGCCTGCCGGCCGCCTTGCCCAATATCTTCGGCGGCTTCAAGGTCGCCGTGTCGCTGGCCGTCATCGGTGCGGTCATCGGTGAATATGTCGCCGCCGAACGGGGCCTCGGCTACCTTCAGCTTCAGGCGAATTCGCTGTTCGATACGACGCTGAATTTTGCCACCGTCGTTGCCATTTCGGGCCTCGGTGTCATCCTCTATTTTGTCATCGACATCATCGAAAGCAAGGTCGCCTACAAGCGCGACGCCGCCAAGTAGGCGCGGGTCGCATCGTTCAAAAGGTTCAGCGAGGTCGTTCCAATGAATGCCATCTCCCAGACCGGCGCGGCAGTGGGCATTTCCCGGTTGTCGAAAGTCTACAGGACGCGCGAGGACGACGACGTCGTAGCCCTGGAGAAGATCGATCTGAATTTCGAGCCCGGCAGTTTCGTGGCCGTGGTGGGGCCGAGCGGTTGCGGCAAGAGCACGCTTTTGTCTCTGCTCGCCGGCCTGATCGGCGCCACGACCGGCACCATCGCCATCGACGGCGAGACGGTCAGCAAGCCGCATCCGAAGATCGGCGTCGTCTTCCAGTCCGATCTCCTGCTCTACTGGCGTACGGTGCTCGACAACATCCTCCTGCCGATCGAGATCAAGAAGCTGGATGTCGCCCGGTATCGCGCGCGGGCCGAGGAACTCCTCGCCCAGGTGGGGCTGGAAGGCTTCGGCAACAAGTTTCCGTCGGAGCTTTCCGGTGGCATGCGCCAGCGCGTGGCGATCTGCCGGGCGCTGATCCAGGAACCGGGGCTCCTGCTGATGGACGAGCCCTTCGGGGCACTCGATGCCTTGACCCGCGAGCAGATGATCATGGATCTGCAGACGATGTGGCTGCGGCTGCGCAACACCGTGGTGTTTATCACCCATGGCATCGATGAGGCCGTGTTCCTGGCGGACCGGGTGCTGGTCATGTCGCCGCGTCCCGGGCGCGTCGACCTCGACCTGAAGATCGACATGCCGCGCCCGCGCCAATGGGGTGCGACCCATGAAAACAAGGCCTATCACGGCTATGTCCGGCAGATACGTGACATATTCGAAGCCAAGGGCATTCTGGTCGCCCATTGATCCTGCACTGCCGTTCCTGCCGCCGTCCTCCCGAAGGCTGGCCGCTTCGTGTGGCGAAGATGAAACGCGGACGGCACCCGTTCCAGCGACAATCCCGATTTGCGCGCTGTCGGACGAGGTCCGTCGGCGGCCACAGAGCTGAAAAGGCGCGTCATGTCGAAGATCGTATTCATACCGTGCGAGGCAGGAGGGCTTGAGCCTCGTGTTGGGGCTTCGGCTGACAGCGTGAAACGGCTTGTCGGGCTTGGCTTCGAT
>NZ_JBEPML010000031.1:0-31811 GCF_040545735.1 Aquamicrobium terrae
CACCGATCCTCGCAATCGCAGCGACCATGCGAAAGATCATCATAACCCTCAACGCAAGGCTCAGAGACAATCAAAACCATCAGAGTTGATGACGACGAACCGGCGCATCAACCCCTGTTCGCGGCCGGCCTTGCACCTCGCCTGCGCAGCGCCCGCCATGGCCGCCCGTCGATCGCCGCAAGGCCGAGGCCGATCAGCGCCATGCCGGCCAGATGGCGCGGCAGAAGCACTTCGCCGAGGAACAGGAACCCGAGCAGGATGGCGCTGGCCGGAACGAGGAAGGTGACCAGCGCCAGATTGCTGGCGCCCGCCGTGGCCAGCAGCCGGAAGAACAGCACATAGGCGAGCGCCGTCGACAGCACCGCCAGTCCGGCCACCGCGCCGAGCGCGCCGAGGCCGGGCATCGGCAGCGTCCACGGCCGGTCGACCAAAAGCATCACCGGTACGAGCAGCACGCTTGCCGCCACCACCTGCCCGGTCGCCGTCACCAGCGGCGGCACGCCCATGGCGCGGAAGCGCCGCCCGTAGATGCTGGCCAGCGCATAGGAGACGGTGGCCGACAGGCACATGAACTGCGCCGTGACATGGCTGCCCAGTTCCTGCACGGCGTCGAGGCCGACCATGACGGCGACCCCGAGAAAGCCGACCAGCACCCCGGCCAGCCGGTTGCCCGTCATCCTCTCATCCGTCGTCAGGAAATGGGCGAACAGCACGGTGAACAGCGGCGTCGCGGCATTGAGGATCGAGGCGACGCCCGAGGCGATGTGCTGCTGGCCGCCGACGATCAGCGAAAAGGGAATGGCGTTGTTGAGGAGACCTATGGCGAAGAAGGCCGCCCAGATGCGCCGCTGGCCGGGCAGCTTCAGGCCCATGATCCTGAGCAGGCCGAGCATCAGCACCGCCGCCACGGCCACCCGCCCGACCACCACGGTGAACACCGGCAGTTCCTTCACCGCGACGGCATTGAAGAAGAACGACCCACCCCACAGGATCGACAGGAAAAGAAGTGTCGCCCACTCGGCCAGGGTCATCGGTCGGTTGGCCGGAATTTCGTTCGACATCGCTCACCTCATGACGGCCACCATGCCGCACCGGCCGAAGCCATGCCACAGGGACTTGCCGTGCTCGACCCGATTCCCGACGGGCCGATCCTACTTGCGGTTGTTTCCGGCAAAGGCGGCGCTGACGCCGAGCCCGATGAACAGCACGCCGCTGACATAGCGCTCGAAGCGCAGATAGGCGCGGCTTTGCCGCAACCGCTCGCCGAGCGCACCGGCCGCCAGCGCATAGCACCCGTCGCTGATGAAGCCGAGCAGCGTGAACACAAGGCCGAGAAAGGCGATCTGCATCGCCACATGGCCGCGCTCGACCTCGATGAATTGCGGCAGGAAGGCGAGGAAGAACAAGGCCGTCTTGGGATTGAGAAGGTTGACGACGAAACCGTCGCGGAACAGCCGCCCATAGGAGCGCGCCTTCATCCCCGCCCCGATGTCGGCATCCTCCTCATCGCGGCCGAAGATCTTCTTCAGCCCGATCCAGATGAGATAGGCCGCCCCTGCATATTTGACGACCGAGAAGGCGACAGCCGAGGAAGCAAGTAGCGCCGAAAGGCCGAGCGCCGCTGCCATGACGTGGACCAGCGTGGCGGAATGGATGCCGATGTCGGACATCAGCCCGGCCTTGCGTCCCTGCGCCATGGAGCGTGCCACGATGTAGAGAACGGCCGGCCCGGGAACGACCAGAAGGACCACGGCCGCAACGACGAACAGGCCGAGATTGGCCGCGCTCGGAATGACGATTTCCATGACAACCCCTCTCCCCTGCCCCTCCCGGGCAGTTCCGGCGGCGGGCCCGGCGCTCCGCCACGACCTTGTGCCCTGCCTTATCCCGAGGTCTTCGCCTGCCAGGCCTTGATCGCCTCGTCGAACACCTTGTCGCCCGGAATGCCCTTTTCCATGGTGAGCAGGGCGCGGCGGCCGGACTTGTAGACCACCGGCACGTCGATCCATTCCTGGTTCCGCAGCAGGGCCAGATTGGCGTCCTCGTCGGCCTTGGTGTCGTTGAGCGCGACGAGGAAATAGCCGTCGGCGATCTTGGCCGGAATGCCGATCAGCGGGCTGCCGGCCTCCTGTTCGGCCTTCTTCAGCGCGATGCGCAGCAAATTGTCGATGCCGCCGCCCTCGAAGCCGGCGGGTGTCAGGAAGATCATCTCGATGATGTGGCTGGCCGGCAGCGTCTCGTCGGCGTTGCGGCGGATGGTCATGCGAAGCTGCACATCCTTGCCCGGCACCTGCACCTCGCCGCGAATAGCGGGCTCCGGCGGCTCGTCGCCGCCCGGCGATTCCTGCACCAGCGACCACACCACATTGCCGGTCTCGGCCGAGCCCTGCGCCACGTTGGTGCGCTCCTCGTAATAGATCGCCTTCTGGCCGACCGCGACGCCGGCCTGCCCGGCCTCGTTCTGCTGGCCGGATGGCGCGGGACCGGGAGCCTGGCCCGAATCGGGTGCCACCGCGGCTGGCGGCGTGGTCAGCGAAACCACGGACGAGCCCTCGCCGATCGAGCTGCCGCCGCCGGCCGGGCCGGGGTCGGTCTCATTGCCGTCCGGCAGCAGGCGCTGGGTGAACTTGGTGCTCTCCGATGCCTCCCCGCCATTGGCGGGCGCCGGGGCGGGCTCCGGCTGCGCCGGTTCGGCCGCCGCTGTGTCCTCGCTGGGCGGCGGCACCTTCACCGGCTTGACGACGACCGGCTTCGGCTCGCCGCTGCCGGAACCGAACAGGTCACCGAAGGCGTCCTTGTTCAGCCAGATGCCGTAGCCCCCACCGGCCACGACCAGCAGCGCCACGACGGCGGCGATCAGCCTCTTGTAGCTGCGGCGCTCACCCTCTTCGGCGTCGTCGAACGCCAGCTCCGGCCGCCGTTCCAGCGGGGCCGTCTCGGGCGGATGGTCGAACACGTCGTCCACATCCTCGGCCCGGGGCGCATCCTGCGGAGGAACCGCGCTGCCGGCCAGCGGGCGCTCCGGCACGGGCTGTGCAGGAAAGACGGGAGCGGGCCGGGGCGATGGCTCGCGCTCGGCCCCGGACGCCGTCGCGGCTGGCGATTGCGGCTTTTCCGCCGGCACGTCGACGGGCAGCGGCGCAACGGGGTGTTCCGCGGGCTTCGGCACCGGCAGGCCGGCGACGGGCTCGACCTTGGGCGCGGGCGGCACGAAGGCCGAGGGGGCGGTATGGGTCTGCTGGTTCTTGTTGCGGTCGATCGAGGAGAACAGGTTCTCCAGTTCCGCCAGCGGGTCGACGTCCGGTGCCGGCGGCGGCGCGTAGTCGCGTTCCACCGTGGCGATGGCGTCCTCCAGCATCTTCTTCTGGCGCTCGGCCACGGCGGCCGGCGGCGCGGGATCGAGCGCGGCCAGCTTGGCGGCGATCGTCGCGCGGGCCTTGTCGTAGACCTTGGCCCGGATTTCAGGCGTGGTGTCGCCGAGACCGCCGAGCGTCTTTTTCAGAACCGCAACGAAATCTGCCATGCTTCAGTCGACCTGTCCTTTTGCCGGGGGAGCATGGCGCGCGCTGCCATGCCCCGCCGAACGGGCATAGTTAGTCCTGAAACGGGTCGGTCACAAGTATCGTGTCGTCCCGCTCCGGGCTGGTTGAAAGCAGCGCCACGGGGGCGCCGATCAGTTCCTCGATATGACGCACATATTTAACGGCCTGCGCCGGAAGGTCGTTCCAGCTCCGGGCGCCGGCGGTGGTTTCCTTCCAGCCTTCCAGCGTCTCGTAGACCGGCTGCACGCGCGCCTGCGCGCCCTGGCTGGCCGGCAGATAGTCGATCAGTTCGCCGTCCAGCATATAGCCGGTGCACACCTTGATCTCGTCCAGCCCGTCGAGCACGTCGAGCTTGGTGAGCGCGATGCCCTTGATGCCGTTGACGGCCACCGCCTGGCGCACCAGCACCGCGTCGAACCAGCCGCAGCGGCGCTTGCGCCCGGTGACGACACCGAACTCATGGCCGCGCGTGCCGAGGAACTCGCCGATCTCGTTGACCTGCTCGGTCGGGAACGGCCCTTCGCCGACGCGCGTGGTGTAGGCCTTGGTGATGCCCAGCACATAGCTCAGCGCCCCCGGGCCGATGCCGGAGCCCGCCGCCGCCTGTCCCGCCACCGTGTTGGACGAGGTGACGAAGGGATAGGTGCCGTGGTCGATGTCGAGCAGCGTGCCCTGCGCGCCCTCGAACAGGATGCGCTCGCCGGCCTTGCGGCTGTCGTCCAGCACCTTCCACACCCGGTCCATGTAGGGCAGCACGTTCTCGGCCACCGAGGTCAGTTCCTGCATGATCGTCTCATGCGCCACTTCCTCATGGCCAAGCCCCTTGCGCAACGCATTGTGATGCGTCAGCAGGCGATCCACCTTTGCCGGCAGCGTGTCCAGGTCCGCCAAATCCATCACCCTGATGCCGCGACGCCCGACCTTGTCCTCATAGGCCGGGCCGATGCCGCGCCGGGTCGTCCCGATCTTCGTTCCGGAATTGGAGGCCGCATCCTCGCGGAAGCCGTCCAGTTCCCTGTGCAGGGACAGGATAAGCGCCGTATTTTCGGCGATTTTCAGGCGCTCGGGCGTCACCTCCACGCCCTGGGCCCGCAGCTTTTCCACTTCTGCCACGAAAGCATGCGGATCGAAGACCACGCCATTGCCGATGATCGACAGCTTGCCCTTGCGCACCACGCCCGACGGCAGCAGCGACAGCTTGTAGACGTTGCCGTCGACGACGAGCGTATGTCCGGCATTGTGCCCGCCCTGAAAGCGCACCACCACATCGGCGCGCTCCGACAGCCAGTCCACGATCTTGCCCTTGCCTTCGTCGCCCCACTGCGAGCCGACGACCACCACATTGGCCATGTCTTCTTCCCTTCCATCGGGCCGCCACCTGGACGCGCCCGTAAAAACGACAGGCCTCTATAGCGTCCCGGAACGCCGCGCGCGACCTTTGTTTGCCGCTTGTGCGCCCCAGCGGCACAACAATTTTGGCTTCGGCGCGATTTATCTGGCATGAAGGCGCATTACAACTTCTGGAATGCACGCCCAAGCTCTCGCTCATGATGCAGAACCCGTATGTCCTTCTGGCGGCGACCACGCTGTTCTGGGCCGGCAATGCCATTGCCGGCAAGCTGGCGGTCGGCCATGTCTCGCCCATGTTCCTCACCGCCATGCGCTGGGGGCTGGTGCTGGCCATCCTCGCCATCGCCGGCCGCCGCGAGATCGTGAGGGACTGGGCGGTGCTGCGCGACCGCAAATGGTACCTGCTGGCCATGGGCGCCATCGGCTTCACGCTGTTCAGCGTCGCCCTCTACAGCGCCCTGCTCTACACCAGCGCCACCAATGTCAGCATCGAGCAGGGCGCGATACCGCTGCTGGTGTTCATCCTGTCCTATCTCCTGTTCGGCACCCGCAGCTCGGCGGCGCAGATCGCCGGCTTCCTCCTGTCCTTCACCGGCATCGTCGTCACCGCCACCCATGGCGAGGTGAAGCGGCTTTTGGAACTCGACGTGAATTTCGGCGATGCGCTGATGATCGTCGCCATCTTCACCTACGGCTTCTACACCGCCGCGCTGCGGCGCAAGCCGCAACTCAACTGGATGAGCCTGATGGTGGCGCTGTGCGCCGGCGCCGTTCTCGGCGCCCTGCCCTTTGTATGGGCCGAAGCCGCCGCGGGCGCGCTGATCCTGCCCGATGCGCGGGGGTGGGCGGTGATCGCCTATATCGTACTGTTCCCGTCGCTGCTGGCGCAGATCATGTACATCAAGGGCGTCGAGCTGATCGGCGCCAATCGTGCCGGCCTCTTCATCAACCTGCTGCCGATCTGGGGCGCGCTGCTGGCGGTGACGATCCTCGGCGAGGATTTCGAAACCTATCACGCGGTCGCGCTGGCGCTGGTGCTGTCCGGCGTGCTGATCGCCGAATATGACGGACGCCGCAACGCCACGCCCCTGCCCTGACAAAAAAGCGGCCGGCTCTTCCGGGCCGACCGCGTCGTCTCACATACGTCTTATCTCTCACATGCCGTTGACGTCGAACTGCAGCCGCTTGGCCGAATCGATCGCCTGATGGGCGCGGACCTCTTCCAGCACGTTCTCCGGGAACGGCCCGTCCAGGTAGAGCAGCGCGATGGCATCGCCGCCCGGCCGGTTTCTGCCCAGCGCGAAGTTCGCGATGTTGACGTTGTTCTTGCCGCACAGCGTGCCCAAGAGGCCGATGATGCCCGGCGCATCGGCATTGGTGGTGTAGAGCATGTGCTGGCCGACCTCGGCATCGAGATTGATACCCTTGATCTGGATGAAGCGCGGCTTGCCGTCGGAGAAGCAGGTGCCGGCGATGGCCCGCTCCCTGTGCTCGGTCTTGACCGTCAATTTGATGTAGCCGTCGAACACGCCCGACTTGTCGCGCTTGACCTCGGCGACGATGATGCCGCGCTCCTTCACCATGATCGGCGCCGACACCATGTTGACGTCGGCCACCTGCGGACGGATCAGCCCGGCAAGGGCCGCGCTGATCAGCGCCTTGGTGTTCATCTGCGCGGTGGCACCGTCGAACAGGATCTCGACCTCCTTGATCGGGTCCTCGGTGACCTGGCCGACGAAAGCGCCGAGCACCTCGGCGAGCTTGACGAACGGCTTCAGGCGCGGCGCCTCCTCGGCGGTGATCGACGGCATGTTGATGGCGTTGGAAACCGCGCCCTTGATGAGGTAGTCCGACATCTGCTCGGCCACCTGCAGGGCGACGTTTTCCTGCGCCTCGGAGGTCGAGGCGCCGAGGTGCGGCGTGCAGACCACGTTCTCGAACCCGAACAGTGCGTTGTCCGTCGCCGGCTCGATTTCGAACACGTCGACGCCGGCGCCCGCCACCTTGCCGCTCTTCAGCGCCGCCACCAGATCGGCCTCGACGACCAGGCCGCCGCGGGCGCAGTTGATGATGCGCACGCCGTCCTTCATCTTGGCGATCGCCTCTGCATTGATGATGCCTCGCGTCTTGTCGGTCAGCGGCGTGTGCAGGGTGATGAAGTCGGCGCGGGCGAACAGTTCGTCCAGCTCGACCTTCTCGACGCCCAGCTCCTCGGCGCGGCTCTCGGACAGGAACGGATCGTAGGCCACGACATGCATCTTGAGGCCAACGGCGCGCGTCGCCACGATCGAGCCGATATTGCCCGCGCCGATGATGCCCAGCGTCTTGCTGGTGATCTCCACGCCCATGAAGCGGTTCTTCTCCCACTTGCCTTCATGGGTGGAGGCGTTGGCCTCCGGGATCTGGCGCGCCAGCGCGAACATCAGCGCGATCGCATGCTCCGCGGTGGTGATGGAATTGCCGAACGGCGTGTTCATCACGATGATGCCGCGGCGCGAGGCCGCCGGTATGTCGACATTGTCGACGCCGATGCCGGCGCGGCCGATGACCTTCAGGTTCGTCGCGGCGGCGATCAGCTTTTCGGTGACCTTGGTGGCCGAGCGGATGGCGAGGCCGTCATACTGGCTGATGACTTCGAGCAGCTTTTCCTTGTCCTTGCCGAGATCGGGCAGGTAGTCGACCTCGACGCCGCGATCCTTGAAGATCTGCACGGCGGTGGGGGAGAGTTTGTCGGAAACGAGTACGCGGGGCATGGGTGTATCCTTGAATTGGGATGTCTGGCGCCGCCCCTCATCTGCCTGCCGGCATCTTCTCCCCGTGAATGACGGGGAGAAGAGAGAGGGCCGCGACCTTGGCGGTCTCCCTCTCCCTGTTCTTCACGGGGAGAGGGTAAGGGTGAGGGGCTGAGTTAAGTCAGGCCGCTTTCTTCAGCGTCGCCTTCTGCTCGGCGAAGGCCCAGTCGAGCCACGGCACCAGCGCCTCGAGATCGGACGCCTCGACGGTCGCGCCGCACCAGATGCGCAGGCCAGGCGGGGCATCGCGATAATGGCCGATATCGTAGGCGACGCCTTGCTTGTCGAGAAGCGACACCAGCCCCTTGGCGAAGGCCGCCTGTCCGTCCGCATCAAGGGCGGTAATGTCGGGATCGACGATCGACAGGCACACCGAGGTGTTGGAGCGCGTCGCCGGATCGACGGCCAGATGGCCGAGCCAGCCGGCCTTTTCCACGAAACGGTCGACCGCCGCGAAATTGGCGTCGGCGCGGGCGACCAGCGCATCCAGCCCGCCGATCTCCTTCGCCCAGCGCAGCGCGTCGAGATAGTCCTCGACCGCCAGCATGGAGGGCGTGTTGATGGTCTCGCCCTTGAAGATGCCTTCGATCAGCTTGCCGCCCTTGGTCATGCGGAAGATCTTCGGCAGCGGCCAGGCCGGCACGTAGCTTTCCAGGCGCTCCACGGCGCGCGGCGACAGGATCAGCATGCCATGCGCGCCCTCGCCGCCCAGCACCTTCTGCCAGGAGAACGTCACGACATCGAGCTTGGCGAAATCGAGCCGCTGCGCGAAGGCGGCGGAGGTGGCATCGCAGATAGTCAAGCCCTGCCGGTCGGCGGGGATGAAATCGCCGTTGGGCACGCGCACGCCGGAAGTGGTGCCGTTCCAGGTGAAGACCACGTCGCGGTCGAAATCGATCTGCACAAGGTCCGGCAATTCGCCATAGGGCGCCTCGAACCTGCGCACGTCGGGCAGCTTGAGCTGCTTGACCACGTCGGTCACCCAGCCGGCGCCGAAGGATTCCCAGGCGACCATGTCGACGCCGCGCTGGCCGAGCAGCGACCACAGCGCCATCTCGACGGCGCCGGTGTCGGAAGCAGGCACGATGCCGATGCGGTAGTCGGCCGGCACCTGCAGGATTTCACGGGTGAGATCGATGGCCTCGGCCAGCTTGGACTTGCCGAGCTTGGCGCGATGCGAGCGCCCGAGCGCGGCATCGGTAAGCGCTTCGAGCGACCAACCGGGACGCTTCGCGCAGGGACCAGAGGAAAAACGGGGATTGGCCGGACGCTTGTCCGGCAGAGGCAGTGCGGTCATCGTGGTCTATCCTTCCAGATAGTAAGCCCCTCGTTGGGGAGGGGTGGCCCACGGACGGCGATATGCCCTCACGCTTCCGGCGTCAAGAGGAAAGTTTCTGTCGCTTGGGGGACAGGCCGATGCGGCGCGCAAACGAAAGGGGCGGACCGAAGCCCGCCCCTTTCGCAGTCGATGCGGGATGGATCCCTCACCACAGATCGTAGCGCAGGCCGACCTTGATCTGATGGCTGTCGACGCCCTTTCGCACCACGCTTTCGTCGGCGCCGTCCAGTGCGAAATACTTGGCGTCCGGTGCGGACAGATACTGATAGCCCACGTCGAGCACCAGATTGTCCGTGATCTGGTAGGCCGCGCCGGCATTGAGCGAATAGGCGAAGGCATATTCGTTCCTGCGGCCATAGGCCGAGACATCGTTGCTCGGATCGTTCAAGTCCTGGTAGTCGAGAGACAGGCTGCTCCTCGTCTGCATCACGCCGATGCCGGCGCCGATATAGGGGGTGAGGCCGACATAGGTTCCCAGATCGACATAGCCGTTGACCATCGCCGTCCAGGCGCTGTTCTTCACGCGGGCAGTTGCGAATTCATCCGCCGTGGACAGGCCGACGTCGATCTTGTTGCCCGGCAGCCAGCCGACATTCACGTCGCCACGCAGATAGTCGTTGAAGTGGTAGCCGAAGCCGAGGCTGGCGAAGACCGGCTTTTCGCGCTCCGAATAGCTGATGTCCGGCGAGCCAAAATCGACATGCTTGTAGCTTTTTTCCGGCAGATAGGCGACGTCGCCGCGCAGATACCAGCCCGAGCCGACCTCGACCGGCACATATTCGGGCGCTTCCTCCACGAAGATCGGCGGATCGTAATCGGCCGCAAGGGCTCCTGTGGTCATCAGAGCGGCCGGTGCGGTCGCCAGCATCGTCGCGATGCAAGTCTTGAGCTTCATGTCACCAACTCCCGAGGTTGGCGCTGGTCGAGAAAAGGTAAACCCCAGCCGCCTTTCAAGGGAGCATTGTTAACCATGCCGGTTAAATGACCGTTAAGGCTAACAAGAAGTTAGCTGGCCTCCTGCGATGGAGCAATTCAGGTTCATGCGGAATTGCCCTCGTCCAGCCTCCTCCGTCTTGCAGTCTCTGTGAACGCCGTTGGTAACTCCGGCGCGCCCCTTTCCGCTTCCGGCAAGGTTATCGCGGCGGGAATACCCCCACCCCACAAGGGGGAGGGGAACGATTTCATCTGTGTCGCTGCCACAATCTTCGGCATTTGATGCCGAATGCCGGCCTCGCAGAATCCCCCTCCCCCCCTTGTGGGGAGGGGTTAGGGGTGGGGGTACTTCCGCCGCGCGGCCATAAGCGATTGCCCCGCTTGCAGCCTGAACTGCCTGAAAAAACAGTCCAACGCAAACGCCCGGCACGAGGCCGGGCGATCCTGCATGGTCAGTCGGCAAAACCGTTCAGGCGGCGCTGCGGACCTGCGAGATGACATGGACGATGTCGTCCACCACCGTCTCGACCAGATTGCGGTCGTCGCCCTCGGCCATGACGCGGATCAGCGGCTCGGTGCCGGAGGGCCGGATGACGAGGCGCCCGGTCTTGCCCAGCCGGTTGCGCGCTTCCTCGATGGCTTCCTTGACCTGGCTGTCCTCCAGCGGCGCGCCGCCGGAAATGCGCACGTTCTTCAGAAGCTGCGGCACCGGCTCGAACTTCTTCGCCACCTCGCTGACCGGCTTGTTCTGGCGCTTGATGCAGGCCAGGACCTGCAGCGCCGAGACCAGGCCGTCGCCGGTGGTGGAGAAGTCGGACAGAACGATGTGGCCGGACTGCTCGCCGCCGACATTGAGATTGTTGGCGCGCATGTGCTCGACCACATAGCGGTCGCCGACCTTGGTGCGGTGAAGCTGGAGCTTGAGCCCTTCGAGGAACCGTTCCAGCCCCAGATTGGACATCACGGTCGACACCACGCCGCCGCCGGCCAGGCGGCCGTTCTGGTGCCAGGATTCGGCGATCAGCGCCATGATCTGGTCGCCGTCGACGATCTCGCCGTTCTCGTCGACGATGACCACGCGGTCGGCATCGCCGTCGAGCGCGATGCCGATGTCGGCACGCACTTCGTGCACCTTCTTCTGCAGTCCGGCCGGATGGGTCGAGCCGCATTCCTTGTTGATGTTGAAGCCGTTGGGGTCGTCGTTGATGGCGACGACCTCGGCGCCCAGTTCCCACAGCGCCGCCGGCGCCACCTTGTAGGCCGCGCCGTTGGCGCAGTCGACGACGATGCGCAGGCCCGCCAGCGACATGGACCGCGGCAGCGTGCGCTTGGCGAATTCGATGTAACGGTCGTGCACGCCGTCGACGCGCTTGGCCCGGCCCAGCGCGTCCGGATCGGCCAGCGCCATGTCGACGCCGTCGTCGAGCAGCGCCTCGATGCGTTCCTCGATCTCGTCGGAAAGCTTGTAGCCGTCGGGGCCGAACAGCTTGATGCCGTTGTCCTGATAGGGATTGTGGGAGGCCGAGATCATGACGCCGATGTCGGCGCGCAGCGAGCGCACCAGCATGGCAACGGCCGGAGTCGGGATCGGGCCGAGCAGGAACACGTCCATGCCCGCCGCGCACAGGCCGGCGACCAGCGCGTTCTCGATCATGTAGCCGGAAAGGCGCGTGTCCTTGCCGAGCACGACGCGGTGGCGATGGCTGCCGCGCTGGAACGACAGGCCCGCCGCCATGCCGACGCGCATGGCGATCTCCGCCGTCATCGGAAACTTGTTGGCCCGTCCCCGGATACCGTCAGTGCCGAAATAACGTCCCATGAAATGCTTTCCTTGCCGACCGGACAACGCCCCCGGAGCGCGCCGCGGTCTTTCAGATTTGCCTGACCCGTTTCGGGTCCCTGCAGTCCGCGGCCCGAAACCTATGCCGCTTTCGGCAGACATGCCCTAATGCCACAACGGATACCGGGTCAGCCATCAATTTGTACGCGCAATGGTCATCATCGGCGGGTAAACAGTTTGCTAAAATTGCAAACGCTTTCCTGCAATCACCCGATTTCCTGCTGTTTGCGCATCGTTTCCCGGCAAAAAATGGCGCTTTGTGGGCCATCGCCCAAAAACGGGAACGCCGCGCAGGGCGCGGCGTCCATCGATATCGCCCGGTCTTGTGGCGACTCAGCCCTGCGGCTGGGGCTCCATGCCGCCTTCCGGCTCGGACCCCTTCTTCTTGCCCTTGGCGGTGCCGCCGGCCTTGGGAACGGCCGAGCCGCGGCTGGTCGGCGTGTCGTCGCCCAGGTCACGCGACGGCTTGTTGCCGGCCAGCAGTTCCTGGATCTCGTCGCCCGACAGGGTCTCGTATTCGAGCAGGCCTTCGGCCAGCGCGATCCAGTCCTTCTTCTTCTTGGTCAGGATCGACGTGGCGGTCGAATAGGCCTCGTCGATCAGGCGGCGCACCTCGGCGTCGATGAGTTGCGCCGTCTCCTCGGAGACGTTTTGCGTGCGCGCCACCGAATGGCCGAGGAAAACCTCTTCCTGATTCTCGCCATAGGCGACCTGGCCGAGCTTGTCGGAGAAGCCCCAGCGGGTGACCATGGCGCGCGCCAGCTTGGTGGCCTGCTCGATGTCGGAGGACGCGCCGGAGGTGATGTTCTCCTTGCCGAACTTGATTTCCTCGGCCACGCGGCCGCCCATCATGATGGCCAGGCGCGAGATCATGTATTTGTAGCTCATCGAGTAGCGGTCGCCCTCGGGGAGCTGCATGACCATGCCGAGCGCCCGGCCGCGCGGGATGATGGTCGCCTTGTGCAGCGGGTCGGCCGACGGCACGTTGAGCGCCAGGATGGCGTGGCCGGCCTCGTGATAGGCGGTCAGCTCCTTCTCGGCCTGGGTCATGGCCGAGGAGCGGCGCTCCGCGCCCATCATGATCTTGTCCTTGGCGTCCTCGAACTCGGCCATGGTGACGAGCCGCTTGTTGCGGCGCGCCGCCATCAGCGCGGCCTCGTTGACGAGGTTCATCAGGTCGGCGCCGGAGAAGCCCGGCGTGCCGCGCGCCAGCACCTTGAGATCGACATTGGGCGCCAGCGGCACGTTGCGGACATGGACCTTGAGGATCTTCTCGCGGCCGACGATGTCGGGATTCGGCACCACCACCTGGCGGTCGAAGCGGCCGGGACGCAGCAGCGCCGGATCCAGCACGTCGGGCCGGTTGGTGGCGGCGATCAGGATGATCGATTCGTTGGATTCGAAACCGTCCATCTCGACCAGCAGCTGGTTCAGCGTCTGCTCGCGCTCGTCATTGCCGCCGCCGAGGCCGGCGCCGCGGTGACGGCCGACCGCGTCGATCTCGTCGATGAAGATGATGCAGGGCGAATTCTTCTTGGCCTGCTCGAACATGTCGCGCACGCGGCTGGCGCCGACGCCGACGAACATCTCGACGAAGTCCGAGCCCGAAATGGTGAAGAACGGCACATTGGCCTCGCCGGCGACCGAGCGCGCCAGCAAGGTCTTGCCGGTGCCGGGCGGGCCGACGAGCAGCACGCCGCGCGGAATCTTGCCGCCGAGGCGCTGGAACTTCTGCGGATCGCGCAGGAATTCCACGATCTCCTCAAGGTCCTGCTTGGCCTCGTCGACGCCGGCGACGTCGGCGAAGGTGACGCGGCCATGCGCCTCGGTGAGCAGCTTGGCCTTGGACTTGCCGAAGCCCATGGCGCGGCCCGATCCGGACTGCATCTGGCGCATGAAGAAAATCCACACGCCGAGGATCAGGATCATCGGCAGCCACGACAGCAGATAGCCGAACAGCGTGTTGGAACCGTCGGTTTCCGGGCGGGCATTGATGGTCACGCCCTTGGCCTCCAGCCGCGAAACCAGCGTCGGGTCGCCCGGCGAATAGGTCTGGAAGCCCGAGGCGCTGTCGCCAAAGGAGCCGCTGATGCGATCGCCGGCGATGGTCACGGACTTGACGCGACCCGACTGAACGTCCTGCAGGAACTGCGAATAAGGAATGTCGGTCGCGGCTCCGCGCGTCTGCGGCGTCTGGAACAGGTTGAAGAGAGCGATGAGCAGGACCGCTATGATCGCCCAGAGCGCAAGGTTGCGGTAGTTCGGATTCATCGATTGTCCTGTTGGCGGCCGTCGGGCACGCGTCGTTGAAAGGAGCCTTCGCCTAACATAGGTGGCCCATAACCCCTTGCCAAGCAAAAGCACGACAATCGGTTAAGGCCATGCCATGTCCTATCGTCGCGGGGCGCAAGGCGAAGACGGTTCCAAGGGCGGGTAAGGAATTGGCGCCGCGCCCGCCAACTGCGCCAGCGCCCGCGCCGGCTCGAGGTCGAAGCCGGGAAGGAAACGGGCGAAGGGCGCAACCACCGGCACGGTCGCGATCCCCGCGCCTTGCCGGCCAAGGCATCGGCCATCGCGCCAGACGGCCGGTTCCGCGGCAAGGGCGGCGCGCGCGAGGCTTTTGGGCACCTGTCGCGGGAGCGCCCCTGTCGCCGGCAGGGCCTCCGTGCCGCCGGCAGCGACGATCACCACTGAACCAGCGCTGTCGCGCAAAGTGATCCTGCGGCGGCCATCCCACAGGAAGCCGTCGACCGCCGGCATCGGCTCCGGCAGGCCGCGCGCCTCGCGCAGCAGGAAAATTGCGCCGCGCCTTGCGTCGATGAGCACCCGTGCGAGCGTCGCCCGGGACGAGGTTCCTTCCGCCAGTGCCGCGAGCAGCGCCTCGGCCCGCTCCGTATCGGCAAGCTGCGGCAGGCCGCCCACCGCGGCAAGCAGCAGACGCAGCGCATAGGCCGCGGCCTCACGGTCCGGCTCCCCGACAAAGGCAGGTTGCAGATGGACCAGCCCGCTGATCGGCTGCGCGGCATGGCGGCGGATCAACCGTGCGGCCCGCGCGCCCAGATCGCATCGCTTGCGCGCCGCCTCGGCGGCCAGCCGCATGGCCGTGGCGAACCCTTCGCCATCGAGGGCGGCGCGCACCCGCGGCCGCTCATAGGTCCGGTCCTCGTTGGTCGGGTCGTCGATCCAGCCGACGCCCCTTTGCCGCAGCATGTCGCGCAATTGCGCGCGGCGAAGCCTGAGCAGCGGCCGCACGATCCAGACCTCGTCGTCATAGAGCGTGGCGGGCGCCATGCCGGCCAGCCCGCGCGCGTCTTCGCTGCGCTCCAGCCGCATGGCGACGGTCTCGGCCTGATCGTCGGCGGTGTGGCCGCTCACCACCATGCCGACGCCTTCCTCGCGCGCGACCGTGGCCAGCAGGCGATAGCGGGCCTCGCGCCCGGCGGCGGCAATGCCGGATCGCGGCTTCGGCCCGTCCCAGACGCGGATGCGGTGCTCGATGCCGAGGCCGGCGCACAGCCGCCCGACCTGTAGCGCTTCATCGTGCGAGGCAGCGCGGAGCGCATGGTCGATCGTCACCGCGACAAGCTTCGCGGCAGGCCAACGGGCTCGGAAATGGTCTTTCAGAAGGATGAGAAGGGCGGTCGAATCGCTGCCGCCGGAAATCGCGACGACAGCGCCGCCAGAAAAATCGATATCGAGGAACGGTCGGGCATCGTGGTCCGGTTCGGCTTCCAGCGTCAGCACGACGCGAGCGCCCGTTCCTGCTTGACGCGCTCCTTCAGGGATGCGGAGGCGTTGGGGTAGCGCTTGCCGATCTCGGCGAAGGTGGCGCAGGCCACGTCGCGCTGCTTCAAGCCGACCAGCGAAACGCCGAGCTTGAGCAGCATGTCTGGCGCTTTCTTGGCCTTGGGATAGCTCTTGCTCGCCGCCAGGAAGACCTCGGCCGCATCGCGGTATTTCTGCTGCCCCAGCAGCGCCTCGCCCAGCCAGTAGTGCGCGTCGGCCGCGTTGGAATCCTTGGGGAAGCGGTCGATGTGGTCGCGGAACCCGGCTTCGGCGGTGCCGTAGTCGCCCGACAGGATGAACTGGTAGGAATTGCGGTAGAGCTCCTGCGGATCGTCGGTGCGCGGCAGGGCCGCAACCACGGCGCCCGAATTGTCCGAGGGTTGCGCGGCGCTGGCCGGCGCATCCGGCGCAGCCGGGTTCACGGACTGGGTGCCGGCGCCGGCATCGACGACATTGCCGTCCTTGTCGACGGTGATGGTGCCGAAATTCTTCGGCGGTGTGCCGGGGATGACCTGGCCAGGCTCGCCGTCGCCCGAATCGACGATGATGTCCTCGACGGTCGAACCCCCGGCGCTGTCGCCGGAGGTCGGGGTGCCGGGGGCGGCGGGCACGCCCGCCACGGAGGTGTCGGAAGAGCCGGCATCGGACTTGCGCTGGCCGCCCTGGCCGCCGCCTTCCTCGAGCTGCTGGAGGCGGAACTCGTTGTCCTCCTGCTGCTTGCGGATCTGCTCCTGCATCTGCAGGATCTGGAAGTTGAGCTCCTCGACCTTGCCGTTGAGGGCGCGTATCTGCTCCTCCAGCCCCGTCATGCCGCCGCTCTGGGCAAGCTGCACGCTGCCTTCGTCCTTCTTCGCGCCGAACAGGCCGGGCAGTTCCACGCCCGGCAGCCTGAAGGAAAAGCCGCCGCGCTCGGGCGCCGCCCGTCCGGTGTCGCTGGCCATGGCGGCCGCGCCGGACAGGAGCAGCGCCGCCAGCGTGCCGCTCAGGATTGTTCTTAGATGCATGAGCCTCTCGCCATTTGAATAAAACCCGGGTTTGGCGTCCGGCTTCGGGCGAAGGCGGACGGCACCGTTTCTAGCAGGGCGCGAGACTTCGGCCAAATTTTGTTTAGAGCGCGTCTCCCGAACATGCAGGCCGGTTTCGGGGTGGCGGCATTCGCCGAAAACAGGCGATTTCAACCAAAAAGGCGGCCATGAAGGCCGCCTTTCTCATTGGTCTGAAACTGCGGATCGGCTCAGGAGCCGGCGCCGCCCAGCGTGGTGACGGCACGGCGGTTCTGCGACCAGCAGGAAATGTCGTCGCAGACGGCGACCGGGCGCTCCTTGCCGTAGGAAATCGTCTTCATGCGGGCCGCGGAGACGCCCTGCGAGGCGAGGTAATCGCGGGTCGCGGCGGCGCGGCGGGCGCCGAGCGCCAGGTTGTATTCGCGGGTGCCGCGCTCGTCGGCATGGCCTTCGATGACGATCGAATACTGGCTGTAGCGGTTGAGCCACTGGGCCTGGCGGGCCAGCGTCTGCTGGGCGTCGGCGCGGATGGACGAGGAGTCGAGGTCGAAGAAGATGCGGTCGCCGACATTGACGGTGAAGTCCTGGGCCGAGCCGGGCGTCGCCGCGCCGCCGCCGAGGCCGAGTTCGGCCGCGCTGTTGGGGGTCTTCTTGGAGGCACAGCCGGCAATCGCCAACGAGGCGACGAGCGCGACCATCACCGGGTTTGCAGCAAGTTTTGCGATACGGCGCATCCCGCCTCTCCTTCGCATTCGAGTGATTTCGTTGATCTGCCAGTAACCACGTTTCGGTTAACCGGCATTCAAGGAACACGGTTAAAATTCGGTTCACGCATCCGGCGCGCCCCCAGAATGCCCGCCCCTGTCATTTCGACTGGCAGCCAGATGACGACAAAGAGGCGAAATCTGGGCCGCTATCCGCCGGAACGCCATTTTGCGGCCGAATGTGGCCGAAAAGCCGGAAACCGGGCGGATTTGTCACGTTCCGCCCGCTTGCCGGAATCAGTCGAGCAGCGGCGACCAGGCCGGGTCCGACGCGAAGTTGGGCGAGGGAATCTGCTGCTCGTTGCGGCCGGTGAGGTCGACCGAATAGAGCTTCGGCCCGCCGGTCCCCGCAGCCTGCTTCAGATACATGATGACGCGGCCGTTCGGCGCCCAGGTCGGACCTTCCTGAAGGAAGCCGGAGGTCAGGATGCGCTCGCCAGAGCCGTCGGTGCGCATCACGCCGATCTGGAACTGGCCGCCCGACTGCTTGGTGAAGGCGATCAGGTCGCCGCGCGGAGACCACACCGGCGTCGAATAGCTGCCCTCGCCGAAGGAGATGCGGGTCTGGCCGGAGCCGTCGGCGCCCATCACGTAGATATGGGGACGGCCGCCGCGGTCCGAGGTGAAGACGATCTTGGACCCGTCCGGCGAATAGGAGGGCGAGGTGTCGATGGCGTTGGAGTTGGTCAGGCGCGTGGTGTTGCGGCTCCTCAGGTCCATCGCATAGATGTTCGAATTGCCGTCCTCGCGCATCAGGCTCATGATCACCCGCTGGCCGTCCGGCGAGAAGCGCGGCGCGAAGGTCATGCCGGGGAAATTGCCGACCAGCTCGCGCTGCCCTGTCTCGAGCTGCAGCAGGTAGACGCGCGGCTGCCCGCTCTCATAGGACATGTAGGTGATTTCCTGCCGGTTCGGCGAGAAACGCGGCGTCATCACGATGGCACGCCCGTCGGACAGGAAGCGCGCATTGGCGCCGTCCTGGTCCATGATGGCCAGCCGCTTCTTGCGCGAATCCTTCGGCCCGGACTCGTCGATGAAGACCACGCGGGTGTCGAAATAGCCTTTCTCGCCGGTCAGCCGCTCATAGATGGCGTCGGCGATGATATGGGCGACGCGCCGCGTGTTGGCGCCGTTGGCGAAGAACTGCTCGCCCGAAAGCTGCTGGCCGGCGAAGGTGTCCCACAGCCGGTATTCGGCGCGGATGCGGCCGTCGCCTTCCTTGCTGACGCGGCCGGTCACCAGCGCCTGGGCGTTGATGACCTTCCAGTCGTCGAAGCGCGGCGCCGCGTCCGGGTTGGAGATCTTCTCGATGAAGGCACCCTTGTCGATCGGCGCGAACAGGCCCGAGCGCTTCAGGTCGGCGGTGACGATGGACGAGATCTCGGCGCCCAGCGCATCTCCGGCGATGAAGTCGGTGATGGCGATCGGCAACGGCTCGATCGTGCCCTTGTTGACATCGATCTCCACCAGCGCGTTGGCGGGGCCGATGGCGAGCCCGGTGGCCGCGCCGGCAAGGGCTGCGACCATCATGAGCGTCTTGAGCAGTGTCTTCATGCTTTCAGCCTCATTGGTTCCTGTCCGGCGATCAGAACATGTCGCTCGGGTCGAAATTGACCACCACTTCCGCCCAGCTGTCGTATTTGTCGGCAGGCAGGTTGAAGGGCGCGCACTTCTGCACCGCGCGCACCGCCGATTCGGCGGCCGTGCGGCCGGGGCCGGAAGACGCGCCGCCGGCAATCACTTCCGGGCGTCCTTCCAGCGTGCCCGAACGGTCGAGCCGGAAACGCACCGATACCTTCAGCATGCCGGCATCGTCGACGCCGGCCGGAATGCTCCAGCAGCCGCCGAGCTTCTGGCGCAGCGCATCCATCTCGTTCTGCGACAGCCGGTTGCCGCCGGTGGTCTTGGTGCCGCCGAGCGAGGCCTGTTCGGACGAGCGCTTGGCGCCGCCGCCGGACGGCTTGCGCTTGTCGAGCAGGGCGGCGATCTCGTCGGCGTTGAAGTCCTTCTCGTCGGACTTCGGGCGCGAGGCGGCTTCCTTGGCCGGCTTGTCGGAATCCTTGCGCTCCGGCGCCTTGGCGGTCTGCGCCTCGGCCGGGCGCGGGCGCGGCTTGGCTTCCGGGACGGGCGCCGAATTGGGCAGTTGCGCCGCCTCGACCGGCTTTTCCTCGGCCGCGATCGCCTCGGCGACGGCGTCGGGCTTGGCGGGTTCTGGCTTGGCCTCGGCCACCTTCTCTTCGGCCGGCTTCGGCGCCGGCTCCGGTTGCTTCACCGGCTCCGGCTTGGGCTCGGGCTGCTTGACCGGGTCGGGCTTCACTTCCTCGCGCGGCTGCGGAACGGGATTGAGGTCGGTGGCGGGAACCGGCTTCGGCTCCTCCTTCGGCTTCTCGACCTCTTCGGGAGCCGGCTTCTCCTGCGGCGTCGGCGAGGGCGGCGGCGCGGAGGCGTTGTCCACCGGCACCGGCTTGGGGTCGGGCGTCACCGGCTTGTCGGTGTCGACCGTGTTTTCGCCGATCTCGCGGGCGTCGGCAACGACGTCGGGACGCTGGGTCGGCGTCGGCGCCGGCTTCTCGTTCATCGGCGCCTGCTTGTCGCCCTGCTGGATCTGGGTCAGTTCCTCCAGCGGCACGATATCGACCGGCAGCGATTCGACATCGCTCACCTCGAAGGCGGCGGGCGCCGACAGCGACACCAGCCCGAAAGCCAGCACCGCCGCATGCAAGGCCAGCGATGTGGTGAGGCTTGCCTTCAAGATTACTGATCCTGTTCCTGAAGGGTGACGAGGCCGAGATTCTTGTAGCCGGCCGCCGAGATGCGGGCCATGACCTGCATCACCGTGCCGTAATCGGCGGTCTTGTCGCCGCGCACATAGATACGCTCCTCATAGCCGGTCTGGGCGATGGCCTCGAGCCGCGGCACCACCTCGTCGACGCCGATCTCGGTTTCCTGAAGGTAGACCTGGCCCTTGTCGTTGACCGAAACGGTGATCGGCTGGGTATCGGAGTTCATCGGCCTGGCCTGCGTTTCGGGCAGGTCGATGGGCACGCCCACGGTGAGCAGCGGCGCCGCCACCATGAAGATGATCAACAGCACCAGCATCACGTCCACGAAGGGCGTGACGTTGATTTCCGACATCAGCGTGTTGCGGCGGCCGCGCCGTCCGCGTCCGCCCCGGCCACCGCCGCCCGTGCCTACAGACATTCCCATTTGCAAACCTCAAGCAGCTCTGGCGACTTTTTCATCGATTTGGCGCGAGAGTATGGCGGAGAACTCGTCGGCGAAGCCCTCCATGCGCCCGGCCAGCTTGCCCGCATCGGACGACAGCTTGTTGTAGGCGATGACGGCGGGAATGGCCGCCAGCAGGCCGATGGCCGTCGCCAGAAGCGCCTCCGCGATGCCGGGCGCCACCACCGCCAGGCTGGTCGATTTCGAACCGGCGATGGCCTGGAACGAGGTCATGATGCCGATCACCGTGCCGAACAGGCCGATGAAGGGTGCCGACGAGCCGATGGTGGCGAGGAAGCCGAGATTGCCCTCCAGCCGCTCCATCTCGCGCGTCAGCGCCAGGTCCATCGCCTTGTCGATGCGGGTCTGCAGCCCGAGCGGCGACTTGGCGCCCTTCTCGAAGCTCTTCTTCCACTCGCGCATAGCGGCGACGAAGATCGAGCCCATGCCGGTGGTCTTGCGGTCGGAGAGGGTGCGGTAAAGCTCCTCCAGCGACTGGCCCGACCAGAAGACCTGCTCGAAGCGGTTGAGCGCCATGCGCATGCGGCCGTAGGAGACGACCTTGTCGAAGATGATCGCCCAGGTCCAGACCGAGGCGCCGAGCAGGCCGATCATGACCAGCTTGACCACCCAGTTGGCCTGCATGAACAGGGCCCAGATCGACAGCGACGCCGCCGGTTCGGCGAGAGCGATGTTTTCCATCCAAACATTCCTTAAAACTTCACGGACCGGGGCTCCCGCCGGCCCGCGACGCTTAACCCTTCATGGTCACGCGCGCCCCAACCCCGCCGGATATGCCTGCGATGAGCGCCATTCGCGGCCTTTTCACGGCAAATGTTGGTAAAAGGAAGGCGCGCCGATTCCTTCGATTTTCGTCAATTCCTTCATGGACTGTTATGGTTAAGGATGCGTTAGGAAGATCACGTCCTCTCACGACGCCATCTCGTCCGCGCCGATCTGCGTCCCGACATCATCCCGGAAGCCGCAGCGCAGCGGAGCCATTCCGTGACATTTCAAGGCTCCGGCATGGATTCCCGACACTTTCCGCTCCCTGCGGTCGCTCCAAGGTCGAGAATGACGAGGGGTAAAACCTATCCGTCATTCCCGGTCTCCTAATGAGCGAAGCGAATGGAGAGTGTCGGAAATCCATGCCGCGGCGTTGCCGGGGCAATCGTCGGCCGACCGGAATGGATCCCGGCTCCTGCTGCGCTCGGCCGGGATGACGACAGCGGATGGGGGACGGTTCCGCCCCAACGCCGGTTATCCGTCGCGATCGTGAGGATTCGCCTGCCGCGCTTCAAATCGTCGCCGGCATGAAGGCGGCGATCCAGTCCTTGGGAAAACGGCGCGGACGGCCATTCTCGCCGATGATGGCGGCTTCGACGCGCGCTTCGACCAGGAGCTCCTCGCCCCGCTTCAACTGCTGGGCCATGGTGATGCGCGCGCCCGACACCTCCAGTGTGCGCGTCTCGACGGTCAGGATGTCGTCGATGCGGGCCGGCGCGCGGAAGTCGATTTCCATGCGCCGCACCACCCACACGATCTTCTCGCCGCGATCGCCGGCGGCAAGCTCGGTGTGGTGGACACCGACGAGACGCAGGAAATCCGAGCGGCCGCGCTCGAAGAACTCCAGATAGCGCGCATGGTAGACGACGCCCGAGAAATCGGTGTCGGCATAGTAGACCCGCGCCTTGAGCCGGTGGCCGAAGGGGGTCAACTCGCCGGAGAGCCCCGGCGGAATGTCGTCTCGCGCGCTCATTCGTCCTCGAACAGGCCGATCTGCTGCTGGGCGATGTCGCGCGGCGCCTCCAGCCCCAGATGCCGCCAGGCATTGGCGGTGAGGATGCGGCCGCGCGGCGTGCGCTGGATGAAGCCCTGCTGGATCAGATAGGGCTCGATGATGTCCTCGATGGCGTCGCGCGGCTCAGAGAGCGCGGCCGCGATGGTCTCGATGCCGACCGGCCCGCCGCCGAAGTTCGAGGCGATCATGAAAAGGTAGCGGCGGTCGAGCGCGTCGAGGCCGAGCCCGTCCACTTCGAGGCGCAGCAGCGCCTCGTCGGCGATCTTGCGGTTGACCGACTCGGCGCCCGCCACCGTGGCGAAATCACGCACCCGCCGCAGAAGCCGGCCGGCGATGCGCGGCGTGCCGCGCGCCCGGCGCGCGATCTCGACGGCGCCGTCGTCGCTCATCGGCAGGCTAAGGATGCGCGCACCGCGCCGCACGATCGTCTCCAGTTCGTCGACCGTATAGAAATTGAGCCGCACCGGAATGCCGAAGCGGTCGCGCAGCGGATTGGTGAGCAGGCCGAGCCGCGTCGTCGCCGCCACCAGCGTGAAACGGGCGAGGTCGATCTTGACCGAGCGCGCCGCCGGCCCCTCGCCGATGATCAGGTCGAGCTGGAAATCCTCCATCGCCGGATAGAGGATTTCCTCCACCGCCGGGCTGAGACGATGAATCTCGTCGATGAACAGCACGTCGCGGTCTTCGAGATTGGTGAGCAGGGCGGCGAGGTCGCCCGCCTTGGCGATCACCGGGCCGGAGGTGGAGCGGAAATTGACGCCCATCTCGCGCGCCATGATCTGGGCGAGCGTGGTCTTGCCGAGCCCCGGCGGGCCGACGAACAGCACGTGGTCGAGCGCGTCGCCGCGCCCCTTGGCCGCCTCGATGAACACTTTCAGGTTGGCGCGCGCCGCCGCCTGGCCGACGAAATCGTCGAGCGTCTGCGGCCGCAGCGTCTGGTCGGCATCCTCGCCGCGCTTTTCGGACGAGATGAGGCGGGGGGCGGTGCTCATGGCGCTGTCCTGCCATGCCGCGATGTATCGGGCAAGCCGTGCCTCACCGCGCCAGCTCCTTCAGGCCGAAACGGATGAGCTTGGCCGAATCGGCGCCTTCGCCGGCCGCCTTCAGCGCGGCGGCCACCGCATTGGCGGCGATGTCGCGTGCATAGCCGAGATTGACCAGCGCCGAAACCGCGTCGGCCACCGGCGCCGGTGCGACGCCCTCGCCCAGTTCCTGCTTGAGGCCGATGGTGCCGGTCGCCTCGCCGGCATAGGCGGGCGCCTTGTTCTTCAGCTCGGTGACGATGCGCTCGGCCACCTTCTTGCCGACGCCGGGGGCCCGGCTGACCATGGCGATGTCGCGCAGCGCAATCGCATTGGCGAGATCGGCCGGTGACAGCGTCGACAGCACCGACAGCGCCACCTTGGCGCCCACGCCCTGCACACTGGTCGACAGCATGCGAAACCATTCCCGCTCCAGCGCGGTGCGGAAACCGTAGAGCCGGATCATGTCCTCGCGCACATAGGTCTCGATGAACAGCACCACCGCCTCGCCGGGCGCGGGCAGCGAGGCCAGCGTGCGCGCCGAGCAGAAGGCGACATAGCCGACGCCGTGCACATCGACGATGCAATGATCCTCGTCGATTTCGTCCACCGTACCCTTCAGCTTGCCGATCATGCCCCCTCCCCGTCCTTCCTAAGCGATCTGCTTCAGCCGGTATGCCACGCTTTGCCGGTGATGGGCATGGCAGATGGCGATGGCGAGCGCATCGGCCGCGTCGTGGGTCTCGAACACGGCCTTGGGCATCAGCACCTTGACCATCATGTGGATCTGCTTCTTGTCGCCATGGCCGACGCCGATTACCGCCTTCTTGACCGCATTGGGGGCATATTCGGCCACCGGCAGGCCGGCCAGCGCCGGCACCAGCATGGCGACGCCGCGCGCCTGGCCGAGCTTCAGCGTCGCCGTCGCATCCTTGTTGACGAAGGTCTGCTCCACCGCCGCCTCATGCGGCATGGCCCGGTGCAGCACCTGCGACAGGCCCTCGTGCAACTGGCACAGGCGCGAGGCCAGCGTCGCCTTGTCGTCCGAGCAGACGGAGCCGGAAGCCACGAAGCGCAGCGAATTGCCGAGGCTCTCCACGATGCCCCAGCCGGTGCGCCGAAGCCCCGGGTCGATGCCGATGATCCGAATCGTTTCCGCCATGATCGTCCACTCTATTCACCGGCGGCAGACTTGCCAGCGAAATGTGAACAAACCAGAAACGCAGTAAGGGGTTATCCCCGCGCGAAGGCGGTGTTGAGCAGCGAGATCTGGTCGAACACCGGGCTGCCGCGCTCCAGCGCCTGCGGCAGGGCATCGCCATAGACTTCCTCGTCCATGCGCTTGACCAGCGACTGCAGACGCAGCGAGCGGCGCACCAGATCGACGAACTCGACCGGCAGTTCGCTCCAGCCCTCGGCGTCCTCATGGGCGGAAACCGTGTCAAGGCGCACCTTGGCCTTTTCGGCCGCCACCTGGTCGCGCGTCATCTCGCCGGAATTGGCGGCGCGCTGGAGCAGAAGCCAGGAGGCGATCTGCATCAGCCGCGTGGTCAGCCGCATCGATTCGGCGGCATAGAGCGTCGCGGCCAGCCGGCTGAGTTTCCGCGCCTCGCTGCGTCCGCGCGAATCCAGATATTCGGCGGCCTGCTCCACGAGCCCCATGCCTTCATTGTAGAGCGGCTGGAAGGACTGCGAGAAGATACGGCGCTCGGCCAGTTTGATCGTGTTCGCGCTTTCCTGTGTAGTTCGATTCATGACGCACCCTGGTCTTGCCCGGGAGTGATTCGCCCCCACGGCATGACTGCCACCCTATACGGCTTCCGAGCCAACAAATGCGCCTCGCCGTCCCGCAAGGCAAGCCTATACTTAATGAAGGGTTAATATGAACAGGCTGCGTGCCCGAATCGGCACACAGGGCGCCGCAGGACAAAAAAAGAGCCGCGGGTAAGGCGGCTCTCAGGAGTTAACAGGGAGGCGTCAAACAAAGTGGCTCCAACCACTCGGTAAGAATCCAGATCACTGGATGCACATAGTAAACAACCGTAAAGCTTAATGAGCGCTTAACGGGGCGCATGTTTTTTGGTTCAAAGGCCCAGCGCGGCACCGGCACGCACCCCTGCAGGCCTGCCCGCCCTGTTCAACGGTTGCGCTTTGTTCTATGCCGCAATGCAACCAATTTCGCCCTGCATAGGGCCGGGCGAAACACCGGAACGGCCATGAACCCGCAAACGCCTCCAGACCGCTGCCGCCTCGTCCTCATCGTCATGCCCGGCACCGATGCCGGCCGGCTCGCCGAGGCCCTCGAGGGCGGCGACGTCGCCTCGGTGCTCCTGCCGCAGGGCCCGCTCGACGATGCCGCCTTCCAGCGCGCCGCCGAAAAGCTGGTGCCGCTGGCGCAGGCAGCCGGCGCCGCCGCCATCATCGCCGGCGACAGCCGCGTGGCCGGACGCGTCAAGGCCGACGGCATCCACATCGAGGGCAAGCGGCAGGAACTGGCCGACACCATCGAGCGCGCGCAGGAGCGCATGATGGTCGGCACCGGCGGCGTCAAGACCCGCGACGAGGCGCTGGAGCTTGGCGAGGAAGGTCCCGACTACATGTTCTTCGGGCGCTTCGGCTACGACAGCGAGCCGGCACCCCATCCGCGCAACCTCACCCTCGGCGCCTGGTGGGCGGAAATGGTGGAGATCCCCTGCATCGTCATGGGCGGCTCCGACATCGCGTCCGTGACGACCGTGGCCGCCACCGGCGCCGAGTTCGTGGCGCTTTCCGCCGCCGTCTTCGCCGACGGCACCGATCCCCGCGCGGCCGTCGCCCGCGCCAACGCGCTGCTCGACGAGACGGCGCCGCGCTTTGGAGACTGACGTGGCAAGGCGGCCCGGCCTGGTTCTGATCCCGATCCTGGCATCGCTGTGCATCGGCCCCGGCACCGCCGGTGCCGTCGAGACCCCGGCCGGCGCGATGGTCAAGGACGAAGCGGGCGGTGCCGTCAAGGGCGACCGGCCGCTGCCCCAGCCCGCCACCACCGACGAACCGAGGCCCCTGCCCGACCTCGACCCCGCCCGCTTCGGCAAGCAGATCGACGAGGCCTACGGCGCCTATCAGCGCGGCCTCTACAAGACGGCCTACAATCTGGCCCTGCCCCGCGCGCAGAACGGCGACCCGGCCGCGCAGACGCTGGTGGCCGAACTGCTGGCGCGCGGGCTCGGCGTGCCGCTCAACGCCGGGGAGGCGGCGAAATGGTATGCAGCGGCGGCCGAGCGCGGCGTGCCGGAAGCCCAGTTCCAGTATGCGCTGATGCTGCTCGACGGCAACTTCGTGACCAAGGACGAGAAGGAAGCCCATGCGCTGATGCAGGCGGCGGCCGAGGCCGGCAATCCGCTCGCCCAGTTCAATTTCGCGCAGCTTCTGGTCAAGGAAAACCCCGGCGACCTGTCGCGGGCGATGACCTATTACGAGCGCGCCGCCGAGGCCGGCATCGCCGACGCGCAATATGCGCTGGCGCAGGCCTACGCCAATGGCGTCGGCGGCAAGGCCAAGGACGACGCCAGGGCCCGTGAATTCCTCGAGAAGGCGGCAAGGCAGAATTTCGACACCGCCCAGCTCGACCTCGCGCAATGGCTGGTCGAGGGCCGCGGCGGCCCGCGCGACTATCAGAAGGGCTTCGGCTGGATGCAGATGGCGGCGCGCGGCGGCAATGTCGCGGCCCAGAACCGGCTGGCCAAGCTCTATGTCGCCGCTCTCGGCACCGACCCGGACCCGATCCTCGCCGCCGCCTGGTACATCGTCGCGCGCCGCGCCGGCCTCATCGACCGCGAGATGGAAGACTATCTCGAAGGCCTCACCGACGAGCAGATGCAGGACGCGGTGCAGAGGGCAAACCGCCTGCCGTAACGCCTCGGCACCTTGACAAGCCGGGTGGCCCGGCGGGCTGTGGCGGCCTTTCTCTTGCTTCGGCGCGCGATTTGTGGTCTTGGAAACGCCGACCGCACGCCCCTTTGCCGGCGCCCATTCCACAGATCCGGAGACCTTACCGACATGGCCCGCTCCGCCATAATCAACGTCATGGTCCAGGCTGCCATGAAGGCCGGCCGCTCGCTCTCGCGCGATTTCGGCGAGGTGCAGAACCTGCAGGTCTCGCTCAAGGGGCCCGGCGACTATGTCAGCCAGGCCGACCGCAAGGCCGAGGACATCATCTTCGCCGAACTGGCGAAGGCCCGCCCCGGCTACGGCTTCCTGATGGAAGAGCGCGGCGCCGTTTCCGGCGACGACGACCAGCACCGCTGGATCGTCGATCCGCTCGACGGCACCACCAACTTTCTCCACGGCATCCCGATCTTCTCCATTTCCATCGCGCTGGAGCGTCAGGGCCAGCTCGTCGCCGCCGTCGTCTACAACCCGGCCATGGACGAGCTCTACACCGCCGAGCGCGGCGGCGGCGCCTTCATGAACGACCGCCGGCTGCGCGTGGCCGCCCGCACCAAGCTGTCCGACGCGGTGATCGGCTGCGGCGTGCCGCATCTGGGCCGTGGCCATCACGGCAATTTCCTCGTCGAGCTGCGCAACGTCATGGGCGAGGTGGCGGGCATACGCCGCATGGGCTCCGCCGCGCTCGACCTTGCCTATGTCGCCGCCGGACGCATGGACGGCTACTGGGAAACCAACCTGTCGGCATGGGACATCGCCGCCGGCGTGCTGCTGGTGCGCGAGGCCGGCGGCTTCGCGTCCGAACCGAATGGCGGCCAGGACATGCTCGAAAGCGGCAATGTGGTCGCCGGCAACGAGGTCATCCACCGCGCCCTGGTCAAGACGCTGTCGAAACCCGTCTCGTCACGCTGACGCCATCAGGCGTGGCGCCCTTCGTGGCAGGCTGAACAGCCGCCGCATCGGCCCGTCCGCCGGCGCCGTCGCCAGCGCGACCAGCAGCGAAAGCACGGCCAGCACCGGCAGAAGCAGCCCCGGCGGAATCAGCGACGGCGCGCCGGAGGCGACGAAGGCCATCACCACCAGCCCGTGCAGCAGGTAGACCGCCAGCGAGCGCTCGCCCAGCCAGCCGAGCAGCGCCGAACCGCGCGGCACGATGGCGGCGAACCCCACCGCCGCCGCCGCGCCGAGCAGCATCAGGCTCAGCCGCGCCAGTGCCGGATAATTGCTGTCGGCCGCGCCGCTCGTATAGTCGCGGCTGCCGGTCAGCGCCGCCGGGTTGAGGCCGAGCCTCCACCATGCCAGCACCATGCCCACCGCCGCGCAGAACATCAGCGCGAACCGCAGCGGGTGGTGCCGCGCCATGACCACGAGCTGCGCGCCATACAGATGGCCGAACACGAAGAAGGGCAGAAAATAGAGCGTGCGCGACACGCTCAGCGTATAGCCGATGCCGTCGTCGTAACCGGCCGCCACCGAGATCAGGACCGCCACGCCAAGCCCGGCCGGCGAGGCGAACAGCGGCAGAAGCAGCCGCCAGAAGATCATGCTGGCGATGAACCACAACAGCCAGTAGGGCGTGAATAGCGAATACTCGTACCAGCCCGTCAGCCTGCTCATGCCGATATAGACGAACTGGAAGACGACCAGCGGCAGAACCAGCGTCCACACGATCTTCCGGTAGTCGCGCCCGTCCAGCGCGTCGCGGGCGAAGACACCGGACAAAAGGACGAAGAGCGGCATGTGGAAACTGTAGATGCCGACATAGATGGATTGGAGGATTTGCGAATCGGAAGAAGGCTGCTCGATCAGGTGTCCGAAGACGACCAGCAATATACCTGCGCCCCTAAGGGCATCCAGATGAGAATTCCGGGCATTTTTTACTGCAGTCATAGGCAATAGCACGCATTTCCGTCTTGTCTCTCGAAAGCCCCTCACGCCATCACCGATTCGGATACCCACAATAACTTGGAGCAGGGCGATACTGTGGCAAGGGCCGTCTTCATCGAAAGATCGCCCGCAAGCGGCTTCCAATTTTGCCGGAATTCCGATTAGAGTTGCCGCGGACACGCGGCGGAATCGGAATGGAAGGCGCATGGCCCTGCTCAGATCGTTCGGCATTGGCGGCAGCTCGGATGTGCTGAGCTACGACCCGCACAAACTCTCCAGCCCACAGGTCTTCCTGCTCACCATGGTCATCTTCCTGGCCATAGTCGGCTTCATCGCCATCATCCTCACCCGCCAGATCCAGGCGGCCTTCGCCAGCAATCCCGGCCTCAACGGCCTGATCCTCGGCGTGCTCATCGTCGGCATATTGCTGGCCTTCGCACAGGTCGGCCGCCTGTTCCGCGAGGTGCGCTGGGTGAATTCCTTCCGCGCCGGCGTCGAGGCCACCGATCCGGTGCTGCTGGCGCCGATGAAGGCCATGCTCGGCCGGTCGGCCTCGATCGCCGTGTCCACCAGCTCGATGCGCACCATGCTCGATTCCATCGCCACGCGCCTCGACGAAACCCGCGACACCTCGCGCTATCTCGTCGGCCTGCTGGTCTTCCTCGGCCTGCTCGGCACTTTCTGGGGCCTGTTGCAGACCATCGGCTCGATCGGCGACACCATCCAGTCGCTCGATCCCGGCACCGGCGATTCGGCTTCGGTGCTGGAATCGCTGAAGCAGGGGCTGGCCGCGCCGCTGTCGGGCATGGGCACGGCCTTTTCCTCCTCGCTGTTCGGCCTTGCCGGCTCGCTGATCCTCGGCTTCCTCGACCTCCAGGCCGGCCGCGCCCAGAACCGCTTCTACACCGAACTGGAGAACTGGCTGTCGTCGGTGACCGACCTGTCCTCCGATCTCGTCGGCCCGGAGAATGCGCGCGGCGCCGGCACCACCGACGAGTTGCGCGCCCTGTCGGATCGCCTGCGCTCGCTGCAGGAGAACGGCGGCTCCAATCCGCGCGTGGCCGCCGCCATGGCCAATCTCGCCGACGGCATTGCCGGCCTCGTCAAGAACATGCGTTCCGAACAGCAGATCATGCGCGACTGGGTCGAGGCGCAGTCCGACGAGCAGCGCGCCATGCGCGAGACGCTGGAGAAGATCGCCTCCGCGCTCAACGGCCAGAACGGGGTGAAATAAGGTGGCTCTCGCGCGCGGACGCCGCAGCTATCGCCACATCGACTACTGGCCGGGTTTCGTCGATGCGCTGTCGACGCTGCTGCTTGCCATCATGTTCCTGTTGTCGGTGTTCGTGCTGGCGCAGTTCCTGCTCAGCCGCGAGATTTCCGGCAAGGACGAGGCGCTCAACCGGCTGAACGCGCAGATCAACGAGCTGACCCAGCTTCTGGCGCTGGAGAAGACCAATACCCAGGACGCGCAGGACGCGCTCGCCAATCTCCAGGCCTCGCTCTCCGCCGCCGAGGCGGAAAAGAGCCGGCTGGAGCAATTGCTGGCGGCAGGCGCCGGCGCCGGGAGCGCCGCCACCGCCCGCGCCGACAGGCTGGAGGGCGAACTGGACAGCGAGCGCCAGATCAGCCAGCGCGCGCTGTCGCAGGTCGAGCTGCTCAACCAGCAGATCTCCGCCCTGCGCCGCCAGATCGCCGCGCTCGAACAGGCGCTCGACGCCTCCGAGGCGCGCGACCGCGAATCCAACACCAAGATCGCCGATCTCGGGCGGCGGCTGAACGTGGCGCTCGCCCAGCGCGTGCAGGAACTGAACCGCTACCGCTCCGACTTCTTCGGGCGCCTGCGCGAAATCCTCGCCGACCGCGAGAACATCCGCATCGTCGGCGACCGTTTCGTGTTCCAGTCGGAAGTGCTGTTCCCCACCGGCTCCGACCAGATCAACGCCGCCGGCCAGGGTGAGATGAAGAAGCTCGCCGACGCCGTCATCGAATTGCAGAAGGAAATCCCGCCCGAGATCAGCTGGGTGCTGCGCGTCGACGGCCACACCGACGACCAGCCGCTGTCCGGCACCGGCCGCTTCAAGGACAACTGGGAACTGTCGGCCGCGCGCGCCATGTCGGTGGTCAAGTTCCTCATCGCCAACGGCGTGCCGGCCAACCGGCTGGTGGCAGCCGGCTTCGGCGAGTTCCAGCCCCTCGACGAGGCCGGCACGCAGGAAGCCCGCGACCGCAACCGCCGCATCGAGCTGAAGCTGACCGAACGCTAGAGCATTTTGCAGCCAGACGGAATCGTCTGGCGTTGCACAAATGCGGCTGGGAAACCAAGCTGGAGCAGTGGGCTGCGTTCGTCAGCCCCCGCTACCCCAGCAGCAATTCCAGGAAAAGCCGAAACCGGTTTTCCGTCCGGGATTGCGTCACTCCCAACGCTTCGTTTAGGGCGGAAAATGTGGCCGGCAAGAGCGGCCGGAATTATCTTTTTTTAATTTTCATTCGCCGGCGCCCGGACCTAGAGCGCATCCGGGGATTGATGAATCGATTGTGATGTGACGCGTTGGCTTCCTGCTGATTCAACGTTGACCTTGATGGAGGTGAACGATGG
>NZ_JBEPML010000032.1:0-29827 GCF_040545735.1 Aquamicrobium terrae
TCCCGGAACCGGTCGCCTGCCGCCGAGGCTGCGGGTTTGCAGGCCCGCAGCCTCGCTGCTCAACCTACCCCATATCGATCAAACAATCCCGGAAGTCTGCATGAGCGAAGCGAAGGCAGGCTGTCCGGGATCCCTTCCACGACCTTGCCGGCCAGAACAGCGACCAACCGTCACCCGACCGGCATGGATCCCGGCTCGCGGTCGCTGACGCTCCCTTGGCCGGGATGACGAGATGACAGCGGCTTCAGGCGAGCTTGGCGTCGAGTGTCACCTTGATGGCGCCGAGCGCCTTGGAGACGGGGCAGCCGGCCTTGGCCTGCTCGGCAAGCTCCTTGAATTTTGCCTCGTCGATGCCGGGCACCTTGCCGGTCAGCTTCAGGGCGCTTTCGGTGATCTCGAAACCGCCGCCGGCCGCCGGGCCGTAGGTGACGACGGCCTGCGCATCCAGCTCTTCGGCCGGCGTGCCGTTCTCGGCCAGGAAATGGGAAAGCTGCATGGCGAAACAGCCGGCATGAGCGGCCGCAATCAGCTCCTCGGGATTGGTGCCCGACTTGCCGGCCTCGTCCTGGAAACGACCCTTGAAGGAATAGGGCTGCCTGGCAAAGGCGCCGCTTTGCACATCGAGCGTGCCGGAGCCTTCGGTCAGGGTGCCTTTCCAGACGGCGGTTGCGTGACGGTTCATGACGGTCTCCTTCTTGGCAGACGGCAGGCGGTGCCTGCACGATGGAAGAGATAGTGCGCTTCGCCCGAACGGAAAGACAAGTGGCGGCTGGATTGAAACAGATGCAGCCAGGTCGAATGCCGTACAGCGATCCCCAAAGCCGGTTCCCGCTTTTCGGGACCAGGGTCTATTGGCACACGTCGACCCATTCGGCGCCGGTAAGCGTCGCGAGCCGTTCGGTCGGTACGCGCACTGCCGCATTGGTGGCGCCTGCGGCCGGCACCACCTCGTCGAAGGCGCGCAACGAGACGTCGCAATAGATCGGCAGCGGCGCGGGCAGCCCGAACGGGCAGACGCCGCCGATGGGGTGGCTGGTCAGTTCCGTCACCTGCTCGGCCTCCAGCATGCGCGCCTTGGCCCCGAACTGGTCGCGGAACTTGCGGTTGTCGATGCGCGCCAGCCCTCCGGCCACGATCAGCATGGGCTGCTCGCCGGCCCTGAGGCAGATGGTCTTGGCGATCTGCGCCGGCTCCACGCCATGCGCCTCGGCCGCCAGCGCCACCGTCGCCGAACTTCGGTCGGTGACGATGACTTCAAGGTCGGGAGCATGGGCCTTGAAGAAGGCGCGTACGGTATCGAGGCTCATGTGGCCACCTCCTAAAACAGCAGGACTGGATGGAAAATCAGTTCAGATCGGCTCGCCCTTCAACAGCCGCGGCGTGTTGCCGGACAGGCCGGCCGCCTGGCGGATGAAGAAATCCTTCAGGCGCGGCAGGCGCTCGACGAGGCCGAGGCCGAAGTCGCGCGCCGCGCGCACGGGCGCGACGTCGTTGGAGAACAGCCGCGTCAGCACATCGGTGGTCACGCCCATCTGCACCGTGTCGAAGCGGCGCCATTGCTGGTAGCGCTCCAGCACGTCGAGGGCGCCGATGTCCTGGCCCAGCCGGTCGGCCTCGACGATCACCTCGGCCAGTGCCGCCACGTCCTTGAAGCCGAGGTTGAGCCCCTGGCCGGCGATGGGGTGGATGCCGTGGGCGGCGTCGCCGGCCAGCGCCACGCGCGGCGCGACGAAGCTGCGCGACAGGGTGAGGCCGAGAGGCCAGGCGCGGGGCTTGTCCTCGACGCGGATCTCGCCCAGCTCCAGCCCGAAGCGGCGCTCCAGCTCGGCCTCGAAGATCATCTCGTCGCCCTTGACGAGCCGCTCGGCCTCCTCGGTGCGCTCGGCCCACACCAGCGACGAGCGGTTGCCCTTCAAGGGCAGTATGGCGAAAGGCCCGGCCGGGAAGAAATGCTCCACCGCGCGGCCGTTGTGCGGGCGCTCATGCGCCACGGTGCAGACGATGCCGGACTGGCCATAGTCCCAGTGCACGGTCTTGATGCCAGCCATGTCGCGCAGCTTCGAGCGCACGCCGTCGGCCGCCACCAGAAGGCGGGCGCGCAGCGTCGCGCCGTCGGCCAGATGCACGGTGATGCCGCCGCCGTCGGTCTCGAAGCCCTGCACGCCGACGCCCTGGATGATGTCGATGCCGAGTTCGGCGGCGCGCTCGCGCAGGGCGCGGTTGAGGTCGCGATTGGCGATCATGTGGGCGAAGGGCTCGCCCGGCGCCACCTCGCCGTCGAAGGTGAGGAACACCGGCCGCACCGGGTCGCCGGTGCGCGAATCGGTGATGATCATTTCGGTGATCGCCTGCGCCTCCGGCTCGATGCAGTGCCAGATGTCGAGCTGCTCCAGCATGCGGCAGGCGGCGGCGGCGATGGCCGAGGCGCGGCCGTCCTTCTGCCACACATCCGGCGGGGCGGCGTCGACCACCGCCACCGCGAGGCTCGGCCTTGCCTGCTTGATCGAGACGGCGCTGGCCAGCCCGACATAGCCGGCACCGGCGATCAGCACGTCGAGTTTCGATGATTGATCGGGCATTCCCGGCTCCTGCTGCGGCTGTCTTTTACCCATACCTACCAAATGCAGCCCGCCTGTTGGGAATTATTCCTCTGAATATCGGTATCATTCAGGCCGGTCTGCATTCTTTTGCGAAGGTTATCTCCCTCCCTGACCTCTCTCCACAAGGGGGGAGGCGAATCCGGCAGCGGCCCTGCCGGATCAAACATCGCCCGTTTGGTCTGCGGCGATGATGCAATCGTCCCCCGCCCCTTGTGGGGAGGGGGCAGGGGTGGGGATCACACCCAGGGAGAAACCGAGGCGAACCGCGAAGAAAGCGACATGGCATCCCCTGTCCTGTAAGCCATTAGCCTTGCCTCCACTTGACGGGCCGCCATGGCTGTTCGAAACCGGCTTCATCCTGATTGCGAAAAGGCGTGAATCATGACGGCGGCCATGGACGAGCTTCTTTCCATCCTCGACCTCGAGCAACTGGAGCACAATCTGTTCCGGGGCCGCAGCCCGGAAAGCGACTGGCAGCGCGTGTTCGGCGGCCAGACCATCGCCCAGGCGCTGGTCGCCGCCCAGCGCACGGTCGAGCCGGACCGGCATGTGCATTCGCTGCACGGCTATTTCATGCGTCCGGGCGACACCAAGCTGCCGATCGTCTACGAAGTCGACCGCATCCGCGACGGCGGCTCCTTCACCACGCGGCGCGTGGTGGCCATCCAGCACGGCCACGCCATCTTTTCGCTGGAAGCCTCGTTCCAGCATGACGAGGAGGGGCTGGAGCATCAGGTGCCGATGCCGCTCGACGTGCCCGAGCCGGACACGCTGATGTCGCAGAAGGAGCTGATCGGCCGGTTCGGCGAGAACGTGCCGGAAGGCATCCGCCGCTACTGGGAGCGCCCGCGCCCGGTGGAGATGAAGCCGGTGATGCTCAAGCACTATACGAGCCGCGAGAAGCTGGAGCCGAAGCAGAACATCTGGATCCGCACCAGCGGGCCGGTGCCGGCCGACCGCGCCCTGCAATCGGCGGTGCTGGCCTATCTGTCCGACATGACGCTGCTCGACACCTCCACCTTCGCCCATGGCCGCGCCGTCTTCGACCGCGACATCCAGGCGGCCAGCCTCGACCATGCCATGTGGTTCCACCGGCCCAACGCGCTGGACGACTGGATCCTCTACACGCAGGACAGCCCCTCGACGCAGGGCGCGCGCGGCTTCACCCGCGGCGCGCTGTTCGCCCGCGACGGCACGCTGATCGCCTCGGTGGCGCAGGAGGGGCTGATTCGGTTGCGGAGGGGGTAGGGGTAAGGGAGCAGGGGAATAGGGCAGTAGGGGAGGCTGGCCGCTGTGCCGGCGCCTTTGCAGCCCGGCCGTGAGGGGACACCGGCTGTCGCATCAGCCTTGATTCTGTGCATGTCGACGAATCTGCCTAAAATTTAGGCTAACGCCGTATGCCCATCGGCGTCATGGGCGCCGGGTGGAAAATTTTATCCGTTTGAAATCAGCAGCTTGAGCTTCCGTCCGCGCAATTGGCACGGAGCTTGATTGGCCCTTTGTGCCGCCGGCCCGCGTCGGGCCGGTGCCAGCAGAGGGTGAAGCTGATGAAAATCGTGATGGCTGTCATCAAGCCGTTCAAGCTCGACGAGGTGCGCGAGGCGCTGACGGCGCTTGGCATCGAGGGTCTGACCGTCACCGAGGTCAAGGGCTACGGGCGCCAGAAGGGGCATACCGAAATCTATCGCGGCGCCGAATATGCCGTGAGCTTCCTGCCGAAACTCAAGATCGAGGTCGCGGTCGCCGGCGACCTTGCCGACAAGGCCGTCGAGGCCATCCGCGCCGCTGCCCGCACGGGCCAGATCGGCGATGGCAAGATCTTCGTCTTCGGCATCGATCAGGCCGTGCGCATCCGCACCGGCGAAACCGACACCGACGCCTTGTGAGCGGGCGCGGCGATTCACTATGGAGAGATCAATGAAGTTTCCTTCCACTTTCGGCCGTGCGGGCGTTCTGGCCCCGCTCGTCCTGCCGGCCCTCGCGCTGGCGGCGTCGGCGCAGGAGGCCGCGCCCGAGGCGGCCGCCCCTGCCGCCATCCCGACCTCTGGGCTCGACAGCGGCGACACTGCCTGGATGCTGGTGTCCACCATCCTCGTCCTGTTCATGATCCTGCCCGGCCTCGCGCTGTTCTATGGCGGCCTGGTGCGGGCCAAGAACGTGCTGTCGGTGCTCATGCAGTGCACCATGATCACCGCCACGGTCATCGTGGTGTGGGTGCTGTGGGGCTATTCCTTTGCCTTCGGCGGCGGCACCAGCCCCTATTGGGGCGGGCTCGGCAAGCTGTTCCTCGTCGGTGTCGGACCCGAATCGGAATCGGGCAGTATCCCGGAACTGGTCTTCGCCTGCTTCCAGATGACCTTCGCCTGCATCACTCCGGCGCTGATCGTCGGCGCCTTCGCCGAGCGGATCAAATTCTCCGCCCTGCTTTTGTTCGTGGTGCTGTGGGTGAGCCTCGTCTATTTCCCGATCGCCCATATGGTCTGGGATTCCAGCGGCCTGATCTTCGGCTGGGGCGCGCTCGACTTCGCCGGCGGCACGGTGGTCCACATCAATGCCGGCGTGGCGGCGCTGGTGGGGGCGCTGATGGTCGGCAAGCGCGACGGCTACGGCCGTGACAACATGGCCCCGCATTCGCTGCCGCTGACCATGATCGGCGCCTCGATCCTGTGGGTGGGCTGGTTCGGCTTCAACGCCGGCTCGGCGCTGGCCGCCAACGGCACCGCGGCGCTGGCCATGATCAACACGCTGACGGCCACCGCCGGCGCGGCGATCTCCTGGGCGGTCGTGGAAACGCTGGCGCGCGGCAAGGCCTCGATGCTGGGCGCGGCCTCCGGCATCATCGCCGGCCTGGTGGCGGTGACGCCCGCAGCCGGATTCGTCGGTCCGGTGGGCGCCATCGTGCTCGGCGCGGTGGCCTCGGCCGTCTGCTACTGGTTCGTCGCCGTCGTCAAGATCAGGCTCGGCTATGACGATTCGCTCGACGTGTTCGGCGTGCACGGCATCGGCGGCCTTGTCGGGGCCATCGGCACCGGCTTCCTCGCCTCCTCCTCGCTCGGCGGCGTCGGCTATGCGGAAGGCGTGACCATGGCCGGGCAGGTGTGGACGCAGATCCTAGCCGTTCTGGTCACGATCGTCTGGTGCGGCGTCGTTTCGGCCATACTCTACAAGGTGGTCGACATGATCATCGGGCTGCGGCCCAGGCCGGAAGACGAACGGCAGGGGCTGGACATCAGCGCCCATGGCGAGGTGGCCTATCACTCATAAACCACCACAGGGGAACATCCCGGAAGGGAGCACAAAGAAGTGGGTGAGTCGCGATCGTGTCGCGGCGTTCTTCGGGGCCGGCTCGTCCGGCCCTTCTTTTTTTGCTGATTCCGGTCCGATTCGAGGCCTCGGCCGCCCGGATTTTCCCCACGCAAGCCCGCGATGGTTAACAAGTGGTTTCCGCGCCCGGCAAAATCGTGGCGTTTCTGCAACACACCTTTCGGATAGCAGCCGCAGAGGTTGTCATGGGTTGCGTTCGTTGTTGAACGCGGCGGCCCGATGGGTAATGTCGGTTTCGAAGGAGAGGCGCGGTGCGCGTCTTTTTCAGTAGTGGGGATGGGGCAGGGAACGCTGTCCTTCAGCAAAGAATAGCCCAGACCCGTTTTTGAACTTTTGACTGGAGGTCAGAAAATGAACATCAAGAGCCTTCTTCTCGGCTCCGCTGCGGCTCTCGTCGCAGTCTCCGGTGCGCGCGCCGCCGACGCTATTGTCGTGGCCTAGCCGGAACCCGCTGAATACGTCCGCATCTGCGACGTTTACGGCGCTGGCTACTTCTACATCCCGGGCACCGAGACCTGCCTCAAGGTCGGCGGCTATCTGCGTTACGACATTGGCGTGGGTGATGTGCTGGGTCTGGAAGGGCTGGACAAGAAAGATCTCTACAACGGCATTGAAGATTACAACGACACCTACTTCAAGCGCATGCGCGCTCAGCTCACCTTCGACGCCCGTTCGGAGACCGAGTATGGCACCCTGCGTGGCTTCATCTCCACCTATTTCCAGCGTGATTCTTTCGTGAATGCCGATGACTTCACGGACATCAATCAGGGCTGGGAGCTTGAGCACGCCATCATCCAGCTCGGTGGCCTGACTATCGCCTACACCGACTCGCTGTTCGAGACGCTGACCGACTCGGCCGGCTCCGTCATCAACGACGACATCGGCGTCAACTACACCCCCGGCAAGACCCACCTGATCGCCTACACCTTCGATGCCGGCAACGGCTTCTCCGCCACGGTCGGCGTGGAAGAAGGCAAGGGCGAAGCCTACACGATCGACTCCTACGTCCCGCATGTCGTGGCTGGCGCCTCGTTCACGCAGGGCTGGGGCAAGATCTCGGGCGTCATCGGTTACGACTCCGTCTGGGGTGAGATTGCCGCCAAGCTGCGTGTTGACTTCAACGTCAACGAAGCTCTGAGCCTCTGGGTGATGGCCGGTTATCAGGACTACGATTTCGATCGCGCTTGGGCTCTCGGCACTGCCACGACGCTCGCCAAGCCCAGCTACTATGGTGTCTGGGGCGGCGACTGGGCTGTCTGGGGCGGCGGCAAGTATCAGTTCAATGAGAAGGCTGCGCTGGACGTCCAGCTCGCCTATGACGATCATGAGAACTTCGGTGCTGCTGTTGGCGTGAACTACGAGCTCGTTCCCGGCTTCAACATTCGTCCGGAAGTTGTGTACGAATCTGGTTACGCGCGTGACATCAACGGCGACAAGGTCGGTGGCAAGCAGGACGGTTGGGGCGGTTACCTCCGCTTCCAGCGTTCGTTCTAAGATCGGTCTTACCGTCTGAACAGAAGAACCCGGCAGGCAACTGCCGGGTTCTTTCTTTTTTGTCGCCTTTCTCTCTCCGGCTGCTTCTTGGCTATCTTCCTTCGCGAGGAAGAAGAATTGGCATGGGCGTTTTTCCAGCTTAAGTTCCTTCCTCGGGGAAGAGGTGCCGAGCGTAGCGAGACGGTGAGGAGCCTTTACCCGTCGTCATCTGTGCTGTCCCCTGATCCCTCCTTACAAGGGGGCCGATAGGAGATGGGGCCTCTCAAAGGCGTCTTCTCCGCAGTCCGCGCTGCATGGTTAATGCGGCTTTAACCATCCCCTCGCTAGTTTGAGCCTCAGAGTCTGTCCGGCAGTCATGCCGGCGCATCGCGACCGATGAGGATCAATTCATGCGTTCAGGGGCTACCGCACGGCTTGCGCTGGAAGAACCGGCCTATGGCGGCTTGCAGGCATTCGCGCGCCGGCAGGCCGGCCGGGCCACGGGAATCGCGCTGTTTTGCTTTGTCGCCTTCGGCGTCGCCAGCCTGGCGACGTGGAACGTCGCCGATCCCAGCTTCAGCCATGCCACCGACAATGAAGTCACCAACGCCATGGGCTATGCGGGCGCGGTGTTCTCCGATCTCGCCATGCAGTTCTTCGGCCTGGCAGCCGTCGCGGGGCTGGTGCCGGCCGTGGTCTGGGGCTTTCTTCTGTTTTCCGCCCGCGGCGTCGACCGCCTGCCGAAGCGGGCGCTCGGCTGGTTCGGCTTCTCCCTGCTTGCCGCTGCCATGGCCGGCTGCGTCACCCCGCCGCCGACCTGGCCGCTGCCGACCGGCCTCGGCGGCGTGTTCGGCGACATGGTCCTGAAAATTCCCGGCATGTTCATCGGCGGCTATCCGAGCGGGTTGTTCGCGACGGGCATCGCCATCGTGCTGGCGGCGCCGGCGCTGTGGCTGTTCGCCTATGGCTCGGCCCTGATCGCGCGCCGCAACGGCTTCGCCGTCATGGAACCCGACGACGAGGAAGAGGTGGCCGATGCCGATTCGGTCCTGTTCGAGAAGGACGAGGACGAGGAGGACGGGCGCGGCAGCCTGCTGCTGGGCGTGCTCGCCCATTGGTGGCTGTCGGCCCGGGCGTGGATGCACCGTCATGCGCCGAAGCGCGCCGCGCATGACGACTATCCCGAGCCGCCGATGCAGCCGCGCGCCAGCGCCTGGCGCCAGGCGGCGGAACGGGTCGAATCGGCCGAGCTGGAAGAAATGCGCATGAGCCATGGCGGCCGCGCCCGCGTCGAGCCCGAATTCTTCGCCGAGATGGTCAAGCAGCAGCGCGCGCCCTCGCTCGATCCGCATGACGGCGATTTCTTCGACGATGGCGACGAAGGCGACCACTATTTCGATGACGTGCCGCCCGCCCCGGGGCAGGCCACCCATGTCCAGCCCTTCCGCTCGCCGGAAGGGGCTGCGCGGGTGGCGGCGCCTGCTCCCCGGCCGGCGCCCGGGGCGCGCGTGCAGCGCGAGGCGCAGACCTCGCTGATCGGCTCGCACGCCTTTGAAATGCCGTCGCTGCATTTCCTGTCCAACCCGCCCAATGTGGTGCGCGACCCCAGCCTGTCGGCGGATGCGCTGGAGCAGAACGCGCGCCTTTTGGAAGGCGTGCTGGAGGATTTCGGCGTCAAGGGCGAGATCATCCAGGTTCGGCCCGGTCCGGTGGTCACGCTGTACGAACTGGAGCCGGCGCCGGGCATCAAGTCGAGCCGCGTCATCGGCCTGGCCGACGACATCGCCCGCTCGATGAGCGCCATCGCCGCGCGCGTCGCCGTGGTGCCGGGCCGCAACGCCATCGGCATCGAGCTGCCGAATTCGCGGCGCGAGACGGTCTACCTGCGCGAAATCCTCGCCAGCCGCGATTTCGAGACCAGCAAGGCCAAGCTGGCGCTGGCGCTCGGCAAGACCATCAACGGCGAGGCGGTGATCGTCGATATCGCCAAGATGCCGCATGTGCTGGTCGCCGGCACCACCGGCTCGGGCAAGTCGGTCGCCATCAACACCATGATCCTGTCGCTGCTCTACCGAATGACGCCGGAGCAGTGCCGCCTGATCATGATCGACCCGAAGATGCTGGAATTGTCGGTCTATGACGGCATCCCGCATCTGCTGACCCCGGTGGTCACCGACCCGAAGAAGGCGGTGGTCGCCCTGAAATGGACGGTGCGGGAGATGGAAGACCGCTACCGCAAGATGTCCAAGCTCGGCGTGCGCAACATCGACGGCTTCAATGCCCGCGTCGGCCAGGCGCAGAAGAAGGGCGAGCAGATCACCCGCACGGTGCAGACCGGCTTCGACCGAGAGACCGGCGAGGCGATCTACGAGACCGAGCATCTCGACCTCGAACCGATGCCCTATATCGTCGTCATCATCGACGAGATGGCCGACCTGATGATGGTCGCCGGCAAGGACATCGAAGGCGCGGTGCAGCGGCTGGCGCAGATGGCGCGCGCCGCCGGCATCCACGTCATCATGGCCACGCAGCGCCCGTCGGTGGATGTCATCACCGGCACCATCAAGGCCAATTTCCCGACCCGCATCTCCTTCCAGGTGACGTCGAAGATCGACAGCCGCACCATCCTCGGCGAACAGGGCGCGGAACAGCTCCTGGGCATGGGCGACATGCTCTACATGGCCGGCGGCGGCCGCATCCAGCGCGTGCACGGCCCCTTCGTCTCCGACGACGAGGTCGAGAAGGTGGTGGGCCACCTCAAGCTTCAGGGCGTGCCGCAATATCTCGATGCCATCACCGAGGACGACGAGGACGACGACGAGCTTTCCGGCAAGGGCGGCTCGGGCGGCGGCGGCAATTTCGAGGATTCGGACGATCCCTACGACCAGGCTGTGGCGGTGGTGCTGCGCGACGGCAAGGCTTCGACCTCCTACATCCAGCGTCGTCTCGGCATCGGCTACAACCGTGCCGCCTCGATCATCGAGCGCATGGAGCAGGAGGGGATCGTCGGGCCGGCCAACCATGCCGGCAAGCGCGAGATCCTGGTGCCGACCGAGGAGGACAAGTTCTGACCAGCTTCATGGAACTTTCCGGCCCGGTCAAACTTAAGCCCAACTGAAAGCAGATACGGAATTTCGAAGGGCAGACGAGACGAGAGCGAGACGAACGATGAAACAGACCTTTGCCGCGATTGCCGACAGCACTCCCTCGCGCCGCCAGTTTCTTGGACTCGGACTGGCGTTCGCCGGCGCCGCCGCGCTCAATGTCGTGCCCGGCTTCCATCTGCTCGCTTCGGCCCAGGCCGCCGTTCCCGAGGCGGCGCAACGCATCGCCGACCATTTCTCGTCGGTGAAGTCGATGGCGGGCGAGTTCGTGCAGTTCGGCCCCAAGGGCGAACAGACCGGCGGCAAGTTCTTCCTCGAACGGCCGGGCAAGATTCGCTTCAACTATGAGGGGGCCTCGAAGTTCCGGGTGATCGCCGACGGCAAGTCGGTGGTCATCCTCAACCAGAAGCTGCGCACCTCCGACCTCTATCCGCTGTCGAAGACGCCGCTCAAGCTGCTGCTCGACAACCGCATCGACCTGTCGGGCGACAAGGTCCGGAGCGTCAAGCAGGAAGACGACCTCACCACCATCCAGCTTGCCGACAAATCGGTGTTCGGCAATGCCATGATCACCATGATGTTCGATCCGAAGACCTATGAACTGCGCCAGTGGACCATCACCGATGCGCAGGGCAAGGACACCACGGTGATGATCTTCAACGTGCAGGAAGGCGTGCGCTTCGCCGCCGACACCTTCGCCATCGACTATCGCGCCAACCGCGTGCTCAACAGCAAGGGTCCGTAAGGCGGCAGCACCTGTGGAAATTGTGACGGGGCGTGCGGCAAAGCGCGCCCCGGCTTGTTTTTGGGCCGCGGCGCTGACATGGTCCGCGCCATGTCGTTCGCCCTTGCCACCTGGAACATCAACTCCGTGCGCCTGCGCATGCCGCTGGTCGAGCATTTCCTGGAGCGGTACCAGCCGGACGTGCTGTGCCTGCAGGAAACCAAGTGCCCGGACGACCTGTTTCCGCTCAAGCCTTTCCGCAAGCTCGGCTATGAGCATTTCGCCATCCATGGCCAGAAGGGCTATCACGGCGTCGCCACCATCGCGCGGCGGCCGTTGGAGATCGTGGAGAAGCGGCGCTTCTGCGAGATCGAGGACAGCCGCCATGTCTCGGTGACGCTCGATGCCGGATCGCGGAAGATCCTGCTGCACAATTTCTACGTGCCGGCCGGCGGCGACGAGCCCGATCCCGAGATCAACCGCAAGTTCCGGCACAAGCTCGACTTCGTCGAGGAAATGCGCGCCATCCGCGCCGCCCATGACGAGGTGTCGGGTTCCATCCTGGTCGGCGACCTCAACATCGCGCCGCTGGAGCACGATGTCTGGTCGCATAAGCAATTGCTCAAGGTGGTCAGCCACACGCCGGTCGAGACGACCAGCTTCGAGGCGATGCGCGAGGCCGGCGAGTGGGTCGACCTGATGCGCCACGGCATTCCCTATGAGCAGAAGCTCTACACCTGGTGGAGCTACCGGGCGCGCGACTGGGAGGTCTCGGATCGCGGCCGGCGCCTCGACCATGTGTGGTCGTCGTCCAACCTGGTGCCCTATTTCGCCGGCTACGAGATCCTGCGCGAGGCCCGCGGCTGGGAGCGGCCGTCCGACCATGTGCCGGTGATTGCGCGGTTCGATCTCTGACAGGGCCGGATTTCGGGGGCGCAGGCTTTCTGTAGCCGTTTGCCCTGTTTGAAGGTTCCGGCATGGATCCCGGCTCGCGCTCGCTTCGCTCCCTTGGCCGAGACTGGCAAGGGTCAGTCGTCGAAGCGGGGGGCCATGCCCTCTATCCGTGCGACCAGCCGCTTGAAGCGGTCGAGGATGCGGCCGTGCAGATGCACGGCGACGTCCGGATATTCCTCCAGGATGCGGCGGAACATGGGGCGGTTGAGCCGCAGCACCTGCGTGTCGGCCTGGGTATAGGCGCTGGTCATGCGGCGCGTGTCGGCGATCAGCGCCATCTCGCCGAGGATCTCCCCCGCGCCGGCCACGGCAATCGGGGTGCGGTCGGGATCGTCCTCGTGATAGAGGGCCACGCGGCCGGAGATGACGATATAGGCGCAGTCGGCCTCGTCCGCCTCGCGGTAGAGCTTGCGCTCGGCCTGCAACGCCGTCGTCTCGGCACCGAAGGCGAGCAGGCGCAACTGTTCCCGCGTGAAATCCGCAAAAAGCTCCACGCCAGACAGGATGCGGATGTCATCATCCAGCGCCATCAGCTATGTCCCCGTATCGACAGGCCGTTTTCCCCTTCTCCAGACGACCCGCCCCGAATCGTTATCGGTTAGTACACCTTAGAGCGCCGTGCGTCCTTTCGGGCGCACAAAGACGACTTTTTCCTTGAATCGCCACCTCACCCCAAGTTTTTGTTTTTGACACATGATCTTGCGCGAAAAGTCTGCAACTTTTCGGGGATCATGCTCCAAATTGATTAAGGAACCAGCTTGTAGCCTCCACTTTCGGTGACGAGAATCTCGGCATTGGACGGGTCGCGCTCGATCTTCTGGCGCAGGCGATAGACATGGGTTTCCAGCGTGTGGGTGGTGACGCCGGAATTGTAGCCCCACACCTCTTCCAGCAGCACGTCGCGGGTGACGACCTTCTGGTCGGCGCGGTAGAGATATTTGATGATCGCGGCTTCCTTCTCGGTCAGCCTGATCTTGCCGCCGCGCTGGTCGATGAGCAGCTTCTGGCTGGGCTTGAAGGTGTAGGGGCCGACCGAGAAGGTGGCATCCTCGCTCTGCTCGTGCTGGCGAAGCTGGGCGCGGATGCGGGCCAGAAGCACCGCGAAACGGAACGGCTTGGTCACATAGTCGTTGGCGCCGGCTTCCAGCCCCAGAATGGTGTCGGAATCGGTGTCGTGGCCCGTCAGCATGATGATGGGCGCCTTGAAGCCGCCCTTGCGCAGCATCTTCACCGCCTCGCGCCCATCCATGTCGGGGAGGCCGATGTCCATGATGAGCAGGTCTATCAGGCCGTTGCGCACCGTCGATATGCCGCGCGCGGCGCTGGCTTCCTGCAGCACGTCGAATTCCTCGTAGAGCGACAGTTGCTCCACCAGCGTCTGGCGCAGGTCGTCGTCGTCGTCGACAATCAATATGGTCCGTGAGGTCATGGATCAGTCCGTTGCTCTTGGTACTCTGCGGCCACCAGTTGACCGATGCGGCTTTTTGCGGAAGGTGACCGTTTCAATCGCCGATCACGCTGATTTGTTCCGTGGCCAGATCATACAAGAAAATACGCGGACGCAATGCCGCGACAGAAACTTTCCCCGGCAGCCTTGCCACCATGGTGGTGCGGGCGCGGCCCGGCAAGCCCTCGCAAGGGCTTTTGCAGGCCGGTCCGCTGGTGTTTGCCTGCGCGCTCGGCAAGGGCGGCATCACCTCCCGCAAGCGCGAAGGCGACGGCGCGACGCCGCTGGCCGCAATGCGCATCCTGTCCGGCTATTTCCGCAACGACCATTTCGCGGCGGCGCGCCGGACGCGCTTGCCGATGGCGGCGATCGAGGCCGGTCTCGGCTGGTGCGACGCGCCGCAGGACCGCAACTACAACCGCCCGGTGCGGCTGCCCTGCAAGGCGAGCCACGAGACCATGCGGCGCGCCGATCATCTCTACGACGCCTGCCTGGTGCTCGACTGGAACATCGCGCCGCGCAAGCGCGGCCGCGGCAGCGCCATCTTCTTCCATCTGGCGCGGCCGGGCTACACGCCGACCGAGGGCTGCGTGGCCATCAGCCGGCGCGACATGGCGCGGCTCCTGCCGCATCTGTCGCGGCGCACGATTCTGAAGGTGGTGCGCTAGGGCCGCCTACTTGCCGGTGAAGCGCCACACCGTGGTGCGCTTGACCTCGGCGTCCTCCAGTGCCCGCGTCACCGGCACTTCGTAGACGGCGCGCTTTTCCAGGCCGGTTTTCGGCAGGTAGGAGCGGCCGGGGTCGCCGACCAGGATTTCGGCGCCGCGTGCCCTGAGCGCTTCGAACCACGGCACCAGCCGGTCCGCGAAAGGCTTCTCGTAGAACACGTCGCCGGCCAGCACCACGTCCCATCCCGCATCCGTGCCGATGAGGTCGGAACCGTCGAAGGCAATGGAAACGCCGTTGGCTTCGGCATTGAGGCGGATCGCCGTCTCGCAGAACGGATCGATGTCGGCGGCTGTGACCCGCGAGGCGCCGGCGCGTGCCGCGGCGATGGCGACGAGGCCGGAGCCGGAAGCGAAATCCAGCACGGTCCTGCCGCGCACGATTTGCGGATGGTCGATGACATGGCGGGCAAGGCCCTGTCCGCCGGCCCAGGCAAAGGCCCAGAACGGCGGCGGCAGGCCGATCTCGGCCAGTTCCTCCTCGGTGCGCCGCCACAGATCATGCGCCTCGTCGGCGAGGTGCAGGGCGATTTCCGGCACATGCGGGGGTGAAAGCAGTGCCGTGTTGGCGCGGATGAAGCGTTCAGCCGTCCGCGCCGTCAGCTTCATGGCGCGGGGACGAGGCCGCCCATGCGGCAGACTTCCTGCCACTCTTCGGGCGTAACCGGCTGTACGGACAGCCGGCCAAGGCGCACCAGCGCCATTTCCGACAGGTTCGGATTGGCCTTGATGTCGGCCAGCGTCGGCGGGCTGGGCATGTCGCGCACATAGCGGATATCGACGCATTCCCAGCGCGGATCGTCGGTGGTGGTATCGGGATGGGCGAGCGCGCAGACCTCGACAATGCCGACCACGTTCAGCCCCTCATTGGAGTGGTAGAAGAAGCCGAGATCGCCGACCTGCATGGCGCGCATGTTGTTGCGGGCGGCGTAGTTGCGCACCCCGTCCCATTGCTCGCCCTTCTTGCCCTTCTTCTTCAGGTCGTCCAGCGAGAATTTGAACGGCTCGGATTTGAACAGCCAGTAGTTCATGTCAGCCCCTCTGTCATGCCCGCTTGTCAGGCCGACGGCTTGTTGACGACCCAGTTCCACGCCCGCACCTCGACGCTGTCGAACAGGCCGGCGCCGGCATAGGGGTCGCGCGCGGCGATGGCTTGCGCCTCGGCCTTGTCGGCGGCCTCGACCACAACGAGGCTGCCGTCCGGCTTGCCCTCGGCATCGAGGAAGGGCCCGGCGAAGGCGAGCTTCTGGCCGGCGTTCAGCTCGTCCAGAAAGGCCAGATGGGCGGGGCGGGTGTCGAGGCGGATTTGCAGCGCGCCCGGCTTGTCCTTGCAGATGAGTGCGAACAGCATGTTCGAAGCTCCTAGATCTCGTTCTCGTGTTTCAACGGCCGCGTCATCAGCGCTTCCACGGCCTGGTCGATGGTGACGGCGCCATTGAGCAGGGCGGCGACGGCCGAGATGATCGGCGCGTCGACGGCATGTTCGGCGGCAAGGCGGGCGGCGATCGCCGCGGTGGGCACGCCTTCGGCGAGCGGCCGGCCCTCGAGTGGCTCGCCGCGACCGAGTGCCGCGCCATAGGCGAAGTTGCGCGACTGGGTCGAGGAGCAGGACAACATCATGTCGCCCAGCCCGGAAAGACCCATCAGCGTTTCCGGCCGGGCGCCGAAGGCGGCACCGAGACGGCGCAGCTCCACGAAGCCGCGCGTGACCATGGCGGCCTGCGCGCTGGCGCCCAGTTGTGCGCCGACCACCGCGCCGGCGGCGATGGCGAAGACGTTCTTCAGCGCGCCGCCAAGCTCGACGCCGGTGACGTCGTCGCTGGCATAGCAGCGCAGGTTCTGCGCGGAAAAGCGGGTGGCCAGATCCATGGCGAGCGTGTCCTCGCGGGCGGCCACCACCACCGCGGTCGGCAGGCCGCGCGCGACGTCGGCCGCGAAGCTTGGGCCCGACAGCACCGCCACCGGATTGTCGGGCAGGATTTCGGCGACGATGGACGACAACAGGGCGCCCGTCTCGCGCTCGATCCCCTTGGCGCACAGCACCAGCGGGATGCCGGCCGGCATGTGCGGCTTGACCTCGCCGAGGACGGCGCGCAGCGACTGCGCCGGGGTCACCGCCAGCACGCAATCGGCGCCGCCAAGTGCCGCGCCGAGATCGGTGGTGGCGGCAATGCCAGTATCGAAGGCGATGCCCGGCAGATAGTGCGGGTTCTCGCCACGGGCGATCGCGGCGCACATGTCGGCATCACGCGCCCACAGGCTGACCGACTGGCCAGCCCGCAGCGCCGCGAGCGCCAGCGCGGTGCCCCAGGCGCCGCCGCCCAGAACGGCGGTGCGCGACGTTTCGGCTCTTTCGTTCATGCCTTGGCTCCCCGCCTGCCGGACCCGACCATGGGCGCCGAGACCTCGTCCAGCGGCCAGCGCGAGCGCGGCACGAAGTCGAAGGCCCCGGTTTCGGCCATGTTCGCGTTCAACCGTTCGATGCCCGCCCAGGCGATCATGGCGGCATTGTCGGTGCACAGCCGGTGCGGCGGGGCGACGAAGCGGAAGCCGTTGTCGGCGCACAGGCGCTCCAGCGTTTCGTGGATGGCGCGGTTGGCGGCGACGCCGCCGGCCACCACCAGCGCAGGTTCCATCTTGTCGGGATAGCCGGCCCGGAAGCGCAGCAGGGCGCGCTCGACCCGGTCGGCCAGCGCATCGGCCACCGCTGCCTGGAAGGAGGCGCAGATGTCGGCCACGTCCTGCTCGGAAAGCGGCGCGATGGCCGTCGCCGCCTGCCGCACGGCTGTCTTGAGGCCGGAAAACGAAAAATCGGGCTGGGCCGAGCCCTTCATCGGACGCGGGAAGGCGAAGCGGGCAGGATCGCCCCTGGCCGCCGCCTTCTCGACATTGGGGCCGCCGGGATAGGGCAGGGCCAGCATCTTGGCGACCTTGTCGAAGGCTTCGCCCAGCGCGTCGTCGATGGTCGTGGCCCAGCGGCGATAGTCGCCGACGCCGGCCACGCGCACGATCTGGGTGTGGCCGCCCGAGACCAGCAGCAGCAGATAGGGGAATTCGAGCCCGTCGGTGAGGCGGGCGGTGAGCGCATGGCCTTCCAGATGGTTGACGGCGATGAGCGGCTTGCCGGCAGCGGCGGCGATGGCCTTGGCGGTCATCAGGCCGACGATCAGGCCGCCGACCAGGCCGGGACCGGCGGTGGCGGCAATGGCATCGACATCGGCCAGCGTGACGCCCGCATCTTCAAGTGCTGCCTCGACGATCCCGTCCAGCGCCTCGACATGGGCGCGCGCGGCGATCTCCGGCACCACGCCGCCGAAGGCCGCGTGCTCCTCGACCTGGCTCAGGATCACGTTGGACAGGATTCGGGGTGACAGGATTTCGGGGCGCGCCGACGCGTCGTCGAGCGCGACGACGCTTGCCGCCGTCTCGTCGCAACTCGTCTCGATGCCAAGCACGCGTATCAATTCGTCGCGAACCTCAAAGTTGCCGAGTGGCGCTTTCCCCGATAGGAGAGGGCCGACCACATTCGTCGCCGGGGTTACCATGGACCGCGTTTCATGCAAACCGTAATGAACAAGGGGCAGACCGTATTGAAGATAGGAACGCGCGCCAGCCCGCTGGCGCTGGCGCAGGCGCATGAGGCGCGCGCCCGGCTGATGGCGGCGCATGGGCTGGACGAGCAGAGCTTCGAGATCGTGCCGCTCACTACGACCGGCGACACCATTCAGGACCGGCCGCTGTCGGAAGCCGGCGGCAAGGGCCTGTTCACGCGCGAGCTGGAAGACGCGCTCCATGACGGGCGCATCGACATCGCCGTGCATTCCTCCAAGGACATGCCGACCGAACTGCCGCCGGGGCTGGTGCTGCCGGTGTTCCTGCCACGCGAGGACGTGCGCGACTGCTTCATCAGCCTCACCGCGCCGTCGATCATGGACCTGCCGCAGGGTGTGAAGTTCGGCTCGTCGTCGCTACGGCGGCAGGCGCTGATCCGCCGCCTGCGGCCCGACATCGACGTGGTGATGTTTCGCGGCAACGTTCAAAGCCGCCTGCGCAAGCTGGAGGAGGGCATCGTCTCCGGCACCATGCTGGCGCTGGCCGGCCTGAAGCGCCTGAAGATGGAACAGGTCGCCACCGACATCATGCCGGTGGACGTGTTCCCGCCGGCGCCGGGACAGGGCGCGATCAGCATCGAGCATCGGGAAGGGGATTCGGAGGTGGCGCGCATGCTGGCACCGATCCACGACGCGGCGACGGGACAGGCGCTGGCCTGCGAGCGCGCCTTTCTCGCCGCCCTCGACGGCTCCTGCCGCACGCCGATCGCCGGCCATGCGGTGATCGAAGGGGATCGACTGAGCTTCACCGGCCTCATCATCACGCCGGACGGCAAGACCTGGCATGAGATCGGCGCGGAAGGGCACGCCGAGGACGCGGCCGCCATCGGCGCCAAAGCGGGCGCGGATGTGCGCGAAAAGGCCGGCACGCAATTCTTCGAGGGCTGGTTCTGAGGCGCGTTCTGGTCACCCGGCCCGAACCGGGCGCCGCGCGCACGGCGGCCAGGCTTGCCGAACTCGGCTTCGAGCCGGTGGTACTGCCTCTTTCACGCACCGTTTCCCTTGCCGTCGATCCCGGTTCCGTGCCGGCCGATGCCGGCGCGGTGGCGGTGACCAGCGCCAATGCGCTGCGCCATGCATCGCCCGACCTGATCGGCAGGCTTTCGCATCTGCCGTGCCATGCGGTCGGCGCGCGCACGGCCGAGGCGGCGCGGCGCGCCGGCTTTGCCGATGTCGTGGCAGGGCCGGGCGATGCCACGGCGCTGGCGGAGCGTATCTCCGCCACCTTGTCAGGCACGCTCGTCTATCTGTGCGGGCGGGTGCGCTTTCCCGGTTTCGAGGAACGATTGGCGGCATCGGGCGTTCGTGTCGATGCGCTGGAGGTCTACGACACGGTGACGATCGGGCACGACGAGGAAAGCGTCCGCGAAGCGCTGGACGGGCGGCCGGTGGAGGCAGTGTTGCTCTATTCGGCGGTCGCCGCCGGGGCGATGCGCGGGCTACTCGAGCGCGAGAGCCTGCGGCCGTTGTTCGCCGAGACGGAGTACTTTGCCTTGTCGGCGCGGGTCGCGGCCGGCCTGGGCGATGAATCCGCCGCCATGGTGAACGTGGCCGAACAGCCTTCGGAGCCGGCCTTGCTGGCGCTTCTGACGCAACGCCGGGGGAGATAAGATCGGGGGCGCGTCATCACACCGCCCCTTTTCACTGCCTTGAGGTGTGCTAGACCTCTAGTAAAATCCGACGCCCTTTCCGAACTGCGACGGGGCGGCATGCAGAATTGGGGAGCCGGCATGGTCAAGACGCCGAAAACGCGCCATTCGAAGAGCAGCCGCGAGCCGGTGACCATCGATCTGGATGCGGATCAGGTGTCGCGGATCGCCAGGGACAAGGCGGCCAAGGAAGAAGCAATCAAGGAAGAGGCGACCAAGGCCGAGGCCACGCCGGAGCCGATCCCGCCCGAGCAGGTTTCGCAAGAGCCGCAGCCTGCCGAGGCCCCGCTGGCCGAAGAGCCCAAGGTGGAAACGCCTTCGGAGCCGCCGACAGGGAGCCACGCGCAGGACTATTCTTTCAAGGAAGAGCCCGCCCCGCCGCCTGCCGAGGAGCCGGCACGGGAAGCGGACCGGCCCAAGCCTTTCGAGGCCCAGCCGGCGCCTGAGCCGGCGCGGCGCGGCGGCATGGGCATGCTCGCGGCCGGCATTGTTGGCGGCGTCATCGCGCTCGCCGGTGCGGGCGCCCTGCAATATGCCGGGGTTCTCGGCGCTCCGGCCAACGGAGCCGCGAGCGGTGCAAGCAGCAGCCAGATCGCCGATTTGCAAGCACAGATATCCGATCTTGCGGCGGCACGCGGCGAAGATGGCTCGGCCCAACAGGTCGAAAGCCTGACGGCGGCGCTGGATCAGGTGAGAAGCGACCTTGGGACGCTGAAAAGCGCGGTCGAGGCGGGTGCCGGCGCCGGCGACAATGGTGCGGCGCTGGCGGCGCTGTCGCAGAAGGTCGAGCAGGTCGAAACGACTGTCACCGTGCTTGGCGAGGCCGCGCAGCCGGAGCCGGTCGACCTTGCCCCGGTCAACGAGAAGCTTGCCGCGCTGGAACAGCAGGTGCGCGCCGCCGGCGAGGCGGCGGAAGGCCAGCAAAGCCGTCTGGCGACGCTGGAACAGTCGCTGGCCGCCGTGACCGGCAAGGTCGAGGAGCAGGCCGACCAGCCGAAGATCGCGCTGGCCATCGCCGCCTCGGCGCTGAAGTCGGCACTGGAGCGCGGGGCGCCCTTCACGGCCGAACTGGAAACCTTCGCGGCGATTTCGCCCGGCGCCCCGCAACTCGACGCTCTGCGCGCCCATGCCGAAAAGGGTGTGGCGACGCGCACCGAGATCGCCACGCAGGTGGACGCGGCGGCCGATGCCATGGTGGCGGCGGACAATCCCGTCGATGCGAATGCCGGCTTCGTCCAGCGGCTGATGTCGAGCGCGGAATCGCTGGTCAAGGTGCGGCCGATCGGCGCCGTCGAAGGGGCCGGCGTGCCCGAGACGGTGGCGCGGCTGGAGGCGGCGGTGAACCAGGGCGACTATGCCAAGGCGCTCGGCGAATATGACACCCTGCCCGAGCCGGTGAAGGCGGCGGGCGCGGATTTCGCGGCGACGCTCAAGGCCCGCATGGAGGCGGAGGCCGGGGTCGACGCGCTGGTGGCCCGGACCATGACCGGGGGCGAAGGGTAAGACATGATCCGCATCCTGTTCTACCTGTTCGTCGTCCTCGCGCTCGGCCTCGGCTTCGCCTGGCTGGCGGACAGGCCGGGCGACATGGTCGTCACCTTTGGCGGCTATCGCTATCAGGTGAGCCTGATGGTCGCCGCCGTGGGCGTCGTCGCCGTCGTGGCCGCGACGATGATCGCCTGGTGGCTGGTCAAGTCGGTCTGGAACAGCCCCTATGCCATCGCCCGGCATTTCCGCGTGCGGCGGCGCGACCGCGGCTATCAGGCGCTGTCCACCGGCATGATCGCGGCCGGCGCCGGCGATGCCGTGCTGGCGCGCAAGAAGGGCAAGGAAGCGGGCAAGCTGATCAGCTCCGACCGGGAGCCGCTGATCCATCTTCTGGAGGCGCAGACGGCGCTGCTGGAGGGCAACCACGATGCGGCGCGCCGCAAGTTCGAGACGATGCTCGACGATCCCGAGACGCGCCTGCTCGGCCTGCGCGGCCTCTATCTCGAAGCCGAGCGATTGGGCGACCGCAACGCGGCGCGCCACTATGCCGGCCGGGCGGCCGCCGCCGCGCCGCAGCTCGGCTGGGCGACGGAGGCGACCATCGAGGAACTGGCGGCGCGCGGCCAGTGGGATGGCGCGCTGGAACTGGTGGCGGCGCAGAAATCGACGCGCCGGATCGAGCCGGCCGTGGCCAACCGCCAGCGCGCAGTGCTGTTGACGGCCAAGGCGCTGGAACTCCTGGAAAGCGATCCGGTGGCCGCGAAGGCTCCGGCGCTGGAGGCCAACAAGCTGCAGCCGGAATTCGTGCCGGCGGCGCTGGTGGCCGCCAGGGTTCTGTTGCTCAACGACGACGTGCGCAAGGCCTCGAAGATACTGGAGGCGGCCTGGCGCGCCGGCCCGCAGCCCGAGGTGGCCGATCTCTACATCCATGCGCGACCCGGCGATGCCGTGCTCGACCGGCTGACGCGGGCGCGCAAGCTTCAGGACATGAAGAAGAACAATGCCGAGGCTTCGCTCGCCGTGGCGCGCGCGGCCCTGGACGCCAAGGATTATCGCTCGGCGCGGGCCGAGGCCGAGGCCTCCATCCGCATCGATCCGCGCGAGGGCGCCTATCTGCTGCTTGCCGATATCGAGGAAGCGGACACCGGCGACGAGGGCAAGGTGCGGCAATGGCTGGCGCGGGCGGTGCGCGCGCCGCGCGATCCCGCCTGGGTCGCCGATGGCGTGGTCGCCGAGCACTGGGCGCCGGTGTCGCCGGTGACCGGCAGGCTGGACGCCTTCGAATGGCGTGCGCCGGTCGAGCGGCTGGGCCAGCTGATTGACAGCGGCGATGCCCGGGAGAGTGCCCGGCCGACACCCGCCATTCCCGCTCCGGCGGTGGAGGAACGGCTTGTCGAAGAACGGCCGGGCGAGGTGGCCGAGGCGGAAATCATCGAGGCCAAGACCATGCCGGCGGCGACGACGCCCGTGAGCCCGGTTCCTGAAAAGCCGGCTCCTGAAAAGCCGTCTGCCGGGAAGCCCGACCCGGAAATCCCGGTGGTCGTCAAGACGCCGCCGAAGCCGGAGCCCACCCGGCCCGAGCCGGTGAAGCAGGCTGCGGCGACCAGGGTTCCGCCGCCGCCGGATGTCGAAAGCGCCCGCCGGCAGGATTTCATGCCGCGCCTGCCCGACGATCCGGGCGTCGACCCGGATGAGGAGCGCGAGCCCGAGACCGCGAGGTTCAAGCTGTTCTGATGTTCGATCGCTTTCTGTCTTTCCTGAAGGATATTCCCGGCGGTTCCGGCCAGCGCAACCGCGACGACGATCCGCGGGTGGCCGCCGCCGCGCTGCTCTATCACGTCATGAATGTCGACGGCGTGCGGCAGGATGCCGAATGGGAACGCTTCAAGGCGGTGCTCGGCGACAGCTACGCGCTGTCCGGTACCGAGCTGGACGAACTGGCGCTGGCCGGCGAGCAGGCCGACCGCGAGGCGGTCGATCTCTATGCCTTCACCAGCCTGCTCAAGCGCCATCTCGACATCGAGGAGCGCAAGGCTTTCATCACGCTGATGTGGGAGATCGTGTTCGCCGACGGCGAGCTGCACGAGCTGGAGGACAACACCGTCTGGCGCGTCGCCGAACTGCTCGATGTCGAGCGGCAGGACCGCATCGCCGCGCGCCGCAAGGTGGCGGCCAGCCTGCCGGATGCTGCGAAAATCCTTGATGAAGAATAGGCTTGGGCCATAATCGGCGATCTTTGCCTGATTCTGCATCGTGATGCTTGCCAGAGCCCGCCCGAAGATACTGACCGTGCTGCATCAGGAGACGTCGAGCCCCGGCCGCGTCGGCCATATGCTCCTCGAGCGCGGCTTCGATCTCGACATCCGCCGCCCGCCGCTGGGCGATCCCCTGCCGGATACGCTGGACGGCCATGCGGGCGCCGTGGTGTTCGGCGGGCCAATGAGCGCCAACGATCCCGACGAGTTCGTCCGCCGCGAGACCGAATGGATGGGCGTGCCGCTCAGGGAGAACAAGCCCCTGCTCGGCATCTGCCTCGGCGCCCAGATGCTGGCCAAGCATATCGGCGGCAAGGTCGAGGGCCATGGGCGCGGGCTGGTGGAGATCGGCTGGTATCCGCTCAAGGCGACCGATCACGGCCGGCACCTGCTGCACTGGCCGGAAATGGTCTACCAGTTCCACCGCGAGGGCTTCACGCTGCCGGCGGATACCACGCTGCTCGCCACCTCCGAAACCTACCCCAACCAGGCGTTCCGTTATGGCGGCAATGCCTGGGGCATCCAGTTCCATGGCGAGCTGACGCAGGCGATGATGCATCGCTGGGTGGTGCACGGAGCGCATCGCTTCGTGCTGCCCGGTGCCCAGCCCGGCCGCGATCATCTCGGCGGCCGCCTGATCTGGGACATGCATCTCAAGCGCTGGCTGGGCGAATTCCTCGAGACGATCTTCGGCCACGCACCGGTGCGGTGAAGCATTTCAGGTTTCAGGTGGGCTTGCGCCTTATCTCCCTGCCTCCCGTAAACGGGGAGGAGGATGCCCCCATGGCGTTGCGGCCTTCTTCTTGCTTGGGGCGCCCCCACCCCTAACCTCCCAAGGGGGGAGGGGGACGATTTCGTCGATGTCGCTGCCACATTCTTGAGCTGCAATCTTCGACATGTGATGCCAAACGCCGACATCGCAGAATCCCCATCCCCTTGCGGGGGAGGGGTTAGGGGTGGGGGTAATGCCCAGATGCGATAACCCTGCTGTGCCGGAGTGCGAAGGGTGCGCCGAGGGGCAATCCAGCCGGGACCGTGAAAGCCCCAGTCGCCGATCTTGCCCGGCAAAGAAAAACCGCGGGCCTTGCGACCCGCGGCTTGCTTGAATCCGGACGGTTCCTGGATGACGCAATTCCGAACGCAAAACCGTTTCACACTTTTGCTGGAATTGCTTCTGCCGATGGATCAGGCGGCTTCTTCCTGCTCGCCTTCCTCGTTGTCGGCCTTGGCGCCGCGCTTGGGACCCTTGTTGAGGTTCACCTCGATCAGGCGCACCGCCTCGGTCTCCGACATGCGGTTGACGGCGGCGATCTCGCGGGCCATGCGGTCGAGCGCGGCCTCATAGAGCTGGCGCTCGGAGTAGGACTGCTCGGGCTGGTTCTCGGCGCGGTAGAGGTCGCGCACGACTTCCGAGATCGAGATCAGGTCGCCGGAATTGATCTTGGCATCGTATTCCTGGGCACGGCGCGACCACATGGTGCGCTTGACGCGGGCGCGGCCCTGAACCACCTTCAGGGCGCGGTCGACATAGTCGGTCTCCGACAGCTTGCGCATGCCGATGGAGGTGGCCTTGGCCACCGGAACCTTCAGCCGCATCTTGTCCTTCTGGAAATCGATGACGAACAATTCCAGCTTGTGCCCTGCGACCTCCTGCTCCTCAATGGCTACGATCTGACCGACGCCATGGGCGGGATAGACGATGAACTCGCCGCTCTTGAACCCCTGACGCGTGGGAGCAGACTTCTTCTGCGGGGTGCTGGTTGCCATTACGCCATAGACTCCTTGTTGTGGCCGGCGACACGCCGACCGTACACAGTGGGGCCGGACCAGCCGGCATCTGCCGCGCAACAGTGAATTATCCGGGAAAAGCGGGGGGACCGTGGGGCGCTAAACGACCTCATGGTCCAGATTGCTCTGGTCCCGGATTGGGAGATTCACCTTTCAGTGATTAGGGCGTTCGCGCCATCAATCGACGTTGTGTCACCGGCATGTTGGTTGATAGGTAACACAAAAAGTCGCAAGAATCAAGATTTTGCTGCACACGCTAACGGCAGTTGCCGTGCAGCGCAAGCATGCGTGCTATTCGAAAATGGGCAGCCGGGAAAATATTTGCCAAGCATGTCGCCCGAAAATGAGAGCCGGTTTCGGGACAACCACCTGCGTAAAACAACAAGCTAGTCGCCGGCGCCCGGCTCGGCGGAGAAATACTTCTCCAGCTTGCCGGTCTGCCCGTCGAATTCCTCGGCCTCCGGCAGGGCGTCCTTCTTGACCGTCAGGTTCGGCCATTTGTCGGCATATTCGGCGTTGAGCTGCAGCCACTGGTCGAGGCCGGGCTCGGTGTCGGGCCGGATGGCATCGGCCGGGCATTCGGGCTCGCACACGCCGCAGTCGATGCATTCGTCGGGATGGATGACGAGCATGTTCTCGCCTTCGTAGAAGCAGTCGACCGGACACACTTCGACGCAGTCGGTGTATTTGCACTTGATGCAATTGTCGGTGACTACATAGGTCATGCGAGGCTCCGTGCGTCCCCGGATATGCCAGTGTCGGGGCGCGTCATCGAGGGTGAGGTAACGCCTTTATCCAGCGCTTTCAAGCCGAAGCACATGCGCTTTGGCGCCCCCAGCGGAATGGTTTTGCGCGTTTGCCCGAAATGGCGAGACGCTATTCCCGCCCGTGCAGCCTGTCGGTGAGACGGCGTTCCTTCTTGGTCGGACGGCCGCTTCCGGTGTCGCGCAAGGGCGCCTGCGCGTCCGGAATCGCCGCCTGCGACGGGGCTGGCGACAGGTCTTCATAGAGGGTGCGGGCCTCGGGCGCGGGGCCGCGGCGGGCACCGGTTTCGAGCACCTTCCAGACCAGGATGCGGCGGTCCAGCGTGATGGTCAGAACGTCGCCGGGCTTCACCGGATCGGAGGCCTGCGATGCTTTGTCGCGATTGATGCGCACCCGCCCGCTGACCGCCAGCTTGGCGGCGAGCGAGCGCGATTTCACCGCGCGTGCGAAGAACAGCCATTTGTCGAGGCGCTGGCGGTCGGCTGCAACCATCGTCCGACGCCGGCCCGCAGGCTACTTCTTGAGCTGGTCGCGCAGCGCGGCGAGCTTGGCGAAGGGCGAGTCCGGATCGATGCGGGCCGGTCGCTCCTCGCGCTTGCGCGGCTCGAACTTCGGCTTCGACGCGGATTTGCCGTCCGGCCGGTCGCCTTGCCGCTCGGGGCGCTCGCCGAACGGCTTGCCGCCCTTGCGGTTGCGATCGAAGCGGCGGTTGTCGCCGGCCTTCTGGCCGGGGGCACCACCCTCGCGCCGTTCTCCGCGTCCCTGCTGCTGGCCGCGCTGGCCCTGCCGGCCGCCGGGGCGGTGATGCTGGCGGTCGAAGCGGCCCTGGCGCCAGACCAGTACCGGCTTCGGCTCCTCGGCCGCTTCTGCCGGCTGGGGCTCGGTGGCGGCCTCGCTCGCCGGCTCCTGAACCGGTTCGGCCGCCGGGGCCTCGCCGGCCTCGGCCACCGGTTCCGAGGTTTCGGGCTCTGGCTCGGGCTGGGGGGCGTCGGCCTGTGCGGGCTGTTCCTCCTGCGCCATCTCCACCGGGGCCTGTTCGGCAGCGTCGGGAGTCGCCGTTTCGGCTTCATCGGCCTCCACAACGGCGGTGTCGGCCGGCGTTTCAGAGGCTTCGGGGACGGAAGTCGCATCACCTTCCGGCGCGGCTGCCTGCGTGGCCCCTTGGGCGGCCTGTTCGGTGGCCTTCGCCTCGGCGGCTTCGCGGGCGGCGGTGTCGAATGCCTCGACCTTCGCCTTCACCTCTTCGGCCGGCTTCGGCTCGGCGCGGTAGCCGAGACCCTTGAGGATTTCCTCCATATCCTCGGCGGTGGCGCCGAGGATCGACATCATCGGCGGCGTGACCGTGAAGGTGCCGCCGTCGAAGGCGCCGTCGGGACGGGGCCCGAGGCCCGGCTTCCAGTTGATCGCCGGGCGGATCAGGTCGGCCAGACGCTCCAGAATGTCGACGCGCACGGCGCGGCGGCCGAGGCTGCGATAGCCGGCAAGCCGGTAGAAATTGCGGTCGAAGGCGGGATCGACGACCAGCGAGGTGCGGCCGGTGGCCAGCGCGTTGACCACGTCGCCGAAGCCGGCTTTTTCCTTGCCGTCGTTGTGCAGGGCCCACAGCAGCGTCACCAGACCGGCGGGCGCGGGCTTCAGCAGGGCCGGCACGAAGACGTGATAGGCGCCGAAGCGAACGCCGAGGCGGCGCAGGGCGGCACGGCCTTCCTGGTCCAGCGAGCGCATTTCCTCGGCGATGTCGCGACGGTTGAGAAGGCCGAGATTCTCGACGAGCTGGAAGGCGATGCCGCGGGCGATGCCCGAAAGCTGGTCGGCCGACTTCAGATCGACCAGCGGCTTCAGCAGGCTTTCGATCTGGAAGGCGACGAAGCGTTCGGCGCGCGCGGCGACCTTGTCGCGGGCCGGGCCGGTCAATTGTTCGTCGGCAAGCAGGACGAGGCGCGGGCGCAGCACGTCCTCGCCGGCGACCAGCGTGCCGATGGGGACGCCGATCCAGCGCAGCACGCCGTCGGAGCCCAGCGCGATGTCGTTGTTGCCGGAGGCGGCGAAACGGTCGGCGCGGGTTTCGAACTCGGAGCCCAGCGCCTTCTGCGCGGCGGCACGCACCGCCTTGGCGGCCTCGCCGCCGGCGCTCTGGTCCGCGGTGAAGCGGAACCCCTGCAATTCCCCGACATGATGCCCCTCGACGAGGACTGTTCCGGCAGGGCTGATTTCGGCTTCAGACATGGTATTTTCTCTAAGGCGGCGCATGAGCACGGAAGTCCTGCGGTCTACGAAGCGTTTCGTCAACCGCTCATGCAGCGCATCCGACAATCTATCCTCGATTTCGCGCGTCTTTTCCTGCCAGTGTGCCGGATCGGCCAGCCATCCGGGCCGGTTGGACACGAAAGTCCAGGTGCGGATCTGGGCGATCCGGGCCGACAGCGTGTCGATATCGCCCTCGGTGGTGTCGGCGCGGCGCACCTGCTCGGCCATGTAGTTCTCGTCGACATGGCCCCGCCGGGCGAGGTCCATGTAGATGGAGGCGATCAGGTCGGCATGCTGGGCCGGCGAGATGCGGCGATAGTCGGGCAGCGCGCAGGCGTCCCACAGCAGGGCCACCCGCTCGGGCCTGCCGGCCAGCTTGCGGATCTCCTCGTCGCGGGAAAGGTATTCCAGCGCCTGCGCATCGACGGCCGGCAGGGCGCGCGTCAGCCCTTCCACCGGCGCATTGGTCTCGATGGAACGGCGCAACGCATCTAGGCTGGCGAAGTCGAAGGCGGCGGTGCGCCATTGCAGCACCTTCACCGGTTCGAAATCGTGGCTCTCGATCTTCTTGACCAGATCGTCGTCGAAGGGGTCGACGCGGCCGGTGACGCCGAAGGTGCCGTCGCGCATGTGGCGGCCGGCGCGGCCGGCGATCTGGCCGAGCTCGGCGGCGGTGAGCTGGCGGTACTGGTAGCCGTCGAACTTGCGGTTCTGGGCGAAGGCGACGTGATCGACATCGAGGTTGAGGCCCATGCCGATGGCGTCCGTGGCGACCAGATAATCGACGTCGCCGTTCTGGTAGAGCGCCACCTGCGCGTTGCGGGTGCGGGGCGACAGCGCGCCCAGCACCACGGCGGCCCCGCCCTGCTGGCGGCGGATCAGCTCGGCGATGGCGTAGACCTCGTCGGCCGAGAAGGCGACGATGGCCGTGCGGCGCGGCAGGCGGGTGAGCTTCTTGGAGCCGGCATAGGCCAGATGCGACAGGCGCGGGCGGGTGACCACCGCGATACCCCTGAGCAGCTTCTGCAAGATGCCCTGCATGGTGGCGGCGCCGAGCAGCAGGGTTTCCTGCCGGCCGCGCAGATGCAGGATGCGGTCGGTGAAGATGTGGCCGCGTTCAAGGTCGCCGGCAAGCTGCACCTCGTCGATGGCCACGAAGGCCGCGTCGGTTTCGCGCGGCATCGCCTCGACGGTGCAGACCGAGTAGCGCGCGCCGGCGGGCTGGATCTTCTCCTCGCCGGTGACGAGCGAGACTTTCGCAGCGCCCACTTTCTCGCACAGCCGGGCATAGACCTCGCGGGCGAGCAGGCGCAGCGGCAGGCCGATGACGCCGCTTTCATGCGCCACCATGCGCTCGATGGCGAGATGGGTCTTGCCGGTATTGGTGGGGCCGAGCACCGCCGTCACGTCGCGTCCGGACAGGATAAGCGGCTGTTGTGTCTTGGGATGGATGTTCATTCGCCCGCAAAAGTCTCTGCAGCAGGGCATGCCCCTGGGCTGCGGCGTCTCCGACCCCAGACACATAGGCATTTATGTGCCCGGGTGAAAGGCAGAAGTTTTGCCGGGCGCGGCCGTTACTCCGGCAGTTTCCGGACGGCGCCCTTGTCTGCGCTTGTTGCGAAGGCGGCGTAGGCCTTGAGGGCTGTGGTGACGTTGCGGCGGCGTTGCTCGGC
>NZ_JBEPML010000033.1:0-25258 GCF_040545735.1 Aquamicrobium terrae
CGAAAGATCATCATAACCCTCAACGCAAGGCTCAGAGACAATCAAAACCATCAGAGTTGATGACGATGGAGTATTTGCCGGAGCAATTTAGGTCCGGAAAAACGTTCCTCATTCCCTGCTGGAACCTCCCCGTCTGCGGGAAAAGGGCAAGGATAAGGGTCCGTTTCCGGCAGAACCCGAAACGGCCTACCCCGCCGTCCGGTCGCCGCGACCGCGCCCCCGGGCAGTCGCCAGTATGATGCGCAAATCCAGCAGCAGCGATTGCAGGGCGCCGTAGCGCGCATCCCAGCGGGCCAGCCTTTCGGGATCGCTCATGTCGATGTCGTTGACCTGGGCAAGGCCGGTGATCCCGGGCTTCAGCTTCAGCACGCCGCGCCGTCGGCGCGCCTCGACCAGTTGCCGCTGCACCGGAAGGCAGGGCCTCGGGCCGACAAGGCTCATCTCGTTGCGCAGGATGTTCCAGACCTGCGGCAGTTCGTCGAGCTTCGTGCGGCGCAGGAAACGGCCGATATCGGTGATCGCCTCGCCCGAAACCTCGTGGGTTCCCGCCTGCACCGTACCGGTTTTCATGGTGCGGAACTTGTAGCAGGTGAACACCTCGCCGTTCCGGCCGACCCGCTTCTGGGCAAAGATGCCCGGGCCGGACGACTGGATGCGGACCAGCACCCACACCAGCAGCATCGCCCAGCCGAGCAGAACCGTCACCGCAGCGACGAATCCCAGATCGATCGCCCGCCGCAACACGCGGTAGGTCAGGTTCCGGCCCTGCCCGTCCGACAGGACGGTCTCCTCCTCCCGCTGCACCGCCGGCTCGATCAGGAAAGCGGCAAGGCGCGAAACATGCACGGTCGGCTTCAGCGCCGCCAGCAGCCGGAACGCCGGACGCGCCAGCCATCGCGGCAGCCTGTTCAGGAACGACAGCGCCCCGCTCCACCGGTCCCCATAGACCGCCGGCAGGTAGACGGTCTGCGTCTCGATGCCCTCCATGTCGGCCAGCAGCCGCGCCGCCTCGCGCTTGCTTTGCGCGTAAGGCCCGGCATTGCCCGGATCGAGGGCATGCACCGACGAGACATTGACGAAGCGGCCGATGCCCGCGCGCCGCGCGCTGCCGGCCACCTCCAGCAATTGCCGCACATTGACCTCGAAGAAGGTCTCGGCCGGCTCGTCGGCATCGTTGTTGACCACCGCCAGATGGACCAGAAGGTCGAAACCCGCGCCCTGTCGCTTGATCGCGTCATAGCCGCACACCGCAAGACCGGGGAAAAGCTGCGCAATCCGCTGCGGCTGGCGGCCGACCAGAAGCAGTTCCGCCCCGGCATCGGCCAGAAGCGGCACCAGTTGCCGGCCGACGAACCCGGTCGCTCCGGTGACGACCACCCTCACCCGGCTGGTCTCGCATAGAGCGGGATGCTGTCGAATGTCATGGTCGGGCTCCGGCCGTTTCCCTTGCTTGACCTGCTTCGCGGCTTGCCCGGTGCATGTCAAATCCGTTGGCGTTTGTCCACATGCCCCGATGCGTGCTAGCTGCCATGCCTCCATGCATCGAAGCCGGATACGCAATGCAGGATATCGCTGCTCTGGGCGGCCTTTTCGGCATCGCCTTCATCGCCGCCACCATTTTGCCGGCCCAGTCCGAGGCCGCGCTGGTGGGGCTGCTCATCGCCGGCAAATGGTCGCCGCTCTTGCTGGTCGCGGTGGCGAGCGCCGGCAATGTGCTGGGCGCGGTGGTCAACTGGGCGCTGGGGCGCGGTGTCGCCCGCTTCCGTCATCGACGCTGGTTCCCGGTCGGCGAACAGGCGCTGGAGCGGGCCACGCGCTGGTATCATCGCTGGGGCCGCTGGTCGCTGCTGCTGAGCTGGGCGCCGATCGGCGGCGATGCGCTGACCGTCGCCGCCGGCGTGCTGCGCGAGCCGCTGTGGAGCTTCCTTCTGCTGGTCACCCTTGCCAAGGCGGGCCGTTATCTGGTGCTTGCCGCCATCACGCTGGGCTTTCTGTAAGGCCACAGGGGCAATCGGCCGCCGGCAAGCTGGCGCCCGCGCAGGAAAAGGACTAAGAGCGGCACCGCAAGCAACTTCCTCACCTTCCCGCAAGGCACAGAGCCTCCAAAAGGCATAAAGCAGCGACGACCGGAGCATCATGTTCGGCATTCCCAGCTATGAGATCGTGATGATGGCCGCGGCGATGCTCGGCGCGGGTGCGGTGACCGGCCTGCTGGCGGGCGTTTTCGGCGTCGGCGGCGGCTCCATCATGGTGCCGGTGCTCTACGAGTTCTTCCGCCTGCTCGGCGTGCCGGACGAGGTGCGCATGCCGTTGTGCATCGGCACCTCGCTGGCCATCATCGCCCCCACCTCCGTGCGCTCCTTCCGCGCCCACCACAAGAAGGGCGTCGTCGACATGACGATCCTGAAGATATGGGCCGTTCCGGTGGTGGCCGGCGTCGTCGTCGGCGGCTTCATCGCCAGCTTCGCCTCGGAAAACCTGTTCAAGACAGTGTTCGTCGTGGTTTCCGGCATCTCCGCCCTGAAGCTTTTGACGGCGCGCGAAAGCTGGCGCTTCGGCAACGATCTGCCCGGCAGGGCCGCCATGCTCGTCTACGGCCTGGTGATCGGGCTGCTCTCGGCTCTGATGGGCGTCGGCGGCGGGCTGCTGTCCAGCATGTTCATGACCTTCTATGGCAGGCCGATCCATCAGGCCGTGGCCACCTCCTCGGGGCTCGGGCCGCTCATCGCCATCCCCGGCGTCATCTCCTATGTCCTCGCCGGCTGGGGCAAGGCCTCCCTCTATCCCGACGTAACCCTGCTCCAGATGCCTTACGCGCTGGGCTTCGTGTCGCTTCTGGGCCTGGTGCTGCTGTTTCCGGCCAGCATGCTGACCGCGCCGGTGGGCGCGCGCCTTGCCCACGCCCTGCCCAGGCGCAAGCTGGAAGTCGCCTTCGGCATCTTCATGCTTGTCGTGTCGGCGCGCTTCCTGTGGTCGATGTTCAATCCCTGACTACATCAGCGGCCTTCATCACATCAGGGCTCTTCCTCGAGCACATAGTCGAAATAGTCCTCCGGCTCCTGCAGGTCGCTTTCGCTCGCCCGCACCCGGCCGCGAACGGAGATGCCGGCCTCATGCACCGTCTCCGGGCTGCCGGAAACCAGCCGGTGCCACCAGTAGAGGTCGTGGCCCTCGGCCACCAGCCGGTAGGCGCAGGTGCTCGGCAGCCATGAAATGGTGCGCACGTTCTGCGGCGTGAGGCCGACGCAATCCGGCACGCGCGCGAGGCGGTGCTCGTAGTCGGCGCAGCGGCAGCTTTCCGCATCGAACAGGCGGCAGGCCACGCTGGTCCAGTAGATATCGCCCGTGTCCTCGTCCTCCAGCTTCGACAGGCAGCATTTGCCGCAGCCGTCGCACAGCGATTCCCACTCGGCCGCGCACATGTCCTCGAGCGTCTTGGTTTTCCAGAAAGGCTTGTCCATGGGCCGCATGTGGCCCGTGCGGCAAGGAAGGTCAAGCGGGCCGGAAAATGGACACCTTCCTGCCACGCTTTCGACCGGCAATGGCCTTGAGCCCCGCTTAACCCTCTCGCGTCGGAACCAAATGCGGGACGGCAAGTTTCGACACGGATGGGACTCTACAAGGAGAGCGACAGGATGAAACTCCACCCTCGAATTCTGGCGGGAACCGCCCTTGGCCTGCTCATGGCCTCGGCCCCGCTGGCAGCGTTTCCCCTCACCGGACAGGACAATCTCGCGCCACGCGCATCCGGCAGCCCGCTGATTCTCGCGCAGGCCGAATGCGCCGAAGGCGAATCGGCGGAGGATTGCGCGGCACGCCAGCAGCGGGCCCCTGCCGAGGAGCGTTCGGCGCCGGAGCCAGAGGCAGCGCCCGCCGAGCCTGCTCCCGAGCCGCAAGCCGAACCGGAGCCGGCACCGGAGCCCGAACCTGAACCCGAGCCTGCTCCGGAACCGCAGGCGGAACAGCCTGCGCCAGAGCCGGAAGCCGCACCAGAGCCGGAGCCCGAGCAGCCGCAACAGGAAGAACCCGCGCCTCAGCCCGAGGCAGCTCCCGAGCCTGAAGCCGAGCCGGCGCCTGCCGAGGAGGCCGAGCCCCAGGCTGAGGAACCCCAGGCCGAGCAGCCCGCCCCGGAGGCAGAGCCGGCCCCTGAACCGGAAACCCGGCAGCCCGCGCCCGAGGAGCCGGCAGCCGAGGAGCCCGCCCCGAAACAACCGGCTCCTGAACAGTCCGCTCCCGAACAGCAGGAGCCCGAGCGGCGACAGCAGGAGAATCAGGCTCCCGCCGGCGAGCAGCCGCAGCAGCCTGCCGAGCCGGAGCAGCCGGCTACGCCCGAACAGCCTCAAGCTGAACAGCCTCAAGCTGAACAGCCGGCTGAAGGCGAAACCGCACCGGCCGCCCCGACCGAGGCGCCCATTCTCGACAGCCAGAAGGAGGCCCCGCAGCCTGCCCCTGCCGAGGATGGCCAGACTGCGCCTGCCGAAGGACAGCAGCCTGCACCCGCCGATGGGCAGCAGCCGGCCCCCGAAGGCCAGCCCGCGCCCGCCGAAGGCGGACAGCCGGCCCCGGCGCAGGAGGGTCAGGCACCGGCCCAGCAGCCGGCTCCGGCCGAAGCCGGGCCTCCGCCGACCGACGACCGCGCCGCGCAGCAGGCCATCGTGCCCGAAAGGATCCTGCCTGTGACCGAGGAAAAGGGCACCCGCCGCGAACGGGCACCCGATGAGCGCCGCCGCGAACGCCCGAGCGGGGTCGACGTGCTGCGCGAAATCGGCGACCGCGTCATCCTCCAGCTTGGCGGCCAGACCATCGTGGAGAGCAACGAGCGGCCGCGCATGACCCGTGGCGCCCGCGACGTCTATTACGAGGACCTGCCGCGCGGCCGCACCCGCGAGATCATCGTGCGCGAGAACGGCAGCCAGATCGTCACCATCCGCAACCGCAATGGCGACGTCATCCAGCGTTCCCGCATCACGCCGGACGGGCGCGAATACGTCCTCAACTATGTCGACGAGCGCTATTACGAAGACGTGCGCGAGTGGCGCGATCCCGGCGAGGACCTGCCGCCGATCCGCCTCACCATCCCGCGCGAGGACTATATCCTCGAATCGCGCCAGGTCAGCGACCCGGACGTGTATTACGAGTTCCTCGAACAGCCGCCGGTGGAGCGCATCCAGCGTCTCTATTCGGTCGACGAGGTGAAGCGCTCGGCCCGCGTGCGCGACATCGCTCGCCGCATCGACCTCGATACGCTCAACTTCGAGTTCGGTTCGGCCTCGATCGGCGACAGCGAGGTGGAGAAGCTGAGCGGCGTCGCCAGCGCCATCGAGAAGATGCTGGACAAGAACCCCGCCGAGACCTTCCTGATCGAAGGCCACACCGATGCGGTGGGCTCCGACCAGGCCAACCTCGCCCTGTCCGACCGCCGCGCCGAGGCGGTGGCGGAAGCGCTTTCCGGCGCCTTCGGCATCCCGCCGGAGAACCTGACCACGCAGGGCTATGGCGAGCAGTATCTGAAGGTCAACACGGAAAAGCCGGAGCGTGAGAACCGGCGCGTGACGATCCGCCGGATCACCCCGCTTGTCGCCCCGGTGGCCAGCGCCAACTGACGCGAAGAACGGCGCCGCAACTCAAAACCATTGAATTGCGGCGCCGACTACCCAGATTCCATGCCAGGGTTCCCTGCCCTGTCCCGCTCCTGCGGGACCCGCGCCCCGCCGGCCACGCCGGCGGGGCGTTTTTTGGGAGGGCATGGATGCGAGAAGTCATTCCGGGTGGTCGATCGGCAAAATAACGGTAGCCGGCCGCGACTCGGTCATAGGGACCAGCTGTGGTGCGGGCAACCCAGGACTGCCATCCGCTTGCCGCCGCCCTCACTTGAGGCGTTCCAGCTTTCCCTTTCGTTTAACGATGTTTTTGTAATCCCATTGGATGAGGCGGGATTCATCGAGCCATGACCGCAACCGATCGTGATCGATGTCAGCGGGCGTTACGAAGCGCTTCTCGGCGGCCTTGAACGTTCCTTCCACTTCCAGACCCGTGGTCGTGAACGACTGGCCACTCCAGAACAGCAAGCGAACGCAATGCTTCAGCTTGCTGTAGCCAACGATCGGGTTGCCCTCGAGGAACCAGACGGGATGGGCGTGCCAGATCTTGCTCTCCGCCTCCGGAAGTGCCTGGTCGATCTCCTGCCTGAGAGCATCGCAGATCAGTCTGTCCTCCCCGCTCTGGGCGTTGTTGAAGGCCTCGATTGTCGCGTATGCCATGGCTACAGAGACTACATCGAAATTCCGGTTTGGACAAAAGCGACCCTGGATTTCGGCGACAGGCCGGAATGTCGGCTTTCGATCCCTTTTCCGTCATTGGCTTTCCGCAAGCGGAATGACCGCATCTGGCTCTAGGCGGTCGTGCCTTGTTTTTGGTCGTACTCGTCCGAAGCAACGACGAGCGCTTCAATATCATTGGCGGCAATGAACGACTTCAAGGCATCGAACTTGGCTTCGTGCCATTTGTAGATATCGAGTTCGAGGAGCCTCTTGACCACATCTGCCGGAAAACGCTGGCGAATGGGAACAGCCGGGCTACCAGCGACAATGACATAAGGTGCGACATCTCTGGTGACGATAGCGCCGGAAGCCACCACCGCGCCTTCACCAATAGTGACGCCCGGCATGATCATCGCCCGCATTCCAATCCAAGCTCCATCGCCGAGAATGGTGTCGCCTTTGCCAATGTAGGCATCGAGAATAACCTCAGGAAACGGATAGAGGCTGAACCAGTCAGTCCGGTGCGTATGATTGCCGCCCATCAAGATAATAGCTTCCGCACCGATACATACGTAGTCGCCGATATAGAGTTGATCGATTGGCCACAGGGGCTCCCATGTCTTGAGGCTGTACGCATCTCCATAGTGATAGCGAACCACGCTCTCCTCGAATGAGCCTGTCCACGCGGCACTGTAATAGCTGTGTGTCCCACGGATATGAATGTTCGGATTTTTCACGGTCTCGTGCAGGAGCTCTACCTTTGACCAATGTTTGGACGGGGCGCGCTCTGGCATCATGGTACAATGACTTTCTATGGGCTGGCGGTACGAGTTAGATCAACGCCTTGAGGACGGGTCGCGGGTAACAAATCCCGCATGTCCTGAAAAGAACATCCCACCTTTTGAACGTGGGCGGATGACCGCTATTGGCGTCAAGCCGCCTTTAGCATCCGACTATCTGAATAACTGCTTTCCACCCCAAACCCGAACCGCCCCTACAGCATCCCCGCCAGCTTGGTGTCGCTGCGGGCGATCACCTCGTCGGGCAGGAAGAAGTCGGCGACCAGCGGTCCCTTGGCCCCCGGCGCATAGGTCGTGAAGTCGGTCACGCCTTCGGCCTTCAGCACTTCCTCGTCGATGTAGAAATTGCCGGTCGCCTCGCGCGCGGGGCGGTTGAAGATCGCATAGGCGGCATCCGCCATGATGTCGGGCGTGCGGCTCATCGAGGCCATCGTCTCGCCGCCCAGCACGTTGCGCACTGCCGCCGTGTCGATCGCCGTCAGCGGCCACAGCGAATTCACCGCAATGCCGTCCTTGGCGAATTCCGCGCTCATGCCCAGCGTGCACATAGACATGCCGAACTTGGCCATGGTGTAGGCGACGTGATTCCTGAACCATTTCGCCTCCATGTCGAGCGGCGGGGCCAGGTTGAGGATATGCGGGTTCTGCGCCTTTTTCAGATGAGGGATGCACAGCTTCGACACGAGGAAGGTGCCGCGCGTGTTGATCTGGTGCATCAGGTCGAAGCGCTTCATGTCGGTTTCCAGCGTGCCGGTGAGCTGGATGGCGCTGGCGTTGTTGACGCAGATGTCGATGGCGCCGAACGTCTCGACCGTGCGGGCCACCGCGCTCGCCACCTGCTCCTCCTCGCGGATGTCGCACACCACCGGCAGCGCCTTGCCGCCGGCCGCGACGATCTCCTCGGCGGCCGTGTAGATGGTGCCGGGCAGCTTGGGGTGCGGATCGGCCGTCTTGGCGGCGATGGTGACGTTGGCCCCGTCGCGTGCGGCGCGCAGCGCGATCGCCAGCCCGATGCCGCGCGATCCGCCCGAAATGAACAGCGTCTTTCCCTTCAGGGACATGTCCGGCCTCCTCATTATGTGGAGCTTCGGACCGGGCCGGGTTTCGGCTTGCTCCGATGCTCGGTCAAGTGCTGGAGCGTCCGTTGTGCATCCGGATGAACGCACGGCGTTCCATGACCGATCCATGCCCGGATCGCCCGCCCCGCGCAAGCCCGCCGGGCAAAAAGTTACGTTTACGTAAGGTACGGAAGACCGGCGCTGCCCGCTTATCCGGTCCTGTAGAGATGAACCGGCTTTCGCGGTGCGCGCCGGATGACACCCTTGGCCTCGAGGTCGAGTTGCACCGCCTTCAGCCACCATCCGGCCGTGCTTCCCTGCGGGAAAAGAGCCTCGGGCAGGCGGGGCAGCAGCGCCGCCTTGGCATCGGCCACCGTCAGCCCGGGCACTTCGCCGGGCAGCACGGCCAGAAGGGCGTCGCGCATCGCCATGTATTTGGCGCGGTTGACGCGTTCGGTCCGGCCGGGCGTGGTGATGCTTTCGATTTCGATCTTGTCGTCAGGCATCGATCGTTCCCTTCACCGCGATTTTAGGATTTCGGAACCCCATGGCCACCCACGCCGCCAGAAGCCTGGCGAAGAACGACATCGTATGGGTCTTGGGGTTGGGAATGTCGTTTGGCAGGCGGGACCTGTCGGGCAGGTCGCCGGTCATGGTGCGCATCTCGGGCCTGGGCCGCGTCTCCTGCGGCCACAGATGCAGATAGACGCTCAGCCAGTGCGCGCCCTTCAGTTCGAGGAACATCGGCGTGTTGCAGCAGGCCGCCACGACGCGGCGCGAGCCGGCCCCGGCCGACAGGCGAAATTCGCCGAGATGCTCCTCACCGGCAACGATCCGCATCCGGTCCTTGCGGTATTCGGCGGCAGGCGTCCCGCCATAGCCGGTGAGCATGTTGCGGGCGCCGGGCAGCCTGGCCAGACGGTCCGCCGCCGCCCTGCAACTGTCGCACAGGCATTCCGAAACGAGGATCGGCCGCCCCGTCACTTCGAGGCGCGTGCGCCCGCATTCGCAGCCGATCTGCGTGGTCCTGGTCATTTCGCGTCCTCCTCCGCGACGTGGAACAGATGCCGGATGTACCGGTCCAGATGGTCGAGGCTTTCGCGCGCCAGTTCGGGATCGTTTCCGGCCTTGGCCAGCACGAACCCGCCCTGCAACACGGCTTGCGTGTACCGCGCCAGGCTTGCCGCCGTCCAGTCGCCGGCAATGCCGCGCTCGCGCCGCGCCGCCTCGATATCGGCCTCCAGCGTGGCGGTGTGGCCAAAGATGCTGCGGGCGCAGGCGTCACGAATATCGGGCGAACTGGCGTAGACCTCCTGCGCCATGGTGCCGACGAGGCAGGTGAACTCGGCGATCTCGCCCACGATGATCGCCTTGCGGAACGCGACATAGGCAAGAACCCGCTCAAGGGCGTCCGCCGGCTGGTGGTAAGGCGCGGCCTCGAAGAAGGCCGTCGTCTCCCCGGTCCAGAACTCGGCCGCCGCCACGCCCAGCGCGTCCTTGCTGGCGAAATGATGGAAGAACGCCCCCTTGGTGACGTCGGCCACCCGGCAAAGGTCGTCGACCGTGGCCGCCGCGTAGCCCTTGGCGCGGATGATGTCGCGTGCCGCCTCCAGAAGCCGGGTTCTGGCATTGCCGCGTTCGGGAGCGTGTTTGGTGGGTCTCGACATGCCTGATACATACCATACAGTTGGTATTTATCAAGCCTGTCGATTTCGCACCTCTCAAGGGCCCGAAGCGCGGCCCGGACAACCGCTGCACGCCTCCCTCGCCAGAACCTTCTCCGCGCCCATGGGCAAGGAATGCCGCCCGCAATGCGGACGCCTCCCCTCTCCCCGCTTGCGGGGAGAGAGTAAGGGTGAAGGGCCTGTTTCCGGCAAAGCCTGATGATCTAGCCTGCCGCCGCGCCTTCTTCGTACTGCGCCAGGAATTCGGCCGAGGGCGGGATCGGCTTGATCACGTCGATCAGCACTCCGTTCGGGTCGGCGAAGATGAAATGGCGCTGGCCGAACGGTTCATCGCGCAGGCTGCGCAGGATCGGCAGCCCGGCCGCCGCGATCCGCTCATGCACGGCATCGACATCCTCCACCTCGAAATTGATCAGCAGCCCCTGCGCGCCCCTGCCCCGCGCCGCCTCCGGCACCGTGTCGTGGCCGGCGTCGACGATGCCCAGATTGACGCCTTCGTCCTCCTCCGATTGCAGATGGACATACCAGTCGCTCGAAAACAGCGGCCGGAAGCGCAGATGCTTCACATAGAAGTCCGCCGTGGCGGCAACGTCGCCGGTCATGAGGACCGGATAGTAGCTGGTCGTTTTCATGGCTTCCCTCTTGGCTTCAATTAACATACATTCTGCATGTTTCTGACAATTAACATACAGGCTGCATGTATGCAACAGGAAAACGCCCGCCGTTCCAACCGCGAACGCACCGAGGCCACCCGCGCCGCGCTGATGGCGGCGGCGCGTGCCCTGTTCATCGAGAAATCCTATGCGGAAACGGCGACGCCGGAGATCGTCGCTGCGGCCGGCGTCACGCGCGGCGCGCTCTATCACCATTTCGCCGACAAGCAGGCCCTGTTCCGCGCCGTGGTCGAGCGCGAAGCGGCGGAAGTCGCGGCCGAGATCGAGCGGGCGACGCCGGATGCCGAAAATGCCCGGCAGGCTCTTCTGGACGGCGGCAGGGCCTTCCTGGCCGCCATGGCCACGCCCGGCCGCACCCGGTTGCTGCTGCTGGATGGACCGGCCGTGCTCGGCCGCGCCGCCATGGACGAGATCGACAACAGGCACGGCGCGCGCACATTGCGTGAAGGGCTGGAAGCAGCCATGCGCGAAGGCGCCATGAAACCGGCCCCGGTGGAAGCGCTGACCGCATTGCTGGCGGCCGCCTTCGACCGCGCCGCCCTGTCCATCGAAGCCGGCGCGGCGCAGGCCGATTTCATCGAAACGCTGGGCGTGGTGCTCGACGGGCTGTTCCTGCCGACGCCGTGACCTTCGCCCGGCCGCCTGTCCCCGGAGCAATTCCAGCAAAAGCGCGAAGCGATCTTCGCGTTCGAAATTGCGTCAAAACAAGGAGTTGGAGCGTTTCTGCGATTCGGAGAAAAGCGAAAATGCTCTAGTCGAAGATGCGCTCGCCCTGCTCGTCGACAAGCTGGATGCCCTTGCGGATCGACACCGTGGCCGCATCGTCGAGCCCGGGAAACCGGTCGGCGCGGATGAACTTGTGCTCCTTCACCACGCCGTCGATCTCCTTGGAGACGACGCCGCAGGTCTGGTACTGGCCGTCGGCCTTGTAGGGCATGGCAACGATGGTGAAGCCCTTGTGCTCGACCTGCTTGGCAGGCTCCGCCGGCTTCGCCGCTGCTTCCTGTCCGCCACCACCGAACAGCCGTTTCAGGAAAGACATTCGAACCTCATTCTCGGAGCATGTCTCCCCGACGCGGGAACCGGTTTCGGTCGAAGACATGCACAAAACAGCAAGCCAGGGCGCGACAGGCGAATCTGCAAGGCCGGAACGCGCTTTGGCCCGCGACCATAGACCCTATCCGTCCGCCAAGAAAGGCCGGCGACAGGCCATCGCGCCCCCTAGTCGAAAATGCCGTCACGCCAATGTGGCGATGATCTCGCGATAGGCGCCTTCGGGAAATGCCTTGAGCGTGCGCGAGCGCACATTGCCGCCCATGCCCAGCTGCATGGCAAAGCGCGCCGCCACCGCGTCGTCGGGTGCCTCGCACACCGCCACCATGTCGTATTCGCCCATGGTGAGGTAGAACGCCTTCATCTCCCCGCCCATCTCGGCCAGTTGCTTCTTGGCCGTATCGAGCCGCGACGGCGAATCGTGGACGCTCTTCACGCCGGCGTCCGTCCAGTTGAGCAGCATGATGTAAGTGGTCATCTGTCGCCTCCCTCCGGTGCCATGACGGGGGAAGACGGGTCCGGTAACCGGAATGAACCCGCCTGCCCTTCTTTCGATATGGCCCTCACAATATCGCAAACAGGCGCGGAGTTGCAAAAACACGCTTCCGCTCTGGAATTTTGCGAAGCATGCGGGTATAGGCATCGCGTGCGCCTCGGGCGCGCCGTAAGCGTGTGACGTCAGGCAACGCATCCACTCCCGGTCCTCCGGGCAACGCCGCAAGGCGAAAGGATGCCATGCCCCGGACCGGCTTTTTCCAGGAAATTCTTATGTCTATCCAACGCACACGCCCTAGGCTGCCTGCGCGCTATGCGCCTTTGGTCACCCCGCTGGTTCTCTCCCTGCTGATGACCTTCATCGTGTCGCTGATCTCCACGCTGAAAGGGGTCGGCCTGCGGCCGGACTTCATGGCCGTCTGGGGGCCGGCATGGGGCCTGTCCTGGCTCGTCGCCTTCCCCACGCTTCTGCTTGTTCTGCCCATCGTGCACCGCATCGTCGGCTGGATCTGCCAGCCGGTTCCCTGAGCGCTCGTTCTTCGGCCGCTGGCGGGCAGGGCCCCGCCGGCGGCACTTCGCCGCCTATTGCTGCTGTTGCAACGCCAGCCGCGCCCCCAGCGCCACGAAGGCGGCGGCGAAGGTGCGGCGCATCCACGCCATCACCCGCGGGCTGCCGATCACCCGGTCGCGCATCGCCGCCGCGCACAGGCCGTAGAGCGAGAAGATGAGGAAGGTGGCCAGCATGAAGATGGCCGACAGTTCCAGCATACGGGCCAGCACATGTGCCTCCCCCGGCGCGATGAACTGCGGCAGGAAGGCCACGAAGAAGATCGACAGCTTCGGGTTGAGCAGGTTGATGAGGATGCCGTCGACCAGCACCTGGCGCACGCTGCGCGCATCCGCCCCCGCCTCGATCCTGAGCGCGCCCCGTTCGCGCAGGCTCTGCCAGGCCATGTAGATCAGGTAGGCGACGCCGGCATATTTCACGATCTCGAAGGCCAGCGCGCTGGCGTGCAGCAGCGCGGCAAGCCCGGTCAGCGCCGCCACCAGATGCGGCACGATGCCCAGCGTGCAGGCCAAGGCGGCCAGCACGCTGGCCCGCCCGCCCCGCGACAGCCCCGCCGCCAGCGTATAGACCACGCCCGTCCCCGGCGAGGCGACGATGATCAGCGTGGTCAGCAGGAATTCGATCGACATGGCCGGAAATCCTTCAGGTCCGCAAGGCAACAGGCCCGCGAACCATGTCCGCAAAATCCGGTTTTGACGACCCGGATTCGTCATGGCGGCGAAAAAATCCGGTCTGGCCTTGTGGCGCGTTCCGTGCTTTGTCGCCGCGACAAGGAAAGCACCCGCATGCATATCGATCCCGGCATTCTCGCCCTCTACGTGGTGACTGTCATCACCATGATCGCGGTCCCCGGCCCCGTTGCCGTGCTCGTTACCGGCGCGGGGCTGGCCGGCGGACCGGGAAAGGCGCTGCGCACCATCACCGGCACCAATGCCGCCTCGCTGGTGCTCATCCTGCTTTCGGCGCTGGTGGTGAAGGGCATCTTCGCCATCGACGAAACGGCGTTCAACCTGCTGAAGCTTGCCGGTGCCTGCTATATCGGCTGGATCGGATGGGAAATCCTGCGCGAATCCCGCACCGGCGATCAGGGGCCGGCGGCCGTCCAGCCACGCGTCGGCGGGTTTTCGAAAGGCTTCGTCATGGCCATTTCGAACCCCAAGGACATCATCTTCTTCGCGTCCTTCTTTCCGCAATTCCTCGGCATCACGCCCGACACCAACGCCAGCATCGCGCTGCTCACGGTCCTTTGGATCGTGCTGGATTTCGCGACGCTGTTCCTCGTCTATCTGCTGGTCGCCAGGCTTCTGAAGCCCTCCGTCCACCGCACCATATTGCGCGTCTCCGGCGTGCTTTTGCTGGTCATCGCGGGTGGCGGCATCGTCATGACGGCCATGGAACTGTCGAGCGCCTGACCCCGTTCCCGGAAAAACAAAAAGGCCGGGCGCTGGCCCGGCCTTTTTGCTTTTCTGGAACTCCGCCGCTCTAGCTGTCGAGGAAGCTGCGCAGCTTGCGGCTGCGGCTCGGATGCTTGAGCTTGCGCAGCGCCTTGGCCTCGATCTGGCGGATACGCTCGCGCGTCACCGAGAACTGCTGGCCGACTTCCTCCAGCGTGTGGTCGGTGTTCATGCCGATGCCGAAACGCATGCGCAGCACGCGCTCCTCGCGCGGGGTCAGCGAGGCGAGCACGCGCGTCGTCGTCTCGCGCAAATTCGCCTGGATCGCCGCGTCGATCGGCAGGATCGCGCCCTTGTCCTCGATGAAATCGCCGAGGTGCGAATCCTCCTCGTCGCCCACCGGCGTTTCGAGGCTGATCGGCTCCTTGGCGATCTTCAGCACCTTGCGCACCTTCTCCAGCGGCATGGCCAGCTTCTCGGCCAGTTCCTCCGGCGTCGGCTCGCGGCCGATCTCGTGCAGCATCTGGCGCGAGGTGCGCACGATCTTGTTGATCGTCTCGATCATGTGCACCGGAATGCGGATGGTGCGCGCCTGGTCGGCGATCGAACGGGTGATCGCCTGCCGGATCCACCATGTGGCGTAGGTCGAGAACTTGTAGCCGCGCCGGTACTCGAACTTGTCCACCGCCTTCATCAGCCCGATATTGCCTTCCTGGATCAGGTCGAGGAACTGCAAACCGCGGTTGGTGTACTTCTTGGCGATGGAGATGACGAGGCGCAGGTTTGCCTCCACCATCTCCTTCTTGGCGATGGCCGCCTCGCGCTCGCCCTTCTGCACCTGGTTCACGATCTTGCGGAATTCCAGGATCGAGATCGCCGTTTCGGTGGCAAGGTTCTGGATCTCGGAGCGGATCTCCTTGATCGTCTCCTTCTCGTTCTGGTGGAATTCCTTCCAGCCGCGCGAGGTCAGGTTGGCGATCGAGCGGGTCCAGTTGGGGTCGAGTTCGGAACCCTGATATTCCTTCAGGAACTCCTCGCGGCGCACGCCGTAGCTTTCGGCCAGACGCAGCAGCCTGCCCTCGTTCTGCACCAGCCGCTTGTTGATGTCGTAGAGCTGCTCGACCAGCGCCTCGATGCGGGCCTGGTTGAGCGACAGCGACTTCACCGCCTTGATGAGCTGGTCCTTCAGCTCCTTCAGCCGGCGGTCCTGGCTGGGCGACAGCGTGCCGGCGGCGGCCAGCCGGTTCTCGACCTGCTGGTCCTGCAGCTTGCGCAGCTTCTTGTAGGTATCGGCGATGACGTCGAGGGTTTCCATGACCTGCGGGCGCAGTTCCGCCTCCATGGCGGCCAGCGACAGGTTGGTCTCGTCCTCTTCCTCTTCGTCCTCCTCGCCGCGCGTCTCGCCGCCGACATTGGTGATGTCGTCGTCTTCGCTGCGGCCGCGGCGCGGCTTTTCCTCGGCCTTGGGCTTGGCCTCTTCTTCCGTGCGCTCCACCACCGGCGCCTGCTTGGCCTCGGGGCCGGCATAGGTGGCTTCGAGGTCGATGATCTCGCGCAGCAGGATCTTCGCTTCGTTCAGCTCGTCGCGCCAGATGATGATCGCCTGGAAGGTCAGCGGGCTTTCGCACAGGCCCGCGATCATCGTCTCGCGACCGGCCTCGATGCGCTTGGCGATAGCGATCTCGCCCTCGCGCGACAGAAGCTCCACAGAGCCCATCTCGCGCAGATACATGCGCACGGGGTCGTCGGTGCGGTCGGTCGGCTCCTTCTTGGGCGTGGCGGCGACGGCCGTGCCGGTCTGCTCGGCAACCTCCTGCGGATCGTCCTCGGACTCCTCGCTCTCGTTGTCGTCGCCCTGCTCGTCGTCCTCGACGACGTTGATGCCCATGTCGGACAGCATCGCCATCGTGTCTTCGATCTGCTCGGAAGTGACCTCCTCGGACGGCAGAACCGCGTTCAGCTCATCCATGGTGACATAGCCGCGCTTCTTCGCGACCTTGATCATCTTCTTGACAGCATCGTCGGAAAGGTCGAGCAGCGGGCCGTCGGTTGCACCGTCGCGTTCGTTCTCGACCTCTTCCTTTTCCTTAGTCGCCATTCTTCTTCTGCCTCCAGACGGCTGCTCAAGCCGCGAAATCTAAGCCTGCTGCAAAATTGTGCGCGCCTGCTGAAACGACGCGTTCATCGCCACAGTTGCCGCAACTCTCGTTAAGCCTGGATTAACCCTGGTTTTCCATCGTGCCCCAGATTTCCACCGTGCAACAAGCGGCACTACCGCATCTGCGTTCTTTTCGTCGATGCCGGGTTGGGTTAACTGTAACTCGAATCGACCTGATTCCGTCATTCTACCGATAGGTCAAGCGCCTGTGGCATGATTCGCCCCAAAAAAGCGAATCAATTGCCCTCAAGCGCCCGATTCGGCCGCAAACAGCCAAGGCTGCCCACAGCCGGTCCTGCCGCCGGCTAACTTCTGCCGGCCCGACCCGACAATACGCCGAAGCCTTCGATCAGGGCCTCCGTCGCCTGCACATCCCGGAATTGCGCCTGAATTTCGACAAGGCGCCTGTAATTCTCATCTGTGGGGTCGCTGGCGAGCGCGGCCTCCGCCTGCTTCAGTTCCTTATGTAGAGTACGCGCACTGCGGTGCAAGTGCAGGGCCTGGGCGAAAGCGTCGCGGGCGTCGTCCAGCGCCGCACTTTCCAGCGCCGGCCATTGCCGCGTGCGCCGGATCAGCGCCTCCGCCCGCTCCCGGATGTCGGCGTGGCCGGCACGGCTGATCGCCTCGACCACCGCCTGCCGCTCGTTGGCCATGTCGTGGGCCAGCGCGTCGAGCAGCGCCGCATGCAGCTTGCGCAGGTCGCCATTGGCAAGGTCGAGGAATTCGATGTGCTCGAAGAACTCGTCGATCAGCGCCGGGTGGTTGATCAGCGCCACCACGATGGTCGCCTCGCGCACCGTCATCACCTCGCCGCCGCGCTTGAGCAGCGCCGAACGCCCGAGGCTTTCGGTGATGGCGCTGCGCCCGGCCGCCCCGCCCTGCCGCGACCACTGGCCCGCGCCCTGATAGCCGCCGCCCTCGAAACCGCCGCCTTGCCCGCGCCGTCCGTTCTGCCCCTGCTGCCCCCCGGGCTGGCGCCTCCGCTGCGTGCCGAAGAAGCTCTGCACGCGTTCGCGCATTTCCTGATTGTAGTGGAAGCGCACGCTTTCGTCGCGGATGCGGCCGGTGAGTTCGCGCAGCGTCTTTTCCAGTTCGGCCCGCCGTTCGGGCGTATCGAACACGCCGCCGGAGGTCTCGCGCATCCACAGAAGGTCGGCCAGCGGCCGCGCCTCTGAAAGCACGGTCCGGAAGGCGTCGGCGCCGCCGTCGCGCACCAGGTCGTCCGGGTCCTTGCCATCGGGCAGCAGCGCGAAACGCGCCGTCTTGCCGGGCTCGATCATCGGCAGGATGAGATCGGCGGCCCGCCATGCGGCCTTCAGCCCGGCCCCGTCGCCGTCGAAGCACAGCACCGGCTCGCCGGTCATGCGCCACAGGAGCTCGAGCTGGTTTTCGGTCAGCGCCGTGCCCAACGGCGCCACCGCGTTCTCGAAACCCGCCTGCGCCAGCGCGATAACGTCCATATAGCCTTCGACGACCACCACCGTCTCGCCGCGCGCCACCGCCTTGCGGGCGCGGGCGAAATTGTAGAGCACATTGCCCTTGTGGAAGAGCTCGGTTTCCGGCGAGTTCAGGTATTTGGCCAGCGCATCGGGCGACATCGCCCGCCCGCCGAAGGCGATGGTGCGCCCGCGTGAATCCGGGATCGGGAACATGATGCGGTCGCGGAAACGGTCGTAGGAAACCGGCACGTCCTGCCCGTGCACGACCAGGCCGCAGGCCTCGATCTCCTCCTTGCCCACCCCGCGCGAGGCCAGAAATTCCTTCAGCGCGTTGCGGCTTTCGGGCGCATAGCCCAGACGGAACGACTGCTGGGTGGCCGGCGTCATCCCCCGGTCGCGCAGATAGGCGCGCGCCTTCGCCCCTTCCGCCGATTGCAGCCGCTCCTGGAAGAACGCCGTCGCCAGTTCCATGACGTCGGTCAGTTCGGCGCGCTGTTTCTCGCGCGCCTCGGCCTGCACGTCGCGCGCCGGCATCGGCACGCCGGCCATGTCGGCGATGCGCTCCACCGCCTCGGGGAAGCTCAACCCGTCCAGCTCGGTCAGGAACTTGAAATGGTCGCCGGAAACGCCGCAGCCGAAGCAATGGTAGCGGCCCTTGCGGTCCTCGCAGTGGAAGCTCGGCGATTTCTCGCCGTGGAACGGGCAGCACGCCCACCAGTCGCCCTTCGGCGCATTGGTCTTCTTGCGGTCCCACGTCACGCGCGCGCCGATCACCGATGAGATCGGCACCCGGTCACGTATCTCGTCGAGGAATGAGGGCGGAAAGCGCATCTGGGAAACTGCTCGTTTCCTCTCATATAGCCGCCCTTTGCGCTCAAGACGACTCTCGGCGCATCCCATACCCGGTATTCACAGGCCCCGGTATTCACAGGCCCCGGTATTCACAGGCCCCGGTATTCACAGGCAAGAAAATGAAAAGAGCGGCCCGAAAGCCGCCCTTTCCTTATTCCACCATCCGCCCGCCTAGCGCGCGGCGATCACACCGGCGATCAGACCTGTCGCGAGGCCCACCAGCAGATAGTCGTTGTCGACCTTGATCCACTGCTGGCCGGGGGCCGGACGCTTCAGGCCATGGCGCCGGTAGTCCCGCACGGCCTGGTGACGGCGCCAGTCGGAGTAGCGCTGGCCGCGCTTCCACTGGTGGCGCTTGGCATACTGGTACTTCCTGGCCGTGTGGCGGTTGTCGTAGCGCTTGTGGTCGCGCCGGTTGTCATATTTGTGGGAGGGCTTCTTCCAGTCCACCTGGACCAGTTCGGCCTGCGGTGCCGCCGGCCTGTTGAGCGGCGCGGCCTGGCCTTGCAGGGAAGTCGCGGCCAGCATGGAGATGGCGAGGACCGAGAGAACGATGCGTTTCATGGAAGGCACTCCTGTGTTGTTCATGCCCAAAGGGATAGCGGCCACCGGATGAACCGAAACTGAACGGCTGCATTACAATTCCGTAATGGAATCCGTAGCTTACTCACCTGTATTGATTCACGCCCTGAAGCCGCCTCCTTCGCCCGCATCCCGCCGCGCGGCAACCGCCCCTCGGCGCCGGCCTTGCCTTGAGATGAACAAAAATTTGTTCCAAGAGCCTAGCGGGGCTGGACAATATTGGTTACCCGGCTAATATAAAAGCCCTTAACGGATATTCCCGCCATGAAGCTGATTCGCCCCTGCCCGCGCGCCGGTTGCGCGCCTTGTCCGATGCCGTCGCGTCGTCGCGTCACGGCTGCTGCCCGCGCGGGAGCGCCTGCATGACCGGGTCGGTGGTCCTCGTCCATCTGGCCGGCGCCGTGGCGCTGATGCTCTACGCCACCCGTCTCGTGAAGACCGGCGTCGAGCGCGCCTATGGCGATGTGCTGCGTCATAAATTGCGCGCCACCTTGCAGAACCCGATCATGGCGGTTCTGGCCGGCACCGGCCTCGCCATTGCCCTGCAAAGCTCCACCGCCGTCACCCTTCTGGTCGGCTCCTTCGCCGGCGCCGGCATCGTGTCCGGCCTCGCCGGCCAGCTGGCCGTGCGCGGCGCCGAGATCGGCTCGGCGCTGGTGGCCAAGCTTTTGACCTACGATCTGACCCTGCTGGTGCCGCTCTGCCTCATCATCGGCACTTTCCTGTTCATGGCCACGGAAAGCCGGGACTGGCGCCAGAAGGGCCGCATCCTGGTCGGCGTCGGCCTGCTCATCCTGTCGCTGGAGATGATCGGCCACGCATCGGAACCGCTGCGCGAAAGCGAGCTGATGCCGATGATCATCAACTATTTCTCCAGCGATCCCATCACCGCCTACCTGCTGGCGGCGCTCATCACCTGGCTGTTCCAGTCCTCCATCGCCGCCGTGCTTCTGATGGCGACCATGGCCGGGCGCGGCCTCATCACGCCGGAACTGGGCGTGGTGCTGGTGCTGGGCGTCAATCTCGGCTCCTCGATCATCGCCCCCATGCTCACCCGCAATTCCGACCCCGGCGTGCGCATCGTGCCGATCGGCAACCTTTTGATGCGCGGCATGGGCTCCATCGTCATGCTGGCGCTGGTGATGATCTTCAAGCCGCAGATCGGTTTCCTCGGCGCCACCGCCTCGGACCAGATCGTCAACGCCCACATCCTGTTCAACGTCATCATCCTGATCGCCGGCCTGCCGCTCGCCGGCCTCGTCTACCGCGCCTCGGAAAAGATCGTGGCGCTGGGCGCCAAGCCGGAGCCGGCCGAATCCCTGCAGGTGGCCGAATTGTCGGCCCTGTCGGAATCGGCGCTGTCCAGCCCGCCGCAGGCCCTCGCCAACGCCACGCGCGAGGTGGTGCGGGTGTGCGAGACCGTGGAGATCATGCTCAAACGCATCATCGAGCTGTACGAGAGCGCCGACGAGGACAAGATCAACGCGCTGGCCGCGCTCGACGACCGGGTCGACGAACGCCACGCCGCCATCAAGATCTATCTGGCCAGGCTCACCCGCAATTCGCTCACCGAGGATCAGGCCCTGCGCTGCCAGGAACTGATCGGCGCCTGCGTCAAGCTTGAACAGGTGGGCGACATCATCGTGCGCAACATGCTCGTCCATGTCCGCAAGAAGCTGGCGCTGGGGCTGGAGTTCACGCCGGAGGGCTGGCAGGAGCTGACCTCCTTCCACGCCTCCGTGCTCGCCAATGCCCGCCTCGCCTTCAACGTGCTGGTGTCGCGCGATGCCGAGACGGCGCGCCAGCTCGTGCTGGAGAAGGACCGCCTGCGCGACCTCGAGAAGGAAACCAGCCAGAAGCATTTCCTGCGCCTGCGCGACGGCACGCCGAAGTCGATCGAGACCAGCTCGATCCACCTCGACACCATCCGCGACCTCAAGCAGATCAACTCGCTGCTCGCTTCCATGGCCTATCCGGTGCTGGAGGAGCAGGGCCTGCTGCGCGGCTCGCGCCTGAAGGCAAGCTGAGGCATCCCTGATCCGGGCCGGGAAAATCCCGCCCTCGCCTGAAAAAGAACCGCCCTGCATCTGTGAGGATACAGGGCGGTTCATTGCATGGTGCCGGGCTTGGTGGCGGCGGGCACGAACCATCCAGAGGCGCAGCCCAGCAAAAACAAGCGCTTGAAGCACAAATTCTGAATCAGTTTGGAAACTGGCAGCCAAGCCCTTGACGCGCGTCCAATCACGCAACATATAAAGTTACATGAAAAGAGACAGCAGACTGTCGGGCGTGCTGCACGTCCTGTTGCACATGGCCGAATACAGGGAGCCGGTCACCTCCGAGGTGCTGGCGCGGGCCATGCACACCAATCCCGTCGTCATCCGCCGCATCATGGCTGGCCTGCGCGAAGAGGGCTATGTGCGCTCCGAAAAGGGCCATGGCGGCGGCTGGACGCTGGCCTGCGACCTCTCCCGCGTCACCTTGCGCGATGTCTACGACGCACTCGGCCAGCCGGCGCTTCTCGCCATGGGCAACCGCACCGAAACGCCCGGCTGCCTTGTCGAGCAGGCCGTCAACGCCGCCCTCGGCGCGGCCTTCGACGACGCCGAGGCCCGCCTGCTCGCCCGCTTTGGCGAAGTGACCCTCGCCATGCTCAGCGAAGATTTCCACCGCCGCTTCGCCTCCCGCGGCGGCGACCACGATCTGGAGACCGTTCATGCACAATGACGCCCCCAACACCTACGACGCGATCGTCATCGGCGGCAGCTTTGCCGGCCTGTCCGCCGCCACCTATATCGCCCGCGCCCGCCGCTCCGTCTGCATCGTCGATGCCGGCCTGCCACGCAACCGCTTCGCCGCGCATTCGCACGGCTTCCTTGCGCAGGATGGCAGCGATCCGGCCGTCATGCTCGCCACGGCCCGCAGCCAGGTCCGGGCCTATCCCACGGCGCGCTTCGTCGCCTCGCGCGCCACCGACGCGCAGGCGCGGGACCATGGCTTCACGGTTGCTCTGGCCGACGGCGAAACGCTCCATGCCGGCCGGCTGGTGCTGGCCTTCGGCCTTTCCGACGATCTGCCCGCAATCCCGGGCCTTGCCGAGCGCTGGGGGGCGTCGGTCATCCATTGCCCCTATTGCCATGGCTACGAGTTTTCGGACCGGCGCCTGGGCGTGCTCGCCTCCACGCCCATGTCCGTGCATCAGGCCATGCTGGTGGCCGAGTGGGGCCCCACCACCTTTTACCTCAACGGCCGGCCGGCCCCCGAAGCGAACCAGCTTGCCGAGCTGGAAAGGCGCGGCGTCGCCATCGAGCCGGCCGCCGTCACCGCCCTGCACGGCGATCTGCCCCGCCTCTCGGCCATCGAACTGGCCGATGGCCGCATGGAGCCGCTCGATGCGCTCTATGTCGGGCCGCGCACCCGCTTCAACAGCGATATCGCCGAAAAACTCGGCTGCGCGCTGGAGGAGCACGCGGCCGGCGCCTTCATCCGCACGGATTCGCTCAAGGAAACCACCGTGCCCGGCGTCTATGCCGCCGGCGACATCGCCCGCGGCGCCCATTCCGTGGCATGGGCCTGCGCCGACGGCGTCACCGCCGGCGTGGCCGTGCACCGGTCACTGGTCTTCTAGAGCTTTTCCGGTTCAGGCAGGCCTGCCCCTCATCTCCCGCCGGGACCACCGCTACCCCCCTCCCACAAGGAGAGAGACGCCGACGCTGCCGTGTCGCCCGAAACCAGCACGTCGGTGGCCGTGGCATCGGCGCAAAGTTCCCCTCCCCTTGTGGGGAGGGCTTAGGGGTGGGGGTATCCGACTGTCGAGGTCGAGGAAAATTCCCCATGCGACAGTCTGCCGTGAACGGGTGGGTTGCCACCCGCGACGCCGACGCCCCCTTTCCCCGCAGGCACAGGGAAATGGCAGGAGTAAGAGACTAACCCAGCAGGCCCTTCACCACGCCGCTGGCGCGGCCGAAATCCATCTGGCCGGCATATTTCTCGCGCAGCGCGGCCATCACCTTGCCCATGTCCTTGACGCCCGCCGCCCCCGTCTCGGCGATGGCGGCGCGGATGGCGGCATCGGTTTCGGCCTCGTCCATCTGCTTGGGCATGAAGTCGCGGATCACCACGATCTCCTCGCGCTCCTTGGCCGCCAGTTCCGGCCGGGCGCCATCGTCGAAGGCCTTGGCCGAATCCTCGCGCTGCTTCACCATCTTGGCCAGAAGCTGGGCGATCTCGTCGTCGGTGGCCGCTTCCTTGCCCGCGCCGCGATTGGCGATGTCGCGATCCTTGATCGCCGCCTGGATCAGCCGCAGCGTGGAAAGGCGCGACTTGTCGCCCGCTCGCATCGCAGTCTTCACTTCCTCGGTCAGCCGTTCGCGCATGATGTCGTCTCCTTGATGGGTCCAGATAAAGCATGTGGCCGGCGGCTGGAAGCGGGTCTGCCATAAAACCTGCGGCAACTTCCCGCGCGGTGTTGACCGGGCCGGCCGCTTCCCCTATTTCGTGGGCCTTAGCATGAACTGAGCACTAAGTGCGGGGAGGTCGCGAAGGTTCGCCGCCCCGTGCCTTTTGCCGCGGATGGACGGCCTTGCGGCCGTGTGCCCGCGCAACTTCACGATGGAGCGCCGCCATGGCCAGCACTGCCCCCTGGGTTTCGGAAAAGCCGACCGCCCTGCTCGTCCTCGCCGACGGAACGGTGATCGAAGGACGCGGCCTCGGCGCCACCGGACAGGCGGTCGGCGAAGTGTGCTTCAACACCGCGCTCACCGGCTATCAGGAAATCCTCACCGATCCGTCCTATGCCGGCCAGATCGTCACCTTCACCTTCCCCCACATCGGCAATGTCGGCGTCAACGACGAGGATGAGGAAAGCCTGGCGCCGGCCGCCCGCGCCGGTGCCGTCGGCGCCATCTTCAAGGCCGACATCTCCACCCCGTCCAACTACCGCGCCTCCGGCGGCCTCGACGAGTGGCTGAAGAAGCGCGGCATCGTGGCCATGTCCGGCATCGACACCCGCGCGCTCACCGTGCTGCTGCGCGAAAAGGGCGTGGCCGACGCCGTCATCGCCCATGCGCCGGACGGCGATTTCGACGTCGAGGCGCTCAAGAAGCAGGCCGCCGGCTGGTCCGGCCTCGTCGGCCTCGACCTTGCGAAGGACGTCACCAGCGGCCAGTCGAGCCTGTGGCAGGAAACGCCGTGGGTGTGGGACGAAGGCTATGGCGAGCAGGACGAGCCTTCCATGCACATCGTCGCCGTCGATTTCGGCGTCAAGCGCAACATTCTGCGCCTGCTGGCCGGGCTCGGCGCCAGGGTCACAGTGGTGCCCGCCACTGCCTCGGCCGAGGATATCCTCGCCCTCAAGCCCGACGGCATCTTCCTGTCCAACGGCCCGGGCGACCCGGCCGCCACCGGCGAATACGCCGTGCCGACGCTGCGCGAACTGCTCAAGACCGACATTCCGATCTTCGGCATCTGCCTCGGCCACCAGATCCTGGCGCTCGCCACCGGCGGCAACACGGTCAAGATGCATCAGGGCCATCACGGCGCCAACCATCCGGTGAAGGATCACACCACCGGCAAGGTCGAGATCGTGTCGATGAACCACGGCTTCGCGGTCGACACCGCCTCGCTGCCGGAGGGTGTGACCGAAACCCATGTCTCGCTGTTCGACGGCTCGAACTGCGGCATCACGCTGGTCGGCAAGCCGGTGTTCTCGGTGCAGCACCACCCCGAAGCCTCGCCCGGCTCGCAGGATTCGCACTATCTGTTCCGGCGCTTCGCCAACCTCATCCGCGCGCGCAAGGGCGAGCCGGCATTGGCCGAGCGGGCCTGACCCCGCCCGCCCGTCTTCCCACTAGAGCGCGTCGCGATCTTTCAGATTCGCTCCGTACGCTCCAACTTGTTGTTTTTACGCATGTCGTTATCCCGAAACCGGTTCCCGCTTTCGGGCGACATGCTTTGAACGGCAGGCTCAACGTATCGGCTGCTCCGTGAACTTGAAGCGCTTGTTATCTCGTCATCCCGGCCAAGGGAGCGCCAGCGACCGCGAGCCGGGATCCACGCCGGTCGGATGACGCTCGGCCGCTGGTTGGTCTTGCCGGCAAGGTCACGGAACGGATCCCGGACAGCCTGCCTTCGCTCCGCTGCGGCAGGCTTCCGGGATTGTTTGATCGATATCGGGTAGGTTGAGCAGCGAGGCTGCGGGCCTGCAAACCCGCAGCCTCGGCGGCAGGCGACCGGTTCCGG
>NZ_JBEPML010000034.1:0-25257 GCF_040545735.1 Aquamicrobium terrae
CCGCCGCCGCCCGTGCGCCTGATGCGGGTCGAAGGCAGGGACGCGTTCGTCTACGCGCCCTGTCGCGGCATCTTCGAGCCCCGCGTCGAGATCGGCGACAGCGTTCACCCAGGCCAGTGCGCGGGCGCCATCCATCCCATCGACGGCCCGCATCGGCCCCCACAAGCCATAAACTTCACCAGACCCGGCCTCGTCGCCTGCCGCCGCTTCCCCGCCCTCACAAACCCCGGAGACTGCCTGTTCAAATTGCTCTCGGATGTAGAACGGCCGTAAGGCAAAAACATTTATAGCTCGTAGCATCGAGTGGAGGTGGCAGTCAGGGGATGACGGTGGCAACCGCGCTCGTGAAATCCATCGCAAAGAGGCGGTGATGAGGTCGGTAATATCTGGCGACGCTCTTCAGTATGTCCAGCAAGGCGTCATTTTCCATCTTCAGGCGTGAGTTATCAGCACGGCAGGGCGATCATGCGGCCGGTTCGGGGATGAACGCTCACTGCCATTTCGACCCCGTAGATGCATTGCAGCATATCGGCTGACATAACCGTCTCAGGCGGTCCGGTCACGACGAGATCGCCCGAATGAAGCGCGACGATTTCGTCGCAGAAGCGTGCGGCCATGTTGATGTCGTGCAGCACGATGACAACACTGAGGCCATTTAGTCTCGACAGATGGCGCACGAGTTTCAGAATCTCCACCTGATGGGCGACGTCCAGTGCGGAGATGGGCTCGTCCAGCAACATGCAGCCCGCGTCCTGCGCGATGAGCATTGCGATCCAGGCCCGCTGCCGCTCGCCTCCTGAAAGCGTATCGACCAGCCGATCGGCCAGGGTTTCCAGCCCCGTCAGTTTGATCGCCCTCTCCACCTTCGCGCGGTCGGTTGACCCGAAACGCCCCAGCGCGCCATGCCACGGATAGCGCCCCAGCGCCACCAGTTCCTTCACGAGCAATCCGCCGGCAGCTGGTATCTGCTGCGACAGATAGGCGAGCGCGCGGGCAAAATCGCGAGCACTCCACGCGCGAAGAGGCATTCCCTCGAAGTGGATCGCACCACCGGAAGCGGCCTGCTGGCGCGCCAGGATCTTCAGAAGCGTAGATTTGCCTGATCCGTTCTGCCCGATCAGCCCGATGACCTTGCCGGAAGGTAGCACGGTCGTTAGCGGGGCGAGCAGCGTCCGTCCCGCAACCGAAAACGAAACACTCTCAAGCTTGAACAGAGGCCGGGTTCTGATGGAGGCGGTCACACGCATTCACTCTCCATGATCGTAGGTGCCCTCGACCATGCCGCGCTTCCAGTAGTTCAGGATATAGGTCCCACTTGCCGGCAGGGCGCATTCCTTTCTGGCAAAGGCGCGGATGTCTCGGGAGACGGAGGCTTCCGCGCCAACCCATACGAAGCTGCGGCTGATTTCCTGCGGGCCCAGCGCACGAACCGCCGCCGGCAGTACGTCTCCTGACCACGGCTCCAGCGGCGCGTGCAGCCAGCGTAGTCTCATCCGCTCCGGCAGACGGAGCGGCTGCTCTTCCACCTGGTCCGGCACCATGACGATCACATCGCCTTGCGCGTCCTCGGGCAGATGATCGAGGATAAACGCGATGGCCGGCAGCGCGGTATGGTCGCCGGCCAGCACGTAGCGCTCTGGTTCCTCTTCGAGGATGCGCGCATGCGGCCGCCACAGGCCGATCTCCTCGCCGACCGACGCCCGTTCGGCCCAGGCCGACGCGACGCCTTCGCCGTGCAGCACGAAATCGATATCCATGCTGTTTTCCGCATGGTCGAAACGACGCACGCTGTAGGTGCGCACAGCCGGCCGCTGCTCGGGCGGGGGATAGACCGCGTGACCCTTGTCATCGACCGTCGGCCAGCCCGGCTCTTTGCAGTCCTTGCGGGGGATCAGCGCATGGACATGCGGCCCGAGCGAACGTGGCGAGCAATCGAAACGCGAGAGATCGTCCACCTGCACGGTCACGCGCTGCATGTGGGGCGTCACGCGTCGTGTGCGCAGCACCCTTGCGACGCGGAAGTTCTCGGGTCTCGCCACATCTTGGTTTTGTACGGTCATGACTGTCGTCTCAGCAAGAATAGGAAAAGGGGGCCTGCGAGGAACGAGGCGAACAGGCCGGCGGGGATCTGGTAGGGAAAGATCAAGCTGCGGCCCAGCCAGTCCGCCGCGACCATGATTGAGGCCCCGGCGAGGATGCTGGCGGCAAGATGCGCGACCGGCCGCTGGAAGCCCGCCAGCCGCGCCATGTGCGGGGCAAGCAGGCCGACGAAGGTGAGCGGGCCGACTGTCAGCGTCGCAGTCGCGGTGAGGCCGGCGGTCAGCAGCAGCAGTCCCGTCCGCGTGCGGTTCACCCGCATGCCCAGCGCGTGCGAGACGCCTACGCCCAGCGGCAGGATTTCGAGCGGCCTTGCCGCCAGTGGCAGCAGCGCCAGAAGCAGGCAGCCGACCAATGCAGTCACGAGCGCGCGGCTCTCCGTCATGGCGTAGGTCGAGCCCGCCATCCAGCCGAGCAGCGTCGCCATGCGCGGGTCGCCGCTCGCCATCAGCACCGCAGCCAACGCGCTGAGCATCGTTCCAAAGGCGATGCCGACCAGAAGCAGCTTGTCCGGCGCAAACCCACTCCGCGCGCCGACTGCCAGTATGAAGGCGAAAGCGAGGGCCGCGCCGGCCGTGGTGGCCGCCAGTTGCCAGAGCGGCGAGGGCGCCGGCATCAGGAACAGGAGCACGATCAGACCCAGCGCGGCGCCCGACGATATCCCCAGTATTTCGGGGCTTCCCAATGGGTTCGACGTCGTCCGCTGGATGAGGACGCCGGCTGCGGCGAGCATGCCGCCCGCCATGAAGGTCGCCAGCACGCGCGGCCAGCGCCAGGGCAGCATCTCGGCGAGCTCCGGGCCCGCGAACCACGACCAGCCATGCGGCGTGCGGCCCAGCATGAGCGCGCACGAGATGACGAGCACCGCGACCGCGCATCCGGCGACAAGCATGGGCACCGGCCGCGCGAGCCTTGCCTGTCCCTCGACAGACTGCGTCGCCGGAACGCTCGCCGCGCGCATGCGCGGCAGAAGCCACAGGAGAAGCGGCGCACCGATCAGCGCGGTGGCCGCGCCGGTCGGTATCTCGCGCGCGAAGGGTGCGAGCTGCACCAGTTGGTCAGTGAGGCAAAGCAGGCCGGCCCCGATCGGCGGAGCGGCCGCGAACTGGGCGGAGAGTGTTCGCGTTCCGGCAGCGCGCGCGATCGCCGGTGCGGCAAGCCCGATGAAGGCGATCATCCCGACGGCGCTGACGATGCTCGCCGACAGAGCCGTTGCGAGCGCCAGCGCCGCGAGCCGCACAGCCGGCACCTTGACGCCCAGCGCATGCGCGCCTTCGTCGCCGATGACGAGAAGCGCAAGCGGCCTCCCCAGTATCACGACGCAGACCGCGGCGAGAGCGAGACGTCCCGACAGCGTCCACGCGGCGTCCCAGCCGTTCTGCACCAGCGAACCTGATCCCCAGAGAAAGACGCCGGTCAGGTAATGCTGGTTGAAGAGGACGAGAACGCCGGCCGCCGCGCCGGCATAAAGGCTCACGAACACGCCCGCCACGATCATGCGCGTCGGGGAGAGCACCCGGCTCCAGCCGATGGCGGCCACCAGCAGGATCGCGGCAAGCGCGCCGAGGAAGGCGATGCCTTCCGCGCGCAGCGTATCCGCGATGGACGGAAACCAGAGGGTGGCGACGACGAGCGCAAGCTGCGCCCCGGCCGAAACGCCGAGCGTGGCCGGCTCGGCCAAGGGGTTGCGCAGCACGTTCTGGAAGACGACCCCGGCAAGTGCGAGGCCGGCCCCGGCGAGAAGGCCGACCACGATGCGCGGCAACAGGCTCTGCCGCGCCAACAGGATCGACATATCGGCCGCCGCCGGGTCGGCCAGCAGGCCCGGCCAATCGGCCGGTGCCACGAGCCGGGAGAGCGCGACGCCGGAAAGTCCGGCTGCCGCCAGCAGCAGCGCCAGAGCGATCATCATGGCGGCGCGCACCGGCGAGCCATCCGTACGCGCGACTGCATCAGCCCGCATCGAGCGCTCCCCGGTCCAGCAGGCTTTCCAGAATGCCCGCGAAGCGATCGGCGGTCGGCAGGGCGCCGTACATTTCGAGATAGGGGATCGAGACGATGCGCCCCTCCTTCACGAAAGGCAGCATCTTCCAGATCGCGCTTGCATCCAGCGCCTTGAGAGCGGTCCGCGTCACCGGGCTTTCGATATAGATGAAGGCCGCTTCCCGCTTTTCCGTCAGCTTGTCGATTCCCAGGCTGGCAATGCCCCAGGGAGAGCTTTGGCCGCCGAATGCGTTGCGCATGCCGATGCGTCGCAGCACATCGTCAAAAAGGCTGTTGCGGCCGTAGAGGATGACGTGACGGCCGTCCAGCAGCGGACTTGCGAGGTAGACGGGCCGCAGGCGCCGCGCGTGCACCATTTCCCCAAGGGTCGAAAGCCGCTCCTCGTGCGTGGCCAGAAACGCCTCAGCCTCAGCCTGCCGGCCCATCCGGTCGGCAATCCGTCTCAGGGCACCGGCGGCGGCCTCGTGGCTCGATCCGGGCCCGCCATAGACCGGCACGGAGAGCACGGGCGCGATCCGCTTCAAGAGCGCCGCCGGCGCGCCGATGCCGAACGAATTGACGAACAGGTCGGGCTTCAGGAACTGCAGCAGTTCCAGATTCGGCTCGTAGAAGAAGCCGATATCGAGGGAATTCCTCAGGGCCGCGATGTCGCCTTCGGCCTGCCGATAGCCTTCGAGGCCCGCGACGCCGAGCGGCTCCATGCCCAGTGTGACGAGCATCTCCGTCGACGGCGCATCGAGCGCCACGATGCGCCGTGCGGCGGGCAGGCCCGCCCGCGCCACGGGCATCCCGTATGCGAGCGCCGCCAGCGAGGCCAGGAATGCCCGCCTGCCGATACGCAAGCGCCCTTGCGCCTCCGCGCGATGGCCTACCATCGGTACTTCAGCGTGGCGCTGACCGTGCGGCCCTGGCCGTAGTAGCATTGCAGCGCGTTCTGGCACCAACCGACATATTTCTCGTTGAGCAGGTTGGTGGCGTTGACGCGCAGGTCCAGGCCCTCGAAATTCGGGTCGAGCTTGCCGAAGTCGTAGCTCAGCGCTGCATCGACAAGAACCTGGCCCCCGACCTCGAACTCGTTGGCGGCATCGCCGAACGACTTGCCCTGGTAGCGCAGGCCGCCGCCAAGGCCGAGGCCGGCGAGCGGCCCGTCCTCGACCTTGTAGTCGAGCCAAATCGACGCCTGGTGGTCGGGAACCATCACGAGCTCCTTACCGAGGAGGTATTCTGTTCCCGCATTGGTCTTCGTTATGACGGCATCCGTGTAGGCATAGGATGCAATGAGCGAAAGGGCTGGCGTCAATTCCGTCTTCGCCTCGAATTCCAGACCGCGCACGCGCGCTTCGCCGGCCTGCAACAGCCCGGTCCCCGTCGGATCCGGGTTCGGGGCGGTGACGTTCTTCTGGTTAAGATGAAACGCGGAGGCGGTGATGAATGTGCGGCCGTCGGGGCTCTCGTACTTGATGCCCGCCTCGATCTGCTCGCCCTCCAAGGGTTGCAGCGCTCCCCCGGTGGTCGAGAAGTTGTCGACCGGATCGAACGAGGTGGAGTAGGAGACATAGGGCGCAACGCCGTTGTCGAAACGGTAGACCAGCCCGACCTGGCCGGTCAGCGCTGTCTGATTGACGTCGAACGTTCCCGTAAAACTGTGAATGGAACTGGCGTCCACCCAGTCGTGGCGAAGGCCGGCGCTCACGATCCAGTTGTCCCAGCGCATCTGATCCTGGACGTAGAGCCCAGCCTGCCGGCGCTTCATGTTGTAGTCGAAGCGCGGGATGAGGGCAGGCGGTACGGCGCCGTAAACAGGGTCGTAGAGATCGAAGGTTCCGCCGTAGAGGTTGGAGGCGAAGCTGTAGCTGTCATCGAGATGGAGATAGTCGAGCCCCGCCAGCACGCTATGCTCCACCGGACCGGTATCAAAGCTGCCAGTGAGGTTGGTGTCGACGGTAAAGCTGTCCGCCGCCGCAAGGCCTTGCGAGGCCACCCGGCTCAGATAGCGTTGCGTGGCATCGAGCATGAAGGCAGGGCTTGCCCGCGAGTCGACGTCGACGCTGTTGAACTGGAGGTTCTGGCGCACCGTCCAGCCGGTTTCGAAATGGTGCTGGAACTTGTAGCCGATCGAATATTGCTCGCGATCGAAGCCGTCGTGGCCGGGCTCACCGGCATAGCGGTTCACCGGCAGCTTGCCGTTGGGGTTAGGCAGCAGCGTGCCGGCCGCCGGCAGCGGCATGTAGTCGGAGATCGTGTCGTCCTGCTGGTAGTGTCCGAAGAGCGTGAAGGACGTCGCATCGGTCGGCTTCCAGGTGAAGGCCGGCGCGATGAAGGCGCGTTGGTCATAGCCGAATTCCACACGCCCGCCCGCATCGCGCGCAAGGCCGGTCAAGCGGTAAAGGAACTGCCCTTCCGGATCGATTGGCCCGGAGAAATCGAACATGCCCTGCACCCGGTCATGGCTCCCGCCCTGAATGGCGATCTCCCGCAGCGGGGTTTCCGTCGGCATCTTGCTGGTCAGGTTGATCAGGCCGCCCGGCAGGTTCTGGCCGTACATGACCGAGGACGGGCCCTTCAGCACGTCGATGCGCTCGAGACCGTAGGGTTCAATACGAAGGAAGGCAGAGCTGTAGGCACCATAGGGCAGCCGCGAGCCGTTGAGATTATAGCGAACGGAGAACCCGCGCGCCTGCAGCACGTCGTTGCGGCTGTCGCTGTCGCCGAAGGAGGCCACCACCCCCGGCGTATAGCGCGTCGCCTCCATCACGGTCTGGGAACCCTGCGCCTCGATCTGGTCCCGCGTGACCACGTTCACGGCTTGCGGCACCTCGACCAGCGGCGTGTCCGTCTTTGTTGCGGCGATGTCTCGCGAGGCGATATAGCCCTGGGTCTGTCCGTCTCCGGCCCCCTCGATGGTGATGGTATCGAGCACCATGGAGCCGTCGTCGGCAGTGCCGCCAGCTTCCGATACCTTCGTGATCGTAGCGCTATTCGGTCCGGTAAAGCGATAGCTGAGGCCGGTTCCCGCCAGAATTTGGCCAAGTGCCTCCCGCGCACCGAGGCTTCCCGATACACCCGAGGTGAGCAGGCCCTTTGTGATGGAGCTGTTGTAGAGCAGTTGCACGCCGCTCGTGGCGCCGAAGCGGGACAAGGCGGCATCGAGCGGGCTGGCCGGTATCGCATAGCTGACGGTCGTTTGCGCAGGAGCCGAAGCGGACATCATCGGCAAGGCGAAGAAGGAGATCGACGCCGCAAGTAGCCCTGTCCTCCATTTGCGGGCCCGGTCGTTTCCACGCGTGCCCTGCTCCAGCGAAACAAAATCCATTCCAGTCCCCATCGGCAATTGCTGCCGAAAGGCAGCCTCTGTTGATAAGAACGATGGGGAATCGCGAACCCGAAATTTTTCCGAAAACTTTCGAGCTTTTTACATCAGCAGTACGATGCCGCCTACGAGGTTCACGGAACGGATGTGCAGCGCGTTCTCGAAATGAGCCAGTATCTCCTGCGGGCGATCGAGATGGAAAACGCCGGATATCCGTTGCGAGCCGAGCGTGTTACTTGCGAGCATCACCTTGCCGCGCCGGTGGCGGTTGAGATCGGCAACGACATCGGCGAGCGATCGGTCGTTGAAGACGAGCAGGCCCTTGCGCCAGGCGGCCGCCGTTTCGACTTCAGCCATCCCCTTTTGCCCGAGGCCCGCCGCCGAATAGACCACGCCTTCACCCTTCACGAGGGTGATGGACGTCAGACAGTCGACCTTGACGGTCCCCTGAATGCACTCCACAGATACATCCTTCACCGCATGTGCGACGGAAAGGGTGCCGGACGACAGTATGGAGCGCCCTTCCGCCGCCGAGACCACGAAGGGGCGCGGATCAGCGCCCTCGACCTCGAAAACAGCCGCGCCGGCAGTGAGCGAAAGATGCCGCGCATCCTCGGTATAGCCCATTACGAGGGCGGACTTGCCGTCGAGAACCGCCGTCGAACCGTCGGGCAGATCGATGCTCTTCTGTTCGCCGACCGCCGTCGTGTAGTCGGCGAGCAAGCCGTTGACAGACGGCAGGAAACCCAGGTCCGACATGATGAAGGCGGCCCCCGCTGCGCTGGCCGCCACCCCGCCAGCAGCCAGAAACGAACGGCGAGTGACGACCGGTACGGCATGGCGGCGCTCATTCCCCAATGCCGGACCGAGATTGTTCCACAGGCGGGCCGCTTCGCGAAACGCACGCTCATGTTCGCTGCTGCGGGCGCGCCAAGCTCGAAGTGCATCTCCGTCCTCGATGGTCGCCGTTCCGGAAGTCAGCCGGACGACCCAAGCAGTTGCTTCGCGTTTGAGGGCGTCGAAATCGCCGTCCAATGCCTGCTTCCTTCACAAAGCTGGGTTTCCGGCAAGGCGATCAGCAACCGTGCCTCCTGTAATCATTAAACGATGGAAAATCGAAAACCCGAAAATTTCAGCGTCGGTTTATTTGCTCAAGCCGCTCGGAGCAATACTCCAGTGCCTTTCGAAGGTCGTATTCTACGGTACGAACCGAAACACCCAGTTCGGAGGCGATGTCGACCTGAGTCTGCTGCTCGATGCGCGCCATGAGCAGGATATGTCTCTGCCTCTCGGGAAGTTCCTCCAAAATATGAGCCAAGAGGCGCATTTGCTCCCTATCTTCGGCAATCCGCTCCGGATCAGGGCGATCGTCGGGAACGGACAGCAGGTCGGCGACGGCATTGGACGATAAATATCGCGTCCTGTTGCGAACATGATCGATCGCCAGGGATCGGGCGACGCTGTTGAGGTAGGGGACCGGCGCACCAGCGGCAGCGGCGCCGTTGCGCGCCAACTTGATCCACGCTTCCTGCGTCAAATCTTCCGCGTCTTGCCGCGATCCCGTCTTGCCCATCAGATAACGCTGGATGCGTGACCGACTGCGAAGAAAGGACGACAGAAGCTTCTCGTCGTTGGCACTCATCCTTCCCCTCGGGCAACGTCCTGAAAAGCGGTGCAGGCGCCTGTCGGGACCGCATCGATATAGATGATTACAATTATCATGTTTAATATTCAACGGGATTTGGTAGGGAAACCTGCGCGATAAGGCTCCGGTTCGAAAGCCACAGAGCTGTTGGTCGGCTACGATTTCGAGACGTTCAGCTTGAACCACATCGAGCTGGAGGTTGATGCTTTCAATCGCCATCGGCGATCTTGCCCTCCGGCCTCAGGGGTCATCGATCAGGGCCGGAAGATGCCGATGGCTACAAAGCAGATTGTCGAAAACAGGATGTGGACGCTTCGGCCGGATGGGATTGCGATCCAGCGCTAATCCTTGAGCTTGGCAAAACGATTCTCGATACGGTAATGCCAGCTGCAGAGTATCTTATTCTGGTCGCAGGAACCTTGCAGCTGTAACTTGAGGGAACGCAAGCCTCAACAGGTAAGCTCATCTTTCCGGAAGTAGATCTCACTTGCAAGAAACCGCCCAGCTATCCGTCTGCATTGGACGACGATGTCAATGGCAGCCAATAACATCTGGCGAATGTCCGCTCTTTCTAAATCTCCACCTCCCTTGGACTCTTTAACAAGCAGCGTAAGCTGTTCGAATGCAAGAAGTGCGGAGTCAGCATGAACTGTCGTGATTGATCCGGGATGGCCAGAGTTTACGTTTCGTATGTAATAGAAGGCCGTCCCGTCGCGCAATTCCTGCAGGAGTATCCGGTCGGGACGCATGCGAAGGCTGGATTCGAGCAGCTCCTTCGCGCCGATCGGCGAGAGGCCTTGCTCTCCCTTCGAATAGTACAGCTGGACATGGTTGGGCTGTGGAATGACGAGTTCGGGAGTATCTTCGATCGATATGATCCGCTCATCGACGGGAATATGCCGGATCAGCGCCTTCGACAGCGTCGTCTTCGCTGAGCCTGTGGCGCCCGATATGATGATGTTTTTCCGCGCGATGACCGCCTCACGCAGAAAATCCTTGTACGAGCCAGCTTCGTAGAGCGCGTTCAGCTTCCGTGGACCCTCAAAGGCACCTCCTGCCACTCGACTGACTTCGCTGAAAAACCCCCTCTCCTCCAGATCATCGAGAGTAAGGTTCAACGATGAGGGCTTTCGGATCGTAATGCTGACAATCTCTGCGGCTGTAGCGGGCGGGATCACGATCTGGATGCGTTCTCCTCCCGGCAGCGTTGCCGAGAGGATAGGGCGTGTTTCATCGATGGACTGGTTGGAGAACGTCGCTACCGCCCGGGCAAGCCGCATCAGCTTTTCGAAGGTCAACTGAGGGACATCATATGCGCACCATCCGCCCGGCCCTTCGGTCAGGACTTTTCCGGGCTGATTGACGATCACTTCGTAGAGCGTTCTGTTTTCCAGAAATGGCGCGAACGGCGACAGCAATTCCTGAACGACCGCCGCATCGGTTCCTTCGGCCATGCCGCGCCCTGCCCTACTTCGTTACTAGCTTCGAGTCCGGCGCAAAGTCCCCCAGCACCGCCCGGTCATAGACGCGGTTCCTCGGCTCGGTCACCCGAAGCCTGTAGACGCTTGAGAAATCGAGGTCGCGGGCAACGAAGATCGAGACGAGCGCACCTGGATGCTTGCTCAGGGTCGGTGGAATATTGATCGATTGCTCGACGGCAATCGCCGCGGCCTGTTGTCCGGCGCTGACAGCGCCCTGCGCGTCGACGTCGCTGTCCTGCAAACGCCTGCCGGCGTAACTCATGGCATCTCCAACGATGGAAAGCAGAAGTGCACTTCCGAACCGTTCCCACCAATGGGTGTCAATATAGCCGTCGACACCTGCTCGACCGAGCGCATCCGTCGTGGGCGACGCCAATGTCACGATGACGCCTTTAGGCGTCTTCGCCCGGTTCCACACCACAAACAGACGTTTTTGACCCCGCTGCAACCCACCCCGATATTCACCGACGACCTGCGTGCCCTTTTCCATCAGAACGACGCGGCCATTGTCGGACAGCACATCACGATTGATCACGCAACTCACGAATCCCGGTTGATCCGAAGCCATGGCCGTTTCGAGCACGCAGGGGACCGATGTCCCCATGGCGACGATGAAGTTTCGATTGCCGAGCGTGCCCGCGCGTGAGCCTTCAAGGCGGGTCGGCTGGAGCAAGCCGTCAAATCGCTGAGCGTCGCTGCTGGCTGTGTCCTGCCCACCCATCATCATGCCGTCGATCGGCACGAAATTGCTCTCGGGTGAGGTTGTTGGATCGCCAGCATTAGCGGGTGGCGCAGCCTGTTTGCCACCGCTGTAGGCTATGACGGGTGCGCGACGAGCAGAATCCAGCAGTGGATCTTCCTCTTCCACGTCTTCAGCCACCACCGGCGTCGGCAGCCTCACCTCGGGTTCGGGTGGAGCGAGCTCTGTCCTTTCTCCGGCCGGTTCGAAGTCGGCTGTTTGCCGCAGCACCACCCGCTCCTGCCGGGGCGCCTCCGACGGCGTCTTGTCGCCGCTCATGGACCATAAGGCAAAAGAGACAAAGACAACGACTGCCAGCGCGACCGCACCCCGTTTCAAAACGGGATTGCCATCAATCTTCCTACCGACAACGGTTTCGGCGCGCTCGCCGGGGATGCGGTCTTCATCTTCCTGAGCCATGGCAGTCTCCTATTGTGCCCTCGTGCCATCGTTTCGCGTAATGCGTTCGACCGATGGCGAGGTCGTCCCGGTCTCCGGATTGATGCCGACACGGTCATAGGCTTCGTTGAAGACACAAAGCACGTCCCCTCCCCGGCGCAGGACGAATTTGCGGCTGACCGCGTGGACGAGCACCAGGTTGCCGTCAACGGATTTCGGGACCAGGCTCTCGCTGCCGTCTGAATTCTCGATGTAGATGGCTGGCATTTCCTGATTGCCGACAAATGCGAAAGTTGTGATTTTGCCATTGTCGTAGACCGACTGCGGTTCGAGCGTCTGCGATCCTTGTGCCGAGTAACGCCAGTTCCGCGGTCCATAAGATTCATGGATTCTCAGCACATCGTCGGCGTCCTTTGCCTGTGCCGCCATGGCACGCGCCGCAGCCGCTTGCCGGCGTCGCTCGGCTTCATCGGCGGGATAGCGATATTTGACGTAGAAATAGGTATTCTGGCCAACCTCCACTGTGGCGTCTCGGACGGTCAATTCCATCTGGTAGCTGCGGGTGGATCCGTCGCGACGCGCTGTTACGACGGAGAGGTTCGTAACCGGCTGGTTTTCCCGGGGTTTGAGGAAGAGGATGTTGCCTGCCGGGGCCACCTCCCAGGCAACACTGTTGCCAAGGGCCACATGGGCGATTTCCTCGTCGGCCGCGAACTCGACTTGCACCGACGAACGTAGCGAGCCGATAATGCGGGTGATGTTGTAGGGCTGATAGTTGACGAAACGCACGCGGCTGTCCTGCGATGCGCCAGACGGGATTTCCAGGGCAATCGCTGACGAAACCGAGCCGGCGAGGAAAAGAGCAAGGAATGCAGTAGTCCTTATCAATTGACCGTCTCCGGATCTGCCCGGTATTCGCTGACCGCGAACCCGAGCGGGTTCACAAGCCGGTCCGTCGAAGACATGGGGGCATTCACGTAAGCAAAAGTAAGCGTCGCGATCCAGTGCGACGTTCGGGTCTCCTCTCCGCGTGTGATGGTACGCATATAGCGAACGGAAACAACATTCGGGTTGATCAGTGAGATCGAAGCGATATTGATGCGCGCTGTCGCGCTACGCCCATAGGTGTTTTGCGGTGAATCCGGATTGCTGCCGCGATAAAGGGCGGAGAATCTGGTCTGCTCCGGCTGGGTGGACAGCAGCGAAACCGCGCGGAAATTCTCCTGTGCCTCGCTCCAGACATAGCCTTCGCGTGCCCGGACATACTTTGCGGCAAAATATTTGGTAACGGCCTCGTCGTAGGTGCCGGGCGTCGAGGTCAGCGCCGAGACCACATCGACAATACCGGTTGAGTTGTCCACGCGCACGACGAACGGTTCGACGGTTTTGAGCGGCGTTAAGCCGGCAACAGCGAAGATCGAGACACCGGCGAGGACGCCGGCAACAATGGCGACAGACCAGGCGATGCGCGCCGAACGCTCGACCTGGATCATGCGGTCCTGATCGAAGCGTCGGGCCTTGTCGAAATATGCCTTGAGTTCGTCCCTTGCGATCATTGCACTATTTTTTACAGGGCGGCGTTGAATCACTTGCTCCGAGATGAGCGAATGCTGCAGGACTACTGGCCTCTTCGGCATAGCTGGAAGCAGACCCGGAAGTTGCAGATCCGGCATCGGAATGCTTTTGCCCGGGATTGCTGTTGCCCTCCCATTCCCACATGGCGCGATTGAGCGGCCGGCGTGAATAGCCATCGCATTTGGGAAGCGGGTAGCTCAATGCTGCGCAGCCGCTCAGCACTGCCGCCATGCAAAGCAGCGCAATCGTTCTGATCATTCGCGAATTGCCTTCTTATGGTTGTGCAAGGGAGGGATTTCATGTGCCTGCATTGCGCGACATGAACGCCCGCCCAACGAAGCGGGAGCTTCGCCCCATCATCCGGGTCGCGTAGGAGGTTCCCCGCGCAAGCATGCCCTCATGCGCATCGCGCGCCATACTGTAACCATAGGCCAGGGTGGCACCACCGGACGATAAGGCCGAAGCAATGCCGGGAAGTTGATAAAAGACGTAGAGGGCAGCGATGCAGATAGCACACAACGCCACGGGACGCATCAGAACGTCGCTGTACGTGTCGATTACGGTGAACGTGGTGTCGATGCAACCTATCAAGAGGGAACCCACGGCGACCACAAGGACCTGAAGGATGACAAAGTTGGCAAGTTGCCCAATCCAGGCTTCGGTGAAACGCCGGGTCGACTGGAACATGGCTAGTGCCACGAAGATCGGCCCGATAGCCAGCACAATAGCGAGCGCCAGCCGGGCATAGAGCGAGACGATGTAACCGATTGCTGCGACAAGGAAACTCGCGCCGATCACCATCATTCCACCGACGCTGGTGACCAGGTCGACAGGCCAGGAAGCGCGAGACCAGATGGCAGTGGCGGAAGCCTGCCCTTTATCGAGCAGGCTGTCGAAGGTGGATGCGCTTGGGACGGCGCCGGTGTTCAGCGCCTGCGAGATTTCGCGCGGCAGGACGTCGAAAAAGATGTTCGTGACATAGATCTGGTACTCGCTGGCGTTCTTTACCAACATGACGATGATGGCGAGCTTGATCGCTTTATAAGCGAAGCCAAGAACCGGATCCTGCACAGATCCGCGTAGGACGAGATAGCCGTAGAGCACGACATAAAGGGTGATCGCTACGGTCAATGGACCGGCGGCCCATTCGGAGATGTTCGACGTTCCGTCGGAGATAAAGGTCTCAAGCGGCGACTTGAACTGCCCGTCAACGAAGGCGAACACCTCGTACATGACTCAACCTCCCAGCGATTGCCGCATGCGCTGGAGCCGCAGCTTGCCGTCAGCCGCCTCGGCATTCCGGCAGTTTGCTGTGTCGCGAAGCTCACCCGGATTGTTGCGGCACTCGGTGATGAGCTGCGAAAGCAACGCCTCGTCAGCGACCAGTTCATCGACAGTATGGATGCGTTCCGCCTGTGAGCAGGCCGCCAGAAGGAGAACAACAGTAAAAATGGAAAACTTTCTCATTGCAGTGCCGCCTTCATGGAATCCATGCGTTGGCGCCAGTCCTCGGCCTTTCGCTGCTCATCGAGCTGGGCTTGTGCTCGCTGAACCATCTGCAAGCCTTCCATGCGCAACACGTCAGTTTGGAGGAAAGCCGTTTCGGCCTGGAGCCGCGCCTGCAGGTCGGCGATCTCCTTGGCGTCGCTTGCTGATGAAATCCTCTCGCGCAATTGGTCGATCCCGTCGATACGCTTCGTCGCGGCATCGTAGATCTGCTGGCCGAGGCTCATCTGACCGGCATTCCGGTTCTGGACCCGCGACAGTTCTTGCGCATAGAAATCGTCGGCATCCGTGTAATAGGTGGAATTGCCATCAAGGAATCGGGAGGCCGCGTCTGCGAAAGAACCCGTGCCGTTTCCCTTGAGCAATCCCTCAATAGCCGCGAAATCCTCCGGCAACGCTTTGCGGATTGCCGGATCGTTCAGCTCGTTCGCGATATCCGCTATGTCGGTAAGCTTGTTGAGCGAGCCATAGAGCTGCTGCGCCTGTTCGATCTGCTGATGCAATGCGTCGAGCTGCGATTTGAGTTGCGTGATGCTCTCGATGTGCTTGGCGATTGCGGTCTTGTCGATCACGGGAATGCCTTGTGCCGCCACCGTACCGGCTGAAAGGATAAAAGCCGCAGCGACAGCTGCGCCATGAAATCGAAAGGAAGCCATCAGCTTGCACTCCTTCTCTGCTGGAAAACGGGAAGCCAGTCCTCACGTCGATTGCCGACCTCCGCCCGGATTGCATCTGCAAGCTCGACATTGGCCGTACGACCCGAAAGGATGGCCAGTTCGTCGTCGAAACCATTGAGGTTGAGCTCTGCAACGACGCTGTTGTGCCCCTGCTTCAGGAGGAATCTCCGGCTCTCAACAGGGAGCTCTCGCGCAATCAGTTCGTATTCGCGCTCCGTCAGCTTGAACCCCTCGACATAGTCGGCATGGTTGCCGCGTGCGTTCGGCAGAAATATCTGGGTCGGGCATTGCTCGATGATCGTATGTGCGATCGAGGAAGCGATGGCGTCGCGCGGGCTTTGTGTGGCGAACAGCATCAGACCATTCTGCTTGCGGATTGTCTTCAGCTTGTTCTGGGCGAGGCCGCGGAATCCTTCATCCTGCAGCGCCTTCCAGAACTCGTCGATGACGATGATGATGCGCCTGCCGTCGATCAGTTGCTCGACGCGGTGGAAGAGGTAGGCCATCAGCGGCGTGCGGATTTCCTCGTTGTCAAGGAAATCGGTCATATCGTAGCCGATCAACTTTCCTCCGACGCCGAAATCGCCAAAGCCGATGTCCTCTATGACATTGTCGAAGACCCAGCCGAGCGGCCCTCCCCGCTCCCACCGCCGCAGCCGCGCGGCGATGCCTTCCGGGTCCGTGTTGTTGAGGAACGTACGGAGCGCACCAATTGTCCGGCGTTCGACCGGCAGGTCTGCCAGCCCATCGATGGCCAATGCGATGTCGCGGAGTTCGGAGACTGACAGTTCCCGTGTCACAGAACCGACCAGCTTGCCGACCCAGCGCGTCAGAAAAACCTTGTTTTCCGGCGTCAAGTCGAGGGCCTTTAGGGGAGCGCAGCCGGTGGGTGTGCCGTTTTCGAGGGGGAAGTAGGCGCCGCCGGCAGCGCGCACATAGAGATCGGCCCCGCGGTCCTTATCGAAGAACACGACATGCGGATCGTGCTTCTCCAACTGCGACAGCATGAAATTGAGGAGAACCGTCTTGCCGGCGCCCGACGGCCCACACACGAAGGTGTTGCCGAGGTCGCCGTAATGGAAATTGAAATAGTATGGCGATCCTGACGCCGTCTTGAGGAGCGCAACCGCGGATCCCCATTCATTCCCGTCCTTTTGTCCGGCCGGATAGGAATGAAAGGGCGAGAGTGCTGCGCAGTTTTTGGAGGTAATTGCCCCCGAGCGGGCGCGATAGCGGAAATTGCCCGGCAGTTGTGCCCACCAAGCCGCTTCGAGGCCAAGATCTTCGCGCGCTACCACGGCGCCGCCGTTCGTCAGAGCGGCCCGCGCCGTGGCAAGGTTGTCGGTCAGTTCCTTAACGGATTGTGCGAAGACAGCGAGCGACAAGTGATGTTCGCCGAGTACGAAGCGATTGGACTCCAGATCGTCCATGGCCTCGTCGAGTTCCTCGATCTGCGAGGCCGCCTTGTCGCCGCTGCTGACCATCTGGTTCTGCTTGCGGCCCATGATGGTGCGGGCATCGGCTTTCGAAATGAAGGAGAAGGATTGTGAAAGAATGAATTCGAAGGGGCTGGTAAGCACCCCGTCGAGCATGTCCGGCCGGGTGGTTGCCGGATATTCCTTGAAACTCAATATGCCGGCAAAGCGGCTTGTCGCCTCATGCCGGATTTCGATCGTCTCGCGGCCAACGATAACCCGGTCGGAGTAGATGGCGGACGCGATCCTGCCTTCGGTCAGTGGAACCGGTTCGCGCCGGCCGCCAACGATCTGGTGCAGCACCTCGCTGGGCTCAGAGAACACCAAGCCATCCTGCTCATAAAGGGACAGCACCCGCGGCCCGAAACGCTTCAACGCAGCCGTAACGTCGACAACCTTGTCCTGCAGCTGTTTCAGTGCATCCTTATCTGCTTCGACGCCGGTGCGGCGGGCGCGTCGCAGCCGCGACAGGAGTTCCGCCACCTTGTCGGCCGGATCGCGGGCCGGAGACCAGAGAAGCGTCAGGTAAAGCTCATTGCGGAACAAATCCTCGCGCACCATGCGCTCGCGGTACTTGTCGTTGAGCGCGGCGGAAAACGGCGTCGTGAAGGTCCCGTCCGGATAGCTGTTATCGCGTCGGCGGATGAGGTGCGCCCACAGGGAAAGCCGTTCATCGGCGATATTTCGGTAGAGCGTATTCAGATCACGATGGAGGGCATTCAGATCGAGAACGTCCGCGGTTTCGAAAGAAACTCCTTCGAGCTCGATCGTGATCATCAGCGCCCGAGTGTCGAGGGCGATTGCCGACTCGTCCACGTGCCGGACGTAAGGAATGAAGGTCTCGGGACCAATCTCGCGAGACCGGAGGGTGGCGAGGCTAGGCAAATCCGAGGTCCCTTTCGTCGTAGCGGCGCGAAAGATGCAGAGGCGATATCGATGACCCACCCCAGTATCCGCTGGTCCGGGACCTCCCACGTGTCTCCACCCAGGCGAGCAGAATGCGGAACATGTTGTGATCGTGCTTGACGAGCGCGCGGAATACGAGATGGAAGACGACGCCGACAAGAATGTAGGTGACGGATCCGGCGAAGATGTAGAGTGTCATCGTGAGCATAATGTTCAGGCCCATGGCCTCAATGGTCACACCAGCGATCATCGCCGGTCGGGTGCAGGCGAGGAACAGCATGTCTTCCTGAATTGCGGACCGGGCGTTCGCCATCGTCAGCCTCCGACGATGGTGTTCACAAGTTGGTTGGCCCCGAAGATTCCACCAATGCCGAGAAGCCAGAAACCGGCCCTGCGAATGTCCATGAAACCGAACATCCACGCGGCACAGATTATTATCAGAGCTATGGCCGCCAGAAGCTTGGCGATATTGCCGGTCAGCAGATCGACGAGGTTTTGCAACACTGTCTCGATATTGGCGGTCTGGGCAAAGGCGGGTTCGATCAGGGCCATCACGATGGCAACCGCCATGAGACCGGAGACTGCCACTGGGCGGATACGGGAAGCGAAGGTCATTCACTTTGCTCCATGCGATTGTTCTGGAAGACGAGGACGGAAGACTGCCGCCGGGATTTGAAGACATCCCATGAGGGCGCTGAAGGAGCGTCCCCGCTTTCGGCCCCTTCAGGTGGGGCGGCTTCAGGCGTCTTTGCTTCCGCCTCCCTCCCCTGACCGCCCTCCTTGATCGTCAATGTTGCGAGGATGGGGCCGAGCCGCTCAATCTCCTCGCGGATCTGTTCGTCGTACTTGACCATCTCACCGACGGATGGATCGGCCCGGCCGTACCAGGATTGCAGCATCACCTGCGCGGCCTGCTTTCCATCGGCGCCTGCCGCCAGCGCCAGCCGATAATATCCATCGAGCAGCGTGGAGATGGCCTGCAGGTTGAGACAGGGGTCGAAGGCGTCGGTTATCGACAGGCTCAGCTTTCGGAGTTCTTCCATGCCGATGCCGCCGAGGCCCATCTGGATGTCCTGTCCCTCGGCGGCCAATGACGTGGCGATCTCGATCGCCTCAGCCCTGGATTTCGGCTGTTCTATCAGTGAGGGACCGCGGTCGATTCGGATAGCATATGGCTCGAACTGGCTTTCGAGGCTGACGACGCCTGCCAGCGTCTCGGTTGCGATGATCGGTGCACAGGTCTGGGCAAGGTCGATAAAAGCAACAGGCATGGCTCAGTACCAAACCCTCTGTGCGCCAACGCCTTCGATGGTGACGTCGATATAGTGCGGCTGCTGGCGGATGCTCGGCCGGACAAAAACGTACGCCATGCACTGGAAACCCCCGCCTTCCCTTTGCCATCGTGGCGAAGCTACGGAATGCCGTTCATTCCAATTGCTTTCGCTACCGCTTTCGCAGAACTGGCTGTCCACAGGCCGAGCCGTCTCTGAGAGGCAGGTGGCATCATGCCCTCTCGGCCGGGATGTACCGATCAGTGTATAGTCATCATTGCAGTAATATGGCGCGTATCCCGGGCGAGAACTGCGGAAACCGACGTCGCTGCAGGTCGGAAATGGCCGGCCCTTGGCCAGATGGTGCCAAAGCTTGCGGATCGGCTGGCGACATTCCGCGTATTGCACGGGTCCGCCCGGATTGGAAAGACATAGGATAACCTGGCATCCCCATTCACTGGCCTGCGCTTTACTGTCGAAAAGGAGGGAGAATGGCATTAGACTGACAGCAGCAATGAAAGCCGAGGCGAGAGATGTCTTCATGAAGATTACCCTTCACGGGTTTCCGTTCGAGGATTTCCGACCATGATCGGAGCCTCAGGTTCACTTAACTGTCTTATACATGATAGTATAATCGATGACAAGCGCGCTTAACGCACATTGGCAAAATCAGCTGTTTTCAGCCTATGCATTGCAGGAAATCTTCGACAGGCCGATCGAAGGCGAAACCCCACAGTCGCGGCTGAAGCAGATCGGCATGATGACGGTGCTCTACATGATGCACCAGAGCCACCAGAAGATGACCCTGTCAAATATCAGCAAAATCACGGGGTTGACACGCAACGCCGTTGTGGAATCGATCGATCCGCTCGTTGAGCGGGGCGTGCTGACGGAAACGATCGTCAAGAATTCAATGGGACGGGGAACGGCGCGGCAGTTCGCCTTCTCACCGGAAGTGTTCGAGCAGTTGCGGGTCGACACAGGCCGGCGGCAAGACGAGGCTGACTAGCTGATTGGTGAGATTGATAGCCTATCGCGGTGATAGCTGCCCTGCGATGTCTTGTCAGGTACTTATCTTCCGAAACCGGTGCTTCTTTCCCAGCATTCCAATATCCTCCAACAGCACGGCAGCTTAGCTCAATGCCCGACGTGGACCGTATCCGGTGCTTAATGCGTCGATGATCCCGCCGGCGCCGACACGCCGATGCTTTCGGCCAACGAGATCAGACCCCCAATGGGCGAGCGCGTGGAATTCTGGCTGACATGCCACCATCACCGTGACCTGATCGCAACGCTACTCGGCAGGCTGTTTGAACGGCCTACTTCGGCACCTAACGAACTTTCATTTCCCCAAACACATCAGCGTGAACGAGCCGGGGAAATGTGCACTATAGTGAACAATATCTTCCCAAGACGTTGAGCCGTCTCATGTTGCCCAATTAGTTTGCAACAGCCAGGCAAATGGTGAACCATGCTTTGATGCTGCCATGAACGTTGAGGCGATATCAGGACTGGCGGCAGTACTTGCACGCATCGACGCCGCCACGACATCGGCCGGGGTTATAGAAGGTTTGACTTCATTCCTTCACCTCTTTGGCTTACGCCACCTTCTGATTGCAAGACTGCCTCGGACAGACGAAGGACTTTGGCCCCGACCGGTTCTGTATGATGGTTGGCCGGCGGAATGGTCCGAGCACTACACCAGCAGCGATCACTTCTCCCATGACCCCTGCGTGCTGCGGTCTCGCGTTGCTGGCAAACCGTTTCTATGGAGCGAGCTTTCGCGTGAACGAATGTCCATCGAACAGTTGCGCGTCATGGACGAGGCCACGGAATTCGCGATGCTGAACGGCCTGTGCGTCCCTGTTTACGAACCATGCAAGGCGCCAGCTGTCATTACTGTGGCAGGTGACCGTATAGTCCTGGGCAAAAACGACCTGCCGGTCCTTGAAATGGTGTCCACCCACGCTTTCCGGGCTCTGCAGCAGTTGCGCGGCGCAGTTGGCGAATCGGTTCACAAGGAACTGACTCACCGGGAGCGGGATATCCTGTCTTGGACGGCTGCGGGCAAATCCGCCGAGGACGTGGGCTGCATTCTGTCCATCTCGAAACTGACCGTCGAACGCCACCTCAGCAACATTCGCGAAAAACTGGATGCGACGAACTCGACGCACGCGGCGGTCAAGGCGTTGCTGCGCGGCGACATTCATCTCTGACAATACCAAAAAACCAGTATGGCTTGAAAATGCGGACGTGGGCTACGCGTTCGTTGCCATGTTCAAGATTCATATCGTCAACTGGTCGAACCGCAAGGCATACGAAGAGCCGTTGGAGCGCCATTTCCGTCTCCGCCATCAAATCTATGTCGGCGAGCGGAACTGGCGGCAGGTGGAACGGCCAATCCCTCTCGAAATCGACGCGTTCGACAACGAGGACGCGATCTATCTGCTCGGTATCGACGACAAAGGCGATGTATGCGGGGGTTCGCGCCTTGTTCCCACGCTGAAACCGCATCTGTTGTCAGACGTCTTCCCGATGCTCGCTGCTGGAGACGTTCCGAGAGGCCCAAACATCTTCGAATGGACACGGATTTTCATCGCGCCATCGCTGCGCAAACCGGGACAGCCTTCACTTGCCGGCGGCATTGTCCTTTGCGGCTTGCTGGAAGCTTCTCTTGTGCTCGGTATCAATCAAATCAGCGTTGTATGCGAGACGTTCTGGCCCGCCCGGCTGGAACGGCTTGGCTGGCCGGTGACAAGGCTGGGACCTATTGTCGACCATCCCGATGGCGCAATTCTCGCCCTGTCGATACATGTCTCCGAAGCCGCACTGGCGTCCTCACGTGCTGTCTACGGGCTCGACGATGCCAGCGTGCTTGCGGCGAGCCAATTAAAAGACAGCCTGGAACCGGAAGTGTCGCAACCGCCGACTGCCGCTGTCCCCGCATAGGCACATGGAGGCAAGCTCCAATGTTCACACATACCGCAGAAGCATTCGTGCCGGCTGCCCACGCTGAATGCGTTGGCGAACAGGTTCGTGTCCGGATCCACGACTATTGCCTGACCATACATACGAGCGGAACCCACTGGCTTCTCGATTTCGGCGATGGTCGCGCATGTCTCAAGGCAACAAGAGAAGGTCTGCGTGTCCGTATAAAGGCGCGGGACCTCGTGACCTTCTATGGCATTCGGACGATCCTGCAGGGTTGCCTCCTTGCTGCCGCACCAGAGGCGGTCAGCGCTATGGCATGGCAATTGGCCACCAACCCGTCCAGACAGGCAAGGGATACGCTGGCGGTAGCAGACGAAGCCGACCCTGCGGGGTATAGCACTATTGTGTGGCGAACGGTCTACGTCGAACATCAAGCTGACTTCCACAGACCAGACCGCGCTGCTTTCTCTGCACTAAGTTGCAATGCAGTTACCCGAGAGAGGCAAGTGTCGATTCCTGCCGGACAGGCTTGAAGAATTATAAGTTTTCCGCAATTTTCTTATAACTGTCTTTTGTATGCATTCTCGCCCAATTGCCTACAACGACGTCTTGGCGGCGTACACGATTAGTGTTATAAGAAATTTGCGAAATTCTTATAACGGTTGTCTTGTGAAGGAAATCGACCTCGCCTATCGAACCCTGTTCGCCGAACTGGTGCAGCGGAGCCTCGACGCATCGTTTGAGACCGAGTTCTCGACGGCGGGCAATTTCGTCCGCGTCCCGGTCAAAGGCCGAGACTACTGGTATTTTGAAGAAACCCAGCCGAAGAAGAGCCGCAAATATGTCGGCCCGGCCGATGATGCCGATATCGCCAAGCGGGTCGAAGCCTTCCAGTACATCAAGGACGATCTCCGCAGCCGTCGAAAACTGGTTTCGACACTGACTCGCGAAGCCGGGCTGATGGCTCCCGAGCGCTTCACAGGTGATATCGTCGAAGCCTTGGCCAATGCAGGCATCTTCCGTCTTCGCGGCGTCCTCGTTGGCACGGTCGCCCTTCAAACATATGGAGGACTACTGGGCGTCAAACTGCCCGGTACGTCCTTGCAGACTGGCGATGCCGATTTCGCGCAGCACTACTCGATTTCCGCGGAGGTCGAGGACAGCCTGCCGCCGATCATGGAAATCCTGCAGCACGTCGACCCCACGTTTCGGGCAGTGCCGCACCGGTCTGATCCGGCACGCGTTACACAATTCGAGAATGCGTCCCGATACAGAGTCGAGTTCCTGACTCCGAACCGCGGATCCGATGAGTATGCGGATCACGCCATCCCGATGCCTGCCCTCGGCGGAGCATCCGCGCAGCCTTTGCGGTTTCTCGACTTCCTGATCCACGAACCGGTCCGTACAGTTCTGCTGCACCGGAGCGGTGTGCCTGTAATCGTTCCCGCACCGGAGCGCTACGCAATCCATAAGCTGGTCGTAGCCTCCCGCAGGCAAACGGATGCCAACAGTGTCGCCAAACGCGAAAAAGACGTCTACCAGGCAAGCCTGCTGATCGAAGCGCTTAGCGTAACCCGTCGTCTCGATGATCTCGGTTTCGCATTCGAGGAAGCCTGGAACCGAGGCCCCGCATGGCGTGACGCAATCGAGAAGGGACTTCGCCTGCTGCCGGAGAAGCGCAGGGAGGCTGCCAAAACCATCGTCAAGAAGGCCTTGGCATCGATCGGTGTGGAACTAGAGGGATTCACCAAGAACGGCTCGACGCCGAAACCTTGAACGCAAAAAGGGCGACCCGAAAGCCTTCTTTTCAACTTCTGCTGCCCAGGGAGAACAGATAGTGCGTTCCGTCGAAACTATCCGAAATTATCCAATTTCCCGCTACGATACTGAAATATAAAAGAAGTTTGTGATCGCCCAATGCCGCCCATACGATGGAGCGGCTGAAATTTCTCCCTGCTGTGCTTACGCACCGCTTACGCGAGGGCTTCTCCGGCGAGGCGATAACGCATGACGAAACTGACCAAACGAACCGTCGATGCCGCTGAGATCGGTGCGTCTGACTATGTTATCTGGGATAAGGATTTACCCGGATTCGGGCTCCGCGTCTTCACGTCGGGCAAGCGGAGCTACGTTGTTCAGTATCGGCAGGCCGGACGCTCGCGTCGTTACACGATCGGTTTGCATGGTGTTTGGACACCGGAGACCGCTAGGCGCGAGGCCAAGGCCTTGCTGGGGCAGGTCGCGAGAGGCGGAAACCCGGCCGAGGACCGCGCGCTCGATCGCCAGGCGATCACTGTCAAGGAACTCTGTACTCGCTATCTCGCCGACCTCGAAAAGGGTCTCATTTTGGGCAAGCGAGGACGCCCGAAGAAGGCGTCGACGGTCCTCACCGATATGGGACGAATCCAGCGACACATTATCCCCTTGCTCGGCAACCGACGGGTTCACGATCTGACCAAGTCCGATATCACGCAAACCATGAAGGACATCATGGCGGGCAAAACACGGATCAATGAGAAGACCGACAAGCGGGGCGATCGTCCGCGGTGGGGTCGGTACGGCGACGCGCACGATCGGCTTCTTTGGCGGCATTCTCAGCTATGCGGTGGAGTTCGGCATCATCGATTCAGAACCCTACGCATGGAGTTGGCAAGCCCAAGGACAATGTCAGTGGTCGTCGCCTGGGTTCGCATACCTACCGCTTCTTTCGCGGCCCTGGCTGTCTGGCTTCTTTCGTTCGTCTGGCTTCAATCAGCAGCCGATGCCGCGCCCGCGATCGATGGCGCGCTGCTGCCGTTCGGCCACGATCTGCTGGCTAGCGTGGAGGTGGACAGTCTGCTGCAGGACCTTGAGCCTTTCGTGCATGGCTTCGAAGGCGCGCCGTTGGGCGGGCGCCACGCGCTGGATGACGTCTTTTTCGCCGCGAAGGATGGCATTGTGGCCGAAACGCTCGTCAAGCGCCCGGCTGACGGCGGCGAACTCGCGGCCGATGGCAGGATCGAGCGAAGCGGCGGCGATGTCGAGCCTGCCGCCCTTCTTCTTCATCTGGGCGGCGAGCTTTCGCAGGGCATCCTCGGCCGCATCCGACAATCCGGGGATCGCAACCTCCATGCGGCGGCATTGTTCCGTAATGGCCTGGCGCTCGGTGTCGATGGCGGTGGCCCAGGATGCCCCGAGCGCACGCAGATGTGCGGCCGCCTCCGGCACGGCCTGCAGCGCTGCCTTCCTTTCCCGGCCGGTG
>NZ_JBEPML010000035.1:0-23009 GCF_040545735.1 Aquamicrobium terrae
GAGGGCAAACATAAGCGGTCGCCGCTGTTCGGGCTGCTTGCGCAGCCCTGCGGCGGTTCCGATCCGCGTATAAGGCGGATCGGGAGGCGGCACCCTCACAGCAAAACCGCCACGTTCGCGCCGGCGGCAACCGTCCTACGGGCTTTCGAGAGGGAGCGAGGGGCAAGGGCGGGGCTTAATATTTGCTGTATTGCCAGCAATAAGGCATTTAAGCAAAAATTCTTGCCGTCAATGCGGTTTGCTGCTATGCCAGCAATATGAAAACAATCGCCATAGTCAGCCAAAAAGGCGGGGCTGGAAAAACCACCCTCGCCTTGCACCTTGCTACGGCCGCCGAGGCGGCCGGGCTTCCCGCCGCTATCATCGACCTTGACCCCCAGGCAAGCGCCGCCGGATGGGGCGATAGCCGACAAGGTGAGGCCCCGGTTGTCGTCGCGCTTCCTCACACTCGTTTGCCGCAAGGCTTGCAGGCCGCGACCGATGGCGGGGCCGAGCTGGTCGTGATCGACACCGCGCCGCACTCGGAAGCGGCCGCAATGGCGGCAACGCGATCGTCCGACATGGTGTTGATCCCGTGCCGAGCCGGAATCCTCGATCTTCGCGCGATCGGAAGCACGGCCGAGCTGGTGAAACTCGCCCAAAAGCCGGCCTTTGTCGTTTTGAACGCCGTGCCGCCGCGTGCCACGCAGCTTCTGGCCGATGCGCGGGAAGCCGTTCAGGTTCACGGCTTGGAGGTTGCCCCCGTCGCCTTCCAGCAGCGGGCGGCTTTCGGACATGCGCTCACGGCCGGCAAAACCGCTCCGGAGTATGAGCCGGCCGGCAAAGCCAGCGAGGAAGTGTCCGAATTGCTGACCTGGCTTAGAGGCCAATTGCTGATTTGACGGCAAGCTGTATTGCCAGCAATAAGGCATAATGGTATTGCTGGCAAACTGGCAGTTTGATGGGATAAAACCATGTCGAAAAGACCGAGTTTAGCCGCGAGCATGAAGGCCGTGGGCGCGCAGACCACGCCGCCTGTTGCGCCTATCGCGGAATCCGCCCCCGCGCCGACCCCGGATCGTGCCGAGGGTAAGCGTTACCATGCCGCCACGCGGGCCGGAATGAAGCGGGTGACAGTCGTGGTCGAGCCGGAGGAACATCGCCGGGTTAAGCGGCTGTCAGCCGACACCGACCGCTCCATTGAAGACCTCATGCGCGAGGCGCTTGCTGACTTGCTGGCAAAACATAGTGCTTGATTGCCAGCAAAGCGGCGATGCGGTAAGGGCCTTGAAGTGTAACGCTATGTGTCATACATTCAGGGGCGAGGAAGTCGCGTGAGGGTTTTCAAAAACAGCCGGTTTCACAAGTTTGCCCGAAAGGAGAAAATCTCTGACGCGATGCTTTGTGAGGCTGTAGAGCGGGCTGAGCGCGGCCAGATCGACGCCGATCTAGGGGCCGGCCTTATCAAGCAACGAGTAGCGCGGCCCGGCGCTGGAAAGTCTGGCGGCTTCCGAACGCTGGTTTTCTTCCGCGCGGAGACGAGGGCGGTTTTCGCGTTCGGGTTTGCCAAGAGCGATATGGCGAACCTTGATGATGCGGAAGAAGCCTACTTGAAGAAGGCCGCAAAGCTGGTCTTGGGGTTTGCAGATGCGCAGATGGACGCGGAAGTTGCTGCGGGTCGAATGTTCGAGGTGAATTGCGATGAGCAAGACTTACAAGAGTGAAGCTCTGGCGGCCGTCCATGAGATGATGGAAGGCTTCTATGAGTCCGGCGCGATCGACAAGCAGACGATGCGCGAATTTGACGAGGGGTGTCTGACAACCGTTGAGCCGCTGACCCCCGAGGAAATCCGTTCTATTCGTGAGCGTGAGCGTATCTCGCAGCCTGTCTTTGCCCGCTATCTCAACGTGAGTAAGGGGCTGGTGTCAGATTGGGAACGTGGGGTGAAGAAGCCCGGCGGCCCGGCGCTGCGGCTGCTGACCGTTATTCAGAAAAGGGGCCTTGAGGCGATTGCCTGATTGCTGGCAAGTTGGCAAACAAGCAATTTGGCAAGTTGTCTGCCTGCATCCCGCCCCCGGCCGTCCCTACGGCCCTAGATGATGAGAGCGGGACGGCCGGGGGCTAGCGTCGCGGGTGTGGCCTGGTTGAGCGATGCCGGCGAGCAGCCGGCCCCGGCCCGGAGGGAACGCGCTCCCACATAGCGCCGAAGTGACCGGAGGGCCGCAAGAGAGAAGCCCCGGTGCGTCAGCGCCGGGACCGCTTTTCCCATCTGGCCGGCTCGGGCAGGGGGGCTTCGCGCTTTTCGCGCAGTAGGGCTTTCATTTCTTCCATCGAAATACCCGGTCGGGAATCATCGGCCGCCACCTGTATGCGGCGCTTGAGTAGTTCCCGGCGCAGATCGGCATGGGGTGCCAGCTCCTTATGCTCGCCCAGGATCACGAACACGGCTTCGGACGGATCAAGGAACGTGTCCTGTTCGATCAGATCGAGCAGCCACAGGGCCAGCGACGGCGGCAGATAGGCTTCAAACCGCAAGCCGCCCTTGGCGGCCTGGTCACGGAGCTGCTTGGCCTGTTCAACGGCATGGGCCTTGTCGGCGGGATCGGGCCATTCGGGCGCATCGGTGTCGGTCATGGTTTCATCCTTTATGCTTGGTCGAACAGCCCCCGGAATTCTGCATCGGCGTAATAGGCGAGCTTGCCGGCGACGATCGGCCGTTGCCCGGCGAGGAACAGCAATTCGACATGCTGCGGCAGGTTGCGGACCTCATCGGGGGTCAGCAGCGGCCGGGCCGTGTGTTGCTCGCCATAGGAGAGGCCGGATTTTTCGGAATCGAGCGCCCGGCTCATGGTCTGGAACACCACGGTTTCCTGCCCGAGCAGATCGGAGACGAGGCGGGCGCTGTCGTGATCGTTGACACCGAACACCTGTAGGACGCCGGCGTTTGACAGGAAGGTTCCGGCGCGTTGCCCGTAGGTGGCGCGGAGCTGGTGAACGTCTTGCAGGATCGGCCAGAGCTGGACGCCATAGCCGGCCATGAGGCCCATTGCGCGCTCGACGGGGGCGAGGTGGCCGAGGGCGGCGAACTCATCCAGCAGGTAGAGGACCGGCACGGCCGGCTTGGCGGGGTCGCGCGCCATGTCGGTCAGGCTTTGCGCGACGAGCAGACGCAGCCAGCGGGAATAGGTGGCGAGGCGATCGGGCGGCAGGACGAGGAACACCGAGGCGTTGCGGCGCTTGAGATTGGCAAAGCGGAAATCGGATCGGCCGAGGACCGCGACCATGCGGGGGCTGTCGAGGAAATGGGTATGGCGCTGCGCGGCCGAGAGGACGCCGGCCGCTTCCCGGTCGGATTTGCCGAGGTGGCGGTTTGCGGCGCGGGCGATCAGGCCGCCGGCGGCCGTTGACGCCTGCATGTCCTTCAGGAGCGCCGCGAAGGCTTCAGGGGCGAGGGTGAGAGCTTCGCGCAGGGTAGCGAGGTTTCGCCTGTCGCGCGGCTCGCTGGCGGCAATATGGAGGATCAGGCCGGCAATGAGCGCCTTGGCTTCCTCGTTCCAATGCGCCTCGCCGGCCATGCCCGGTTCATCGAACACGAGGGCGTCGGCCAAGGTGCTTGCATCTTCCGCGACATCGAGGCCGGCCGGGTCGAGCTGGTCGAGAGGATTGAAGGCGGCCGAGGGCTGGCCGGTGACGCCGAAGGGGTCGAGGACGTGGACCGGGCCGAAGGTCTGGCGGGCGTGGCCGGCGATCTTGGCATTTTCGCCCTTGGGGTCGATGCAGATCACGGAGCGGTCGGCCGTGAGCAGGTTAGGGATGATGGTTCCCACCCCTTTGCCGGTGCGCGTCGGGGCCATCGTCAGCAGGTGGGCCGGGCCGTCATAGCGCAGGAGCTTTCCCGTTTTGCCGTCGCGGCCGATCAGCAGGCCGGAATCGGCGCGGGCAAGGGCGGCGGTTTCCTTGTCGGTGGCGAAGCGGGCCGAGCCGTGGGTTTCGCCGTCCATATCCCCGAAATGGATAATCAGCGGATTGGTGACGAGCCGGAAGGTGATCGCGGCCAGCACCAGCAGCGTGACGAGATCGAGCGCGATGAAGGGAACCGAGCCGGGGCCGAAGCCCATTTGTTCGAGGAAGAACCGGCCGCCGAAGCCGACCACGAACAGGGTTATGATGAGGATGAACAGAAGCCCGAGAAGCGGTTTCCAGATGCGGAAGGGCAGGGCGAGCAGGGATAGGAACGCCCATAGCGGATCACGCGCAGCCTGCCGCATCATGTTCTTGAACGCGGCCCAGGCTAACGTCGCCTGATTCATGAGGCGGCCCCCCCGGCGCTGTCTGTTGTCTCCCTGGCCGGCGCGTTGGCGATCAGATCGGCAAAGAGTTCCTTATCGCCAGGGCGCGTCAGGAAGTCGGGCAGCTCGCGCTTGAGCCATTCGCGGAGGCGTCGGGAAAATTCCTCATCCTTGCCGCTTTCGAGGCGATGCAGAACGAGCGCGCCGAGCAGCACCTTGCGGCGGGTATCGTTGGCGCGCTCCTGTTTGCCGAGCCGGGCCTTGAGCGTGGCGCGCTGCGCATCCAGCTCGGCCAACCGCTGTTCGATCGTCTTGCGCGCCATGTGTCGTTTCCTTCTATCTAGCGGGGCGAGGGGTTGGCCCGCCCTTGAGGCGAACCATGATAATTTTCGGATTTTCGCCAATGCGCTCGACCTCGACAATGCCCGACGCCTCGACCAGATCGGAGAGGCGGGGAAAGCCATAGTTACGGGCGTCGAAATCCGGCGATTGTTTCGCCAGGTGCGCGCCGACGCGGGCCAGATTAGCGCGGCCGTCTTCGTCGGCCGAGGCGGTGACAGCTTTCGCCAGCATGTCGAGGGCAGCGCGATCGAGTGCCGCTTTCGCCGGTGCAGGCTTGGCGGCGGCCGCTTTAGGCGCGGTGACGGCTTCCGCTTCCTTCTGTTCCCCGGCCGTGTTGAGCACGTCGAAATAGACGAACTTGTCGCAAGCGGTGATGAAGGGGCGGGGCGTCTTGCGCTCCCCGAACCCATAGACGATGACGCCTTGCTCACGGATGCGCGCGGCCAGGCGGGCAAAGTCGCTATCACTTGAGACGATGCAGAAACCGGAGAAGCGGCCGGTATAGAGCAAGTCCATCGCGTCGATAATCATCGCGCCGTCCGTTGCGTTCTTCCCGGTCGTATAGGCGAATTGCTGGACCGGCTGAATCGAGTGTTCCAGCAGGCACTCTTTCCAGCCGTTGAGGTTCGGCTTGGTCCAATCGCCATAGATGCGCTTGACGCTGGCGGTGCCATAGTTGGCGATCTCAGCCAGCAGCCCGGTTATGATTTTCGGGGTGGCATTATCGCCGTCGATCAGCAACGCAAGTGTTCCGGCGCTGTCTATTGCCATCGGTCTGCACTCCCATTTGAGCCGAAGTCTATCCGATGCAAGCAGCGTCACCAAACACGATTATGCGCTACCTTGAATTTTTGGCAGCTTTGCAGCACAATCAGGGCCTCAGTTCATCGCATCGACCTTGCCGCAAGCGCCACACCGAGCGACGAAAGAGCGTAGCGATTGAGTTGAGAAGGGCGCACTTACGAGTTGCTATGCAACTCAGCGCGCCGCCAGCTTGGAGGCTGGCGGGAAAGGCGGAAACTAGATCGAGGCAACGGGTTGGCGATCTACCATTTGAGCATGAAGCCAGTTTCGCGGGCGGGCGGCCGTAGCGCCGTCGCCTCAATGGCTTATCGTGCCGGGGAGAAGCTGACCAACGAACGCGACGGGATCACGCATGATTTCAGCCGCAAGCAGGGCGTTGAACATGCCGAGATCGTCTTGCCCGAAGGCGTTTCAGCCGATTGGGCGCGGGATCGGTCGGACTTGTGGAACGCCGCCGAGTTTGCCGAGAAGCGCAAGGATGCCCGCGTTGCGCGGGAGTTCGAGATTGCCTTGCCGCATGAGCTATCGGCCGAGCAGCGGCTAGAGGCGGCGCGGGAGATGGCGCAGGAGCTGGCCGACCGCTACGGCGCGGCCGTGGACTTCGCCATTCATGCGCCGCACGAGGCGAGCGACGTTCGCAATCACCATGCCCACATTCTTATGACCACGCGGCAGGTGACGGAGGACGGGCTAGGCGACAAGACCTATCTTGAGCGCGAAAACAAATGGCTGTTGGCGCACGACCTGCCGACGACAGATATGCAGCTCCGCGACCTTCGCCAGCGATGGGAGGGGATCGCCAACGAGCGGCTTGCGATGGCCGGTCATGATATTCGGATCGACCATCGTTCGCACATGGAGCGCGGGCTAGAGATTTCGCCAACCGAGCATATGGGCGTCCATGCCACGCAGATGGAGCGGCGCGGCCTCGACGTGGGGCGCACGCGGCTGGACGAGGAAGCGGCGCAGCGGAACGCCGATCTTATCCGCGAGAAGCCGGAGCAGGTTCTAACCCTCATCACCGGCGAAAAGAGCGTGTTCGACCGGCGCGACATTGCCCGGACCCTGCATCGCTACATCAACGATGATGTGCAGGAGTTCCAGAGCGCCTTTGCAAAGGTGATGGCCTCGCCGGCACTTGTGGAGTTGCAGGCCGAGCGGGTGGACACGGCAACCGGGGAAATCGAGCTTGCGCGGTTCTCGACCCGCGAAATGGTCGAGATCGAATCCGGCATGATCGAGAGCGCGCAGCGGATGCACCAGGCGCAATCTCATGGCGTCGATCGCCGGCATGTCGAGCGCGCTATAGATCGGCAGGACGCCGCCATTCAGCGTAGCGCCGGCGATGCTTCCGCCCGGCTGTCGGACGAGCAGCGCCGGGCGATCGAGCATATCACCGGGCCGGAGCGGATTTCCGCCGTGGTCGGTTTCGCCGGCGCTGGCAAGTCCACCATGCTCGCGGCCGCCCGCGAGGCATGGGAGGCCGAGGGCTATCAAGTCCACGGCGCGGCCCTGTCGGGGAAGGCGGCCGAGGGCCTGGAAGAAAGTTCCGGCATCCAGAGCCGCACGCTGGCGTCATGGTCCCGCGGTTGGGAGAACGACCGCGGCATGATCGGCCGCGGCGACGTCTTCGTGATCGACGAGGCGGGCATGGTCGGGAGCCGGCAGCTCGCCCGCTTCGTTGGCGAGGCCGAGGCGCGCGGGGCGAAGATCGTCCTAGTCGGCGACCATGAGCAGCTACAGGCGATCGGGGCCGGCGCACCGTTCCGGGCGATCACGGAGGAAATCGGCCATGCCGAGCTGTCCGAGATACGCCGGCAGCGCGTGGACTGGCAGCGGGAGGCGTCGGTTGACTTCGCCACGCACCGGACGGCCGAGGGGCTGGCAGCCTATCGGGATCATGGCAATATCAGCTTTGCCGAGACGGGCGAGGACGCGCGCGGCCAGATCGTGCGGGATTATCTTGCCGACCGCGACGAGCGCCCGGACGGCACCCGCGTAGCGATGGCGCATCGCCGGGCCGATGTTCGGGCGATCAATGACGCGATCAGGACCGAGCTACAGGACCGGGGCGAGCTGGCGCAGGGCGAGGACGCCGGCGCGCTGACCTTCCAGACCAATGACGGAAAGCGGGAGTTCGCGCCCGGCGACCGCATCGTGTTCTTGGAGAACAACCGCGACCTTGGCGTGAAAAACGGGATGCTTGGCACGGTCGAGCATGTCGAGGAAGGCCGGATCATCGCCACGCTGGACGGCGGCCGGGAGCGTAGCGTTTCCGTGCCGATGGGCGACTATCAGGCGATCGACCACGGCTATGCGACGACGATTCACAAAAATCAGGGTGCGACGGTCGATCGGTCCTATGTGATGGCGTCGGGGACGATGGACCGGCACCTAACCTATGTCGCCATGACCCGGCATCGTGATGGTATGCAGCTCTACGCCGCACAGGACGAGTTCACCAATGCCGGCCGGCTGGTCGAGCATGGGGCCGCCCCGTTCGAGCATGACCCGCAGAAATCCGGCAGCTATTTCGTGACGCTGGAAAACGACAAGGGCGAGCAGCGCACCCTATGGGGCGTTGATCTTGAGCGGGCCATGAAGGAGGCCGCGCCGGAGATCGGGGAGAAGATCGGCCTTCAACATCTAGGCTCTACCCCCGTCACCTTGCCCGATGGCACCGAGACGCACCGGAACGCATGGAAGGTTCAGGACGCCGGCGAGCTGGCCTATGACCAGCTAGAACGCCGCCTGTCCCGGTCGGGCGTGAAGGAAACGACGCTCGACTATACCCGCGACTTTGCCGAGCGGCGCGGGATCGCGGAGCAAATGGGCGTCCGCAGCGAGATCGAGATTCCGGCCGAGCGCGCGGCCGGGCTACGTGCGGAGCGGGAACCGACGGCCGAGCGGGAGCGCATCGAGGACCGCGCGCCGAGATCCTCGCAAAAAGTCGGCGCGGATCTCGCGCAGGATCTTCGTGCAGATCCGCGCGAGGATCTCGCCGGCGATCGACAGCAGCGCCGCAATCCGTTCGAGGGCCTGAAACTCGGGCGCGGCGCGGCGGCCGAGGGGCCGCAGCAGGATCGCGTCGGCGAGGACGGCCCGCAGATCGACCAGAAACGGCCGCAGCAGGCCGAGAAGCAGCGGCGCGGTATGTTCGCCGGCCTCAAGCTCAATGCGCGCCCTGCGCCCTCACAGGAGCGCACAGAGCGGCCGGAAAGGGAAGGGAGCTTGCGGCAGGCGCCGACGCCCGACCGCCCCCATACCGATAAATTGGCCGAGCGGGCGCGGGGGCAGTCGCCGCTTGAGCAGGCCGTTGACCGCTATTCGCGGGCCTATCAGTCGATCGACCAGCACCGGCGCGACGGCCTGCCCGTTCTCGACATGCAACGGCAGGAAATGCAGCAGGCCGGCCAGCAGCTCGACCAGGTGCGCGACGGTCTGAAAGATTTGATGCGCTCGACGTTGGAAAACGACCCGGCGACCGCGCGCGCCATGACCGAGCTTTCCGGCCGGGAGCGTGTCGCGCATGTTATCGACGGGATGAAGCGCGAAAACGCCGCGCTGCAAGACCCGAATATCCGGGCCGAGCGGTTCGTTGAACGCTGGCAGGAGCTACAGGGGCAGCGCCGGGAGCTTCGCGGCTGGCAACATGACGATGCCCGCGCCAAGGTTGAAAGCCAGATGAACGGCATGACCAAGAGCCTTGAGCGTGACCCGCAGGTAGATTCCATCCTGCGCAATCGCCGGCAGGAGCTTGGAATCGGGCAGGAGCTTCGCCGCGAGCAGACCATTGCCCGCGCGCTGCAAGATGAAATGACACGCGGCCACCGGCTTAGCCGGGGCATCGGCATGGAAAGGTAGGCACGGAGAACATGGCGGAGCTGGACGACGACAGGGAAGGAATCGAGCCGGAAGCACTGGACGAGGACGCCGGCGATCCGGCCGCCGCGTTCGACGCGCTACGGCGCACGATCGAGACGCAGGGCGCGCAGATCGGCGCGGAAATGACCGTGATGCGGCGCGGGCTGGAAGCGGCCTTTGACCAGCTCGAAAAGATCGAGCCGGCGCAGGACTATAAGCCCCAGCTCGCCCAGCTCGTGCAGGCGCTCGACAATGTTGCGGAGCGGATGCACGGCGTAGAGCAATCGCCCATTCTCAAGCAGGGCGCGCAGCACTATGCGGCGCTCCTCGAGCGCAGCGGCGAGGCCCTGATACGCACCGCCGCGCAGCAGCTCGAGCGGCAGGCGGCCGACCTCGAGCGCGCCGGCCGCAATCTTTCGGCGCACGTCGCCAGCGCGCGGGAGCGCGATCGTCAAAATTGGTGGCTTGTCGTCGCCTTCGCTATCGGCCTGCTCGCCGGCGCGCTGGTGATGCTGTTCCTTCCGCGCCTGTTGCCGTTCTCGGCCGCGCCGCGTGTCGCCAGCGTCGTCATGGGCGAAAGGCCGTGGCAGGCCGGCATGAGCCTCATGGCGTTCGGCAGCCCGGAAGCATGGCAGCGCGTGGCGTCGGCCGATCAGCTCCTTGAAGTGAACAGGGAGGCGGTAGCGGCTTGTTGGGAGGCCGCGCGCACGGCCGGCGAGGATCAGCGTTGCACCATCACCGTGAAAGCGCCGGGGCAATAGATTGCTGCCCCGGCGTGAAGTTCAGAAGGCGAACTTAGCCTGGCCTTTGTCTTCGACAGGGCGCAGCCGGGCATAGGCAAGAAGATCAGCGATCGAGCCGCCCTTGTCTCGCCAGCCATAGAAGGTGTCTTCCCCGAGAAGGACATAGTGCCATTCGGAATCGCTACGCTGTTCCGGAGGAAGGGCGTTGATCCGGTCGCACCATGAAACGGCGGCCTTGCGCTTGCGCAGCACGTTCGGGCTGGTGAGCTGGCCTTGTGCCTTTGTTTCCACCAGATAAATCGCGCCGCTTGCTCTCACGAAGAAATCCGGCGAATAGAACGCCGGAAGCCCATCTTCCTTGATGTATCGCAGGCGCGCGAAGGTGTGTTTCTGCTCGTTGATCTTGCAGAAGGCTTCAACGCTGGCGTCACGCTCGCAGGTTTCCATAAATGCCAGTTCAAGGCCGCCGTTCCGCGAGGGGTAGGGAAGGCGCAGATAGATAGCTTTCTCGACGGCCAGCGATGACCCCTCCCGCATGGCGAGCTTGGGCACTTCCGAAAGACGCCGATGCGCGACCTCGGCATTGGCGACAATCACGCTGTCTTCCGCTTCGAGAATGGCGCGCGCCCACACCTTGATAATGTGCTCTGTCACCGGGTCGATCAGCAGGACGCGCCAGTTCTCATCCGTGAGAGGGTCTAGCTCCTGGCCGAACAGGTGCCGACGAATGAAGGTGTCGATGCCCTCGGCCATCTCGGCCCGGTTTATCTGGATATAGGGGAACTTGCTGGCGTTGGCGAAAGCCTTCGAGCTGTTTGTGGTATCCGTCAGGGTGACGGCTTCCGTGATCCGGCGCGTGATCCGGGCCAGGTAGTCATTATATCCCGTCGCGGTCATCACGCCGCCATGCACGCGATAGTCGCCAAAGCGCGTTTTCGCCTGCACGTCTTCGGAATGGAACTTCTCGCCCTGGCCGATCTGCCCCTTGAGTTGTTGGAGCGAAAACGATCCGAACGGCGCGAGGCTCGAGGGGTCGATATGGGTATCTTCCAGCGCCTCGACCTGTTCCCGCAGGATGAAGGGTATGGCGAAATCGTATTCCTCGAAGCCCGGCCGGAGGCCAACCGAGATCAGGTCGCCGGTCGAGCTGCCATTCGCCTCGTCGTCGTCATCATCTGCTTCAGCCGCCAAGCCTTCCTGAATCAGCTCGTCATAGAAGCCCTGGAACGCCGGATGCTCCACGATCGAAAGAATGTCGATCATGTTGGAGGGTGTCTTTCCGCCGCGAATGAGCTGGCGGTTCTCCCGCTTTATGTCGTCGTATTCATTGCCGCGCCACATCAGACGCAGGCCGCGCCCGATCGTCTGTTCAAGCAGGATGCCGGCGCTCGATGCGCGCAGCGGGACAATGACGCAGATGTTGTTCACGTCGAAGCCTTCGCGCAGCATGAGCACGCTCACGATGACGCGCGGGGATTTGTGACGGTCCACGTCGAACAGGCGTTCGCGCAGCACCTTCCATTCGTCGGGCTTCAGCTCGCCCTTGCGGTTGGAATCGACGCGCAACACTTCGTCGTCGGCCAGCCCTTCGAGCTGCATGAAATCGGCAACAAGGGGCGTCACCGTGGTATCCTCGCAGACCACCAGCATTTTTGGATGCTTGTCCGGGTCGAGGGCGGCGAAATCGGTTTCCAGCTTCCGGAGCTTGGTCAGGCCGGCGCGCAACATGATACGCTGCCCTTCGGACAGCATGGGGTTGCCGTTCTCATCCCGATCGGCCTTGAAATCCAGTTCCTCATGGCTCAGCGCGCCGATTTCGGAGCGTTTGTCGAGGACAAGGGATTTGACCAGGCCGGTGCGCATGGCCGTCTTCAGGTCGAAATCAACGGCGATGTGCGGGAAATAGGATTTCCGGCTGTTCCGGCCAGTCCCGACCTCGTTATAAGGCGTGGCCGAAAAGTCCACCTGGACGAAGCGGCGGCCCTTGGGTTCCGCGATCAGGTTGAGGCTCTTTTGCCATTCAACCTCCGTCACCTCGCCTTCCCGCTTGAACTCGTGGATATGGTGCGCCTCGTCGTTGAAGACCATGAGCGCGGGCAGGTCTTTCAGGTAGGAGAGGATGCCGCCGCGCTCATAGCGACGGTTCAGCACGTTCAAATCATTGCCTTGGTTGGTGCCGGGCGTCAGGGGAAGGATGCTTTGCACAACGGCTTTCGGATCGGCGGATTCACCCGGCGCGGTGATTTCCTCATCTTCAAGCGGTTCGCCTTCTTCCGACAGCACATGCCAATTGGAAATGGCGATGATGCCGCCGGCCGTGACCTTGCGGCCAATGTCCTCTTTCGGGCAGACTGCCCCTTGAACGAAGCGGAAAACTTCATCCCGGTAGGAATCGGGAATGAACAATTCTTGGAAGACCGACAGGTCGGAAATCGAGAAATCGCGCTTGCCGTCACGTTCCTTCCCCATGAAGGCGTCAAGCAGCCGATCGTAAACGATCAGGCCGGGGGCTACGACGAGGAAGTTTTTGGTGTAGCGGTCGCTATCCGGCGCGCGGTTCGCATTGAGAATCTGCCAGACCATAAGGGCTTGCAGCACCCAGGTCTTTCCCGTTCCGGTCGCCATTTTCAGGCAATATTTCGGATAGGCGTTTTTCGGCGCGCGGATGATTTCGGAATCTCGCGTGCTGGTCAGCATCACGTCAGGGGCGGCGATCTGGTAGAGGTCTTTCAGGGACGCAATGCCCAAAACCTCATGGGCATAGATCACGTTCAGCAGGGCTTGCCGCTGACCAGGATGGAAGTTGAAGGTGCGGGCGTCCTGAAATTCAGTCTGGAACCACCATTTCAACAGCTCGGCCGTGATCTCCGAGACATGATCTAGGATAGGTGCTTCGCCGCTTTCCAGGCCGGCGCAGGCGTCTTCGACCTTGGCGGTCAATCCCTTGGCAAGCGAAAGATCGTTGATGCTCGCCATCATGCCACCTCGATTGTCGCTTCGGCCTCGAAGCCGAACACATCGACCACGCGCACGCAGACGCGGCGCGGGCCGGCCTTTTTGGGAAGGCCGGTAAGCCGGGCCGTGGTGACGACGCGATAGGCATCGGCATCGTTCTCGGTGTTTCCGCGATAGTCCTGCCACACAGAGCGGAACACCTCGCCGTCATAGTCAGGATCGACGCTCCAATATTCTATCAATGCCAGCGGATCGGCGTTGATGACATTTTGCAGTTTTTCCCGGTTGGCCTCGTCAAGGTTCAAAGCATCGGGTGATAGCAGCACATAGTTGGCGATCGAAACAGAAAGGGCTTCATTGTCGCCCTGACGGTCGCGCGCGATTGAGCCGAGCTTGAGATATTGTAGCGACGAGAAACGCACTTCGTCGGCTTTGAGCTTGTGCCCCTTCTTCTTCAGCCGGTCGAGCAGATCGGGCGGGATCACAAGCACTTCCAGTCGGTCCCCCTGCCCCAGTGCCTCAATGTCATGGCCGATCGTGGGGGAGAAATTCCATCCTAGGATAACGACCTTATCCCACCCGCCCATGAGGTTGTCGCGGATTTCGATTGCACGGCGCAGCGTGGCGAGGCCGGTCATCTTGTTGGGGCTGTCCGCGAGGACGAGCGTTTTGCTTCCTTGAATCCGACCCATGTTCTTGTTCGGGTTTTCCTCGACGGGCAACGGAAGCGCGCCATAGAGGCCGAGCACGATTTCAGCCAGATCACCGATGCGGAAGCGGCTCCCCATCGTGGAGCGCATCTGTTCAACCTGATAGTCGCCAATGTGCTGATAAAGAAACGGCTTAGCATCGAGGTCGATGAGCCGCTTTCTCATAATCATACAGGCTGGTTTGCCTATATCTGATACGACCCATTTGCGGTTATTTGCTTCCGCTACGGCCGCGACCACCCCAGAGCCTCCAAAGAAGTCGGCAACTATGGAGCCGGGCTTTGAAGCTGTTTTCACGATACGCTCAATGAGTGGCCACGGTTTTTCGGTGTCATACCCTACCCTTTTGCGCCCATCGACAGGATAACGGCCAGCAATAGCCATCACCCACCAATCTTCAGGAATTTTCCCCTTTTCTTCCAAGCTGTAGTCGTCAGCTATAAATCCAGAGCCTTCTAATCCGGACTTGAAATTCCCAAGTGTCTTCTCACTATGCTTCTCACGAATATCTTGGTCCTGAAAAATCCATTCATCGGATTTTGAGTACCAAAATATCGTGTCGTGTTTCCTATTGTATTGGCGCATTCCGGGCGATCCGGGGCCGTGATAGCACCAGACAATTTCATTCCGGAGGTTTTGTTTTCCGAAAATTTCGTCCATTAGTATTTTAACGTAATGACCAACATGCCAGTCAATATGTGTGAATATTGACCCTGTTGGGCTAAGTAATTCGCGCATTAACGATAGCCGTGGAACCATAGAGCGCAGATATGAAAATGCACCGTCGCGCCAAGTGTCTGTATATGCAAACTGCTCAATAATAGTTGGCTTTTGACTTATAAGGATATTTCCAGTTTCACTATCAAATGACGGTAATTTAACAGATGTTCTATAGTCAGCCTTACTATCAAATGGAGGATCAATATAAATTAAGTCGATTTTACCTCTAAGCGATTCATTGTCTTCGCTTCCGGCAAGCAGCGCAGCGATTGCAAGAAGATTGTCGCCGTAAATTAACCTGCTGGCATGATCGCTTGGGGTGTCTTTAATTCCGGAAAACAGATTTTTCCAATCTGTATCTTTCGATGGAATAACAAGCTCGCGTGTTTGGAGTCCGAGGCGATAGTTGCTCTCGGCACGCTCTATAACGCGCTCCGCTTCCTTCTTGCCTTCCGCGACGATTGACGGAAGTTGTTCTAGCAAACTTTTCATACAAAGCCCCTACCCGCGCTTTGCGCGGCTGTATTCCTATTGTCGCCGGTTCAGATCAGTGCCGCTTGCGGATCGAGCGGCTTACCCTTGAAGGGCGCGACGTTGATTTCCCCTTCCCGCTTGCGGGCCTGGGCAATGTCATAGCTGTTCTGCATCCGCATGAGCGTATCCATCGACACGCCGAAAGCCTTCTCGACCCGGAGCGCCATTTCCGGGGAAAGATGCGCGCGCTCGTTCAGCATGGCCGACAACGCCGCCCTCGTAACACCTAGAACTTGCGCCGCGCTCGTGACCGAAAGGCCAAGAGGCTCTATGATCTCACTTTTGACGAAGCCGCCGGGGTGGGCGGGGTTTTTCATACGGATGCCCTGCATCGCACTCATAGCCACCTCCTAGTGGTAATCTTCATAGTCGAGGTCGATGATCTCGATTTCAGTTTGGTCGATCCGGAACGTGATCCGCCAGTTCTTGGTAACGAACAGGCTCCAGGTGCCTTTTCGATCGCCGGTGAGCTGATGGGCCTTCCAGCTCGGGACCGTGCGCAGCTCGTCTTCCCGCTCCATATCTTGCAGGAAGGTGACGATGCGACGGACTTTCGGCACTACGGCCGCCTGCAAGCCGGTGGCGTCATCATCTTCGATGAATCGGCGCAACCCCTTATGGACCACGTTTCGGATTCTCATGTGCCGTCACTATCAGGCTGAAACGTATAGTGTCAAGCGACGCTATACGTTTGCGTCATTTCATGGCCTTGTCGCGTAAGTCGTAAAACCTGCAACAGATCGGCCGCCCCCGGAAAATCAGGGCTTTTCGTGTCGCATGTCTTTGTCGCAAGTGGTAGAAAACTTGCGACATGATTTGCGACAGGGGGAAGCCGTGAGCAGCCGACCAGATTCCGACGCCGGCCGCGTGTTCATCGGCTATGCGGGTCGGCTCCGGCTGAGGGCGGAATCCTACGTTAAGGGATTTCTGGTCTGAATTGGATAGCAAGCGAGTGATTTTGAGCGCTTTGTGGTAGTTTTGGCGGCATGGATGACGTTGATATCGATAGAATTGATGATGCGGTTTTGGGGCTGCTGTGGCTGACGGTGCATGACGAGCGGCGAGCCTGGAGGGGGCATGACTGGGATGCGTTGGATCGGTTGCACCGCAAGGGGCTGATTGCCGATCCGGTCAATAAGGCGAAATCTGTCGTTCTGACGGATGAAGGGTTGAAGCGAGCGGAGGAGCTTTTCCAGATCTTGTTCACCTCCCCAAAATAGATTGCCTGCTGCCATTTTTTGGCCATCTGTATTCGCCGGTCAGCAGGATGTGCGCCCATCCAAGCGGCGAGATATGGGAGAGCAATTCTAGCGGTACGGGGAGGCCGGCATTGCTACGTTGCGCGACGGCCTGACCAAGATGCACCGTGTTCCAGTAGATGATGATGGCGGCAAGCAGGTTGAGGGCGGCGAGGCGATAGTGCTGGCCCTCAGTCGTTCGGTCGCGGATTTCGCCTTGCCGGCCGATGCGCAAGGCATTCTTGAGCGCGTGATGCGCCTCGCCCTTGTTGAGGCCGATACGAGCCCGCCGCTGCATGTCGGCATCGAGGATCCATTCTATGATGAAGAGCGTACGCTCAATGCGGCCAACCTCACGAAGGGCGAGCGCGAGATCGTGCTGGCGCGGATAGGATGCGAATTTTCGCAGCAACTGACTCGGCGGCATGATGCCGGCGACCATGGTCGCGGCGCTGCGCAGGATGTCGGGCCAGTTCGAGACGATCAAGTCTTCCCTGACCCTGCCGCCGACCAGGCCGCGCAACTCGCTCGGTGTCCCGGCGGGGTTGAACACATAAAGGCGCTTCGATGGCAAATCCCGGATATGGGGGATGAAGCGGTAGCCGAGGATCGAGGCGGTGGCGAAGACATGATCGGTGAAGCCGCCGGTATCGGCATATTGCTCCCGTACGCGTTGGCCGGCCTCGTTCATGAGCAGTCCGTCGAGAATGTAAGGTGCCTCGCTGACGGTTGCCGGAATGAGCTGGGTTGCGAAAGGGGCAAACTGATCTGACAGGTGCGTATAGGCTTTCAGGCCGGGATCGTTGCCGTATTTGGCGTTGACGAGATTCATCGCCTCGCCCTGTCGGGCGGTCGGGAAGAACTGACCGTCGCTGGAAGCCGAAGTGCCCATTCCCCAGAATTGGGCCATGGGCAAACGCCCCTGGGCCGCGACGACCATGGCGAGAGCCTGGTCGATGGCGTCGCTGTCGACATGCCAGCGCGACAGGCGCGACAATTGCCAGTAGTCATGGGTATTTGAAGCCTCGGCCATCTTTCTCAGTCCGAAGTTGAGGCCTTCGGCAAGCATCACATTCAGCAAACCGATTTTGTCCTGACAGGGTGCGCCGGTGCGAAGATGGGTGAAGGCATCGGCAAACCCCGTCGCCGCTTCAACATCCAGTAGAATGTCGGTTATGCGCACCTCCGGCATACGCCGGTAAAGATCGAGGATCAGCTCGTCGGCATCCTTGGGCGCCACTGCTGTCAGGCGTTCCATGTGCAGGACACCGTCCTCGATGCTGCCGAGCGGAAGGGTCCCGGTTCGGGCAGCTTTCGCCAGGCGTTTCAGCCCGTCCGACATTCTGGCCTTGCGATCGGCAAGCCACGCCTCGGCTTCGAATGGAACCGCCAATCTTGCCGTGGCCTGGGCGGCCGCCATCGGCACCAGTGCCTGTTTGAGATCGGCATAGCGGCGTGAGTGCGCAAGCCAGACATCGCCGGAGCGGAATGCGTCGCGCAAGTGAAACAGGACCGCCACCTCCCACAAACGATTGTCGCCTTCGTCTTGCGTTTTGAGATGCCGGTTCCATTTGGAGGTCGATCGCAAAAAAGCTGTAGGCAGTGACGGTGGATCGCATTTTCCCCTGACCAGGGCAATCGCCTCCATGAGCGGCGTGGCCACGGCGGCCGCCTTGATATCCAGCCTGCGCAGCATACGCGGCGCATAACGCCGGAAGCGATGAAAACCTTGCGTGACATGGGCCAGCGGATCGGCGGCAAGTGTATCGGTGAGTTGCGAGGCAGTGGCGACCAGTTTCTCCAGTTCCGTCCAGCCTGGTGATGTGGCGATCGCCGCTTCCAGGGAGGTGCCGTCGTCTCGCGCTTCGAGCATCACCATGCCGAGACCGGAAAAGGCCCGCAAGGTATCGGTTACGGCGGTCCTGGCATCTGCGGCTCGTCCGTCGCAGAGCCGTTTGGCTTCCTGCCAGGTTTTGCCGACGATTCGATCATGGGTTTCGACAATGGCATCGGCGGTCGCGGCGGCCCATTCCACCGCGCAGACAGCGAGTGTAGCCAGACGCCTGTCTGTGCCAATATCGCGCAAACCATCGGTGAAATACCGCTCACCCTGTCGGCGGAGCCGAGCAACCCGGTGTGGCGGAACACCGGCCAGCACCTGTGGGTCGAGAGCGAGGTTTTGCAGGAATTCGAGCCTGTCGAGCAAACGATTGGCCATGGCCGAATTGTCGCCGGTCTCGATTTTGCGCAACCAGATGAAGCGGCTGATGTTGCCCTCGACCATTTCCGTCAGCAGCGCGTTGAGCTGGTCACGCATGGGTTGATCAAGACGCTCGGCAATCCTCATCTCGATCCGGCGCTCGGCTTCCACCAGAGCATCGGCGCACAACCGCTCGATCGTCGTGATTGCCGGAAGAATGATCTGGGTTTGGCGGCATCGTTCGACAAACCGGCGCACGAGGTCCTCGTTTGAACGCGCGTCTTCGGCTTGAGTGGCAAGCCAGTCCCGCAGTTCCTGGGCGCCACGACCGGCAAAGCTCCTGTAGCTGTAGATCGTACGCAACGCGGCCAGATGCTCATGGCGTGTTTCCTCCCGCGCCGCGTATTCGGCCAGGTCCCCGACGCTCAGCCCAAGCTGCGCTGCCAGAAACCGGGACAGCTCTTGCGGGATAAGCTCTCCAGGGGACAGCAGCCGACCGGGATAGCGCAGGGCACACAGTTGCAGGGCAAAGCCGAAACGATTGCGCGCTCGGCGTCGCTCCCGAATATGGGTGAGATCGTCATCGGACAAAATGTAGTGCCGCAACAGTGACGCTTCGTCCGTCGGCAGATCAAAGAGTGCGGAGCGCTGTCGCTCGGTCAGAATTTGGCGTCGAGGCATAAACAATCGTCCCTCTTGAACATTAGTCTGTTTTGGACAAAAATCGGACCAGCAAAATCAACGGCTTGCAAGGGCAAAATCCAAAGGGGTTCTATTGGGACAGCGCGCCGCCATCTACTGCCGCGTTTCGACCGCCGACCAGTCCTGTGAGCGGCAGGTCGATGAACTGACCGCGTTCGCGGAGCGCGGCGACTATGAAGTCCTCGGCGTCTTCAAGGAAACCGCCTCCGGAGCATCGGCAAACCGGACTGCCCGCAACCGGATCATCGATCTGGCCCAGGCCAGGCAAATCGATGCCGTCCTCGTGACGGAACTGTCGCGTTGGGGCCGTTCCACACAAGACCTGCTGAACACACTCGACAAACTGGCCGGCTGGAAGGTCTCGGTTGTCGCCATGAGCGGCATGACCTTCGAACTCGACACACCGCACGGCCGCATGATGGCGACCCTGCTCGCCGGCATCGCTCAGTTCGAGCGCGATCTTCTGAGCGAGCGCGTGAAATCAGGCCTGGCCGCAGCAAAGGCACGCGGTAAGAAACTCGGCCGACAATCTGGACAACGTCCTAAATCCGATCGGCTCGCACCGAAGGTCATTGCGTTGAGCGCCGAAGGTCGCAGCTACCGATGGATCGCTCGCGATCTCGGCATCAGCAAGAATACCGTCGCGGAGATCGTCAAGCGCCGCAAGTCTTCTGAGGCTCCACAGGTGGAGACCGCATTATGACCAAGCCAGTAAGACTGCCTCGGCCCGATCCGTATCGCAAGGCGCGCTTCAGGGAAATTGCCCGGGAAATCGTTGCGAAAGACCGCTACAATCGAAAATACGGTCTGTCCGTCGATACGGCGGGCGCAATCGCCAATGCGCTTGAGAGGGCCTACCGGGAAGGCATCAACGGCGGCGAAAACAGGCCCGCTCCCATAATCGAATATCCAGACAACGGGCCAATGGATTGGGCGTTGATACCGCCACGTCCAAGAAACGCGTTCTGGAGCATCTGCCTGTTCACGCTTTCGCGCGGCGACAGGCCCGCCCGAGGCGGACGCCTTGTCCCTGCCATCACCGAACGCGGAACATCGGGATGGATGCTTGTCGTGCCCGGGCACACCTATGAAAAGCAATTCGGTGACAAGACGGTCGCACCGCTCGTACGTCTTGGCCTGCTTGAGGCTGATGACGATGATCCTGCACACCGGGTCGTCTCGAAACGTGGCGAGGAAACCTGGAGCCAATTCGTCCAGAGAGGCGGTCAGTTCCCGGAAGACCTGACCAATCTCTAGCCCTATTCAGAAAGCTATTCCATGTCACAAGAAAACCATCGGATCGCCGCCGCCATCGATCTGCGAATGCGACAACTGGAAAAGCAGGGCATTCAAGGAGCGGCGGTCGTCCATCATATGCTTGGCTATATGCAGGGTCTTCAGCAGATTTACGACACGGCTTCGGACAAGGTGCTGTCGAACCTGTGTCAGCGCTATCCGGGCTTCTATCGCTATGCGGATATGATGGAGTCCATGTCCGAGAGAAATCAGCAAATGATCGAGGCGGGAACGCACCCCTACCGCGATCTGCCTGAACTTCCCGAGAAGCTGAAGCGGAGCTTGGCTGCATTGATGGCCAGTGCGGCCGATCTCGAACGTGCCTTCCAGTCTGCCGTGGATTGCGGTGACTTCGCCCGTCACGTCGACCAACTCGACAGCCTGAAACGGCAATGGGGCGCGGATTTGCAGCGCCTGGTCGAGTTGTTTCGCTCTTCAGACGTTGCTCCCCAAAGCCAACTCATCGTGCAAAGCGCCCTCAAAGCCATGGCTGAGCGAATTAATCGGCTCGGGTGAGCAATTGGTGAGCAATCTGGTCCCTGAAGCCGCCGCTAAACGTAGGACATTGATAAAACCCTTAACGTAGGATTCCGCCCTCAGCCGGAGCCGACCCCGCTATGCCCGCGTTTCGACTCGCGGCCAGGACCTCGATGCGCAGCGGGCCGCCCTGGGTGCGGCCGGCTGCGTCCGCATCTTCGAGGAAAAGGCTTCCGGGGCGAAGCGGGATCGGCCCGAGCTGGCGCGGATGCTCGACCATCTGCGTGCCGGCGACGTGGTGACGATCACCAGGCTAGACCGCCTCGCCCGATCGACCGGCGACCTTCTGGCGATCGCGGAGCGGATCAAGGAGGCCGGCGCTGGCCTGCGTTCGCTGGCCGAGCCGTGGGCCGATACCACGACGCCGGCGGGGCGCATGGTGTTGACCGTGTTCGCCGGCATCGCGGATTTCGAGCGCAGCTTGATCGTGGAGCGCACGAGCGCCGGCCGGATCGCGGCGAAAGCCCGAGGCGTGAAGTTCGGCCCCTCCCCTGCCCTGTCGGCCGAGCAGATCGCCCATGCCCGCCAGCTTATCCATGACGACAAGAAGCCGGTGGCGGAAGTCGCCCGGCTCTTGGGCGTGCATCGTGCCACGCTCTACCGGGCGCTTGAGAACGCATTGACGTGAATACGCATTGACGTAACCACGTTTAGTTGCCGGCCCTAGAAGTAGTGCCTTTCGCGGTTCCTTCCGCAAGGGATTGCAGAATCGGGCGAGTTCGTCCTTACTGCTAAGAATGAAGCGCGACTCGGAAAGGATTCGGAAGGACGTTGCCGCCCATCGGGCGCGGCAGCTTGCGGCCGGCCGTATCGCGCTGACCACGTATGTTCCGACTGATCTTCTCGCCCAAATCGACAAGATCAAGGAGCAGCGGGGCGTGCTTGGCCGCGCGCCGATCATCGAGGAAGCATTGAGGCTCTATATCGAAGCGAAGCAAGGGACATAACGGCAAAACGCCCGACCGCGCCAACGGTCGAGCGTTTTTGTAGGCCGTCAGACACACCGTAGAGACGGGGCCAAAGCTCTCCCCTTATCTACGCTACAGCACTCCAATCCGCAAGATTGATTCTTGCGGAAACAGGAAAGCCGTGCCTGCCGTCCGCGCCGTCATGTCCTTCAAATGGAAGGACGACAGGCATGTTGAGGACGCAGATCGCGGCCGCGATCGGCTGCGCGCGCGCAAGCGCGCTTGATGAGATCATGCGGGAGGTATGGACGCGCTACAGCGCCGGCCAGCTCACCGAGGAAGACGCCGGGCAGCTCTCCACGCTCGCCCATGAGCGCCGCGAGGCGTGGCGGGGATCGGGACAGGCCGGGCTTGGCCTGGTCATGCCCCCGGCCGAGCGATGCCCGACGCCAGTTCGCCGGCATAGTCATATCCGGGGCCGATCGGAGGGCCGGATATGGCGGCCGACGACGCGCAAGGACGTTCAGGCAATCTTGAAGGCGGCCGAAATCTACAATGAGGCCGGCTTGCACGAGAAGGGCGAGCGAAGCGGCCCGCTAGGATCGGTGGCGCTCGACGTGCTGCGGCTGTTCGTCAATCTCATAGACTTCCGCACCGGCCGGTTAGAGCCGTCAATCACCACGATCATGGATCGGCTAGGCCGGTCGCGCGATACGATCGTGCGGGCGCTGAAGAACCTGCGGGCGCATGGTTTCATCGACTGGCTGCGGCGCTACGAGCCGACCGGCAACGAGGGGCGCGGCCCACAGGTCCAGCAGACGAGCAACGCCTATCGCCTGTCCTTGCCGGAAAAGGCCCGTCAGTTTCTCGGCAGGTTCGGCAAGGCCCCGCCCCCGCCTGCTGATCATGGACAGGATCAGCAGGCATGGAGCGAGGCAATCGACGCCTACAAGACCACCCTGCCCCTCGATGAGCGGACGCAGCTCGACACCGGCGATAGCCCGCTCGGTAAGGCCCTCGTGATGCTGGCAAAGAGTGTGATGAAACGTGAGTCCGATAACCAGACTGAATCCCCATCTGATCTTTATCTAAGAGGGCAAACATAAGCGGTCGCCGCTGTTCGGGCTGCTTGCGCAGCCCTGCGGCGGTTCCGATCCGCGTATAAGGCGGATCGGGAGGCGGCACCC
>NZ_JBEPML010000036.1:0-19790 GCF_040545735.1 Aquamicrobium terrae
CGTGCCGATCGCCATGGAAGAGCGCCTGCGCTTCGCCATCCGCGAGGGCGGCCGCACCGTCGGCGCCGGCATCGTCGCCGCAATCGTCGAATAAGCTGACGGTTCCTGTCAGCAGGAACTCGGAAAGGGGCGGCCTTCGGGTCGCCCCTTTTCCATCTTGGCGGTAGTCTGCACCGTTCGATCGGGAGGAGGATGCCATGACGGTGCTGCGCTGGGCGCCATGGAGCGGGCAGGGCCTGCAGCATGTCGTTCTGACGGAACGGGACGGATGGCTCACCGCCGAAGCGGTCGTGATCGGCTCAGACACCGCGGATTTTGCTGCCAGCTTTCGCCTCGTCGCCGATGACGGTTGGCGGGCGCGTCGCGTCGAGGTTGCCGTAAGCGGCGGCCTCTCGCTGCGGCTGGAAGGCGATGGAGCTGGCAACTGGACGAGGGAGGGGCTGGCGTTGCCGCAACTGGCGGGCGCGGTGGACCCGGACATTTCTATAACGCCGTTGACCAACACCTTTCCGGTCAGGCGCCTTGGCCTGGCGAAGGGCGAAAGCGCGGAAATCCGCACCGCCTATATCGATGTGCCGAGCCTCGACGTGTTTGCCGATCCCCAGCGCTACACCTGCCTCGACGTGCGCAGGCGCTATCTCTACGAATCGCTCGACAGCGATTTCCGCGCCGAAATCGAGTTCGACAAGGACGGCTTCGTCACCAATTATCCCGGCCTGTTCAGGCGTCTGGCCTAGCCGGCCGGGACAGGCCTTGTTCAAGCGGCACAGGACGCGCTTTCTCTCTTTACAGACGGCGTCCAAGCCACTAGGAAGCGCCTGTCGCGCCTAAAGCGCGATGAGTTAGGGGTATAGCTCAGTTGGTAGAGCGGCGGTCTCCAAAACCGCAGGTCGCGGGTTCGAGCCCTGCTGCCCCTGCCATTTCCTGCCGCACTTGCGTGAATTCGGCAGTGTATTGCCATATTGGGCGATTTGCGGCATAAGAAGGCATAGCCGGGACGGGACGACTGGATGGTTCCGAGGCGGCGTGTGGTCGTAAAACGGATGCTTGCCACTTGCGCGTGCCAAGAATCGGTTTTATGTAGGCATTAACAGACACGCGACGCGTGGAGCTGGGAATCCGGCTTTGCGCGTCTGATTTGCATGAACGGAATGGTTTGCTGATTCGCTGCGAGCCTTGAAATTCATGCCTCACGTCCCGCCTGGCGGGATCATCCAGAGGGTCCGGCCCACGGGTCCCGAAAGCAGAGCGGCATATGGCGTCGAAGACAACCAATCCTTTCGTCTTCCTTCAGCAGGTTCGAACCGAGGTCAGCAAGGTCACGTGGCCCACACGGCGCGAGACGCTGATTTCCACGGTGATGGTGCTGATCTTCTCGCTGCTGGCGATGCTCTTCTTCTTCGCCGCCGATCAGCTCATGGGCCTCGCCGTCGAGTTGATCCTCGGCATCGGGCGTTAAGTTCGGCGAATACGGAGAAGTCTTTACATGACCGCGCGCTGGTACATCGTCCATGCCTATTCCAACTTCGAGAAGAAGGTGGCGGACGACATTGAGAACAAGGCCCGCCAGAAGGGCCTGAGCGACAGGATCGAGCAGATCGTGGTGCCGACGGAGAAGGTGGTCGAGGTGCGCCGCGGCAAGAAGGTCGATGCCGAGCGCAAGTTCTTCCCCGGCTACGTGCTCATGAAGGCCGATCTCAACGATGCGGTGATCTCGCTGGTCAAGAACACGCCGCGCGTCACCGGCTTCCTCGGCGAGGACAAGCACACCGCCAAGCCGATGCACATCACCGACAAGGAGGCCGAGCGCATCCTCCACCAGGTGCAGGAGGGCGTGGAGCGGCCGAAGCCGTCGGTCACCTTCGAGGTGGGCGAGGCGATCCGCGTTTCCGACGGCCCCTTCGCTTCCTTCAACGGTTTCGTGCAGGAGGTGGACGAGGAGCGCGCGCGGCTCAAGGTGGAGGTTTCGATCTTCGGGCGCGCCGTGCCTGTCGATCTGGAATTCGGGCAGGTCGAAAAGGGCTGACCCGTATCGGTGTCGTCCGCATGGCGGCACCGCAAGGGCGGCGCACCTCTTGCGTCGCTTTTAATGGTGGGAGGCAAGGGCGGCTTTAGCCGGCTGCCGGGACCGCACCACCGGACTGCAACCGCCGGCGTTTCCCGAAACGGGGCCGGTATGAAACAAGGCAGATGAGAGATGGCTAAGAAGATTGCAGGCCAGCTCAAGCTTCAGGTTCCCGCGGGGTCGGCCACGCCGTCGCCCCCGATCGGCCCTGCGCTTGGTCAGCGTGGCATCAACATCATGGAGTTCTGCAAGGCGTTCAACGCGCAGAGCCAGGAGATGGAAAAGGGTTCGCCGATTCCGGTGGTGATCACCTACTATCAGGACAAGTCGTTCACCTTCGTCATGAAGACGCCGCCGGTGACCTACTTCCTGAAGAAGGCCGCCAACCTGAAGTCGGGCTCCAAGGAGCCGGGCAAGGCCAAAGCCGGCCAGATCAGCCGCGACAAGGTGCGCGAGATCGCCGAAGCCAAGATGAAGGACCTGAACGCAAACGACGTGGAAGCGGCGATGCGCATGGTCGAAGGTTCTGCCCGTTCGATGGGCCTGGAAGTGGTGGGCTGATCAGATGGCTAAGATTTCCAAGCGCGTAGCGAAGTCCCGCGAAGGTCTGGACCCGAACAAGGTCTATGCCCTCGAAGATGCGATCAAGCTCCTGAAGGACCGTTCCACGGTCAAGTTCGACGAGACCATCGAAGTGTCGATGAACCTCGGCGTCGATCCGCGTCATGCCGACCAGATGGTCCGCGGCGTGGTCAACCTGCCGAACGGCACCGGCCGTACGGTCCGCGTTGCCGTGTTTGCTCGTGGCGACAAGGCCGATGAGGCCAAGGCTGCCGGCGCCGATATCGTGGGCGCAGAGGATCTGGTCGAGACCGTCCAGAAGGGTGAGATCAACTTCGATCGCTGCATCGCCACGCCGGACATGATGCCGCTCGTCGGCCGTCTCGGCAAGGTGCTCGGCCCGCGCGGCATGATGCCGAACCCGAAGGTCGGCACCGTCACCACCGACGTGGCCGGTGCGGTCAAGGCTTCGAAGGGCGGCGCCGTCGAGTTCCGCGTCGAGAAGGCCGGTATCGTCCATGGCGGCGTCGGCAAGGTCTCCTTCGACGTCAAGGCTCTGGAAGAGAACGTCCGCGCCTTCGCCGATGCGGTCAACAAGGCCAAGCCGACGGGCGCCAAGGGCGTTTACGTCAAGCGCGTCGCGATTTCCTCGACGATGGGCCCGGGCCTCAAGCTGGATGTGGCGTCTCTCGCCATTTCCTGAAGCAATTCCTGAGGATCGCCGCGCAAGCGCCGATCCTCGTTGAAATTCCGGCTCCCGCCCAGGTGGGGTCCGGATGCCGGGTCCGAAAGGCCCCGGCTATCCTGTCCGAGATTGCAGGCGGTCCGCTCCAGGGCGGAACTTAATCCTAACGGGTCTGCATGAGACGGGTGACGACCGGACAAGGGAGGGTTTCCCTCCCAAGAAAGGTTCGAACCGTGTGTGCCTTTTGTCTGTACGCCTTCGGGCGTGGCGGAAAGGGGACAGGATCCTCGAGCGCCGATCGGGAACGTCCGACTGGACCGGACCGGCCGGCAAAAGGCAACCGACGCCCGCTTCGTGAATGTTGCGGGGGTCAACTGGAGATAGGCAGTGGATAGAGCGGAAAAGCGCGAACTCGTCGCGGACCTGAACGACGCCTTCAAGGGCGCCGGCTCGGTCATCGTGGCCCACTATGCCGGTATCACCGTTGCGCAGATGAACGATCTTCGTACGAAGATGCGTGCTGCCGGCGGTACCGTCAAAGTCGCGAAGAACCGCCTCGCCAAGATCGCTCTTCAGGGCACGGAATCCGAAAGCATCATCGATCTGTTCAAGGGACAGACGCTGATCGCCTATTCGGACGATCCGGTTGCGGCTCCGAAGGTCGCGTCCGATTTCGCCAAGGGCAATGACAAGCTTGTCATTCTCGGCGGCGCAATGGGCACGACCTCGCTCGATGCCGATGGTGTGAAGGCTCTGGCCTCGCTCCCGTCGCTCGACGAGCTGCGCGCAAGGTTGGTGGGCATGATTTCCACCCCGGCAACCCGGATCGCACAGGTCGTCAACGCACCGGCAGGCAATGTCGCGCGCGTTATCGGCGCATATGCCCGGAAGGACGAGGCGGCGTGAGGCCGTTCCTCGCCAAACATCAACACGTTCGAATCTTATTGAAGGAAAAGAAAAATGGCTGATCTCACCAAGATCGTTGAAGACCTGTCGGCCCTGACCGTCCTCGAGGCGGCCGAGCTGTCGAAGATGCTGGAAGAGAAGTGGGGCGTTTCCGCCGCTGCTCCGGTGGCCGTTGCCGCCGCTGCCGGTGGCGCTGCCGCCGCCGCTCCGGCCGAAGAGAAGACCGAGTTCGACGTCGTCCTCGCCGAGGCCGGCGCCAAGAAGATCGAGGTCATCAAGGAAGTGCGCGCCATCACCGGCCTGGGCCTCAAGGAAGCCAAGGACCTGGTCGAGGCCGCTCCGAAGCCGCTGAAGGAAGGCGTCGCCAAGGCCGAGGCCGAGAAGATCAAGGCCCAGCTCGAAGCTGCTGGCGCCAAGGTCGAGTTGAAGTAAGCGTTCGGGTTCCGGCGGGCGGCCTTCGGGCCGTCCGCCACCTCCCTTCGGGAGGCCCTCTCGTCAGGGGGAGAACCCGGCGATCGTGTTGGAGAACCTCTTTCCTGAGGGCCGAAAGCGGCTTTCAGGAAACAGGTTTTCACCTGTTTTGGACAAGGCCGCACCAAAGCGGCCTGGAGGCAAGGCGGATCGCGGCGTGATCCGCCCCGAGATGCGAGCTAAGGAGCTATGATGGCCCAGACCCAGACTTTCAATGGCCGCAGGCGCGTCAGAAAGTTCTTCGGAAAGATCCCCGAAGTTGCCGAGATGCCGAACCTGATCGAGGTTCAGAAGGCGTCCTACGACCAGTTCCTGATGGTCGAGGAGCCCGAGGGCGGCCGGCCTGACGAAGGCCTGCAGGCAGTCTTCAAGTCGGTCTTCCCGATCTCCGATTTCTCCGGCGCTTCGATGCTGGAATTCGTCAAGTATGAGTTCGAGGCGCCGAAGTTCGACGTTGACGAGTGCCGTCAGCGCGACCTGACCTATGCCGCGCCGCTCAAGGTGACGCTGCGCCTGATCGTGTTCGATGTCGACGAGGACACCGGCGCCAAGTCGATCAAGGACATCAAGGAGCAGGACGTGTACATGGGCGACATGCCGCTCATGACCTCGAACGGCACCTTCATCGTCAACGGCACCGAGCGCGTCATCGTTTCGCAGATGCACCGTTCGCCGGGCGTCTTCTTCGATCACGACAAGGGCAAGTCGCACTCGTCCGGCAAGCTGCTGTTCGCCGCGCGCGTCATTCCCTATCGCGGCTCGTGGCTCGACATCGAGTTCGATTCCAAGGACGTGGTCCACGCCCGTATCGACCGCCGCCGCAAGATCCCGGTGACCTCGCTGCTGATGGCGCTCGGCATGGATGGCGAAGACATCCTGTCGACCTTCTACAACAAGATCACCTACAAGCGCGCCGGCGACCACTGGCGCATTCCCTACAATGTCGACCGCTTCAAGGGCCTGAAGGCCGTCAACGACCTGGTTGACGCCGACACCGGCGAAGTCGTGGTCGAGGCCGGCAAGAAGATCACCGCCCGCCAGGCGCGTCAGCTCGCCGAAAAGGGCCTCAAGGCCATCAAGGCGACCGACGAGGACCTGCTCGGCAACTATCTGGCCGAGGACATCGTCAACTACCAGACCGGCGAGATCTATCTCGAGGCCGGCGACGAGATCGACGACAAGACCTTGAAAGTGCTGCTCGGCACCGGCGAGGAAGAGATCCAGATCCTCGACATCGACCACGTCAATGTCGGCGCCTATATCCGCAACACGCTGGCCGTCGACAAGAACGAGGGCCGCCAGGACGCGCTGTTCGACATCTACCGCGTCATGCGTCCGGGCGAGCCGCCGACCCTCGAGACCGCCGAGGCGATGTTCAACTCGCTGTTCTTCGACGCCGAGCGCTACGACCTTTCGGCCGTCGGTCGCGTCAAGATGAACATGCGCCTGGAGCTCGACTGCCCGGATACCGTGCGCGTGCTGCGCAAGGAGGACATCCTGGCCGTGGTCAAGACGCTGGTCGACCTGCGCGACGGCAAGGGCGAGATCGACGATATCGACAATCTCGGCAACCGCCGCGTGCGTTCGGTCGGCGAGCTCATGGAGAACCAGTACCGCCTGGGCCTGCTGCGCATGGAGCGCGCCATCAAGGAGCGCATGTCGTCGATCGAGATCGACACGGTCATGCCGCAGGACCTGATCAACGCCAAGCCGGCCGCTGCCGCCGTGCGCGAGTTCTTCGGTTCCTCGCAGCTCTCGCAGTTCATGGACCAGACCAACCCGCTGTCGGAGATCACCCACAAGCGCCGTCTTTCGGCGCTTGGCCCGGGCGGTCTGACCCGCGAGCGTGCCGGCTTCGAGGTGCGCGACGTGCACCCGACGCACTATGGCCGCATCTGCCCGATCGAGACGCCGGAAGGCCCGAACATCGGCCTGATCAACTCGCTGGCCACCTTCGCCCGCGTCAACAAATACGGCTTCATCGAAAGCCCGTACCGCAAGATCGTGGACGGCAGGCTGACCAATGACGTGGTCTATCTGTCGGCGATGGAGGAGGCCAAGCACTTCGTGGCGCAGGCCAACGCCGAGCTCGATGCCAACGGCAGCTTCGTCGACGAGTTCGTCATCTGCCGTAACGCCGGCGAGGTGATGATGGCGCCGCGCGAGATGGTCGACCTGATGGACGTCTCGCCCAAGCAGATGGTGTCGGTCGCCGCGGCGCTCATCCCGTTCCTCGAGAACGACGACGCCAACCGCGCCCTGATGGGCTCGAACATGCAGCGTCAGGCCGTGCCGCTGGTGCGCGCCGAGGCTCCGTTCGTCGGCACCGGCATGGAGCCGATCGTCGCCCGTGACTCCGGCGCCGCCATCGGCGCCCGTCGCGGCGGCATCGTCGATCAGGTGGATGCGACGCGTATCGTTATCCGCGCCACGGAAGACCTCGATCCCGGCAAGTCGGGCGTCGATATCTACCGCCTGATGAAGTTCCAGCGCTCCAACCAGTCGACCTGCATCAACCAGCGTCCGCTGGTGAAGGTCGGCGACCACGTCAACAAGGGCGACATCATCGCCGACGGTCCGTCGACCGATCTCGGCGATCTGGCGCTCGGCCGCAACGTGCTCGTCGCCTTCATGCCGTGGAACGGCTACAACTACGAGGACTCGATCCTGCTCTCCGAGCGTATCGTGGCCGACGACATCTTCACCTCGATCCACATCGAGGAGTTCGAGGTCATGGCGCGCGACACCAAGCTCGGGCCGGAGGAAATCACGCGCGACATTCCGAATGTTTCGGAAGAAGCGCTGAAGAACCTCGACGAGGCCGGCATCGTCTACATCGGTGCCGAGGTGCAGCCGGGCGACATCCTGGTCGGCAAGATCACGCCGAAGGGGGAGAGCCCGATGACGCCGGAAGAGAAGCTTCTGCGCGCCATCTTCGGCGAGAAGGCGTCCGACGTGCGCGACACATCTATGCGCATGCCTCCGGGAACCTTCGGCACGGTCGTGGAAGTGCGCGTCTTCAACCGCCACGGCGTGGAGAAGGACGAGCGCGCCATGGCCATCGAGCGCGAGGAGATCGAGCGTCTCGCCAAGGACCGTGACGACGAGCAGGCCATTCTCGACCGCAACGTCTATGCGCGTCTGGCCGACATGCTGGTCGGCAAGGAGGCCATCGCCGGGCCGAAGGGCTTCAAGAAGGGCTCCACACTGGCGCGCGAGACGCTGGACGACTACCCGCGTTCGCAGTGGTGGCAGTTCGCCGTCGAGGATGAAAAGCTCCAGAGCGAGCTGGAAGCCCTGCGCGGCCAGTATGACGACTCCAAGAAGGCGCTGGAGCAGCGCTTCATGGACAAGGTCGAGAAGGTGCAGCGCGGCGACGAAATGCCTCCGGGCGTCATGAAGATGGTCAAGGTCTTCGTCGCGGTGAAGCGCAAGATGCAGCCGGGCGACAAGATGGCCGGCCGTCACGGCAACAAGGGTGTCGTGTCGCGCATCGTGCCGGTCGAGGACATGCCGTTCCTCGAAGACGGTACCCATGCGGACATCGTGCTGAACCCGCTGGGCGTGCCTTCGCGCATGAACGTCGGCCAGATCCTGGAGACGCACCTTGGCTGGGCTTGCGCCGGCATGGGCAGGAAGATCGGCGAGCTGATCGACGCCTACAAGGCTGGTGGCGATATCAAGCCGCTGCGCGAGACGGTCGAGTCGGTCATCCCGGCCAATGACCGCAACGAGCCGGTGCGCGAGTACGACGACGAGTCCGTCGTGCGTCTCGGCGAGCAGATGCGCCGCGGCGTGTCCATCGCCACGCCGGTGTTCGATGGTGCCAACGAGGCCGACATCGACCACATGCTGACGCAGGCCGGCCTGCATACCTCGGGCCAGTCGCAGCTCTACGACGGACGTACGGGCGAGCCGTTCGACCGCAAGGTGACCATGGGCTACATCTACATGCTCAAGCTTCACCACCTGGTCGACGACAAGATCCACGCCCGCTCGATCGGCCCGTACTCGCTCGTTACCCAGCAGCCGCTGGGCGGCAAGGCGCAGTTCGGCGGCCAGCGCTTCGGCGAGATGGAGGTGTGGGCGCTCGAAGCCTACGGTGCCGCCTACACGCTGCAGGAAATGCTGACCGTGAAGTCGGACGACGTGGCCGGCCGCACCAAGGTCTACGAGGCCATCGTGCGCGGCGACGACACGTTCGAGGCGGGCATTCCCGAGAGCTTCAACGTTCTCGTCAAGGAAATGCGCTCGCTCGGCCTCAATGTCGAGCTGGAGAACACCAAGGTGGATGGCCCGACGCAACTGCCGGATGCCGCCGAATAACAGGGCGAATGCGGCCGCGCCGGTGCGCGGCCGCCCGCTGGCCCTTCGAGGGCCGCACGAAATTTTCCGGCCGAGGCCGGTTCTCGCGGGTTCACCCCGCACGAAAACGAAATTGGGGTATTCGAGGACCCCGCAAAGGAGAATGGCATGAACCAAGAGGTCATGAATCTCTTCAACCCGCAGGCGCCCGCGCAGGTGTTCGATTCCATCCGGATTTCGCTCGCCAGCCCGGAGAAGATCCTGTCGTGGTCCTTCGGCGAGATCAAGAAGCCGGAGACGATCAACTACCGCACGTTCAAGCCGGAGCGTGACGGCCTGTTCTGCGCCCGCATCTTCGGGCCGATCAAGGACTATGAGTGCTTGTGCGGCAAGTACAAGCGCATGAAGTACAAGGGCGTCATCTGCGAGAAGTGCGGCGTCGAGGTCACGCTGTCGCGCGTGCGCCGCGAGCGCATGGGCCACATCGAGCTGGCCGCGCCGGTCGCCCACATCTGGTTCCTGAAGTCGCTGCCGAGCCGCATCGGCACGCTGCTCGACATGACTCTCAAGGACATCGAGCGCGTTCTCTATTTCGAGAACTACATCGTCACCGAGCCGGGCCTCACCGCGCTGAAGGAAAACCAGCTTCTCTCCGAAGAGGAGTACATGCTGGCCGTCGACGAATATGGCGAGGACAGCTTCACCGCCATGATCGGGGCCGAGGCCATCCATGAGCTTCTGGCTTCCATGGACCTGGAGAAGATCGCCGGCGACCTGCGTTCGGAACTCGCTTCCACCACCTCGGAGCTGAAGCAGAAAAAGCTGCTCAAGCGCCTCAAGGTGGTTGAGAACTTCATGGAATCCGGCAACCGCCCGGAATGGATGATCATGAAGGTCATCCCGGTCATCCCGCCGGACCTGCGCCCGCTGGTTCCGCTGGACGGCGGCCGCTTCGCGACCTCCGACCTGAACGACCTGTATCGCCGCGTCATCAACCGTAACAACCGCCTGAAGCGCCTGATCGAGCTTCGTGCGCCCGGCATCATCGTGCGCAACGAGAAGCGCATGCTGCAGGAAGCGGTGGACGCCCTGTTCGACAACGGCCGCCGCGGCCGTGTCATCACCGGCGCCAACAAGCGTCCGCTGAAGTCGCTGTCCGACATGCTCAAGGGCAAGCAGGGTCGCTTCCGCCAGAACCTGCTCGGCAAGCGCGTCGACTATTCGGGCCGTTCGGTGATCGTGACCGGTCCCGAACTCAAGCTGCACCAGTGCGGCCTGCCGAAGAAGATGGCGCTGGAGCTGTTCAAGCCGTTCATCTACGCCCGTCTCGACGCCAAGGGCTATTCGTCCACCGTCAAGCAGGCGAAGAAGCTGGTCGAGAAGGAGCGTCCGGAGGTCTGGGATATCCTCGACGAGGTGATCCGCGAGCATCCGGTTCTCCTGAACCGCGCGCCGACGCTGCACCGCCTGGGCATCCAGGCGTTCGAGCCGATCCTGATCGAGGGCAAGGCGATCCAGCTTCATCCGCTGGTCTGCACCGCCTTCAACGCCGACTTCGACGGCGACCAGATGGCCGTGCACGTTCCGCTGTCGCTGGAAGCGCAGCTCGAAGCCCGCGTGCTGATGATGTCGACCAACAACATCCTGCACCCGGCTTCCGGCGCGCCGATCATCGTGCCGTCGCAGGACATGGTTCTGGGTCTCTACTACCTGTCGATCATGAACCAGAACGAGCCGGGCGAGGGCATGGCCTTCGCCGACATGGGCGAGATGCAGCATGCGCTCGAGACCAAGGCCGTCACCCTGCACGCCAAGATCAAGGGCCGCTTCAAGACCGTCGATGCCGAGGGCAACCCGGTTTCGAAGATCTACGAGACCACGCCCGGCCGCATGATCATCGGCGAGCTTCTGCCGAAGAACGTCAACGTGCCCTTCGACATCGCCAACCAGGAGATGACCAAGAAGAACATCTCCAAGATGATCGACACGGTCTATCGTCACTGCGGCCAGAAGGAGACGGTCATCTTCTGTGACCGCATCATGCAGCTCGGCTTCGCCCATGCCTGCCGCGCCGGCATTTCGTTCGGCAAGGACGACATGGTCATTCCGGACACCAAGGCCAAGCTGGTGGCGGATACCGAGGCGCTCGCCAAGGAATACGAGCAGCAGTACAACGACGGTCTGATCACCCAGGGCGAGAAGTACAACAAGGTGGTCGACGCCTGGGCCAAGTGCTCGGAGAAGGTCGCCGAGGAAATGATGGGCCGCATCAAGGCGGTGGAGTTCGACGACAGCGGCCGTCAGAAGCCGATGAACTCGATCTACATGATGTCGCACTCGGGTGCGCGTGGTTCGCCCACCCAGATGCGCCAGCTTGCCGGCATGCGCGGCCTGATGGCCAAGCCGTCGGGCGAGATCATCGAGACGCCGATCATCTCCAACTTCAAGGAAGGCCTCACCGTTCTCGAGTACTTCAACTCGACTCATGGCGCCCGCAAGGGTCTGGCCGACACCGCCTTGAAGACGGCGAACTCGGGTTACCTGACACGTCGTCTGGTCGATGTGGCGCAGGACTGCATCGTCAACGCCATCGACTGCGGCACCGACAAGGGCCTCACCATGCAGCCGATCGTGGATGCCGGACAGGTCGTCGCTTCGATCGGTCAGCGCGTGCTTGGCCGTACCGCGCTCGACGATATCGTGCATCCGGTCTCGGGCGAGGTTCTGGTCAAGGCCGGCACGCTCATGGACGAGCGCGATGTGGAGCTGATCGAGAAGGCCGGCGTGCAGGCGGTTCGCATCCGTTCGGCGCTGACCTGCGAGGTCCGCACCGGCGTCTGCGCGGTCTGCTACGGCCGCGACCTGGCGCGCGGAACGCCGGTCAACCAGGGCGAGGCCGTCGGTGTCATCGCCGCGCAGTCGATCGGCGAGCCGGGCACCCAGCTCACCATGCGTACCTTCCACATGGGCGGTACGGCGCAGGTGGTGGACTCCTCGTTCCTCGAGGCCTCGTATGAGGGCACGGTGCAGATCCGCAACCGCAACGTGGTGCGCAACTCCGACGGTCACCTCGTGGTCATGGGCCGCAACATGGCGATCCTGATCCTCGACGAGGCCGGCAAGGAGCGCGCCACCCACCGCGTCACCTACGGTTCGCGCATCTTCGTGGACGATGGCGACAAGGTGAAGCGCGGCCAGCGTATCGCCGAGTGGGACCCCTACACCCGTCCGGTGCTTACCGAAGTCGAGGGCCGGGTCGAGTTCGAGGACCTGGTCGATGGCATCTCGGTGCAGGAAACGGCCGACGAGTCGACCGGCATCACCAAGCGCGAGGTCATCGACTGGCGCTCGACGCCGCGCGGTTCGGACCTCAAGCCGGCCATCGTGGTGCAGGACGCGAAGGGCAAGGTCGCCAAGCTGTCGAAGGGCGGCGATGCGCGCTTCCTGCTCTCGGTCGAGGCCATTCTCTCGGTCGAGCCCGGCGCGCATGTGAAGCCCGGCGACGTTCTGGCCCGCGTGCCGATGGAAAGCGCCAAGACCAAGGACATCACCGGTGGTCTGCCGCGCGTTGCGGAACTGTTCGAGGCTCGCCGTCCGAAGGATCACGCCATCATCGCCGAGATCGATGGCACGATCCGCTTCGGCCGCGACTACAAGAACAAGCGCCGCATCATCATCGAGCCGCATGACTCGACGCTGGAGCCGGTGGAATACCTGATCCCGAAGGGCAAGCCGTTCCATCTTCAGGACGGCGACGTCATCGAGAAGGGCGACTACATCCTCGACGGCAACCCCGCGCCGCACGATATTCTTGCGATCCGCGGCGTCGAGGCTCTGGCCTCGTACCTCGTCAACGAGATCCAGGAAGTCTATCGACTGCAGGGCGTGTCGATCAACGACAAGCACATCGAGGTGATCGTTCGCCAGATGCTGCAGAAGGTGGAAATCACGGAGCAGGGCGACTCGACCTACATCCCGGGCGACCATGTGGACGTGATCGAACTGGACGAGATCAACGATCGCCTGCTCGAGGAAGGCAAGAAGCCCGCGGCCGGCCAGCCGGTGCTGCTCGGCATCACCAAGGCCTCCCTGCAGACGCCGTCCTTCATCTCGGCCGCGTCGTTCCAGGAGACCACCCGCGTGCTCACCGAGGCTGCTGTTGCCGGCAAGACCGACATGCTGCAGGGCCTGAAGGAGAACGTGATCGTGGGTCGCCTGATCCCGGCCGGTACGGGTGGCCAGATGAGCCAGATCCGCCGCATCGCCACGTCGCGCGACGAGCTGATCCTTGACGAGCGCCGCAAGGCCTCGGGCGCCGAGACGGCCGAGACGATGCTGGTCGACATGACGACGGCGGCGCAGTAAGCGCCGTCAGTCGGCGAAAAGCCAACAAGAAAGGCCGCCGGAGCGATCCGGCGGCCTTTTGTTTTGGCTGTTTGTCTTGAACCGGGCGAATGAGGTGGGCTCAGCCCCGCAGCGTGGCCTCGATCTTGTCCAGCACATCCGCCTTGCCGACGCCTGTCAGGAAGGCGAGGGTGGTGATGACCGGCACGCCGAGATCGGTGGGAAGCTGCGTGGTGGAAACCACGAGGTCGACGCCGTTGAGCATGGAGCGCACTTCGGTCGCCTTGCATTGCGTGGAATTGATGTTGATGCCGCGCTCCTTCATCGCCTCGGTCACCGCATGCGATACCAGTGTCGAGGTGGCGATGCCGGTGCCGCAGGCAAACAGCACGTTCTTTTGCAGGGCCATTCTTATTGTTCTCCTTGTTGTGTGCCGTCGAGCAGGGCGAGCAGCTCGTCCGGTGTGCCGGCGTCCAGCAGTTTCTGGCTCAGGGCCTCGTCCTGGATGGTCAGCATGATCTGTTGCAGCATCTCGATCTGCCGGTCCTTGTCGTTCAGTGCCAGCATGAACACCAGTCCGACCGGCACCGCCTCATCGGGGTCTTCCATATTGGCGAAATCGACTGGATGTGCCAGCGTCGCTATGGCGATGCCGGGCTTCAGGACATGTTCGGGGTCCGTATGGGGCACGGCGACATTGCTGCCGCGCCCCATCGGCAAGCCGGTGGGCATGCGCGCTTCCCTTGCCAGTACCGCCTCGGCGAAGCTCGTCCGCACATGGCCAAGCTTTTCCAGCCGGCCGGCGAGCAGGCGGATGACCTCCTCGCTGGTAGCGGCATCTGCCTTGACCGCGATGGCTTCGCGTTCGATCTGCCCGGCAAGGGATCGCGTCATGTGGTCAGGCCTCCTGTGTCTGGTTGGTCACCGCATCCGGTTCGCCCGCGCCGGCTGCCCGTTCCCAGGCATCGGTGTTGCGGCGATAGAGCCAGAAGCAGAGCGCGATGACGGCTGCCAGAACGATCAGGCCGAACACGGCGAGATTCTGGATGGCGGCGATGACGACATAGGAAATCCACAGGAAGCCATCGACGACGGAGGTGATCTGCACCGCATTGGCCGGCATGGTGAAGCCCGACGCGACCGCAGCGCTGGTAAACAGCGGCGCCAGCGCATTGGCCACATAGAAGCCGGCCGCCAGCGTGATCGTGCCGACCACCACCATCCGGAACACGTTGCCGCGCAGCACCGGTGCCGTCATCGCCACGATGAAGGGAATGACCGCGAGGTCCGCGAACAGGATGATGCGGTTGCCCGGCAGGATGATCGACAGCAGGATGGCGATTGGCACCAGGATGAGCGAAGAGGAGATCGCCGCCGGGTGCCCGATGAGGATCGCCGAATCGAGGCCGACCAGCAGTTCGCGGTCGCCGGCCCGCTTGCGCACGAATTCATGCGCGGCTTCCGATACCGGCAGCAGGCCTTCCATGAGGATCTTCACCATGCGCGGCAGAAGCAGCATGGCGGCCGCCAGTGTCATGCCGGTCTGCAGCACCTTGGAAATGACGGTGCTGGCATCGCCGGCATTGTAGTAGGCGAGAACGCCGATCACGAGGCCGATGATCAGGCCGAGCACGACCGGTTCGCCGAACACGCCGAGCCGGCGTTCGATGGTTTCGGTGCTGAGATCGATCTTGTTGATGCCGGGGAGGCGGTCGAGGACCCAATTGACGACGATGGCGATGGGCAGGATCTGGGCCGAGGCCAGATGCGGGACCGAAACGCCCGGAACGCCGTAGAATTTCTGCACGGCGCGCGCCGACCAGTCCGCGAACAGCAGCGACAGCGCGGCCATCAGGGCGGCGACGACGAGGCCGTAGCCGAGGCTGCCGGTGGCGGCGGTGGCCAGCGAGCCGATGAAGGCAAAGTGCCAGAAGTTCCACACGTCGACATTGAGGGTGCGCGTCAGCCGCGTCATCAGCAAGGCGATGTTGACGATGATGGCGATCGGAATGACCCACAATCCGACCGAGGAGCCGAAGGCGATCGCCGCTGCCGACGGCCAGCCGACATCGACGATATCGCGCTGGATGCCCGTGTTCCTGACGATGGCCTGCGCCGAATCGCCGATCGTCCCGAGCATGAGCCCGAGCACGAGATTGATGCCGATGAAGGCGACGCCGATGGTAACGGCGGCTCGGAAGGCCTTGCCGGCCTTGGCGCCGAGAATGAGTGCGATGATGAAGATGACGACCGGCAGGAGCACGGTGGCTCCCAGCGTGTCGATGATGGCCTTGAGGCCACTCAGGAACGCGTCCATGATTTCCCTCCCGAAGGGGTTCGTTCCGGCAAGCCAGAACATTTGTTGCGCTGCGACAACAGAAGTTGAACCCGCTTCGGGTCAACTGTCAATTCGGGGTGCGATCGAACTCCGGCTTCGGGGAGGAGATATCCCACGGGAATCAAGGACTGGCCTGGGTTTGAGCCAGTCAGCCGGCCGCTTTTCGGTTCCGTGCTCTATTCCGGCGCATCGAAAGTGATGATCGAGACTTCGCCTTCCAGTGCGCCCTGATAGGCGGAAAGGTGCGGCTCGTCGTCGGGCTCGCCCTGCATGTCGCCGATCTGGTCGAGTTCGGCTTCGGCGTAACCCTCGGCGGCGAGTGATTCCAGCGCCCTGCGCACGGCGGAATCGTCGTCGGGCGCGACCAGCATCACATGCACGCCCTCGGGTCTGCCGTTCTTGCTTCGCCACACGCGGCCGGTGATGATGGTGACGGTGCGCTCGCCGTCCTGTGCGTCATTGTCGTTCATGGCTGATTCTTCACTTGCTGGTGGATAGCGGGTCCCGGAACGCCGAATTTTCGCGACTCTACCTTGTAAGAGGGCAGGAACGCGACCACATTGTGCGCAATCCTGCGTATGCCGCGAAAGAAAATTACCGGAGACGACCGAAACCGGGCAATGGCCCGAATTTGGCGCAGAATCTGGCGTCGTGGGGTTGACGAAAGGGGGGCTTGCGAGTAGAAGCCGCCCAGTCTGAGCCGATGTGAGACTTTCCTTTTCGGGGCGACGCGCCTCGGAGTTAGCCTCAAACAGGGTTCGTTTTACGAGCGAAAAGACATTTCCGGCATGCATGAAGCGGCAACGCTTCCTCTGCTTTTTGTTCGGGCAGCACCGCGAGAGGCGGCTTGTGGCCCGAATTTGCGTATGGAAATGGTGCTTTAGACTGCCCTGAGTGGGTTCGAGACACGGAATTGAGAGACAAGAGGGTTTAATGCCTACCGTCAACCAGCTGATCCGCAAGCCGCGCAAGGCGCCGGCAGTGCGCAACAAAGTCCCGGCCATGCAGCAGAACCCGCAGAAGCGTGGCGTCTGCACGCGCGTCTACACGACGACGCCGAAGAAGCCGAACTCTGCTCTGCGCAAGGTTGCGAAGATCCGCCTGACCAATGGCTTCGAGGTCATCGGTTATATCCCGGGTGAGGGGCATAACCTCCAGGAGCACTCGGTGGTCATGATCCGCGGCGGCCGCGTCAAGGACCTTCCGGGCGTGCGCTATCACATCATCCGCGGCGTGCTCGACACCCAGGGTGTTAAAAACCGCAAGCAGCGTCGCTCCAAGTACGGCGCCAAGCGTCCGAAGTAAGTTTGCGGCTTCGGCGCTTTCTTTTTATGCGCCGCGCGAGAGAAGAGAGACAACAGTATGTCCCGTCGTCACAGTGCAGCTAAGCGCGAGATCAACCCCGATCCCAAGTTCGGCGATCTCGTCATCACCAAGTTCATGAATGCCGTCATGTACGACGGCAAGAAGTCGGTTGCCGAGAGCATCGTCTACGGTGCGCTCGACCAGGTCCAGTCCAAGACCAAGCAGGAGCCGGTCGGCGTCTTCCATCAGGCGCTCGACAATGTCGCGCCGCACGTGGAAGTGCGTTCGCGCCGCGTCGGTGGTGCGACCTATCAGGTTCCGGTCGACGTTCGTCCGGAGCGCCGTCAGGCCCTCGCCATCCGCTGGCTGATCTCGGCTGCCCGCAACCGCAACGAAACCACCATGATCGACCGTCTTTCGGGCGAGCTGATGGATGCGGCCAACAACCGCGGCACCGCCGTCAAGAAGCGTGAAGACACCCACAAGATGGCCGAAGCCAACCGCGCCTTCGCGCACTACCGCTGGTAAGCGCGAAAGAAGAGTAAGAGGCACCTCCCATGGCCCGCGAATTTCCCATCCACGACTATCGTAACTTCGGCATCATGGCCCACATCGATGCCGGCAAGACGACCACGACCGAGCGTATCCTTTATTACACGGGCAAGAACCACAAGATGGGCGAGACGCACGACGGCGCCTCGACCATGGACTGGATGGAACAGGAGCAGGAGCGCGGCATCACCATCACGTCCGCTGCCACCACCACCTCCTGGAAGGGCCGTGACGGCAAGGACCGCCGCTTCAACATCATCGACACTCCCGGCCACGTCGACTTCACCATCGAGGTCGAGCGTTCGCTGCGCGTGCTCGACGGTGCGATCACGCTGCTCGACTCCAACGCCGGCGTCGAACCGCAGACCGAAACCGTCTGGCGCCAGGCCGAGAAATATCATGTTCCGCGCATGATCTTCTGCAACAAGATGGACAAGATCGGCGCCGATTTCTATCGCTGCCTCGAGATGATCAAGTCGCGTCTCGGTGCGATCCCGCTCGCCATGCAGCTGCCGATCGGCGCTGAGAGCGATTTCAAGGGCGTCATCGACCTGCTTGAGATGAAGGCGCTGGTCTGGCGCGACGAAGCGCTCGGCGCGCAGTGGGATGTCGTCGAGATTCCGGCGGACCTCCAGGCCAAGGCCGAGGAATATCGCGAGAAGCTTATCGAGACCGCGGTCGAGATGGACGACGATGCGATGAACGCCTATCTCGAAGGCAACATCCCGTCGATCGACGAGCTGCGCGAGCTGATCCGCAAGGGCACCATCGAGGTGAAGTTCCACCCCGTGTTCTGCGGCACCGCCTTCAAGAACAAGGGCATCCAGCCGCTGCTCGACGCCGTCATCGACTTCCTCCCGGCTCCGGACGAAATTCCGGCCATCAAGGGCATCGACGCCAAGACCGAGGCTGAGATCGTCCGTCATTCGACGGATGACGAGCCGCTGGCCATGCTGGCGTTCAAGATCATGAACGACCCGTTTGTCGGTTCGCTCACCTTCTGCCGCATCTACTCGGGCAAGCTCACCAAGGGCATCTCGGTGGACAACACGGTGAAGGGCAAGAAGGAGCGCATCGGCCGCATGCTGCAGATGCACTCCAACTCGCGTGCCGACATCGAAGAGGCGTTCGCCGGCGACATCGTCGCTCTGGCCGGCCTCAAGGAGACCACCACCGGCGACACGTTGTGCGACCCGCTGGCCCCGGTCATCCTGGAGCGCATGGAGTTCCCCGAGCCGGTCATCCAGATCGCCATCGAGCCGAAGACCAAGGGCGACCAGGAGAAGATGGGCCTGGCCCTGCATCGCCTGGCAGCCGAGGACCCGTCCTTCCGCGTCAAGACCGACGAGGAAAGCGGCCAGACCATCATCGCCGGCATGGGCGAGCTTCATCTCGACATCATCGTCGACCGCATGAAGCGCGAGTTCAAGGTCGAGGCCAATGTCGGCGCTCCGCAGGTGGCCTATCGCGAGACGATCACCCGCTCGCACGAGCAGGACTACACGCACAAGAAGCAGACCGGTGGTACGGGCCAGTTCGCCCGCGTCAAGGTCGTCTTCGAGCCGAACACCGAGAGCGAAGACTACGTGTTCGAGTCCAAGATCGTCGGCGGCGCCGTGCCGAAGGAATACATCCCCGGTGTTCAGAAGGGCATCGAGAGCGTCCTGTCTTCCGGTCCGTTCGCCGGCTTCCCGATGATCAGCGTCAAGGCGACGCTCATCGATGGTGCCTTCCACGATGTCGACTCGTCGGTTCTGGCCTTCGAAATCGCGTCGCGTGCCTGCTTCCGCGAAGCTGCCCCGAAGCTCGGCGTGCAGCTCCTGGAGCCGGTCATGAAGGTCGAGGTCGTGACGCCGGAAGAATATGTCGGCAACATCATCGGCGACCTGAACAGCCGTCGCGGCCAGATCCAGGGCCAGGAAGCCCGCGGCATCGCCGTGGTCATCAACGCCATGGTGCCGCTGGCCAACATGTTCAAGTACGTCGACAGCCTGCGCTCGATGTCTCAGGGCCGCGCCCAGTACACGATGCAGTTCGACCATTATGAGCCGGTGCCGACCGCCGTGGCTCAGGAAGTCCAGAAGAAATACGCTTAAATCCCGTAGGGTTGCGACAGTAACTTGGTTCAATGCCCGAACGGGCTAGCAGGAATGGAGACCTCACATGGCAAAAGGTAAATTCGAGCGCACGAAGCCTCATGTGAACATTGGCACGATTGGTCACGTTGACCATGGCAAGACGTCTTTGACGGCGGCGAT
>NZ_JBEPML010000037.1:0-7557 GCF_040545735.1 Aquamicrobium terrae
GCCATCGTTCACCTCCATCAAGGTCAACGTTGAATCAGCAGGAAGCCAACGCGTCACATCACAATCGATTCATCAATCCCCGGATGCGCTCTAGGCGAACCGGGAAGCAGATCATCGTCTGCGATGGTAGATGCCGGCCGGTTTCGCGAGCGTTCACAACGGGAGCCCAGGCGCGGCAGAGTTGCTATCTCAACAACTGCAGTGAACAAGACCCTCGGCACGTCAAGCGCGGGACCCGATCCATGCCCGGCCTCAAGCCGATGACCTGTGCCACGATGATCTTGACCTTCATGGTAGCGCGCGACAGAACCGGCCGGGCGGGTCGCGCATTTCCGTCTTTATTCCCGCACAATTGCGCCCGGCGGGACTTCGCCGCGATAGCGGCGCAGCGCATCCGAAGCCCGCATGACCAAGCTCTCCAGCCCGTTGGGCAGGAACAGGATGGCAAGGATCAGGACAACGCCGTAGAGCAACGGCCGAACCTGGTCGGCACCGATCGCCCGCAGGATGACTTCATCGATGATGGTCAGCGCCACCACGCCGAGGATCGGGCCATACCAGCGGCTGGTGCCGCCCACGATCGTCCAGATGAGCACATAGACCATCGTATTGACGTCGAACTGGTTCGGATTGACGGTGCTCAGATAGTGCGCATAAAGCGCGCCGGCGAGACCCGCGAAGAAGGCGGCGATGACGAAGGCGAGCATACGATAGCGGAAGGCATCGACACCGACGGATTCCGACAATTTGTCCTGCCAGTGGATGGCATGGAATGTCAGGCCGATGCGCGATTTCTCGATGCGATAGAGGACCCAGAGGGAAGCCAGCACCACCAGCAGGACGAGGTAGTAGTAGTTCGCGGGATCGTAGAAATCGATCCGGATGAAGCCCAGGTCGATCTCCGGAAAGCCGGGAATGCGCTGGATGCCCTTGGGGCCGCCGAAGGGGTTGGTGAAGCGCTTCCATATCAGGCGCAGGATCTCGCCGGCCGCGAAGGAGCCGATGAGGAAGTAGAAGCCCTTCATGCGAAAAAGCGGAAAGCTCATCAGGGCCGCGATGAGGCCAGCGACGATCGCGCCGGTGATCATCGCCAGGGGCACCGGAAAGCCGAAGCTCTTGGAGCACAATGCGCTGGCATAGGCGCCGGAGCCCATCATCACCACATGCGCCAGCGACCATTCGCCCGTCAGCGTCTGCAGCCTGTAGCTGGTCACGACGAGAACGTTGATGGTCAGCAGGACGAGCAACTCCTGCTGCGAGAAACTGACGACGTGGGGCGCGACGATGAGCGCTGCCGCGAGGATCAGGATGCCGATCATGCCGGCTGCGTCGATATTGGTTTTGTCAGGCACGTTCGCGCACTCCAAACAGGCCCTGCGGCTTGACAACGAGCACGGCAAGCATCAGCAGCAGGCCGACGATGTTGGCGATGACGCCGTCGAAGAACGTCGTGACGAATGTGTGGACGAAGGCGTAGAGCACGGCGGCGACCACCGCACCCTCGAGGCTGCCGATGCCGCCCACGATGATGATGATGAAGGCCGTCACGATCACGCTATGTCCCATGAAGGGGGAGGGCGCCACCAGGGGGGCGGTCATGGCGCCGGCAACGCCGGCCAGCGCCGCGCCGATGAACATCGCATAGCGCGCCGTCTGGTTTATCGAGATTCCCTGCAGCGCCGCCGCCTCGCGATCCTGCGCACAGGCGCGCAAGGCCCAGCCGAACCGGCTGCGCCTGAGGAACAGCCAAAGTGCTGCCAGCAGCACCACGGTGGCGATGATGACATAGAGCCGCTCATAGGTCAGGAATGCGCCGCCGACGGTCAGGCGCCCCTGGGAAACCGGCGGGATGTTCTGGTTGCGCAACCCGAAGCCGAGCACGGCGAGCGTCTGAAGGATGAGCAGGAAGCCGATCGAGGCGATGAGCCCGCCGAGCGGGTTCGTTCGCAGCGGCCTGAACAGCGCAAGCTCCATGAGGATGCCCAGGCATCCGGCAAACAGCAGGCCCAGCCCCACCGCCATGACGAACGGCAACCCTTGCCATGCGTAGAAGAAGACGATCGCATAGGCGCCGGCCATGTAGAGCTCGCCATGGGCGAAGTTGATGACACCCATGACGCCGAAGATAAGCACCAGGCCCACCGCGATCAGGGCCATATAGCTCGCGGCGTAGGAGGCGTTGAAAACGGTCTGCAGGAGGAAATCCGGCATTGTGTGCCCCGTTCGACAATTCGTTTCGGGTGCGGACCGCCGGGCCGTTTCATGGCCCGGCGCCACGCTCAGGTGCGCTGGTTCCACATCTGGCCGAGATCGGTCATGTGCTTGATCAGCAGCTCGCCATGCTTGTCCCACCATTCGGGGATCGAGCGGAACTCCGCGATCGTCGCCTTGCCATCGCGGATGACCACCACCGGCCATTCGCCGACAAGGGCGTTGTCGATGCCGAACAGCTCCTTCCCCCACCAGCGGGCCTCGCCGAACGCGTGCTTTCCGGTGCCGCCTTCCTTCATGGCGGTGAGCACCGCTTCCGCTTCGACGCTTCCCGCCCGCTGGGCGGCGTCCGCCCACAGATCGAGGATCGAGCTGTATTCCCACGATACCGCCGACCATTCGGTGGCGCCGTAGCGCTTCACATATTCGGCGAAGAACTCGTTCGGCTTCTTGAAATTGATGCGCGGGTCGTTCAGCGCCTCGTCATCGAAATCCGGGAACTGGAAGATGACGCCCTCCATGAACTCCTTGGAGGTGCGGTCGACGATGCGCTGGTAGAAGTCGAGCGTGCAAGAGATGATCTGCCCCTTGTAGCCCTGCTGGAAGGCCTGCTCGCATAGCGGCTGAACGTAGTCGGCATAGCAGGTGTCGAGGCACAATATGTCCGGGTTGTTTGCCAGAAGCTGCGTCATCACTGGCGCGAAGTCGGTGGTCGCGGGGTCGAAGAACAAGGGCGGGCTGGCCATGGTGATCCCGGCGGCCTCGAAGGCGGCGAGGTAAGTGGCCACCGAAGGCTTGCCGAGGGCATCGTCCTGCGCGCAGATCACCGCGGTCTTGAGCTCCGGCCGATTGGCCGCCAGCCAGTCGACGCCGGTCACGTTGTAAATCGGATGCACCTCGCAAGGCGCAATCAGCGTGGTGGTGTCGGGGGTGAGGTCGCTCGGCAGCAGCGTGGAGACCATCATGCCCTGCCGTGCCGCGATTTCCTCCACGCCCGGCCATGAATTGCCACCGAGCATCATGATAAACTTGACTTCGTTCTCGCGGATGAGCTGCGTTGCCCCGGTGCGGGCCTTGCCGGCGTCGTCCTCGTCGTCATAGGCCACGAGCTCGACCTTGTAGGCTTGCCCGCCGACTTCGATGCCGCCGGCCTCATTCGCCCAATCGGCCCATATCCTGCAGCCGTCGAGGCCAGGCTTGCCCCAGGCCGCCACGGCGCCGGTCAATGGCGCCAGAAAGCCGATCTTGACGACATTCTCCTGTGCGAAGCTGGCTTTCGGCATGCCGACCACGGGCAAGAGCGCGGCGCTGGCGGCGCCTGTCAGGAGGGATCGTCTGTTCAGTATGATACTCGACGCAGGCTTCATTGCAGTCTCCTCCGCTTTGCGTATGAAAATAGCTACCGCGTTAGATGCCGGCTCCCGGAAGACCCGGTCATGCTGGGCGCGCAATCGGTCGCGCGCACCGTGTTCCCCTGTTCTGTTTCTTTTTATTGGAGGCTGTCCGCCTCGAAATGCGTTTCCATGGCGATCTCGCCCGCCGATCCCTTGCGCCGGAACCCGAGCAGGATCACCGATGCCATCAATTTCCTCGGGTCGCTCAGGGTCACCGGGCGCTCCTGGCTCCACCGCGCCAGGCGCGCGACTGCTTCCTGCGGGTCGATCAGTTCGAGTTGCCCGGTTTCGCCGAGCCCGTTGCGTACCTCGGCGAGCAGTTCGCGAGCCTTGACTCGCCATCGTTCCTCGTAAGCCGGCCTGTGGAGCCGCTCCATGCGCAGGTGGAACAGGGAGGAGCGTGCCGTGCGCGGGGCCGTCATGCCGTCGATCCAACGGTCGCAGGCCGTCCAGGCCTGCGCAGCCGCAGCCTCGATCCGTCCACTTAAGGTGCCTTGGGCCGCCGCCTGATTGCTCAGGCTTGCGGCGAGCCTCGGATCGTTCGTCGCAAACTCAGCCCGCGCCAAGCGAAGCGCTTCAGCGAACCGCTGGCGGGCCGGTTCCGTCCGCCCCTCGGCCAGTTCGGAGAGTGCGGCCTCCGTCAGCCGTTCCCATTGCAGATCGGATTCGTTCCAGCCGGCGGCGACAAGCTCGGCGAGGGTCCAGTTCTCATGCACCGAGGTAAGCCCTCCGCACATGGTCATTGGCCTTGAGGTCGGCCGACCTGCCTTCCACGGCAACCGTCCCGATCTCGAGCACATAGGCGTAGGAGGCAAGCCTCAGAGCCAGACCGGCGTTCTGCTCCACCAGGACTACGGGCACGCCCGTTTCGGCGATGTTGGAAACGATGCGGGCCATTTCCTGCACCATAACCGGCGACAGGCCCATGGACGGCTCGTCGAGCAGGAGGAGCTTCGGCCCGGACATCAGCGCCCGTCCGATCGCGACCATCTGCTGCTCGCCGCCAGACAAGGTGCGGGCCCATTGCGTCCTGCGCTCCCTGAGGCGCGGGAAACGCTGGAAGATATCCTCGATGTCGCTCTCGATCTTCGCCTTGTCCTTGCGCAGGAACGCGCCGATGCGCAGGTTCTCCTCGACGGTCAGGTCGGAGAATATCCGCCGTCCCTCCGGGACATGGGCGATACCCCGCGCCACGATCTTCTCGGCGGGCAGATTGTCGATGCGCTGGCCCTCGAAATGGATCTCGCCGTTCGAAGGCTTGGCAAGGCCGGAAATGGCGCGCAAGGTGGTGCTCTTGCCGGCGCCGTTCGCCCCGATGATGGTGACGATGCCACCGGACGGAACCTGCAGGCTGACGCCTTTCAGGGCGGCGACCTTCTGATAGTGGACGTGGAGGTTGCGGACTTCAAGCAGCATCTTCGTTACGCCCCAGATAGGCTTCGATGACGCGCGGATCGTTCGCGACCTCCTGCGGCACGCCCTCGGTCAGGAACTGGCCGAAGTTCATGACGGTGATGCGCTCGCACAGCCCCATCACCGCCTGCATGTCGTGCTCGACCAGCATGATGGTGATATCGCGCTCGTCACGTATCCGGCGAACATGGTCCATCATCCGCCGCGTTTCCTCCGGATTCATGCCCGTGAAAGGCTCGTCCAGGAGGATCAGCGTCGGGTCTGCCGCAAGTGCCACGGCCATGCCCAGCGCGCGCTGGTGGCCATGGGGCAGGCTGGAAGCCGGCTCTTTCGCCATCGCGCCGAGATCGAACAGTTCCAGTGCATCGCGCGCTTTGCGATCGGCCTCGCGTTCGGTCGGCGCATCGCCGCCCGTTATGCGCGAGATGAAGCCTGCGCCGGCGCTGCGGTGGCAGCCGACCCGGACATTGTCGATGACACTGAATTCCTGGAACAGGGTTGTGCCCTGGAATGTCCTGATGAGACCGCGCTGCGCCAGCCTGCTGGTCTTGAGGCCGGAAACATCCTGACCCTCATAGAAGACGCTGCCGCTGGTCGGCTTGTAGTAGCCGCTGATCAGGCTGAAGGTCGTGGTCTTGCCGGCCCCGTTGGGGCCGATCAATCCATGGATGCTGTTGCGCCTGACGGAAAAGGACAGGTCGTTGACGGCGATGAGCCCACCGAACTTCCTTGTGACGTTGCGCAGTTCGAGAATAGGTTTGTCGGACAGTGGACGCCTCCCATTGGCTACTGTCTTGAAATGCGCGCCGGTGCGGGTTTTCCCGTTCTCCGGCGTGCACTTTTTTATTCTGCTGCGGCTGGTGCGGCCTGTGTTCCGAGATAGGCTTGCAGCGAATCGTCGAGGGCCTCCTTCCACGGCGTGTGGTGGGGCGGGGCCATGGTGCCGGTGATGACCGAGCGATAGGAGTTGTTGCGGAACTCCATGATGCTCTTCTTCTTGTGCTTCTTCCACTCGAAGAAGGCTTCGTTGGCGCCGTCGACGTCGAAGCTGGGATAGTCGGTCTCGGCGATCAGCTCCTTGACGTAGTCGCCCTGATAGCGGATCGCGTCGTAGTCGTCCTTGCCGGCATCCTCGGCGGCGACGCGGGCCTCGACATCGGCGACCATCTCCTGCTTGCCTGGGGGCAGGGCGATGCGGCCCAGGATCACGTCGCGCGCCCACCAGGCCTGGGCGTCGAACATGTTGAAGGTGAACCACTGGTCCTGCATGCCGATGTAGAACAGCGCGGGATTGTGGACATAGGCGACGCCCTTGTAGAGATCGGCCGTCGCCAGGCGGTTGGCCGTCCTCAGGCGCAGGTCGTCGGGCAGGAAGGGGAAATGGTGCTTGTAGCCGGTGCACAGGATGATGGCGTCGATCTGCTTGGTCGAGCCGTCCTTGAAGGTGGCGGTGTTGACGTGGACCTTCTCCAGCAGCGGCTTTTCTTCCCAGTTGTCGGGCCAGTGGTAGCCCATGGGTTTGGTGCGGTAGCAGTTGGTGATGGAGTTGGCGCCGTATTTCCAGCATTGCGAGCCGATGTCCTCGGCCGAGTAGCTGGTGCCGATGAGCAGCACGTCCTTGCCGATGAACTCGCGCGCGTCGCGGAAGTCATGGGCGTGCAGGATGCGGCCGTTGAACTGGTCGAAGCCCGGGAATTCGGGAACGTTCGGGGTCGAGAAGTGGCCCGAGGCGACGATCACATTATCGAATTCTTCGGAATAGCAATGGTCGTTGGGCAGATCCTGGACGGTGACGGTGAACTTCCTGGTGTTCTCGTCCCAGGTCACCAGGCGCACGACGTTCTCGAAGCGGATCCAGTCGCGTACGCCTGCCTTGTTCACGCGGCCCTCGATGTAGTCGAACAGGACCGCGCGCGGCGGATAGGAGGCGATCTGCTTGCCGAAATGCTCCTCGAAGGAGTAGTCGGCGAACTCCAGCCCCTCCTTGGGGCCGTTCGACCACAGGTACCGGTACATTGAGCCATGGACCGGCTCGCCATACTGGTCGAGGCCCGTGCGCCACGTGTAGTTCCAAAGCCCGCCCCAGTTGGCCTGCTTTTCGAAGCAGACGATCTCCGGGATGTCGGCGCCTTTGCTCGCCGCAGACTGGAATGCCCGTAATTGCGCAAGACCCGATGGGCCAGCACCGATAACGGCTACCCTCCTGTTCATTTACGTCCTCCCCGTGTTCTTTTCTTGGACGAAAATTATTTCACCATCAGTATGGTATTTGGTTTAGCCTCGCTGTCAATGCACTGCATGGTATTAAGTCCTTTCCAAAACCGGAAAAGGTAGCCTGCAGGAACCCCGGGGACTTGCCATGCAATACCGGGTAGATTATTCTTCTGGTTTAATAAAGTTGACAAGCAAGAAAGTTTACCGGGAGGCAGAGTTGCAGGATACAGCTTATCCCGATGTGGTGCCTGGCCCACCTCGTGCGAGCGGGATTTTGCTTCCCGGCTCGCTCGCGCTGCCTGCAGGGATGGAGCGCTATGAGGTT
>NZ_JBEPML010000038.1:0-7348 GCF_040545735.1 Aquamicrobium terrae
CCGCCGAGGCATGGGTCCTCATCGCCAATATCCGCATGCTCACGCGCAGACTGGCAAGACATTGAAAACATGCCGATCTTTATGATTCAGACACTAAGAGAGCGGAGAATTGGACACCTTTGTCGATGCCTATGCCAAAGGCGACGGTGGCGACCATGATGACCGCCTCGCCATGCTGGAAGCGCATCGGGTTGGCCTGGTGCACCGTCTTGTCCATGCCGGCGCGATAGGCAAGCGCATCGTAGCCCAGGTCCTTGAGCCAGGCGGCAGTTTCCTCCGTCCGCCGGATGGCTGCAGCCGGTCGATTCGAGATATTGTCATCGCAAGGCCGTCTGCACAGCCGCAGCAAGTTTCGCCGTTCCATGAGCGTGGGGTTCAGGCCCATCGAGCGCGTAACCGGGCGGACAGCATGAGATCTGCCGGGAGCTCATCTCTGATCGATCGCTGGTCACAGACCTCAGCTAGCGCACGCCTACAACGATTTCCGCATGAGATCGGACACGCGGCATGACATAATATGTTCCACTCCAAGCCGTCCGTTGTGAGATTCGGTGGTTTCCTGAAAGCCACAGCGTAGATAGAATTCTCTGGCAGCAAAGTTATCGACGTTGACACTGAGCATCAGCTTTGAAGCTTGTGGCCAGTGTGTTGCAATCCAACGGGCGGCACGGGCAACGGCCGTCGTTCCACATCCCCGCCCCTGCATATTCCCGCTGATGCGAAAATTGTGAAGACTGACTGCATCCGGGGCGGCCCAATCGGGCAATGCCTGCCCCTTTCGAAGCATCAGGAACCCGGCAATCTTGCAATCTGCCATGATCAGAAATGGGAAGCAGTCTTCTGAGTTCGGTCGGGCTTTCAAACGTCCTGCTATCGCGGTCATGCTTCCGCCAGCGAAGTCTTCCTCGCGGGCGCTCAGCTCAATCCCGGAAATCGTGGCAATCTCGGCATGTTGGATCTGTTTGAGAGAAACTTCCATACCTATGATCCCGTCAGGGATTTCGCTGACATCTTCTGGTTCCACGCGTTTGGAAGGTGCGGGGGTTATTGCTGTGATCCAATATTCAACAAGTTGCTGCAGATGTCCGCTGCGCAGTTGAGCCGGGGGCGAATTTCACCGGGGCCAATGGATCGGCGATATCTGAACAAGACATGCCAATCGTACTCACCCCTCCGCGATCCGCCCATACACAATTTCCGGGATTGTCGAGGATGTTGCGAGGCTGTTTGATGCCGGTTTGCTTGTCTTCTTTTATGGATCAGGCCTCTTTATCAATTCTGCCGGATCGACATCGAGGGCGCGCGCCAGTGCTTCGACTGTTTCAAGTGTCGCGTTGCGGCGACCGGCTTCGGCACCACTGAGATAGGCCCGGGGGCTACCGGACAGATGAGCCAATTGCTCCTGGGTTAAGCCCCGCTCCCGGCGTAACCGCTGCAGGTTCAAGCCGAATATACCTTGTATGTCCATCGGTTCAGTATTTCACATGTGCAATTTAATGCAACGTATTATAGTGCACATTCTCATTGACATATAGCCGGCATGTTGTTTGAACAGGGTGTTCGCGGTCGAGCCGGATGTGTCCGTCCCATGTCCGAGGTCGACATGGTGGCGTCGAGCGCTGTTGCCCGGACCAGACCGTTATAGCGGGGAGTTTCACCGAGATGAATATTATTGCGGGATACCGCTGCATCCGTTGCGGGACCCAATACCCATCCGATCAGAGGCTGGATACAAGGGGCTGCCCGAGTTGCCTTGAAACCGGCCCATCAAACCTTCGGCCTCTTTATCCGGTCGGAAACAGTTCCATTGACCTTGCCGCCACGAACAATCATGCCGGCAAATCCCTGTGGCAATATGCGTGCCACCTTCCCCCGTTTGGCGCCGGGATCGTGTCGCTTGGTGAAGGTTTGACGCCCCTTGTCCCTGCTGAACGTATTGGCAAGGTGCTGGATGTGCCGCACCTCGTTATTAAGGACGAGAGCCGCAATCCGACCTGGTCCCATAAGGATCGCTTTTCGACTGTCGCTATATCGGCTGCCCTCAACCAAGGGGCAAAGGTCGTGGCAACCGCATCATCAGGCAACGCCGGAGCATCGCTGGCGGCTTATGCTGCCAAGGCTGGACTTCAATGTGTCGTTGCGACCTTTGCCGGCGCGGCCGGCGCCATGATTTCACAAATCCGCGCTTATGGCGCGTCGGTCTTCCCGATGGCCCGCAAAACGGACAGATGGGCGCTTCTCGAAAAGGCTGCCGATCAGCTCGGATGGTTTGTCACCTCCCCCTATCATCACCCCGTCGTCGGCAGTCATCCGATTGGTATCGAAGGCTACAAGACGCTTGCCTACGAGATTGTCGACCAGTCAGGTGATCGCTTGCCCGACTGGTGCGTTCTGCCGGTTTGTTACGGGGATGCGTTGGCCGGCCTTGCCGCAGGATTTCACGAATTGTTGGAGATGGGCAAGATCAGCCGTGTGCCCAGACTGGTCGCAGCCGAGGTGCATGGCTCATTGTCGGCCGCGCTCGAAAGTGGACACGACAGGATCGAAGAGCAGGAGCAGAGATTTGATACAGTTGCCGTCTCGATCGGCACGACGCGCAGCACCTATCAGGCACTGAAAGCACTTCGGGATACGCGAGGGTGCGCGGTCTGCGTATCCAACGACCAGATCACATCCATGCAACGGATGCTGGCCGCCAAAGAGGGAATCTTTGCCGAACTGGCATCTGTCGCGCCTCTTGTCGCCGTTCAACGCCTGCGAGAGCAGAAGGTAATGGCTGCCTCTGACCGGGTGGTAGCGATCGTCACGGCTAGTGGGTTGAAGGATCTCGACAGCTCGGTCGAAGCCCCGGCGAGGGAGAAGCCGTTCGAAAGCGTTGAAGACGCGTGGACGCGGGCACTTGAAAGAACCGGATCGGGGCACAAGGCGTAGTTCGAGCGAATTCCGGCCGCCGACCCTAGGCTTGCGAAGGCGGCTTCACATCATCCAGACGTGCCCTCCCCCATTCATATCGGGTCCATTCCCATTCTTCCCGCGGGTCTATCGTTGAAAGTGTTTCAGGTTCATGGATCGCTTCGCCCGGCCAGCTGGGAAGGCGAGCCAGCCATTCCTGATTATAGACCGTATCCGCGTGTCGGAAGCCTTCATCGGGCATGATGACCGCAACGGTAGCATCAGGGTGAGTACGGGCGACCCAGGCGCCGACAAGGGCAGATGCGCCGCTTGTCGGTCCCTGGAAAATACCATGGTTTCGCAGCAGCACATGTGCGGAATGATATGCGGCATAGGCGCCAACCCAATGAACCTCGTCGATCAGGTGATGTCTGACGTTAGCGGGAATGACGCTGTTCCCCAGACCACGCAACATGCGCTTGCCCACCGGTTGGCCGAACAGCACACTGCGATGGGTATCGACAGCTGCAATCTTCAAATGTGGGTAGAGCTGCCGCAGGAAGGTGCCTGTTCCGCAAAGCGACCCGCCTGTTCCGATGCATCCGACAAGCCAGTCAATTTGCCCTGTGGACCTCACAAGTAGTTCTGCCAACCGGGCGTAGGACATCCAGTTGCCAGGGCTGTCATATTGCCGCGTCCAGAATGTCCCCGGCTGATCCTCCATGGCCTGCCTGAGATACGCCAACCTGCCCGGTTGATTCCCGTCACCTTTCTCGTCCTCCAGCACCACGACATTTGCGCCGAGCAGTTCAAGGCGGCGCTTGTAAGGACTGTCGATCAGGGTTTGTGCCGTTACCAGCGTGAGCCGGTAATTCCGTGCGGCCGCGAGAAGCGCCACAGCCATGCCAAACGTGCCGGAGGTCGTTTCTATGATGTGGCTGGCGGCTTTCAATTCGCGTGACTTCTGCGCCTGATCGAGAATGAAACGAGCCGGCAACAGCTTCATCAGAGGAAATGCGGCAGCAACGATATTCGGGCCAAGCCGCGCAAGCCGGGGCGTTTCCAATGCACGGAAATAGTCAATGTTGAAGGACATGGATGCCCCCTGCCCCGTTCACAGAAAAAACACCGATGTCCTGAAAGCCGGCATCGCTCAATTCGTTCGAAATCTTGCGAATGACGGACGTCAGGTTGGCGGACCCGGGATCCAGCAAAAGCCCGAATAAAGATCCGCTGTGAGCAACCTGAATGCCGAGCGCTCGATGGTGGTCGGCAAGTTCGATCACATAGTCGAAAGATGGTTTTGAGAGATGCCGTTGGCTGATATGGGCACTTAATGTCGCGGCCCGACCGAGAAGACGGGGATCTTGGAGCCGGACCGCTCGGGCCACTGCCCCGCGCAAGACACGGAACAACTGGATTTCTTCAAGGCTGTATCGCGCGGGAGGCAACTCGAGCGTGCTGACACTGCCAGTTCCGTTTGCCTTGAAGCCAAGAAGGATGAATGGTGGCAATGAACCGCCGAAATGCTCGAGAATCTCCCCTTCTCGCTGCGCAAAAAGCAAGGCCTCGGTTTCAAATGCGGTTGCGTCGGTCGCAGTCTCGGCTGCGACTGCCAGGCGGCTGATCGAAGCCGGCGTAAGTTTTGTTCTCAACGCCGAAGCCGCTGCCTGGATGGACGCAACCACATCCGCCGTCGACGAGCCGTAGCCGTGTCCTATCGGGATGTCGCTTTCGACGCGAAGCAGGCCGCCTGCTTTCGGACGCCCCAGTTGTTCGAGTGTCAGATGGGCCGCGCGTAACGCCTTTGTCTTTTCGCGAGGTTCGACGTTAAGATTTTCGCTCTCATCGAGGATGAGTTCGGCCGTCGAACGCAGACCATCCAGCGGAATCGTAACAAGACCACGGTGCAAAAGCCCCTGCTCGTCTTCGAATACACCCTGGATCAGTTCGCCGTGGTGGCCGATAGCATGCCCTTCTCCCCGTCCTGTATATAAAGACGGATTCGGCCCAGGTGCTTCTTCGACGGTCGTCACGGGCTTATCTCCGAACAGAAGCGTTCGGCCGGAAAGTGGACGAACCCTCAGTTCGCGTCACTTCCGGTAATTTGGTATTGACCGGGATGAGATGCCGGACGCGAGTGGTTGCGCAGCACCAGACTGCCGCGCAGCTCACCGGCATGCAGGTAAAAATATCGTGTAAAATCAACTATATCAACAGAAAAGAGCAAAGTGCTTCCAGTCTGTTGCAAAGCCGAGCGCCTCGGCGTAGTGTGCTCTTGCAACAGTTTGGGAACAAAATCCATATATATGTTGAAATGGTTGATTTCATTGAGTTAAATAATGATCAGCGGCGCGAAAAGGTCAATTCTGACCAGCGATTTTTGGCATTGGAGCAGGCTCGGCAGAAAGCCAACAGCTTCCGTGGCTCCCTTGTGTGGCACACTGTGAGCGGTGTCGATCATCTGGTGCGCAGCTACTATACATCCGCAGGCGTCAGACGTCAGAAGGTCGAGGGGCACCGGTCGCCCGAAACAGAAAAGAAAAAGGCCGATTGGGATGCCGCGCGGACTTTGGCACAGGAAACGTTGGCGGCCCGGCAGGAGCAACTGGAACGCCAGGCTGCGGTCAATCGCGCATTGAGGCTCGGCCGCGTACCGCTGCTCACGGCAAGGATCATCAGAGCTCTGGATAATGCCGGCTTGCTTGGTGCAGGCATACGCATCGCGGGAACCAACGCAATCTACGCCTATGAAGCGGCAGCCGGCGTGTTTGTGGATCCTGGCATTACGACGACGGAGGACATCGACCTTCTCATGGATGCTCGCCGGACGCTCAGGGTCTTGACCAGCGATCAGGTGGAAGACGGGACCCTTATCAATCTGCTGCGGAAAGTGGACAGGTCCTTTGAGCGCTCGCAGGCATCATTCCGCGCGATCAATCGTGATGGCTTCCTGGTCGACCTGATCAAACCGGTCGCTAATCCTGCATGGAGAAAGGATCAGGATGTGATCGCGAGCGACGACGGGGAGCTCGTCGCTGCCGGGATAGAAGGTTTGGCATGGCTGGAAAACGCCCCGCCTTTCGAAGCGGTCGCGATCGATGAGAAAGGCTGGCCACTGCGAATGATCGCGCCTGACCCACGCGCCTTTGCCGCACATAAGCTGTGGGTATCGAAACGTGTAGACCGAGAGCCGGTCAAGCGGCACCGGGATTTGGCACAGGCGAAGGCAGTGGCGCAACTCACCGCCTCACATTTCGACCACCTGCCCTATGAAGCGAACGCCATCAGGTCTTTGCCGAAGGCAGTTTTCGAAGATGCGAAGCCCTTGTTCGTGCTTGAGCATGGGGCGTGAGCAAAGCCTCTACCCTAACTGCCATAAAGCAACGATCGCTGTCCTTAGTACGAGAATTGGAAAAAGGGGGTAGCACCTACGACTGCTTAGAAGATTTTTCGAATCTGACTCCAGGCCCGCCGCCATTATCAGGAATAAAAACAATTCCTGCCGCTTCTAATGCTCGCTGTATCGCGGTGACATTGTTCCGATGAGGCACTCTTGTGCCACGTTCGAAATCCACCACGGTGGCTCGTGAAACCGCAGCCTCATCGGCCAATTGGCCTTGGCTCCATCCCAACATTGCACGTGCGCCCCGACATTGCTCAGAAGAAATCATACAATTTGTCAAATATCGCTATTTTTGGTTGACATTAATGTGCGTTAGCGTGTTAATGGCCGCACAGGTCACGAAAAGCGGTCGAACGAGTGCTGCAACACTCAGTTTGGCCCCGACCAAAACCTAAGCTGTAGGGAGCTCGGATCATGGCTGATTTCGAGAATAACATTTCTTTGCCTTTCGCCATTGGTAGACCAATAGGTGAAACTCGTGTGGTTTATCGCGCTGCGCTTGTCAGCTCAGGCGGGAACGACCTTCCCTCATCGTATTGAAACAACTGGAAATATAGTCGGGTAAGCGGCCGAGCAGGATGCTGCAACACCCTGCTCGACCTAACCAACAACCCAAGCTGTAGGGAGCTCGGATCATGGCTGATTCCGACCATAGCATTTCTTTGCCTTTCGTCATCCTGCGGCGCGGGGAGAAAATGCCATGATTGCAGTGGCGAGGCCAGCCGGCAGGCATAAGGGGTGCGCATCGGCCGCGCCGGCAGGAGACGGTTTCCGGCACAGGGACCCGGTTTTGGCGCTGGCGGATCGCTGGCGCGATGCGCATGCGCGGGCCCTTGCGCTGTGCCGGCGCCAGCAGCGGCTGGAAAGCAGGATCGCGCGGACGACGGGTTCTCTGCCCACTTCTTGCTCTGAAGAGGTTTTGGGACCCGCGCGCCGGACACGGGGCGACCTTGACCTCGGTTATTCGAAGGCGAAGGCGGCGGAGGAACGCTTCGCCGGGGAGACGGCCCGGCTCCTGGAGGAACTGGCGCGGACGCCGGCCCACTCGAT
>NZ_JBEPML010000039.1:0-4428 GCF_040545735.1 Aquamicrobium terrae
TGTCGATGGCGGTGGCCCAGGATGCCCCGAGCGCACGCAGATGTGCGGCCGCCTCCGGCACGGCCTGCAGCGCTGCCTTCCTTTCCCGGCCGGTGGCCAGCATGCGATCCATCAGCCGATCGGAGCCGCGCAGGGCGCCATAGGCGGCAGGGTCATCGGTCACGGCGGCCGCAATCCTGTCGCCCGCAATATCCTTGACGATGAGGTCTTCGATCGTTCCGACGGCGCCGGCCGGGTCGCGCCAGATGCGTTTTGCGGCCTCGGCAAGTGCGGCCCGGTGATGACGATAATGCGGGACGGTGAGCGCCCGTGTCCGTGCCTCGTCGTCGACCGGCGTCCTGAACTCCTTCACCGCAGGCAGCATCGGCAAAATGGCCATTGTTTCGTTCCCGGGCTCGACGCTGGCGCCCGCGACGACCTTCGAGCGATCCTTCCGCTCGGCCAGATGCTGTTCCCCGGAGAAGCGCCGGACGGCTTCGAACAGCCGGGCGAGCTTTTCGCGCCGTTCAAGGGGCAGGTCTTCCGGCATGCGCTCGGCGATATTACGGGCCGCGAACTCGTCCTCCTTCGCGGTGAAGGCTTTCCATCCGAAGCGGGCCGTCAAAGCCTCGCTCACCGCCTTTACCTCCTGCACGACAGCACGGTCCTCGACGGCGAAGGCGAAGGCGGTCTTCCAGGCATCCTCCCCGCCACGGCTACGCACCGCCTCGATTTCGGCGAGACGCGCCATGGCCTGCCTTGAGAGCGCGGGGATGGACAGGGACATATGGGCGCGCCGTTCCTGCTCGCGCTCACGGAACCGGTCGGCACTTCTGCGGAACTCGGTGGCATGGGAACGAACGAGCGGAACCAACGCGTCCACGGCCGCCATCGCCCTGTCGCGTTCATCACGCGCCGCACGACCTTCGACCAGAAGATCGGCCCCGCGCAGCCGTCCGAGCGTGCCCGGGCGAGCTGCGATATCGTCGGCGAGCTTGCGGGGCTCGAGCGCTGCACCCGAGGCGAGCGCGTTCACCTTCGCAAGGGCCGCCTCCGGATCGCGATAGATCCTGTCGAGGATCGGGCGCAGGATGTCTTCCCGCTCCTTCCAGCGCGGCGAGGCAAGCTGGGCCAGCCGCGCATCTTCGTCGAGGCTGCGGGCGAACACCGTCGTCGGCGGGACCAGGTAGTGGGAGCCGGCGACCGGGACGGCTTCCGCCAATACCTCCGGGCGCTGCTCGTTATAGAAGACGCACCGTTCGCGCTCGATCGCGAAGCCGAGCGCCACGCTCGCCCGCTGCCACAGGGCCGCCACCTGACCGCGCTTTTCCGCAATCCAGGCCAGCCGCCGCGAAGCGCCCTCCTCCATTCCGGCCGCAACGAGCGAGAGACGATCGAGACCGCGCCGCCGGGCAAAATCCTGAGCGTGGGCCCGGTATCCCGCCTCGCTCTCAAAATCGAGCGTCGTCGTCTTGGCGCCGGTACGCGACAGCCGCTCGACAAGCCGGTTGAACAGTTTTGGCCGATGGCTTTCGCGCTCGATGCGCTCCTGACGGGCTTCGGCGGATTCGACACGCTCGACCGTCCAGACATTGCGCTCGACCTCGCGCGCCTCATAGCGCTTCTGTCCGGTTTCCTCATCCGTGACCGCAACCTTGACCTTGACCTTCTCGACGCCGTCCTTGCGCAGCGTGACGGTGTCGCCCTCAGCGACGCCGCCCTCCTCCAGCGCCTTCGGCAGGCTCACGCCCCAAACGCGATGGACAGCGCCATCCTCGGTCCTGACGTCGGCGTAGGGGCTCTCGGTCGCATCCTCGTCGTCTGGCCGGAACTTCGCTTGGCCGGTTTCCACGAGCTCGCCGGTGACGCCGGCACCATGATCGACGCGCGGCCTCCATCCCCATTGCGGCTTCGCCTCAAAATCTTCCCTGGCGGCATAGAGATCGGCGCGATCGCGATGCCGGGTCATCGCCACATAGGTCAGGTGCCGGTCCAGCATGCCGGTGGCGAGCACGAAGGTCCGCTCGACCGTCGCGCCCTGCGACTTGTGGATCGTCGTGGCATAGCCGTGATCGACATTGCGGTAGCTGTCCTCGCTGAAGACGACGTCGCGGCCAGTGTCGAGATGGACGCACAGCAACGGACCGCCGCGCTTGTCGCCGGTGGAGACGACCGTGCCCAGCATGCCGTTCCTGACATGTTGCGGTCCGAGCTGCTGCGCGCGCCGTTCGACGAAGCGGGCATTCTCCAGGAAGACGATGCGGTCGCCGGCGGCGAACGCCCGCGCCCCGCGCGCGGTCCGGAAGATGCGGGACCCAGATAACGCGCCCGCGTCGGTCATCACCTGACGCAGCGCCTCGTTGAGCTTGCGCACATCGTCATTGGTGTGGGCGAGAACGAGCAGTTCGTCGCCACGAAGCTGACCGCCTCTTTCCTCCGAGGCAGATTTCCCGATGGCCTGTTTGCGCGCTTCCGTCCAATCGGCCACGATGCGGCCGACGATCTCCTCACGCGTTTGCGCCTCGACCAGATGGCCGTGTCCGGCATAGGCATCGAGACCCTTTTCGATCTCGCCGCGGGCGAAGAGACGTGACGCATCCCGCGCCCACGCCTCGCGCTGGCGACGCACACCGGCAAGCTCGGCAAAGCCGATACGCTCCGAGACCGCCCGGAAGGCCGCACCCGCCTGGATCGGCTGGAGCTGCATGGCGTCGCCCACAAGAACGGTTTTTGCCCCGGCCGCCTCCACCGCCTTCAGCACACGCGCCATCTGCTGCGACGACACCATGCCGGCCTCGTCGATGACCAGAACGTCGCCACGCTCGAGCCGGTCGCGCCCGCTGGCCCAGGCAAGCTCCCACGATGCAAGCGTCCGCGACTTGATGCCGGAACTGTCCTCCAGCCCTTCCGCCGCCTTGCCGGCAAGGGCCGCGCCGACCACACGGCGCCTCTCGCCTTCCCAGGCAATGCGCGCGGCGGCCAGCAGCGTCGACTTGCCGGCCCCGGCAAGACCGACAACGGCGGCGATGGCGCTGTCGCCGGTGACGTGACGGACGGCATCGACCTGCTCGGCATCGAGGCGGATGGGCTTTTCCGTGCCGGCCGCCTCGACGGATTTGATCGCCGCGGCAACACCTCGCGCGGAGACGCCAAACCCCTTGCGCTGCGACAGACCCCCGGCCGATTTGGCCATGTCATATTCGATGCGCAGGAGGTCGCGCGTGGTGAACACCGCCGGCTCCGACGCCTTGCCCGTCTGTTCGTCGATCTCCTGCGGCTTCAGCGTCACCAACTCGTTCGAGGCCATCAGCCGTGCACGGATGTTGGCGAAGTCGGCCGGATCGTCGACATAGCGGTGCAGCGCTTTTGCGATATCCTTTTCGTCGAAGGTCGAACGTTCGTTGGAAAGCTGCTTCAGCACAAGATCCGGATCGGCCAGCAACCGGTCGGCCATCTCCTGGCGGCGCGCAAGATCGGCCGGGGCAAAATACATCCCGACGCCCTTGCGCGCGAGTGCCGCCTTTTCCGGCCCGAGGTGTTTTTGGGCAATGCCCTCAAAACCCTGTTCGGCGTAGGATCGCCCGTCGAGGCGGATTTCGTGACCGGCCAGCGCCAGATGCCGGTTGGCCGTCTCCGCCCAGGCGACCTTCCACCCCTTCATCGTCTCCCTGTCGCCGGCCCAGACCTTGTAGACGATCCTGCCGTTCGGCCGATCGGGCGTGACCACGCGCAACGGCGCGCCGTCCTCACCAGGCACAGGAACTTTCTTCGGCCCGAACCCCGCCTCCGTCAGCGGCCTGAGCGCCGTCAGCAGATGAATGTGCGGATTGCCGTCCTTGTCGTGATAGACCCAGTCGGCAATCATGCCCTTCGACGTGAAACGGTCCTCCACGAACTCGCGCACCAGCGCGATGTTCTCTGCCCGGGTCAGCTCTTCGGGCAACGCGACGATCAGCTCGCGGGCAAGCTGCGCGTCGGCCCGCGTCTCGAAGGCCTCGACCGCATTCCACAGCGCCTCGCTCGCCCCCGCCACCGACTTGCCCTCGATGGCGTTCTGCAGCCAGGCCGGGATGGCATCCGGCAGCGCCAGCTCCTCATGCACAAGTTCGGCCACCCCGCCGCGATAGCTGAACGACGTGCCGGCCAGTTCGTCCATCATCTTCGCACGATGACGATAGGCGGCGGCCGAGACGATCGAACGCCCCGATCCCCTTCCTATCACCTGCGCTCTGACGAACATGATCGCCACGACTGTCTCCGCATCCAGCAGGCACGTCGCGCCAGCGACGTATATTGCGCCCTCGAACCAAACGGGCCGCAGGGCCCGGTGCCGCGTCTCCGCAAGACGGCACCGGCTTGCAACTGCGGCTGCGACGTGTTCGGGATGAGGCAACATAGCCTGTTTTACTATTTCCTTCCAGATAGTATAATCATCGCCATCCACATTCA
>NZ_JBEPML010000040.1:0-4267 GCF_040545735.1 Aquamicrobium terrae
CTCGGTTATTCGAAGGCGAAGGCGGCGGAGGAACGCTTCGCCGGGGAGACGGCCCGGCTCCTGGAGGAACTGGCGCGGACGCCGGCCCACTCGATGGGCGGCGTGGTGGCCAAGCTGGAGGTCCTGCTGCTGGAGAGCGAGACCGGCGATGCGCCGTCCGACTTTCCGTGGCCGCATCTGCGGTCGGTGCTGGCGGACCTGCGGCGCCTGACCGGTGCTGAGGCTTCTTTGCAGCGGGGTCCGTCGTAAGGGCATCAGGGACAGTCGCAGCCGGATCGCTGGCCGTGCAAACCGGACCTTCGCTCGCAAGGGTCCGAAGCGACCTCTGGAACAAAGTTTCACAAAAATGGGAGGAAGATCATGACGTCTCGATTGAGCCCGCGCCGGGCAATGTTGGCCAGGGGGTTGGGTGTGGTGCTGGCCAGGGGGCTGGCCATGGTGCTGGGTGTCGCTGCACTGGGGGCCGCCGGCCAGGCGGCGTTTGCCGAAACCGCGAAGGACCGCATCCTGCGCGAGGGCAGGATCGTGGTCGGCATCCACAACCGCGCCCCCTGGGGCTATCGCGACGAGGCCACGGGCGAGGCAACGGGCTGGCATCCCGACCTGCTGAAGGCGGCTTTCGCCGATCTCGGCGTGAAGGAGATCGACATCAGGGTGACCGAGTTCGGCGCCCTCATTCCCGGCCTGCTGGCGGGACGCTTCGATGTGGTGGCGTCAGGCCTGTCCATCACCCCGGAGCGGTGCAGGCAGGTCGCATTCGGCAGGCCCGACCTGAAGGAGCTGGATGCCGCACTGGTGCTGCCCGGCAACCCGAAGGACATCCACGGTTACCAGGATATCGTCGACAATCCCGACATCGTCATGGGCGCCGGGCGCGGCAGCGTGGTCGTGCGCAATGCGCTGGCGGCCGGCGTGCCGAACGAGCGCATGCTTCTGTTTCCCGACATCCAGTCGAACGTGGCCGCCCTGCGCGCCGGCCGTGTCGATGTCTCCCTGCTTTCCCTGCCGACCGTGCTCGCTCTCCTGAAGGACGGCAGCGCCCGTGACGTGGAGCGGGCGGATCCGTTCGTCATCGCCGACGAGCAGGCCAACTACGCCGCCGTGGCCTTTCGCAAGCAGGACGAGGACCTGAAGGCGCTCTATGACGAGAAATTCACGGCATTGAAGCAGGACGGAACGGTCGCCGGGCTTATGAAGAAGTACGGCTTTGCCGAGGATGCGACCGTTCCCGACACCGTCACCACCGAACTGATCTGCGGCAACGGCAAGGACGGGGCCGGCGAATGAGCATGTTCGACATCTGGTCCGGCATCCTTTCAGGATTCCGGGTCACGGCCTCCGTCACCCTTTACGGGCTGGTCTTCGCGGTTCCCTTCGGCCTTGTGTTCGGGATCGCCCAGTATCTGACGACCGGCTTTGCCCGCTTCCTCGTCACGTCCACGATCGAATTCTGGCGCAGTTCCGCGGTCGTCATCCTTCTGTTCGTCTTCTACTACGCGCTGCCCGTGGTCGGGGTCACCCTGTCCGCCATGACCGTGGGGGCCATGGTTCTGGGCCTCAACACCGCGGGCTACGCCAGCCAGGCCGTGCGGGCGGGATTGCAGGCGCTCGATCGCGGCCAGAAGGAGGCGGGACAGGCGCTCGGCCTGTCGCGCGCCGCCATCCTCCTGCTCATCGAGTTGCCGCAGGCGCTGCTGGCCATGAGCCCGACCTTCATCAACCTCGTCATCCAGCTGGTCAAGGCGACATCGCTGGTCTCGCTGATCACGCTGACCGACATGACCTTCCGGGCCAAGGAAATCGCCCAGATCGAATATGACCCGGTCCCCGTCTACCTCGCCCTGCTGCTGTCCTATTTCATGGTCTGCTATCCGATCGCCCTTCTGGGACGATGGGCGGAGCGGTGGGTGACGCCGGTCAGGGAGGCGGGTCGTGGGATTTGACGTCGGCTTTGCCCTGGCGAGCGTGCCGGCGATCCTGGGCGCCATCGGCATGACCCTGCTGGTGGCGGTCGCGAGCTCTTTCGGCGCCGCCGCCCTTGGCTTCTGCCTCGAGATCGTGCGGCGCAGGGGCGGCCTTGTCGGCTTCCTCGTGCGCTTCCTCATCGACTTCATCCGGGCGACGCCGGTGCTGGTGTGGCTCTATTGCCTGTACTTCATCCTGCCCTTCCACGGGGTGCGGCTGAGCGCGCTGACGGTCGGCATTGCCGGTCTCAGCCTCTATTACAGCGGCTATCTGGCCGAGGTCTTCAAGGCCGGCATCGACGCCATCGCCAGGGGCCAGCAGGAGGCGGCAAGGGCGCTGGGCCTCGGCCGGCTCGATACGGTCGTCTTCGTCATCGCGCCGCAGATGCTGCGCAACATCGCAGCGCCCATGGGCAACTACTTCGTCTCGATCCTCAAGGCCACGCCCTATCTGGCGGTCCTGGCCGTGCCGGAAATGCTCGGGGCGGCCTTCGACATCGCCTCCGACACCTATCGCTATGCCGAGCCGCTCACCGTGGCCGGCATCGTCTTCCTGGCGCTGGCCCTGGCCATCTCGCAGGGCGTCAGATGGCTGGAGAAGCGCCTCGCCGTTTCGACGGCGCGATGAACATCTCCCGAAGAATGGCCGCCATGAACCTTCGCTTTCAGAAAGACCCGCTTTTCATGCAAGACCCCCGGCAGACCCCGGCCGTCGAGATCGACGCGCTTCACAAATGGTACGGCACCTTCCATGTCCTGAAGGGCATCGACCTCAGGGTCGCGCACGGTTCCCGCATCGTCATCTGCGGCCCGTCCGGCTCGGGCAAGTCCACCCTGATCCGCTGCATCAACGGTCTGGAGGCATATCGGCAGGGAACCATAAGGCTGGACGGGACGAAGCTCGGAGAAGATGCCGTGCAAACCGCGCTGGCCCGCCGGCAGACCGGCATGGTGTTCCAGAACTTCAACCTGTTTCCGCATCTGAGCGTGCTTGCCAACTGCACCCTGGCCTTGCGCCGGGTGGCCGGCATGGCGCGCACCGAGGCCGAGGCCCTGGCCCGTCACTATCTCGAGAAGGTCCGCATTCCCGAGCAGGCATCCAAATATCCCGCACAACTGTCGGGGGGCCAGCAGCAGCGGGTGGCGATCGCAAGGGCGCTGTGCATGAGCCCGCGCCTGATGCTGTTCGACGAGCCGACCTCGGCGCTCGATCCCGAGATGATCCGCGAGGTGCTCGACGTCATGACCGAGCTGGCCCATGACGGCATGACCATGATCTGCGTCACCCACGAGATGGGCTTTGCCCGCGAGGTGGCCGACGCGGTCGTGTTCATGGATCGGGGCGCGATCGTGGAGCGGGCCGAGCCCGCCACCTTCTTCTCGGCGCCGAGCCATCCGCGGGCCCGCGACTTCCTCGGCACCCTGCTGCATTGACAGGAAGGCTGTATCGACATGGAGGCTGCGATGCCGGCGGGCGAAACGCGCATGTGGACGACCCTCGACCTCGAACGGGACGGCAAACAGCATGGCTTTCTCCGGCTGCCCTTCTCGAGCGACCTTTCCGCCTATGGCACAATCCCCATCCCCATCGCCTGCATCAGGAACGGGGCAGGACCGACGGCGCTGCTGGTCGCCGGCAGCCACGGGGACGAATATGAGGGCCAGATCGCGCTCGGCAAGCTGGCGCGACGGATCGAGCCGGGCGAGGTGCGCGGCCGCATCGTTGTCCTGCCTGCCCTGAATTACCCCGCCGTGGACGCCGGCCGGCGGCTGTCGCCGCTCGACGAGGGCAATCTCAACCGCCTGTTTCCGGGCAAGGCCAACGGCACGCCGACCCAGATGATCGCCCACTACGTCGTCTCGGTGCTTCTGCCCCTGTCCGATCTCGTCATCGACCTGCACTCTGGCGGAAGGTCGCTGTCCTATTATCCCTGCTGCCTGATCCGGGACGGCGGGATCGCGACTGAGACGGCGCGGCTTGTCGAGCTCATGCAAATCTTCGGCGCGCCCGTCGGCTCCATCAGCGACGGCGCAGGCGGCGGCGCCTCGACAACGCTGTCGGCGGCGGCCCAGGCCTGCGGCGTTCCCGCGCTCACGGCGGAGCTGGGCGGTGGCGGCAGCTTCTCGCCCAAAGGCGAAGCCATCGCCACCCAGGGGCTCTGCCGTGTTCTCAGGCATGTCGGCATCCTGCCGAACGCACAAACCGAACCGCCGCCGCCCGTGCGCCTGATGCGGGTCGAAGGCAGGGACGCGTTCGTCTACGCGCCCTGTCGCGGCATCTTCGAGCCCCGCGTCGAGATCGG
>NZ_JBEPML010000041.1:0-3166 GCF_040545735.1 Aquamicrobium terrae
AGATCGTATTCATACCGTGCGAGGCAGGAGGGCTTGAGCCTCGTGTTGGGGCTTCGGCTGACAGCGTGAAACGGCTTGTCGGGCTTGGCTTCGATGTGATCGTCGAGGCGGGGGCGGGGCTGGGCTCGCGCATTGTCGACGAGGAGTTTGCGAAGGCTGGCGCGGTGATCGGCAAGGCGTCGGATGCGGCGCGGGCCGACGTGGTGCTGAAGGTGCGGCGCCCGAGCGAGGCCGAGCTGAAGGGCTACAAGGCGGGTGCGGCGGTTCTGGCCACCATGGACCCCTATGGCAACGAGGCGGCGGTGGCGGCGATGGCGAAGGCCGGCGTGACGGCGTTCGCCATGGAGTTCATGCCGCGCATCACCCGCGCGCAGGTGATGGACGTTTTGTCCTCGCAGGCCAACCTTGCCGGCTATCAGGCGGTGATCGACGCGGCGTCCGAATACGACCGGGCGCTGCCGATGATGATGACGGCGGCCGGCACGGTGCCGGCGGCCAAGGTGTTCGTCATGGGCGTGGGCGTGGCCGGCCTGCAGGCGATCGCCACGGCGCGCCGCCTGGGTGCCGTGGTGACGGCGACCGACGTGCGCCCGGCGGTGAAGGAGCAGGTCCAGTCGCTGGGCGCCAAGTTCCTGGCCGTGGAGGACGAGGAGTTCAAGGCGGCCGAGACGGCGGGCGGCTATGCCAAGGAGATGTCGAAGGAATACCAGGCCAAGCAGGCGGCGCTGACGGCCGAGCACATCGCCAAGCAGGACATCGTCATCACCACCGCGCTGATCCCCGGCCGCCCGGCGCCGCGGCTGATCGCGGCCGATGTGGTGGCCTCGATGAAGCCCGGCTCGGTGATCGTCGACCTGGCGGTCGAGCGCGGCGGCAATGTCGAGGGCGCGGTGGCGGGCCAGGTGGTGACGACGGCCAACGGGGTCAAGATCGTCGGCCATCTCAACGTCGCCGGCCGCGTGGCCGCCTCGGCCTCGCTGCTCTACGCCAGGAACCTGTTCGCCTTCCTGGAGACGATGATCGACAAGGAGACCAAGCAGCTTGCCATCAACCGCGAGGACGAGCTGGTCAAGGCGACCATGCTGACCGATGGCGGCAAGGTCGTGCATCCGAACTTCGCGGGCCCCAACCTCACTGGCAAGGCGGTCGAGGCGGCCGCCCCCGCCGCGGCGGCCGAGGAAAAACCGAAACCGGTGCCGAAGAAGGCCGCTCCCAGACCGGCGGGCGACAAGCCGGCCGCCAAGGCGGCGGCGAAGAAAGCTTCAAGCAAGACCGGTGGCAAGACCACTGGCCAAACTACAGGCCAGTCCACTGGCCAGTCCACTGGCAAGACCGGCGGGGAGACCGCGTGATGGAAACTTTGCAGAAAGCCCTCGACCAGCTCGACCAGGCCAGTGCCGCCGTGCGCATGGCGGTGCAGGACCTGGCCGCCACCGAAGCGGCCGGCGATGCCGCGCACGCGCTGTCGGGCGGCATGGTCGATCCCTTCGTGTTCCGCTTCGCCATCTTCGTGCTGGCGATCTTCGTCGGCTACTACGTGGTGTGGTCGGTCACGCCTGCGCTGCACACGCCGCTGATGGCGGTGACCAACGCCATCTCCTCGGTGATCGTGGTCGGCGCGCTGCTGGCCGTCGGCATCTCGGCGGCGGGGCTGGCCACCGGCTTCGGCTTCGTGGCGCTGGTCCTGGCCGCCGTCAACATCTTCGGCGGCTTCCTCGTCACCCAGCGCATGCTGGCCATGTACAAGAAGAAGGACAAGTGACGTGTCGGTAAACCTCGCTTCCTTCCTCTACCTCGTCTCCGGCATCCTGTTCATCCTGGCGCTGAGGGGCCTGTCGCATCCGACCACCAGCCGCCAGGGCAACATCTACGGCATGGTGGGCATGGGCATCGCCATCCTCACCACGCTGGCGCTGGCCACGCCCTCGGCCGGCGGGCTGGTGCTGATCCTGATCGGCCTGGCCATCGGCGGCGGCGTCGGCGCGGTGGTGGCACGGCGCATCGCCATGACCTCGATGCCGCAGCTGGTCGCCGCCTTCCACTCGCTCGTCGGCCTTGCCGCGGTCATGGTGGCGGCCGCCGCCATCCATGCGCCCGAAAGCTTCGGCATCGGCACCATCGGCGCCATCCACGGCCAGGCGCTGGTCGAGATGAGCCTTGGCGTGGCCATCGGCGCCATCACCTTCACCGGCTCGGTCATCGCCTTCCTGAAGCTCGACGGGCGCATGTCGGGCAAGCCGATCATGCTGCCGGGGCGCCATCTCCTCAACATCGTGCTGGGCATTGCCCTGGTGGTGCTGATCGTCATGCTGGTCGCCACCCAGTCGACCACCGTGTTCTGGCTGATCGTGACGCTGTCGCTCGTCCTGGGCGTGCTCCTGATCATCCCGATCGGCGGCGCCGACATGCCGGTGGTGGTGTCGATGCTCAACTCCTATTCGGGCTGGGCGGCCGCAGCGCTCGGCTTCACCCTCGGCAACCTGGCGCTGATCATCACCGGCGCTCTGGTCGGGTCCTCGGGCGCCATCCTGTCCTACATCATGTGCAAGGGCATGAACCGCTCCTTCATCTCGGTCATCCTCGGCGGCTTCGGCGGCGAGACGGCCGCCGCCGGCGCCGACGACGGCATCGAGCGCACCGTCAAGCAGGGCTCGGCCGACGATGCCGCCTACCTGATGATGAACGCCCAGAAGGTCATCATCGTGCCCGGCTACGGCATGGCGGTGGCCCAGGCCCAACATGCCGTGCGCGAGATGGCCGACAAGCTCAAGGCCAACGGGGTGGAGGTCAAGTACGCCATCCATCCGGTCGCCGGCCGCATGCCCGGCCACATGAACGTGCTGCTGGCCGAGGCCAACGTGCCCTATGACGAGGTGTTCGAACTCGAGGACATCAACTCCGAGTTCGCGCAGGCCGACGTCGCCTATGTCATCGGCGCCAACGACGTCACCAACCCCTCGGCCCGCGACGACAAGTCCTCGCCCATCTACGGCATGCCCATCCTCGACGTCGACAAGGCCCGCACCTGCCTGTTCGTCAAGCGATCCCTCGGCTCCGGATATGCCGGCATCGACAACACCCTGTTCTACAAGGACGGAACCATGATGCTCCTCGGCGACGCAAAGAAAATGACCGAGGAAATCGTCAAGGCTATGGATCACTGAGG
>NZ_JBEPML010000042.1:0-3141 GCF_040545735.1 Aquamicrobium terrae
ATCCCGGAACCGGTCGCCTGCCGCCGAGGCTGCGGGTTTGCAGGCCCGCAGCCTCGCTGCTCAACCTACCCCATATCGATCAAACAATCCCGGAATGCCGGCAGGCGCAGCCTGACGACATGTCCGGGATCCATTCCGGAACCTTGCGACAGTGACTCACCTTGTCAGCCGGTTCATCGCGAGAGGCGTTTCGGAATGATGCCTGAGGGGGTGAGCCGAGATGAACCCCTCATCCGACCTCGCTGTGCTCGGCCACCTTCTCCCGCAAGAGGAGAAGGGTTAACCTTCTCGCCACTCACCGACATTGGTGTTTGGCACAGGGGCTGGAAGATTTTCGCAAGCAGCCGTGATGGCTTCCCTTCTCCCCTTGCGGGAGAAGGTGGCCGAGCGCAGCGAGGTCGGATGAGGGGTGCGGTCCCCTACGGCCGCAACAGCGGCGTCTTGAAATATTTGCTTTCGATCGCCCGGAAGGTGCCATCGGCGACGATGGCATCGAGCGCCTTGTCGATGGCTTGCCCGAGCGTTTCGTTGTCCTTGGAGACGGCGATGCCCATTTCGGTGCCGAGCGCCGGATCGGTGATGTTCGGGCCGATCTGCTCATAGGCACCGACCCCGCCGTTCCGTTCCATCCACGGAAACATGGCGACCGATTCGGCAAACACCGCATCCAGCCGTCCGTTCTGGAAATCGAGGAACATGTCGTCGCTCGACGGATAGGCATGGAGTGCGATGGCGGTGCCGAAGCGCTCGCGCAGCCAATGCTCATGGGTGGTGGCGGCCTGCACGCCGATCGCCCGGCCTTCCAGCCCCTGCGGCGTGAACGCCAGCCCGCTGCCCTTGGGCGCGATCAGCATGCCGTAGGAGAAATAATAGGGCTTGGAGAACCGCACCTGCTGGTGGCGCTCGGGCGTCATGGTCACCGACGACATCAGCACGTCGAACTTGCCGGCCTGCAAGGCAGGGATCAGCCCGTCCCACTGCACGACCATCCATTCGCAGCGCCGTTGCAGGCGCTTGCACAGCTCTTCGCCGAAATCGACGTCAAAGCCGTGCACCTTGCCGTCAGGCCCCACTGCGTTGAACGGCGGATAGGCGCCCTCCACGCCCATGCGCAGCGGCGGCGGGTCGTCCGCGCGCGCCGCGCCTCCCGCGAGCAGGAGGGCAAGGACGGCGAAAAGCGCGGTCTTCATTGGTCGTGATCTGTGCCCTGGGGCGCTGGCGGCGCCGGTTCAGTCCTTGGCGCGTTCCACGTAGGAACCGTCGGCGGTCATCACCACGATACGGGTGCCGACGGCGATGTGCGGCGGCACGGTCGTCTTGACGCCGTTGGACAGGACCGCCGGCTTGTAGGACGAGGATGCGGTCTGGCCCTTGGTGGTCGGCTCGGTCTCCACCACCTCGTAGATGGCGCGCTGCGGCAGTTCCAGTGCGATGCCGACGCCCTCGTGCACGGAAAGCGTCACCGACATGCCTTCCTGCAGATAGGGCGCGCTGTCGCCCACCACGTCCTCGGACACCGCGATCTGATCGTAGCTCTCCGGGTTCATGAAGTGGAAGCCTTCGCCATCCGCGTAGAGGAAGGTGTGCTCGCGGTCCTCGACGTGCGCGCGCTCGACCTGCTCGGTGGTGCGGTAGCGCTCGGAGACCTTCACGCCGTCGGAAATGCGGCGCATGTCGAGCTGGGTGACGGGCGTGCCCTTGCCGGGGTGGATGTTCTCGGCGGAAAGGATCACGTAGAGCTTGCCGTCCTTTTCGACGACGTTGCCTTTACGGAGGGAACTGGCAATTACCTTCACAAGTCTGTTTCCTGAAAATCGTGTTGCGGCCAAACGGCTGTGGCAGCCATAGTGGGCGCTTTACCCTATAAGTGCGCCAATCGCCAGCCGGTTCAAAAACATCAGTTCGAAGACGATCCCGAAATGACCCTCGAAGCCTCGCCCTGGTGGACGCCGCACGTCCATGCCGACCGCCGCCCGCGCCTGTTGCTGCGCAATCGCATCGCCGCCGCGTTCCGCGGCTTTTTCACCGCCCAGGATTTCATCGAGGTCGACGCCGCCGCGTTGCAGGTCTCGCCGGGCAACGAGACGCATCTGTCGGCATTCGCGACAGCCGAAATCAGGCCGGACGGCTCCACCCAGCCGTTTTTTCTGCACACCTCGCCCGAATTCGCCTGCAAGAAGCTTCTGGCGGCCGGGGAGCGGCGTATCTTTTCGCTCGGCCCCGTTTATCGCAACCGCGAGCGCTCGGCCTTGCACCATCCCGAATTCACCATGCTCGAATGGTATCGGGTCGGCGAGGCCTATGAGAACCTGATGGCCGATTGCGCGGCATTGCTGGCGCTGGCGGCCGACCGGGCAGGGGTGCGGACATTTTCCTTCCGCGGCCGCGAAGCCGATCCCTATCTGAAGCCGGAGCGCGTCACGGTGGCCGAGGCGTTCCAGCGCCATGCCGGCATCGACCTTCTGGCGACGGTGGCGGAAGACGGCGGCACCGACCGCGACGCGCTGCATGCGGCGCTGGTGCAGGCCGGGCTGCGCACCGCGCCGGACGATACATGGTCCGACCTTTACAGCCGGGTGATGGTGGAGTGCGTCGAGCCGCAGCTGGGGCCGGGGCGCGCCACGGTGCTGTGCGAATACCCCATAGTCGAGGCGGCCCTTGCCCGTCCCGCCCCGCACGATCGGCGCGTGGCGGAGCGCTTCGAGCTTTATTGCTGCGGCGTGGAACTGGCCAACGGCTTCGGCGAGCTGACCGATCCGGTCGAGCAGCGCAAGCGCTTCGAGGCCGACATGGACGAGAAGGAGCGCATCTATGGCGAGCGCTATCCGATCGACGAGGAGTTTCTGGCCGCGCTCGCCATCATGCCGGACGCCAGCGGCATCGCGCTGGGTTTCGACCGTCTGGTGATGCTGGCGGCGTGCGCCAACCGCATCGAGGACGTGATCTGGACGCCGGTGGCCGGGCGCTGGGGCTGATGCGACAGGGATGAAAAACGAAAACGGCCCGGAATTGCTTCCGGGCCGCTTGCATTCGGGTGGGCCTTGGACCTCAGTGATCCATAGCCTTGACGATTTCCTCGGTCATTTTCTTTGCGTCGCCGAGGAGCATCATGGTTCCGTCCTTGTAGAACAGGGTGTTGTC
>NZ_JBEPML010000043.1:0-2469 GCF_040545735.1 Aquamicrobium terrae
CCATGCACGAACCCGCTTCGCGGGAGGGACGCGCGTGGTGAGACTTGATGGATTCGTCTGAGGCTCTGGGCAGCTAGAGGCTGGGGTCCGAACATGGCGTTCCTTTCAACAGGAGGAACTCACCATGACGACCTATCAGACCAATGCCCCGATCACACCGCTGCGTCAACGGATGCAGCAAGATATGGTGATGCGGGGCCTGGGCGCCCATACGCAGCAGGATTATGTGCGGCACGTCCGGAACTTTGCTGCCTTCCTCGGGCGTCCTCCCGACAGCGCTACCGCCAAAGACATACGGCATTACCAACTGCATCAGCATGAGACCGGTGTGGGTCCGGCGACGATCAACAGCACGGTTTCCGCGCTGCGCTTTCTGTTCACGGTGACGCTGAACCGGCGAGATCTGTCGCGCACTCTGGTGATCACCCGCAATCCGCGCAAGCTGCCCGACGTTCTGAGCGTGGAGGAAGCCGCACGTCTGCTCGAGGCCGCGCCAGGCATCAAGTACAAGGCCGCACTGGGGGTCGCTTATGGCGCGGGCCTGCGTGTCTCCGAGGTCGCGCATCTCAAGATCGACGATATCGACTCGACCCGCATGTTGATCCGTGTCGAACAGGGCAAGGGACGCAAGGACCGCAACGCCATGCTCTCGCCGCAACTGCTGGAGCTTTTGCGTCTGTGGTGGCGCGAAGGAAAGCGGCGTGGCGTGATGCTGCCTCATGGCTGGCTGTTTCCAGGGCGTAGCCGCACGGATCCGATCTCGTCACGACAGCTGCATCGCGCGGTGCAGGAAGCAGCCGAAGTGGCCGGGATCCATAAGCGTGTCAGTCCGCACACATTACGGCACAGCTTCGCCACCCATCTTCTCGAAGATGGCACCGATATCCGCGTCATCCAGGTTTTGCTCGGACACAGCAAGCTTGAGACGACCGCGCTCTACGCCAAGGTGTCCACTCGAACGATCCACGCGGTCGCCGGCCCTCTTGATCGACTGATGGCGCTGATGGAAGGCAAGTCGCCCGACGGCTGAGCGAGTGCGCGCCACCATCGAGGTCGCCGATATCTTCCGAGCGGCCGGGCCTGCCTATCGCGCTGCCCATGCCGGGCATCTGAGCCTGGACCAGCTCAAGGTCATGTCTGCGATCGAGACCTGTCGCACCGCAGCTCTCGGCGGCCACGTTGAAGCCTGTTCTGACTGCGGGCACCAGCGGATCGCCTATAACTCCTGTCGCAACCGGCACTGTCCGAGGTGCCAGGGCGCTGCAGCACACGCCTGGCTGGAAGCCCAGCAGGCCAATCTTCTCCCTGTCGGATACTTCCATGTGGTGTTCACGTTGCCCGCCGAGATCGCCGACATTGCCTTCCACAACAAGGCACTGGTCTACGACCTGCTGTTCAAGGCGGCATCCCAGACGATGTTGACGATCGCTGCCGACCCAAAACATCTGGGCGTCCGCATCGGCATCACCGCGGTGCTTCACACCTGGGGATCGGCCATGAGCCACCATCCGCACATCCACATGATCGTGCCCGGTGGCGGCCTCACACCGGCCGGACAATGGATATCGTCACGCCCGACCTTCCTGCTGCCGGTGCGGGTGCTGGGCGCACTGTTCAGGCGCCTGTTCCTGACCCGGCTGCTCGAACTCCATGGTGCTGGAAGGCTCGTCTTCTTCGGCAAGCTGGCGGGTCTCAGCGACCGGCGTGTCTTCCTGCGCCACCTTGCGCCGGTCCGAAGGAAGCGGTGGGTTGTTTATGCCAAAGCGCCCTTCGCCGGCCCTGAAGCCGTTCTCGCCTATCTCTCGCGCTACACCCACCGTGTGGCGATCTCGAACAGCCGCCTTATCGCCTTCGACCAGACCAGCGTCACCTTCCGCTACAAGAATTACCGCTGCTCCGGCGCCGACCGACAGCAGGTCATGACCATCGTCGCCGACGAGTTCATCCGCCGCTTCCTGCTGCATGTTCTGCCGCGCGGCTTCCATCGCATTCGGCACTATGGCCTGCTCGCTGGCAGCGCACGCAAGGCCAACATCGCCTGTGCCCGCGAGCTTCTGAACGCCGCCCCGCCGCCCGATCACGCCACAGCCGAAGACCCGTCGGACGTTCACCCGCCATGCCCGTGCTGCGGCGGACCCATGATTGTCATCGAGGTGTTCCAACGCTGGCGTCAGCCCCGCGGACCGCCAAATACGATGGTAACGAACCGGGAGAATGCGCCATGACCCGGCATGGCTCGCTCAGTCATATGGCCTCTTCAACCCAGCGGCGGCCAACGGGATGGCGTGCGCCGTGTCGAATGGCGATCGCTCCCCGTCGGACAAGCGCACACCGGAACGCCTCAAAAAGCTCTGCTGTCCAGCCCGCAAAGAACGTCATCGACCCGATCGGGCCAATACACGCTTCTCAAGCTGTTCACCCCCTGGCAGCCCCAGAACACAAAACCCCATAGCCAAAGCGTGCCGACCG
>NZ_JBEPML010000044.1:0-2326 GCF_040545735.1 Aquamicrobium terrae
CTTATCCCGATGTGGTGCCTGGCCCACCTCGTGCGAGCGGGATTTTGCTTCCCGGCTCGCTCGCGCTGCCTGCAGGGATGGAGCGCTATGAGGTTGCGGGCGCAGGCGCGGTGTTTGTGTCGGTCGAGGCCGGGGATACGGTCACGGTGCGCGATCTTGAGGGCGGGCAGGCCTGCGAGCTGGTGGCGGCTGACGCCTCGGGCCGCACCGATGCCGCGATCCTCGGCGTCAGGTCCAATTCCAACGCCGCCGGCCTGCAGGCGCTGCTTGCCGGCGACAACAGCAGCCTGGCCGCTTTCCGCGCCGGGCTGACCCGGCGCCGCATCGACCTTGCCAAGGCCGAGGCGGTGCGGCTGTTCGACGGCTTGACGCCGGCGGGGACCGAGGAGACGTTCACTGTCACCCGCGACGGCAGCCTGGTGGTCGCCGCGCCGGGCGGGCCGATGGCCGTCGACGGCCACGACACGGTCACGCCGATCCTGGTTCTGGTGCGCCGGGCGCGCGTGCAGACACGGGCCAGGGGCGCGGAGCTGCCGGAGCCGCTGGCCGATCCGGTGCTCGACCTGAGGGTCAGGTCGGCCACCGCACAGTCGTTTTTCGTGCGTGCGGGCGAATTCATCCAGATCATCGATGTCGACGGGCGCCAGTGCACCGACTTCCAGTGTTTTTCGGCCCGCAAGCTCGACAAGGGCCTCGACAACCCCCTCGATGTCACCGCCACCCGCTCGCTGATGGGCCATGCCTATCCGATGCCCGGCCTGCACGCCAAATATTACGACCAGGACTTCGAGCCGCTGGTCGAGGTGGTGCAGGACACCTGCGGGCGTCACGACGCCTTCGCGCTGGCCTGCTACGCCAAATACTATGACGACATCGGCTATCCGGGCCATGCCAACTGCTCGGAGAACTTCAACCGGGCGCTGGCCGACAAGGGCGTGCGCCCGCGGGCGGGCTGGATGGCGGTGAACTTCTTCTTCAACACCGGCATCGACGCGCATGGGGTGATGTATTCGGACGAGCCGTGGTCGCGGCCGGGCGACTATGTCCTGTTGCGCGCGCTCACCGACATCGTGTGCGTGTCCTCGGCCTGCCCCGACGACACCACGCCGGCCAATGGCTGGAACCTGACCGACATCCATGTGCGCACCTATTCCGACAAGAACAGGTTCTCGCGCGCCATCGCCCGCCGCGTAACTCCGGATTCCGAGCCGAAAATGACCACAGAAACCGCCTTCCATTCGCGCTTTGCCCAGCACACGCGCAACTTCGTCGAATACAAGGGCTACTGGCTGGCCAATTCCTTCGCCAAGGAAGGGCCGATCGAGGAGTATTGGGCCTGTCGCCAGAAGGCGGTGGTGATGGACCTGTCGGCGCTGCGCAAGTTCGAGGTCACCGGCCCGGATTCCGAGGCGCTGCTGCAATACACGCTGACCCGCGACGTCAAGAAGCTGGGCGTGGGCCAGGTGGTCTACAGCGCCATGTGCTATGAACATGGCGGCATGATCGACGACGGCACGCTGCTGAGGCTGGGACAGGACAATTTCCGCTGGATCGGCGGCGACGACTATTCGGGCGTGTGGCTGCGCGAGACGGCCGACAAACTCGGGCTGAAGGTGCTGGTGCGCGCCTCCACCGACCAGATGCACAACATCGCCGTGCAGGGCCCCAACAGCCGCGCCATCCTCAAGGAGGTGATCTGGACGCCGCCGCACCAGCCGCGGCTTGAGGAGGTGGAATGGTTCCGCTTCACCATCGGGCGCATCGGCGGCGAGAACGGCGTGCCTGTGGTGGTGTCGCGCACCGGCTATACCGGCGAGCTCGGCTATGAGGTTTGGTGCCATCCGCGCGATGCCGGCACCGTGTTCGATGCGGTATGGGAAGCTGGCCAGCCGCTGGGCTTGAAGCCGATGGGGCTCCTGGCGCTCGACATGCTGCGCATCGAGGCGGGGCTGATCTTCGCCGGGTACGAGTTCTCCGACCAGACCGATCCGTTCGAGGCCGGCATCGGCTTTACCGTGCCGCTCAAGTCCAAGACCGACGACTTCATCGGCCGCGAGGCGCTGATCCGGCGCAAGGAGCATCCCGTGCGCAAGCTCGTCGGTCTCGATATCGACAGCAATGTCGCGGTCGGCCATGGCGACTGCATCCATATCGGCCGCGCCCAGGTCGGCGAAGTCACCTCCTCGATGCGCTCGCCGCTGCTGAAGAAGAACATCGCCCTGGCCAGGGTCGACGCAACACATGCCGCCATCGGCACCGAGGTCGAGATCGGCAAGCTCGACGGCCACCAGAAACGCCTGCCCGCAAAAATCGTCCCCTTCGCCCA
>NZ_JBEPML010000045.1:0-1849 GCF_040545735.1 Aquamicrobium terrae
TCCGGCAGTTTCCGGACGGCGCCCTTGTCTGCGCTTGTTGCGAAGGCGGCGTAGGCCTTGAGGGCTGTGGTGACGTTGCGGCGGCGTTGCTCGGCCGGCTTCCAGCCCCGGGCGTCCTGCTCGGCGCGGCGTTCGGCCAGTTCGGCCTCCGGCACGGCCAGGCGGATGGAGCGGTTTGGAATGTCGATTGCGACGATGTCGCCGTCGCGCACCAGGCCGATGGTGCCGCCAAGGGCCGCCTCGGGCGAGACATGGCCGATCGACAGGCCCGACGTGCCGCCCGAGAAGCGCCCGTCGGTGAGCAGCGCGCAGGCCGCCCCCAGCCCCTTCGACTTCAGGTAGCTGGTCGGATAGAGCATCTCCTGCATGCCCGGCCCGCCGCGCGGCCCCTCATAGCGGATGACCACCACGTCGCCGGCCTCGACCTCGTTGCCGAGAATGCCCTTGACCGCCGCGTCCTGGCTCTCGAACACCTTGGCCGGGCCGGTGAAGGTCCAGATCTTCTCGTCGACGCCCGCCGTCTTGACGATGCAGCCGTCCACGGCAAGGTTGCCCTTCAGCACCGCCAGCCCGCCGTCCTTCGTGAAGGGATGCGCGGCCGAGCGGATGACGCCTTTCTCGCGGTCGAGGTCGAGGCTCTCCCAGCGCCGGTCCTGGCTGAAGGCCGTCTGGGTGGGAACGCCGCCGGGGGCGGCGAGGTAGAAGTCGCGCACCTTCTGGCTGTCGGTGCGCGAGATGTCCCAGTGCTCGATCGCCTGGCCCAGCGTCGCGGCGTGCACCGTCGGCTGGTCGCGCCTGATGAGGCCGGCCCTGTCGAGCTGGCCGAGGATGGCGAAGATGCCGCCGGCCCGGTGCACGTCCTCCATGTGGACGTCGGCCTTGGCCGGCGCCACCTTGCACAGGCACGGCACCTTGCGCGACAGGGCGTCGATGTCGGCCAGCGTGAAGTCGATCTCGCCCTCATGGGCGGCGGCCAGGATGTGCAGCACCGTGTTGGTGGAGCCGCCCATGGCGATGTCGAGGGTCATGGCGTTCTCGAACGCCCCCCTGGAGGCGATGGTGCGCGGCAGGGCGGTGGCGTCGTCCTGCTCGTACCAGCGCTGGGCCAGATCGACGATCAGGTGGCCGGCCTCGACGAACAGGCGCCGGCGGTCGGCATGGGTGGCCAGCGTCGAGCCGTTGCCGGGCAGCGACAGGCCGAGCGCCTCGGTCAGGCAGTTCATGGAGTTGGCGGTGAACATGCCCGAGCACGAGCCGCAGGTCGGGCAGGCCGAGCGCTCGATGGCCCTGACGTCCTCGTCCGAGACCTTGTCGTCGGCCGCCGCCACCATGGCGTCGACCAGGTCGAGCGCATGCTGCTCGCCCTTCAGCACCACCTTGCCCGCCTCCATCGGCCCGCCCGAGACGAACACGGTGGGGATGTTGAGGCGCAAGGACGCCATCAGCATGCCGGGCGTGATCTTGTCGCAGTTGGAGATGCACACCATGGCGTCCGCACAATGGGCGTTGACCATGTATTCGACACTGTCGGCGATGATCTCGCGCGAGGGCAGCGAATAGAGCATGCCGTCATGGCCCATGGCGATGCCGTCGTCGACGGCGATGGTGTTGAACTCCTTGGCCACGCCCCCCGCCTTCTCGATCTCGCGCGCCACCAACTGGCCGAGGTCCTTCAGGTGCACATGGCCCGGCACGAACTGGGTGAACGAGTTCACCACCGCGATGATCGGCTTGCCGAAATCGCCGTCCTTCATCCCCGTCGCGCGCCACAACCCGCGCGCCCCCGCCATGTTGCGGCCATGCGTCGTCGTGCGGGAACGGTAGGAAGGCATCAATCTCGTCCTTGGCT
>NZ_JBEPML010000046.1:0-1709 GCF_040545735.1 Aquamicrobium terrae
TCATGTGGCGGCGATGTAGAAATGTCGCGGGTTGTGCAAAATAGAAATGTCGCCTCCCACGCTTGGGAAGGCAGGGCGCGGCAAGTTAGAAATGCGACAGTGAGGCGCTTCCTCGCGCCGACGTGAGCGTCCGATCGGGCGTAAGCTGGTCGGGGTTGCGCAGCCCGATCGGGGGCGTTCCAGTCAAGCTCCCTCGGCTTTAGCTTTGACAGCCGCTCACTCGGCCGCGGCCAACCTTGCCAAAGCCTGTTCTCGTCGTGCGATGACAGCAGGATCGTTCATGAAATCCGTCCTGCGCCCCGGTTTTGTTCCGCGCTTCTTGTAGCCGGTCTGCTCGCTGTTGGTCTTGATCTTCGGCGGAGGCCGCGCCTCGTCCTGCTGAGCCTTGATCCAGGTCAGCACTTCGCCGAGCCGTTTGTTCTCGGTGATCGCCGTGTGGGTTACACGCTGCTCCTTGTCAAAAATCGCATAGGGCAGAGAGCATGCCTTCCAGCGAATGTCGACGCGGCCGTCCGCAAACTCATGGACGTCGACATATTTGCCGACCAGACCGATCGAGACATCGTTCTTCTCCAGCATGATCTGTCGCCGTTCATATGAGAACGACAATTGCCGGCCGACATAACGCTGCTCCCGCTTGCACAGCACGTCACGCAGCCGATCCGGCGCAACATTCAATGCGCGATGCAAGTTGTCCGGTCGGGCAGGGACCTTGGCAAACCTCTCGTTGAAGTCGGTCGTGAACGCCGGCAAGAACGCATTGGCAGCCGCCATATCCGATATGCCGGCGAGACGCAGTTCTTTCACGAGGCGGTCCTGCAGCGTGCGATTGACCCTTTCGACCCGGCCTTTGGCCTGACTGGAATTTGCGCATAGGATCTCGATGTTGAGTTCCGCCAGAGCACGGCCGAACTGCGTCATACCACGGCCGGCCTTGGCGTCCTTCTTGGGAACGCGGAACACCGTGTGCTTGTCGGAATAGAACGCCACCGGACAGCCATGCGCCTTCAGATAGAGTTCGAGCGCCTCGAAGTAGCTGAAGGTGCTCTCCGACTTCACAAAGCGAAGCTGCTGGAGCGTGCTGGTCGCGTCGTCGATGAAGACGAGCAGGGTGCATGGATCACCCCGCTCCTCGAACCAGCGATGATCGCTGCCGTCGATCTGCACCAGTTCGCCATATGACTCTCGACGTAATCTGGGCTGATGGAACGTCCTGCGTTGCTTTCGGGACAGCCAGATTCCGGCTTCAGCCATCCATTTGCGCAATGTCTCTCGCGACACGACCAGGCCGTGGTTCGCTGCCAGCTTCTCCGCCGCAAAGGTTGGCCCGAAGTCGAGATAATGTTCCCGAACCAACTGAACCGCCAGTTCGCCGACGCCAGCGTCATATCGATGGTTCGATGGTCGTCCTCGTGCCTTGTGCCGAAGTGCGGCGGCGCCTTCGGCCCGGAACGCCTTCAGCAGACGCTGCACCTGACGCGTCGTCATATCCAGGACATGCGCGGCCGAGACAACCGTCATGCGCCGCTCCAAAACCTTCGACAGCACCTCGATACGCTGCAGCTCGCGCTCGCTCATCAATATCAGTCCCAATCTGCAGCCTCCCATCCCATCGAGGTGAACACTGGCACCTCAAGGGCAGGAGCGACATTCCAACTTTGCAGAAACAGGACATTTCTATTTTGCGGCAATATGTCAAAGTCGCATAA
>NZ_JBEPML010000047.1:0-1533 GCF_040545735.1 Aquamicrobium terrae
TGTCCGTCGTCGAAACATTTGGCGCAGGTTTGGCGTGGCGTTAACGGAGAGCGGGCCTCGTCAGGGGTTGGCTTTTAGGCGGCGAGCTTGCGGTGCTGCAAGCGGCGATGTTCGATGGTCTGTTTCTTGATGGCGGCGCGCTGGGCGTGGATCTGCCGATCGCGGCCAAAGTAGGCATCTGCGGGCGTCACATTGCCCAGGCTTTCGTGATAGCGCTGGTGGTTGTAGTGCTCGATGAAGGCTTCGATCTGGGCTTCGAGATCGCCGGGCAGGTAATAATTCTCCAGTAGGATGCGGTTTTTCAAGGTCTGGTGCCAGCGCTCGATCTTGCCCTGTGTCTGGGGGTGAAAGGGGGCGCCGCGCACGTGGCTCATGGACTGGGCCTCGATATAGGCGGCCAGTTCGCCCGCGACATAGCTCGGGCCATTGTCCGAGAGCAGGCGCGGCATGTGCAGCACGGTGGCGCTGTCACAACCTGATGCGGCCAGCGCCAAGTCCAGCGTGTCGGTGACATCGCCCGCCGTCATGGTGGTGCACAGCTTCCACGAGATGATGTAGCGGGAATAGTCGTCGAGCACGGTTGAGAGGTAAACCCAGCCCCAACCGATCAGCTTGAAATAGGTGAAGTCGGTCTGCCACATCTCGTTTGGTCGCATCGTCTTGGTGTGGAACTCGTCGCGGGCCTTGATGACGATATAGGCTGGGCTGGCGATCAGATCCTGTGCCTTGAGCAGGCGATAAACCGTGGCCTCGCAGACAAAGTACTGCTTCTCATCGGTAAATTTGGTGGCCAACTCGCGGGGCGAGAGTTCGCTTTCCTCCAGCGCCATGTCGATGATCTGTTTGCGCACATTCTCGGGCAGCCGGTTCCATACCCGGCTTGGCGCCGAGGGGCGGTCTTCCAGCGCCTCAGGCCCACCATCAAGGTAGCGGGCATACCAGCGGGCAAAGGTGCGGCGTGGGATGCCCAGTTTCTCCAGCGTCTGTCGGGTGGGCAGATGGGATTGCTCGACGAGGCGGATGATCTCGAGCTTTTCTGCGGCGGGATACCTCATTCTTGGTCGCCCCCATCCGCGATCATGCTTTTTTTAAGCAGGCGGTTCTCGAGCGTCAGGTCGGCCACGCATTCCTTGAGAGCCAGTGCTTCACGGCGCAGATCCTTGACCTCGTCACTGGTGGCGGCACGGGCCGTGTCCCCGGCCAGACGGCGTTTGCCAGCCTCAAGGAATTCTTTTGACCAGGAATAATACACGCTCTGGGCGATGCCTTCGCGGCGGCACAGTTCAGCGATGCTCTCCTCGCCGCGCAGGCCTTCGAGCACGATGCGGATTTTATCCTCGGCCGAGAAATGCCGGCGTGTGGCACGGCGAATATCTTTCACCACCACCTCGGCGGGCTTCTTGGTGGGCTTGGCAGCCAATTTTGGGCTGGAGGGATTGGGTCTCATCTGCGTTCCTTACGTCACTGCGACGAGACCCAATCCCTCCATTATCCGCAACCCCAGATCTGTGCCAAAGGCGCTGACGCCGAACA
>NZ_JBEPML010000048.1:0-1237 GCF_040545735.1 Aquamicrobium terrae
GAAGTGGGCAGAGAACCCGTCGTCCGCGCGATCCTGCTTTCCAGCCGCTGCTGGCGCCGGCACAGCGCAAGGGCCCGCGCATGCGCATCGCGCCAAAGCTCAGCAAGCACGACAACAGGATCGGGGGCTTCGCTCCCGGGTGCCGTGGATGCAGCGGCTGGCACCCGACCAGTTGCTCCGATAAAATCGCGCTTTCGACACTGGGTGTGGAAAGGCAAAGTCGTGCTATTGTCGGAATCAGCCATGATCCGAGCTCCACACAGCTTGGTTATGGTTAGGCTGGCCAAGATGTTCGCGCATCAAGGTCAGCCGCTTCGATATCTGTCGCCGCGTGACGAATCTAGACACCGAAGCTTTGATGGAAAAAATATCAATTAGTGCGCAATGTCAATAGAAAAACTATCAAATAGTGAAATAACAATCCGCCAAGTCAAGGCAGCCCGTGCGCTCTTAGGATGGTCGCAGGGAGATCTTGCTAGCCATTCTGGGGTTTCTGAGCCGACTATTGCGCGCCTAGAGGCTGAAGATGGCGTTCTGGGTGGTCGCCGTGAGACGGCTGCAAAGATACTTACCGCTTTGGAAAGCGCGGGCATAGAGTTCATACCGGGAAATGGCGGTGGTCCGGGTGTTCGAATGACGCGCCGTTCAAGCTCATAGCTCCACAGGGTGCTACCGTTTTTCAATTCTTCGGGATTGAGGACAGATATTATGATTTGACCGCCATCAGGTAGGGTAGAAGGGCCCTGCTCACGCCCATGCTTGGCGTCTTCGAAAACGGCTTTTGGTGGCGACCTGACGGCGTTCGCTTCATAGGGCAGGTGGTCGAAATGTGAGGCTGTGAATTGCGCCATTACCTTCGCCTGTGCCAAATCCCGGCGCCGCTTGACCGGTTCGCGGTCTGCACGTTTCGATACCCACAGCTTATGTGCGGCAAAGACCCGTGGGTCGGACTCGATCATTTGAACGAGAACCTCTTCTTCAGCTTCGACCACGTCGTAGCGCCATCACCGAATGGGCATAAGACTGCAACACCGTGACTGCCATCGACGACAATGTCGTTCTGGTCGGTTGTGACGCTGCAAGGCCTTGGCGTAGATAATGTTTGCCTGCGGTTTTGTTCCCGGCCCTGGCTGTCTGGCTTTTTTCGTTCGTCTGGCTTCAATCAGCAGCCGATGCCGCGCCCGCGATCGATGGCGCGCTGCTGCCGTTCGGCCACGATCTGCTGGCTAGCGTGGAG